>NZ_JBXAMR010000001.1:0-1609215 GCF_058800845.1 Variovorax sp. GW822-FHT04E09
CGAAATCAAGGAGGAGGCCGCAGGCCGGGGGACATTCGCGGAGGGAAGTACCCGGTGGCCTGTGCACGCGCCCTGAAAAAGAGCGCCTAGTTACGGCGCAACGATCGCGCCTTCGATGCGATGGCGTTTCAACGCATCGGCCACAAAGCCCGAAGCCTTCATCTCTTCGACAAAGGAAGAGAGCAGCGCCTGCGCCTCGGCCCCCCGGCTGGCCGGCGTCCCCATCGCCTGCTGGATCACCATGAAGTGCCCCGGCAGCACACGCACCCCCGGTGCGCGGGCCGCTTCGCCTTCGAGCAGTTGGCGAATGCCCGCCGCCACCTCGACCTGGCCCGCGCGCAATGCAGCGAGCGCAGGCCCCGCGCCCTGAAGGCGCACGATCTCGGCCGCCTTGATCTCGCGCGTGAGGAACAGGTCGTAGGCGCTCCCGGAGCCGACCGAGATGCGGCGGCCTGCAGCATCGACCTGCGCGTTGTCGGTCAGCGCAGAGGATTCGGGCACGAGGTAGCTGCCCTCGATCAGCACATAAGGCGCCGTGAAGCGCAGCCCTTCGCTGCGCGCCGGATCGACTGCGAAGAAACCGATGTCGGCCTTCTCGTTCTTCACCGCGTCCACCGAGGCCGCGGCCTTCTCGAACACCACCAGTTCGATGCCCACGCCAAGGCGCCGCGCGAACTCGCGGGCCAGGTCGATCGACACGCCGACCGGCTCGCCCGTGGTGGCGTCCTTGTTGGCCAGGATCGGGTTGCCGAGGTTGATCGAGGCGCGCAGCGTGCCGCTGGGCGCAAAGGCGGTCACGAGGGCGGAAGAGGGCGATGTGGTCATGGCGTCCGTTCGTCGGAAAGAGGAAGGAGGGGATGAAGGCCGCCAGTTTACGGGCCGTGAAGCCGCAGTTCAGCGCGCGGACATGGGCTCCAGCCCCGTCTTCGCGATCGTCGGCGCCGCGGCCGGCGCGTTGAGGTAGCGGATCAGCTGGCGCGCCGCCTCGGGCTGCTTCGAGGCCGTGGCCACGCCGGCCGAGAACACCGTCACGCGCTGCACTTCGGCGGGCAGCGGGCCGATGTAGTCGATGCCCTCGATGGGCAGCAGCTCGCTCACCTGCTGCAGGCCGAGGGCCGCGTCGCCGCGCGCCACCACCGTGCCCACGCGCTCGCTCAGGATGCGCTTGCTCTTGGGCTTGACCTGGTCCTCGATGCCCAGCGTCTTGAGCAGCTCGGTCTCGTAGTAGGTGCCGCTCGCGCTCGCCGAATAGGCGATCGACGGCGCCGCGAGCAGCGTGCGCTTGAGCGCGTCGACCGTGCCGATGTCCGGCTTGGGCGCGCCCTTGCGCACCGCGAAACCGATCGACGAACGCACCAGGTCGACCTGGCTGCCCGCCACCACCTTGCCCTGCGCCACCAGCGCATCGAGCGCGGGGCGCGCCAGGATCACCACGTCGGCGGGCTCGTTGCGCCCCAGGCGGCTGGGAATCGAATCGCTGGCGTTGCCCATCGACGCGCCGTAGGCCGTCTTCACGCTGCGCCCGGTGCTGCGCTCGAAGCCGGGGCGCAGCTCGTTGTAGGCGGCGGTGAAGCCGCCGGAGGTCATGACGTGGATGTCGCCCGTGGCGGCGGGTGGGGTGCTGACGCAACCAGCGAGCGCGAAGGAGGCGGCCAGCGCCAGGGCGGCGCGGCGGGTCAGGGCGGAACGGGGGAAGGCGAAGGCTGTCACGGCGTGTGTCTCCTGAAGATCGTGCCGTGCCATCGTAGGGGCCGAGGCTGTCAATCGGCCTTCAGGAAATTCGGGGTTACTACTAGCGCGAGGGCTTGGGCGGGTCCGCGTCCTTGGCGGGCGCAGCCGCCGCCGGCAGCCGCCCCCGCTTCGCCAGCCCTTCGCGCAGCAGGAACTCGACCTGCGCGTTCGCGCTGCGCAGCTCCTGGGCCGCCAGCCGCTCGATCTCGGCCCACAGGGCCGGATCGATGCGCAGCGGATAGGACTTCTTACCGGGACTGGCCATCAGGGAACAACGAGGTGGCGGCGGTGAGCGGGGGCCGTGGATGCATCAGGTGTAGAGCGTGCCCGTGTTGACCACGGGCTGGGTTTCGCGGTCCGAGCACAGTACCACCAGCAGGTTCGACACCATCGAGGCCTTGCGCTCGTCGTCGAGCACGACGAGGTTGCGCTCCGACAGCCCCTTGAGGGCGGCCTCGACCATGCCCACCGCGCCCGCCACGATCTGGTGCCGCGCGCTCACGATGGCCACCGCCTGCTGGCGCCGCAGCATCACCTGGGCGATCTCGGGCGCATAGGCCAGGTGGGTGAGCTTGGCATCGAGCACCTCGACGCCGGCGCTGGCAAAGCGCTGGTTCAGCTCGGCCTTGAGGGCGTCGGCCACCACGTCCAGGCCGGCGCGCAGCGTGACCTCGTCGCTTTGCAGGTCGTCGCCGCTGTCGTAGGCGTAGAGCGTGGCCAGGTGGCGGATGGCGGCTTCGGACTGGATGGCGACGAACTTGTTGTAGTCGTCGATCTCGAACACGGCCTGCGCCGTGTCGTGCACGCGCCAGACCACGGCCGCGCCGATCTCCACCGGGTTGCCGCGCTTGTCGTTCACCTTCAGCGGCGGCGTGTTCAGGTTGCGCGCGCGCAGTGAGATCTTCTGGCCGGCCTGGAACGGGTTGGTCCAGCGCAGGCCCTCGGTGCGGTCGGTGCCCTGGTACTCGCCGAACAGCGTGAGGATGATGCCCTCGTTCGGCTGCAGCATGTACAGCCCCGGCAGCAGCGCCACGCCCGCGACGATCAGCAAGACGTTCATGGGCAGCGGCATCATCCGCTGCACGAGGGCCCAGGCGCCGAGCCCGATCAGCACCAGCGACACGGCCACGAGGCCGTAGCCGTTGACGGACCGGTAGGGGCGCTCCTTGCGGACCTTGCGCGGTGGGGTGGGGGTCGTGTCTTGCATGGGGCCTCCGTTAAAAGTGATATCACTTTAATATCTTTTCGGAGGCCGTCAAGCGGTTTTCGAGCCCGGGCAGGGCCGGGCCGATGCACCCGCGGGCGATCAGGCAATCAGGCGATGAGGTCGAAGCAGCAGCCCGCGTAGTAAGGCTTGTCGCCGCCATCGACGAAGGGCACCTCGATCGGCTTGCCCTCGTTGCGCCACACGTCGCGCTTGCGGTAGCCGGCGCGTGCCAGGTCGGCCAGCAGCTCGTCGTGGTGCTGGATGCGGTAGGCGCACACGGCCACGCCGATGCTGTTGAGCGTGTAGATCGTGCGCTCGGGGTGCACGGCCGTGGTGTTCATGACGATGCGCCGGGGCTTCACGGCGAGCGCGGAAAGAATCGCGTCCATGCGCACCGGCAGGTACTGCAGGCTGCCCGACACGTACAGCACGTCGCAGCCGCTCGCGTCGCGGTAGTCGGTGGTGAAGCCGAGCTGCGCGGTCGCCTCGCGCTTGACGGCCATCGCGCGGCCGCTCTCGACCACGCCGGGCACGTCGCACACCGTCCAGCTCAGGGTGTCGGGGTAGCTCAGCACGCGCCGGAAGGCGTAGTACTTGATGCCGACGTGCCCGCCCAGGTCGAACACGCGCGTCAGGCCCGCGTCGATGGAGCGGCCGAGCCAGAAGAGGCCAGGGTAGTCGTAGAAATAGATCTGCGGGCTGTAGAGCTCGCCCGCGTCGGCATTGGCGTAGCCGACGGCCTTGGAGGGCGGCGCGCCGGCCTCGGCCGCCTCGAAGCTCTCGAACGACCCCATGAAGAGGTTCTCGTCCGTGTTGTTCAGGAACTTGCGCCGGTAGGCGCTTTCGCGGGGCGGGAAGGTCAGCAGGCTTGAAAGCATCTCTCTCTCCTGTGGCTTTCGCATTCTGAGCGCAACCGGCGCCTTTGGGGGGCGATAGCCCAGTGCCGCGGGGGCGGTTACCCCGTGGGGCTTTACATGCCGCTCGCCAGTGCCGCAGCCGCCGCGCGGGTCTCCACGCCCAGCTTCTCGAAGATGTGCTCCAGGTGCTTGTTCACCGTGCGCGGGCTGGTGCCCAGGATCTCGCCGATGTCACGGTTGGTCTTGCCCTTGGCGAGCCAGGACAGCACCTCGGTCTCGCGCGGCGTGAGGGCCGCGTCGGCCAGGCGCGCGGCCGGGCCTTCGCGCTGGATGGCGAACAGCAGCATGGTCTCGCCCAGCGCCGCCGCGCCCAGGTTGCGCACCGACAGGCGCATGCCCGTGGCGGTGCCGATGGCGATCGACGCGCCCGGCGCCAGCGCAGGCTCCACCGACGCGGGCAGGCGCCCCGGCGCCACCGGGTCTTCGAGCGCATGCAGCCACAGCGCAGCCTGCGGCGAGCGCCAGGCGATGCGCCCGCGCGTGTCGACGAACACCACGCCCATGCCCGCCACGTCGACCGCGTCGCGCGCCATGCGCGTGATGCGGGCGTTGCGCGTGTGGGTGTGCAGCCGCGCCAGCACCTCCTGCGCGCGGATCGGCTTCACCACGTAGTCGACGCCGCCGCACTCGAAGCCCTCGACCACGTGCGCGGTTTCCGACAGGCCCGTCATGAACAGCACCGGGATGTGCGCCAGCGCCGCGTTGGCCTTGATGCGCCGGCAGGTCTCGAAGCCCGAGAGGCCGGGCATCAGGCCGTCGAGCAGGATCGCGTCGGGCACCACCAGCTCGAGCCGCTGCAGCGCGGCCTCGCCGTCGGCCGCCACCAGCACGGTGTAGCCGCTGGCCTCGAGCGTGTCGCACAGCATGCCCAGGCTGCTGGGGGCGTCGTCCACCACCAGCACGACGGGGCGTTCGGATTCATGACCGGGCAAGGGGAGTGTCTGCATCTTCTGCCAGTGCGTTGCGGAGGTTGTCGAGTTCGAAGCGCGCGACCATGCCGCGCAGCCAGGTGCAGGTGGCCGCCGCCGCGGGCGAGGCCGCGGCCAGCCGGTCGAGCGCGGTGTGCAGGCCACGCACGTGGCCCATCTGCACCAGGCGCATGAGGTCGGCGCGGTCGTCTTCGCCGAGCGCGAGCAGGGGCGGGCGCACCGGGTTCGCGTCGGGGTCGGCGGGCGGCGGCAGGGCGTCGCCGGTCGCCAGCCATTCGAGGCCCAGGTGCCGCTCCAGCGTGGCGATGAGTTCCGATTCGATCACCGGCTTGCCCACGAAGGCCTGGCAGCCCGCGGCGCGCAACCGGTCGGCCTGGTTCTCGAACATGTTGGCCGAGACGATGATGATCGGCAGCTCGGCAAAGCCCGAGGCCCGCACCGAGCGCGCGGTCTGCCAGCCGTCCATGTCGTCCATCGTCAGGTCCAGCAGGATGGCCGAGGGCAGCTCTTCGCGCAGGCTGTCCAGGCACTCGGTGCCGCTGGCCGCCTCGCGCACCGTGAAGCCCAGCGGCGCGAGCATGCCGGCAAGCATCTGGCGCTGCACCGGCTGGTCGTCCACCACCAGCAGCGTGCGGCGTTCGCCCAGGTAGCCCGACACCGGCTCGCGTGAGCCCGCCTGCGGGCCGGGGTCAGCCACCTCACGCAGGTACACGCGCACGCTGAAGGTGCTGCCCGCCGACGAGGTCGACGCCAGCTTGAGCTCGCCGCCCATGAGCGAGGTGAGCAGCCCGGTGATGGTCAGGCCCAGCCCCGTGCCCGGCTCGCCACGCCGGCGGCCCGCGGCGCCGCGCTCGAAGGGCAGGAAGATGCGCTGGCGGTCCTGCGGCGCCACGCCGATGCCGGTGTCGACCACGTCGAAGCGCAGCACCTCGCGCCGCGCGTCGACGTGCAGCGTGACGGTGCCGCTGTCGGTGAAGCGCACGGCGTTGGTCAGCAGGTTGATGAGAATCTGGCGTAGCCACTTCACGTCGGCATGCACCCACGGCGGCAGGCGGCCCGCATGCGTGTAGACGAACGCCAGGCCCTTGGCCTCGGCCTGCGGCCGCACCATCTGCACCACCTGGTCGAGAAAGGCCGGCAGCGCCAGCGGCGAGGGCTCCAGCTGCAGCCGGCCGGCCTCGATGCGCGCCAGGTCGAGCAGCCCGTCGATGAGGCCCAGCATGTGCTCGCCGCTGCGGTGGATGGTCTGCACCGCCTCGCGCGGCGGCAGGGCCGCGTCGCCGCCCTTGAGCAGGATCTGCGAGTAGCCCAGGATGCTGTTGAGCGGCGTGCGCAGCTCGTGCGTCATGCCGGCCACGTAGCGGGTCTTGGCCTGGTTGGCGGCCTCGGCGGCTTCCTTGGCGGTCTGCAGCGCGGCGTCGGTGCGGCGGTGCGCTTCGATCTCCAGGGCCAGCAGGTTGTTGTGGCGGTTCGATTCTTCCTGCGCCATCTGCCGGCTCTCGCTGCCCAGCACCACCCACCACGCGGCCACGGCGGCGATCACCGAGAGCAGCGCGAACACTTTGAGAAAGGCCGTCGCCATCGCCGAATCGATGGTGCCCGCGATGGCCTCCTGCGCGTAGACCACGCCCACCACCGTGGCCAGCAACGCGATGAGCGAGGTGGCGACCAGCAGGTAGTGCGCGACGCGGAAGTTCAGCCGCGCCGACAGCGCGGGCGGCAGCAGCGCCTGCAGCCAGCCGCTCATCTGCTCGGCGGCGCGCGAGTCGGTCTTGCAGCGGTCGTGGCAGCGCGATTCGAGCGTGCAGCACAGCGAGCAGATCGGTGCGCTGTAGGCCGGGCAATGCGCCATGTCTTCCGACTCGAAGCTGTTGTCGCACACCGAGCACTTCACGCTCTGGCCCGGCGTCCAGCGGTCGATGTCGGTGCGCGCCAGGTAGTAGCGACCGCGCGTCCGCCACGCCAGCAGGGGTGACACGGCCATGGCCGTGGCCAGCGCGATGAAGGGCGAGAAGGCCCGTGCCCACTGGCCGAGTGCGCCCGAGTAGGCCAGCATCGCGAGCGCCGCCGCCACCAGCATCGCGACCAGGCCCACGGGGTTGATGTCGTACAGGTGCGCGCGCTTGAACTCGATGGTCTTCGGGCTCCAGCCCAGCGGCTTGTTGATGACCAGGTCGGCCACCAGCGCGCCGACCCAGGCGATGGCGATGTTGCTGTAGAAGCCCAGCACGTGCTCCAGCGCGGCGAACACGCCCAGCGCCATCAGCAGGATCGCGATGGCCACGTTGAACACCAGCCACACCACGCGCCCCGGGTGGCTGTGCGTGAGGCGCGCAAAGAAGTTCGACCACGCGAGCGACCCCGCATAGGCGTTGGTCAGGTTGATCTTCATCTGCGACACGACCACGAACAGCACCGTGATGCCCAGCACCCACGCCGGGTCGCGCAGCACGTACGAGAAGCCCGTGAGGTACATCTGCGTGGGCTCGATCGCGTGGTTGGCCGGAATCTCGTGCTGCAACGCCAGGAAGGCCAGGAACGCGCCGCCCATCATCTTCAGCATGCCCGGCACGATCCAGCCCGGCCCCGCGACCAGCACCGCCGTCCACCAGCGACCGCGGTTGGCGGCGGTCTTCTCGGGCAGGAAGCGCAGGTAGTCGACCTGCTCGCCGATCTGCACCACGAGCGAGAAAGCCACGGTGGCGGCAGCGCCGAACATCAGCGGATCGAAGCCGCTGCTGTCCGAAGTGCGGCCCACGAGGCCGGTGAAGTCGGCGTACAGCTCGGGCTTCTTCACCATCACCGCGATGAAGGGACAGACGAACAGCACGATCCAGATCGGCTGTGTCCACAGCTGCAGCCCCGAGATCAGCGTGATGCCGCGCGCCACCAGCGGAATGATCACGATCGACGACACCAGGTACAGCAGCCACAGCGG
This sequence comes from Variovorax sp. GW822-FHT04E09, assembly GCF_058800845.1. Classification (NCBI taxonomy): domain Bacteria; kingdom Pseudomonadati; phylum Pseudomonadota; class Betaproteobacteria; order Burkholderiales; family Comamonadaceae; genus Variovorax; species Variovorax sp. GW822-FHT04E09. The sequence goes on from NZ_JBXAMR010000001.1 coordinate 7,723, forward strand.
CCAGTCGAGGTACATCTGCAGCGCCAGCGCGAGGATGGCCGCTTCGAGCGCGAAGAAGATGAAAGTGAAGCTCGCGTAGATCAGCGAGGTGAGCGTGGAGCCCAGGTAGCCGAAGCCCGCGCCGCGCGTGAGCAGGTCCATGTCCACGCCGTGCCGCGCCGCGTAGTACGAAATGGGCAGGCCCGTGAGGAAGGTGATGAGCCCCACCACCAGGATCGCCCACAGCGCGTTCGAGAAGCCGTAGCTCAGCGCGATCGCGCCGCCGATGGCTTCCAGCGCCAGGAACGAGGTGGCGCCGAAGGCCGCGTTGGCCACGCGGAACTCCGACCACTTGCGAAAGCTGCGCGGCGTGTAGCGCAGCGCGTAGTCCTCCAGCGTTTCGTTCGCGACCCAGGCGTTGTAGTCGCGGCGGATGCGAAAGATCTTCTGTCCGGAGACGGATGTCATGGCGGGTTCTCGCGGCGGCGGCAACGGTGGCATGCGGCAGGTACAGCAAGAAGCGCTCCCTGCTGTCCCGTGCCTTGTCTGCTCGCGAGTCTGCGGCCCGGGCGGGGGCGCATCGCTACGTTGAATGACGTATTCGCGCAGAGGCAAGTGATTTCTAAAGTACCAGCCATGGTGCTCGCAGCACCGTCCGATGCACTGCGATGGTGCGCGGCTCACTCTTCTTTCAACCTGCCTGGAGTTCCTGATGTCGCGTGATTCCGATCCTTCTTCCCTCGATGCCATGGCCCTGCGCCGCCGCCGCCTGCTGCAGGGCGCCGCCGCGCTGCCCGTGATGGGGCTGAGCGGCCTGAGCTTCGGCCAGGGTCAGTTCCCCACGGCCAAGGTCAACACCACCAAGCTCGCGGTGACCGACACCGAAGTCACGGTGGGCCAGCTGCATTCGTCCACCGGCACCATGGCCATTTCGGAGACCGGCTCCATCCAGGCCGAGCAGCTCGCCATCGACCAGATCAACGCGATGGGCGGCATCCTGGGCCGCAAGATCAAGGTCATCAAGGAAGACGGCGCCTCCGACTGGCCCACCTTCGCCGAGAAGTCGAAGAAGCTGCTGGTCAACGACAAGGTCGCGGCCGTGTTCGGCTGCTGGACCAGCGCCTCGCGCAAGGCTGTGCTGCCGGTGTTCGAAAAAGAGAACGGCCTCCTGTACTACCCGACCTTCTACGAAGGCCTGGAGCAGAGCAAGAACGTGATCTACACGGGCCAGGAGGCCACGCAGCAGATCATCTGGGGCCTCGATTGGGGCGCGAAGGAGAAGAAGGCCAAGACCTTCTTCCTCGTCGGTTCCGATTACATCTGGCCGCGCACCTCGATGAAGATCGCGCGCAAGCACATCGAGAACTTCCAGAAGGGTTCGGTCAAGGGCGAGGAGTACTACCCGCTGGGCCACACCAACTTCAACTCGCTGATCAACAAGATCAAGGTGGCCAAGCCCGACTGCATCTTCGCGGCCGTGGTGGGCGGCTCGAACGTGGCGTTCTACAAGCAGCTCAAGGCCGCGGGCATCACTGGCGACAAGCAGTTCCTGCTGACGCTGGCCGTGACCGAGGACGAAATGACCGGCGTGGGCGGCGAGAACTTCGCGGGCTTCTATTCGTCGATGAAGTACTTCCAGTCGCTGGACAACGAGAACAACAAGAAGTTCGTGGCCGCCTTCAAGGCCAAGTACGGCAAGGACGCGGTGATCGGCGACGTGACGCAGGCCGGCTACCTCGGCCCGTGGCTGTGGAAGGCCGCGGTGGAGAAGGCGGGCAGCTTCGACATCGACAAGGTGGTGGCGGCGTCGCCGGGCATCGAGCTGAAGACGGCGCCGGAGGGCTACGTGAAGCTGGATGCGAACCATCACTTGTGGAGCAAGGCGCGCATCGGGCAGGGGCAGCTCGATGGCAGCTTCAAGGTCGTTGCGGAATCGGGCGAGCTCATCAAGCCCGATCCGTTCCCCAAGGGCTACCAGTAAGTAGGCCGCAGGCCCTCACCCCAACCCTCTCCCGCGTGCGGGAGAGGGCGCCAATACCCACACTCCGGAACTTCCGCCATGACGCTGTCGGACATGATGAACATCGGCCTGATGCAGGGCTTCGCGGGGCTGAGCCTCTTCGCGGTGCTGCTGCTCATGGGCCTCGGGCTCGCGATCATCTTCGGGCAGATGGGCGTGATCAACATGGCGCATGGCGAGTTCATGACCATCGGCGCCTACTCGATCTTCCTGGCCGCGCAGGTGACCGAGCGCATGGCGCCCTCGCTCATGCCGTACTACTTTCCGATCGCGATCGGGCTGGCCTTCGTGTTCGCCTTCATCGCGGGCTGGCTCGTGGAGTGGGCGCTGATCCGCCACCTGTACAAGCGCCCGCTCGACACGCTGCTCGCCACCTGGGGCGTGAGCCTGGGCCTGCAGCAGATCTTTCGCACCTTCATCGGCCCGAAGGAGGTGAGCCCCACGCTGCCCGAGTGGCTCATGGGCTCGTGGACGCCGCACGAGGGCCTGGACATTCCGATCAACGGCCTGTTCGTGCTGGCGCTCACCGCGCTGGTCACGGGCGGCGTGCTCATCGCCTTGCACAAGAGCCGCTGGGGCCTGCGGGTGCGCGCCACCGTGGCCAACCGCACCATGGCCAACGCCACCGGCATCGACACCCAGAAGACCGACCGCCTCACCTTCGCCATCGGCTGCGGCATTGCCGGCGTGGCGGGCGCGGCCTTCACCACCATCGGCTCGACCGGGCCGACCTCGGGCTCGCTGTACATCGTCGACGCCTTCCTGGTCGTCACCTTCGGCGGCGCGGCCAGCCTGCTGGGCACGGTGGTCTCGGCCTTCGGCATTGCGCAGACCCAGTCGATCTCGGAGTTCTTCATGACCGGCTCGATGGCCAAGGTGCTGACGCTGTCGCTGATCGTGCTGATTCTCATGATGCGACCGCAGGGACTGTTCGCAGTCAAGGTCCGCCGCTGAACCCGATTCCTGTTTTGGAGAACGTTCCGATGAATTTCATCAAGGCCTCGATCCTGCGCTACCAGCTCGGCAGCCTGCTGCTCCTGGTGCTGCTGCTGGCGGTCGTGCTGCCGCTCTCGCTCGACATCTTTCGCCTCAACCTCGTGGGCAAGTACCTCAGCTACGCCTTCGTGGCCGTGGGCCTCGTCATGGTGTGGGGCTACGGCGGCGTGCTGAGCCTGGGGCAGGGCGTGTTTTTCGGCATCGGCGGCTATGCGATGGCGATGTTCCTCAAGCTCGAAGCCTCCGACCCCGTCACCACCAAGATCCAGTCGACGCCCGGCATTCCGGACTTCATGGACTGGAACCAGATCACCGAGCTGCCCGCGCTGTGGCTGCCGTTCAAGAGCCTTCCGCTGAGCCTTGCGCTGGTGGTGCTGGCGCCGATGGCCCTGGCCTGGCTCGTGAGTTTCGCGATGTTCAAGCGGCGCGTGGGCGGCGTGTATTTCGCGATCATCACGCAGGCGGTTGCGCTGATCTGCACCGTGCTCATCATCGGCCAGCAGGGCTACACGGGCGGCGTGAACGGCATGACCGACCTGAAGACGATGCTGGGCTGGGACACGCGCACCGACGGCGCCAAGTACGTGCTGTATTACGTTTGCGTGGGCCTGCTGGTGGCAAGCATCCTGCTGTGCCGCTGGGTGCAGACCAGCAAGCTGGGCACGCTGCTGCTGGCCATGCGCGACAAGGAAGACCGCGTGCGCTTCTCGGGCTACGACGTGTCGAACTTCAAGGTCTTCACCTTCTGCCTGGCGGCCGGGCTCTCGGGCATCGGCGGCGCGATGTTCGCGCTGCAGGTGGGCTTCATGTCGCCGAGCTTCGTGGGCATCGTGCCCTCGATCGAGATGGTGATCTTCTGCGCCGTCGGCGGCCGCATGAGCCTGGTGGGCGCGGTGTACGGCGCGCTGCTGGTGAACGCGGGCAAGACGCTGTTCTCCGAGAGCTTTCCCGACCTGTGGCTGTTCCTGATGGCCGCGCTCTTCATCGGCGTGACCATGGCCTTCCCGATGGGCCTGGCGGGCCTGTGGGAAGACACGATCAAGCCGTGGTGGGCCTCGCGCCGCCAGGCCCTGCGCGACGCCGCGACGAAGCCGCCGCCCGCCGCCGTGTCGGCCCCTTCACCCGTCGCCACGCCGCAGGCCGAGCCCGTGCTGCCCGAAGGCATCGGCCGCCAGCGCGCCTGACCGACACCGGAGCCCCACCTCATGAGCAACACCGACTTCGCCCTCGCCGTGGAAGACCTCAGCGTCTCCTTCGACGGCTTCAAGGCCATCGACGACCTGACGCTGTACATCGACAAGAACGAGTTGCGCGTGATCATCGGCCCCAACGGCGCCGGCAAGACCACGCTGCTCGACCTGATCTGCGGCAAGACGCGCGCCAGCGCCGGCAGCATCAAGTTCAAGAACACCGAGCTCACGAAGATGGCCGAGCACAAGCGCGTGCGGCTGGGCATCGGGCGCAAGTTCCAGACGCCGTCGATCTACGAGAACCTCAGCGTGTTCCAGAACCTGGAGGTGTCGTTTCCGAAGGGCCGCTCGGTGTTCGGCGCGCTGGCCTTCCAGTGCGACGACGAGGTCAAGGGCAAGGTGCAGGCGATCGCCACGGAGATCGGCCTGGCCGACAAGCTCGGCACAGAAGCCGGCCTCCTGAGCCACGGCCAGAAGCAGTGGCTCGAGATCGGCATGCTGCTGATGCAGGAGCCCGAGCTGCTGATGCTCGACGAGCCCATTGCCGGCATGAGCGCGCGCGAACGCGAGCTCACGGCCGACCTGCTCCAGCGCATCTGCCGCAACCGCGCCGTGATCGTCATCGAGCACGACATGGCCTTCGTGAAGCAGATCGCGCACAAGGTCACCGTGATGCACCAGGGAAAGATCCTGGCCGAAGGGCCGATGGAGAAGGTGCAGGCCGACCCGAAGGTCATCGACGTTTATCTGGGCCACTGAACCATGAGCACCATCATGCTGAAGGTCGACGACCTGCACACCGCCTACGGCCAGAGCGAGGCGCTGCACGGCATCTCGTTCGTGGGCCATGCCAACGAAACCATCGCCATCATGGGCCGCAACGGCATGGGCAAGACCACGCTGTTCAAGAGCCTCATGGGCGTGCTGCCGATCAAGAGCGGACGCATCGAAGTGGCGGGGCAGGACGTGTCGCGCGACGAGAGCTTTCGCCGCGTGGCCAAGGGCATCGCGTACGTGCCGCAGGGCCGGATGATCTTCCCGACGCTGACGGTGGAAGAGAACATCCAGACCGGCCTGGAGAACTCGAAGACCCGGCGCATCCCCGAAGAGATCTACGCGCTGTTCCCCGTGCTGTGGGACATGAAGAGCCGCAAGGGCGGCAACCTCTCGGGCGGCCAGCAGCAGCAGCTGGCGATTGCACGCGCGCTCGTCACCGACCCGAAGGTGCTGCTGCTCGACGAGCCTACCGAAGGCATCCAGCCTTCGATCATCAAGGACATCGCCAAGGCGCTCAACGAGATCCGCAAGCTGCGCGGCATCACCATCGTCGTGTCCGAGCAGGTGCTGAGCTTCGCGATGGACGTGGCCGACCGGCTGTTCGTCATCGAAGGCGGCCGGCTCGTGCACGAGACCGCGCGCGACAAGACCGATGTGGAACACATCAAAGCCTATCTCTCTGTCTAACCACAACCCCAGGAGCCACTGCACATGACGGACACGCTGATCAAGGTCGACCTGACCAAGCCGCCTACGGAGAACGAGAACATCCACAACCGCTGGCACCCGGACATTCCGATGGCCTGCTGGGTCAACCCGGGCGACGACTTCATCCTGGAGACCTTCGACTGGACCGGCGGCTTCATCAAGAACAACGACAGCGCCGACGACGTGCGCGACATCGACCTGAGCACGGTGCACTACCTCTCGGGCCCGGTGGGCGTGAAGGGCGCGGAGCCCGGCGACCTGCTGGTGGTCGACCTGCTCGACATCGGCGCCAAGCAGGACAGCCTGTGGGGCTTCAACGGCTTCTTCTCGAAGAAGAACGGCGGCGGCTTCCTGACTGATCACTTTCCTGAAGCGCAGAAATCGATCTGGGACTTCAAGGGCATGTTCACGAGCTCGCGCCACATTCCGGGCGTGAACTTCGCGGGCCTGATCCACCCCGGCCTCATCGGCTGCCTGCCCGACAAGCCCATGCTCGACATGTGGAACGAGCGCGAAGGCAAGCTCATCGCCACCGACCCGGATCGCGTGCCCGGCCTGGCCAACCCGCCGTTCGCCGGCACCGCCCACATGGGCAAGATGACGGGCGAGGCGAGGGCGAAGGCCGCCGCCGAGGGCGCGCGCACCGTGCCGCCGCGCGAGCACGGCGGCAACTGCGACATCAAGGACCTGTCGCGCGGCTCGAAGGTGTTCTTCCCCGTGTACGTCGACGGCGCGGGCCTGAGCGTGGGCGACCTGCACTTCAGCCAGGGCGACGGCGAGATCACCTTCTGCGGCGCCATCGAGATGGCCGGCTGGGTGCACATGAAGGTCACGCTCATCAAGGGCGGCATGGCGAAGTACGGCATCAAGAACCCGATCTTCAAGCCCAGCCCGATCACGCCGCAGTACAACGACTACCTGATCTTCGAAGGCATCTCGGTCGACGAGAGCGGCAAGCAGCACTACCTGGACGTGAACGTGGCCTACCGCCAGGCCTGCCTGAATGCCATCGAGTACCTGAAGAAGTTCGGCTACTCGGGCGCGCAGGCCTATTCGATTTTGGGCACCGCGCCCGTGCAGGGCCACATCAGCGGCGTGGTCGACGTGCCCAACTCGTGCGCCACGCTGTGGCTGCCCACGGGCATCTTCGACTTCGACATCAACCCGAACGCCTCGGGGCCGGTGAAGTTCATCGACGGCAGCATCGACATGCCGCTGTCGCACGACCTGCGCTGACGCCATGCCGACCTACGACTACGCCTGCGGGCAGTGCGGCGGCTTCGAATCGCTGCGGCCTTCGGGCCAGCGCGACGAGCCCGCCGCCTGCCCCGATTGCGGCAGCGCCTCGCCGCGCGTGTTCACGGCCGCGCCGCGCCTGGCGCTGATGGCCGCCGACACGCGCCACGCGATGGCCACCAACGAACGCGCGCGGCACGAGCCGTCGAGCTCGCGCGACTACGCGCGGCTGCGCCATCCCTCGGGCTGCGGTTGCTGCTCGGGATCGTCGCGGCGCAGTGCCACGCAGACCGCGCCGAACGGTGCGAAATCGGCCCCGTCGCGGCGGCCCTGGATGATCTCGCACTGAGGTTCGGCGTGCATTCCTTGCATGCGCGAGGCGCATGCAAGGAATGCCGGCAGCGAGAACTTTCTCGTGCGTTCCCTCGGGAGGAGAGGGGGTAGGCCGCCGCATCGCATGCGCGGGCGGTGCGCGATTGTTTCAATCCCGTGAACGCCGCGATTCCTTTTGCTGCCGTTTTTTGGGGCGCTTCAGGCTCAAACTTCATCCCATCGACACACCACCTGAAGGAGATTGAAATGAATGCCTCGAAGACCCTCGCCGCCGTTGCGCTCTCGCTCCTGGCTGTTGCCGGTGCCCACGCCGAAACCTATGACGGCGTGCACACCGTGAACTCGACCCTCTCGCGTTCGGAAGTCGCGTCGCAAGCCGTGGCCGCCGCCCGCGCCGGCAACGAGTACAGCGACGGCGCCACCGCCGGCGCACAGACCTTCACCTCGACCGCCGACCGCTCGACGATCCGCGCTGAAGCCGTCGCCAAGGCCCACGACCCGCTCGCCAGCCTCGACCGCCGCGCGTTCTACCGCGACGAAGTGCCGGCTGCGTACAAGAAGCCCAGCGTGTCGTTCACGCGCCAGGCTGGCCTGTAATTGGTCGACTCAGCTCCTTCGGGGGCTGACAAAAAGGAACGGGCCCTCGGGCCCGTTTTTTTGTGCGGTCGCGGATCGCTGTCCTTCGCCTAGGCGTCCTTGCGCCAGCGCGCCGGTGTCGTGCCGGTCCGGCGGCGAAACGCTTCGGTGAAATGTGCCTGGCTGCTGAAGCCGAATGCATTGGCAATTTCCGCCAGCGGCCGGTCCCGCTGTGCGCGCAACACGCGCGTGGCCGCTTCGATGCGTTGTTCGAGGATGAAGGCGTGGGGCGGCCGCCCGAAGGTCGCCTTGAACATCTTTGCGAAGAGGTACGGGCTCATCGACAGCGACGCGGCAAGCCGGCTGATGGGGAGATCGTCCGACAGCTGTTCCGTGATGACCGCGCGCAGCCGCTCGGTGTCGCGCGCGCCGAACTTGCCGGTGCGTGCCGCTTGCTTCGGCGGGGTCGCGCTGTAGCGCTCGCTGAGCAGCCCGACCAGCGCGAGCGTCAACCCCTCGACATAGCGCCGCCCGACCGGTGAGGCGTCGACAGCCTCGTTCCACAGCGCATTGACGAGGTTCGACACCGTCGGATCGAAGAGCTCGTAGCGTGTCTGGAGTTGGATCGGCGGCACATCGCCGTGCAGCAGGCCGTTCAATCGCGCGGCGGGCAACTGCACGGCAATGACTTCCCCTGGCGTGCCGGCCCACCGGGCCTGATCGATGCGGCAGCCAACTTCGTACAGCTCGACCATGGCGGGTGCGGAGCGCAACTCGCGCGAGCGCCCGGCGGTCGTGAACCATCGCTTGCCGCTGCCGGCGCGAACCACCGCCAGCGACGGCTCGATGCAGACCGCCCCGATGACTTCGGCGTCTGCGGGCAAGCGCTCCAGCGTGATGGGCAGGCCGCACCACCCCGGATCCGCGTTCGCCAGCGGGGGGAACGTTCCACTTTCCACAGAAAAGCCGGCCATGGCATCGCTTCTTGAGTACGGATTCCAGCTGCGAAACGGCGCTTCGCATCGCTTGAAAAGTGCAGCTTAGTGCATGTGTCTAAGGGCGCCGGATAGGGTAATCCTTTGCCCTTGCCACCCGTTTCTAGAAGAAAGCGGCGGGTTTTCGATAGAAATGCCCAACCCCATCTCCTATCGTCGCTCAGCGGCAACACGGACAGCGTGCCGCGGGTTTGCTTTGATGCAATTTACTTCACATAAAAGTGCGACAGGAGACAGCGGTGAAATCGACCTTTCAATCCCCACGATCGGATGTGCGGCGCCCCAGGCGAATGGCCTGGCAGATGGGGGCCGCCATGGCCCTTGCGGCGGTGCTGGCGGGCTGCGGCGGCAGCAGCAACGGGCCGGCCTTCGTGGCGGCGCCGATCGCAACGCCCACGCCACCCACGCAGCCCTCCGGCCCCACGGTGCTCGCTTGCGACGACACGATCAAGACCGGCTTCAAGCCCGACGACCAGACAACCGTACTGTTGGTCAAGGCATTCAGGAAGGGAGACCCGCTGGCGTTGACGGAGGCGGTGACCGCCGACACGCCGACGGCCGGGAATGACCTCTGTCTCGTGAAGCTCAACGTGGGGCCGGGCAATCCCGGCCCGGCGGAAGCGCCTTCGACCTCCGCCGGCATTGGCCTGGAGATCTGGCTGCCGACGCCTGCCAACTGGAACCAGCGTGTGCACGCCCTCGGCAGCGGTGGTTGGGGCGGCGGGAACGAAGGATCGACCACGAAGCTGCAGAACCAGTTGAATGCGGGAGGCAGCGCCGCGGCAGTCGCAGCGTCGGAGGGCGCAGTCAGCGTCACCACGGACACGGGCCATGCAGACACCGCGCACGGCGGCTCGTTCGCGATGAACCCCGACGGGACGATCAACACGGTGCAGTGGCGCGACTTCTCGACGCGCAGCGTTCATGAAATGGCCGTGAAGAGCAAGGCCCTGGCCAAGGCGTACTACGGCGCGGCCCCGCTGTATGCGTACTTCGACGGCGGCTCGATGGGAGGCCGGCAGGCGTTGGGCTCACCACAGGTCAACCCGGCGGACTTCGACGGCATCCTGGTGGCGTTTCCTGCCAACAACTGGACCCGCTTCATCACGGCCGACCTGTATCCGCAGATCGTGTTCCAGCGCGACCTCGGCGGCGTGCCGCTCACGACGGGCCAGCAGAACCTCGTCTCCAATGCAGCGATCAACGCGTGCGACGTGGTCGGCGGCCAGCACCTGGGCTTCATCCTTGACGACGCGCAGTGCCGCTACGATCCCACCAAGGATGCCAAGGTGCTATGCCAGGGCGTCACCGGCAATGGCGCCGCAGCCGGCACGAACACCACGCCGGACTGCGTCAATCTTGCGCAGGCGACTGCGATGAACAAGATCTGGTACGGCATGACCTCGGATGGCAGCGTGCCCGATCCCGCGCTGGACAACGGCTGGGACACGGGCCTGTCGGGGACGCGCCGCTGGTACGGCTATCCGCGCGGCACCGGTCTGGGCACCGTGGCATCCCCGGACGGGCCGTTCTTCATTGCCGCCGAAACCGTCGCGCTCAATCTGCAAGACGCGAGCCTGGCGGGCCCCACGTTCGTGAACGCGTCGGGCAACGGCGCTTCGAAGTGGAAGAGCCTGTCGTACGCGCAACTGTCGAATGCCTTCGACCGTGGCACCGCGCTGCAGGGCGCGTTCGACCATGTCGACGCCGACAACCCGGACCTGTCGGCATTCAAGGCGCGCGGCGGCAAGATCCTTCACTACCACGGCATGGCGGACGGCGCGATCATGCCGCAGGGCTCCATCGACTACTTCGAACGCGTCGTCGCCCGGATGGGAGGGCTGGCCTCGGCCCAGGACTTCTATCGCCTGTACCTGGTTCCTGCGATGGGGCACGGCTTCATCTGCCTGAACGGCACCTTCTTCTGCAACGACTTCACGACCCGGTACTTCAACGGGACGACGAACCCTGATGCGCATCCACCGGTGCCGGACCGCCGCCAGCTCTATGCGGCGCTGCAGGCCTGGGTCGAGAAGGGCGTGGCGCCCGACGTGCTCGCTGCGCAGACCTTGCCGTCGTCGCCGGTGGCCAAGAGCCTTCCGCTGTGCGCCTATCCCAAGAAGATCACCTTCGCGAGTGGCGATCCGCTCGTGGCCGCGAGCTACGCATGCCGATGAACCGGCGCCTGCGCCCCACCACAACGACAGGAGACCTTCGATGACCCCCACTACAACGAACCCCGCGCACGTGCGCTGCCGACGCCTGATGGTGAGCGTCGCCTGCATCGGCCTGATCGCCGCATGCGGAGGCGGCGGCGGAGGCGGCAACGACGCGGCACAAGCCGCGGCGATTGCTGCCGCCATCGCGGCTGCGAACGCACCTCCCGCGCCACCCGGGCCGGCGCCGCAGCTCGCATGCGACGACTCCATCCAGACCCACTTCAAACCGGACAGCCAGACCACTGTGCTGCTGGTGAAGTCGTTCAAGAAAGGCGAGCCGCTGCTGTTGAGCGGAACCGCCACTGCAACGACCAGCACCGCGGCCAACGATCTGTGCCTGGTCAAGCTCAATGTCGGGCCAGGCAACGCAGGCCCCGCCGAGGCGCCATCGACATCGCCAGGCATCGGCATCGAAGTCTGGCTGCCTGCCAAGGCGAACTGGAATGGCCGCTTTCATGCCACCGGCAACGGCGGCTTCGGCGGGTCGCTCGAAGGCTCGACCTCGGAGCTGAGCGCCACGGCTGCCGCGAACGACGTGCGCAGGGCGTCGGCCATTGCCGGCACCGAAGGCGCTGTCACGGCGTCCGAGAACATGGGCCATACCGACCCGACGGGCAGCGGCTCGTGGGCGATGAACCCGGATGGCACCATCAACACGGCGCTGTGGAAAGACTTCTCGGAGCGCAGCGTGCATGAAATGGCCGTGAAGGCCAAGGCACTCGCGACGGCCTACTACGGCTCCGCGCCGAAATACTCTTATTTCGACGGAGCCTCCACCGGCGGGCGCCAGGCCATCAAGGCCGCCCAGGCCAATCCGGACGACTTCGACGGCATCATTGCCGCGGTGCCCGCGCTCAACTGGACGAAGTTCACCACCGCGGAACTCTATCCGCAGATCGTCTGGCAGCGCGACCTCGTGGACAAGGGCATCGCGATCCCGACCTACGAGCAGCAGGACCTGGTGTCCAACGCAGCCATCAATGCCTGCGACGTGGTGGGTGGGCAGCACCTGGGCTACATCCTCGACGACTCGCAATGCAGGTACGACCCGACGAAGGACGCCACCGTGCTTTGCTCGGGTGCGGCAGGCAGCGCCGGGGTGGTGGGCACCAGCCACTCGCCATCCTGCGTCAACGGGGACCAGGCGCAGGCCATCAACAAGATCTGGTACGGCATGACGGCCGATGGCAGCGTGCCGGACCCGGCCGTCGACAACGGCTGGAACGTCACGTTGGGCGGCACGCAGAAGTGGTACGGACTGCCGCGCGGCACATCGCTTTATCAGGCGTCATTCACCAAGGTGACGGGCATTCCCTTCGGCCTGGCGAACCCGAACGCCGCATTCACCGTCGGCACCGACCAGGTCGCATTGGAACTGCAGGACGCCAGGCTCGCGGGGCCCAACTTCAGGAACGCCACGAGCAACGGTGTGAACGGCTGGAAGTCCTTGTCGTACGCGCAGCTCTCCAACGCCTTCGATCGGGGCGTGGCGCTGCAGCCGCGGTTCGCGGACATCAACACGGACAACCCGGACCTGACAGCGTTCAAGAAGCGTGGTGGCAAGCTGCTCCATTACCACGGTGTCAACGACGAGCTGATCTTCTCGATGGGCTCCGTCAACTACTACCAGCGGGTGTTGAACCAGATGGGCGGCGCGGCGAATGTCCAGGACTTTTATCGCTTCTACCTGCTGCCCGGCAATGGACATGGCTCGGTGAATGCGACGTCCAATGAAGCGGCGACCCCACCTGCGCTCACGCCCGGACAGATGTACGGCCTGATGACGGACTGGGTCGAAAAGGGCATCGTGCCCGACCGCATCGTGCTGAACTCGCTTGCGGGAAGCCCGACGCCCATCAGTCAGCCGATCTGCCCGTACCCGCAGAAGGCGACCTTCCAAAGCGGCAATCCGAGGCAGGCCGCAAGCTATGCATGCTCCTGATTGAATGGAGACGTCTTCAGAAGGAACGGGCCCTCGGGCCCGTTTTTTTTACGGATGCATCTTCGCCACGAGGCCCGCAACATGCGCGCCCAACGCGAGCGACGCCGTCAGCCCCGGCGACTCGATGCCGAACAGATTCACCAGCCCCGCGATGCCGTGATCCTGCGGCGTCTGGATCACGAAATCCGTCGCCGTGTTGTGCATTGAAGAACCGGGGCCGGCCAGGCGTGGGCGGATGCCGGTGTAACCCGGCTGCAACTCACCGTCCTGCAGGGCAGGGTAGTAGCGGCGCACCGATTGGTAGAAGGCGGCTTCGCGCGAAGCGTCGAAGCTGTAGTCGATGCCGTCGCGCCAGCTCAGGTCCGGCCCGAACTTGCATTGCCCACCGAGGTCGAGCGTCACGTGGGCGCGCAAGGCGCCTTCACGCCCGGTCGGGTACACGAGATGGCGGAAGGGCGATTTGCGCGCCAGCGAGAAGTAGTGGCCAATCGCGTAGTACAGCGGTGGCACCAGGCCGGCCGGCATGCCGTCGATCCGCGATGCCACCTGCTGCGCACCCAACCCCGCCGCGTTCACCACCGTGTTGCACAGCGCGCTCGTTGCTTCCGCGCCGCCCACCTCGACCACCAGGCCGTCTGGCGTGGGCCGCGCGGCCAGCACACGGCTCTGCAAGGCAAGCGAGGCACCCGCACGTTCCGCGTCGCCCAGGTACGACAGCATCAGCGCGTGGCTGTCGACGATGCCCGTCGAGGGCGAGTGCAGGGCGCCGACGCAGGCCACCTCGGGCTCCATGTCGCGTGCCTCGGCGGCGTCGAGGATGCGCAGGTCGGTCACGCCGTGGGCCGCGCCGAGCGCGACGTATTTGTCGAGCTCGGGCAGCTCCGAGTCCTGCACCGCCACGATCAGCTTGCCGATGCGCTGGTGGCCGATGCCGCGTTCGGCGCAGTAGGCGTACAGCGCGGCCTTGCCCGCCACGCACAGCCGGCCCTTGAGCGAGCCGGGCGCATACGAGATGCCCGCGTGGATCACCTCCGAATTGCGCGCGCTGGTATGCGTGCCGATGGCGTGCTCGGCCTCGAGGATCACCACCTCGCGCCCGGCCATGGCGAGCGATCGTGCGATGGCCAGGCCCACCACGCCGGCGCCGATCACGACGCAGTCGATCCGGTCCATGCGGCTCAGTCCAGCTTGATGTCGGCTTCGCGGATCAGCGCGCCCCACTTGGCGTGCTCGGCGCGGATGTAGGCGTCGAACTGCTGCGGCGTGCCGCTGGCGGGCACGCTGCCTTCCTGCGCGAGCTTGTCCTGCACGTCCTTGCGTGCCACCGTCTTTACGACCGCAGCGTTGATGCGGTTGACCACGTCGGCGGGCAACCCTACCGGTCCGACGAGGCCGACCCAGGTCGTGGCCTCGAAGCCCGCGAAACCCTGTTCGGCCACGGTGGGCACGTTCGGCAGTGCGGGCAGGCGCTTGGCCGAGGTGACGGCCAGCGCGCGGGCGCGGCCGTTCGACAGCTGCGACATCACCGAAACGCTGCTGCCGAAGTACAGCGCGATCTGCCCGCTGATCAGGTCGTTCATGGCCGGGCCTGCGCCCTTGTAGGGCACCTGCATGAGCTTGATGCCCGCGCGGCGCGCCAGCATTTCGCCGGCCAGGTGCCCCACGGTGCCGTTGCCGGCCTGCGCGATGCTGAACTCGCCCGGCTTCGCCTTCGCGGCTTTGATGAAGTCGGCCAGCGTGCGCAGCGGCGAGTCCGCGCGCACGGCGAGCACGACGGGTTGCGAGGCCACTTCGGCGATGGGCGAAAAGTCTTTCAGCGCCTCGAAGGGCATCTTCGAATAGAGCCAGGGGTTGATCGTGAGGTTCGACGTTTGCCCCATGCCGATCGTGTAGCCGTCGGGCGTGGCCTTGGCCACGGCGTCGAGGCCGATGTTGCCGGCCGCGCCGGGCTTGTTGTCGACGACGACGGTCCAGCGCTCGAGCGAGGTGAGGCGTTCGGCAATCAGGCGCGAGGTCGCGTCGGTGCCGCCGCCGGGCGTGAAGGGCACCACCAGCTTCACGGGGCGTTGCGGCCAATCGCCTTGCGCGTAGGCCATGCCCGCCGTTTGGGCGATGGATGCGAAGGCGGTGGTCTGCAGAAAGTCTCTTCGGTTCATGTCTTGTCTCCTGGGGGTTCTTGTGATCTCGTGGCTGCCGTTCAGACCGGCAGGCCCTTGGCGCGCAGCACGGCGTCGAAGCGCTCGGGGTCGGCGGTGCCGGTGCGGTTGGTCTCGCGGATCTTTGCTTCGCGCGCCAGGTGGGCCCGCGTCTTCTCGAGCACGTCGGCCGCTTCGGCGGCCGGCACCGCGATGACGCCGTCGGCGTCGCCCACCACGAGGTCGCCCGGCATCACGACCAGGCCCGCGCACGAGACGGGCACGTTCACCTCACCGGGGCCGTCCTTGCTCGGCCCGCGGTGCGTGTGGCCTCGCGCGAAGATCGGCATGCCGTCTTCGGCCCATTCGCACAGGTCGCGCACCGCGCCGTCGATGACGAGGCCCGCCAGCTGGCGCGCGATGCAGGTGGTGCGCATCAGGCCGCCGACCAGCGCCTGCGTGACGTCGCCGCCGCCGTCGATCACGAGCACGTCGCCCGGCGCGACCATCATCAGCGCCTTGTGGATCATCAGGTTGTCGCCGGGCCGCACGCGCACGGTGACGGCGGGGCCGCACAGCACCGTGTCGAGTCGCGCGTGGTACTGGCGCAGCCCGACGGTGCCGACATTGCGGCTCATCGCATCGCCGATGGCGGCCACGGGCAGCGTGCGGAAAGCGTCGACGAGGGCGGCGTCTGGGCCGGACGCGCGCGGGTTGATGCGGTAGCCGGACGGCCAGGAGAGCGGGGCGGTCATGCGGTGATTCCGTGCAGAAGGGGGGAAGACAGGACCTGCGGGTTCACGCAAGCCGAAGGATCGACCGGACAGCCTTGCAGCCAGCCCAGCACGTTGCGTGCGGCGCCGCTGGCCATGCCCGCGAGCGCCGCGGGCGTGGAGCCGCCGACATGCGGCGTGAGCACCACGTTGGGCAGGGCGGCCAGCGGGCTGCCGGCGGGCAGGGGTTCGTCGGCCATGGTGTCGAGGCCGGCCGCGTACAGCTGGCCGCATTGCAGCGCCGCGATGAGCGCGGGTTCGTCGATCACCTCGCCGCGCGCCGTGTTGACGACGATCGCGCCGCGCGGCAGCGCCGCAAGCTGCGCGGCGCCGAGCATCTGGCGCGTGTGTCGGTTGAGCGGCACGTGCAGGCTGAGCACATCGCTCAGCGGCAGCAGCGCATCGAACGAAGGCAGCAGGCGCACGCCGGCCACTGGGCTCGGGCCTTCGCCGAGGGCCGGGTCGAACGCGGCCACCTGCATGCCGAGCGCGAGGCCGACCCGGGCCACGCGCTGGCCGATCTGGCCGAAGCCGACCAGGCCCAGCGTCTTGCCGTGCAGCTCCACGCCGTCTTGTGCGCGCGACCAGCGGCCGTCGTGCAGTTCGCGGTCCATCCAGCCGATGCGGCGGGCGGCGGCGAGCATCAGGCCGAGCGTCATCTCGGCGACCGACTGCGCGTTGGCGCCGGGCGTGACGTAGACCGGAATGCCGCGCGCAGTAGCGGCCTCGACGTCGATGTTGCTCACGCCCACGCCGTGCTTTGAAATCACCTTCAGCGTGGGGCACGAAGCGATGGCGAGGGCCGACAGTTGCACGGTGCGCGAGATGACGGCGTCGATGGGTTCGCTCGCCATCACGCGCTCGACTTCTTCAACGCTGTCTGCATTCGCAAGGTAGATGACGCGGGCGCCGGCTTCGGCGAGAAGGTCGGCGCCGGCCTTGGCAAGCCGTGGCGCAGTGACCAGGACAGTGGGGTTCATGGAGAGAGAGAGGGTCGTTCGAGGGTCGGTATGAGCTGGATTGTGGAAATCACCATTCATTCCGTCCAATCGATAATGTTCATTCAACGATTCCTCGGAGCTATGAATGGACATCCAGTTGCGCGACCTGAAATATTTCGAGGTGGTCGCCGACACCGGCCACCTGGGCCAGGCCGCCGACAAGCTCGGGCGCACGCAGCCCGCGCTGACCAAGGCGGTGCAGCGGCTCGAGGAGGCCTTCGGCAGCGCGCTGTTCGAGCGCAAGGGCCGGGGCATCCAGCTCACGGCGGTGGGCGAGGTGCTGCTGGCGCGTGCCCGGCTGCTGCGCGGCGCCACCGAGGAGGCGCTGCGCGAAGTGAGCGATTTCGCCAAGGGCAACGCGGGCCATGTGCGCATCGGCAGCGGGCCCATTGCGGCCGACCATGTGCTGCCCGAGGTGTGCAATCTGCTGCTGGCCGAGGCCGGCGACACCCGCATCGACATCACCGTCGCGCCCAGCATGGCGCTGCGCGAGCGGCTGCGCGAAGGCGCCATCGACCTCTTGATCGGCCTCATGCCCGAGCACGATCCGGCCTTCGTCACGCATTCCATCGTCGAGGATGTGGTGGTGGTCGCCGCCAGCCCGCAGCACCCCGTGTTCGAGCTGCCGAAGATCACGATGAAGTCGCTCCTGCAATGGCGCTGGGTGCTGCCCGCCGACCCCATTCCCAGCCGCCAGTGGCTCGACGCGGCGTTTCAGTCGCGCGGGCTGCCGCTGCCTGCGGTGCAGGTCAACGCGAACTCGATCCCGCTGCTGCCGCGCCTGATCTCGCGCACCGACCTGCTGAGCTTCCTGTCACGCCACACGCTCGGTGCGCCTGGGCGCGAAGGCACGCTGCGCGAAGTGCCGCTCAAGGAGACCACGCTGCGCCGCCACCTGGGCGTCACGTACCGCAAGGAGGGCTACCTGTCGCCGGCGGCGCGGCGCCTCGTGACCTTGCTGCGCAGCGAAGGGGCGCAGCTTTTTTCGTCGGCGCTGTCGGGCCAGGCTCCAGCCGCTGTACGGCACAAAAGCGCCATCGGGCGCGGGTAAGCTTGTGGCCATGAAGCGCAACAGCCCCTCCCGACCCGCCAGCACCAAGGCCACCGGCGCACCGCCGCCCGAGGTGCCCGACGGCCAGGTCTCGGCGGTGCTGGCGCGTATCGAAACCCTCTGGTCCTCGCTGGGCCCCGTGGGCCAGCGCATCGCCGACTTCATCGTGAAGAACCCGCGCGAGGTGGTCCACATGTCGGTGAGCGAGGTGGCCGAGCGCACCGGTTCGAGCGAGGGCAGCATCGTCGGCCTGTGCAAGAACCTGGGTGCCACGGGCTTCCAGCAGATCAAGATCGCGCTGGCGCAGGAGATCGTGCGGCCGGTGCAGTTCATCCACGAAGACCTCGACCCGCAGGACAAGGCGGACGCGGTCATCCGCAAGATCTTCCAGAGCAACGTGCAGACGCTGCACGACACGCAGTCGATGCTCGACGCGAAGGCGATGGAGCGCGCGGTGCAGCTGTTTCGCAAGGCCGAGCGCATCGAGATCTACGGCATCGGCAGCTCGGCCACCATCGCCGAGGACGCGCACTACCGCATGCTGCGCATCGGCCTCAATGCCAAGGTGGTGGTCGATTCGCACGTGCAGGCCATCAGCGCCTCGCTCACGAATGCGAAGACGGCGGTGCTGACGATTTCGCACTCGGGCAGCACGCACGAGACGGTGACGGCCACGCGCCTCGCGAAGGAGGCGGGCGCGGCCACGGTGTGCATCACCAACTTCGGCAAGTCGCCGATCCAGGCCTTTGCCGATGTGCTGCTGTTCACCATGGCGCGCGAAACCAACTTCCGCACCGAGGCGATGACGAGCCGGCTCGCGCAGCTGGCGATCATCGACGTGCTGATCGCCTGTCTGGCGCTGTCGGACTACGACACCTCGGTGCGCACGCTGCGCCAGACCTTCGACGTGCTCTCGCTCAAGCGGTACTGAGGCGCAGGTTCCACTGCTTCTGAGACGGGCGGCGCGAGCAGCCCGGCCACCGTGGGCGCCACCGCCCCCGGCGATTCACCCACCAGCACGCAGGCCAAGCCGAGCCGCGCGGCGCCTTCGCCGTCGGTCAGCGGGTTGTCGCCGACCACCACCGTGCGCCTGGCGTGCGCGCCGAGGCGGCGCAGGCCTTCCTCGAACAGCAGCGGCGCGGGCTTGCCGACCACGCACCACGGCTGCACGCCGCTGGCCGCGACCACGGCCGCGAGCAGCGCGCCGGTCTCGGGCACCACGCGGCCGTGCGGGCCCGGGTGCGTGGCGTCGGCATTGGTCACCATCAGCCTGGCGCCGCGCCGCAGTGCGTTCGCGATGACCGACAGGCGCGCGTGGCTGAAGTGCATGTCGAGTGCGAGCAGCACGACGTCGGCTTCGGCCTCCGCGGACACCAGCCGGCAGCCCTGCGCGCGCGCGTAGCGCTGCAGGGCAGCGCTGGCGGCCAGCAGCACGCGCGCCTGCGGATGCTGTTGTGCCAGCTGGCGCACCGCGAGTTCGCCGGCCAGCACGATGCGCTCGGGCGGCACGCGCAGGCCCAGCTTGCGCAGCCGCACCGACAGGCCCTGCGCCGTGTGTGTGGAGTTGTTGGACACGATGGCGTAGCGGTCGTGGAAGTGCGCCAGCAGGCGGGCCGCGCCATCGATGGCTTCCTGCTGGCGCACCAGCGTGCCGTCGAGGTCGACCAGCAGGTGGCGGGCCTGCGCCAGCGCCTGGATGCCGCTGCTGTTCATGGTCCCTGTTGTCGTGTGATGCGTGCTCATGGATCTCCGGGAGTGGGGCCGTCTTGGGGCTCGGCCGTGGCGGCGGATTCTATTGAATATTGCTCAGTGATATTTGAATTTTGAAATGAGCTTATTTCATTTCCCTGTCATCTGCGGCTCCTAAAGTTCTCTTCATCGGGGCGTTGCAACCGCACGCCCACCGCTTTCCAAACGAAGGAACCGACCATGAAAAAGCTCCTGGCCCTTGCGGCCGCCGCCCTCTCGCTGACTGCCGCGCTGCC
Source organism: Variovorax sp. GW822-FHT04E09 (assembly GCF_058800845.1). Classification (NCBI taxonomy): domain Bacteria; kingdom Pseudomonadati; phylum Pseudomonadota; class Betaproteobacteria; order Burkholderiales; family Comamonadaceae; genus Variovorax; species Variovorax sp. GW822-FHT04E09. The sequence continues at coordinate 27,639 of NZ_JBXAMR010000001.1, forward strand.
GCTGGCGGCGCAGGCCCAATCGGTGGCCGACGGCTCGCGCGAGCGGCCGCTGCGCGTGCTGCTGATCCCGGCCGACGGCGGCACCGAGTCGGGCACCAAGGCCGACTACGCGCCGGTGTTCAACGCCATCACGCGCAGCACCGGCCTGAACTTCGACCTCAAGGTCGGCCAGTCGTACGGCGCGGTGGTCGAGGGCATGTGCAACCAGCTCGCCGACATCGCCTTCTTCGGCCCCGTGTCGTATGTGCAGGCGAACAAGCGCGGCTGCGCGCAGCTGTTGGCCGTGGGCGTGGAGAAGGGCGCCTCGGTCTACTACGCGGGCATGTTCGCCAAGGCCAACGCGCCCATCGCCTCGGTCAAGGACCTCAAGGGCAAGCGCGTGGCCTTCGGCGACGTCAACTCGGCCTCGAGTTTCACCTTCCAGGTCGCGATGCTGCTCGACGCCGGCATGGACCCGGCCAAGGACCTCGGCGCCATCCGCATGACCGGCAGCCACGCCAGCAGCCTGGCCGCGCTGGTGCAGGACCAGGTCGACGTGGCCTCGCTCTCGTTCGACTCCTACGAGAAGGCCGTGAAGCAGGGCGTGGTCGATCCGAAGACGGTGAAGGTGGTGGCACGCAGCATGCCCATTCCGTACCCGCCGCTGGCGCTCAACTCGAAGCTGCCCGAGCCGCTGAAGGCGAAGCTGAAAGATGCCTTCCAGACCGTGAACAAGGCCCCCGGCGTCACGCCCGACATGATCCGCGGCTACGGCGGCGGCAAGATCGACGGCTACGACACCAAGTTCTCGGAAGCCGAGTTCAACGTCGCCGCCGAGAAGCTCGGCCTGCTGACCGACGAGCTCAAGGGCCGCATCCTCGCCAAGTCCGCCGAGCGTTGAGCGTCGCCATGCTGAATTTCGAATCGGTCGCCATGCACTACGCCGACGGCACGCGCGCGCTCGACGGCGTGTCGCTGCAGGTGCCGGCGGGGCAGTTCTGCGTGGTGCTGGGCGCCTCGGGCGCGGGCAAGTCGACGCTGCTGCGCATGGCCAACGGGCTGGTCAAACCCACGCAGGGCGCGGTGCAGGTCGAGGGCGTGCAGATCGCCGCCCACTCGCTGGCCCGCATCCGCCCGCGCATCGGCATGATCCACCAGCAGTTCAACCTGGTGCTGCGTTCCACCGTGGCTGACAACGTGCTGGCCGGCGCGCTGCCCGCGGTGCCGACGTGGCGCGCGCTGCTCGGGCTGTTCACCGAGGCGCAGCGCGCCAAGGCCTGCGCGCTGATCGAATCGGTCGGGCTGCAGGAGCAGCACCTGCTGCGCCGCGTGAGCGAACTCTCGGGCGGCCAGCAGCAGCGCGTGGGCATCGCGCGCGCCTTCATGCTCGAGCCGCCGCTGGTGCTGGCCGACGAACCCGTGGCCAGCCTCGACCCGCAGACCAGCCACGACGTGCTGTCGCTGCTGCGCACGCAGGCCCGCGAGCGCGGCACCACCGTGCTGTGCAGCCTGCACCAGATCGAGCTGGCCTGCGAGTTCGCCGACCGCATCGTCGCGCTGCGCCACGGCGCGGTGGTGTTCGACGGCGCGCCCGCGGCCTTCGACCCGAAGGTGTTCGATGCGGTCTATGGCCGCACGCCGGCGCCCGCGCGGCCCGCGCCCGAAGCACCGTTGCCGCTGCATGCCGGCGCGCTGGAGCTGGTGCCATGAGCCGCCCCGCATCCGCCTGGGACCTGCCGCGCCCCTTCGGCGTCCGCAGCCTCGCCGTGCTGCTGCTCGTGGTGGTGGTCGGCTTCTTCGCCGGCCAGCGCGTCGAAATGGGCCGCATGCTGTCGCTCACGGGCGAGGGCGTGCTCGCGGCCGTCGGCCTGCGCGAGCAGTCGCAGGTGCTGTCGGGCCTGGGCACCATCGCCAAGTCGCTCTTTCCGCCGCAGGTGTCGGAGCGCACCGAGGTGTCGCGCATCGAAGGCTTCGATCGCGAGCGGCTGCCGTGGTTCTCGCATGTCGAGACCGAGGAGTCGCGCCAGCCCAAGCTCAACCCGCAGACGCTGCAGATGGAAGAGGTGGTCGACCGGCGCGAAGTGCTGGTCGAGCCCTTCGGCTACCTCTGGCATGTGGCGGTGAAGATGCTAGAGACCTTCGAGATCGCCATCTGGGCGACGCTGCTGGCCATCGTGCTGAGCGCGCCGCTGGCCTGGTGCAGCGCGAAGAACTACACGCCGAACCGCGCCGTCTACACGCTGGCGCGTGGCGTGGTCGGCATGTTCCGCGCAGTGCCCGAGCTGGTGAGCGCGCTGTTCCTGGTGCTGGCCTACGGCTTCGGTCCCATCGCCGGCGTGCTCGCATTGGCACTGCATTCGGCGGGCTTCCTTGGCAAGTTCTACGCCGAAGACATCGAGACCGCCGACGACAAGCCGCAGGAAGCGCTGCGTGCCATCGGCGCCAGCAAGCTGAAGGTGATGCGCTTCGCGGTGCTGCCGCAGGTGATGCCGCAGTTCATTGCCTACACGCTGTACATCCTCGACCGCAACGTGCGCATGGCCACCGTGGTGGGGCTGGTGGGCGCGGGCGGCATCGGCCAGGAGCTGAAGGGCCGCTACGACATGTACAACTACGCGCACGTTGGAACGATCCTGATCGCGATCTTCCTCACGGTGCTCGTGCTCGACAGGGTCGCAGCCCGGCTGCGCAGCCGCTATGCCTGAGCGCTGACACCCACCCATCCGCCCACTTCGGGCACCCGAGTTCTCCCCGTTTCTTCCCGTTCCGGTGCAAGCCCTTCGAGGCCTGCACGGCCCGGCTTCGCCTTGCTTTTCCTTCCACGCCCCTTCGATCCAGAAAAGGACACCTTCATGACCTCACGTTCTTCCCGGTATGGCCTCGCTGCGGCGGGCTTTCTCCTGTGCCTGAGCCTCGCCGCATGCGGCGGCGGAAGCGGCGGTGGCGGCGGCCTGCCGGTGCTGCCGCCCACCGGCCCCACGCCCCCGACCACCACGCCGGAGCCACCCGGCCCGACGCCGGCGCTGAAGTGCGCGCCCTGAGCTGCGCGCTTCATCCACACGCCTTCCATTTCTTCTGTTCTGTCCTCGCGTTGAAAGACACCCCATGAACCCCTCCAACCGTCGCGATTTCTTCCGCAAGTCGGCCGGTGCCGTCGGCGCGGCATCGGCCCTCACCCTCTTGCCGCCCACGATCCGCAAGGCGCTCGCCGTCGAGGCCGCGGTCGACACCGGCACCATCAAGGACATCAAGCACGTCGTGATCCTGATGCAGGAGAACCGCAGCTTCGACCACTACTTCGGCACGCTGCGCGGCGTGCGCGGTTTCGGCGACCGCTTTCCGATTCCGCTGGCCAACGGCAAGTCGGTGTACTTCCAGTCGAACCCCGCGGGCGGCGCGGAGATTCCGCCGTTCCGCCGCGATTCGACGATTGCCAATGCGCTGATCGGCTCGGGCACGCCGCACAACTTTCCCGACCAGCAAGCCGCATGGAACCAGGGAAAGATGGACCGCTGGATCCAGTTCAAGAACCAGGCCACGATGGGCTACTACCTGCGCGAAGACATCCCGTTCCAGTTCGCGCTGGCCGATGCCTTCACGGTGTGCGATGGCTACCACTGCTCCATCCTCACCGGCACCGACCCCAACCGCATCGTGTTCTGGTCGGGCTCCAACTTCAACCCGGAGCTGCGCAAGAAGGGCATCAACAGCACCGACACCGACTCCGAACCGGTGAACTCGCGCTGCTGGCCCAAGCCGTCCAACTGGGTGGCAAACCGCCCGCAGGAGGCCGACGGCTCCGGCCAGAAAGACCCGATCACGGGCGACTACAACTACAAGTACGTCAACAACGCCTTCAAGTGGGACACGCTGCCCGACCTGCTAGAGAAGAAGGGCGTCAGCTGGCACATCTACCAGAACATGAACAACAACTGGACGGGCGCCATGCACGGCTGCCTGGCCTTCGAGAGCTTCCGCACCGCGCAGCCGGGCTCGCCGATCTATGAGCACGGCCTCACGGGCGGCCCCGACACGGCCGACGGCGCCACCAACTTCCTGGCCCAGCTCAAGCAGGACGTGATGACGGGCAAATTGCCGGACGTCTCGTGGGTGCTGCCCACGCAGGCGCTGGCCGAGCACCCCGGCAGCAGCGAAGGCACGGCCGGCGCCGCCGACTTCATCGCCGACGTGCTGGACGCGCTCACGTCCAACCCGGCCGTGTGGAGCAAGACCGCGCTGTTCGTGACCTTCGACGAGAACGACGGTTTCTTCGACCACCTGGCCATGCCGGCCGTGCCCTCGTACGACGCCAACGGCACGCTCATGGGCGAGTCGACCGTGCCGCTGGAGGGCGAGTACTTCGACGCCTCGGTGGGCAGCTACCTGGCCGCCGCCGACAACACCACCACCGGCAAGATCCGCCCCTGGGGCCTGAGCTCGCGCGTGCCGATGTACGTGGTGTCGCCGTGGAGCAAGGGCGGCTGGGTCAACTCGCAGGTGTTCGACCACACCTCGGTCGGCCGCTTCCTCGAGAAGCGCTTCGACATCACCGTGGATGCGATCAGCCCGTGGCACCGCGCCGTGTGCGGCGACCTCACGACCTGCTTCGACTTCGTGAGCCCGAACGACCCGGTCGTTCCCAAGCTGCCCGACACGAGCAACTTCCCTGCGATCAATGCGGCGCAGCGGCTGCTGCCCACGGCCCCCGTGAGGAACGCCCCCGCCACGCCGCAGCCGCTGTACCAGGAGACCGGCACGCGCTTCTCGCGCGCGCTGCCCTACGAGCTGCACACCAGCGCACGCGTCGAGCCGCGCGGCCTCGTGCAGCTGGTGTTCGCGAACTCCGGCACGCAGGGCGCCGTGTTCCATGTGTACGACAAGCTGCACCTGGACCGCATCCCGCGCCGCTACACGGTCGAAGCCGGCAAGCAGCTGGCCGACTACTGGAACACCGGCGCCAGCGACAGCGGCAAGTACGACCTGTGGGTGTACAGCACCAATGGCTACGTGCGCAGCTTCCAGGGCGACGCACTGGCCTTCGACACCGCCGGCTTCAAGCCCGAGGTGCAGGTCTGCTACGAGCCGGTCGACGGGCAGGTCTACCTGAAGGTGCACAACAACGGCAAGGCGGCCGGCAAGGTCACGGTGACGGCCAACGCGTACCGCAACGACGGCCCCTGGACGCTCGAGGTCGCGCCGGGCGCCACCGGCATGCTGCACTGGAGCCTGGACAAGAGCGGCTACTGGTACGACTTCACCGTCAGCGCCGGGCACACCGAGCGCCGCTTCGCGGGCCGCGTCGAGACCGGCAAGCCCGGCGTGAGCGATCCGGCGATGGCCCTGCACCTGAAGGCCTGAGCGTCATGAAGCGCAAGAACAACAGCACGCATACCCTGCTCGGGCTGGCCGTGGCCCTCGGCTCGGTCGCCGGCATGGGCATCGCCTCGGCCCAGCCAATCACCTGGGACCCGGCCAAGGGCAACCTGGGCATCGGCGACAAGGCCGGCACCACCGGCGTCACGGGCAGCAACGACCTGGCCTTCGGCAAGGGCGCGGGCAACAACGTCAGCACCAACTGGAACCTGGCCATCGGCGAGGGCGCCGGCACCGGCGTGTCGGGCAAGAACGCCAACCAGGCCATCGGCTACTACGCGGGCACCAACGTGGTCGGCGGCTGGAACCAGTCGATGGGCCGCAGCGCGGGCCAGAACGTGACCGGCGACTACAACAACGCTGTCGGCTTCTGGGCCGGCACCGATGTGAAGGGCAACGGCAACGAGGCCTACGGCAGCAACGCCGGGCGCAACGTGACCGGCAACGCCAACAAGGCCTACGGCGGCGACGCGGGCCGCAACGTGACCGGCAGCAACAACCTGGCCACGGGGCAGGGCGCGGGCAGCGGCGTCACCGGCTCGGGCAACCAGGCCTCGGGGCAGATGGCCGGCGCGCAGGTGGCGGGCAGCAACAACGTGGCCATGGGCCAGGCCGCGGGCGGCGGCGTGCAGGGCAACCAGAACCTGGCGCTGGGCACGGCGGCCGGCCAGGGCGTGGTGGGCAGCCACAACATCGCGCAGGGCAGTGGCGCGGGCCAGAACGTCATGGGCAGCGGCAACATCGCGATCGGTGCCGACGCCGGCGTGTACGTCAACGCGAACCAGGCGATCTCGCTGGGCAGCGCCGCGCGCGCGAGTGCCGACAACGCCATTGCCCTTGGCAGCAACGCATCGGCTTCTCACGCCAACAGCGTGGCGCTCGGCGCGGGCAGCACGACCACGCGCGGCGCGCAGTCGAACTACGTGGCCGTGGGCATGAGCGGGCTGCAGTCGTCGGCTGGCGAGGTGGCGCTGGGCAACCGCCAGCTCACCGGCGTGGCGCCCGGCAGCGCGCCCGACGACGCGACCAACGTGGGCCAGGTGCAGGGCATGGTGCAGCAGGGCGTGAGCGCGGCCAATGCGTACACCGACACCGTCGCCGCGCAGGGCCTGCCGCTGGGCAAGGCCTACACCGACTTCACGGCCGCGCGTCTGCAAAGCCAGATGGATGAGAACGCGCGGCGTGCCTATGCGGGCATCGCAGGCGTTGCTGCCATGGAGGCTGCGCCTGTCGTGCCGGGGAAGATCAGCTACGCCGTGGGGCTGGGCAACTTCCGCAGTGAAAGCGCGATGGGGGGATCGATTCGCCGGACCTCGCAGGATGGGCGCTACAGCGTGACGCTGGGGGTGGGTGCGAGCAGTTCGGGCGTAGTGAGCCGGGTGGCGTTCACGGGGGTGTTCGACTGAGCTTGTTCAGGGCGACGATCCCGCCGACGGGGTGCCTTGCTCCGCGAATGTCCCCCGCCTTCGGCTCCTCCTTGATTTCGCTGCGCAAGGCACCCCATCGACGTGATCGTCATCAGTGCGGTCGTTGATCGGCCCGCACGACGACAGCGCTCGGTGTGCGCAGGACACTGGGTGCTTCCCGCAGCGAAACCAAGGAGGAGGGCGTGAGGCGCAGCCCCGGGGGACATTCGCGGAGGGAAGTACCCGGTGGCCTGTGCACGTGCCCTGAAGATTTCACTCCCGCGTGAGAACGAAGCGCTTGCGAATCCCATCCGCAGCCGAAGGCGCAACCCACAAGTCGAACTCACCCGGTTCGACAACAGGCTTCATGTCCCGCCCCAGAAACTGCAGGTCGTCATTGCCGACATTGAACTCGACCACCTCCGAAGCGCCCGGCGCAATCCGCACCTTGCGGAAATTCTTCAACTCGCGCACCGGCCGCGTCACGCTCGCGGCGCGCTGCGCCAGGTACAGCTGCACCACTTCTTCCGCCGCGCGCGTCCCCGTGTTGGTGACGGTCGCGCGCACGCGCAAGGTCTTGCCCATGGCGAGGCGGTCCGTGCTCAGCTCGACCTGGTCGTAGCGCACCGGCGCATAGCCGATGCCGAAGCCGAAGGGGTACAGCGCCTCGTTCGTGGCGTCCAGGTAGCGGGTCTTGAAGGCCGTGCCCGGCGCGCCCTCGGGCGAGGGGCGGCCGGTGCGCTTGTGGGCGTAGTAGTAGGGCACCTGGCCGGCAGTCTGCGGAAAGCTCACGGGCAGGCGGCCCGAGGGGTTGGCGTCGCCGAACACCACGTCGGCGATCGCGTGGCCGGTCTGCACGCCGAGGAACCAGGTCACGAGAATGGCGCGCGCGTTGCGCACCGCCCCCTTGAGCGCCATCGCGCGGCCGTTGCTCAGCAGAACGACCACCGGTTTGCCCGTGGCGGCCACGGCTTCGGCCAGGTCTTGCTGGGCCTGCGGCAGGCCGATGTCGCTGCGCGAGCGCGACTCGCCCGACATCTTCTGGCTCTCGCCGATGGCCAGCACCACCACGTCGGCGTCGCGCGCGGCGGCCACGGCGGCCTCGATGCCGCCAGGCAGCGGCGACTCGACGTTCGCACCGCGCGTGACGCTCAACCGCGAGGCCTCGGTGCCCAGCGCGGCGTGCAGGCCTTCGTCGATGCCCACGGGCGCGGACTGGCCCGGGAACAGGCTCCAGGAGCCCATCAGGTCCTTCGTGCCTTCGGCGAAGGGGCCGATCAGCGCGATCTTCTGCGGGCCGGTTTTCGCGAGTGGCAGCAGCTGGCCCTCGTTCTTCAGCATCACGATGGAACGGCGCGCGCTCTCGCGGGCCAGCGCGATGAACTCGGGGTTCTCCACGCGCTGCGCGGCCGGCGGACCGTCGAGGCCGCGCATCGGGTCGTCGAAAAGGCCGAGCTTGAGCTTGACCCGCAGCACGCGCCGCACGGCCTCGTCGAGCCGCGCCATCGGCACCTCGCCCGAGGCCACGAGGTCAGGCAGGTGGCGGATGTACAGGCCGCTTTGCATGCTCACGTCGGTGCCCGCCATGAAGGCCAGCTTGGCGGCCTCGCGGCCGTTGGCGGCGTGGCCGTGCTCGATGAGCTCTTCGTCGGCCGTGTAGTCCGACACCACGAAGCCCTTGAACTTCCACTCGTCGCGCAGCACGCCGGTGAGCAGCGCGGGGTTGGCGGTCGAGGGCACGCCGCCGATCTCGTTGAAGGCGCTCATGACCGACAGCGCGCCCGCATCGAGGGCTGCGCGAAACGGCGGCAGGTAGACCTCGCGCAGCGTGCGTTCGGAGATTTCGCTCGTGTTGTAGTCGAGCCCGCCCTCGGCCGCGCCGTAGGCCGCGAAGTGCTTGGGCGTGGCCAGCATCGAATCGGCGTTCGCGAGGCTGCTGCCCTGGAAGCCGCGCACGCGCGCCGCCGCGAACTGGCGCGCCAGGTACGGGTCTTCGCCCACGCCTTCGAGGCCGCGGCCCCAGCGCGCATCGCGCGCGATGTCGACCATGGGCGCGAAGGTCCAGCGAAAGCCGTCGGCCGTGGCCTCGACCGCTGCCGCGCGCGCGGTGCGCTCGGCCAGCGCGGGCTCCCAGCTCGAGGCCTCGGCCAGCGGCATCGGGAAGATGGTGCGAAAGCCGTGGATCACGTCGGCGCCGAAGATCAGCGGAATGCCCAGCCGCGACTCGCGCACCGCCACCTGCTGCAGCCGCCGCTTGCCTTCGAGGCCGGCGTTGTTGAACAGGCCCGTGAGGCGCCCGTTGCGCACGTCCTCGGTCTCCTGCTGCCCGTTGCGCCAGCCGGCCTGCGGGTTGTTCGGCGTGTTGATGTCGGCCGGGCCGTAGAGGCTGAGCTGGCCGGCCTTTTCCTGCAGCGTCATGCGCGCGATCAGCGATTCGATGCGGGCTTCGGCGGCGCCGGAGGGCTTCAGGTCTTTGGGAATGGACGCCGCGATGGCGGGGAGGGAGAGGGCGGACAGGACGAGGGCGAGAACGGCGGCTTTTCGAACATGCATGGCCGCCTATTCTGCAGACAACGCCCGCTCGCCCCGGCCAGCGGGTTTCCGCCCTGGGCGTAGGGCCTTGTCCGACCCTGGCCCCTTCAGGCCGTGCCGGTCAGTCCGCACCCAGCCGCAACCGGCTGGGCAGTCGCTTCTCGATGGCGAACTTCAGGAGCGCCGCGCAGCGGAAGATGCCGTGCGCGAACTTGCCGTAGGGCAGCGTGAGAAAGAGCGCCATCACCACGCCCAGGTGCACCGCCAGCAGCAGCGCCATGAAGCGCGTGTCGCGCCAGGCCAGCAGGGCCAGTCCGGTGAGGCTCGTGAGCAGCAGTAGCGCGATGAAGCCGCGGTCCATCGGCCGCTGCGCCGCGTCGCCGTGCGCGGCGTGGCGCCGCAGGTTGAGCCACAACAGGCCGACAGGGCCGATCACGAGGCCGATGCCGCCCGTGGTGCCCAGCAGCACGGGCAGGCTCGTGAGCGCATAGGGCGCATGCAGGTCGAACAGGTAGTGGTACAGCGTCGCCACGCAGGTGGAGGCGAAGCACAACATGAAGCCGTAGAAGGTGAAGTGATGGAAGCGCCGGCGCCAGAGCGTGAAGCGGTCGTCGGCGTTGTTGCAGCCTTCGCCATGGCCGCCATCGAGATACTTCAGGCGCAGCGCGTCGTGCGCGGCTTCGGCGCTCGCTGCGCGGCGCACGCCCGGCAGGTCGGGCGCGTTGCCCGGGGCGTTCGCGGGCGAGACCTCGCGCCAGAAGCGGCGCGTGCCCATGGCCAGCGCGAACATCACGAACAGGAACACCGCGCCGAACAGCAGTGCCAGGAAGTTGTGCGGAAAGATCGCGTAGAAGTTGCCCGCGAGCGGCGCGTGCAGGAGCGAACCCGACATCGCCACGGCCAGCACGAGGAACAGCGCGAGCCCGCCTGCCAGCGCCAATGCGACGGTGAGCCCGGCCCGCTTGTAGAGCGCACCCATCGCGGGCGGCCAGGCGTAGTCGTGGTAGGTCTGCAAGCGCACCTGCGCCATTGCCTGCGGCACGTTCACGGCGAACTCGTGCGGCGGTGCGTACTGGCAGGCATGCAGGCAGGCGCCGCAGTTGTGGCACAGGTTGGCAAGGTAGTGCGTGTCGGCCTTGCCGAATTCGAGCCGGCGCGTCATGGCGGGGAACACGGCGCAGAAGCCTTCGCAGTAGCGACAGGCGTTGCAGATCTGCAGGATGCGCGCGACCTCGCCCTCGGAAGCAGTGAGCGGCAGGGCGGGCTGGATCGGGATCACGCGCTGCGATGGCGACGGGGTGCTGCCGATGCCATCGGCATCCGCACGGGCGCGTGCGACGAGGTCAGTGAGCTGCTGCAAGGGCGGTCTCCGGAGAATTCTTCGAATGGTTCTTTGCCGCACGCGCAGCCTGCGTGCCGGCGATGCGCCCGAAGGCCGTGCCGATGCTCATGCCCACGCCGGCCGTGTAGCCCTGGCCGAGCACGTTGCCGGCCATCATCTCGCCGGCCACGAAGAGGTTGGGGCTCGGCCGGCCGCCGAAGCGCACGGCGGCGGTCTCGTCCACCTTGAGGCCCAGGTACGTGAAGGTGATGCCGGGGCGCAGCGGATACGCATGGAAGGGCGCCGTGTCGATCGGGCGCGCCCAGTGCGTCTTTGCCGGCGCGATGCCCTCGGTGTGGCAGTCGTCCAGCGCCGTGTGGTCGAAGCGGCCAACGCGGCAGGCGGCGTTGTAGTCCTGCACGGTGCGCACGAAGGCGGCTTCGTCCAGGCCGATCTTCTGCGCGAGTTCGCCGAGCGTGCCCGCCTGCGTGCCGGGGAACACCGGCGGCATGAAGCGCCCGACCGCCTGCTGGTCGATGACCGACCACGCGATCTGCCCCGGCTGCTGCGCCACGAGGCGGCCCCAGATCGCATAGCGCTTGGGCCAGAAGTCTTCGCCCTCGTCGTAGAAGCGCTGCGCGTCGCGGTTGACCACCACGCCGAGCGACACGCAGTCGATGCGCGTGCAGATGCCGCCGTCGTACAGCGGTGCGCGCGCATCGATGGCCACCATGTGGCCCTGCGACGGGTCGCCGATGCTGTCGGCACCCGCGTCGATCATGTGCCTGAGCAGCACGCCCTGGTTGAAGCGCGTGCCGCGGATGAGGAAGTTGTCGGCCGGCCATTCGCCGCGCTCGTTCTGGCCCCAGGCCTCGCGCAGCCATTCGCGGTTCGATTCGAAGCCGCCCGAGGCCAGCACGCAGCTCCTGGCCGCGATGCGCTCGCCGGCCTCGGTGCGCACGGCGACGAAGCGCTCGCCGTCGCGTTCGACCGAGGCGACGGGCGTGTCGTAGCGGATCTGCACGCCGAGTTTCTCGGCGCTGCGGAAATACGCGTTCACCAGCGCCTTGCCGCCGCCCATGAAGAAGGCGTTGGTGCGCGCCACATGCAGCGCACCCGACAGCGGCGGTTGGAAGCGCACGCCGTGGCGGCGCATCCAGTCGCGGCAGTTCGACGAGGCGCGGATCACGAGGCGGGCGAGGTGCTCGTCGGTGAGACCGCCGGTCACCTTCAGCAGGTCTTGCCAGTACTCTTCTTCAGGGTAGGCCTCGACCAGCACGTCCTGCGGCGCGTCGTGCATGCAGCGCAGGTTGCGGGTGTGCTGCGAATTGCCGCCGCGCCATGCTTTGGGCGAGGCCTCCAGCAGCAGCACCGATGCGCCGGCTTCGCGCGCCATCAGCGCGGCGCACAGCGCGGCATTGCCGCCACCGACAACCAGTACGTCTATCACTCGTGGGTCTCCTTGGAATGCAGGAGACTTTAGGGAGCACGGCCTTCACGCGAAAGGCCGAAAGAGGCAACAGGTGTTCAGCTTTCGAGAAGACTTGCCCCAGCCCAACGGCCTTCGCTCACCAGTGTGCGCGCCGTTTCGGCGACCACCACGCGCGCGGCCAGCGCGGCGGGCGAGAGCTCGTCGTCCGACAGGCTCACGAGCAGGTTGCGGCGCCCGACATGCGCGTCCGAAATCTGCGTGAGCTCGAGGTCGTCGCGGTCGTGCCGCGCCGTGGCGGCGCCGGGCTGGATGGTGGCGCCGTGGCCGGCGCGCACCGCGTCCATCAGCAGCGCCAGGCCGTCGACCTCGGCCACGATGCGCGGCGCCACGCGCGCCCGCGCAAAGGCGGCCATCAGCGTGGCGCGCAGGCCGTGGCTGCCGCTGGGCAGGATCAGCGGCACCTCGGCCAGCTGCGACAGGCGCACCTTCTTTCCCGTGGGGCGCGGCGTGAGTGCGGGCGACGCGATCACGAAGAGCTTTTCGGCCAGCAGCGGCGACACGCTCCAGCGCCGCGGCGTGTCGGTCTGGAACAGCACGGCCAGGTCGAGCTGGCGCGCGTGCAGCATGGTCGTGAGGTGGCCCGACAGCGCCTCGACCATGTGCAGCCGCACCTCGGGGTAGCGCGCCTGCATGGCCTGCATCAGCGGCACGCCCAGCACGGTGGCGGTGGTGGGCGCCAGGCCCACGCTCACATGGCCCGACAGCCGCGCCTGCTGCGCCGTGCGCACGGCGTCGTCGGCGTGGCGCAAGGTGAGCTGCGCCTGGTGCAGGAAGGCCAGGCCGGCGTCGGTAGGCATGACGCCGGTCGAGTGGCGGCGCAGCAGGCGGGTCGAGAGTTCGCTTTCGAGCCGGCTGATCTGCTGGCTCAGCGCCGAGGTGACCACCCCCAGCTCCACGGCCGCGCGGCCCATGCTGCGCAGCTCGCAGACCTTGACGAAGTAGCGCAGTTGTCTCAGTTCCATCCGCGCATCATGGCGCAGGCACGGCGGCGGGCTGGCCGCGCCGGAGCAACAGCCATCCGAACAGTGGGGCGGTGATGTACATCACGACCGAGTAGATGGCGGCCGGCAGCGCGAGCGGAAAGCTCCCCAGCACGCTCACCGCGATGAAGATCGCCAGCGTGGAGTTGTGGATGCCGATCTCGTAGCTGATGGCGGTGGCCAGCGGCTTGTCCAGGCCGGCGGCGCGGCTCAGGTAGTAGCCGGCCAGCAGGCTCACGAGGTTGAACAGCAGCACCGGCACGCCGATCTCGGCGAAGGTGGTGGTGATGTTCTTCCACTCGTTGGCAATGGCCAGCACCGTGACCACCGCGAGCACCACGGCGCTGAAGATCTTGGTCGGCTTCTCCATGCGCGCCGCGAAGCCGGGCCGGCGCGACGCGACGACCATGCCGATGGCCACCGGCACCAGCACGATGGCGATCACCTCGACCAGCTTGCGCGTCTGCAGCGGCACCACCTGGCCGCTCTGCGCGAAGTGGCCGATGGCCCAGTTGGCGATGAGCGGCAGCGTGATGATCGACAGCAGCGTGTTCACGGCCGTGAGCGAGATGTTCATCGCCACGTTGCCGCCGAACAGGTGCGAGAACAGGTTGGCCGAGATGCCGCCCGGCGAGGCCGCCAGCAGCATGAGCCCGATGGCGAACACCGGCGACAGGCCGAAGCCCACGATGATCGCGTAGCAGGCCAGCGGCAGGCCGATGACCTGCAGCACGAGCGCGATGGTCACGGCCTTCGGGTGCTTGAACAGGCGCCGGAAATCGGCGAGCGAGAGCGACAGCCCCAGCCCGAACATCACGAGCGCGAGCGCGCCGAACAGGAACCGGGTCACGATGAGCGTGGTGTCCATGGGGTGTTGTCTCCTCTGTCGTTCTTCTTGAACGCGCTTAAAAAAATGGCTGCCGGCACCCGTCGCGCGGGCGCTGGCAGCCGTACAAAACCGGGGTCGACGCGTCTTATTGTTTGTAGCTGTCGTCGATGCGGTCGAGTTTGCGGATCAGCGAAGGCCAGACGAACATGCCGCCCAAGCCGCCGCTTTGCACCTTCATGGCCTGGCCCACGCCGTCGATGATCCTCGGGTCCACGTGCGTGAGTTCACCGCCGCCGGCCTGCGCGGCGATCTGGATCTGGCAGGTGTTCTCGAAGGTGTACATCGAAAGGAAGGCGTCGGCAATGGTCTTGCCGCAGGTCAGCAGGCCGTGGTTGCGCAGCATGAGGAAGTTGGCGTGGCCCATGTCGGCCTGCAGGCGCGGCTTCTCGTCGTCGCGGAAGGCCACGCCTTCGTAGTCGTGGTAGGCCAGCGAGGCCAGCACGAAGGTCGACTGCTGGCTGATGGGCAGCACGCCGTTCTTCTGCGCGCTCACGGCGATGCCGGCGCGGGTGTGGGTGTGCAGCACGCACTGGATGTCTTCGCGCGCGGCATGCACGGCGCTGTGGATCACGAAGCCGGCCGGGTTCACGGGGTAGGGCGAGTCGATGATCTTGTTGCACTGCTGGTCGACCTTGACCAGGCTCGAGGCCGTGATCTCGTCGAACATCAGGCCGTAGGGGTTGATCAGGAAGTGGTGCTCGGGGCCGGGCACGCGCGCGCTGATGTGCGTGAAGACGAGGTCGCTCCAGCCGTACAGCGCCACCAGGCGGTAGCAGGCGGCGAGGTCGACGCGCAGCTGCCATTCTTCGGCGGAGACGAGCTTCTGGATTTCGGAGGCGGAGGTGGCGTTCATATGAGGTGTCCTTTGTCGTGATCAGGCGGCGGCTGGCTCTTGCAGCACCGTCTTGTAGACGCTCTGCTTGGGCTGCGCCATCAGGCGGCGCAGCATGGGCTCGAACTCGCTGATGGGCAGGGTCTCGGCCTTCGGGTCGAAGGCCGGGTTGTCGTAGAGCGCGCAGAACTCGGCCGTGCGCTCGTAGTGCGGGTGGTCCTTGAAGCTATCGCGCATGTCGCGGTCCAGCCCGATGTGGTGGAAGAAATAGTGGCCCTGGAAGATGCCGTGGTTCTGGACCATCCAGTGGTTGGCCTCGCTCACGAAGGGCTTGAGGATGGCGGCGGCGATGTCGGGGTGGTTGAAGCTGCCCAGCGTGTCGCCGATGTCGTGCAGCAGCGCGCACACCACGTACTCCTCGTCGCGGCCGTCGCGCAGCGCGCGCGTGGCGGTCTGCAGCGAGTGGGTGTAGCGGTCGACCGGAAAGCCGCCGTAGTCGCCTTCGAGGATCTGCAGGTGCTTGATCACGCGTGCGGGCAGGCCGCCCGCGAACTGCATGAACTCGCCGCCGATCAGTTGCCAGTCTTCGCGCGTGCTGTCCTGCATGCGCTTGAAACTTGCCCGTGCGTTCATCGTGTGGGGTCTCCGTTCTTGGGGATGGCGGCCACTGTAGACCTGCGCTTGACCTTCAACTGTCAAGAATTTGACAATGCGAGGTTCTGGTAAACCCGCCTCCGGGCGCCTTTTCTCTTCCCTTTTTGCCCATGGCCACCTCGACCAAGCCGCGCCTGTCGGCCGCGCACCGCGCCGCGCTCGACGGCAACCCCTGGTTCACCAGCATGCCGCGCGCACAGCGCGACGCGCTGCTGGGCGCGGCCGAGTTGCTGCATGTGCGCCGCGGCACCATGGTGTTCCGCCAGGGCGACCCGATCCATGCGGCGGGCGGCGGCTTCTACGGGCTGGTGGCGGGCACGATCAAGATCTCGTCACTGCGCCAGGACGGGCGCGAGGCGATCCTGGCGGTGCTGGAGCCGGGCAACTGGTTCGGCGAGATCACGCTCATCGACGGCTCGCCGCGCACGCACGACGCCACCGCGCTCGAAGCGCTCGACCTGCTGGTGGTGCCGCCCGAGGCCTTCGTGCGGCAGATGCGCGACGTGGTGTTTTCCAACGCCATCGCCGCCATGCTGGCCGCGCGCGTGCGCATGCTCTACGGCCTGGCCGAAGACGCCACCTTGCGCAGCCTGCGTGCGCGCGTGGCGCACCGGCTGCTGGTGCTGGCGCGCGGCGACGCCACGCAGTCGGTGCACCTGCGGCACGAGCTCATGCTGTCGCAGGAGGCGCTGGCCATGATGCTCGGCGTGACGCGCCAGACGCTGTCCAAGGAGCTCAATGCGCTGGCCACCGAGGGCGTGGTGTCGCTGGGCTACGGGCGCATCGAACTGCTGTCGCTCGAGGCACTGCAGGGGTTGGTGCGCACGGGCTGAGGGTCTTGTCACAGCGCGGGCAGGGCGCAGGCGTATAAGACTTTCCCGGCCCGTCATTCCGGCGGCCCGGTGTCTTATTTCTTCACTGGAAGGTGGCGAATCATGAGCAACAACAAACCGACGGTCGTCCTGGTCCATGGTTTCTGGGGTGGTGCGGCGCATTGGCACAACGTCATCGTGGAGCTGCTGCGCAAGGGCCACACGGCCATCCGCGCAGTCGAGCTGCCGCTGACTTCGCTGGCCGACGACGCCGAGCGCACGCGCAAGATGGTGGCGCAGGTGCAGGGGCCGGTGCTGCTGGTCGGCCACTCGTACGGCGGCGCGGTGATCACGCAGGCTGGCGACCTGCCCAATGTGGTGGGGCTGGTCTACATCGCCGCCTTCGCACCCGACGCGGGCGAAAGCCCCGGCGGCATCACGCAGGAGCATCCGCCCGTGGCCGTGCCCAACCTGGCGCCCGACAGCGACGGCTACCTGTGGGTGATCCCCGAGAAATACCACGAGAGCTTCTGCCAGGACCTGAGCGCCGAAGAAGGCCTGGTGATGGGCCTGACGCAGAAGGCGCCGCTGGCCAGCACCTTCGGCGACACCATCACGGCGCCGGCCTGGAAGAAGAAGCCGTCGTGGTACCAGATCTCGAGCGAGGACCGCATGATCTCGCCCATGAACCAGGAGCGCATGTCGGCGCGCCTGGGCGCGAAGAAGGTCATCACGCTGGCGGCCAGCCACGCCTCGCTGGCCTCGCAGCCGCAGGCCGTGGCGGCGCTCATCGACGAAGCCGCGAGCGCTGCCTGAGGCCGGCTACGCGCAGCGCTCGGTGCGCTGCGCAGCCGTCGAGCGGGCCCGCCAGCCGAGGAACGCCACGGCGCAGGCTGCTGCAATCACGATCGCCACGGCGACGCCCATCACCGAGAAGAAGGCCTGGTCGAAGGCCGTGTGCGCGAGCGCCACGAGCTGCGAGGCGATCGGCGCGGGCAGCGTTTCTGCGGCCAGCAGCGCGGCATCGATGCTGTCGCCGGCCGAAGCCGGCACGGCCAGGCCGTCGGGAATCACCAGCGCGGCCGTGTAGCTCGCCGAGAGCACGCTGCCCAGCAGCGCGATGCCCAGCACGCCGCCGAGTTCGTACGACACCTCTTCGATCGACGCCGCCATGCCGGCGTGTTCGACGGGCGCGTTGTTCATGACCGCGTTGGACGCCGCCGTGATGGTCGCGCCCACGCCCAGCCCCAGCAGCACCAGGATGGCCGGCTTGAGCAGGCCTGCGGCATCGACCGCCAGTGCCAGCGCGCACAGCGCCAGCGCCGTGGTCACGAGGCCGCCCAGGATGACGGGGCGCGAGCCGATGCGTGCCAGCAGCAGGCCCGCGAGCGGCCCCGCCACGAACGCGGCCAGCGGCAGCGGCAGCAGGGTGAGGCCCGCCTGCAGCGGCGTGAGGCCGACCACCAGCTGCAGCCGCTGGCTGAACACCAGCTCGACACCGATCAGCGCCACCGAGGCCACGATGGCCGCGATCACGCCGCCCGAGAAGTAGGCGTTGCGGAACAGGCGGAAGTCGATCAGCGGCGCGCTGCTGCGCCGCTGGCGTCGCACGAACAGGGCCATGGCCACCACGGCGAGCGCGCCGGTGATGGCGGCCGCCGTGACTGAGGGCGCGAACTTCGTGAGTTCCTTGATGGTCAGCACGAGGAAGACCAGCCCCGCCAGCACCTGCACCGAGCCGATGAAGTCCCAGGGGCGCGTGCCGGTGTTCTTCTGCGTCGGCAGCAGCCACAGGGCCAGCACCAGCGCGAGCACCACCACGGGCACGTTGATGAGGAACACCGAACCCCACCAGAAGTACTCGAGCAGCACGCCGCCCACGACCGGCCCGAGCGCCGCGCCGCCCGAGGCCACCGAGGCCCACACGCCGATGGCCACGGCGCGCTCGCGCTCGTCGGTGAACACCAGCCGCAGGATCGCCAGCGTGGCCGGCATCATCATCGACGCGCCCACGCCCAGGAGGGCCCGCGCGGCGATGAGGACGGCCGGGTTCGGCGCGTAGGCCGCGCACAGCGAGGCCACGCCGAACACGGCCAGGCCCGCGACGAACATGCGCCGGTAGCCCACGCGGTCGCCCAGCGCGCCCATGCCCAGCAGGAAGCCGGACACGACCACGGTGTACGCGTTGAGGATCCAGAGCTTTTCGGTGGCCGACGCGGCCAGGTCGTGCGTGAGCGTGGGCAGCGCCGTGTAGAGCACGGTCATGTCGACCACGATCAGCAGCAGCGCCATCGAGACGATGCCGAGCGTGATCCATTTCTTTGCGGTGGGGTTCAAGCCGTTCATGGCGTGGCCCTCCGGTCGTGCGACTGTGCGGTGGCGCCGTCCAGTTCCTTGAGCATCGTCACCGAGACCGTCTCGCAGCCGCGAGCGTGGAAGAAGTCGTGCGCACGCGCGTTGCCGATGCCGCTTTCGAGAAAGAGGCGCTGGATGCCGTGGCGCTGCAGCTCGGCGCAGACCCAATCGAAGAGTTGGCCGCCCAGGCCCAGGCCCTGGAAGCGCGCATCGACGACGAGGTCGTCGAGCGTCGCGAAGCTGCGCGCGGCGCGACGGGTGTCGTCGATGGACACCAGCGCGAAGCCGGCCAGTGCGCCATCGGTTCGCGCGACGGCCACGCGTGCGTGGGCGGTGGCCGGGTCCAGCGCCAGGGTCTCGCGCACTTGCGCCATGAAGACAGCGGGCAGGTCGGCGCGCCATTCGCCGAGGGCCACGGCGCGCTGCTCCTGCAACTCCGAGTGCGAGATGTAGGAGGGGGAAAGTTGCTGCAGGAACAGGGCGGTCAACGCCTGCGCCTGGGAAGGGTCACTGCACCAGCTCAGTTCGAACGCCGGTGTCGTCTTGTTGTTTGCATTCGTCATGACGCCATGTTGCGCCATTAAAATGAATGAATAAAGATGAAATCCATCTGATAAATAGATGAGTAGGTGGCCGAAATGGAATGGACCGTCGACCAATTGCGCCAGTTCGTGACGACCGCCGAGTGCGGCTCGTTCTCGGCCGCGGCGCGCCACCTGGGCAAGGCCCAGTCGGCCGTGAGCACCGCCATCGGGCTGCTCGAGGTCGACCTTGGCGTGGCGCTGTTCGACCGCTCGCGCCGCAACGCGCAGCTGTCAGACGCGGGCCGGGTGCTGCTGCTCGAAGCGCGCGAGCTGCTGCGGCAGGCCGAGCAGCTCGACCAGCGCGCCCGCTCGCTGCACGAAGGCGACGAGGCCGCGCTGTCGCTGGCGCTGGACGAAGCCCTGCCGTACACCGCCATCGGCACGCTGATGCGCGAGCTGTCGGTGAAGTTTCCGAGCCTCGAACTCACGCTGCTCAACGGCACCGCGACCGAGGTGGCCGACTACGTCGAGCAGGAGCGCGCCAGCGTGGCTTTTCACTTCGACCGCGGCCCGGTGCGCGCGAGCTTCGACCAGCGCCACATCGGCAGCGTGCGCCAGGGCGTGTTCGTGGCCAGCGACCACCCGCTGGCCGACGGCCGCACGGTGCGGCGGCAGGACCTGGCGCGGCAACGCCAGCTGCTGATGCACGCGGACGACGTGCACGAGGTGGCCTACAGCCCGCGCGTGTGGCGCTCCGACAGCTTCTACAGCACGGCCGAGATGGTGGCCGACAACCTGGGCTGGGCCGTGCTGCCCATCAACATCGCGCGCTACGAAGGCTTCAGCAAGGCGCTGAAGGAAGTGCCGTGCCCGTCGCTGGCCTTGCCGCGCTTGTCGGTGCGCATGCTGTGGCTGCAGGGGCGCCCGCTCGGCGCGACGGCGCTGTACGTGCAGCAGCGCTTCACCGAGCTGCTGCGCGACAGCGCGGTGTGAGGCGCTTCAGCGGAGCACGCGACCGTCGGCCGAGATGCTGATCAGGTCGATGCTGCGCACGTTGTCGCGCAGGCCGGGGCGCAGGTTGATGCGGAAGCCGCCCACGTCGTAGTCGGTCATCGCCGTCATCGTGCGCTGCAGGGTCGCGGTGTTGAAGCCGCGGCCCGCGCGCCGTACCGCCTCGCCCGCGGCCTTGGCGGCGATGAAGCCCTCGAGCCCTTCGTACGACGCGGTCTGGTCGGAGTTGTCGACCGCCGCGAGGTACTCCTTGACGATCGGAATGGCCGAGGGGCGCGGCGAGGGCACCACCTGCGAGATCACGATGCCGCCGATGTCCTTGCCCAGCTCGGCGTAGAGCGGGTCGATGCCGACGATCGAGAAGGCCATGAAGTTGCCCGTGTAGCCGCTCTTGCGCAGCTTGCGGATGGCGCTGGCCGTGGTGCCCGAGAGCGACACCAGCACGATGGCCTGGGGCGTCTGCTGCTGCACGGTCTTCAGCGCGGCGTCGAGCTTGTCGGCGCCGGCAGGCACCAGCGCGCTCGCGACCAGCGGCGGCAGCTTGAGTTCGGTGACGGCCTGCTGCACGGCGGCCAAGCCGGCGCGGCCCATGGCGTCGTCGTCGCCCACCAGCGCGATGCGTTGCTGCCCCACGGTGGCGCATTGGCGCACGATCTTGAGGGCCTCGTCGATCATGCCGGGGCGCACATGGAACACGTTCGGATGCTCGGGGCCGCGCAGCGTGTCGGAGGCGGCGAAGGGCGCAAAGAGCAGGCTGCCTTGCTGCGTGGCCACCTTGGCGCCGGCCTCGCTGCTGGCGGTGCCGACAAAGCCGAACAGCATGTCGGCCTTGTTCGCGCCCAGCAGGGTGCGGGCGTTGGTGGTGGCGCGCGCGGCGTCGTAGCCGTCGTCCAGCTGCAGCAGCTTCAGTTGCAGGCCGGTGGCGGCGTTGCGCGTGTTGAAGTCACTCACGGCGAGCCGGCTGCCGGCCGCGAAGGCGTTGCCGATCTCGTTGGCGCTGCCGGTGAGCGGCACCGACTGGCCGAGCAGGACGATGCGGGCCCCGGCGGCGGCCGGGCGTGGCGTCTGTGCCAGCAAGGGACGGGTGATGCCGAGGCCGCTTCCCAGAAGCAGCGTTGCGGAGGCTTTTCCCAGCCATGTCCTGCGAGACGCGTTCATTGGCTACCTTTTGCTAACAATAGTAAAAAAGTGTAGCAATTTCGAGGCCAGGGCGGAAGGCGCGGGTGCTCCAGAATTGCCCTGATGAAAACAACTGTGTCCTGGGTTCTGGGAGGGATGTGCGCGGCGCTCACCGGGTGCGTCGTGTCGCCCCCATCGAAGGTGGTGGAAAAGGCGCTGCCCGCGCCGGAGGTCTTCGTGCCCGTGGCTGCGCCGCAGCCGCCGCAACCGATGATCGAGCCGCCGCCCCTGCCGCCGCCATCGACGATCGAGCCGCCACCGCTGCCACTGGCGGGGCCGCCGATGGCATTGCCGTCGGGGCCGACCCTCATGGCGGCGCCGCGCGCCGATCCGCGGGCCGCGGCAGACGCTGCCGTGACGGAGCCGGTGATCCGCCAGCGCCGCTACCCCAGCTATCCGTCCGCGCTGGTGGAAGAGGGCATCGAGGGCCTGGTGGTCACGGCCTTCTTCGTCGGCGTGGACGGCAAGCCCGAAGACATCCGCGTCGAACGCTCGCCGCACCCGCTGCTGTCGCAGGCGGCGACCGATTCGCTCAAGGGATGGCACTTCGACCCGGCGCGCACGGCGGACGGGCGTGCGGTGCGCGCCCGCATGCGGCTGCCGTTCCGCTTCAAGCTCGTCGAGTGAGCGGGGGAAGGTGACGCGCGCTCAGGCGCGTTTTTCGAACACCAGGTCCCACACGCCGTGGCCCAGCTTGAGGCCGCGGTTCTCGAACTTGGTGAGCGGGCGGTACGCCGGCTTGGGCGCGTAGCCGGTGTCCGGCACGGTGTTGCGCAGCAGGGGCTCGGCGCCCAGCACTTCGAGCATCTGCTCGGCGTAGGGCTGCCAGTCGGTGGCGCAGTGGATGTAGCCGCCGGGGCGCAGGTGCTGCGCCAGCTTGGTCACGAACTCGGGCTGGATCAGGCGGCGCTTGTTGTGGCGCTTCTTGTGCCACGGGTCGGGAAAGAACACATGCACGCCGGCCAGCGTGCCGGGCTGCAGCATGTGGTCGATCACGTCGACCGCGTCGTGCGCGCAGATGCGGATGTTCGAGATCGACTGCTCGCCGATGCGCTTGAGCAGCGCGCCCACGCCGGGCTCGTGCACCTCGCAGCACAGGAAGTTGGTCTCGGGCAGCACCGTGGCGATGTGGGCCGTGGCCTCGCCCATGCCGAAGCCGATCTCCAGCACCGTCGGGCCCACGCGGCCGCCGAAGGCCGCCGTGAGGTCGAGCCGCTCGGGCGTGTAGGGCACGAGGAACAGCGGGCCCAGCTCGGCGAAGGCGCGGGCCTGGCCGTCGGTGGTGCGGCCGGCGCGCTTCACGAAGCTCTTGAGCCGGCGGTGCAGCGGGTGCGGCTTGCCGTCGGTGGCGTCGTCTTCGGGGGATGCGGGCAGGTCGTCGCCGGGCGGGAGGTCGTTGGACACGGTGTCGGGAATGTTCATGAGGGCCGCGAATTGTAGAGATCGCGCCATTCGGGCACCCAGCCGGCCAGGGCGGCGGTGCAGTGGCCGGCGGCGGTGGGGCGCAGCCCGAGCGCGCGCGCGGCGGTGTCGAGCGCGGCCAGCGCGGCCTGCGGCGTGGCGGTGTCGATGGCCGTGGCGCCGTTCTGCTTGGAGAGCTTGTCGCCGTCGGCGCCACGCACCAGCGGCGTGTGCAGGTAGCTCGGCGTGGGCAGGCCGAGCGCCTGCTGCAGCAGGATCTGGCGCGCCGTGTTGTCGGCCAGGTCTTCGCCGCGCACCACGTCGGTCACACCCTGTTCGGCGTCGTCGACCACCACGGCCAGCTGGTAGGCCCAGGGGCCGTCGGCGCGGCGCAGCACGAAGTCGCCGACCTCGCGCTGCACGTCCTGCCGCTGCGGGCCGAGGCGGCGGTCGTGCCAGTGCAGGTCGCCGGCCGGCATGCGGTGCGCGGCAAAGCGCCAGGCGCGTGCGGGCTTGCCGTGCAGGCCGTCGCGGCAGGTGCCGGGGTAGACGCGCTCGCCATGGCGCTCGTGCGCATGGCCGAGCCGGGCCAGGGCCACGTCGATGTCCTTGCGCGAGCAGCCGCAGGGGTAGGTGAGGCCGCGCGGCTGCAGCGCGGCCAGCGCCGCTTCATAGTGCGCGGTGCGCTGCGTCTGCCACTCGGGCGGCTCGTCGGGGAGCAGGGCGCAATCGGCGAGTTGCCGCAGGATGTGCTCGCCCATGCCGGGCAGGCAGCGCTCGGTGTCGGCGTCCTCGATGCGGACCAGCCAGCGCGCACTGTCGCCGCGCGCACGCACGTCGAGCCAGCTCGCGAGCGCGGCCACCAGCGAGCCGGCGTGCAGCGGGCCGGTGGGCGAGGGGGCGAAGCGGCCGGTGGCCCGCATCCTTTCTTGGAGGACCTAGAGAACGGCAAGGGCCAGCGACAGGCCCGACACGAAACCGTCTTCCACGCGGTGGCCGATGCACCAGTCACCCGCGATGCCGATGCGGGCCTTGGCGTCCCACAGGTGGGTCTGGCCCACGGGCACCTGCGTCTGCGCCTCGGGCCAGCAGCGCGCCTTGGCATGGCTGGGCGTGGCGTGGATGCCGGTGATTTCCGAGAAGGCGCGCAGCAGCTTGGCCTCGATGCGTGCGGGCGTGTCGCGCAGGTGTTCTTCCGACCAGGTGGCGCTGGCCTGCAGGGTCCAGCGCTCGACGCGCTCGCGGCCGGGCTTGGACGATTCACGCGCCAGCCACGCCACGCGGTGGTGGGTGCTGCGCGCCACGTTCCATTGCGGGCCGAGGTGCGACATGTTGGCCTGGTTGGCCTGGGGGAAGGCGATCATCAGCGTCCAGCAGGGCGCGATGCGCACGGGTTCGATCTTGCGGCTCAGCGTGGCCGAGCGGTCGCCGCCGGCCAGCAGTTCGCGGGTGCGTGCGGGCGGCACGGCCAACAGCACGGCGTCGAAGCCGGAGTACACGTGCTGCGAATCGTCCGCGCCGGCGGTGCGCAGCTGCCAGCGGGTGGCGTCGAGCGCATCGGGCTCGATGCGGGTGACCTGGGTGTTGGTGACGAGCTGCTCGCCGAGCGGTGCGGCCCAGTGTGCCACGAGCGCGTCCATGCCGGGTTGGGCGACCCAGTGCGGCTCCAGCGAGGGCAGCGCCGCCTCGGCCACGCGGCCGTGGGCGTCGAGCACGCGCACGAGGTTGGCGCTCCAGGGGCGGCACAGCGCGGGCGTGGTGGCCAGCACCTGGGCAAAGCGCGGGTCGCGCACGGTGAAGTATTGGGCGCCGCTGTCGAAGCGGCCGAAGGCGGTGTCGATGCTCGCCATCCGCCCGCCCGGCGTGGCCTCGCGTTCGAACACCGTGACACGGTGCCCGGCCTGCATCAGCGTGCGGGCACAGGCCACGCCGGCAATGCCGGCGCCGATCACGGCGAAATGGCGGGCGGCGGCGGGAGTTCGGTGGCGGTCGGCGGTGGCGCGGGCTTTGGCTTTGGGCATGGCGGACTCTTTTCTTTTGACAGGGTGATGACTGAGGAGGCCGTGCACACTCTACCTCGGTCTGCGCGCGTCCCCGGGCTGGGGGCGACCCTTATGACGCCGTCATCGCGTGGCGTTCAACGGCCCCGGTGCCGTTCGAGCAGCGCCTTGCGCGTGCCCTCGTGCTCGAACTGCGCGAGCCACCATGCGAGCGCGCGCCCCGGCTTGCCCGCGCTGCGCACGCGCCACGCGCAGTGCATGGTGCCCAGCGGCGGCTGGCGTTCGGTCTGCAGCTCGACGAGGTGGCCGGCCTCGATGTAGGGCCGCGCCATCGGCTCGGGCAAGAAGCCGCCGCCCAGGCCGTGCAGCTGCGCGGCGATCTTGGCCTGCATGCTGGGCACGGTGAGCACGTCCTGCCCGCCGACGAGGTTCACGGTCATGCTCGGCCCGCTGCGCACCGAGTCGGCCGCGGCCACCGCGCGGTGCTGGCGCAGCACCGCGTCGCTCAGCGGCTGCGGCAGGCGCGCGAGCGGATGGTGCGGTGCCACCGCGAACACGAAGCGCAGTTCGCCGATCGGCCGGCTGCGGATGCCGGTGGCGGTGAAGGCCAGGCTCGCGGCATCGAGCACCGCGCCGATCGCCAGGTCGGCCTCGCCGCTGGTCAGCGCCTCGATGGTGCCGAGCAGCGTCTCGTCGCGCAGCTTCAGGCGCGTGGGCGGCTCGAGCGCGAAGAAGGCGGTGCACAGGTCGAGCAGCGGGTCGCGCGCGATCACGCTGTCGACCGCGATGGTCAGCATCGGCTCCCAGCCGGTGGCCACGCGCTTCACGCGGTTGGCCACGGCGTCGATTTCGCCGAGCAGGCGCGCGGCCTCGCGCAGCAGTTCGGCGCCGGCCTCGGTGATGCGGGCCTGGCGCGCGCTGCGGTCGAACAGCAGCACGTCGAGCGCGTCCTCGATCTGGCGCACGCGGTAGCTCAACGCGCTGGGCACCAGGCCGAGCGCGCGCGCGGCGGCGGCGAAGCTGCCGGTGGTGGCCACGGTCTGCAGCATGGCCAGCGCGTCGGGGGTGAGGACGTCTCGGGCGCTCGTCATGGGGTGGGCTCCATCATTCAAATAATTTGAATGATGCCATCAAAACCGGGCGTCTTTCAGAGGGGGATGGAGGTCCAGAATTCTTCTCATCCGCTGCGCATCCGGCGCGGCCCACGACGAAAGCCCCGGCGCCCGAACCGGGTGGGGCAGCAAGGAGTTCGATATGTTGCAAGTGCGTAAATCCCAGGAACGCGGTTATGCCGACCATGGCTGGCTGCGCTCGTTCCACAGCTTTTCCTTCGCCGGGTACTACGATCCGGCCTACATGGGCTTCGGCAACCTGCGGGTGATCAACGAAGACCGCGTGGCGGCGGGCGCCGGCTTCGGCACCCACGGCCACCGCGACATGGAGATCATCAGCTACGTGCTCTCGGGCGAACTCGCGCACAAGGACAGCATGGGCAACATCGAATCCATTCCGCCGGGCGACGTGCAGCGCATGAGCGCCGGCCGTGGTGTGATGCACAGCGAGTTCAACCACAAAGCCGACCAGACCACGCACTTCCTGCAGATCTGGATCGAGCCCAAGGAACGCGGCATCACCCCCGGCTACGAGCAGAAGCAGTTCAGCGACGCCGAAAAGCGCGGCACCCTGCGCCTGGTGGCCTCGCCCGACGGCCGTGACGGCTCGGTGACGGTGAACGCCGACGCGCGCCTGTTCGCCGGCCTGTTCGACGGCAGCGAAACCGCCAGCCTGGCGCTCGACCCGCAACGCAAGAGCTACGTGCACCTGGTGCGCGGCGAGCTCGAAGTCAACGGCCAGAAGCTCGTGGGCGGCGACGCCGCGATGCTCGAAGGCGAATCGCAACTCACGCTCGGCGCCGGCAAGGATGCCGAAGTGCTGGTGTTCGACCTGACAGCCTGAGACGGCGTCCTTTTCTTTGTTCCTTTCGCTTCAACAACCAACGAGGAGTTTCACCATGGCCATTACCACCACAACCACCGCCCCCAACGCCGCCCAGGACACCCTGGCACTCATCGGCCGCGTGCTGCTTGCAGCGCTGTTCGTGCCCGCAGGCTTCGGCAAGCTCATGGGCTTCGCCGGCACCGTGGGGTACATCTCCTCGGTGGGCGCGCCGCTGCCGCAGGTCGCGGCGGTGATCGCGATCGTCGTGGAACTGGGGCTCGGCCTGCTGCTGCTGGTCGGCTTCAAGACGCGTCTGTCGGCCATCGTGCTGGCGATCTTCACCGTGGCCGCGGCCGTGATGTTCCACAACTACTGGGGCATGCCCGCCGACAAGGCCTTCGTGAACCAGCTGATGTTCTTCAAGAACATCGCGATCGCAGGCGGCCTGCTGGCTTTCGCGGCCTTCGGCGCCGGCCGTTTCAGCATCGATAAAAAGTAAGCTCGCTCCACCCAGGCCGCGCACACCTCGTGGGCGCGGCCTGCTGACTTCATCGCTTCTTTGAGGAAATCCGTTTCATGGCAAACATCGTCGTTGTCTTCCATTCCGGCTACGGCCACACCCAGCGCGTGGCCCAGGCCGTGGCCGATGGGGCGGGCGCGCAGCTGCTCGCCATCGACGCCGACGGCAACCTGCCGGCCGGTGGCTGGGAGACGCTGGCCGCGGCCGACGCGATCATCTTCGGCTCGCCGACCTACATGGGCGGCGTGAGCTGGCAGTTCAAGAAATTCGCCGACGCGTCGTCCAAGGTCTGGTACACGCAAGGCTGGAAAGACAAGCTCTTCGCCGGCTTCACCAACAGCGCCACGATGAACGGCGACAAGGTCACGACCATGACCTACCTGTGGACGCTGGCCATGCAGCACAGCGGCATCTGGGTCAGCATGGGCATCCTGCCGACCAACAACAAGGCGGCCACGCGCGACGCGATGAACTACGTCGGCGGCTACGGCGGCCTGCTCACGCAGTCGCCCTCGGACGCGAGCCCGGCCGAGATGCCCAAGGGCGACCTCGAGACGGCACGCGCCTTCGGCGAGCGCGTCGGCGCGGTGGCAAGATCGCGCGCATAACGCCCCACCGAACCTTCGCCCACAAGGACACCACGATGACCGACACCATCCCCGAAATCCAACTGCTGCGGCCCCACGACAAGGACCTGGGTGGCGGGTTCAACGTGCGGCGCGTGCTGCCGGCGGCGCAGCGCCGCTCGGTCGGGCCCTTCGTGTTCTTCGACCACTTCGGCCCGGCCACCGAGCAGCCCGGCAACGCGCACGACGTGCGCCCGCACCCGCACATCGGCCTGTCGACGGTCACCTACCTGTTCGAGGGCGCGATGATGCACCGCGACAGCCTCGGCAGCGTGCAGGAGATCTTGCCCGGCGCCATCAACTGGATGACCGCGGGGCGCGGCATCGTGCACTCCGAGCGCAAGCCCGAGCGCCTGCTGGCCGACACTTTCGTGAACCACGGCCTGCAGCTGTGGGCCGCGCTGCCGCAGGCCCATGAAGAGGTCGAGCCCAGCTTCGAGCACACGCCGGCCGACGCCATTCCCGAGCTGACGGTGCAGGGCGTGCCCGTGCGCGTGCTGGTGGGCGAGGCCTTCGGCGTGCGCTCGCCGGTGAAGACGCTGGCGCAGACGGTCTACCTGGACATCGCGCTGCCGGCCGGCGGCCGTTTCGAGCTGCCCGCGCTGGCGCCCGAACTGGCGGTCTATATGGTCGATGCCGATGCGCAGGTGAACGGCGAGCCCGCCCCCGCTCACACGATGGCGGTGCTGCCCGACGGGCAGGGCGCGGTGTTCACTGCCGACACGGCCGTGCGCCTGATGGTGATCGGCGGCGAGCCGCTGGACGGCCCGCGCTACATCACCTGGAATTTCGTTTCGAGCCGGCGCGAGCGCATCCTCGAAGCCGGCGCCGACTGGGCCGCGCAGCGCATGGGCCACGTGCCCGGCGAGACCGAGTTCATTCCGCTGCCGGGCAAGCCCTTCGGCGTGCGCGAGCCCGACACGGGCACGACGCCGGTCTGAGCCTTCCGTTTATTGTTTGATGCCGATGTCCGGGTCTTCCGAGGCCCGGGCGCTGGCGTCCGATGCGCGCGCGCTGAGGTCGGGCGCCAGCGCCCGGCGGCCGTCGAACACGAAGCAGTCGCCGTGGTAGTGCGCTCCGCCGACGTCCTCGAAGTACTTGAGGATGCCGCCTTCGAGCTGCAGCACGTGCTCCACGCCTTCCTCGCGCATGAGGATGGCGGCCTTCTCGCAGCGGATGCCGCCGGTGCAGAAGCTCACCACCGTCTTGCCCTCGAAGTCGGCGCGGTGCGCCTTCAGGGCGGGCGGGAATTCGGTGAACTTGGTGATGCGCCAGTCGATCGCGCCGTCGAAGGTGCCTTCGTCGACTTCGAAGTCGTTGCGCGTGTCCAGCATCACGATCTCGCGGCCCTCGTCGTCGTGGCCCTGGTCGAGCCAGCGTTTGAGCGTGGGCGCGTCCACGCCGGGCGCGCGGCCGGCGGCGGGCTGGATCGCGGGGTGGTCCATGCGGATGATCTCGCGCTTGAGCTTCACCAGCATGCGCCGGAAGGGCTGCGTGGCCGACCAGCTTTCCTTGGTTTCGAGGTCGGCAAAGCGCGCGTCGGCGCGCAGGTCGGCCAGGAAGGCGTGGATGGCCTGCGCCGTCCCCGCCAGAAACAGGTTGATACCTTCGGGCGCCAGCAGGACCGTGCCCATCAGGCCCAGGGCCTGCGCACGGTCGCGCAGGGTCTCACGCAGCACGGGGCTGTCGTTGATGCCCACGAACTTGTAGGCGGCGATATTCAAAATCTCTTGCACGGGGCGGGATTGTAGGGATCACCGCACCACATCGTGGGGTGGCGCTTCCTACAATCGACGGATGTTTGTTCACCTGCGTCTGCACACCGAGTTTTCCGTCGTCGATGGCACGAATCGAATCGACGAAGTCATCAAGGCCGCCGCTGCCGACAAGCAGCCCGCGCTGGCCATCACCGACCTGAACAACCTGTTCGGGACGGTCAAGTTCTATAAGCAGGGCCGGGGCAAGGGCGTCAAGCCCGTCATCGGCGCTGAAATCTTCATCGACGGGCTGGGCAAGGAGCCCGGCGCGCTGACCCGCCTCATTCTGCTGGTGCAGAACATGGAGGGCTACCTTAACCTGTCGGAGCTGCTGGCCCGGGCCTGGACGCAGAACGTGAGCCGCGGCCAGTCGCAGGCGGCCTGCAAGCTCGAATGGCTGCAGGAACTGCAGGGCGGGCTGATCGCGCTGTCGGGCGCGCAGGCCGGGCCGCTGGGCCAGCCGCTGTTGCAGGGCCAGGAAGAGCGCGCCGCCGAACTGGCGCTGCAACTCGCGGGCATGTTCCCGCACCGCTTCTACATCGAGCTGCAGCGCGCCGGCCGCCCCGAAGACGAGCCGCATGTGATCGCGGCCGTGAAGCTCGCCGCCCGACTGAAGCTGCCGGTGGTCGCCACGCACCCGGTGCAGTTCGCCGAACGCCAGGACTACGAGGCGCACGAGGCGCGCGTGTGCATTTCCGAAGGCGAAATTCTTGGCAACCCGCGCCGCGTGCGCAAGTTCACCGAAGAGCAGTACTTCAAGTCGAGCGCCGAGATGCAGGCGCTCTTTGCCGACGTGCCCAGCGCGCTGGCCAACACGGTCGAGATCGCCAAGCGCTGCAACCTCACGCTGGTGCTCGGCAAGCCGCAGCTGCCCGATTTTCCCACGCCTTTCATCAGCGAAGGCGTGCGCATGCCGATCGATGACTTCTTCCGTCAGGAGTCGTTCGCCGGCCTGGAAGTGCGGCTGAAGCACCTGTACCCCGATGAAGCCAAGCGCGAGGCCGAACGGGCACGCTACGTGGAGCGCCTGGAGTTCGAGATCAACACGATCCTGAACATGGGCTTCCCCGGCTACTTCCTGATCGTGGGCGACTTCATCCAGTGGGCCAAGAACAACGGCTGCCCCGTGGGCCCGGGCCGGGGCTCGGGTGCGGGTTCGCTCGTGGCCTACGCGCTGAAGATCACCGACCTCGACCCGCTCGAATACAAGCTGCTGTTCGAACGTTTCCTGAACCCCGAACGCGTCTCGATGCCCGACTTCGACATCGACTTCTGCCAGGGCAACCGGGACCGCGTGATCGACTACGTGAAGGACAAGTACGGCCGCAACGCCGTGAGCCAGATCGCCACCTTCGGCACCATGGCCGCGCGCGCGGCCATCCGCGACGTTGGCCGCGTGCTCGACATGAGCTACATGTTCTGCGACGGCATCAGCAAGCTGATTCCGAACAAGCCGGGCATGTCGGTGACGCTGCAGTACCCGCCCGCGACCAAGATCGAGGGCGACAAGAACAACTACGCCATCGAGATGGAGCCGCAGCTGGCGGAGCGCATCGAGAAGGAAGAAGAAGTGCGCATGCTGGTCGAGCTCGCGCAGAAGCTCGAAGGCATGACCCGCAACATCGGCA
Organism: Variovorax sp. GW822-FHT04E09; assembly: GCF_058800845.1. Taxonomy (NCBI): domain Bacteria; kingdom Pseudomonadati; phylum Pseudomonadota; class Betaproteobacteria; order Burkholderiales; family Comamonadaceae; genus Variovorax; species Variovorax sp. GW822-FHT04E09. The sequence goes on from NZ_JBXAMR010000001.1 coordinate 58,848, forward strand.
TGCACGCCGGCGGCGTGCTCATTGCGCCGGGCAAGCTCACCGACTTCTGCCCGCTGTACCAGCAGCCCGGCAGCGAATCGGCCGTGAGCCAGTACGACAAGGACGACGTCGAAGCCATCGGCCTCGTGAAGTTCGACTTCTTGGGCCTGGCCACGCTCACGATCCTGGAGATCGCGCGCGAGTTCATCATGAAGCGCCACAAGGGGCAGGAGAACTTCGCGTTCGAGAACATCCCGCTGAACGACGGGCCGACCTACCGCCTGTTCTCCGACGGCAAGACCGAGGCCGTGTTCCAGTTTGAATCCCGCGGCATGCAGGGCATGCTGAAGGACGCGCGGCCCACGCGCCTGGAAGACCTGATCGCGCTGAACGCGCTGTACCGTCCGGGCCCGATGGACCTGATTCCCAGCTTCGTGGCGCGCAAGCACGGCCGCGAAGACGTGGAGTACCCGCACCCGGCCGTGGCCGAGATGCTCTCCGAGACCTACGGGATCATGGTCTACCAGGAGCAGGTGATGCAGACCGCGCAGATCCTGGGCGGCTACTCGCTCGGCGGCGCCGACTTGCTGCGCCGCGCGATGGGCAAGAAGAAGCTCGAGGAAATGGCCGAGCACCGCGAGAAGTTCCGCGCGGGCGCCCTGGCCACGCACGGCATCGTGCAGGACAAGGCCGACGAAATCTTCGACTTGATGGAGAAGTTCGCGGGCTACGGCTTCAACAAGTCGCACGCCGCCGCCTACTCGCTGCTGGCGTACCACACGGGCTGGCTCAAGGTCCACTACACGGCCGAGTTCTTCTGCGCGAATATGACCGTGGAAATGGACGACACGGACAAGCTCAAGCTCTTGTTCGAAGACGCCCAGAAGAACTTCAACATCACCTTCGAGCCGCCGGACGTGAACCGCGGCAACTACCGCTTCGAGCCCGTTACCAACCGGATCATCCGGTATGGCCTGGGCGCCGTGAAGGGCACGGGCCAGCTCGCGGTCGAGGCCGTGGTGCGGGCGCGCGAAGAGGGTGGGCCGTTCAAGAGCCTGTACGACTTCTGCGTGCGCATCGACCGCCAGCGCATCAATAAGCGCACGGTCGAAGCGCTTATCAAGGCCGGCGCGTTCGACGCCATCCAGCAGAACCGCGCCTCGCTCATCGCCTCGGTCGACCGCGCCTTCGAGTTCGCCATTGCCACGGCGGCCAATGCTTCGCAGGCCGACATCTTCGGCGACTGCGAGCACGGTTCGGCCACGCAGGAGCCCGACCTGGTCGACGCCACGCCCTGGGGCGTGAAAGAGCGACTGACCTTCGAGAAGACGGCCGTCGGCTTCTACCTGTCGGGCCACCTGTTCGACGAGGTCTCGCACGAGGTGCGGCGCTTCTGCAAGCGCGAGATCGGCGACCTGCTCGACAGCCGCGACCCGCAGGTCATCGCCGGCATCGTGAGTGACTTCCGCGTCATCAACGGCCAGCGCGGCCGGCTGGCGATCTTCAAGCTGGACGACAAGTCGGAGTCGATCGACGCCACGGCCGACGAGGCGCTCATCAACGCCAACCGCAACACGCTGAAGGACGATGAGCTCGTCATCGTGAGCGGCAAGCTGCAGCCTGCGCGCGGCGGCTTCGAGGCGCGCTTCCAGGTGCAGCAGGTGTGGGACCTGGCCTCGGCGCGCTGCCGCTTCGGCAAGTTCCTGCGCGTGGCGGTCAACGGCAAGGTGCCCGAGATCGCGCGCCTCCTGAAAGACTTTCCGGCGCGCACCGAGCAGACCGAAGTCGGTGACCTGGTGCACGGCCTGCCCGTGCGCCTGTCGATGGCGCGGGGCGGGGCGCAGGTCGAGTTGCAATTGGGCGAGCGCGCCAAGTTCTTCCCGACCGATGCGGCGCTCGCGAGCTGGACCGCGCAGGCCGAAGCGGGCAAGGCGCAGGTCATCTACGATTGATCGGATCGCGCGGCCCCGGGGAACCTCGGGGCCTGCACGCGGTCCATCAGTCTGTTGCAACCTGGCCTTGGGCCACTCACAGGAGGAATGACCGCATGCATTTCAAGAAGATCCTCAAGACCACCGCGTTGACGTTCGGCGTGGCGCTGCCCATGGCCGCGGCCTGGGCCCAGTACGCCGGCCCGAGCTCGGTGCCGAACCTGACGGTCAAGCAGCTGATCGAGACCGGCCAGGACGACCAGCACGCCACGGTGCGCGGCTTCATCGTCTCGCACGACGGCGGCGAGCACTACACCTTTGCCGACGACACGGGGCGCCTGAAGGTCGAGATCGACGCCAAGTACTTCCCGCCGGGCGTGAAGATCGACGACAAGGTGCGCGTCGAGCTCAGCGGCGAGTTCGACAAGGACCGGCTCACCGGCAAGACCGAACTCGACGTCAAGCGCGTCATCACCGTCCTGCGCTGACCCCCGCCTTTTTCCCGAGCGCCTGCTCGACCTGGTCGAGCACGGCCTCGGGGGCGTGCAGCCAGTCCTTGGCCAGCACCTGCATCACCTGCCAGCCGAAAGCATCGAGGATGCGCGGACGCGAGACGTAGCGTTCCAGCACGTTGTGGCGCGTGCCTTCCTGCGCCGCACCGTCCACGAGGAGGCCCAGCGCATAGTGGCCCTGGCCCGCCGCGCGCACCGCGAGGTCGCAGCGAAAGCGCGACTGCCCCACCTGTTCGTCCACCGCATGGCCGCGTGCGCGCAGTGCCTGCGCGATCTGCGCCGTGACCTCGTCCGTACGCGCCTGCCGCGCCACGTGGCCGCGCGCCAGCGGGTTCATGCCTTCGAGCACGCGCCGCGCCGTGTCCTCGTCGCCGCGTGACAGGCACTCGGCATAGCGCAGGAAGTTCTTCAGCGCCGCTGCGCCCTCGTTGTGGTCGTTGGTGATCGCCTCGTGGCGGATGGTCGAGACCACCGCCATGTGGTGCTTGGCGCGGCTGAAGATCACGTTCAGGCGCTTCTCGCCGCCGCGCTGGTTGATGGGGCCGAAGTTCATCAGCATGCGGCCCTCGGGGTTGGGGCCGTAGCAGATGCTGAGGATGATGATGTCGCGCTCGTCGCCCTGCACGTTCTCCAGGTTCTTGATGAAGAGGCCGCAGAACTGGTCGTCTTCCTCGCGCACGTACTCGGCCTCCAGCCGCGCCGCAAAGTCGGCATCGACCGCGCCGAGCGCGTTCAGCTCTTCCTCGATCTCGCCCTGTTGCGCTTCCGAGAACGCCACGATCCCGAGGCTGCGCCCGGTCTCGCGCTTGAGCAGTTCGCGCACCAGCTGCGCGATGTGGCGCGCTTCGCCGTCGTTGATGCGGTTCTCGTACACCGCATCGGCCACGCGGTGGAAGCTGATGGCGCGCGAGAGCAGGGCGTCGACCTGCGCCTTCACGGACTCGTCGGTCGGGCTGCGCGACTGCACCACGATCTCGCCGCGTTCGGGCGCGGGCAGGCTGCGGTCGGGAATGGTGTACAGGTTGCCCGCGTAGAAGGCCGCGTTCGAAAAACCGATGAGCGATTCGTAGCGGCTGCGATAGTGCCAGGCCAGCAGCGTGGCCGGCAGGTTGCGCGCGCCCTGGTTCAGCAGGCTGTCGGCGTCGAGCACGACGGCGATGCGCTCGCCTTCCTCGCCGTTCTCCGCATCGTCGCCTGCCACCGACACGGTGTCTTCCTCGGCGTCGCGGCCCGACGAGAAGAAGCTCGTGGGCGGCAGCTGCATCTCGTCGCCCACCACGATGATCTGCGGCGCGCGGTACAGCGCGGGCACGGCTTCTTCGACCGGGATCTGGCTGGCCTCGTCGAAGATCACCACGTCGAACAGGTCGGCCGCGAGCGGCAGCGTGTCGGACACCGACAGCGGGCTCATGAGCCAGATCGGCTTCATGTCGCGCACCACGCGGCCGGTGTCGCCGCTGGCCAGTTCGCGGATCGCCTTGTAGCGCATGGTCTTGCCGAACTCGTGCTCGAGCTCGCGGCGGCCCGCGTTGTAGTTCTTCTTGAAGACCTTGCCGTCGGCGTCGAGCTGGCTGGCGGGCAGGGCGCTCTTTTGCACATGGTCGCGGAAGCGCTGGCGCACCGCGGCGGAGAGCGTGCGCGCGTTGCGTTCGAGCAGCTTGCGTTCGCTTTCGCCCAGGCGCTGCGCATGGCGCGCGAGCGTGGCGCCGTCGAAGCGCGGCAGCCAGCGCTCGGTGCGGTACACGCGCTCCAGCCCTTCGCGCGCGACGGCGTACTCGATGGCCTCGGGCGGTAGCGGCAGGGTGCGCAGCGCGGCGGCCACGGCCGGGTCGGCCTCGGCCAGTTCCTGCAGCGGCTGGAGCACCGACGGCAGCGCGTCGGCCTGGTCGCGCAGCGTGCGGGCCAGGGCGTCGAGCGCGTCCAGCGGTTGCGCGCCGGCGTCGTGCAGCAGGTCGCGCCAGAGGGCCTCGAGCGTGTCGACACGCGGTGCGGCGGCGACGAGCTGTTCGACGCTGCGGCGGCCCGCGTCGGTGCGCAGATGGGCCTGGAACGCCGCGCGCAGGCCGGCGCCGGCATCGATGCCGCGCATCGCCTGCAGCTGCTGCGCGAAGGCCTCGGCGTCGGTGCAGCCGTAGTCGGCCTCGAGGCGCGCCGCCTGCTGGTCGAGCGCGGTGCGCGCGGCCTGTTCGGCGCGCAGGTCTTCGAGGATCTGGCTGGGCTGCGGACGCACGGCATGGGCGGCGAAGTCGTAGCGGCGCTTGAGTTCGCCCGACAGGCGCCACCACGAGGGCTGCAGCCAGCGCAGCAGCGAGCCCTGCTGTGCGCGGGCCTGCGCCAGCGCGGCTTCGGTGTCGCCGGGCGAGAGCTTGTCGCGCCAGTGGGCGGTGCGCTGCAGCTGCGCGTCGAGCGCCTGCTGCAGCGTGCGTCTTTCGTTCAGTGCGTTGCCGAGCGCGAGGCTGCTCGGGTGCGCCGCGTCGAGCAGCGCCAGCTGGCCGCGCGCGGCCAGTGCCGCGACGCTGCGCGAATTGGCCACCACGGCGAGCGCATCGCGCCACAGCACGCCGGCCTCGGCCAGCGGTGGCCAGGCATCGACCAGCGCGTCGCGGCAGGGGGCGCTCAGGTCGATGGCGCGTTCGCTGCGCTCGACCAGCCGCGCCAGCGGTTTCTCCTGCGCCAGCAGCGAGGGCGCGAGCTGCGCGAACACATGCTGCGCGAAGCTGGGCGCGCCCAGGCTTTCGGTCACGGCCAGGTGCAGGCGCGACACCAGCTCCGCATGCCGGCGCCAAGCCGCGAAGGCGGGCAGTGCTTCGGCTTGCAGCGGTGTGAGCGACGGGTCGCCGGCCTTGAGCGCCACCAGCCGCGACAGCAGTTCGCGCAGCGTCACCGCGATGTGTTCGGGCACGTCGTGCATGGCGGCGTCGAAGCGCTCGAGCGCGCGCAGGTCGAGGTCCATGGCGTCGAGCACCTGCGTGCGCTCGGTGCTTTCCTGCGCCAGCGTGCCGGGCGCTTCGAGCCACAGCTCGTAGGTCTTGCGCAGGTTCTGCACGAAGGCCTTCTTGTCGCCCTGCGAGTCGTGGATCATGCAGCACAGCTCGTCCAGCCCCTGCTGGCGCAAGCGGTGGAACACGACGTCGATGGCGGCGCGCTTCTCGCACACGAAGAGCACACGCTGGCCGCGGCCCACGTAGTCGGCGATCAGGTTGGTGATGGTCTGCGACTTCCCCGTGCCCGGCGGGCCCTGGATGATGTAGCTGGTGCCGGTGCGCGCCAGCGCCACCGCGGCGGTCTGCGTGGCGTCGGCCTGCACCACGGGCCACTGGTCGGCCAGTGGCAGCGCGGGCGGCGTCTCGCCGTCGACGCGGCGCGGCTGCAGCGAGAACACGCGGTCGAAGGCCTCGCTCGCCAGGTCGGATTCGGCCAGCCCCGAGTAGTCGCGCACCAGCGACATCTTGCGGTGGTTGAAGTTGCCCAGCGTCACGGCCGTGAGGTCGATGTCCCACTGGTAGGGGTTGCCGCTGCTCTCGCGCAGCGCGAAGGTCTTGCGCTCGCTGTCGTCGACCGCCGTGGCCGCCATCTGCGGCGCGCGCGGCTGCGGCGGACCGCCGACGGCTTCGCGCACCGGCAGCGGCACGGGGCGCACGCGCGCATGGAACAGCTGCAGCCCGCGCGGGCGGAAGTCGTCCTGCGCGTAGCTGAAGTCTTGCGAGGCCACCGGCACCGCCGAGGGCGAGCGCATGCGCGTGCGGCGCTTGAACTGTTCGAGCCGCTGGCGCGCGCGCTGGTGCATCACGGCGATCTCGGGCTGCTTCACGAGCCGCAGCTGCACGCCGGGCTCGCTCTGCGCGATCTGCGCCGACAGCTGCGCGTGGAACTGCTCGAGCGAGGTCTCGCGCAGGTCCACCGTCTCGGGCAGCGCGATGCCGTAGAGCTGGCGCAGGTGGTGGCGCAGCGTGGGGTTCACTTGCGCCTCGCTGGCCGAGGCTTCGAGCAGGTACTGGTCGCGCACGCCTTTCTTGCGCGTCAGCTCCACCGGCAGCATCAGCAGCGGCGAGGCGATGCGCTCGGCGCGTTCGGCCTCGCCCTCCTTGAGGTTGTGCCAGCGCAGGAAGGCGATCACCAGCGACAGCTGCGAGAAGCCGTACTCGGCCCGGTCGCGCCGCGCCTCCTGCAGGATGCGGTCGAGCGCGCCGGGCAGGTAGGGCTGGTCTTCGAAGCGCAGCCAGCGCGCGAGTGGCACGGGGTCGCAGCTGGCGATGTCGGCGGCAAAGCGGCCGTCCCACACGCACAGCTGGTCGGTGCGGATGCTGTTCAGGTCGACCACCAGCGGCACGCTGGCGACGGTGAGGTTCACATGCGCCTGCGTCGGCTTGAAGTACAGCAGGCGGTTGCGCCGCGAGAGGTCGAACAGGCGGTCGCGCAGGTGCAGCTGGATCGCCTGGCGGCGCTGGCCCGCGCCGTCCCTTGCCGGCGCGATGCGGTCCAGCCCGAGGTCGACCGGCTGGTCGCGGTAGGTCTCGAGGCGGCGGATGACCGAGGGCAGGTCGCGTGCGCGTTCGTGGCGGTCGAGCGCGGTCATCTCGAAGATCACGGCGGCCACCACGGGGTGCAGCCGGCGGTTCAGCTCGAACAGGTTGCCGCGGTGCGTGGCAAAGCGGGTCAGGTCGTCGCCGTCGGTGAAGTCGAGCCCGCATGACAGGCTGGCCAGCACCTGGCCCAGGCACAGGATGTCGCCGAGCGCGTCGTGGTGGCCCAGGCGCAGTTCCCACGCGGCGTAGCCGGGCAGGTAGACGGGGCGCGTGGGCACGGTGTCGGGGCCGGCATCGGGCATCACCGCGAGGTTCTCGAGCGCGACGCCGGCTTCGGCATCGACGGTCAGGCGCGTTTCGCCGACCACGCGCAGCACGGAGGCGGCGGGTTGTTCGAGTGGCGCGATGGCCTCGGGATGGCGACGTGGTGCCGTGCCTTCAGGCTGGACGAGCGCCAGCGCGGGTTCGGCGGGCGCGTCGGTCACGCGGTAGGCGAAGGCGTTGCCGAGCGCGGCGACGTGGCCGAGTTCGTGCAGGGCCGAGACCTCGCGCAGCAGCGGCAGCACGAGCTTGAGCACGTCGTCGGTCTGCAGGCCGCCGTGGGCCTCGGCGGTGGCGAGCAGTTGCAGGAGCGGGGCGGGAGCGAGGGTCATGCGGCGGCGGCCTGCGAAGAAGATGTGGCGGCCCTGTCGAGCAGGGCGGCGGCGTCGCGTTTGACGCGGGTGAAGTTGCGTTTGGACAGACCCAGGTCCTTCAGCACGCGCTGTTCGAAGGGCGTGTCGCAGCCGAGTGCATCGGCCAGGCCCAAGGCGGCGGCGAGGGTGACGTCGTCCATCTCGGGATCGGCGGCGACGAAGTCGACCAGCACGCTGGCCAGGTAGTCGTGCAAGCCGGCGGGCGCGGGCTCGGGCAGCGGCATCGCCGACGTGGGCGGCGCGAAGTCGGGGAAGAAGCGGCGCGCATGCGCCAGCAGCGATTCCGACTGCAGCACGGGCCGCTGCAGAAGCTGCGCCAGGGTGCCGCGCGTGAGCGCGCTCACGCGCTGCTGGCCGAGCATGTCGAGTGTGGCCAGGTCGAGCGGACCTTCGAGCGCGGCGGCCAGCCATTTGTCGGCGTCGTGTTCGCGGCCGGCCCACAGGCGCAGCGCGCGGGCGCGCACGAACACCTCGGGGTGGCTCACGCCGCGCGTCTGCAGCGCCTTGTTGCCGGGATCGGCGCAGATCTCCTCCGCCTGCGCCAGGTAGCTCGCCACGTTGACCTGCGTGAGGCCGGTCTCGATCTTGATGAGCGCGCTCACGGCGGGCTCGAGCGCGCCGCAGGCCACGCAGCCGCCGCGGTCGGCAAAGGCCTCGGTGTACAGCGCATGGCGCCGCGCGGCCTGCAGGTGGCTCGCGTCGGCGCGCGGGTCGGCCGCGGTGGCGTGCAGCAGTCGATCGACCACGTGGTGCTTGCCGCCGTCGCGCTCCCACAGCAGGTAGTGCGCGAGCTCGTGGCCGAGCACGGCCTGCCGCTCAGGCGGCTGCAGCTTTTCGAGCAGCGGACCCGAGAGCACGATGTGCGCCTCGCCCGGCACGACGTAGATCGCGGCGTTCATGGCCGCGCCGTCGCCGGACGGGGCCTGGTAGAGCGTGATGCGCGCGGTGACGCCCAGCCGCTGCGCAGCCAGGGTGGCGTCGGCATGCAGGTCGGGGTGCGCGTCGGCATCGAGCCGGTAGGCGCTGCGCAGCAGCTCGGCGCGCATGGCGGCCGTGTGTTCTTCGCGCGCTTCGGCCGAAGCGGCCCAGCGCCAGGCCTCGGGTTCGTTCGCCTGGAGGTGGGCGGCCAGTGCCTGCTGGTAGGGCAGCGGCGTCAGGTCTTGGAGGCGAACGGCAGGGAAAGAGTCAACCATGTCAGGAGCGCCAGCAACAATGAGTTGCCGACGATCCTAAACGAGCGGGTGGTGTCGCTTGCAATCACCCACGATGTGGGTGATTGCGGGGGTCAACGCTTGGGCTTGAGCGTGACGATGAGCGACGGGAAGATGCGCCCGTCCGTGTCGCGCGGCAGCTTGTCGGTCTTGCGCAGGCCGCGTTCGGCCGCTTCGTCCCAGGCCGGCAGGCCGCTGGACTTGGCGAGCTTGACGCCGACGATGGTGCCGTCGGGTGCCAGCCGCACTTCGAACTCGGCCTCGGGGTTGCCGTTCACGCTGTCGGCATCGGGGAAGGTGATGTTCGGGCGTACGGCAGCGGCAATGCGGCCGGCATAGCCGCTGGACGGGCCGGACGAGCGCTGGGCGTTGCCCTTGGCATCGTCGCTGCCGCTGGCGCCCGCCAGGCCCTGCATGCGCTTGAGCGTCGCGGCGCGGTCGGCGGCGGCCTGCTTGGCGGCCGCCTCCGCCTTCTTCGCTTCGGCCTGCTTGGCTTCGGCTTCCTGCTGCTTCTTCTGCTCGGCCAGCTTCTTCTGCTGCTCTTTCTTGCGCTCGGCTTCGTCCTCGGCGCGCTCCTTGGCCTCGAGCTCCTTCTTCTTTTGCTGCTGCACGCGCTGCTGCTCGAGCTCGCGCTCCTTCTGCGCCTTCTGTTCCTTGAGCTTCTTCTCGCGCTCCAGCGCGATGTCGGGCGCAGGGGCGGGCGCCGGCTCGGGTGGCTTGACGGCCGGGGGAGGCGGCGGGGGCGGTGCGGGCGCAGGCGGCGGCGGTGCAGGCACGGGGGCCGGCGGCTCCGGCACCGACAGGCGCGGGGCGGCCTGCATCACCGTGGTGGACCACAGCTCGGCATCGACCGCGCCGTCGTCGGCTTCGCTGCGCCAGCGCACGCCCCAGGTGAGGGCGGCGATCAGCAGCGCATGGGCAATGAGGGCAAGCGCAACCGCGCGGGGCGTGCCGCGTTGCGGCGGCGGCGCGAACTCGGGGCGATCCAGGGCGAGCGACATGCCTTATTTGCCGCCCGTGGTCGTGACCGACAGCCCCACGCGCTCGATGCCGTTGCGCTTGAGCTGGTTCATCGCCTTCACGACGGTTTCGTACTTCACCGACTTGTCGGCGCTGATGACCACGGGGCGCTGGGCGTCGCCGCCTTGCGCGGCCTTGGCCGCCGAGCCGATCTGCGTCATGGGGATCGACGCGCCGCCGGTGCCGGTGGACGGGTCTTTCTTGATCTGCACTTCGTCGTCGCTCTTGATGACGATCTCGATGGGCTTGTCGGGCTGCTTGTTGGCGCGGTCGACCGTCGGCAGGTTGATCACGCTCGGCGTGATGAGCGGGGCCGTGACCATGAAGATGATCAGCAGCACCAGCATCACGTCGATGAACGGGACCATGTTGATCTCGTTGATCGTGCGGCGGCCGCGGCCGCGGGATGAAACGGCGGGCATGTCGTCGCGTCCTTTGTCTTGTGCGCGCCGCTCTTCAGCGGTTCGCGGCGGTGACCGAGGCGGCGGGCGTCACGGCGCCGGGGTTGGCCGAGAGGTTACGCTGCAGGATGTTGGAGAACTCTTCGATGTAGGTTTCCAGGGCGATGGCGATCTTGTCGATCTCGCGCGCGAAGCGGTTGTAGCCGACCACCGCAGGAATGGCGGCGAACAGGCCGATGGCCGTGGCCACCAGCGCTTCGGCGATGCCGGGCGCCACGGTGGCCAGCGTCACCTGCGTGAGGGCGGCCAGGCCGGTGAAGGCATGCATGATCCCCCAGACCGTGCCGAACAGGCCCACGTACGGCGACACCGAGCCGACGGTGGCCAGGAACGACAGGTTCTGCTCGGCCGCGTCGAGTTCGCGCTGGAAGCTCGCGCGCATGGCGCGGCGGGCGCCGTCGAGCAGCGTGGCCGCGTCGGTCACGTGGCGCTCGCGCAGCTTCTGGTACTCGCGCATGCCGGAGGCAAAGATGCGCTCCATGGGGCCGGCGAACTTGGCGTTCTGCGCCGCCGAGGCGAACAGCTCGTTCAGGCTGGTGCCCGACCAGAACTCGCGCTCGAAGTCGTCGTTGAGCACGCGGATGCGCTTGAGGGCGAAGTACTTGCGGATGATGGCGGCCCAGCTGGCGACCGACACGATCACCAGCAGCAGCACGACCAGTTGCACCACGAAGCTGGCGTGGAGCAGGAGATTGATGATGGAGAGATCTTGGTTCATGGCTTGAAAGGTTGAGTCATGGAGCCGCTGGAGTGCTCGAGGGTTCCCGAAACTTGGGCCGGAATGCGCGCAGGGCGCAAGGTGGCGGCGTCCACCCAGCCGATGCGGATCGTGCCTTCGCAAAGCAAGACCGGTGCCGCGGCCCCGGTGCGTTCTTGCTCTGTTTTTGATAGCACGCGCTGACCGATTATCAACGACGCAGTGCCCAGTTGCCGCAGCTCGGCTGTAACCAGCAGTTCGTCGTCCAGCCGCGAGGGCCGATGGTATTTGAGCTGCGTTTCGCTCACCACGAACTGGCCGCCGGTGGCTTCCTTGAGCTTGCGCTGCTCGACGCCCAGGGAGCGCAGCCACTCGGTGCGACCGCGCTCCATGAACTTCAGGTAGTTGGCGTAGAACACGATGCCGCCCGCATCGGTGTCTTCCCAGTAGACGCGGATCGGAAACTCGAAAGTCACTTGCATGCCTCCGTGCTTCGCACTGCGGCGCGAGCTTGCTTGGGGCGGCCCGGCGCTACGCTCATTGGGCGATCATGGCCCGCAGGCGCTCGACCGATTCCTGCAGGTGCGCCATCGAACTGGCGGTGGAAAAGCGCACGAACTTCGCGGTTTCGGCCGTGCCGAAGTCGCGGCCCGGCGTCACGGCCAGGTGGGCGCGCTTCATGGTCTCGAAGGCGAAGTCCCAGCTGCCCGAGATGCCGAGCTTGTCGGCCACGCTCGTGCAGTCGGCCCAGGCGTAGAAGGCGCCGTCGGGCACCACGGGCACGTTCAGGCCCAGCGCGTTCAGTTGTGGAATGAACCAGTCGCGGCGTGCCTTGAATTCGGCGCGGCGGCGTTCGTACTCGGTGATGCTCTCGGCCTCGAAGCAGGCCAGCGCGGCGTACTGCGACACCGTGCTCGCGCAGATGAAGAGGTTCTGCGCCAGGCGCTCGACCACCGGCACCAGCACTTCGGGCACCACCAGCCAGCCCAGGCGCCAGCCGGTCATGTTGAAGTACTTGCTGAAGCTGTTGATGCTGATGACGTTGTCGTCGATGGCCAGCGCCGTCTGCCCGAACGCATCGTCGTACGACAGGCCCAGGTAGATCTCGTCGATCAGCGTGATGCCGCCACGCTGCGACACCACCTCGTGGATGCGGCGCAGCTCGTCGGGCGCGATCGAGGTGCCGGTCGGGTTCGAGGGCGAGGCCAGCAGCACGCCGCGTGTCTTGTCGGTCCAGGCGGCCTCGACCTTGGCGGCGGTGAGCTGAAAGCGCTCCTCGGCCGTGGTCGGCACCAGCACGGCCTTGCCGTCCGCAGCGCTCACGAAGTGGCGGTTGCAGGGGTAGCTCGGGTCGGGCATCAGGATCTCGTCGCCCGATTCGATGAGCGCGAGGCAGGCCAGCTGCAGCGCGGCCGAGGCACCGGCCGTGACGACGATGCGGCGCGCCGGCACGTCGACATTGAAGCGCTGCTTGTACCAGCCGCTGATGCGCTCGCGCAGATGATCGAGGCCGGTGGCCTGCGTGTACTGCGTGGCGCCAGCGCGCACGGCGCGGGCCGCAGCTTCCTGCACGAGGGGCGGGGCGGTGAAGTCGGGCTCGCCGATGTTCAGGAAGATCATCGGACGGTCGGTGTGGGCCACTTCGCGGGCCAACACGCCGGCGGCTTTCGCCACCTCCATCACATAGAACGGTTCGATGCGCTGCGCGCGCGTCGAGATCCTCATGGGCGCGCCTTGCCGGTGGCCCGGTCGGCTTCCACTTCGAGCGGACGCAGCTGCGGCGCCAGGCCGTTGAGCACGGCGTTCACGTACTTGTGGCCGTCGGTGCCGCCGAATTCCTTGGCGAGTTCGATGCACTCGTTGAGCACCACGCGCCACGGCACGTCGGGGCAGTTCTGGAACTCGTACACGCCGATCCACATCACGGCGTGCTCGATGGGCGAGATCTCTGCGAACTTGCGGTCCAGCAGCGGCAGGATCAGCGCGTCGAGCTGTTCGGCACCGTTGATCGAGCCGTGCAGCAGCGCGTCGTAGTGCGCCGCGTCGGCCTTGTGGAAGCCCGCGAGGTCGCGCGTGAAGTGGTCGATGTCGGTCGGGTCGTTGCGGCCCACCAGGTGCTGGTAGAGCGCCTGCAGCGCGAACTCGCGTGCGCGGCTGCGGTTCGACTTGGCCGCGGCCTTGCGTGCGCCCGTGCTGGTGAGGCCGGTGCGCGACTGGCGGGGCTTGGCGGACTTGGAGGTGTCTTCGGTCATGAAAGGGTGGCCAGCAGTTGTGCCATCTCGACCGCCACCTGGGCTGCGTCGCGGCCCTTGTCGGTCTGACGGGCGACGGCCTGTTCGAGGTTTTCGGTCGTGAGGATCGCGTTGGCGATGGGCAGGCGGTAGTCGAGCGCGACGCGGCTCACGCTCGCGCCCGATTCGTTGGCCACCAGTTCGAAGTGGTAGGTCTCGCCGCGGATGATGCAGCCCAGCGCCACGAGCGCGTGGTAGCCGCCGCGCTCGGCGAGCGCCTGCAGTGCCACGGGCACTTCGAGCGCGCCGGGCACCTGCACATGATGGATGTCGGACGCGGCCACGCCGAGCGCCTCGAGCTCCGACAGGCAGGCCGTGGCCAGTGCGTCGGTGATGTCGGCGTTGAAGCGCGCCTGCACGATGCCGATGCGCAGGCCTTTGCCGTTGAGCGTGATCTCGCCCTTGTTGGAACCTTGCATGGTCGTTCAGTCTTTCGTGAGGTAACCGGCGATCTCGAGGCCGAAGCCGGCGGCCATGCTCGGCATGCGACGCGGCGCGCCGAGCAGGTTCATCTTGTGCACGCCGCATTCGCGCAGGATCTGCGCGCCGATGCCGTAGTTGCGCAGGTCCATGCGACCGCGCTCGGGCGCTTGCGCGGGGCGCGCGGTGCCGTCGAACTGCGCGAGCAGCTCGGCCGCGGTTTCGCCGCAGTTCAGCAGCACGGCCACGCCCTTGCCTTCGTTCGCGATGTGCGAGAGGCTGGCGTCCAGGCTCCAGGAGTGCATCGGGCGGTTGACTTCGAGCGCGTCGAGCACCGACAGCGGCTCGTGCACGCGCACCGACACCGTGTCTTCAGGCGCCCACTGGCCGCGCACCAACGCGAGGTGCACGCCGCGGCTGGGCTTGTCGACGAAGGCGTGGGCCGTGAAGACGCCCCAGTTGGTCTGGATCTCGCGGCAGCCGACTTTTTCGACCAGCGATTCGACGCGGCTGCGGTGCTCGATGAGCGCGGCGATGGTGCCGATCTTGAGGCCGTGCTCGGCCGCGAAGATCTGCAGGTCGGGCAGGCGGGCCATCGTGCCGTCTTCGTTCATCACCTCGCAGATCACCGAGGCAGGCGAGCAGCCGGCCATGGCGGCCAGGTCGCAGCCGGCTTCGGTGTGGCCGGCGCGCATGAGCACGCCGCCGTCCACCGCCTGCAGCGGGAAGATGTGGCCGGGCTGCACCAGGTCGGCGGCCACGGCGTTGCGCGCCACGGCGGCCTGCACGGTGCGGGCGCGGTCGGCGGCCGAGATGCCGGTGGTCACGCCTTCGGCGGCCTCGATGGAGACGGTGAAGGCCGTGGAATGCTTGGCGCCGTTGCGCTGGACCATCGGCGGCAGCTGCAACCGCTCGCACATCTCGCGCGAGAGCGTGAGGCAGATCAGGCCGCGCGCGTGACGGGCCATGAAGTTGATGGCTTCGGCGGTGATGTGGTCGGCGGCGATGACGATGTCGCCTTCGTTCTCGCGGTCTTCCTCGTCCACGAGGATGACCATGCGACCGGCGGCCAGCTCGGCCACGATGTCTTCGACCGGGGAGATCGGTGCGGGTGCACGGTCGGCGCGCGGGGCGCCGATCGGCGTGACGGAGGCGTTCATTTCGAAGTGTCCTTGGGAGACGTGGAAGACGTCAGAGAGGGGGTGAGCATGCCGGCCTGAAGCATGCGCTCCACGTAGCGCGCCACGGTGTCGATTTCGAGGTTGACCTTCGAGCCGGCCTTCAGGCCGCCGAGGGAGGTGTTTTCCACGGTGTGCGGGATCAGGTTGATGCTGACTTCGGCGCCATCGGCGATGTCGCTCACGCTGTTGACCGTGAGGCTCACGCCGTTGATGGTGATCGAGCCCTTGTAGGCCAGGAAGCGCGCCAGCGCGGGCGGTGCGACCACGCGCAGCTCCCAGCTTTCGCCGACCGGCGCGAAGAAGCTCACGTGGCCGATGCCGTCCACGTGGCCCGAGACGATGTGGCCGCCGAGGCGGTCGCTCGCGCGCAGGGCCTTCTCGAGGTTGATGCGGCTGCCTTCGTCGGTCAGGCCGGCCGTCTTGTCGAGGGACTCCGCGGAAATGTCGATGGTGAATTGCCCGCGTTCAGGTGCGAGCGTGGTGACCGTCATGCAGGCGCCGTTGAGCGCGATGCTGTCGCCGAGCCCGACGTCGTCGAGGTAGCCGTCGGGCACCTCGATGCTGAGTCGCTTGCCGTAGGAGGAGGAGGTGCCGAGGTCGTGGATGGCGGCGATGCGCCCCACGCCGGTGATGATTCCGGTGAACATTTCCACATTTTCGCAGACATCGAGGGGTCTTCGGCCCGAAGGGCCGGTTTGCGGCTGCGAATGTGCCGCGCCGCGTGGGCGGCGGCTCAGAAGCGGTCGCGGCCGGCGACGCGCGCGACGATGCGCAGGTCGGGCCCCAGCATGTCCACCGACTTGAATTCGAGCGGCAGCGCGCCCGCCAGCGAGGTGAGCGGGCCCTCGGCGTGCAGGTGGCTGGCGATGTCGAGCCCGCTGCCGATCAGCTTGGGCGCCAGGTACACCAGCAGCTCGTCCACGCAGCCTTCGCGCAGCAGCGAGCCGTTGAGCTTGTGGCCCGATTCGACATGCAGCTCGTTGACGCCGCGCGCCGCGAGGTCCTTGAGCATCGCGGGCAGGTCGACCTTGCCGTGCAGGTTGGGCAGGCAGGTGATGGTGGCACCGCGGGCTTCGAGCGCGGCCGCCTTTTCTTCGTTGTGCCGGCTGGCGGCGTAGATCCAGACGGCGCGGCCAGCTATGAAAATGTGAGCGTCGGGCGAGGTCTGGAGGTGGCTGTCGACCACCACGAGGTGGGGCTGGCGCGGTGTGTCGACCAGGCGCACGTCCAGGCGCGGGTTGTCTTCGAGCAGCGTGCCGACGCCGGTCAGCACCGCACCGGTGCGGGCCCGCCAGGCGTGGCCGTCGGCGCGCGCGGCCTCGCCGGTGATCCACTGGCTCACGCCGTTGTGCAGGCCGGTGCGGCCGTCGATCGAGGCGGCGATCTTCATTCGAACCCAGGGCTGCTGGCGGATCATGCGGCTGAAGAAGCCGATGTTGAGCTCGCGGGATTCGTCGGCGCCCGGTCCGACCTCGACCTCGACGCCCGCCGCACGCAGGCGCTCGAAGCCTTGTCCCGCCACGAGCGGGTTCGGGTCGGCGAGCGAGGCCACGACGCGGCGCACGCCGGCGGCGACCAGTGCGTCGCAGCAGGGGCCGGTGCGGCCGTGGTGAGAGCAGGGTTCGAGCGTGACGTAGGCGGTGGCGCCCGCGGTCGAATGGCCCTGGGCCTGCGCGTCGCGCAGCGCCATCACCTCGGCATGCGGGCCGCCGGCTTGTTGGGTGTGGCCCTGTCCGATCACATGGCCGTCGGCGTCGCACAGCACGCAGCCGACGCGCGGATTCGGGTCGGTCAGGCGGATCGCGGAGGCGGCCAGCCGCAGAGCGGTCGCGATGTGTTCGGAAGAGGGCATGGGTACGGAGCGAAAAAGGCTGCGCGGGTCGGCGCGCCGCTCAGATATCGCGCAGCAGCTGCCGGAACTCGTCCACGTCCTCGAAGCTGCGGTACACCGAGGCAAAGCGCACGTAGGCGACCTTGTCGAGTTTCTTGAGTTCGCGCATCACGAGCTCGCCGACCTTCGTCGAGTCGATTTCGCGCAGGCCGCTGGCCAGGAGTTTCTGTTCGATGCGCAGCAGGGCGTTGTCGATCTGCTCGATGCTCACGGGGCGCTTGCGCAGCGCCAGCATCATCGAGGCGCGCACCTTGGTCGAGTCGAAGTCGGCGCGGCTGCCGTCCTTCTTGACCACGACGGGGAAGTTGACGTCGGGGCGCTCATACGTGGTGAAGCGTTTGTCGCAGGCGCTGCACTGGCGGCGCCTGCGGACGAAGTCGGCGTCTTCCGAAACGCGGGTCTCGACGACCTGCGTTTCGAGATGACCGCAAAAAGGGCATTTCATGCGGCCAGTGCTTCTCTTCTTCTGATTACGAAATCAACGGTAGACAGGGAAGCGGCTCGTCAAGGCGTGGACCTTGGCGCGCACCGCGTCGATGTTCGCCGCGTCGCGCGGGTTCTCGAGCACGTCGGCCACCAGGTTCGCCGTGATGCGGGCCTCTTCGTCCTTGAAGCCGCGGGTGGTCATGGCGGGGGTGCCGATGCGCACGCCGCTGGTGACCATCGGCTTTTCCGGGTCGTTGGGGATCGCGTTCTTGTTGATCGTCATGTGGGCGGCGCCCAGCACGGCTTCGGCTTCCTTGCCGGTGATGCCCTTGGAACGCAGGTCGACCAGCATGACGTGGCTTTCGGTGCGTCCGCTCACGATGCGCAGGCCGCGCGCGGTGAGGGTGTCGGCCACGATCTGGGCGTTCTTGACCACCTGTTGCTGGTAGGCCTTGAACTCGGGCGTCAGGGCTTCCTTGAACGCGACGGCCTTGGCGGCGATCACGTGCATCAGCGGGCCGCCTTGCAGGCCGGGGAAGATGGCGCTGTTGATCGCCTTCTCGTGCTGCGACTTCATCAGGATGATGCCGCCGCGCGGGCCGCGCAGGCTCTTGTGCGTGGTCGAGGTCACGATGTCGGCGTGCGGCACCGGGTTCGGGTACACGCCCGCGGCCACGAGGCCGGCGTAGTGGGCGATGTCGACCATGAAGATCGCGCCGA
Organism: Variovorax sp. GW822-FHT04E09; assembly: GCF_058800845.1. NCBI lineage: Bacteria > Pseudomonadati > Pseudomonadota > Betaproteobacteria > Burkholderiales > Comamonadaceae > Variovorax > Variovorax sp. GW822-FHT04E09. The sequence goes on from NZ_JBXAMR010000001.1 coordinate 76,809, forward strand.
CGTCCTTGGCGACCTTGGCGAAGCGCTCGAAGTCGATGTGCAGCGAGTAGGCCGAGGCGCCCGCGATGATCAGCTTGGGCATGTGCTCATGTGCCTTGCGTTCCATTGCGTCGTAGTCGATGGCTTCGTTGGCGTCCAGGCCGTAGCTCACCACGTTGAACCACTTGCCGCTCATGTTGAGAGGCATGCCGTGGGTCAGGTGACCGCCTTCGGCCAGGCTCATGCCCATGATGGTGTCGCCGGGCTTCAGGAAGGCGAGCATCACGGCTTCGTTGGCCGAGGCACCGCAGTGCGGCTGCACGTTGGCGGCGTCGGCGCCGAAGATCTGCTTGACGCGGTCGATGGCCAGTTGCTCGGCCACGTCGACGTGCTCGCAGCCGCCGTAATAGCGCTTGCCCGGGTAGCCTTCGGCGTACTTATTAGTGAGCTGCGAGCCCTGGGCGGCCATGACGGCCGGCGAGGCGTAGTTCTCGCTGGCGATCAGCTCGATGTGGTGTTCCTGGCGCGCGTTTTCGGCTTGAATCGCAGCCCAGATTTCGGGATCGGTCTGTTCGACCAGGATATTGCGTTGGTACATGGCAGTCCTTTGAAGACGAGGTCCTTGTTCAACCAAACAAGGGCTGCCCAGGCGAACGGCTGAACGCCTGTTGTGGCCAGGCGGCACGCTTCCCAGTGGTATTCCACGTCAGCGCGTGGCACCTTTTTCAGGGTGCTGCGCCTATCGCCAGTCGCGTACAGGCCGAGTGTAGCGCAGGCCCGCACGCATCCGGGCCGGGAAGGCTGGCAAGGCCTCAGGAAACTGCGGAGAGCAGGGCGACCTTGGCCGGCTCGCTGCCGGTGGCAGGCTCTTCACCCACGGGCTTGGCCGGCGCCACGACCGGAATCGGCTGTGCGCGCGCCGTGGTCGGCGGCGGCACGACCATCGTCGACGGCGCGCGGCCGGCGGCAACCTGGCGCAGGCGCTCGTGCTCGGCCAGCACCTTGGCGGCATAGCCGCCGTCGTCGTCGAGGTTGGCGGCGCCCACGTAGTAGCGCAGGCCGCCTTCGAGCGAGCCGGCGCGGGCGATGCATTCCTGCAGCACCTTCACGCCGACGCGCATGTTGGTCACGGGGTCGAAGGCGGTGAGCGTGCCGCCCGCGCTTTCGTACTTGTCGCCGTGCACGCGGGTCATGACCTGCATCAGGCCCTGGGCGCCGACGTGGCTTTGCGCGAACGGGTTGAAGCTGGACTCGATGGCCATGATGGCCAGGATCAGCGTCGGGTCGAGCTTGGTGCGCTTGCCGATCTGGTAGGCCTCGGAGACCAGCACGCTCAGCGGCTCGGCCGCGACGCGGTATTTCTTGCTGAGCCAGTAGGCCACCGCCGCCTGCTGCTTGGGCAGCTCGTCGGGGCTCGCGGCCGTGGTCCGCTCGATGGCGGTCGGCTCGAGGTCCGTGGGTTCGGGCGCGGGCTTGCGCGACTGCAGCCAGCCCATCAGTTGTTCCTCACCGGTCTTGCGCAGGTCGGGGCGCGCCACGAGGGCGAGGGCCGCGAACACGATGGCCAGGCCGACCAGCGCAAACCCGTTGTGGGTGATTTCAAAAAAGCCGTCTGCCACATCGGACACGAAGGTCCGTAGCCCGCGGGCTGTGGCATCAAACGCCTTGCTCATCGCTTTTTTCCTTTCTGTGCGGCACCTAGCATGCAGCGCCTGAAAGGGCGGTGGATGAAGGCAGCGGCGCTTGGATTGGTATGTACGAATCAGGCTCCGCGCATGGAGGGGGTGTGGGGTAGGGAGCGCGGCGGCCTGATCACGCCGGTGGAATTCGGCAGCGGATTCAGGGAGGCCCTGCTGCGTCCGGCAGCAAGGGCAGGCGGGATTCTATCGTGGCTAAATACACGGTCAAGCATAAGGATTTGGTTTCATATGTTAATAAGTGCTTGAAGAATCCCCCCGTCCGAGGGGCTTCCAAGGGGAGCGGGCCTACGGGAAATCCCTTGGAAAAGGGATTTGCAAAGGAAGGGTGAGACGCCTAATCTGGACGGGCCTGAGGTTTCAGGCGTTTTTCCGAAGTCAGGCAGTCCGAGGTGCAAGTCAAGGACTCGAACGATGGAGGACTCCACGGCGGCAATCTCTTGCTGCCAGCACGGCGGGAACCATTACTTCCGGTCGCGCGAATCGATGGCATGGGTTTTGAGCCCGCCATCAAGCCCGGTGACAAGACACTTCGTCGACTCACCGGGCTTTCTTGTTTTCGGGGCGCGCACTTTCGGCCTATCCATGCCGGCGGTGATTGCCTTCGCATCACAACGCCTCGCCAAAAGGGAACGCATTCACGTTTCGGCAGACTTTGTTGGCATCTGTTTGCGGCACACTTCTGCGGATGGATGCTGCTTCGATCAAACAGAACAAATGGGTGCGGCGTGGGGTCGTCGCGTTGCTGGTGGTGTTGGCCCTGTGGGCCATCGCGTGGCTGGCGGTGCCGCCGATCGCCAAGAGCCAGCTCCAGAAGATCGCGAGCGAAAAGCTGGGCCGGCAGGTCACCGTCGGCAAGATCGACTTCAAGCCCTGGACGCTCGAGCTCGCACTGAATGACCTGCGCATCGCCACCGCCGACGGCAAGCAGCCGCAGGTGGCCATCAAGCGCATCTATGCCGACGCCGAATTGCAATCGCTCTTCCGCCTGGCGCCGGTGATCGACGCGGTGACGGTCGAGGCACCCGCGGTGCTGCTCACGCACCTGGCCGACGGCAAGTACGACATCGACGACATCCTGGCCAAGCTGGCCTCGGGCCCGCCGCCTGACCCGAAGGCCGAGCCCGCACGCTTTGCGATCTACAACATCTCAATCAAGGATGGTGCGGTCGACTTCGACGACCAGACCGTCAAGCGCCGGCATGAGCTGCGCGGCTTCATGTTGGATGTGCCGTTCCTGAGCAACCTCGCCTCCAAGCGCGAGATCACGACCGAGCCCAAGCTGGCCTTTGCGCTCAACGGCAGCCAGTTCGATTCGGCCGCCTTCACGACCCCGTTCGCGCAAAGCCGCAAGACCGACGCCCACGTGCAGTTCAAGGGGCTGGACCTCGTGCCGTACCTGGGCTACATCCCCGGCGGCCTGCCGGTGAAGCTGCAGGCCGGCAGCCTCGATGCCGACCTGAAGATCGATTTCCAGCAGACCAGCACCATCGGCCTGAAGCTCACCGGCACGGTCGAGGCCCATGGCGCCAAGCTGGGCGACGCCCGCGGGCGCGACCTGCTGGGCTTCGACTCGCTCAAGCTGGCGCTGGCCGACGTGCGACCGCTGGAGTCGGTGTTTCACCTGAGCGAGGTCGCGCTGGCCAAGCCGCAGCTGGTGGTGGCGCGCGACGCCGCCGGCCAGCTCAACCTGATGGCCACCGACCCGGCGACCGGCGCGGCCGAAAAGGCGGCGCCGCTGCCGGCGCCCGCGGCCAGCGCCCCGGGCGGCAAGCCGGTCGCCGAGAAGCCCAAGCTCAAGGTGCAGGTCGACAAGATCGCGCTCGACGGCGGCCGTGTCGGCTGGCGCGACGAAACCGTCAAGCCCGCTGCAGCCATCGACCTCACCGACCTCGGCATCAACCTCACGGCCGTCACCTGGCCCATGGAAAAGCCCGCGCAGTTCGACGGCAGCACTGCCGTCGCGGGCGCCACGCTGAAGTTCAAGGGCAACGCCACCGACAAGGTCGCCGACGTGCAGACCGAGGTCGAGGCGCTGCCGCTGTCGCTGGCTGCGCCGTACCTGGCGCAGAGCCTGGAGCCCACGCTCGACGGCAAGCTCAGCGGCCAGATCGACGTGTCCTGGGCCCAGCCCGATCTGAAGTTCAAGGCGCGCCGCCTGGCCGCCGACGGCCTGGCGCTGACCCAGGCCAAGACCGCGCTGGCCAGCGTCGGGCGCTTCGAGCTGGTCGACGCCGAGGTCGACATGACCAGGCACACCTTGAACATCGCGTCGTTCACCGCGACCAACCCCAAGGTGAGCGTCGAGCGCGACAACGAGAAGCGCTGGATGTTCGAGCGCTGGCTGAAGACCCCGGCCGGCGGCGCCAAGGTGGCGGCGCCCAAGCCGGCCGACGCCGGCGCAGCGCGTCCCAACAGCGCCAACACCAAGCCCTGGGCGCTGACGCTGGGCACGCTGGCGGTCGACAACGGCAGCCTGTCCTATGCGGACAAGGCCGGCTCGGCGCCGGTGGCGATCGAGGTCACGGCCTTCAAGCTGCTGGCCCAGAAGATCGCACCCGACACCAACACCGTCTCGCCGCTGCAGGTGTCGGGCCGCATCGGCGCGGGCCGCCGCGCGGACCCGGGGCGCTTCGACTACAAGGGCAACATCGTGCTCAAGCCGCTGGCGGCCGAAGGGCGGCTCGAGGTGGCGTCGTTCCCGGCGCATGCCTTCAAGGCCTACTACGCCGACGCGCTCAATGTCGACATCCGCCGCGCCTTCGCGAACTACCGCGGCACGGTGCGCTACGCGAGCGCGCCGGCCGGCATGAGCCTGAAGCTGGCCGGCGACACCGCGCTGGACGACTTCCGCGCCAACAGTGTCTCGCTGACCCAGTCGCCGGGCTTCGACCGCAACAACAGCCAGCTGCTGAGCTGGAAGACCCTGAGCCTGCGCGGCCTGCAGGTCAGCCTCGCACCCAACGCGGCCCCGACGGTGGACGTGCGCGAAACCACGCTGACCGACTTCTTCGCCCGCGTGATCGTCGACCCCACCGGCCGCCTGAACCTGCTGAGCCTGACCAAGAAGGGCGAGGAAGCCTCGAAGGCCGCCGCGGCCACCGCCGCCGAAGCCAGCACCAAAAAGGGCCCGGGTGGCACGACCACCACGACCCGCGCGCCAGCCGCCTCGGCGCCACAGCGGGCTTCGGGCGGTGCGCCAGTGTCGGCCGAAGCCATGGTCGGCGGCGCGCCCGAGCCTGCGCCGGCTGCGTCCGCACCCGTCGTGGCTGCCGCGCCGGCGGCCGACAGCGGCCCGGCGCCGGTCATCAACTTCGGTCCGATGAGCCTGGTCAACGGCAAGATCGACTTCACCGACCTGTTCGTCAAGCCCAACTACTCGGCCGACCTGAGCGAGCTGACCGGCAAGCTCAGCTCCTTCTCGTCGAACCCGCCGAACGGGCAGGGCGGTCGACCGGCGCTGGCCGACCTCGAGTTGCGCGGCAAGGCGCAGCAGACCGCGGCGCTGGAAATCACCGGCAAGCTCAATCCGCTGGCCAAGCCGCTCGAACTCGACATCACGGCCAAGATGCGCGACCTCGACCTCGCGCCGCTGTCGCCGTACTCGGTGCGCTACGCGGGCCACGGCATCGAGCGCGGCAAGATGAGCATGGACGTCAACTACAAGATCGCGCCCGACGGCCAGCTCACCGCCACCAACAAGCTGGTGCTCAACCAGCTGAAGTTCGGCGACGAGGTGGCTGGCGCGCCCAACAGCCTGCCCGTGCGCCTGGCCGTGACCTTGCTGGCCGACCGCAACGGCGTGATCGACGTCGACCTGCCGCTGCGCGGCTCGCTCAACGACCCGCAGTTCAGCATCGGCCCGCTGATCTTCAAGGCGGTGGTCAACCTGATCGTCAAGGCCGTGACCGCGCCGTTCAGCCTGCTGACCGGCGGCCTGGGCGGTGGCGGCAGCGGCGACTCGAGCGCCATCACCTTCGAGCCCGGCAGTTCCACGCTGAGCAGCGGCGCCAAGGAAAGCCTGGACAAGGTCGTGAAGGCCCTGACCGAGCGGCCGACGCTGCAGATGACGGTGGTGGGTACCTCCAGCCTCGAGAAGGAGCGCGACGCCTACCAGCGCCAGCGCCTGCGCCAGCTGACCCAGGCCGAGAAGCGCCGCGTCGCGGTGCGCGGCGGCCAGACCGGCACCGAGGTGGCGCCGGTGACCGATGCCGAATACCCGGAGCTGCTCACGGCCGTCTACAAGCGCTCCGACATCACCAAGCCGCGCAACATGGTCGGCCTGGCCAAGGACCTGCCGGTGAAGGAAATGGAAAACCTGTTGCTGGCCAGCGTGCCGGTCGACGAGGAATCGATGCGCCAGCTCGCCGTCGAGCGCGGCGCCGTGGTGCGCGACTACCTGCTGGCGCAGAAGCTGCCGAGCGAACGCCTGTTCCTGGGGGCCGTGCGCACCACGGCCAGCGGCAGCGACTGGAAGCCCGGCGCCGAGCTGAGCCTGACCATGAAATAGCCGGCGGGGCTTGGCTTTTCGCCTCGCCTTGCCATATATCCTGCGGGCCCTTTTCAGCCCGCTGAACGGTGCGCGCCGCAGTTCCGACACGGAATTCGGCGGGCTGTTCGCCAACTGGGTGAAAATGTCGATGTGCGCCGGCCTTTGCCGGCGCCTTCGCTTTCTCTACCAAGACAACGATTTCGCGCAGTGACCTCTACTTCTTCCAAGCCACACGACCTCCAGGCCCTCGACACGCTCACCGGCGGCGCCTTCACCGCGCCGACCTCGGGCGAGCGCGCCGCGCGCATCCGCGACTGGCTCGCGGGCAACCCTTCGTCCGAGCAGATGCAAGAGGTCTTCAAGGAGTTGAGCGGCCGCGACAAGGGCGCCGCGCGCCTGCTGCGCGAAAAGCTCGACGAAATCAAACGCGCCAAGGGCCAGGAAGCCATCGCCGCCGAATGGGCGCAGAAGGCCGAAACGCTGCTGGCGCAGTCCAAGCTCAACATCGCCGACGCACTGGCCTGGCAGCGTGACGCCGCCAAGGCCGGCGCACCGCTGTCGCGCGAACCGCTGGCCGGGCTGAAGGCCCAGCTGGCCGAGCGCGTCAAGGGCATCGAAGACCTGCAGCACCGCGCGCAGGTCCACCGCGAAGCCGCTGTCCTGCTGGCCCAGCGCTTCGAAGTGCTGTCCACCAAGGGCTGGAAGGACGCCCAGGCCGCCGAGGAATCGCTGCGCGCCGACGTGACCCACTGGCAGCAGCAGGCCGCCGACATCGTGGCCGACGCCAACTGGAACAGCCTCGACGCCAAGTTCGCGCCCCAGCTCGAAGCCTCCAAGTCGCAGCTGCTCGTGGTGTCCGATTCGTTCCACGGCGCGCTGGCGCATGCCGTGGCTGCGGCCGCCGATGCTGCCGCGCCTTTGCCCCCGGTGCCCGTCTGGGCCGACGAACTGCGCGCCGCACGCGGCGAGGTGGTGGCTCCCAAGGCTGCCGCACCTGCCCGTCCCGCCGCACCCAAGGTCGACCCGGCCGTGCGCGCCGCGGCGCAAGACGCCGTGCAGGCCGCCCTCGCCAAGCTCGAACAGGAAACCGCCGAAGGCCACGGCAAGGCCAGTGCCGGCGCCGCCGCTGCGCTGCGCGCCGTGCTCAAGGAACACGGCAAGCTGGTCGACGCGCCGCTCGAAGCCCGCGTGCATGCCGCACTGGTCGCCGCCGGCGAACTCGAAGGCTGGCAGCGCTGGAGCGCCGACAAGGTGCGCGAAGACCTCGTCGCCAAGGCCGAAGGCCTGCTCAAGCGCCCCGAAGGCCAGGCCCTTGGTGGCCGCAAGATGCAGGAAACCCTGCGCGCCCTGCGCGACCAGTGGAAGCAGGCCGACCAGGGCGGCGTGCCGAACCACGCGCTGTGGAAGCGTTTCGACGAAGCCTGCAACGAAGCCCACAAGGTCGTCGAGGCCTGGCTCGAGAAGGTGCGCGCCGATGCCGCCGAACACCGCGCCCTGCGCGTCGCGCTCATCGAAGAGGTCAAGGCCTGGGCTGCCGCCCATGCCGGCGCCACCGACCTGAAGGCGCACAACCGCGCGCTGCACCAGTTCGCCGACCGCTGGCGCGATGCCGGCCACGTGGGCGAGAAGGTGTTCGCCGAGCTGCAACCGCTGTGGAATGAAGCCTTCGGTGCCGCCCGTGCCCCGTTCGAAACCGCTCAGAAGGCCAGCGTCGAACGTCGCCAGGCCATGATCGCCGAAGCCACCGAGCTGGGCGCCCAGCCGATGCTGCGCATCGACGCCGTGAAGGCGCTGCAGCAGCGCTGGCAGCACGAGGCGCAGAGCGTGCCGCTCGATCGCCGCCACGAACAGAAGCTGTGGGACGCGTTCCGCGCCCCCATCGACGAAGCCTTCAACCGCAAGACGGTCGAGCGCGAAAAGGCGTCGGCCGCCATGAGCGAGCACGACCGCCATGTGCTCGAGGCCTCCAAGGCGCTCGACGCGGCCAATGCCGGCGGCGACGCACAGAAGATCCGCGCCGCCATCGCCGGCCTCGAAGCCGCACTGCGCGGTGAAGTGCCCGCGCCGGCACCCGCCACCACGAGCGACGGCCCCTCGGTCGGCGCGACCGGTGTCGAAGCTCCCGGCCAGGCTGCTGCCGAGTTCGGCGAAAGCGCCGAGCAGACGCCGGGTTCGAGCGATGCCGAAGCCACGCCGTCCGCACCCGCGGCAGCAGTGGCCGACGCGCCCGACCTGGTCGCTCCCGCAGACGGCGCCGATGCTTCGGCCCGCAGCGATAGCGCCGCGCACGAAGCAGGTGAAGCCGCAAGCGTCGCACCGGCCGCGCCGCCGAAGCCCGCACCCAAGCCCGTGGTCGCCATGCGTGGCGACGACCGGCCGAGCAGCAAGAAGGCCGAAGCCGCACCGGCTGCTCGCGGCACGGGTCGCTTCGGTGATCGCCGCGACGGTGGCCGTCCCGGTGCCGGCGGCCCCGGCCGCCCGAACGACCGTGGCGGCCCGCGTCCCGATGCCCGTGGTGGCGATCGCGGCGCGCCGGGCGGTGGCCGTTTCGGCGACCGTCCGCCGCGCGAAGACCGCGGCCCGCGTCTGGGCGATGCCGCCTTCCGCGCCCAGCGCGAAGCGCTCGAGCGTGCCGACATGGCGCTGCGCAAGCTGGCCGCGCAGGCCCACGGCGAAGCGCTCACGCAGGTGCTCGGCGCCTGGGAGCAGCGCGATGCCGCGCGCCTGCCGAGCGTGCAGGAACTGGGTCGTGCCGTGACGCCGGCCGTGCGCACACAATGGTCGCAAGCCGTGGGTGCCGCACCGACGGCCGCCGCGAGCGATGCTGCCGAAGCGCTGTTGCGCCTGGAGATGGCCGCCGAAGTGCCGACGCCCGCCGAGCAACTCGATGCACGCCGCGCGCTGCAGCTCAAGCTGCTGACGAAGCGCGGCGATCCGACGCCGGCCCAGACCTGGGGTCAGGACGCCGGCAAGGTGCTCGCCGCCGCGCATGACGCCGCCACCGCACGCCGTCTGCAGAACGCGCTGAAGGCCTTGCTGCGCAAGTAAGGCGCCCGCGCGCGCTCACGAGAAAGAAGCCCGCCGCGTGCGGGCTTTTTCATGCGTGTCGACCCGTCCCGGCTCAAGGCAATTTGGCCAGGATCTTGTCCATTTCCCCGGCGGTATAGGCGCGCAGGGAGCGCGTGCGCACATTGCCCTGCATGGCGATGGCCAGACTGAATGCACAGAGCGCCTGCTCGTCCTCGGACTCCAGCACGCAGACCACATCGCAGTCGCCCATGGTCCAGAAGATCTCGCGCATGTTGACGCCGAGCTTCTGGGCGGTTTCCTTGGCGGCGGCAGCGCGTTTGGTGGTTTCCTTGACGCTCTGGATGCCCTTGTCCGTGAAGCTCAGCATGCCGATATAGGTCACCATTTTCTGCTCCTGTGTTGTTATCCGCGGGGGCGAATCACATGAAGCAACGCCGCCCCCGATGGCGACGCTCCAGGTCATCAGGCGCGCAGCGACGCTGTGGAGGGCGATGGCCGCAGCGATGCTACGCCGGGGGCCTGCAAAGGCAAGGCGCTCCCGATCCGCGCCTACTCAGGACGAGGTATGCGGACCGCGATCGCGCGCGCAAGCAAGGAAACCAGATGTGAGGGGCGGTCAGGCCTGCGCAGGCCGAAAGAACGCATCGAAGAGAACCAGCACCGCCGGGAAGTCCCGCGCGAAGTTCGGCCGGTTCACGAAGTAGGCCTCGCAGGCCACCGCGAAGAACTCGCTGATCGAGGTTGCGCCGTAATCGTCGAGCCAGGGCGGCTCGGCACCGAAGCGTTCGGCAAGGATGGTCTTCTCGCGGAAGTCGTCGTAGGCCGGCTGCAGCACCGCCATCCAGGCCGCACGCGCCTCGCGCGCGCTGCGCCGGCCCATGAAGCCGGCCGGCAGCGGCGGGCAGCCGTCGGCGATGCCGTTGCGCATATCGATCTTGTGGGCGAACTCGTGGATCACGACGTTGTAGCCGCCCTCGCTGCTGACGCTGCTCGCGAGCACGTCCTGCCAGCTGAGCATCACGGGGCCCTGGTCCATCGCCTCGCCGGCGACGACCTCTTCGTACTCGTGCACGACCAGCGCGTCATCGACGACCTTGCGCGGCGCCACCACCTCGGACGGGTGCACCACGATGCCGACGAAATCGTCGTACCAGTCGAGCCCGTCCTTCAGATGCAACACCGGCAGCACGGCCTGCGCCGCGATGGCCAGCGCCACCTCGTCGGTGATGACGAAGCCCTGCGTGCCATGGAATTCCTTGTCCCGCAGGAACTCGGCCGCCAGCGTGCGCAGCTGTTGCTGCTGTGCAGGCGGCAACGCGCCCAGGAAGGCGTAGCGCGTGAGCGTGGTGCGCCAGGCGGCGTCGGGAATCGGGGGCAGGGTGCGCAGCCGGCGCAGCCACTTGAACATCGGCGTTCGGTGTGCTTAGCGCAGGTCGACGCGCTGTGCGCCGGCGGCCGACAGGCACAGCAGTTGCGCGCGCGCCGGATGGGCTGCGGCGTCCCAGTCGCTCAGCACGATGCGACGCAGGCCGTGGCCCAGGTCGTGGACGGCGGGGCGGTGGGTGTGGCCGTGGATCAGCGCGCTGGCGCCCGCGTGCTGCAGCCATTGGCGGGCAGCGTCGGCGTCCACGTCGGCCCAGAGGGTCGAGGGATCGCGCTTGCGGTCTTCGCTCTGTGCGCGGATGGCGCGGGCGAGGGCGCGGCGCTCTTCCAGCGGGCGTGCGAGGAACGCGGCCTGCCATTCGGGCGTGCGCACCTGAGCGCGAAACTGGAGGTAGTCCGTGTCTTCGAGACAGAGCGCGTCGCCATGGCTCAGCAGCCAGCGTTCGCCGTGCAGCACCAGCACCGTGGGGTCGTCGAGCAGCGTCAGGCCGCATTGCGCGGCAAAGGCCTTGCCGACGAGGAAGTCGCGGTTGCCGTGCATGAAGAACACCGGCAGGCGCTGCGCGGTGCGCTGCAGCAGCTCGGCGCACTGCGCCTCGAAGCCGGGCTGGGCGGCGGCATCGTCGCCCACCCACACCTCGAACAGGTCGCCGAGGATGACCAGCGCATCGGCCGGCGTGGTCTGCAGGTAGCCCTGCCAGGCCTCGAAGGTGGCCAGCTCGCTGGCCTGCAGGTGCAGGTCGGAAATCAGGTCGACGGTGCGCCACGCGGGCGGCGCCACCAGCTCGGAGAAAGCCGGGTTCGCCACCGGGGTCATGCCGCTGCGCCGTGCCTGAGGTGCATCACTCGACAGTGACGACTGCCTTTTCGATCACGACGTCCTCGAGGGGCACGTCGTCATGGAAGCCCTTGCGGCCCGTCTTCACGGCCTTGATCTTGTCGACGACATCGGTGCCGCCGGTGACCTTGCCGAACACCGCGTAGCCCCAGCCCTGTGCCGAGGGGGCGGTGTGGTTCAGGAAGCCGTTGTCGGCCACGTTGATGAAGAACTGGGCGGTGGCTGAGTGCGGTGCGCTGGTGCGGGCCATCGCCACGGTGTAGTTGGCGTTCTTGAGGCCGTTGTTGGCTTCGTTCTCGATCTCGGCGCCGGTGGGCTTTTGCTTCATGCCGGGCTCGAAACCGCCGCCTTGCACCATGAAGCCGGGGATCACGCGGTGGAACACCGTGTTGTCGTAGTGGCCCTTCTTCACGTACTCGATGAAGTTGGCGGTCGACTTCGGTGCCTTCACGCCGTCGAGTTCGAGCGTGATGACGCCGTAGTTCTTGATGTGCAGTTCGACTTGGGGGTTGCTCATGAGTTAGCTCCTTCTTCGGAAACGGGATTACTTCGCCAGCGTGGCGGACTTGATGGTGAGGGTTTCGACGGGCACGTTCTGCATGCCGCCCTGGTTGCCGGTCTGCACGGCGCGGATCTTGTCGACCACGTCGGTGCCGGCGACGACCTTGCCGAACACGGTGTAGCCGTAGCCGTCGGGGTTGGGCGCGTTGAGCGAATCGTTGTTCTTCACGTTGATGAAGAACTGCGAGGTGGCCGAATTGGGGTTGCCGGTGCGGGCCATCGCGATCGTGTACTTGTCGTTCTTCAGGCCGTTGTTGGCCTCGAGCGGGATCGGCGGGCGCGTGGGCTTTTGCTGCAGGTCGGCCGTGAAGCCGCCGCCCTGGATCATGAAGCCGTCGATGACGCGGTGGAACACCGTGCCGTCGTAGTGCTTGTCCTTGACGTACTGCAGGAAGTTTTCGACCGTCTTGGGAGCCTTGGCCGCATCGAGTTCGACCACGATGTCGCCCGCCGAGGTGGCGAGCTTGACGCGCGGGGCGGCCTGCTGGGCGTGCGCGCCGGCGGCGGCGCCGAAGGCCAGGGCCGCGGCCAGTGCGAGGGCGCCGCGGCGGCTGAAACGGGAAAGTGCAGAGGTCGTCAAATGAGGCTCCGTGTGCGGGTGGAGGGGAGGGCGGTGGGCCTGCGATGGCGCAGGTTGGGAGGCAACTGTGTGCGCACCGCCGGATTGCAAGAGGCTGTTACTTGGTCGTGCGGCCCACGGGCTTGCGCACTTCGGGCGGCGCGGCCGGCAGCACGGCCGCATCGGCCGCGGCCTTGGGCGTGAAGATCTGGCGGATCAGCGCGAGCTTGGGCGCGACGCTCGCATTGGTGGTGACGAACTGCTGGGCACGCTGGTATTCCTGGGCCGCCAGGCGCGCGTACACGTCGCCGAGGTTCTCGTGCGCGGTGGCGTAGTTGGGGCTGAGCTTGAGCGCGGTTTCGAGCGCGGCGCGGGCCTGGTCGAACTTGCTCTGCGACGCGTACAGGGCCGCGAGGTTGTTGTAGGGCTCGGGCAGTTCCGGAAAGTCCTGCGTGAGCTGCGTGAACGCGGTGATCGCGTCGGCGGTCTTGTTCTGCTCGGTGAGGATCACGCCGCGCAGGAAGCGCATCTGCGGGTCGCGCGGCTTGCCGGCGATGTAGGTGTCGGCCTTGGCCAGCGCCTCGGCGGACTTGCCCTGGCGCAGCAGGAGGTTGACGTCGTCGTAGTCGTTGGCGTGCGCGGCGAAGCCCCACAGACCGAAGAGCAGTGCAAAGGCGATGGGGAGTCTGGAGAACGCGGCGTGCTTCATGAAGCCTCGGCAGGATTGGGGGGGAGCGGGGGCCTGGAGAACACCCGGATGCTGCGCGGCGGCAGCCGTTTATACTGCGTCGCATTGTAGCCGAGGGGCCACGTCGAACCCCTCGTAGCCACGCCCCCCGTCACCCCTGAAATACACCGTTGCTCGCCCGTACCGCACGTGCGCGAATCAACGCTTTCCGAGTCCCATGAGTCTGCGCATCTACAACACGCTGTCGCGTGAATTGGAGGATTTCTCCCCCCTGCAACCTGGACAGGTTCGCATGTACGTGTGCGGCATGACCGTCTATGACCTGTGCCACATCGGCCACGCCCGCATGATGATGGCGTTCGACGTGGTGCAGCGCTGGCTGCGCGCCAGCGGCTATGCCGTGACCTACGTGCGCAACATCACCGACATCGACGACAAGATCATCGCCCGCGCGGTCCAGCGCGGCATCACCATCCGCGCGCTGACCGACGAGGTGATCGCGGCCATGCACGAGGACATCGGCGCGCTGCGCATCGAGCCGCCGACCATCGAGCCGCGCGCCACCGAATACGTGCCGCAGATGCTCGGCATCATCGAGACGCTGGAACGCAAGGGCCTGGCCTACCGCTCGGACAACGGCGACGTGAACTACGCCGTGCGCAAGTTCCCCGGCTACGGCAAGCTCTCTGGCAAGTCGCTCGACGAACTGCATGCAGGCGAACGCGTCGCGGTGCTCGACGGCAAGCAGGACCCGCTCGACTTCGTGCTCTGGAAGTCCGCCAAGCCGACCGAGCCCGACGACGCCAAGTGGGACAGCCCCTTCGGCACCGGCCGTCCGGGCTGGCACATCGAGTGCTCGGCCATGAGCTGCGCCACGCTCGGCGAGACTTTCGACATCCATGGCGGCGGCGCCGACCTGCAGTTCCCGCACCACGAGAACGAAATCGCGCAGAGCGAAGGCGCCAATGGCAAGCCGCTATCGCGTTTCTGGGTGCACAACGGCTTCGTGCGCGTGGACAACGAGAAGATGTCCAAGAGCCTGGGCAACTTCTTCACCATCCGCGAAGTGCTGCAGAAGTACGACGCCGAGAGCCTGCGTTTCTTCCTCGTGCGCACGCATTACCGCAGCGCGCTCAACTACAGCGATGCGCACCTCGACGACGCGCGCAACTCGCTCAAGCGCCTGTACACCGCGCTCGACCTGGTCGCACCCGCGACCGTGGCCATCGACTGGACGCAGCCCCACGCGGCGCGTTTCAAGGCGGCGATGGACGAAGACTTCGGCACGCCCGAAGCCATCGCCGTGCTGTTCGAGCTGGCCGGCGAGGTCAACCGCACCAAGTCCGCCGACACCGCGGGCCTGCTCAAGGCGCTGGCTGGCACGCTGGGCTTGCTGCAAGGCGATCCGAAGGCGTTCCTGCAGGCGGGCACCACGCTCGACGAAGCCACCATCCAGTCGAAGATCGATGCACGCGCGGCGGCCAAGGCGGCGAAGAATTTCGCCGAGGCCGATCGCATTCGCCAGGAACTCCTCGAGCAGGGCATCGTGCTCAAGGATTCGCCCACGGGAACGACCTGGGCGGCTGCACAGTGAACGGAACGACGAACCCCGTACCCGCCACCCAGCAGACCAGCGTGCGCATCTACACGCCGGACTATTGGGAGGAAGCCTGCAAGCACCTGGCCAAGAAAGACCGCGTGATGAAGCGGCTCATTCCGAAGTTCGGCGAGGCCTGCCTCGAGTCGCGCGGCGACGCCTTCACCACGCTGGCGCGCAGCATCGTGGGCCAGCAGATCTCGGTGAAGGCCGCGCAGTCGACCTGGGACAAGTTCGCGGCGCTGCCGCGCAAGCTCACGCCGGCCAACGTGCTCAAGCTCAAGGTCGACGACATGCGCGGCGCCGGGCTGTCGGCGCGCAAGATCGAATACCTGGTCGACCTGGCCCTGAATTTCGATTCGGGCACCGTGCACGTCGATCGCTGGAAAGACATGTCGGACGAGCTCATCATCGAGGAGCTCGTGGCGATCCGCGGCATCAGCCGCTGGACTGCCGAGATGTTCCTCATCTTCCACCTGATGCGCCCGAATGTGCTGCCGGTCGACGACCAGGGCCTGCTCAACGGCATCAGCGTGAACTATTTTTCGGGCGACCCGGTCAGCCGCAGCGATGCCCGCGATGTCGCCGTGGCCTGGGCGCCGTATTGCAGCGTGGCGACTTGGTATATTTGGCGATCGCTGGACCCCGTGCCGGTCGTTTACTAAGGATCACCCCCAGGCTTCGCGCACTTCGTGTCGCTTCGCCAACCCCCTTCGAGGGGGCAACACCGCAGGCCCGGCAAAGCCGGTTCCTCGGTGTTTCTGGAATAAATGCAAAAGAGCCGGATGGCCGGTCAATTGATGAAATAAACAGGAGAAGACGTTGGCGAAACGAACCTTCCTCGACTTCGAGCAGCCCATTGCTGAACTCGAAACAAAGATCGAAGAACTGCGTTATGTACAGACCGAATCGGCGGTCGACATCTCGGAAGAAATCGATCAGCTCGGCAAGAAAAGCCAGCAACTCACCAAAGACATCTACAGCGACCTGACGCCCTGGCAGATCACCAAGATCGCACGGCATCCGGAGCGCCCGTACACGCTCGACTACGTCAACGAAATCTTCACGGACTTCGTCGAGCTGCATGGCGACCGCCATTTCTCGGACGACCTGTCGATCGTCGGTGGCCTTGCACGCTTCAACGGCGTGCCCTGCATGGTGCTCGGTCACCAGAAGGGTCGCGACACGAAGGAGCGCACCGCGCGCAACTTCGGCATGAGCAAGCCCGAGGGTTACCGCAAGGCGCTGCGTCTCATGAAGACGGCCGAGAAATTCAAGCTGCCGGTGTTCACCTTCGTCGATACGCCCGGCGCCTACCCCGGCATCGACGCCGAAGAGCGCGGCCAGTCGGAAGCCATCGGCCGCAATATTTTCGAGATGGCGCAGCTCGAGGTACCCATCATCGTCACCATCATCGGTGAAGGCGGTTCGGGCGGCGCGCTGGCCATTTCGGTCGGCGACCAGCTCGTGATGCTGCAGTACTCGATCTACTCGGTGATCAGCCCCGAAGGCTGCGCGTCCATTCTCTGGAAGACCAGCGACAAGGCGCAGGAAGCCGCAGATGCCCTGGGCATCACGGCGCACCGCCTGAAGGCGCTGGGCCTGGTCGACAAGATCGTCAACGAACCCGTCGGCGGCGCGCACCGCGACCATCGCCAGATGGCCGCGTTCCTCAAGCGCGCGCTCAACGACGCCTTCCGCCAGGTCAGCGACCTGAAGACGAAGGAACTGCTGGACCGCCGCTACGAGCGCCTGCAGAGCTACGGCCGGTTCAACGACACCAAGGCCGACAACAGCCGCTGAGCGGCTTTCCCTTTTCCATCATGAGCGAAGCCTTCGAACGCGCCATGGCCGCGTTCGAACCGGCGAGCCTGCCGCTGGCCGTCGGCTTCAGCGGCGGTGCGGATTCGACCGCCTTGCTCGCGGCCTGCGCGGCGCGATGGCCGGGGCAGGTGATCGCCTTTCATGTGCATCACGGGCTGCAGGCGGCGGCCGACGACTTCGAGCGGCAGTGCACGCAGGTCTGCGAGCGGCTCGGTGTGCCGTTGATGACGCACCGCGTCGATGCGCGGCATGCGCCGGGCGACAGCCCCGAGGATGCAGCGCGGCGCGCACGTTATGACGCGTATGCGGCCATGGCACGGGCCGACGGCGCGCGGCCCGCAGTGTCGTCCATCGCGCTGGGGCACCATGCCGATGACCAGGTCGAGACGCTGCTGCTGGCGCTGTCCCGCGGTGCCGGCCTGCCGGGCCTGGCCGCGATGCCGGCGCATGCGGTGCGCGACGGATTGAACATTCATCGGCCGCTGCTCGCAGTGCCGACGGCCGACATCCGCAACTGGTTGGCGCAGCAGCAGTTGCCGTGGATCGAAGACCCGAGCAACGCCGACGCGCGCTACACCCGCAACCGCATCCGCGCCGTGCTGCTGCCTGCATTGGCAGAAGCTTTTCCCCAGTTTCGCGCCACCTTTGCGCGCAGCATCGGCCACGCGGCGCAGGCCCAGCAGCTGCTGAGCGAACTGGCGGCGCAAGACCTCGCCTTGGTGGGCGAGCCGCCGCAGATCCGGCCGCTGCAGGCGCTGTCCCGCGCGCGGCAGGCCAACGTGCTGCGCCACTGGCTCATGCAGTCGCACGGCTGCGCACCGAGCGCGGCGCAGCTCGACCAGCTGCTGGACCAGGTCCGCGCCTGCACCACGCGCGGTCACCGCATCCACCTCAAGGTGGGCGCGGGCTTCGCCGAGCGCAGGGGAGAGCGGCTGCATTGGTACAATGCCCCGCCCTCGCTGAAGACTTCGCTCTGACGGCTTGCAGGGCGCCGCTTTCCAGGCGGCCCTTTATCTTTCTCTGATTTCATCCATGGCATTGATCGTTCACAAATACGGCGGCACGTCGATGGGCTCGACCGAGCGCATCCGCAATGTCGCCAAGCGCGTCGCCAAATGGGCGCGTGCGGGTCACCAGATGATCGTGGTGCCCAGCGCCATGAGCGGCGAAACCAACCGCCTGCTCGGTCTTGCCAAGGAGCTCTCCCCGGGCAAACCCGGCGTGGCCTATCACCGCGAACTCGACATGCTCGCCTCCACCGGCGAACAGGCATCGTCGGCATTGCTGGCCATGGCGCTGCAGGCCGAAGGCGTGGAGTCGGTGAGCTACGCGGGCTGGCAGGTGTCGGTGCGCACCGACAACTCGTACACCAAGGCCCGCATCGAGAGCATCGACGACGCCAAGGTGCGCGCCGACCTCGCAGCCGGTCGCGTGGTGGTCATCACCGGCTTCCAGGGCGTGGACGACGAAGGCAACATCACCACGCTGGGCCGTGGCGGCAGCGACACCTCGGCGGTGGCCATCGCGGCGGCCATGAAGGCCAGCGAGTGCCTGATCTACACCGACGTCGACGGCGTCTACACCACCGACCCGCGCGTCGAGCCCGACGCGCGCCGCCTGACCACCGTGAGCTTCGAAGAGATGCTCGAGATGGCCAGCCTGGGCTCCAAGGTGCTGCAAATCCGCTCGGTGGAATTCGCCGGCAAGTACAAGGTGCCGCTGCGTGTGCTTTCGAGCTTCACCGCATGGGACATCGACATCAATGAAGAGGCCAAGTCCGGCACGCTGATCACTTTCGAGGAAGACGAAAACATGGAACAAGCCGTCGTATCCGGCATCGCATTCAATCGCGACGAAGCCAAGATCTCGGTGCTCGGCGTGCCCGACAAGCCGGGCATCGCGTACCACATCCTCGGTGCAGTGGCTGACGCCAACATCGAAGTCGACGTGATCATCCAGAACCTCAGCAAGGACGGCAAGACCGACTTCAGCTTCACCGTGCATCGCAACGAGTTCGCGCGCACGGTCGAACTGCTCGAGTCGAAGGTGATGCCTTCGCTGGGCGCCACCGAAATCGTGGGCGACACCAAGATCTGCAAGGTCAGCATCGTGGGCATCGGCATGCGCAGCCACGTGGGTGTTGCGAGCAAGATGTTCCGTGTGTTGAGCGAAGAGGGCATCAACATCCAGATGATCTCGACCAGCGAAATCAAGACCTCGGTCGTGATCGACGAAAAATATATGGAATTGGCAGTGCGCGCACTGCATAAAGCGTTCGATCTGGACCAACCGAGCGCTTAAGTAATGGCATAATTGCGGTTGCTTTCAGGAACTGTGACCGAGTGGCCGAAGGTGCTCCCCTGCTAAGGGAGTATGGGGTGTAGAGCCTCATCGAGGGTTCGAATCCCTCCGGTTCCGCCAGGATTGGCTTCCTGATCACCTTGCAGTGATCAAACAGCCCAAAAGAGCCCCGCCAGTCGGGGCTTTTTTGCGTCTGCTCGCAATGCGTGGCTGCCCGCCGAAAAGGCGAGGCGATGTCTTCAGGACGGCTGCGGTTCGAGTGCGGACAGCGTCGCGATCGGCGCCGTGCCCACATGCAGTTCGCAAGGATCGCAAGGCACCGCAATCTGCCGGCCGTCGAAGCGCACCCGCACATGCGGATAGGTCGCTCCGGTGATGGTGCCGAGCCGGCCTTCGCAGACGACGCGATCGCCGCGACGGAACGACCGGCCGAACCGGAGCTTGATTTTTTCAAAACTCATTTCAGTGTCTCCTGGGTGTGCATCGGTGCTCAGCGCACCGGGTCGGGTTCGAGCGGTGGCCGCACGAGGGTCGCGGCCGTGTCCTGGAGGATCAGCGCGTGATCCGGGTCGTGGCTGAGGTAGGGGCTGGTCAGCAGTTGGCCGATCAGCCGGTCGAAGTGGTAGCGGACCTTGGCCGGCTCGGGGTGCGCGGCGTACAGCGCGCGCAGCATCGAGACGACGGCGCTGGTCTGCGTGGTCAGGACCTCCATGGAACCCAGGCGGCCCGCCGCTTCGAAAACTGCTTGTTGATCTGAGGGGGGCATCCGGGCCTCCTTTTTGGGGCGTTGGCGTGTCCAACGCAAAAAGAGGCTAAAAGGCTTACTTCTCGGGGCTTTCTCCCCAGAATTGGTGATGTCCTGCCTTTGATTTGTGACTTATTTCACGAATTTTGGCTCACTGCCGCTGGGCAGGTGCAGACCCCAGCACCTCGGCCAGCACCCGCAAAGCGTCGGTCGCCAGGTCCGCAAAGCGCACCGAGCAGGCCAGCATCAGGTTCAGCGGCAGCCCGAAATCCTCGATCAGCGTGCCCTCGGGGTCGCGCAGGCTGCCGTCCGGGTCGCGGCCGACGACGCCCGCCGTGGCGGCGCGCTGCGCATAGGTGCCTGGCGGAACGCCGTAGGCGGCCACCGGAAGGCCCAGGGCGATGGCCACGCCGACCTCGAACACCGTGCCCGAGTCGGGCTCCAGCCCGCGAAACGGCGCGAGGTTGGCAATGACGCCGTCCGCCGACCGCAGCAGCTTCATGTTTTCTTCGTAGATCCGGCGCGCGGGGTCGGGGCCGGCCGCCTTGCCGTCGAACGGCGGCACGGCCGTCATGCCGAGCGCGTCGCAGGCCAGTGCCAGCGCGGCAAAGTACTGCGCGGCGTCGGGCCGGAACACGTCGGGGCCGGCGAGGTAGACCCGTGGACGCGTGGAAGAGGAGGGCATCTGTCGAGTATGCGACCGCCCCCGGCCAGCGCCAACGGGAAGGGCTGCGGCCCGGCTGGTTACTTCTTCATCGCCTTGACTTCGGCCATGCCCTTGCTTTCTTCGGCCTTGGCCTGCTTCACGCAGGTCGACTTGGCCTCGCCCTTCTGGTCGTCGCATTTTTCCTTGGCGATGCTGTAGGCCACTTCCACCTTGGCTTCGGCCACTTTGCGGGCGTTGCCGTCGCTGGGCTTCATCTTCTGGTCGAGCTCGGCCTTGGCGATCTTTTCCTTGCCCTTGGCTTCCTCGACGCAGACATCCTTGGCGTTGTCCTTCATGGCATCGCAAGCGGCGCGGTCGGTCTTGTAGTCGGCCGAGATCTTGTCGCGGGCCGCCTTGTATTCGGCGACCGCCGGATCGACCGTGGCCGCGGGCGGCGGGTTCACTTGCGCTTGTGCCGACACGGCCGTGAGACAGGACACGGCAACGGCGCACATCCACATGAGCTTTCTTTGCATGGTCATCTCCTTGAAGGCGCCGGCGGTTGCTTCACTGCGACAAGCGCAAGAGAACCGGCGCCCGAAAACCATCCTAGGAACCGACGACGCGAGAGCGGTAGGACGCCTCGCGAAGCCGCCGTCAGCGCATGCTGACGCTCAGTGGCCTTCCGTTGTAGTGCCGTGCGCGCGCATCTCGCTGCGCAGGGCGCGCTGTCCCGACGCCAGGGCGAGCTCGTAGCTCTCGACCGGGTCGAAGGCGCAGCGAAGGACGGTGGGATGCGCACCGTCGGTGTCGGTTTCAAGCAGCCGCCAGACAAAGGATCCGGGAGCCGGCTCGTCGATGATGAGTTCGATCGGATGTGTCATGGCGCCACCATGTCCGCTCGCGTGGTGCCTGTCTGTAGGCGAAGGCCGACCGATGCCGCGCCGTGCCACCAGAACCCCCAGATCTGGTGATGGCCGCAGGGCCACGGCGAGGGGACACTGCAGCCTCGCGCGCGGAGCCTGGGTGATGATTCGGGCATGCTTGCCCCCTTGTCCGAACCGTCCTGATGCCCGCTTTCCCTCCCCACCCCGACGGCCCGGCGATGACGCCGCCGCCCAGCCCCGACCTGCCGGCGCCCGTGCTCATCGTCGAGGACGACGCGCTGATGCAGCGGCGCATCGTCGGCATCCTGAACCAGCTGGGCTACGGCAACGACGTGCTGGTGCTCGCGGCCACGCTGGCCGATGCGCGCATCGAACTCGCGCGCCAGTCGTTCGCGCTCGCGCTGGTCGACCTGGGCCTGCCCGACGGCAACGGCGTGGAGCTGATCGCGCAGATGAGCGCGCCGACCGGTGCGGCAATGAACGCCGACGACGGCCCCGGCATCCTCGTGATCTCCGCCTGGAGCACCGACGACCTGATCCTCAACGCGCTGCGCGCCGGCGCCACCGGCTACGTGCTCAAGGAGCGCGACGACCTGGAGTTGCTGCTGTCGATCCGCAGCGTGCTGCGCGGCGGGGCGCCGATCGATCCGTTCATCGCGCGGCGCATCCTCGACCTCACGCAGGCGCCGCCGGCCACGCCGGGTCGCGTCGGCGAAGATGTGCTGACCGCGCGCGAACTGCAGATCCTCCAGCTGGTTGCCGAAGGCCTGACCAACCGCGAGATAGCCGAGCAGATCTTCCTGTCGCGGCACACCGTCGAATGCCACATCAAGAACATCTACCGCAAGCTCACCGTTTCCTCGCGCACGCGCGCCGTTTTCGCAGCGCGTTCGCGTGGCTTGCTGGCCTGAGCCTGTGGTGGTTGTTCGCGCACACGGCATGGGCGGCCGAGGCGTGCGCACCGCACATCGACAGCGTGCGGGCCGTGCGCGCCACCGCCGGCGCGGGGCCTGAAGCACCGCCGCCCATCGATGGCTGGCAGCCGGTGACGCTGCCCGACCACTGGGCCACGCGCTGGCCCGGTTTCGAGGGCATCGTGTGGTACCGCATCGACTGGCAGCGCCCCTGCGCGGGCCGCGACGACGCGCCGCAGCTGGGCGTGGCCTTCGACTACCTGAGCATGGCCGGCGCGATCTCGCTGAACGACAACCTGCTCTGGCGCGACGCCAGCCTGGTCGAGCCGCTGAGCCGCAGCTGGAACACGCCGCGCGTCTTCTTCCTGCCGGCCGCCGCACTGAACCCCGGCACCAACACGCTGTGGGTGCAGGTGGTGGGCGGCAGCATGTACGGCTCGGGGCTGGGCCGCGTGGTGCTCGGCACGGCGGACGCGGCGGTGGCGTACCACGACGAACGCCGCCTGTTCGCGCGCGTGCTGCCCGCGGTCAACCTCGTCATCTCGATCACGCTGGGCTGCTTCTTCCTCGTGCTGTGGCTCATGCGCCGGCAAGAGGTTGCCTACGGCTGGTACGCGCTCAGCGCCATCGCCTGGCTGGTGTTCGCGAGCAACACCGTCGTCAGCACCTTGCCGTGGCCGTTCGCCTCCACCGACGCCTGGTCGCGCTGGATCACGGCCTGGATGGTCCTGTACGTGAGTTGCTTCTGCATGTTCATGTGGCACTTTGGCGGCCAGCGCTTTCCGCGCCTGAGCCGCGCGCTGTGGGCCGTGGCCGCGCTGGCCGTGGCGGCGATCGCGCTGCTGCCGCAGCCTGCGCTGTCGGTCGCGACGCTGGCGGTGTTCATCGTGTATTCGCTGCTCTTCATGGCCGTGTGCGTGCAGTTCATCCTGCGCGCGCTCGACACGAAGAAAACCGAGCACCTGCTGCTGGCCCTGTGCGCCTTCGGCTTCCTGGTGGCCGCGGTGCACGACGCGCTGATGATCCTGCGCGTCATCGACGACCGCTTCGGCTACACCGTGGTCACGGCG
Source organism: Variovorax sp. GW822-FHT04E09 (assembly GCF_058800845.1). Taxonomy (NCBI): domain Bacteria; kingdom Pseudomonadati; phylum Pseudomonadota; class Betaproteobacteria; order Burkholderiales; family Comamonadaceae; genus Variovorax; species Variovorax sp. GW822-FHT04E09. Next base: position 100,020 of record NZ_JBXAMR010000001.1, read on the forward strand.
CCGCTGATCATGATCGGCATGTCGCTCATCCTGGCGGGTGGCTTCACGCGCAGCCTGCGCCGTGTCGAGAGCTTCAACGACGAGCTGGCGCGCGAAGTGCGCGGGGCGCGCACCGAGCTGGCCGACACGCTCAGCCGCGAACATCGCCTGGAGCTCGACAACGTGCGGCTGCACGAGCGCCTGAGCGTGGCGCACGACCTGCACGACGGCCTGGGCAGTTCGCTGGTGCGCTCGATCGCGCTGGTGGAACAGTCGGGCGAGGCGCTGCAGCGGCCGCAGTACCTGTCGATGTTCAAGTCGCTGCGCGACGACCTGCGCCAGATCATCGACACCCACAGCGGCGGCGCGGCCCCGGTCGCCGCCACGCCCACGCAATGGCTGGCGCCGATGCGCCACCGCTTCGGCCGCCTGTTCGAGGAGATGGGCGTGCGCAGCCACTGGCAGACCCCCGCGGCCTGGCCCTGTGCGCTGTCTGCGCGCCAGGTGCTGGGCCTCACGCGCCTGCTCGAGGAGGCGCTGGCCAACGTGGTGAAGCACAGCCGCGCACGGACCCTGCGCGTGCAGCTGCTGGCCGATGGCGAAGCGGGCGTGCTGCTGAGCGTCGAGGACGACGGCGTGGGCTTCGACGCGGTGACGGTCGCCTCATCGATCGGCGGACTGGGCCTGCGCAGCATGCAGGCGCGCATGGCGCGCATCGGTGGCACGCTGCAGATCGATGCGGGCGATGGCGGCACGCGGCTGGCGGCGAGGGTGCAGGCACCCGTGATGGGCGCTGGCAGCAGCTGAGGCGCGCTGCGCGCGTGCTCAGCGCGCCTTGCGGAACGCGCGCACCTCGGGCGCCGGATGGTCTTCGATGTGCTGCAGCAGGAAGTCCAGAAACTCCTGCGCCGACGGCGAGAGTCCCCGGTCCTTGTTGAGCCACACCTGGAACTTGCGGCTGAGCACGGGCGTGACGAGCGGACGGAATTCGAGTTGCTGGCGCTGCAGCAGCACGCCCGCATACGGCAGGCAGGTGGTCACGCCCAGGCCGTGCTCGACCATGCTCAGCGCCGTCGTCAGGAAGGCGACTTCATGCGTCGGGCTGAACTCCAGCCGACCCGGCGACGCATACAGCTCGGCGCTGAGCAGCTGCGTGTATTCGCCCTGCAGCGAGATCACGGGGTAGCGGACCAGGTCGCTCCAGGCGACCCTTTGCTTTTTGGTGAGCGGATGCCCCGGAGGCAGCACCGCGAGGAAGGGCAGGGTGAAGAGCGTGCGCGCCACCACGTTGGCGGGCGCGTCGCGCTCGGGGCCGATGGCCAGGTCCACGTCGCCGTTGATGAGCCGGCCCAGCACGCTTTCGACCATCGAGTCCTGCAGGCGCACGCGGATGCCGGGGTACTTCCGGGCGAAGGCGGCCATGATTTCCGGCATGACCGTGCACGCCATCACCTGCGGCACTGCGATGCGCACGGTGCCGGTGCGCAGCTCGCGCAGGTCGGACACCGCATCGAGCGCCATGCCCAGGTCTTGCAGGATGCGCTCGGCCATCGGCAGGAACACCTCGCCCGCGCTGGAGAGCTGCAGCCTGCGCGTCGTGCGGTGAAGCATCTGCACGCCCAGGTTCGACTCCAGGTCCTTGATGAGGCCGCTCAGTGCCGACTGCGTGATGTGCAGCCGCAGGGCGGCCTCGGTCACGCTGCCGGCGCGGGCCACCGCGATGAAGGCGCGCAATTGGCGCAACGTGACATTCATCGGTTTGTCCGATAAGTGGGAAAGAAATATCTGATTGAACCATGAATGAAGCTCGCATCCAATCGCAGCGCCATCACAACAACCACTGCCAGGAGACATCGTTCATGCCCGTTTCTCATCGCCTTGCGCGCCGCGGTTTTCTTTCGCTCGCGGCCGCCGCGCTTGCTTTCGCGGGGGCTCCCGCGCAAGCGCAGGCGCAGGCCTTTCCGTCCAAGCCGATCAAGTGGATCGTCGGCTACCCCGCCGGGGGCGGCAGCGACTTCCTGGCCCGCACCATCGGCGCGCAGATGTCGGTGCAGGCCGGCCAGCCGGTGATCGTCGACAACCGCGCCGGTGCCGGCGCCATCATCGGCGCCGAGGTCACGGCCCGGTCGCCGGGCGACGGCTACACCGTGTTCACGGCCGACAACGGCGTGCTCGTGTACAACCCCGCGCTCTACAAGAAGCTGCCCTATGCCGTCGACCGCGACTTCGCGATGCTCGGCCTGATGGCGCGCACGCCGCTGGTCCTGGTGGCGGCGCCCTCGACGAACCTCAAGACCATCGGTGCCCTGATGGAGCAGCTCAAGAGCAAGCCGGGCACGCTGTCGTACGCCTCGCCGGGCAACGGCAGCCCGCACCACCTGGCGATGGAGCTGTTCCTGAGCCGAAGCGGCCTGTCGACGATGCATGTGCCGTATCGCGGCGCCGCGCCTGCGCTGCAGGACCTGATGGGCGGACAGGTGCCGCTGATGGTCGTCGATACCTCCTCGGGGCTCAGCGCCATCCAGGCAGGGAAGGTCATTCCGCTGATGGCGTTCAGCGCCAAGCGCCTGCCGATCCTGCCTGCCGTGCCCACGGTGGGCGAGCAGGGCTTCAAGGATTCGGAAGCCTACGCATGGCAGGGGCTGGTCGTGCCGGCCAGCACGCCCGCGGCGATCCAGGAGCGCCTTTCCAAGGAGATGCAGGCCGCGCTGGGCAACGAGGGCGTGCGCAAGAGGCTGCAGGAAGGCGGCTGGGAGCCGGTGCCGAGCGACAGCGTGCTGATGAAGACCTACGCCTTCGCCGAGACGAAGAAGTGGCACGCGCTGATCCGTGAGCGCGGCATCTCGCTGGACTGACGACGCCGCCTCGTGAGGGGGCGGGCCGCGGCGCACCGGCGGTGTTGTAGCCTGTCGCCCCATGGATTCCCTCATCGCCGCCTCCGCGCGCGCGCTCGCTGCCGGCGACGCGCTGGGCGCCCTCAAGCGCGTGGCCCTGCGCGACGACCCACCGGCGCTCGCGCTGCGCGGCATCGCCATGGCCCAGCTCGGCGAGCACCCGCGTGCACGCGAGCTGCTGCGGCGTGCCGCGAGCGGCTTCGGGGCGCACGAAGAACTGGCACGTGCCCGCTGCGTCGTCGCCGAGGCCGAGGTGGCACTCGCGATGCGCGACCTGGGCGGCTCGCCGCGCGCGCTGACTGCGGCGGCCGCCACGCTCGAGGCGCGCGACGACCTGGCCAATGCGCTGCAGGCGCGGCTCATCGCGGCGCGCCGGCTGCTGCTGCTCGGCCGGCTCGACGAGGCCGCCGCCGCGCTGTCGCTGCTCGACGGGCACAGCCTGCCGCCGTTGCTGGCGGCGGTGGCCGAGCTGGCATCGGCGGAACTGGCCCTGCGTTCGCTGCGCACCGCCGCGGCACGCGCGGCGCTCGACCGCGCGCACGACGCGGCCTGGCGTGCGCGCGTGCCGGCGCTGCTGGCCGAGGTGGCGGAGGCGCGCGCCGCGCTCGAACGTCCCGCCGCACGACGCATCGCTGCAAGCGGCGAACAGGCCCTGCGCCTCGACGAAGTCGAAGCATTGCTCGCGTCCGATGCGCTCGTCGTCGATGCCTGCCGACGCGGTGTGGGGGGCGGCGACACCTGGCGTTCGCTCGCGCGCCGGCCGGTGCTGTTCTCGCTGGCGCGCGCGCTGGCCGCGGCCTGGCCCGGCGATGTCGACCGCGACGCGCTGATCGCCGACGCCTTCCGCACCCGCGACCCCGACGAAACGCACCGCGCGCGGCTGCGCGTCGAGATCGGCCGGCTGCGCGCGCTCGTCAAGCCGATGGCGCGCATCGAGGCCACGCCGCAGGGCTTCATCCTCCAGCCTCTGGATGCGCGTCCGGTGGTGGTGCTGGCACCGCCCATCGACGGCGAGCAGGCTTCGCTGGTGGCGCTGCTGTCCGACGGCGCGGCCTGGTCGACCTCGGCGCTCGCACTGGCGCTGGGCGCGAGCCAGCGCACCGTGCAGCGCGCGCTGGCCGAGCTCGAGGCCGAACGGCGCGTGCGCGCCATCGGGCAGGCGAGGGCGCGCCGCTGGCTGGCCCCGCCGCTGGCGGGATTCACGACGATCTTGTTACTCCCCGCCGCGCTGCCGATTGAATAGAGTCGGGCTCATGCGCTACCCCGTGGCGCACCTACAGGAGCCCACCATGAGCAGTAGCAGTCAGAGCAAGAAGGCAGGCAAGGACCGTTTCGAAGGCGCCGTGCAGGCCGCGCAGATCGTGCGCGAGTACGGCCCGTTCGAAGGCGTGGAGCGCATCCACGGCGTGACGCACGACGGCCACCAGGTGTGGGCCGCCACCGGCGGGCAACTGGTCGCCTTCGACCCCGCGAGCGGCGAAGCCACGCGCCGCATCGACGTCGCCTGCGACGCCGGCACCGCCTTCGACGGCACCTGCTTCTATCAGATCGTCGAGGCGCGCATCGACAAGATCGACGCCGCCACCGGCAAGGTGCTGGCCTCGATTCCCGCGCCCGGCAACGGCTCCGACTCGGGCCTCACCTGGGCCGAAGGCAGCCTCTGGGTGGGCGAGTACCGCGACCGCAAGATCCACCAGATCGACCCGGCGACGGGCGCGATCCGCCGCACCATCGAATCGAACCGCTTCGTCACGGGCGTGACCTGGGTCGACGGCGAACTCTGGCACGGCACCTGGGAAGGCGACCAGAGCGACATCCGCCGCATCGACCCCGCCAGCGGCGACGTGATCGCGCGGCTGGAAATGCCCAGCGGCGTCGGCGTGAGCGGCCTGGAGTCCGACGGCGCGGGGCTCTTCTACGCCGGCGACGGCCGGGCCAGCAAGGTCCGCGCGGTGCGCCGCCCGAAGACGGCCACGGCCTGAACGACACACACGCCAAGGAGCACACCATGAACACCCCAGTGAATCACACCGTCGTGACCCCCGAGCGCTGGATCGACGCGCGCAAGTCGCTGCTGGCGCGCGAGAAGGAACTGACCCAGCTGCGCGACCGCATCGCCGAAGAGCGCCGCGCGTTGCCGTGGACCCGCGTCGAGAAGGCCTACGTCTTCGACACCCCTCAAGGTCGCCGCCCGCTGGCCGACCTGTTCGAAGGCCGCCGCCAGCTGCTCGTGCAGCACTTCATGTTCGGCCCCGACTGGGAGCAGGGCTGCCAGAGCTGCTCGTTCATGGCCGACCATTCCGACGGCATGCGCGTGCACCTCGAGCACCGCGACGTCACGCTGGTGGCCGTCTCGCGCGCGCCGCTCGCCCACATCGAGGCCTTCCGCCGACGCATGGGCTGGCAGTTCGCCTGGGTCTCGTCGCACGACAACGACTTCAACCACGACTTCGGCGTGAGCTTCACGCCCGACGAAATGGCCAGCGGCGCCGTTGCCTACAACTACGTGAAGCAGCCGTTCCCGAGCGAGGAGGCACCCGGCGTCAGCGTGTTCTTCAAGGACGACGCCGGCGACGTGTTCCACACCTACTCGACCTACGGTCGCGGCGTGGAAGTGATGATGGGCACCTACAACATGCTCGACCTCGTGCCCAAGGGCCGCGACGAGCACAACCCGTCCTACGCGATGGACTGGATCCGTCACCACGACCGCTACGAGCCCGCGCCTGTTGCGGCGGCGGGTGGTTGCTGCCACGCGCAGTCCTAAGAAAGCGCGCGACCTGGCGTGCCGATCGGTCCGCATCATGGCAAGCCTCTGGCCCTGGCTGGCGGTAGCGGGAATGGGCGTCCTGCACGGCCTGAACCCCACCACCGGCTGGATGTTCGCCGCCGCCTGGGGCCTGCGTTCGCACGACCGGGCGCAGGCGCTGCGGGCGCTGTGGCCGATCGGTGTCGGGCACGTCGCCTCAGTGGCGCTCGTGGTCATTGCGGTCGCCTTCGGCCTGTCGATGGACCGGGGCCTGTTGCAGTGGCTGGCCGGCGGGTTGTTCGCGGGGGGCGCGCTTGTTCACCTGTCGGGGCGCCTGCCCGCCATGGCGCGTGCGCCGGCGGGGCATGCGGGGCTGGCGCTGTGGTCTTTCATGATGTCCACCGCGCACGGTGCCGGGCTGATGCTGGTGCCGGCGCTGATCCCGCTGTGCATGGGCGATGCAGCGAAGGGCGCGATGAGTGGTTCGCTCGTGCCGGCGCTCGCCGCCGTCGCGCTCCACACGGCGGCGATGCTGGCCACCACCGGGCTGATGGCCGTCGGCGCCGGGGCGGGCGTGGGCTGGCTGCGGCGCTTCACACGGCGATCACCTGCGATGCCGCACTGAACGCGCGATGCGCGCAAAGCGCATAAGCAAACGCGAAAACCGGCGTTCCATACGAGCGGCCTGCGGCGCAACACTCGAAGGCTCTCGACCCCACAGGCCTTCGGATGCCCGGTACCTTCACTTCCCCGCGCAAGCGGCTCGGCTTCTTCAGCCGGCTGCTCGACGATGTCCCCGCCGCCGAGCGCTACCGCCTCGTCACCGCGCAGATCGCCCATGCCGAGGCCTTCGGCTTCGATTCCGCCTGGGTGGCGCAGCACCATTTCCATGAACACGAGGGCGGCCTGCCGTCGCCCTTCGTCTTCCTCGCGCACGTGGCCTCACGCACGCGGCGCATCCGCCTGGGCACGGGCATCGTCACGCTGCCGCTGGAGAACGCGGTGCGCACGGCCGAAGATGCGATCGTGCTGGACCTGCTCTCGGGCGGTCGGCTCGAAGTGGGCGTCGGCACGGGCGGCACGCCCGCGTCCTTCGCGGCCTTCGGGCTGGACAGCGACGACCGCGCGGCGCTGTTCGAACGGCAGCTCGCCACGGTGCGCGACGCCTGGGCCGGCCGGCCGCTGCCCGGCGACGACACGCTGTACCCGGCGGGCGCGCAACTGCTCGGCCGGCTCTGGCAGGCCACGTTCTCGGTGAGTGGCGGCACGCGCGCGGGCACGGCCGGCGACGGGCTGATGCTCTCGCGCACGCAGCCGCGTACCGCGCAGGCGCCCGATGCATCGCTGGCCGACCTGCAGGACCCGATCATCGACGCCTACCTGGCCGCGCTGCCGCCGGGGCGCACACCGCGCATCGTGGGCTCGCGCAGCGTGTTCGTGGCGGACACCCGCAAGGAGGCGCTGCGCCTGGCCGAGACCGGGCTGCGCCGCGCGGTGGTGCAGGCCGCCGTCACGGGGCAGATCGGCCTGGCCGACCGCGTCCGCGCCGATGCGCCGCTTGAGCAGCTGATCGCCGCGTACGACGTGCATGTCGGCGCGCCCGACGACGTGATCGCCTCGCTGCGCGCCGACCGCACGCTCGCGCGCGTGACCGACCTCGTGTGCCAGGTGCATTCGGTCGATCCGCCGCATGCGGCCATCCTGCGTTCCATCGAACTGACCGCCACGGTCGTCGCACCGGCCCTGGGCTGGGCGCGCGACACGGGCGTGCCGGACCTTCAATCGCTTGCGCTTCTCTAGGCTGTTGTTTCCATGAATGTCGTTGTTTCTTCTTCTCCCGTTCCCGAGGCTGTCGACGTGATCGACCGGCTGGTGGGCATCGCGCCCGGCAGTGCGCTCGCCCGGCTGCGCGCGCAGCGCGAGCAGGCGCGCACGCAGGCGCAGCAGAGCTACCTGGCGCTGTTCGCGCCGACCGAGCCCGTCGCCGGGCACTTCGAGATCGCAGACCGTTTCGCCGTCGCGACCTTCGTCGCCGGATTGCATGGGCAGCCCGAGGTGGCGCGCTTCTATGCCGAGGCCTTGGCGGGGCAGGGCGTGGCGAGGGCCATCGGGGCCGAGGTTGCACGCGGTGCCACGCAAGGGCCGTATGGCCGCTATCCGGAAGGTCCGCTCAGCGTGGAAGACGCGGCCGGCCCGGTCTACGCCGTCGATGCGGCGCAGCGCGCGGTGTTGGGCGAACGGCTGTCGGCTGGCCTTGCGCATGCGCACCTGCTGGTCTTCCACCCGCGCGACGCCAGTCCGGCCGCATTGCAGGCGCTGCTCGATGCGGGATGGCGCACCACGGAGATCGTCACGTTGTCGCAGCTGGTGGCGTTCCTTGCGTTCCAGATCCGCGTCGTCGTCGGCCTGCGCGCGCTGGCCACCCCTTCTGCATGAGCGCCCCATGAGCACCGAATCGACCCTGACCCATCCCCACAACACGCACCCGCGCGCCTTCACGCAGGCGCAGCTCGAATGGCTGCCCTGGCTCGAACCGCTGCCCGAAGACGAGCTGACCGAGCGCCACTACGCAGGCCTCGTCGACGCATCGCGCGCCAAGTCGCCGTACTTCCGCCTGCTGGCACGCGACCCCGACATCCTCGGCGCGCGCACGCGCACCGACAAGGACATCTTCTACAACCCCGACGCCGGCCTGCCGCGCGCCGAGCGCGAGCTCTCGGCCGCCGCGGCCTCGCGCTTCAACGGCTGCATCTACTGCGCCTCGGTGCATGCGCGCTTCGCCTCGCATTTCTCGCAGCGCACGGACGACGTGCAGCGCCTGCTCGACGAGGGCGTGCAGGCCGACCTGGGCGCGCGATGGAATGCGATCGTGCAGGCCTCGGTCGCGCTGTCGGCCACGCCGTCGACCTTTGGGGCCGCGCATGTCGACGCCTTGCGCGCGCAGGGGCTGGACGACCTGGCGATTGCCGATGTCGTGCATGGCGCGGCCTTCTTCAACTGGGCCAACCGCCTGATGCTCTCGCTGGGCGAACCGCAGGCGCCTGCTGTCACGTAGGCCCGCGCCGCCGCGCGCGGATTTGTTGCGGCGGCAAGTGAGCGGGATCACAGTCGGGCGTGCGGCGTGCCCCTGGGTCGGCACGATGACCCGCATGCACACCGACGCTCCTGGGTACGCAACGACACGCCACGGCCGCGCGCCCGGCCCGGCCTTCGGCAATCCTTTCGTCCGCTGCCGATGCGGACTGGCCGGGCTGGAGCGCATCCACCGGCGGTCGTGGATGAAGTTCCTGCCCGGCCTGCGCTTCTATCGCTGCAGCGGTTGCGGCAAGCCGCAGCTGGCGCCGAAGCGCGCGGTGCGCGATGCGGTCATTGCGCACAGGAGCGAGCAGCAGAACCAGCGCTAGCTGGTGTGGTGTCCCGCAAATAACTGCGCATGAAATCGCGCTTTTCACGCCAGGGCGGCGTTGCAAATCCTCGCCAGGACGCTGCTGCCGCTCAGGCGTCGTCGTCCGACGTCTTCGCCTGCAACTGCTGCTGGCGTTCGGCAATCGCCATGTCGCGCGCCACCTCGTAGCCGAGCGTGCGCACCGAGAACGAGCGGCTCACGCTGCCCTTGCCCGCCGAGTAGGTGATCGCCACCCAGTACCCGGGATGGCCCGCGCGCGGCGTCTTGAACTGCACGCCGCTGACGCCGCTCGTGTTGTTGCGTCGCACGATCTCCGACTTCGAGCGCTTGGGCGGCAGCGCCGCTTCGTCGTCGGGCGGCGGGCGCCGGCGGATGGCTTCTTCGGCGGGGTGCAGCCGCGCGAGGCCGACCATGCGGCCGAGCTGGCGTTGCCGCTCGCCGATGGCATGCGCGCGGGCCGCGGGGCCCCAGTCGGCGAGGTCGAATTCGGCGCGCAGGATTTCCTCGTTCCCGAGGTAGGTCTTGGCCAGCCAGGCCACCGGCTTGCCTTGCGCGGACAAGCGGCTGAAGACGCCGGGCTCGCCCGTCTTGTTGTTGTTGCGCAGGGTCTGCGCGCGGTCCTTGCGCGCGACCGGCGGATGCTCCTTCACGATGGTGTCGCGCCAGGCCTGGGCGCGTCGCAGCGCCTGCTGGGGGCCGCCGTAGCTGGCGTGGCCGAAGAGGCGCGCGTAGCGCACGCCGTTTCGCACGAGCGACACCTCGAAGCCCCAGGGGCGGGGCGAAATGCCATACATGTCGATGGGGTTCGGAATTCCTTTGGGCATCGTCGGTGCTGTCCTTGTGTCAGGGCCGATGAAGGCGGCGCGTCACGGCGCTTCGGGGCTGTCGCCGTTCCAGGCGCAGAGTTCGTCGGAGAGCTCGTGGGCGTCCGGCGGCAGGCTGCCGAAATCGGTCGAGGCGAAGGTCGGCGGCACGTGCACGCCCTGATCGTCGCGGCGCACCAGCCCGCGGCTTTCCATGTCGCGCATGGTCTTGTTGACGACCTCGCGCGAGAGCCCCGAGTACGACGCGATCACTGCCTGCGTGATGCGCTTGTCGTAGCCACCGGTGGCCGCAGGCGCCAGCTGCGTCAGCTCGTGCAGCACGCGGCTCACGAGGCTTTCGGACGACAGCGATGAGATGCGGCGCAGCTGCCCGCGCACCATGGCGACGCGCTTCATCGCGATCTCCAGCAGGCCCATGGTCACCTCGGGGTACAGCGCGCACAGCCGGCGCACCGCGGCCACCGGCAGGTGGTAGACGGACGAGGGCAGGGCGGCCACCAGCGTCGAGGTGGCCTGGTAGCTGTTCTCGCCCAGCGAGGGGCCGAGGAAGAAATCGCCCCGGCGGATGAAATCGGTCGTCACGTCCCTGTCGACCGCGCGCAGCAGGCCCGTGGCCACGCAGTAGATGCGGTCGGTGTGCGTGTCCGCCTGCAGCACGATCTCGTTGCGCCGGTAGGAATGCAGCGCGCTGCTGCGAATCAAGGCGGCGCGCTCGTCGGGCGGCACGCTGGCGATCAGGGGATGGAGATACATGGCCAAGGGGGTTGCGAGACCATCGGCGGTTCGTTCTCATGGGCGAATCCACGGGCGGCGGTCAAGGAACAGGACGGTGCGGCGCCCCCGGGGCGACTCGCCATCGGGCGCCCCTTCGCCGGGCCGGGCTGCGATGGGCTGAAGGCGGCAAGGCCATCTCAGCCGGGCTGGAGCTGCGCGAACAGCGTGTCGATCCGGGCCCGTTCCTCGGCACCTCGCAGACAGCGCTCGCGCAGCCACAGGGCATCTCCCTGTCGCGCAATGCGCAGGTCGTACACGTGCTCGATGTCGTCCACCACGACGTCGCTCGCAGGCCGCCCCTTGGCCGTCGGCGCGGGATGCGGTTGTGCGGCCCACAGTGCCAGTTCGATCTCGGCCGGGCTCATCGGCCCGCTGTCGCGCAGGGCGATCCAGTCGGCATGCAGCTGCGGCTGCGCGGCGATGCCCTTCACGAGGATCGGCTCGCGCCCGAGCGCGGCCAGCAGGTCGTCCAGCCGCGCGTGGCGGGTTCGCAGCAGAAAGCAGTCGTCGCGCAAGCAGCTCAGGTCGGTGTCGCCCGACGGCGGGAAGGCCGCGAAGAGCCGGCGCCGGATCTCGCGGCTCACGCCCGCCGCCACCTCCGGGCCGTCGGAGTCGGCAAGCTGCGCGAGGTTGGCGATGAAGACCAGCGCACACACCCGGTCCGCCGGTGGGGGGGGCGAAGGCCGCACCACTTCGGCATCGCGGCGCAGCGCTGGCAGGCAGGACGCCAGCGCTGCGCGCCATCGCGTGCCGAAAGGTTCGAGTTCCGTGAAAAACAAGGCAGCCATTTCATCCCCAGTAGAGAGAGTTCCGGTTGACGTTCGATCCGAAGGAATGCTACGAATCGCGCCCTTCTTTGACATTCGCTTTCGCGGCGCGGATGTGTCGCGAGTCACATCCGGATGCAATTGCCCGCCGCGAGCGCCGGCCGAAGGGCGAAGCGGGCCCGGACCGACCTGCCGACCGGCGATCGGCAAGGCGTGGAACCGTGGCTTGCGCCGGTGGGCGCGGTGCGTCATCCCCCCGAACACCCGGGCTGTTATCTCTGTTATCGTTTGTAAAAATTATCCGAGGTCCACGCGGACCTGTCAGGAAAAAATCGGGAGTTCCCGTTCGTGACCCGCGGCTTCTGGCGTGGCGCCGGCTGCATGGAGGAAGAGGGGCGTGCCGCATGTCCGACACCGACAGTCGCATCCAGCGCTTTCACACCGGCATGGTGTCGCGCAAAGACGGGTTCGCCTTCTGGGCCGACGAGATCGGCCCGCACGTGGGGCGGCTGGACAGCCCCGAGCGCAGCCACTTCCAGCAGGAACTCACCATCGTCGACACGGCCGGGATGGCCTTCATGCGCGTGCACGGCAGCGGCGCGACCATCGAGCGCACGGGCCCGAGCCAGCTCATGGGCGCCGAGGTCTATCCCTATCACCTGCTGATCAAGCTTGACGGCGGCCTAGCCATCAGCGAGCAGCGCCAGCGCATCGAACTGGCCGCGGGCGACATGGTCCTGATCGACTCCTGGCAGCCGCTGCGCCTGCGCTCGACCGAGGCCACCAACTCATGGACGCTGGGCCTGTCGGAAGCGGTGGTGAACCGCTGGCTGCCGCATGCGGACCAGTCCACCGACCTGCGGCTGGCCGGCGCCAAGGGCTGGGCCGGGATGCTGTCGGGCTACCTGCGGGCGCTGGACGTGGAGCACCTGTGCAGCATCCAGAGCCCCGCGCAGCGCCAGCTGCTCGGTGAGCACCTGATGTCGATGCTGTCGTTCTCGCTGGAACAGAACGGCCTGAGGGCGCAGCCGGGCGCGCTGGGCGAGCGCGTGTCGCCGCGCGACGGCGACCTGCACGCCCGCATGCGCGCCTGGATTCGCGAGCACCACGCCGACACCGAGATCGACGCGCAGAAGCTGGCCGCCAGCTTCAACGTGTCGGTGCGCTACGTGCACAAGGTGTTCGCCAAGGCCGCGCGCGGCATGACCTTTCTCGAAACCCTGCAGAACGACCGGCTCGAGGCCGCGGCCCGCATGCTGCGCAGCCCCGAGGGCGCACGCAGGTTCGTCGCCCAGGTCGCCTACGACTGCGGCTTTGCGGACCCGGCCTACTTCGGCCTCGTCTTCCGCAAGAAGTACGGCTGCACGCCGCGCACCTTTGCCCTGCAGCAGGGGCAGGCCGCGGCAGACGGCACGTTGCTCGTCAGCTGACCGGCGCGCCGCCGGCCCGGCCGCCCTGGCCGGTGGATGGGTGCATGGCGTGGCCGCCGTGCCCGATCCTCATATTTCTGTTCTCTTCATTCATACCTGTGAAATTTATTTGGGAATAGATTCACTTCCCAAGGAATTGCGCAGGTTGGAAATGCATTCGTAAAAAAATGCGTCTGCCTTCAACAATTCAGAGCAATTTATTCCTGAAGGGTTGAATGATGAAAGTCGATTTCCCCGCCAACGGGGCAAAAATAGAAGTTTGTGACGCCACGGTGTGCAAGGTAATTTTCAATGTTTGAGCAAAACTCCCCGCACATTGCAGTGTTGGACCCCTCTCCCCGAACGCGGTGGCACGCCAGTCGTGCCGTCAAGATGCTGGGTTATACGCCCGTCGCATTTGCGCATGTCGACGAATTGATTTCGCAGGTGGCGCCCGGCGGTAATTTCGAGGCGCTGCTGCTTTCAATTCCGTCGGCGCCCGACGACGTGCAAAAACTCGTGGGCCAGGTGCGTGAAACGCTGCGCTACCACACGCCATTGATCATGAGCGCGCGCAAGCGGCAGATCCGCGGGTTGTCGCTGTTGCACGCCGGCCCCGACGACGCCGTGCTGCCGGAGCCGTCGACCTTCGAGGAGATGTACTTCATGCTCGAATTCTTTCTGCGCCAGCGCAATCGGCCGGTGGTGCCGCGCAGCCTCGACTGGCAGGAATTCAGCCTGTTGTCGCCGTTCGACATGGTCGACGTGGCCGGCACCGAGATTCGCCTGACGCCGATCGAATTCGACCTCGCGGCCGAATTCTTCCGCCACATGAACCGGCCGCTGGACCGGGAGCACCTGGAAATGATCGGCTGGCAAAGCGGTGTGGCCGCCGGTTCGCGCACGCTGGACGCCAACGTGTCGAAGCTGCGCCGCAAGCTCGGGTTGTATGTCGACCAGCCGCACGGCCTGTCGCTGCACGCGGTGTGGGGCATGGGCTATCAATTGAGCCAGCTGGGCAAGCGCGAGGCGCCCGGCACCTGGACGTTCCCGGCGGATTTCCGGGTGGCGTCGGCCGCGCCGTCGCAGCTGTCGACCTGAGCTGCGATTCAGCGCGCGGGTGGCTGTTGCGGCTGCGCCAGCACCCAGCGCGCGAGCACCTGCGCGTCGGCCTCCGACACCAGCGACTGGCGCGGCATGATCACGCGGCCCCAGGTGCCGACGCTGCCGTTGCGGATCTTCTCGGCCAGCCGTGCCGGCGCGGCGGCGTCGCCGCGATAGCGCTCGGCGATCTGCGCGAAGCCCGGCCCGACCTGCTTGTGCACCAGGCCATGGCAGGCCATGCAGGCGTTCTTGCGGGCCAGGTCGACAGCGGAAAGTTGCGGCTGCTGGGCTGCGGCACCGAAGGATGCGGCAGCGAGTGCGATCGAGAGAAAGTGGGGAGCGGAAAGCCGGGGAATACAGGGCATGGAGGGGAAACCGGGGAGGGGTGAAAACTGTACCTTGCCCTGTCGCAGACCCCGGATCGTCGCCCGAATGCCCCGTCTGGAGGTCGTCTCTCATTCGCGACAAGTCGATTCAAGAGTAACTATATGTATGGTTAAATCCCTCGCAACTACCGCGAAGAGGACGAGGGATTCCCATGAAGCTGCCGCTCAGCATTGCATTGGCCACCGTGGTTCTGGCCGGATGCGCCAGCGCACCGCCGCCCGGGCCCGGCCAGGGCACCGGCATGTCGTACGTGCCGATGGTGGCCATGGAAGGCGTGGACAAGGTGCGCTACGACAGCGACGTGGCCGACTGCCGCACCGCCGCCACCCGCATCACCGCGCGCAGCGAATCGGGTGACGCCATGTGGGCCGCGCTCGGCCTGGGCCTGATCACGGTGCACGGCCAGGGCATCGTCGCCGCGGCCTCGTACACCGGCATCAGCGCCGCCGTCATCGACTGGAACACCCGCCCCAGCAGCGCGCTGATCGCCGAGCACCAGCAGATCGCCATCGTCCATTGCATGGCCAAGCGCGGCTACCGCAACCTCGACCCGAACGTGCAGGACACGTTCTACGGCAACACCTTCAACCCCGTGCTCGCGCTCAAGCCGCGTCGCACGGGCATCGACACCTACAACGTGGAACGTCTGGCCAAGGCCGGCCGCTGCAACGTGCAGCCGCGCGCCGAGCTGACGGCCAAGGGCCCGGGCTACGAGAACTACAGCGTGCCGTGCACCACCGGCGTGGCCTGGGCCGTGCGCTGCGAGTTCGGCAACTGCCGCGTGCTGGCGCAGACGCCGATGCGCCCCACGGCGCCCGTGCGCCGCTCCTGAGCCGGCCCCTCCAGGCTCACTTCACGACCATGCCCTTGAGCGCCGGGTCGGGCGGCGGGGCCTTCAGCTTCATGTCGCGCAGTGTCTTCACGAGCAGCTGCGCAATCATCATGTTGCGGTGCCGCTTGCTGTTGGCCGGGATCACGTGCCACGGCGCGTGCTCGCTCGAGGTGGCGGCCAGCGCGTTCTGATAGGCCTTCTGGTAGTCGGCCCACTTGGTGCGCACCTCGAGGTCGCCCATGCTGAACTTCCATTGCTTGCCGGGCGTGTCGATGCGGGCCTGCAGCCGTTCGCGCTGCTCGTCCTTGTCGATGTGCAGCATGCACTTGACGACGACCGTGCCGGTTTCGGTGAGCAGCCGCTCGAAATCGTTGATCTGCGCATAGCGGCGGCGGGCCTCGTCGCCGTCGATCCAGCCTTCGACCACGGGCACCAGCACGTCCTCGTAGTGGCTGCGGTTCCACACCATGATCTCGCCGGTGCGCGGCACGGCGGCGTGGCAACGCCAGAGGTAGTCGTGCGCGCGTTCGTCCTCGCTCGGCGCCTTGAAGGCCGTCACCCGCACGCCCAGCGGCGAGGTGCGCGAGAACACCCAGCGCACCGTGCCGTCCTTGCCGCTGGTGTCCATGCCCTGCAGCACCAGCAGCACCTTGCGCCGGCCTTCGGCGTGCAGCACGTCCTGCAGTTCGTCGAGCTCGACGGCCAGGGTGTCGAGCTCGGCACGCTGGGCCGACTCGTCACCCGTGAGAAAGGGCGAGTCGTCGGGGTCGATGCGCGAGAGCTTGAACTTGCTGCCGACGCGGTACTTCTTGAACTTGGACATCTGCGGGCGCTCCGTCAAAAAAGAAACGAAGCCCGCAGGGTACGCGAATCAGCGTTGCGGCCGGCCGCGCGGCGGCGGGTGGTCGTCGTCGCCGTTGCTTTCGTCGATCGACGCGCTCCAGCGGTTGTCCCACTCGGCCTGGTGGCGCACGCCGTCGATCTCGCGCCGGTCGCGCTTGGTCGGGCGGCCCTGCTCGATGGCCAGGGCCGGCTCGCTGCCCATGCGGCGCTGCTCGCGGAAGGCGGCCTGCGCCGCCAGGCTCTCGGGCGTTTCCTCGTACAGCTGCTGGGCCACGGGCGCCGGGCCGCGCTGGCCGCTGAGGCCGCGCACGGTCACGGTCCGCGTGAGCGGGCCCAGGCGCATGGCGACGGTGTCGCCGGCCTTGACCTCGCGCGAGGCCTTGGCGACCTCGCCGTTCACCTGGATGCGGTTCTTGCCGATTTCGTCCGCGGCCAGCGAGCGGGTCTTGAAGAAGCGGGCGGCCCAGAGCCACTTGTCGATGCGCAGACGGTCCATGAAGGTCGGAAAAGAAAGGTCAGCCATTGTGGCGCGACAGCGGCAGCCGCACCACGGCATCGAGCCCGGTCACGCGATCGGCGCCGCCGGGGTTGGGTACCGTGCGGTTGTCGAGGCTGATGCGTCCACCCAGGGCCAGAACGATCTCGCGGCAGATCGCCAGGCCCAGGCCCGAGCCGCTGGCGGTGTTGCCCGCCGAGAACGGCGCGAACAGGCGCTGGCGCAGCTCGGCGGAAATGCCCGGACCGTCGTCGCGCACGGTGAGCACGGCCTCGTCGCCCTCGGCATGCACGCGCACCGAAAGCGGCGCGCCCGCGGGGCTGTGCTTGATGGCGTTGTGCAGCAGGTTGCGCGTGAGCTCCTGCAGCATCCACTGGTGCGCGCGCACGGTCACGGCGTCGTCGGCGGCCAGCTCGAAGTCGAGCGCCTTGTCGGCCACCAGCGGCGACAGGTCGAGCGCGATGTGGCGCACCACGTCGCCCAGGTCGAGCAGCGCCGACTCGGGCTGCTGGCGCAACTGCTCCACCTTGGCCAGCGAGAGCATCTGGTTGGCCAGCGTGGTGGCGCGCTCGACGGTCTGGCTGATCTCGACCAGCGCCTGCTCGGGCGCCACGTCGCCACGGCGCGCCGACTGCACCTGCGCCTTCAGCACCGCCAGCGGCGTGCGCAGCTGGTGGGCGCTGTCGCGCACGAAGCGTTTCTGGTGATCGAGCAGGCGCTGCAACCGGCCCATGACCTCGGTGGTGGCGTCGATCAGCGGGCGCAGCTCGGCCGGGGCGCCGGGCGCGTCGATGGGCGAGAGGTCGTCTTCGGGGCGCCGCTCGATGGCTTCGCCGAGTTCGCGCACCGGCCGCGTGGCGCGCTGCACCACGACCACGGTGACCAGCGCGATCACGCCCATCAGCAGCAGCTGGCGCCAGAGCATGTCGAGCAGCAGCTTGCGCACCAGCGTCTCGCGCAACTCCAATGTTTCGGCCACCTGCACCACGGCCATGCCGCGGCCGCGCGCGCTGGCCACCGGCTGCAGCATCACGGCGACGCGCACCGGCTGGCCGCGAAACTCGGCGTCGTAGAAGTCGACCAGCGCCGCATACGCCCCGCGGTCGGGGATGCGCCCGCGCCAGAAGGGCAGCTCGGCAAAGCCCGAGACCATCTCGCCGTCCAGCGCCGAGACGCGGTAGAACAGCCGGCTGCGGTTGTCGGCCTCGAAGGCCTCGAGCGCGGAGTAGGGCACGATCGCGCGCAGCCGCGCCATGTCGTCGTAGCCTTCCACGTCGAGCTGCTCGCCGATGGTCTTGGCCGAGGCCAGCAGCGTGCGGTCGTAGGCGGTGGTGGCGGCCGCCAGGCTCTGGCGGTACAGGCTCACGCTGTTGATCACGACGAACACGGCCACCGGCACCAGGATGCCGAGCAGGAGCCGCGCGCGCAGGGACGACATCGTGCGCCGCAGGGCCGCCCTCAAGTCTCGGCCCGCAAGAGATAGCCCAGGCCGCGCATCGTCATCAGCACCGTGCCGGTGCCCACCAGCTTCTTGCGCAGGCGGTACACGACCACCTCGATGGCCTCGTACTGCACCTCGGATTCGCCCGGGAACACCAGCTCGAACAGGCGCTCCTTGGTGACCGCGTGGCCGGGTTTCATCATCAGCGCCTTGAGCAGCGCGAGCTCGCGCGGCGTGAGCTCGAGCAGTTCCGAGCGGTGGTAGACGGCGCCGTTGTCGGGCTCGAAGCGCAGGCTGCCGACCTCCAGCGGATTCAGCGTGGGGTCGGGCCCCGCGCTCAGGCTGCGCCGACGCAGCGCGCGGATGCGGGCCTCGAGCTCGTCCAGGTCGAAGGGCTTGGGCAGGTAGTCGTCCGCGCCGGCGTTCAGGCCCATGATGCGGTCGCCCACCGTGCCGCGCGCGGTCAGCAGCAGCACCGGCGTGCGCAGGCCCTCGGCGCGCGCCTGGGCCAGCACCTGCAGGCCGTCGACGTGAGGCAGGCTCAGGTCGAGCGCGACCACGTCGGGCTCGACGGCGCGCCACTGCGCGATCGCCTGCGCGCCGTCGCCGCAGATGCGCACGTCGATGCGGCGTCGCCCGAGGGTGCGCTGCAGGGTGATTTGCATCGAGGGGTCGTCTTCGACGAGCAGCAGCTTCATACGGGCAGGGGTCGGTACTTCGGTGTTTTCCCCAGTCTGGTGGACAGCCAACTGACAGCGGGGCGGCGCATGATAGCGGCTCAGGTCCAAGTCAGGTTCCATCCGTTCCCAAGTTCTCAGGAGACACCAACGATGCGTCGCGATACCTTTTTGAAGTCCCTGGCCGCACTGGCCGCTGCCGGCGCCTTGCCGCTGTCGGCGCGCGCTGCCGCCAACGTCAAGATGATGATCCCGGCCAACCCGGGTGGCGGCTGGGACACCACCGGCCGCGCGCTGGGCAAGGCCCTGACCGACGCCAAGGTGGCCGACACCGTCGCCTACGACAACAAGGGCGGTGCCGCCGGTGCGCTGGGCCTGGCCCAGTTCGTCAACGGCTCCAAGGGCGACGCCAACGCGCTGATGGTCATGGGCTCGGTCATGCTGGGCGGCATCATCACCGGCAAGCCGCCGGTCAACCTGTCGCAGGCCACGCCCATCGCGCGCCTGACCACCGAATACAACGTGTTCGTGCTGCCGTCGAACTCGCCCTTCAAGACCATGAAGGACGTGGTCGAGCAGCTCAAGAAAGACCCGGGCAGCGTCAAGTGGGGCGGCGGTTCGCGCGGCTCCACCGAGCACATCGCCGCGGCCATGATCGCGCAGAAGGTCGGCGCCGATCCGTCGAAGATCAACTACGTGGCCTTCCGCGGAGGCGGTGAAGCCACCGCCGCCATCCTGGGCGGCAACGTCACCATTGGCGGCAGCGGCTACAGCGAGTTCGCCGAGTACATCGCCGCCGGCAAGATGAAACCCATTGCTGTCACCTCCGCCCAGCGCCTGCCGGGCATCAATGTGCCGACCCTGAAGGAACAGGGCATCGACGTCGAGATCGGCAACTGGCGCGGCGTGTACGGCGCGCCCGGTATCTCGGCCGAGCAGCGCAAGGCGCTGACCGACATGGTGCTGGCCGCGCTCAAGAGCCCGTCGTGGGCCGAGTCGCTCAAGAAGAACGACTGGACGCCGGCCGTGCTGTCGGGTGACGCGTTCGCCAAGTTCGTCGACGACGACTTCGCCAGCCTGCGCGCCATCATGGCCAAGTCCGGCATGGTCTGAGTTTGAGTCGCCCCCAGGCTGCGCGCACTTCGTGTCGTGCACGCCAACCCCCTTCCGGGGGCAACACCCGCGGCCCGGCAAAGCCGGTTTGCGGTGTTTCTGGAAGGGGCCTTCTTTTTCCCCACGACTGCGGGAGCAAAAAATGACAACTCCAGAATCCTCGGTCTCACGTCCCGCTGAGGCCACCTTCGGCGCGGCCCGCTGGCCGCAATACGTCGTCGGCCTCGGCGTGCTGCTGACCGGCGCTGCGCTGGCCTTCGGCGCCATCGGCATTTCTTCCGAAGCCGGCTACGGCGGCGTCGGCCCCAACTTCCTGCCCTGGATGGTCTCGATCGTCCTGATGGTCTGCGGCGCGTGGATCACCTGGGAAGCGTTCAGCGGCGGCTTCCGCGAGCTCGACGCGCCCTCCGGTGCCGACACCGCCTACTGGCCCGGCTTCATCTGGGTGGCGGCGGGCCTGCTGCTCAATGCGGCGCTCATCACCAGCATCGGCTTCATCCTGAGCTGCGCGCTGTGCTACCTGCTGGCCGTGCAGGGCCTGCGCCGCGCCGCCGGGCAGGCCAAGGTCAACGCACCGGCCACCTGGGTCACCGACTTGGTGACCGGCCTGGCGATCTCGGCCCCGGTCTTCTGGATGTTCACCAAGTTCCTGGCCATCAGCCTGCCGGGTCTCACCAGCACCGGCTGGATCTGAGCGGAGCCACGCCAAATGGATATCTTCAACGCACTGATGACCGGCTTCGCGGCCGCGATCACCCCCATCAACCTGCTGTGGTGCCTCATCGGCTGTGCCCTGGGCACGGCGGTGGGCGTGCTGCCCGGCATCGGCCCCGCCGTGGCGGTGGCCATGCTGCTGCCGATCACCGGCAAGGTCGACATCACGGCCTCGATGATCTTCTTCTCGGGCATCTACTACGGCGCCATGTACGGCGGCTCGACCACCTCGATCCTGCTGAACACGCCCGGCGAAACCGCCAGCATGGTCACGGCGATGGAAGGCAACAAGATGGCGAAGAGCGGCCGCGCGGGCGCCGCGCTCGCCACCGCCGCCATCGGCTCCTTCGTGGCCGGCACCATCGCCACCGTGGTCGTCACGCTGTTCGCGCCCTTCGTGGCCGACTACGCCGTGCGCCTGGCGGCACCTGAGTACTTCCTCTTGATGCTGCTGGCCTTCACCACGGTGAGCGCGGTGCTGGGCAAGAGCACGCTGCGCGGCATGACGGCGCTGTTCGTCGGCCTGGCCATCGGCTGCGTCGGCCTGGACCAGATCACCGGCCAGGGCCGCTACACCGGCAACATGCCCGAACTGCTCGACGGCATCGAGATCGTGCTGGTGGCGGTGGGCCTGTTTGCGGTGGCCGAGGTGCTGTACGCCGTGCTGTACGAAGGCCGCGTGGTCGAGGGCCAGAACAAGCTGACCCGCGTGCACATGACCGGCCGCGACTGGAAGCGTTCCATTCCCGCCTGGCTGCGCGGCGCGGCCATCGGCACGCCCTTCGGCTGCATTCCGGCCGGCGGCACCGAGATTCCGACTTTCCTGAGCTACGCCACCGAGAAGAAGCTCGCCAAAGACGCCGATGCCAAGGCCGAGTTCGGCACCACCGGCGCCATCGAAGGCGTGGCCGGCCCCGAGGCCGCCAACAACGCCACCGTGACCGCCGCGCTGATCCCGCTGCTCACGCTGGGCATTCCCACCTCGAACACCACGGCCATCATGCTGGGCGCGTTCCAGAACTACGGCATCCAGCCGGGCCCGCAGCTGTTCACCACCTCGGCCGCGCTGGTCTGGGCGCTGATCGCCTCGCTGTACATCGGCAACCTGATGCTGCTGGTGCTGAACCTGCCGATGGTCGGCCTGTGGGTCAAGCTGCTCAAGATCCCGAAGCCGCAGCTGTACGCCGGCATCCTGATCTTCGCGACCGTGGGTGCGTACGGCATGCGCCAGAACACCTTCGACCTGTTCCTGCTGTTCGGCATCGGCCTCTTGGGCGTGGTGATGCGGCGCTTCGACTTCCCGACCGCCCCCGTGGTGGTCGGCATGATCCTCGGCCCGCTCGCCGAAGCCAACCTGCGCAACGCGATTGCCATGGGGCAGGGCAGCCCGATCGTGTTCTTCCAGCGCCCCGAGTCGATCGTGGTGATCATCGCCATCGTCGCCGTGCTGGTGCTGCCGCGCCTGGCCAAGCGCATGAGCGAACGCAAGCTGAAGCGGCTGGCGCAGCTGGACGCCTGACGCGACCGGCTTTCTTTTTCGGTTCACATGCCGCGGGCGATTGGCGCCCGCGGCATTTTTTTTGAATGCGCCTGCGGCGCCAAGGGGCTTGACCGCGCAGTCATCACCGCGTCGCCGCATGTCCCCAGAATGGCGGCTTCGTTCGGGGTACCGCTTGCATCGCCCGCATTCCATGCCCGGTACGGCAGGGGTGTGACGAGGTATTCCCATGAAGAGTCCACAGACTCTGGCCTGGCTGCTGCTTGCGGCCAGCGTGGCGGCGGAAGTCGCCGGCACTATCGCCCTTCGCCATGCCGAAGGTTTCACCCGCCTGTTGCCATCGCTGCTCACCGCCGCCTGCTACGCCGGCGCGATCTGGCTCATGTCGCTCGCGGTACGCGAACTGGATGTGGGGCTGGGCTACGCGGTCTGGGCCGGTGCCGGCACCGCGCTGATCGCGGTCGCCGGCATGGTCTGGTTCGGCGAGGCGGTCACGCTGACGCGCGTGGTCGGCCTGCTGGCCATCGTGGCGGGCGTGGTGGTGCTGAACATCGAGGCGCGGTAGCGGGTTCACCGCTGCCCGCACTCGGAGGTGTCAGCGCTGCGGCGCCTCGACCAGGTCGTCGTCGATGTGCGGATCGGCCGGCTGCCCGCGCACCTTGCGCACGGTGCGGCGGATCCAGTGCTCGATGTCGTCCACGTAGGTGAACACCGCTGGCACCACCAGCAGGCTCAGCACCGTGGAAGTGATCAGCCCGCCGATCACCGCCATCGCCATCGGCGAGCGGAAGCTCGAGTCGGCGGCGCCAAAGCCCACGGCAATGGGCAGCATGCCGGCGCCCATGGCGAGCGTGGTCATGATGATGGGCCGGGCGCGCTTGTGGCAGGCGTCGCGCAGCGCGTCCCAGCGGCTCATGCCGTGGTCGCGGCGCGCCACGATGGCGTACTCCACCAGAAGAATGGAGTTCTTCGTGGCGATGCCCATCAGCATGATCAGGCCGATCAGCGAGGGCATCGACAGCGCCTTCTGCCCGATCAAGAGGCCCACGAAGGCCCCGCCCAGCGCGAGCGGCAGCGCGCACAGGATGGTCACCGGGTGCAGGAAGTCCTTGAACAGCAGCACCAGCACGATGTAGATGCACAACACGCCCGTGAGCATCGCCAGGCCGAAGCTGGCGAACAGCTCGGTCATCACTTCGGCGTCGCCCACCTCGGCGATGCGCACGCCGGGCGGCAGCTTCTGGATCGAGGGCAGGGCCTCGACGGCCGTCTTGGCGTCGCCCAGGCCCACGCCCGACAGCTCGATCTCGAAGTTGACGTTGCGCGAACGGTCGTAGCGGTCGATGACGGCCGGGCCGCCTTCCATCGTGAGCGAGGCCACCTGGCTCAGCATGACGGGCCCGCGCGCGCCCGGCACCGACAGACGCCCGATGAGGTCGAGGTCTTGCCGCGCCGAGTCTTCGAGCTTCACCACGATCGGCACCTGCCGCTGCGCGAGGTTGAGCTTGGCCAGCGCCTGGTCGTAGTCACCCAGCGTGGCCACGCGCAAGGTCTCGGCGATGGCCGAGCTGGTCACGCCCAGGTCGGCGGCGCGCGCGAAGTCGGGGCGCACGGCGATCTCGGGGCGGATCAGGCTCGCGGTCGAGGTGATGTTGCCCAGGCCGGGAATGGTGCGCAGGTCTTTCTCGACCGCGCCCGCGGCGGCCGACAGCGCCACCGGGTCTTCGCCCGTGAGCACCAGGATGTACTTCTCGCCCGAGCCGCCCAGGCCCACGGTGCTGCGCACGCCGGGCAGGGTTTCGAGCGCGGTGCGGATCTCTTTCTCGATCACCTGCTTGCGCGGCCGGTCGCCGCGCGGGTCGAGCTGGATCGTCAGCGTGGCCTTGCGCGTCTCGGGCGTGCCGAAGTTCGCGAACGGGTCGCCGCCGGCGCTGCCGCCCGCCACCGTGGTGTAGACGCTCTTCACGTGGTTGATCTTCATCACGCGGCGGCGCGTTTCCTCGGCCGCGGCCGTGGTCTGCGCCAGCGTGGAGCCCGGCGGCAGTGACAGGTAGACCTGCGTCTGCGAGTTGTCGTCGGCCGGGATGAAGCCGGTCTTGAGCAGCGGGATCATCGCCAGCGAACCGAAGAAGAAGAGGGTGGCCATCACCATCGTCTTGAAGCGGTGGTGCGTGCTCCACTCCACGGCGCGCATGTACCAGCGCAGCCAGCCCGGCTCCTTCTCGGCGCCGACGATGGGCTTGAGGATGTAGGCCGCCATCATCGGCGTGAGCACCCGCGCCACCACCAGCGAAGCGAACACCGCGAGCGAGGCGGTCCAGCCGAACTGCTTGAAGAACTTGCCGGCCACGCCGCTCATGAAGGCCGTGGGCAGGAACACCGCGATCAGCGTGAAGGTGGTGGCGATCACGGCCAGACCGATTTCATCCGCCGCTTCCATGGCCGCCTGGTAGGGCGACTTGCCCATGCGCAGGTGGCGCACGATGTTCTCGACCTCCACGATGGCGTCGTCCACCAATATGCCGACCACCAGCGAGAGCGCGAGCAGCGAGATCACGTTGACCGAGAAGCCCAGCAGGTACATGCCGACGAAAGCCGGAATCACCGACATCGGCAGCGCCACGGCCGAGACGAAGGTGGCGCGCCAGTCGCGCAGGAAGAGCCACACCACGATCACCGCGAGGATGGCGCCTTCGTACAGCAGGTGCAGCGAGCCGTCGTATTCTTCTTCCACCGGATCGACGAAGTTGAAGGCCTCGGTCAACTCGATGTCGGGGCGCTGCACGCGCAGGTCGGCCAGCGCCTTTTGAATGGCGCGGCCCACTTCGACCTCGCTGGCGCCGCGGCTGCGGGCCACCTCGAAGCCGACCACCGGCTTGCCGTTGAGCAGCGCGGCAGCGCGCGGCTCGGCGATGGTGTCGCTGATGCGCGCCACCTGGTCCAGGCGGATGCGGCGGCCGTCGCTCAGCGCGATCTGCATGTCGGCGAGCTGGTCGGCCGACTGCACGGTGGCCATGGTGCGCACCGGCTGTTCGCTGCCGCCCAGGTCGATGCGCCCGCCCGCGCTTTCGGTCTGCACCTGGCGCAGCTGGCGCGAGATGTCGGCCGCCGAGGCGCCCAGCGCCTGCAGCTTGGCCGGGTCGAGGTCGATGTGCACCTGGCGCGTGACGCCGCCCACGCGGTTCACCGCGCCCACGCCGGGCAGCGCGAGCAGCTTCTTGGTGATGTCGTTGTCGACGAACCAGCTCAGCGCCTCGTTGTCCATGCGCGACGAGGCGATGGTGAAGGCCAGCACCGGCTGGGCCGCGAAGTCGAGCTTGGTGACGACCGGGTCGCGCACGTCGGCGGGCAGGTCGGCGCGCACCTTCTGCACGGCCGAGCGCACGTCGTCCACGGCCTCCTGCACGGGCTTCTCGAGGCGGAACTCGACGATCAGCGTGGCGGCGCCGTCCTGCACCTTGGTCGTGATGTGCTTCAGGCCCTGGATGGTGGCGATGGAGTTCTCGAGCTTTCGCGCGACATCGGTCTCCAGCTGTGAGGGCGCGGCGCCCGGCAGCGAGGCGGAGACGGTGACGGTCGGCAGGTCGATGTCCGGGAAGTTCTGCACCTTCATGGCGTTGAACGACAGCAGCCCCCCGAAGGTGAGCAGCACGAACAGCATCACCGCCGGAATGGGGTTGCGTATGGACCAGGCGGAAACGTTCATGGCGTGTTCCTTGTGCTTGCTTATTTAGGCGAAGGCGCGGATGCCCCCGCCTTCGCCGGGGTGGCGGACGCAGGCGTCGCAGCGGGCGTGGCGTCCACCACGCGCACCAGGTCGCCGTCGTTGAGGAAGCCCGCGCCCTGCACCACGATCTGCACGCCCTCGGGCAGGGCGCTGGTGATCTCCACGCGGTCCTTCAGGCGGCGGCCGGTCTGCACCTTGAGCTGCGCCACGCGGCCGTCGGGCAGCAGCGTGAAGACGTTGTTGAAGCCGTCGCGCGGCACGATCGCGCTTTGTGGCACGGTCGGCGCGGAACTGCGGCCGAGCTCGAAGTCGCCGCGCGCGAACATGCCGGCCTTCACGCCGGTGTTCTGCTGCACGTTGGGCAGGTCGACGTAGACCAGCGCCGCGCGCGTCTGCGGGTCGACCGTGGGCGCGATGCTGCGCACCGTGCCCTTCACCTGTGCGCCGCTGGCGCTGACCACGAAGGCCGGCGTGCCCACGGCGACGCGGCCCAGCTCGGCCGAGGTGACTTCGGCGCGCCATTCGAGCCGGCCCTGGCGGATCAGGCGGAACAGCTCGGTGCCGGCGCCCACCACGCTGCCCACGGTGGCGGTGCGCGCGGAGATCACGCCGTCGTCGGGCGCCAGCACCTGCGTGTTGCGCCCGCGCACCTGCTGCGCGGCCAGCACGGCCTCGGCCGCCTCGGCGCGCGCCTTGGCGGTCTGCTCGGTGGTCTGGTACTGGTTGATCTGCTGCTGGCTCAGCGCGCCCGTGGCCTGCAGCGTGCGAGCACGCGCGGCGTTGCCGGCGGCGTCGGCCGCCGAGGCGCGGGCCTCGGCCAGCGAGGCGCGCGCCTGCGCGATGTCGGCCTGCACCGTCTCGGGCGAGAACACCGCGAGCACCTGGCCCTTCTTCACGGTGTCGCCCACGTTGACGCGCACCTCGGCCAGCTTCAGGCCGTTCGATTCGGAGCCGATCACGGCCTCCTGCCAGGCCGCCACGTTGCCGTTGGCGGCCAGCGTGACGGTCAGCTCGGTGGCCTCGGGCTTGGCGACCGAAACGGTCAGGGCCGGGCGCTGGGCGGGGCCTTTCGCGGCGGGTGCGGCCTTGTCGTCGGCCGGCTTGCGGGTGAGCCACAGGCCTGCGGCGACAACGACGACGAGCGCCAGCAGCGCGAGGACAAGGGTGGAACGCTTCATTGTTTTCATGGCGACGTCGCGACCTTGGCGGCCGGGGTGGTGGTCATAGAGGACGATGCTTCGGCGGGGCGGCTCCAGCCGCCGCCCATCGAGCGGTACAGCGAAACCCAGGCTTCGGTGCTCTCGCGCTGTAGCGAGACGCGCGCGGTCTGCGCGGCGAACAGCGTGCGCCGCGAGTCCTCGAGCTCGAACAGGCTGGCCAGGCCGCTGCTGTAGCGGGCCTGGGTGGCGTCGAACGAGGCCTGGTAGTTCTTCACCGCGCTGTCGGCGTCGGTGCTGCGCGCGGTGGTGGCGTCGAGGTTCACCAGGGCTTCCTCGACCTCGCGCACCGCCTGGCGCACGTTGGCGCGGTACAGCGACACGGCCTCGGTGTAGCGCGCCTTGGCAGCCTCGGAGTTGGCCGCGCGCGCGCCGCCGTCGAGCAGCGGCACGGTGAGCGACAGCGGCCCGACCGTCCAGGTGTCGAGCGATTCGCGAAAGCCGCTGGTGCGGATCTGCATGCGGCCGATCGAGCCCGAGAGCGTGAGCTTGGGATAGCGCTCGGCTTCGGCGGAGCCCACCTCGGCGCTGGCCGCGGCCACGCCGAGTTCGGCCGCGTACACGTCGGGCCGTTGCGAGAGCGCCTGCGCCGGCACGCTGGCGATGGCGCCGACCACCGGCAGCGCGCGCTGCGTGGGCGAGGCCGCGAGCTTCTGCGCCAGCGTGGGTTCGTCGAGCCCGCTGAGCGCCACCAGCGCCTTGCGCTGCACCGCGCACAGGGCGCGCTGTTGCGTGAGGCGGCCCGAGGCGTCGGAGGCGCTGGCACGCGCGAGTGCCGCATCGGCCGGTGCGGTGAAGCCGGCGCGCGCCGACAGGTCGGTGAGCCGCGCCGTTTCGCCGCGCGACTTGGCATCCGACTCGGACACGTTCAGCTGCTGCTGGCAGGCGCGTTCGGCGAAATAAGCGTTGGCCGTTTCGGCCGCCACGGCGACGCGGGCGTCGTGCCACTTGGCGGTGGCGCTGTCCAGCTTCTGCTGGGCCGCGTCGCGGTCGGCGCGCAGGCGGCCGAACAGGTCGATCTCCCACTTCGACTGCAGGCCGGCCTGCAGCGTGGTGACCGGCGCGGTGGAGGCGCTGCTGCTGCTGCTCGAAGAACCGCTCGCGCCGAACGACGAGCCCGAGACGCCGCGGCTGGCCGACGCCGTGCCGTCCAGGCTGGGCAGCAGCGCCGCGCCGGCCTGCACGCGCGTGGAACGCGCCTCGGCCACGCGCGCCGCGGCGCTCGCAAGGGTGGGGCTGGCGGTTTCGGCGGCGGCGATCAGCTCGACCAGCAGCGGGTCGTCCAGCTGGCGCCACCACTCGGCCAGCGCGGCGAGCGAGCCGCCGTGGGGCAGGGGCGCGTGCCACTGCGCGGGGAAGGGCGCCTGCACCGCGGCGGGCGGGCGCGTCAGGCCGCAGCCGGCAAGGCCGAGGCCCAGCGGCAGGCTCAGAACAAGTGCAATCCGTCGGAGTCGTCTCATGGCTTCTTTCTCTGCTCGGCGGCCACCTGGCGGCGGCGTGCGGTTTCGGCCTGGACCAGCGCCATCGCGTAGCCCGTGAGCCGGTCGGCCCAGGTGTCGATGGCGCGCGGCGTGCGCAGCAGCGACGGGCGCAGGGCCTCGATGAAATCCTGGCTCACGTACAGCTGCATCGACAGCCCGGTGATCGCGAAGGTCAGGCGGTGGATGTCGTCGTCGGCGCGCGCCACCTGCAGGTGGCGGCACAGCAGCTCGACGATGGCGCGGTGCGGGCCCTTGATGTCGCGCTCCAGCTCCTTGGCCCACTGGCTGGTGGGCTCCAGCATCTCGCGCATGTGCAGCTGGATGCACTGGCGCACGATCTCGCCCTGCTTGAGCGGGTCGATCATGGCCACCATGCAGATGCGCAGCGTGGCTTCGAGCGACTGGCCGGGCACGTTGCAGGCGGCCACCAGGTCGTTCGAATCGCTGCCCATCGGCTCGTTGAAGGTGGCGGAGTACAGCCCCTCCTTGTCGCCGAAGTAGTAGCTGATGGCCGAGACGTTCACGCCGGCCTCGCGTGCGATCTCGCGGATCGAGGTCTTGGCGAAACCGTTCTGGGCGAACAGCCGCAGCGCGGTGTGCAGCAGGCGGTGGCGCGCCTCGGCGCCGTCGCTGCGGGGGGCGCGGCGCGGCGAGGGTACGGGCGTTGGCGTGAGGGGGTCCCTGGCGTTCATCGGCGCGATTAGAGCATGATTGAAATCAAACGATTGATTTACTTAAGGCTTGCTGAAGGCTTTTGTTTTTGGTTGCATGTGGGCCTGCGCGCGGCAGGGGCGGGGGCCGCACACAGTACGATCCGCGCATGTCCGCCGTTCCCTCCGCCGCCGCACCGCCGCCCGCCTTGCCCCTGGACGCCGAAGGCATCCTCGCGCTCGCCGCGCGTTCGATGTTTCATCTGTTTTCGAGCATCAGCCAGGGCATGTTCCTGGTCGACCGCAGCGGGCGCATCGTCTGGGTGAACGAGGGCTACCGCCGCTTCCTGCCGGCGCTGGGTTTCTCGTCCATCGACGAGTTCATGGGCCACATGGTCGAGGACGTGATCCCCAACACCATGATGCGCCGCGTGCTCGAAACGGGCGAGCCGATCCTCATCGACCTGCTGACCAACAAGGCTGGCACCTTCGTCGTGAGCCGCATCCCGCTGCGCGAGGAGCGCGAAGACGGGGAGGGCCTGGGCAAGGTCATCGGCGCCATCGGCATCGTGCTGTTCGACCAGCCCGAGACCACGCTGCAACCGCTCATCAGCAAGTTCGCGCTGCTGCAGCGCGACCTCGACGACGCCCGCCGCGAGCTGGCCAGCCAGCGCAACAACCCGCTGTACCAGCACGCGCCCGACGGCCAGCGCCGTTCCAAGTACACCTTCGCGAGCTTCATCGGCAGCAGCCCGGCGGCCGTGGAGGTGAAGCGCCACGCGCGCCGCGCCGCGCAGTCCACCAGCCCGGTGCTGCTGCTGGGCGAGACCGGCACCGGCAAGGAACTGCTGGCGCATGCGATCCACGCGTCGTCGACGCGCGCCAAGGGGCAGTTCGTCAGCGTCAACATCGCGGCCGTGCCCGACACGCTGCTCGAGGCCGAGTTCTTCGGCTTTGCGCCCGGCGCCTTCACCGGCGCCGACAAGCGCGGGCGCGAAGGCAAGTTCAAGCTGGCCGACGGCGGCAGCCTGTTCCTCGACGAGATCGGCGACATGCCGCTGGGCCTGCAGGCCAAGCTGCTGCGCGCGCTGCAGGAGGGCGAGATCGAGCCGCTGGGCTCCAACAAGCTGATTCCCTTCGACGCCCGCGTGATCGCCGCCACCTCGCGCGACCTGCCCGAGCTGGTGCGCCGCGGCCTGTTCCGCGAAGACCTGTATTACCGCCTCAACGTGCTGCCGCTGCGCGTGCCGCCGCTGCGCGAGCGGCGCAGCGACATCCCGGCGCTGGTCGAGGCGCTGGGCGAAGACATGGCGCTGCGCAGCGGCGAGGCGCCGCCCGAGCTCACGCCCGACGCGCTCGCGCTCCTGGCCGGCCAGCACTGGCGCGGCAACATCCGCGAGCTGCGCAACGTGCTGGAGCAGGTGACGATGCGCAGCGACTCGCAGCGCATCGACGCGGCGCAGCTCGAACGCATCCTGCGCGAAGCGGGGCTGGAGCAGATCGAGGCGCCCGACACCTCGCACAGCCTGCGCGACGTCGACCAGGAGGCGGCGTTGCTTCGGCCGCTGTCGCAGCAGGTGGCCGAGCTGGAACGCAAGGCGATCGCTGCCGCGCTCGAAAGCACCGGCGGCAACAAGCTCGCGACCTCGCGGCTGCTGGGCATTTCGCGCGCCACGTTGTACGAGCGCATGACGGGGATGGGGTTGTCATGAGCGTGAAGGCGCTGCGTTCCACCTTCGGCCCGAACTGCCACTGGTGCGGGCTGCCGATGGACTTCGACGAGCCGCACGGACGCCCCGAGTCGGCCACCATCGAACACCTGCTCGACGCCACGATGGGCGGCGTGCGCCAGAAGAAGCATCGGCGCCTGGCGCACGCGGTGTGCAACCACACGCGCAATGAGCTGCGGATGCGGGCCGAGCGCGAGTTCGAAAGCTGGCTCGCGGCACGCCGCGACTCTGCTGGGAAACCCTGACTGATCAGCAGACAGTTGTCTGAAAATAAGACAGCACGAATGCACTGAAATCAGGCGAAACCGGTTGCGCCCGAATGAGGAAGCCTTTGTTATCAATGGCTTAGATGGGTGGCACGAACTGTGCAATATTCAGTCACCTTTATCAGGAGACAAGACATGCACCGTCGCCACCTCATCGCCCTGGCCGCCCTGGGCGCCACCGTCGCCACCATGCCCGCCTGGGCTCAATCGAACGAGATCCGCATCGCCCACGTCTACAGCAAGACCGGCGCGCTGGAGGCCTACGGCAAGCAGACGCAGACCGGCCTGATGATGGGCCTGAACTACGCCACCGGCGGCACGATGATGGTCAACGGCAAGAAGCTCGTGGTCATCGAGAAGGACGACCAGGGCAAGCCCGACCTGGGCAAGTCGCTGCTGGCCGCCGCGTACTCCGACGACAAGGCCGCGCTCGCCGTCGGCCCGACCGCTTCGGGCGTGGCGCTGGCCATGCTGCCGGTGGCCGAGGAGTACAAGAAGATCCTGATCGTCGAGCCCGCCGTGGCCGACTCGATCACCGGCGACAAGTGGAACAAGTACATCTTCCGCACCGGCCGCAACTCGAGCCAGGACGCCATCTCCAATGCCGTGGCCATCGACAAGGCCGGCGTCACCGTCGCCACGCTGGCGCAGGACAACGCCTTCGGCCGCGACGGCGTGAAGGCCTTCGGCGCCGCGCTGAAGAAAGCCAAGCTCGCGCACGAGGAATACCTGCCGCCCGCCACCACCGACTTCACGGCCGGCGCGCAGCGCCTGATCGACAAGCTCAAGGACCAGCCGGGCCGCAAGATCATCTGGATCGTCTGGGCCGGCGCGGGCAACCCGTTCAAGATCGTGGACCTCGACCTGAAGCGCTACGGCATCGAGATCGCCACCGGCGGCAACATCCTGCCGGCCATGGCGGCCTACAAGTCGCTGCCGGGCATGGAAGGCGCGGCCTACTATTACTTCGGCATTCCGAAGAACCCGGTGAACGAGGCGATGGTCGCGGCCCACTACAAGGAATTCAAGACGCCGCCGGACTTCTTCACGGCCGGCGGTTTCTCGGCCGCGATGGCAGTGGTGACGGCGCTGAAGAAGACCAACGGCGACACCGGCACCAACAAGCTCATCAGCACCATGGAAGGCATGAGCTTCGACACGCCCAAGGGCAAGATGACCTTCCGCAAGGAAGACCACCAGGCGATGCAGTCGATGTACCACTTCAAGATCAAGGCCGACCCCGCGTTCGCATGGGGCGTGCCCGAGCTGGTGCACGAGATCAAGCCGGAAGAGATGGACATCCCCATCAAGAACAAGAGGTAAGAGCTCGCCCCCAGGCTGCGCGCACTTCGTGTCGCTACGCCAACCCCCTACCGGGGGCAACACCAGCGGCCCGGCAAAGCCGGTTCCGCGGTGTTCACTTGAACATGCGGCGACTCAGAAATCGCTGCTTCCCTTTTCGCCCCGGATGGCCGCCGGGCGAAGCGCCAGCCTGCGTCCGCGCAAGTTGCCGCGCTCCACGGCCGATTCGTCAGTCTGCAAGCAAGCGTTCGATCAAACACAACAGAAGGAGACAGCGATGCCAGCGATGCGATGGAACAACTGGAAGGGGTTTGCCGCAGCAGCGGTGATCACGGCGGCGGCGCAGGCCGCGACGGCGGCCGTGCCGCTGCCGGCACTGGGCGCCAACCCGGCGGAGGTGAGCGTGTCCGGCCTGTCGGCCGGCGGCTTCATGGCGGTGCAATTGCACGTGGCCTATTCGGCCACCTTCAAGCGCGGCGCGGGCGTGGTCGCCGGCGGTCCGTACTACTGCGCCGAAGGCTCGGTGGTCAATGCCACCGGGCGCTGCATGACGCACAGCACCAGCATCCCGGTCTCCACGCTCGTGAGCACCACCAACAGCTGGGCCGCCAGCGGTGCGATCGACCCGGTGTCGAACCTCACGAACTCCAAGGTCTACCTGTTCTCGGGCACCTCCGACAACACCGTCAAGCAGCCGGTGATGGACGACCTGAAGACGTATTACCAGAGCTTCGTGCCGGCCGCCAACACGGTCTACAAGAACAACCTCGGCGCGGGCCACGCGATGGTCACCGACGACTACGGCGGCGCCTGCAGCACCACGGCCGCGCCGTACATCAACAACTGCGGCTTCGACCTCGCGGGCGAGATCCTCACGCAGCTGTATGGTCCGCTGAACCCGCGCAACAACGGCGCGCTGGGCGGCACCTTCACCGAGTTCAACCAGTCGGAGTTCGTCACCGGCCACGGCGTGGCCGCCACCGGCTGGCTCTACGTGCCGCAGGCCTGCACCACGACCTCGTGCCGCGTGCACCTGGTGCTGCACGGCTGCAAGCAGAACTACACCGACGTGAGTGACCAGTACGTGAAGAAGACGGGCTACAACCGCTGGGCCGACACCAACAACATCATCCTGATCTACCCGCAGACCAGCACCGCGGCCACCAACAGCTGCTGGGACTGGTGGGGTTACGACAGCGCCAACTACGCCAAGAAGTCGGGCCCGCAGATGGCCGCCATGAAGGCCATGATCGACCGCGTGACCGGCTCGGCCGGCGGCGGCGGGCTGCCGGCGCCCACCGGCGTGGGCACCTCGGGCGCGACCAGCAGCAGCATGGTGATCGGCTGGGCCGGCGTGTCGGGCGCTTCGGGCTACAACGTGTACCGCGGCGGCAGTAAGGTCAACGCCTCGCCGGTGACGAGCACCAGCTACACCGACACCGGCCTGGCCGCGTCGACCACCTACAGCTGGACCGTGGCCGCGCTGAACGCGAGCAACGTCGAAGGCGCGATGTCGGCGGCCGCCACGGGCGCGACCACGGCGGGCCCGGGCGGCGGGGGCACGTGCTACACCGCGAGCAACTACACCCACACCATCGCCGGACGCGCCTATGCGCTGTGGGGGCTGACCTATGCCAACGGCTCGGGCCAGTCGATGGGCCTGTGGAACATCTACGCCATGACCACGCTGAAGCAGACGGGCACCAACTACTACGTGATCGGCACCTGTTGAGGTCGTTCACCCACTTCTGATTTTTCGATTCGCAAGGACCTTTCCACAATGCTTGAGACCCGGGATCTGACCATCCGCTTCGGAGGGCACGTGGCCGTCAACAGCGTGAGCTGCGCATTCGCGCCAGGCACGCTGACGGCCATCGTCGGCCCCAACGGCGCGGGCAAGACCACTTACTTCAACCTGATCTCCGGGCAGCTCAAGGCCACGGCCGGCACGGTGTCGCTCGACGGGCAACCGTTGTCGCACCTGTCGCCGTCGGCGCGCACGCACGCCGGGCTGGGGCGCGCGTTCCAGCTCACCAATCTGTTCCCGAACCTCACGGTGCTGGAGAACGTGCGCCTCGCGGTGCAGGCCACGCGCGCCGGCGCGCACCGCCACGGGCTCAATCTGTGGAGCATCTGGAGCGACCACAAGGCGCTGACCGAACGCGCCGAGCAGATCCTGGCCGACGTGGCGCTGGAGCCGCGCGCTCGCGCCACGGTGGCCAGCTTGCCGCACGGCGACCAGCGCAAGCTCGAGGTGGCGCTGCTGATGGCGCTCGAACCCAAGGTCTTCATGTTCGACGAGCCCACGGCCGGCATGCACGCGGCCGAGGCGCCCGTCATCCTCGACCTGATCCGCAAGCTCAAGCAGGACAAGACCAAGACCATCCTGCTGGTCGAACACAAGATGGACGTGGTGCGCGAACTCGCGGACCGCATCATCGTGCTGCACAACGGCACGCTCGTGGCAGACGGCGAACCGGCCGAGGTGATCGCCTCGCCGGTGGTGCAGGAGGCCTACCTGGGCATCGCGAAGGAGGCCGCATGAGCACCGACAACCTGTTGACCCTGGAAGGCGTGCAGACGCACATCGGGGCGTACCACATCCTGCACGGCGTCGACCTGGCCGTGCCCAAGGGCCAGCTCACCATGCTGCTGGGCCGCAACGGCGCAGGCAAGACCACCACGCTGCGCACCATCATGGGCCTGTGGCATGCGTCGCAGGGCAGGGTGCAGTTCGCCGGCAAGGACATCACGGCCCTGCACACGCCGCAGATCGCCGAACTCGGCGTGGCCTACGTGCCCGAGAACATGGGCATCTTCTCCGACCTCACGGTGAAGGAGAACATGGTGCTGGCCGCGCGCGGCGCCAAGAACGCCGACGCCA
Source organism: Variovorax sp. GW822-FHT04E09 (assembly GCF_058800845.1). Classification (NCBI taxonomy): domain Bacteria; kingdom Pseudomonadati; phylum Pseudomonadota; class Betaproteobacteria; order Burkholderiales; family Comamonadaceae; genus Variovorax; species Variovorax sp. GW822-FHT04E09. Next base: position 135,184 of record NZ_JBXAMR010000001.1, read on the forward strand.
TCGACGACACGCGGCTGAAGTGGATCTTCAAGCTCTTTCCCGCGGTCGAGAAATTCTGGAACCACCCGGCCGGCAAGCTGTCGGGCGGACAGAAGCAGATGCTGGCCGTGTCGCGCGCCATCGTCGAGCCGCGCCAGCTGCTCATCATCGACGAGCCCAGCAAGGGCCTGGCGCCCGTGATGATCAACAACATGATCGAGGCCTTCGGCGAGCTCAAGGCGAGCGGCGTGACGATCCTGCTGGTCGAACAGAACATCCACTTCGCCCAGCGCCTGGGCGACACCGTCGCGGTGATGGACAACGGCCGCGTGGTGCACAGCGGCTCGATGGCCGCGTTCTCCGCCGATGCGCAACTGCAGCAATCGCTGCTCGGACTCGCCCTATGAAACTCGACTTCGACTGGAAGCCACTGCTTCTTGCCCCCATCCTCGCGCTCGTCGCGTTGCCGCTCACCGGCTCGGTCTCGACCTGGCTCACGCTCACGGTGGCGGGCCTGGCGATGGGCATGATCATCTTCATCATCGCCTCGGGCCTCACGCTGGTGTTCGGCCTGATGGACGTGCTTAACTTCGGCCACGGTGTGTTCATTGCGCTGGGCGCCTTCGTGGCCAGCAGCGTGCTGGGCCTCATGGGCGACTGGACCGGCTCGGGCGAGCTGTGGCGCAACCTCGTGGCCGTGTTCCCGGCCATGCTCGCCGCGATGGCGGTGGCCGGCGCCATCGGCCTGGCCTTCGAGCGCTTCATCGTGCGGCCGGTGTACGGCCAGCACCTGAAGCAGATCCTCATCACCATGGGCGGCATGATCATCGGCGAAGAGCTCATCAAGGTGATCTGGGGCCCGGCGCAGATTCCGCTGCCGCTGCCCGAGGCGCTGCGCGGCTCGCTGCTGATCGGCGACGCGGCCATCAGCAAGTACCGCCTGCTCGCGGTGGCCGTGGGCGTGGTGGTGTTCGGCGTGCTGGCCTGGACGCTGGGCCGCACCAAGATCGGCCTCTTGATCCGCGCCGGCGTGCAGGACCGCGAGATGGTCGAGTCGCTGGGCTACCGCATCGGGCGCCTGTTCGTGGGCGTGTTCGTGGTGGGCAGCGCGCTGGCCGGCCTGGGCGGCGTGATGTGGGGCCTGTTCCAGCAGAACCTGGTGCCGCAGATGGGCGCGCAGGTCAACGTGCTGATCTTCATCGTGATCATCATCGGCGGGCTGGGTTCGACCGGTGGGGCGCTGCTCGGCGCGCTGCTGGTGGGGCTCATGACCAACTACATCGGCTTCCTGCTGCCCACGCTCACGCAGTTCGCGAGCATCTTCCTCATGGTGGCCGTGCTGCTGTGGCGCCCGCAGGGCGTGTACCCCGTGGCGAACCGTTGAGGAGAAAGCCGTCATGTTCCTGAAACGACTTCTTTCCAACGACATGCCGCGCAGCCGCCTGCTGGCGCTGCTGCTGCTGGCCCTGTTCCTGGCGCTGGCCTTCGCGCCGTTCCTGTTCCCGGGCGTGAAGGCGCTCAGCGTCGCGGCCAAGATCCTGGTGTTCGTGGTGCTGGTCGCGAGCTTCGACCTGCTGCTGGGCTACACCGGCATCGTGAGCTTCGCGCACACGATGTTCTTCGGCATCGGCGCCTACGGCATCGCCATCTCGGCCTCGCGGCTGGGGCCCAACTGGGGCGCGGTGCTGGTGGGGCTGGGCGCGTCGCTCGCGATCTCGCTGGTGCTCTCGCTGGCCATCGGCCTCTTTTCGCTGCGGGTGCGCGCGATCTTCTTCGCGATGATCACGCTGGCCGTGGCCTCGGCGTTCCAGACGCTGGCCTCGCAGCTGTCGGACTTCACCGGCGGTGAAGACGGTCTGACCTTCAAGCTGCCCGAGCTGATCTCGCCGAGCTTCGAGTTCGCCGAAGAGCCGTTCCTCGGTGTCTCGCTCGACGGGCGCCTGCTGTGCTACTACCTGCTGTTCGTGGCGGCGGTGGTGCTGGTGCTGGCGATGCTGCGCATCGTGAACTCGCCCTTCGGCCGCGTGCTGCAGGCCATCCGCGAGAACGAGTTCCGCGCCGAGGCCATCGGCTACCGCGTGGTGGTGTACCGCACCACGGCCGCCGTGCTGTCGGCGCTGTTCGCCACGCTGGCCGGCGCGATGCTCGCCATCTGGCTGCGCTACAACGGGCCCGACACCTCGCTGAGCTTCGAGATCATGATCGACGTGCTGCTCATCGTGGTGATCGGCGGCATGGGCACGATCTACGGCGCGGCCATCGGCGCGGTGCTGTTCGTGGTGGCGCAGAGCTACCTGCAGGACCTGCTGCGCCTGGGCAACGAGGCGGCCAGCGGCCTGCCGTGGCTCGCGGCGCTGCTGTCGCCCGACCGCTGGCTGCTGTGGCTGGGCGTGCTGTTCGTGCTGTCGGTCTACTACTTCCCGACCGGCATCGTCGGCAAGCTGCGGGCGAGGGCGGCGAAATGAGCGACGGCAACAACAACAGCACCATGACGCCGACATCGCACTACGCACAACTCGCAGGTCGTGAAATTCACTGGCTCGATTGGGGCGCCGCCAACGCCCCCGTCGTCATCGCCTGGCACGGCCTGGCGCGCACCAGCCGCGACATGGACGAGTTGGCGCAGCACTTCGCGGCGCGAGGCTTTCGCGTGATCTGCCCCGACACCCTAGGCCGCGGCCTGAGCCAGTGGAGCCCGTCGCCCGACGAGGAATACACGCTCGCGTTCTACGCAAGGCTGGCCAATGCGCTGTGCGACGAGTTGCGGCTGGGCCGCGTGCACTGGGTGGGCACTTCGATGGGCGGCGCGATCGGCACGGTCTGCGCGTCGGGCCTGTTCGAGCCGCGCATGAAGGCGCGCATCGCCAGCCTCACGCTCAACGACAACGCGCCGCAGCTCGCGCAGGCCGCCATCGAGCGCATCCGCGCCTATGCCGGCGACCCGCCGGCCTTTGCCACGGTGGCCGAGCTGGAGGCCTTCTTCCGCACGGTCTACAAGCCCTACGGCTGGCTCAGCGACGCGCAGTGGCGCCGCCTGACCGAAAGCTCCACGCGCCGCCTGGCCGACGGCCGCGTCACGCCGCACTACGACCCGGCCATGGTCAAGCAGTTCAGCGCGCACGACAACGACTACCTGATCTGGCCGCACTACGACGTGATCGAGGCGCCGGTGCTGTGCCTGCGCGGCGCCGAGTCCGACCTGGTGCTGCCGGAGGTGATCGACGAGATGCACCGGCGCGGGCCGGGCGCGGCCGGGCGTCTGCAGGTGATCGAGGTGCAGGGCTGCGGCCACGCGCCCGCGCTCAACGTGGCGGAACAACTGGACCCGATCGAAGGGTTTATCCGCGCGGCCGGTCGTTGAAGGCATGGCCGGATCACAATCCGGCCGACTTCAACTCCAAGATCACCTCGCCATGGCCCTCTCGATGTACGACCTGTCCGTGCCGGTTTTCACCCGCGGACTCGGGCAACTCACCCACCTGCTCGACAAGAGCCTCGCGCATGCGAAGGCCCAGGGCATCGATCCGGCGACGCTGGTCGAGGCGCGGCTGGCGCCCGACATGCTCACGCTGGCCGGCCAGATCCAGCGCGCGAGCGACGCCTCCAAGCTGGGCACGGCGCGCATCGCGGGCATCACGGCCCCGAGCTTTCCCGACGAGGAAAAGACCTGGGACGAGCTGCTGGCGCGCATCGTGAAGACGCAGGAGTTCCTGGCCGGCGTGGACCGCGCGCTCATCGATGGCCAGGAAGAGCGCCCCGTGACCATCAAGGCGCGCGAAGGCGAGGCGCACTTCACCGCGCAGCGCTACCTGCTGCAGTTCGCGCTGCCGAATTTCTTCTTCCACGTGACCACCGCCTACGACGTGCTGCGCCACAAGGGCGTGCCCATCGGCAAGCTGGACTACCTCGGCCGCTTCTGAGTTCGCTCAGGCGCGGCGGGCCGCCAGCGCGTACATCAGCGGAATGCGCGGCATGCCTTCGGGCGGGGCCATGCGCCGTCCGCCGAGTTCGCGCATGCCCTCGAAGGGCTTCCAGCCGTTGGTGTACGGGTACTCCTCGAAGCGCTCGATGGCCAGGCCCGCCTGCGCGAGCGCGGTCGTCACCTGGCCCACGCCCCAGGTGAACTCGAAGCTCGGGTGCGGGTTGCGAAAGCCTTGCACGCCGGGCACCGGTCGGTCGTCCGGCATGAGGCCGTCGCCCGATTCGGCCACGTAGTCGCCCACGCCTTCCTCGGGCACAGGCGCGTCGTTGAAGTAGTCGTAGTGGAACTTCCACTGCGGGTCGAACACCAGCGCGAATGGATGGAACTCGACGATCACGAAGCGACCGCCGGGCTTGAGCAGCTGTGCCACGCCGCGCGCCCAGGCGCCGATGTCGGACAGCCAGCACAGCGTGCCGTACGAGCAGAACACGAGGTCGTGGCGCTCGCCGCGCGCGGCGGCGGCCTCGAAGTAGTCGTAGACGTCCGCACGTTCGAAGCGCGCCGCGACGCCCGACTCGGCCGAGAGCCGGGTGGCGAAGTCGATGGCCTCGTCGGAGATGTCGACGCCGGTCACGCGGGCGCCGCGGCGCGCGATGCTCAGGCTGTCCTGTCCCGCGTTGCACTGCAGGTGCAGCACCGACAGGCCGTTCACGTCGCCGAGCAGGGCGCTTTCCTCGGGGAACAGCGTGGAGCCGCCCGCGCGGAAGAAGGCGGCCTGGTCGCCCTTGTGGCTGTTGTGCGCCACCGTGGCGGCGTTCCACGACTGGCGGTTGGCTTCGTGCAGGTCTTTCTTCATGGCGTGGTCGTGTCGGGGCGGGTGGGCCAGCCCGCCAGGTGGCGTTCGGCGATGCCCGTGAGCGCGGTGATCCACGCCGGGCTGTCGTTGAGGCAGGGGATGTAGCCGAAGCGCTCGCCGCCCGCGTGCAGGAAGGCTTCGCGGCCTTCCATGGCGATCTCTTCGAGGGTCTCGAGACAGTCGGCCGGAAAGCCCGGGCACACCACGTCGACGTGCTTCACGCCGCGCGTCCCGAGTTCGCGCAGGGTGGGCTCGGTGTAGGGCTCCAGCCACTTGGCGCGGCCGAAGCGCGACTGGAAGGTCGTGCGGTACTGCGTGGACGCCAGGCCCAGCCGCGCCGCAAGCAGGCGCGCAGTCTCGAGGCACTGCGCCTCGTAGGGATCGCCCAGCGCGATGTTGCGCGCGGGAATGCCGTGGAAGCTCATCACCAGCAGCTCGCCGCGGCCTTCGGTCTTCCAGTGCTTCTCGATGCCTTGCGCGAGCGCCTCGATGTAGGCGGGGTCGTCGTGGTACTGGTTGACGAAGCGGAACTCGGGCACGTGGCGCTGGCGGCGGCTCCAGGCGTTCACGGCGTCGATCACGCTGGCCGTGGTGGTGGCCGAGTATTGCGGGTAGGCCTGCAGCACCAGCACGCGCGTGGCGCCTTCGGCTTGCAGCGCATCGAGCCGCGAGGCGATCGACGGGTTGGCGTAGCGCATCGCGTCGCGCACCGTCACGCGGTGGCCGCGCTCGCCGAGCCAGCCGGCCAGCAGGGTGGCCTGCTTCTGCGTCCAGACCTTGAGCGGCGAGCCCTCGGGCAGCCAGATGCTGGCGTACTTCGCGGCCGACTTCGCGGGCCGCGTGCGCAGGATGATGCCGTGCAGGATCAGCGCCCACAGCGCCCTGGGAATCTCGACCACGCGCGGGTCGCCCAGGAAGTCGGCGAGGTAGGGGCGCACCGCGGCGGCGGTGGGGGCATCGGGTGAGCCGAGGTTGCACCAGAGCACGGCGGCGCGGTCGTTCTTGCTGTACTGGCTGTCTTGGGAGGCGAGAGGCATGCGATATTCTCAGGTATGAATTCCGCTTCCCCGGCGCCCGGCGGCGCCACGCCGCTCGACATCTCGCGCATCTCGGCGATCACGCTCGACCTCGACGACACCCTGTGGCCGATCTGGCCGACCATCGAACGCGCCGAGCGCGTGCTGCACGAATGGCTGCTGCGCGAGGCGCCCAAGACGGCCTCGCTGCTGCTCACGCCGGGCGTGCTGCGCGAGCTGCGCGAAGCCACCGCCAAGGAGCGCTCCGACCTCGCGCACGACCTGAGCGCGCTGCGCCGCGAGTCGATCCGCACGGCGCTCGTGCGCGCGGGCGAAGACCCGGCGCTGGCCGATCCGGCCTTCGACGCTTTCTTCGAAGAGCGCCAGCGCGTCACGCTGTACGACGACGCGCTGCCGGCGCTCAAGTGGCTCAGCGAGCGCTACCCGCTGGTGGCGGTGTCGAACGGCAACGCCGACATCCACAAGACCGGCGTCGGGCGGTGGTTCCGCACCGCCTTCAATGCGCGCGCGTTCGGCAGCGGCAAGCCGCATGCGCCGATCTTCCGCGCCGCGGCGGCCTCGGTCGGCCTGCTGCCGAAAGACGTGCTGCACGTGGGCGACGATGCCGCGCTCGACGTGGTGGGCGCGCTCAACGCCGGCATGCAGGCCGCCTGGCTGGTGCGCGACGAGCGCCCGTGGGAGCACGGCGCGCGTCCGCAGCTGATCGTGCCCAACCTGCACGCGCTGTGCATCGCGCTGGGCGCCTGAACCTCCGCGGTCAGCGGAACACGGGTCGGAAGAAGCTGCGTTCGTAGCTGACGATGCAGCGGGTTTCCTCCGCATAGCGGAAGGCGGCCTGGCAGTCGGCGTCCTGCATCGAGTCGGCGCGGTAGGTCTCGTACGCGGCCAGGCTCGGGAAGCTGAACATCGCCAGCGCCACGTTGTTCGCGCCTTCGGACGGCAGGAAGTAGCCGTGGTGCTGGCCGCCGAACTTCTCGACCAGCGGAATCCAGAGCTTGCCGTAGTGCTCGAATTCCTTGAGCTTGAAGGGATCGACGATGTAGCGCAGGTAGCAGGTGATCATGGGTGAGGAATGTCAGGGGACTATCGGCGCGGCCCGAGCGGCGCGCGGCTGCCCGGACTATAGTTTTGCGACGGCCTCCTTTCATTGCTTTCGCGCGAATTTCCTCCCATGCATCTCTCCACCTGGCTCCTCTTTTGCGGCGTGACCCTGGTCGTCGCCTTCACGCCCGGTCCGGCCGTGCTGCTCGCGGTCTCCAACGCCATCTCCGTCGGCCCGCGTCGCGCGATGATCAGTTCGCTGGGCAACGCCTGCGGGCTCTTCCTGGTCTCGGCCGCTGCGATGGGCGGGCTGGGCGTGGTGCTCAACACCTCGGCCACGGCCTTCATGGTGCTGAAGGTGGCGGGTGCGGGCTACCTCGTGTACCTGGGCATCCGGCAGTGGCGCAGCCGCACGAGCGTGTTCGCCGAGCTGCAGCCGTCGGCCGCGCCGGCACCTTCGCGTTCCGCGCGCCGGCTGTTCGGGCACGGCGTGACGGTGGCGCTGACCAACCCGAAGGGCATCCTGTTCTTCTCGGCGCTGTTCCCGCAGTTCCTCACGCACGACGCGCCGATCCTCACGCAGTTCGCCGTGCTCACCACGACCTTCGCGGCCGGCTCGGTGCTGGCGCATGGCTCGTACGTGCTGCTGGCGCGCCTGCTGAAGAAGCAGTTCGCGAACCCGAAGCGCGCGCAGCTGTTCAACCGCGTGTCGGGCGGCGCCTTCGTGCTGCTGGGGTTGAGCCTGCTGCGCCTGCGCAACAAGACGGCCTGAGAACGCCGCCGACTTTCTTCAGTCGAGCCCGAAGCGCTCGCGCAGTGCCGCGCAGAAATCGGCGGTGCCGCTGAGCGAGAGCGTGAGGGTGTCCAGGCGTGGGTTGTCTTCCCGCGTGCGCTGCACGTCGCAGTCCCACACCGCACCGTCGTCGAGCGCGCCGCGCGCACCGGGGAAGGTGGCCTCGGCCCAGGCCAGCACCTGCGCGATCTCGGCTTCCACCTCGGGCGTGCGCTCGGGTGGGGTCGAGGCCATGGCGTCGAAGGTGCCGTGGTCTTCGGTGTCTTCGCTGTAGTCGAAATCCAGGTAGCGCAGGGTCGTGGTCATGGGGTCACGGCGTGGTAAGTGCGCGCGCGACGGCCAGTCCGTTGAGGACCGCGCCTTCGAGCGTGGCGGGATAGGGGCCTTCGGTGTAGTCGCCGCAGGCCTGCAGCCCCGGCGCGATGGCGGCCGGCGGGCGGGCCAGGCCGGGCGTGCAGGCGAAGGTGGCGCGCTTTTCGACCACGGTCTGGATCGGCGTGAGGCCGGGCTGCCCGAGCTGCGCGCCGGCTTGCGCGAGCACCTGTTTCTCGAGCGTCTCGCGGGGCGTTTCGTTGGCGCTCACGACGAAGGCGAGCACGCCGGCCGGCCCGCCGAGCTGGCCGCGGTCGAACACGAACTGGGCCGGCGCGCTGCCCGGCTGGCTGCGCAGCGCAAGCATCGGCTCGGCCAGCGGCGCCGCGCCGCGCACGTAGACCGTGGCAATCGCCTCGAAGCGCAGCGATTCGGTGACGTTGCACCAGCGCGATGCGGCCGGCAGGCCGGTGGCACGCACGAGGCGCGCCGCGTCCCAGGGCGCGCAGGCCAGCACGGCCTGGTCGAAGACCTCGTCATCGACGCGCCACCGGTCGCCCTCGGGCGCGATGGCGCGCACGCGGTGCCCGATGCGTGCGGTCGCGTCGTGCCGGGCGAGCCAGGCCAGTGCGGCATCGGGCAGCAGGGCGCCGAGGTCCACGCGCGGCAGCAGCAGGTCGGCACCGCCGCGCCCGCTGAACAGCGCGTCGTGCAGCACGCGCAGGAACACCTGGCCGCTCGATTGCGGCACGGGCGTGTTGAGCGCCGAGACGCACAGCGGCTCGATGAGTTCGTGCATCACGCGCGGCGTGAGGCCGGCGCACAGCGTGGCGACGCTGGTGCCGGGCGCGCAGCGAAAGCCCGCGAGGCGCCAGCGCACGGCGGTGACCAGCAGCGCGGCCTTGTCGCGCCATCTCCAGCCGCGCGCGGTGAAGATGCCGATGAGCAGGTCGAGCGGCGGCGGCCGGCCCGCGGGCAGCTGCAACCCGCCGCCGTCGGCAAAGCGCAGCGACAGCGGCAGGCGCTGCAAGGCGGTGTCGACATCGACCCCCACGTCGCGCACGAGCGCCAGCGTGGCGGTGTAGGCGCCGATCAGGATGTGCTGGCCGTTGTCGAGCGCCATGCCGTGCATGTGATCGACCCGCCGCGCCCGCCCGCCGGCCATCGGCGCGGCCTCGAACAGGGTGACGGCGTGGCCGAGGCGCGTGGCCTCGACGGCGCAGGCCAGGCCGGCCCAGCCGGCGCCGATGACGGCGAGCCTCATGGGCACGAAGGGTGGGGCGTCATATCCGGCCCAGCGCCTGGACTTTCCAGGCCAGCCAGAACTTGCGCACGGGCGTCAGGCTGATGCGCTGGTTGAGCACCTGGAAGTCGTCACGCTCGATCTCGCGCAGCAGCGTGCGGTAGATGCTGGCCATCATCAGGCCGGGCTTCTGGGTGCGGCGGTCGGCCAGCGGCAGCAGGGCCAGCGCCTCGTCGTAGGCGGCGTGGGCGCGCTGGGCCTGGAACTTCATGAGCGCGACAAAACGGTCGGAGTGCACGCGGTTGAGAATTTCGTGCGCCTTCACGTCGAACTGCTGCAGCTCGTTGACCGGCAGGTAGATGCGACCGCGCAGCGCGTCTTCGCCGACGTCGCGCAGGATGTTGGTGAGCTGCAGCGCCAGGCCGAGCTTGTGGGCGTAGGCGGTGGTCTGCGGATCGGTCTGGCCGAAGATGCGCGCCGCGACTTCGCCGACCACGCCGGCCACCAGGTGGCAGTAGCGCGCGAGGCCGGGAAAGTCGAGGTAGCGGGTCTGGTCCAGGTCCATCTGGCAGCCGTCGATCACTTCGTTGAGTTGGCGCGCCTCGATGCCGTAGGTGGCGGCATGCGGCATGAGCGCCTGCATGACCGGGTGGCGCGGCGTGCCGGCGAAGGCCTGGGCGACTTCGGTGCGCCACCAGGCGAGCTTGGTGGCGGCCACGCCGGGGTCGGAAACCTCGTCGACCACGTCGTCGACCTCGCGGCAGAAGGCATAAAAAGCCGTGATCGCGGCGCGCCGCGGCTTGGGCAGGAACAGGAAGGCGTAATAGAAACTGCTGCCCGAAGCGGCGGCCTTGTCTTGCACGTATTGCTCGGGATTCATCGGGGAGGCGCTGCTTTCATGGGCCGTGATTGTCTCCGCATCCGCCATGCCTTCCAGAGCAGCACGGGTGCGTCGGCCTTGCCGACGGTGGGGCGCTGCGTGAAGGTGTCGAAGCCCAGGTCCTCGATCTTGTCCAGGATGCGCAGGCCGCCCTGCACGACCAGGCGCAGCTCCCAGCCCACGCGGCCCGGCAGGCGGTGCACGAGCGGGGCGCCCTCGGTCATGAGCTCGCGCGCCCAGAAGGCCACCACTGCTATCAGATTGATAGCTTCCTGCGGCGGCGGCGCGGAAGACAGCGGCGCGAAGACTTTGAAATGCTCCGAGGTCAGGCCGCGCCGCGCGCAGTCGGTGCGCGGAAAGTAGAAGCGCCCGCGCGGCAGGTCGACGCTCGGGTCCTGCCAGAAGTTGATGAGCTGCAGCGCGCTGCAGATGGCGTCGCTCTGGGCCAGCGCCTGCGCATCGGTCACGCCGTACAGGTGCAGCAGCAGCCGGCCGACCGGGTTGGCGGAGCGGCGGCAGTAGTCGAGCAGCTCGGCGCGGTCGGCGTAGGTGCCGCGGTCGCGGGTCTTCTCGATGTCCTGCATGAAAGCGCTGAGCAGGTCGGCGAGCAGGTCTTCGGGCAGGCGGTACTCGGTGATGGCCCAGGCCAGCGGGCCGAACACGTGGGGCCAGCGCGAGTCGGGCAGCGCGTCGCCGCGCGCGGCGGCGGCCAGTTCCTCGCGGTAGGCGCGCAGCTCGGCCAGGCGCGCATCGGGCGAGGCGTCGCCCTCGTCGGCGATGTCGTCGGCGGTGCGCGCGAAGTGGTAGATCGCGGCGATGGGCGGGCGCAGGTGCGGCGGGCACAGCCAGGAGGCCACGGGGAAGTTTTCGTAATGGGCCGGCGCGGCGGCATGACGAGGATTGGCAGGAGGAGTGGCGGACACGCCACGATTGTCGGCGACGTCATGTCCGGGCACTATGCTCGTGGCGTCGCCACTTTCCATCTCTCTTTCGCCCATGACGATGAAAGCAACTGCCGCGGCTTCCGGGACTTCGCTTCCCGCTTCGGGCGACACGGCACACGCGGCCGGGCCCGGTTTGATGATCGCGGCGCTGGGCGTCGTCTTCGGCGACATCGGCACCTCGCCGTTGTACGCCTTCAAGGAAACGATGAACCCCGAGCACGGCGTGCCGTTCTCGCCCGACGCGGTGCTGGGCCTGCTGTCGCTGATCTTCTGGGGCCTGATGTTCGTGGTGACGCTCAAGTACGTGGTGTTCGTGCTGCGCGCCGACCACGACGGCGAGGGCGGCATCCTGGCGCTGCAGGCGCTGGCGCGCAACGCCGTTTCCGGCCCGAAGACCCGGCCCTGGGTGTGGCGCGGGATCGGGGTTCTGGGCCTGGTGGGCGCGGCCATGTTCTATGGCGACAGCCTCATCACGCCGGCGATCTCGGTGCTGTCGGCGGTCGAGGGCCTGGAGGTGCAGGCGCCGGTGCTGCAGCGCGTGGTGATCCCGATCACGCTGGCCATCCTCGTCGGGCTGTTCATGGTGCAGAAGAAGGGCACGGGCGTGGTCGGCAAGATCTTCGGGCCGGTGATGCTGCTGTGGTTCCTGGTGCTGGGCGTGGCAGGGCTGTGGCAGGTGCTGCAGCAACCGCAGGTGCTGGCGGCGCTCGACCCGCGCCGGGCGGTGGGCTTCCTGGTGGTGCACCGGGCGCAATCGCTGGCCGTGCTGGGCGCGGTGTTCCTGGCGTTCACGGGCGGCGAGGCGCTGTATGCCGACATGGGGCACTTCGGCGCCAGGCCGATCCGTCTCGCGTGGCTCTTCATCGCGCTGCCGGGGCTGGTGCTCAACTACTTCGGACAGGGCGCGCTGGTGCTGGCGAACCCGGCGGCCATCGACAACCCGTTCTTCCGGCTCTTTCCCTCGTGGGGCGTGCTGCCGATGGTGGTACTGGCCGCCATGGCCACGGTGATCGCGTCGCAGGCGGTGATCTCGGGCGCCTTCTCGCTCACCGCGCAGGCGATGCGCATGGGCTACCTGCCGCGCATGCGCGTGGTGCAGACCTCGGGCACGGCCATCGGGCAGATCTACGTGCCCGCGGTCAACTGGTTGTTGATGGTCGGCGTGCTGCTGCTGGTGCTGGGCTTCCGCAGTTCGGGCGCGCTGTCGGCGGCGTATGGCATCGCGGTGTCGATCACGATGGTGACGACCACATTGCTGGCCGGCATCGTGGCCTGGGGCCTGTGGCGCTGGAACAAGGTGGCGGTGGCGGTCGGCGTGGCGGCCTTCGCGGCGGTCGACCTGACCTTCGTGGTGTCCAACAGCCTGAAGGTGGCCGAGGGCGGCTGGCTCACGCTGGCGGTGGCGGCCGGGGTGATGGTGCTGTTCACCACCTGGGCCAAGGGCCGGCGCCTGGGCCTGGAGGCGGCGGCGGCCGACAGCCTGCCGCTGCGCCCCTTCGTCGATTCGCTGGCGCTGAACATGCCGCACCGGGTGAGCGGCACGGCCGTGTTCCTGAACCCCGACGCCACGGCGGTGCCGCACGCGTTGCTGCACAACCTCAAGCACAACCAGGTGCTGCACGAGCAGGTGATCGTGCTGCGCGTGCTCTCGTGCGACACGCCGCGCGTGGACGCACGCCTGCGCATCGAGGCCGAGCAGCTGATGGACGGCATCTGGGTGGTCACCGCGCGCCACGGCTTCATGGAGCGGGCCGACGTGCCCGAGTTCATCCGCATCCTGGCCTACCAGAAGACCCTGGCCATCGACTCGATGAAGACCTCGTACTTCGTCTCCCGCGCCTCGGTGGGCGAGGAGAACCTGCCGGGCATGAACCCGGTGCGACGGGTGCTGTTCGGCTGGCTGCAGCGCAACGCGGGCCGGGCATCCGATTACTTCGAGCTTCCCGACAACCGGTTGGTGGAGATGGGGCAGAGAACCTAGGGCCTGTTCACCCTATTTCTGGCGTCGCGAAGGTCTGCCAGGGCGGGCCAATCAAGGCGCGTGACGCCGCGTGTGCATGCGCGCACGCAAGGAGCGCAACGCTGAGTGGCCCGCCCTGGCAGACCTTCCCTCCGGGTTGGCCGGCAAAGGGGCCGTCTGCGGCGTTGCCCGCACTTGCAAGGCATGAGCCTTGCTGCGCACGGGCGCCTTGCAGCCAGCCCCTTTGCCGGCCAACGCGACGCCAGAAATAGGGTGAACAGGCCCTGGCGCCAACATGGTCAACTGACCGGCGGGTCATTGACACTGTTTAACGTTTACCCTAGATTACTAACCGGTGGGTCATTAATGACCCGGTTCCTCTCTTCTTGGGTGTCTCATGACCGCCTCCGCCGCCTCACTCCGTGCCCGCAGCGCCGCCTGGCTGCTGCTTCCCGCCATCTTTCTGGCCGGCTGTTCGCCGAAACCGCCCGCCCAGGAGCCCGTGAGGGCGGTCAAGTTCGTGACCGTCGGCACCAGCGACTACGACGCCCAGCCCGAGTTCTCGGCCGAGGTGCGGGCCCGGGTCGAATCGCGCCTGGGCTTCCGGGTGGCGGGCAAGATCATCCGCCGCCAGGCCGAGCTCGGCCAGCACGTGCAGGCCGGCCAGGTGCTGGCCCAGCTCGATCCGCAGGACTACCGCCTGGCCGCCGAGGCCGCCCGTGCCCAGCAGGCCGCCGCGCTGACCAACCGCGACCTCGCAGCCGCCGACCTGAAGCGCTACACCGAACTGCGATCGCAGAACTTCATCAGCGGCGCCGAACTGGAACGCCGCGAAACCACCTGGAAGGCCGCCCAGGCCCAGCTCGAGCAGGCGCAGGCGCAACTGGCCTCGCAAGGCAACCAGGCCAGCTACACGACGCTGGTGGCCGACGTGGCAGGCATCATCACGGCCATCGAGGCCGAGCCGGGCCAGGTGGTGCAGGCCGGCACGCCGGTCGTGCGCATCGCCCAGGACGGCGCGCGCGACGTGGTGTTCGCGGTGCCTGAAGATCGCGCCGCGCTGATCAAGCCCGGCTCGCCGGTCGCGGTGCGCGGCTGGTCCGGCGGCGAGGTGCTGCAGGGCCTGGTGCGCGAGGTGGCGGCCAGTGCCGACGCGGTCACGCGCACCTACTCGGTCAAGGTGTCGATCGACGCCGCGACCTCGCCGGCGCTCGGTGCCACCGTCTATGCCAGGCCACAGGCCCTGGCCCGCACCGACGTCGCGGTGATCAAGCTGCCGACCAGCGCACTGCGCCAGGAAGGCAAGGGCTCCGCAGTCTGGGTGCTCGACAAGGACAGCATGACCGTGCGCTCGCAGCCGGTGCAGGTGGTCACGGCCGACGGCAATGAAGCGGTGATCGGTTCGGGCCTGGCGACCGGGATGATGGTCGTGGCCGCGGGCGTGCACGTGCTGTCGCCGGGGCAGAAGGTCACCATCTACCAGTCGAAGGAGGCCATGGCGGCCGCCGCCAATGGCCAGCAGCAGGCGCAGGCGAAGCAGCAGGCTGTCGAGGCCGTGGCCGCGACGAAGAAGGAGATCGCAACGGGTGCCGCCAAATGACGGAAGGCCCAGCGACCCCCGCGACAACCCCGGCGCCTGAGTCTGAGTACAAGTCGCCCGGCTTCAACCTTTCCAAATGGGCGCTGGACCACGCGCCCCTCACGCGCTACCTGATGGTGGTGCTGATGGTGCTGGGCGCGTTCGCGTACTTCCAGCTCGGCCAGGACGAAGACCCGCCGTTCACCTTCCGTGCCATGGTCGTGCGTACCTACTGGCCCGGCGCCACCGCGCAACAGGTGGCCGAGCAGGTCACCGACAAGCTGGAGCGCACGCTGCAGGAAGCGCCGTACGCCGACAAGATCCGCAGCTACTCCAAGCCCGGCGAGTCGCAGATCATTTTCCAGATCAAGGATTCGTCGAAGGCCGCCGAGGTGGCCAACGTCTGGTACACGGTGCGCAAGAAGATCGGCGACATGCGCGGCACCTTGCCCGCGGGTGTGCAGGGGCCGTTCTTCAATGACGACTTCGGCGACGTCTACGGCGTGATCTACGCGCTGGAAAGCGAAGGCTTCAGCTACGCCGAGCTCAAGACGCTGGCCGACGACGTGCGCCAGCAGCTGCTGCGCGTGAAGGACGTGGCCAAGGTCGACCAGTTCGGCGTGCAGGATGAGAAGGTTTTCATCGAGATCTCGCAGAAGCGCCTGGCCCAGCTGGGGCTCGACTTCAACGCCGTGCTGGCCCAGCTCGGCTCGCAGAACGCGGTCGAAAGCGCCGGCACGATCCAGTCGCCGCTGGACGTGGTGCAGGTGCGCGTGGGCGGCCAGTTCACCAGCGTCGAGCAGCTGCGCGAGATGCCGATCCGCGGCAGCTCGGGCAACCAGATCAAGCTCGGCGACATCGCCGAGATCCGCCGCGGCTACGTCGATCCGCCGGCCGTCAAGGTGCACCACCAGGGCAAGGAAGTGATTGCGCTCGGTGTGTCGATGGCCAAGGGCGGCGACATCATCGCGCTGGGCAAGGCGCTCAAGGCCACCACCGCCACCATCGACCAGCGCCTGCCGGCCGGCGTGAAGCTGGCGCAGGTGCAGGACCAGCCGGTGTCGGTGGCCAGCTCGGTCAACGAATTCGTCGGCGTGCTCATCGAGGCCGTGGCCATCGTGCTGGCCGTGAGCATCATCGCGCTCGGCCTGCACAAGGGCGGGCGTTTCGGCTGGTACATCGACATGCGCCCGGGGCTGGTGGTGGCCATCACCATCCCGCTGGTGCTGGCCGTGACCTTCCTGGCCATGAACTACTTCGGCATCGGGCTGCACAAGATATCGCTGGGGTCGCTGATCATCGCGCTCGGCCTCCTGGTGGACGACGCGATCATTGCCGTGGAGATGATGGTGCGGAAGATGGAAGAGGGCTACGACAAGGTCCGCGCCGCCACCTTCGCCTACGACGTCACGGCCAAGCCGATGCTCACGGGCACGCTCATCACGGCGGCGGGCTTCCTGCCGATCGGCATCGCCAAGTCGGTGACGGGCGAATACACCTTCGCAATCTTCGCGGTGACGGTGATCGCGCTGGTGCTGTCGTGGATCGTGTCGGTGTACTTCGTGCCGTACCTGGGCACGCTGCTGCTCAAGGTGAAGCCGCACGACCCTGACGCGCCGCCGCACGAGCTGTTCGACACGCCGTTCTACAACAGCTTCCGCCGCGCGGTGAACTGGTGCGTGCAGCACCGCTGGCTGACCATCGGCGCCACCGTGCTGATCTTTGCGCTGGGCATCGTCGGCATGGGCAAGGTGCAGCAGCAGTTCTTCCCCGATTCGAGCCGGCCCGAGATCATGGTGGACATCTGGTTCCCCGAAGGCACCTCGTTCGCCGCCAACGAAGAGGTGGCCAAGCGCGTCGAGCAGCGCGTGATGAAGGAAGAGGGCGTGAAGACCGTCAGCACCTGGATCGGCTCCGGCGTGCCGCGCTTCTACCTGCCGCTGGACCAGGTGTTTCCGCAGACCAACGTGTCGCAGCTCATCGTGCTGGCCAAGGACCTGAAGGTGCGCGAAACGTTGCGCCTGCGCCTGCCCGCCTTGCTGGCCGAGGAATTCCCCGAGGTGCGCGGCCGCGTCAAGCTGCTGCCCAACGGCCCGCCGGTGCCGTACCCGGTGCAGTTCCGCGTGATCGGCACCGAGCCCGCCCAGCTGCGCGCCCGTGCCGACGAGGTGAAGGCCGTGCTGCGCGAGAGCCCCAACATGCGCGGCGTGAACGACAACTGGAACGAGTCGGTCAAGGTGATCCGCCTGGAGATCGACCAGGCCAAGGCGCGTGCGCTCGGCGTGACCAGCCAGGCCATCGCCCAGGCTTCGCGCACCATGTTCAGCGGCACCACGGTCGGCCAGTACCGCGAGAACGATTTGCTGATCGACATCGTGCTGCGCCAGTCGGCCGACGAACGCGAGGCCATCTCGGACATCGGCAACGCCTACATCCCGACGACCACGGGCCGTTCGATCCCGCTCACGCAGATCGCCCGGCCGGTGTTCACCTGGGAGCCCGGCGTGATGTGGCGCGAGAACCGCGACTACGCCATCACCGTGCAGGGCGACGTGGTGGAAGGCCTGCAGGGCGCCACCGTGACCGAGCAGCTGCTGCCGAAACTGCGCGAGCTGGAAGCCGGCTGGCATGCGGCCGGGCAGGGCGGCTACCGCATCGAGGTGGCCGGCGCCGTGGAGGAAAGCTCCAAGGGCTCGGCCTCGATCGTGGCGGGCGTGCCGATCATGCTGTTCCTGGTGTTCACGCTGCTGATGCTGCAGCTGCACAGCTTCAGCCGCTCGCTGCTGGTGTTCATCACCGGCCCGATGGGCATCGCCGGCGTGGCTGCCGCGCTGCTGCTGCTGAACCGGCCTTTCGGCTTCGTGGCGCTGCTCGGCGTGATCGCACTGATGGGCATGATCCAGCGCAACGCCGTGATCCTGATCGACCAGATCGAGCTCGACCGCGCCGCCGGCGTGCCGGCCTGGGACGCGATCGTCGAGTCGGCGGTGCGGCGCCTGCGCCCCATCGTGCTCACCGCCGCGGCGGCGGTGCTGGCGATGATCCCGCTGTCGCGCAGCGTGTTCTGGGGCCCGATGGCCGTGGCCATCATGGGCGGGCTGATCGTGGCCACCGTGCTGACGCTGCTGGCGCTGCCGGCCATGTATGCCGCGGCCTTCCGCATCAAGCGGGAGCCGCAAACCGCTGCCGCCTGAAAAGGCGCTTTTCACGGGCCGTTTTCGCGCGGCCCGTATCCCTTGCGCGAGAGTGGGTGAAATCCCCCAAAGGGGAAGCCGGAAGCCCCCCATTCTTGCGTTTAAAATGCGCGGTTGACCGATTTCAGGCGGACGGTCTTGGGCCAGCGGTTTTCCGCAGCGCCGAGGCCGTCCGCCTTTGCATTCACCTGAAATTTGGCATCGCGCGGGTGGCGAAATTGGTAGACGCACCAGGTTTAGGTCCTGACGTTCGCAAGAACGTGCCGGTTCGAGTCCGGCCCCGCGCACCAGCCACACCCCTCACAAGGAAGACACCATGACCGTGAACGTTGAAACTCTCGAGAAGCTCGAACGCAAGATCACGCTGACCCTGCCGGTCGGCACCATCCAGAACGAAGTCGATTCGCGCCTCAAGAAGCTCGCGCGCACCGTCAAGATGGACGGCTTCCGTCCCGGCAAGGTGCCGATGAACGTCGTGGCCCAGCGCTACGGGTACTCGGTGCACTACGAAGTCATGAACGACAAGGTCGGCGAGGCTTTCTCGCAAGCCGCGAACGAAGCCAAGCTGCGCGTTGCCGGCCAGCCCCGCATCACCGAGAAGGAAGAGTCGCCCGAAGGCCAGCTCGCCTTCGACGCGGTCTTCGAAGTGTTCCCCGAAGTCAAGATCAACGACCTGTCGGGCGCTGAAGTCGAGAAGCTGTCGGCCGAAGTCGGCGACGAAGCCATCGACAAGACCCTGGACATCCTGCGCAAGCAGCGCCGTACCTTCGCCCAGCGCGCCCAGGACGCCGTGGCCGAAGACAACGACCGCGTGACGGTCGACTTCGAAGGCAAGATCGACGGCGAACCCTTCCAGGGCGGCAAGGCCGAAGACTTCCAGTTCGTCGTCGGCGAAGGCCAGATGCTCAAGGAATTCGAAGACGCCGTGCGCGGCATGAAGTCCGGCGACAGCCGCACCTTCCCGCTGTCGTTCCCGGCCGATTACCACGGCAAGGACGTGGCCGGCAAGCAAGCCGACTTCATGGTCACCGTGAAGAAGATCGAAGCTTCGCACCTGCCCGAAGTCAACGAGCAGCTGGCCAAGTCGCTCGGCATCGCCGAAGCCACCGTGGAAGGCCTGCGCGCCGACATCAAGCGCAACCTCGAGCGCGAAGTGAAGTTCCGCCTGCTGGCCCGCAACAAGAACGCCGTGATGGACGCCCTGGTGGCCAACGCCGAACTCGACCTGCCGAACGCCAGCGTGCAGTCGGAAGTCGCCCGCATGATCGAAGGCGCCCGCGCCGAGCTCAAGCAGCGCGGCATCAAGGACGCCGACAAGGCCCCGATCCCCGAGGAAGTGTTCCGCCCGCAAGCCGAGCGCCGCGTGCGCCTGGGCCTGGTCGTGGCCGAGCTGGTGCGTGCCAACAACCTGCAAGCCAAGCCCGAGCAGATCAAGGCCCACATCGACGAGCTGGCCGCCAGCTACGAGAAGCCGCAAGACGTCGTTCGCTGGTACTTCAGCGACAACAACCGCCTGGCGGAAGTCGAGGCCGTGGTCATCGAGAACAACGTGACCGACTTCGTGCTGGGCAGGGCCAAGGTCAACGAAAAGTCGGTGTCGTTCGACGAACTGATGGCACAGCAGCAGTAAGCTGGTTTCCGTCGCTGCATGCAGCAACGCCGATGGGGCTTGTGCTTTGCGGCACGAGCCCCATTTCACTCAGGCGTACAGTTCAATCAGAGCGAACGAATCCATTTTCCGGAGAGCAAATTCATGAGCGCACAGGAAATTCAAGGCCTCGGCATGATCCCGATGGTCGTCGAGCAGTCGGGCCGCGGCGAGCGGTCGTATGACATCTACTCGCGTCTCCTCAAGGAACGCATCATCTTCCTGGTGGGCGAGGTCAACGACCAGACCGCCAACCTCGTGGTGGCCCAGCTGCTGTTCCTCGAGAGCGAGAACCCGGACAAGGACATTTCGTTCTACATCAACTCCCCGGGCGGCAGCGTGAGCGCCGGCATGGCGATCTACGACACCATGCAGTTCATCAAGCCGTCGGTGTCGACCATGTGCCTGGGCTTTGCGGCCAGCATGGGCGCCTTCCTGCTGGCGGCCGGCGAGAAGGGCAAGCGTTTCTCGCTGCCCAACTCGAAGATCATGATCCACCAGGTGCTCGGCGGCGCACGCGGCCAGGCCACCGACATCGAGATCCATGCGCGCGACATCCTGCGCACCAAGGACCAGATGAACCGCATCCTGGCCGAACGCACCGGCCAGCCGCTGGAAAAGGTCAAGTCGGACACCGAGCGCGACTATTTCCTGACTGCCGACGAGGCCAAGGATTACGGCCTAGTCGACCAGGTCGTCTCCCAGCGCGGTTAAAGCCGCCCGGCGCCGCGGGCGCCAGAATGGCAAAAACGGCGTTTCCCACACGGGAAACGCCGTTTTTGTTTAGTTATCATTGTCCATACCCTGTCACGAGGCAAAAGTCCATGGCCGAAAAAAAAGGCACCTCCAGCGAAAAAACGCTTTATTGCTCGTTCTGCGGCAAGAGCCAGCATGAGGTCAAGAAGCTGATCGCGGGCCCTTCGGTCTTCATCTGCGACGAATGCATCGACCTGTGCAACGAGATCATCCGTGACGAGCTGCCGGCCGGTGAGGAAGCGCGCGACGCGCGCAGCGACCTGCCCACGCCGCTGGAGATCAAGACCAACCTCGACAACTACGTGATCGGCCAGGAGCCGGCCAAGCGCATGCTGTCGGTGGCGGTCTACAACCACTACAAGCGCCTGCGTCACAAGGAAAAGAACACCAAGGGCGACGAGGTCGAGCTCAGCAAGAGCAACATCCTCTTGATCGGCCCCACGGGCTCGGGCAAGACGCTGCTGGCGCAAACGCTCGCGCGCATGCTCGACGTGCCCTTCGTGATGGCCGACGCCACCACGCTGACCGAGGCCGGTTATGTGGGCGAGGACGTCGAGAACATCATCCAGAAGCTGCTGCAAAGCTGCAACTACGAGGTCGAGCGTGCCCAGCGCGGCATCGTCTACATCGACGAAATCGACAAGATCTCGCGCAAGTCCGACAACCCCTCGATCACCCGCGACGTGTCGGGCGAGGGCGTGCAGCAGGCATTGCTGAAGCTCATCGAAGGCACCATGGCCAGCGTGCCGCCCCAGGGCGGGCGCAAGCACCCGAACCAGGACTTCCTGCAGATCGACACGACCAACATCCTGTTCATCTGCGGCGGCGCCTTTGCGGGCCTGGAGAAGGTCATCGAAAACCGCACCGAGGCCTCGGGTATCGGCTTCGGCGCCGCAGTGAAGAGCAAGGCCCAGCGCAGCATCACCGAGGTGTTCCGCGAAGTCGAGCCCGAAGACCTGATCAAGTTCGGCCTGATCCCCGAACTCGTGGGCCGCATGCCCGTGGTCGCCTCGCTGGCCGAGCTGAGCGAAGACGCGCTGGTGCAGATCCTGACCGAGCCCAAGAATGCGGTGGTGAAGCAGTTCACCAAGCTGCTGCAGATGGAGGGCGTGGACCTTGAAATCCGTCCCGCGGCGCTCAAGGCGATCGCCCGCAAGGCGCTGGCCCGCAAGACCGGTGCGCGCGGCCTGCGCTCGATCCTTGAACAGTCGCTGATCGACACCATGTTCGAATTGCCGAACGCGACCAATGTCGACAAGGTGGTGGTCGAGGAATCGACCATCGACGAAAACAAGCCCCCGCTGCTCGTGTACCGCGAAACGGCGAAAAAGGCCTAAAGGACAAGGACGCTCATGTCTGGTCATACCCCATTGCCCCCCGAAGCCCTCGACCTGCCGCTGCTGCCGCTGCGGGACGTCGTGGTGTTTCCCCACATGGTGATCCCGCTCTTCGTGGGTCGCCCGAAGAGCATCAAGGCGCTCGAGCTGGCGATGGAGGCCGAGCGCCGCATCATGCTGGTGGCCCAGAAGGCCGCCGCCAAGGACGAGCCCTCGGTCGAGGACATGTTCGAGGTCGGCTGCGTCTCGACCATCCTGCAGATGCTCAAGCTGCCCGACGGCACCGTGAAGGTGCTGGTCGAAGGCCAGCAGCGCGCGCGCGTGAACCGCATCGATGACGGTGAAACCCATTTTTCGGCCAACGTGACGCCCGTCGAGGCGCCCGAAGGCGGCGAGAAGGGCACCGAGGTCGAGGCGCTGCGCCGTGCGGTGATGCAGCAGTTCGACCAGTACGTCAAGCTGAACAAGAAGATCCCGCCCGAGATCCTGACTTCGATCTCGAGCATCGACGATGCCGGCCGCCTGGCCGACACCATCGCCGCCCACCTGCCGCTCAAGCTGGACAACAAGCAGGCCGTGCTCGACCTGGACGACGTCAAGGCGCGCCTGGAAAACCTGTTCGGCCAGCTCGAGCGCGAAGTCGACATCCTGAATGTCGACAAGAAGATCCGCGGCCGCGTGAAGCGCCAGATGGAGAAGAACCAGCGCGACTTCTACCTCAACGAGCAGGTCAAGGCCATCCAGAAGGAGCTCGGCGAAGGCGAAGAGGGCGCGGACATCGAGGAGATCGAGAAGAAGATCAAGCTCGCCAAGATGTCCAAGGAAGGCCTGAAGAAGGCCGAGGGCGAGCTCAAGAAGCTCAAGCTCATGTCGCCCATGTCGGCCGAAGCCACGGTGGTGCGCAACTACATCGACGTGCTCATCAGCCTGCCGTGGAGCAAGAAGACCAAGATCAAGCATGACCTGGCCAATGCCGAGGCCGTGCTCAATGCCGACCATTACGGCCTCGAGAAGGTCAAGGACCGCATCCTTGAATACCTCGCGGTGCAGCAACGCGTCGACAAGGTGAAGGCACCCATCCTGTGCCTCGTGGGCCCACCGGGTGTCGGCAAGACCTCGCTGGGGCAGTCGATCGCGAAGGCGACCGGCCGCAAGTACACCCGCATGGCGCTGGGCGGCATGCGTGACGAGGCCGAGATCCGCGGCCACCGCCGCACCTACATCGGCGCGCTGCCGGGCAAGGTGCTGCAGGGGCTGAGCAAGATCGGCACGCGCAATCCGCTGTTCCTGCTGGACGAAATCGACAAGCTGGGCACGGACTTTCGCGGCGATCCGTCGAGCGCGCTGCTCGAAGTGCTCGACCCGGAGCAGAACCACACCTTCGGCGACCACTACGTGGAAGTCGACTTCGACCTGAGCGACGTCATGTTCGTCGCCACCTCGAACTCGATGAACATCCCGCCGGCGCTGCTGGACCGCATGGAAGTCATCCGCCTCTCGGGCTACACCGAGGACGAGAAGACCAACATCGCGATCAAGTACCTGCTGCCCAAGCAGATGAAGAACAACGGCGTGAAGGACGACGAACTGGCCGTCACCGAAGCCGCCGTGCGCGACATCGTGCGCTACTACACGCGTGAAGCCGGCGTGCGTTCGCTCGAGCGCGAGCTGTCCAAGATCTGCCGCAAGGTGGTGAAGGGTCTGCTGCTCAAGCAACTGACGCCCAAGGTCACGGTCGACGGCGAGAACCTCAACGAGTTCCTCGGCGTGCGCAAGTACAGCTTCGGCCTGGCCGAGAAGCAGAACCAGGTCGGCCAGGTGGTCGGCCTTGCGTGGACCGAAGTCGGCGGCGACCTGCTGACGATCGAGGCCGTGACCATGCCCGGCAAGGGCGTGATCAGCCGCACCGGTTCGCTGGGCGACGTGATGAAGGAATCGGTCGAGGCCGCGCGCACCGTGGTGCGCAGCCGCTCGCGCCGCCTGGGTATCAAGGACGAGGTGTTCGAGAAGCGCGACATCCACATCCACGTGCCCGACGGCGCCACGCCCAAGGACGGCCCGAGCGCAGGTGCGGCGATGACGACGGCCTTCGTGTCGGCGCTCACGGGCATCCCGGTGCGTGCCGACGTCGCGATGACTGGCGAGATCACGCTGCGCGGCGAAGTCACCGCCATCGGCGGCCTGAAGGAAAAGCTGCTGGCCGCCCTGCGCGGCGGCATCAAGACCGTGCTGATCCCCGAAGAGAACGCCAAGGACCTGCAGGACATTCCCGAGAACGTGAAGAACGGCCTCGAGATCGTGCCGGTGAAGTGGATCGACAAGGTGCTCGAGATCGCGCTCGAGAAGATGCCCGAGCCGCTGTCCGACGAAGAGGTGGCCGCTTCGGCTGCTGCGGTGGCCGAACTGGCCAAGCAGCGCGCCGGTGCGCCGGCCGTCGAAGGCTCGGTCAAACATTGATCGATTGATTGCAGAACTTGTGAAGCCTCAAAAAACTGGTATATAATTTGAGGCTCGAAACGCGGGAATAGCTCAGTTGGTAGAGCGCAACCTTGCCAAGGTTGAGGTCGAGAGTTCGAGACTCTTTTCCCGCTCCAGTTTTGAAAAAGGGAAGCAAGCAGCTTCCCTTTTTTTCGCAGTTCGATTTCGTTATTCAGCGTGGCGCGATAGCAAAGCGGTTATGCAACGGATTGCAAATCCGTCTAGCCCGGTTCGACTCCGGGTCGCGCCTCCACCCTCTCGTCAAGACCGATCGGCTCCGATACACAAGCCCCGCCAACCGACGTTGCCGGGGCTTGTTTCATTTGGGTTATCGTCGATGTTCAACCCGAGGCCCGGATGGTGAAATTGGTAGACACATCGGACTTAAAATCCGCCGCTTCCTTAATCGGGGCATACGGGTTCGACCCCCGTTCCGGGTACCACCATATTTACAAGGGAGTATTTGATGCCTCGCTACAACGCTCCATTTGAGATCCATGTGCATGGCGATGTGCCGCTGCGCTCGGACGTGAGCTTCGAGCAGATCCAGGAGGCGCTGCGGCCGCTCTGGAAATACGCAGGCGCCAAATCGCTGGCCGACGGTGCCACCAGCACCTACGAAGAAGAACCCGGCATCCGCTTCGAGCAGAAGGACCACACGCTGCAGATCTGCTGGACCGTGCCGGGCGACGAAGACTTCCGCCAGGCGCTCGACGAGATGTGCATGGGCCTGAACGAACTCTCCGAGCGCGGCGCCGCGATCGAAGTCACCTTCTACGACACCGATTTCGACGAAGAAGAGGGTGATCCCGACGAAGAATCGCGCGACGACTTCCTGATGCTGTTCGTGGGCCCCAACCCGGCCGCGATCATGCAGGTGCAGCGCGACCTGCTGGTCGAAGACGTGGTCAACCTCATGGAACGCCACTTCGACGGTGCCGAGTTGGGCGGCGTGGTTGCCGAAATCGACCGCCTCTTCAGCGACCGTTTCGACGCGCTCGTGAACTCGCTCGAAATCGGCAAGCGTCCGCGCGGTGCCGGTGGGGCCGGCGGCGGCAGCGGTGGTGGTCACGGCGGTGGCCGTCGTCCGCGCCACCTGCACTAACCCTTCACTCCGCCCGGTCCCAAGGCCGCATGGCCCTGTTCCCAGCCTCCGCGTTGCGCCCCGGCGTGCGCAAGCGCGAGGTGTTCGGCTGGGCGATGTACGACTTCGCGAACTCGGGCTACACCACGGTCGTGATCACGGCGGTGTTCGCCGCCTACTTCGTGGGCGGCATCGCCAAGGGCGCGCCATGGGCCACCTTCGCATGGACCGCGGCCCTCAGCACCTCGTACGCCATCGTGATGCTCACGATGCCCGCCATCGGCGCCTGGGCCGACCTGCGTGCCGCCAAGAAGCGCGTGCTGGTCATGACGACCACGGGCTGCGTGCTCGCCACGGCGGCTCTGGCGCTCACGCCGGGCTTCGCGGGCGGCGCGATGGGCGTTGCGCTCGCGGTGGCGCTGGTGATCGTCTCCAACGCGTTCTATTCCTACGGCGAGTCGCTGACCGGCGCCTTCCTGCCCGAGCTGGCGACGGCCGAAGGCATGGGCAAGGTGAGCGGCTGGGGCTGGGCCTTCGGCTATGTCGGCGGCATGCTGGCGCTGGGGCTGTGCCTGGCGTACGTGCTGTGGTCGCAAGCGCGCGGGCTGCCGGCGGCGCACTTCGTGCCGGTCACCATGCTGATCACGGCGGCGATCTACGGCGTGGCCGCCTGCGTCACCTTCGCGCTGCTGCCCGAACGCGCCGTGCCGCAGGCCCGCCGCGGCCAGGACAGCGCCTGGCGGCAATTGCGCGCAACCTTCCAGCAGGCGCGCGCCTACCGCGACTTCATGTGGCTGCTGGTCTGTACCGTCTGCTACCAGGGCGGCGTGGCGGTCGCAATCACGCTGGCCGCGATCTACGCCGAGCAGGTGATCGGCTTCGTCGCGAGCGAGACGATGGTGCTGATCTTCGTGCTCAACATCGCGGCCGCGCTCGGCGCCTTCGGCTTCGGCTACGTGCAGGACCGCATCGGCCACAAGGTGTCGCTGGCCGCGACGCTGCTCGCGTGGATCGCGGTGTGCGTGATTGCCGCATGGGTCACGACCAAGGGCGGCTTCTGGTGGGCCGCCGCCATCGCGGGGCTGGCGATGGGCTCGAGCCAGTCGGCCGGGCGCGCGATGACGGGTTACCTCGCGCCGCCACAGCAGCTGGCCGAATTCTTCGGCCTCTGGACCTTTGCCACGCGCCTGGCCAGCATCATCGGCCCGCTGAGCTTCGGCGCCATCACCTGGGCCACCGGCGGCAACCAGCGCATCGCGATCCTCTCGACCGCGGTGCTGTTCATCGGCGGGCTGTTGCTGCTGCTGCCGATCGACATGCAACGCGGCCGTAGGGCTGCGCTGCACGACAAGGCTGCTGCGCGATAGCGGCGCCCCGGCGCCTCAGGGCGTCTGCTGCAGCGACTTCGGCACCTTGAAGCGCTCGCCGTCATAGCGCAGCGTCACGGTGCTGAACTTCGCGGGCAGCGCCTTCTCGACGCAACCCTGGTCTTCCTGTTCCTGCGCGCGGCTTTGCACCAGCGTGCGCGACAGCTGCAGGTCGGCCAAGCCGTTGCTCGTGGTGCGCGCGACCGACAGCATGGTGCGCAGCTTCTCGAAGTGGCCGGTGCAGGTGGCGTCCCAGCCGCCGTTGTCGTGATCGAGCTCGATCTCCTGCAGCACCTGCTGCAGCTTGTTGCCGCGCTGCACGTACAGGCGCACGGTCTCGCTGGCTTGCGGGCCCGAGGTCGTGCTGTTGCCGCGGTAGCGCACGCGCAGGCCGAAGGCGCGCGTGTCGGGCGACAGCACGTAGCGCGAGGTGTCGACGCGAATCTCCTGGATTGCGGTGGTGGCGTCTTCGTCGAGCGCCTCGGGCAGGAAGATCCGCCCGATCACCGTGTCGCGGTCGGTGTTGCCGTTGTCGGGCCGCTGGATCAGCAGCAGCGCGAGGTCGAAGACCTTGGCGCCCTTGTCCGTGGTCTCGCGCGGCATGGGCAGCACCACGATGCTGCGGCCGGGAAACGCCGGCCAGACCTTGCAGGCGGCCAGCCGCTCGTCGAGCGGCTGCTTCGGATAGAGCTTGGCGTGCATGCGCTCGGCCAGCCCGCTTTCGCAGGCGGCGTGGCCCAGGCCGGCGGCTGAGGCCAGGCCCAGCAGGACCAGTGCATGACGCAGGAAGAAGAGGGCGCGCATGGCGGGTGAGTGGATGTCAGGCCGCGTTCGCCGCCGGCACCGAAGCGCCTTGCGCGCGTGCAGGCAGCCAGCGCGCCGCGGCGGCTTCGAGCACCGCCAGGTCGCCGCTGCTCTCGAGCACCAACCCGCCTTCGCTGCCGTCGTCGGCCAGCCGGCCGAGTGACGCCAGCACGCGGCGCGTCTGCTGCGCGACCGGTGCGCCGGTGTCGATGAAGCGCAGCGTCGGCGGTGCGTGGCGCTGCAGCTCGTCTTTCACGAGGGGGTAGTGCGTGCAGCCGAGCACCACGGTGTCGACCTGGCCCGCGCCGTCGCCGAACGGGCCGGCCTGCGCCATGTAGCGCGCGCACAGCGCGGCGATGCCAGGGTTGTCGAAGCCTTCGATGGCCTTCACGAGGCCGTCGCACGGCACGGGCCGCACGGTGGCCGAGCCGCCGAAGGATTCGCGCAGGGCCGCGTAGCGGGCGCTGGCCAGCGTGCCGCGCGTGGCCAGCACCGCGATGTGGCCCGTGCGGCTCGTTGCCACGGCGGGCTTGAGCGCCGGCTCCAGGCCCACGATGGGCAGTGCGGGGAATTCGGCGCGCAGCACGTGGATCGCCGCCGTGGTGGCCGTGTTGCAGGCCACCACCAGCGCCTTGATGTCGTGCGCACGCAGCAGGTGTTCGACCACCTGGCGCGAGTGCGCGATGACGTAGGCGTCGCCGCGTTCGCCATACGGCGCGTTCGCGGTGTCGGCGAAGTAGACGAAGCGTTCAGTCGGCAGCTCGGCCTGCAGCGCGGCGAGCGTGCTCAGCCCCCCGACGCCGCTGTCGAACACGCCGACCGGGTTCAAGCGACTTCCAGCGGAATGGTCTTGAACTCGCCGCTGGCGATGCGCTTTTGCCATTCGGCCGGGCCGGTGATGTGCGCGCTGGTGCCGCCGGCATCGACCGCCACCGTCACGGGCATGTCGACTACGTCGAATTCGTAGATGGCTTCCATGCCCAGGTCTTCGAAGCCCACCACCTTGGCGGTCTTGATGGCCTTGCTCACGAGGTAGGCGGCGCCGCCCACGGCCATGAGGTAGGCGCTCTTGTGCTTCTTGATCGCCTCGATGGCGACCGGGCCGCGCTCGGCCTTGCCGATCATGGCGATCAGGCCCGTTTCGGCCAGCATCATCTCGGTGAAGCCGTCCATGCGCGTGGCGGTGGTCGGGCCGGCGGGGCCCACGGCTTCGTTGCCGACCGGATCGACCGGGCCGACGTAGTAGATGACGCGGTTCTTGAAGTCGACCGGCAGCTTCTCACCCTTGGCCAGCATGCCCTGGATGCGCTTGTGCGCGGCGTCTCGGCCGGTGAGCATCTTGCCGTTCAGCAGCAGCGTGTCGCCGGGCTTCCAGCTCGCCACTTCGGCGGGCGTGAGCTGGTCGAGGTTGACGCGCTTGCTCTTCTTTTCGTCGGGCGCCCAGTTCACGTCGGGCCACAGGTCGAGCGACGGCGGATCGAGGTAGACCGGGCCGCTGCCGTCCATCACGAAGTGCGCGTGGCGTGTGGCCGCGCAGTTGGGGATCATCGCCACGGGCTTGCTGGCCGCGTGCGTGGGGTACATCTGGATCTTGACGTCGAGCACGGTGGCCAGGCCGCCCAGGCCCTGCGCGCCGATGCCCAGGGCATTGACCTTCTCGAACAGTTCGAGGCGCAGCGCCTCGACCTTGCTGAGCTCGGCGCCCGAGGCGGCCTTGGCCTGCAGCTCGTGCATGTCCAGGTCGTCCATCAGGCTTTCCTTGGCCATCAATGCGGCCTTCTCGGCCGTGCCGCCGATGCCGATGCCCAGCATGCCGGGCGGGCACCAGCCGGCGCCCATGGTCGGCACGGTCTTGAGCACCCAGTCGACCACGCTGTCGCCGGGGTTCAGCATGACCAGCTTGCTCTTGTTCTCGCTGCCGCCGCCCTTGGCGGCCACCGTCACTTCGACGGTGTTGCCCGGCACGATCTCGGTGAAGATCACCGCGGGCGTGTTGTCCTTGGTGTTCTTGCGATCGAACTGCGGGTCGCCCACGACCGAGGCGCGCAGCGTGTTGTCGGGGTGGTTGTAGCCGCGGCGCACGCCTTCGTTGATGGCGTCGTCCAGCGAGCCGGTGAAGCCGCCCCAGCGCACGTCCATGCCCACCTTGAGGAACACGTTGACGATGCCGGTGTCCTGGCAGATCGGGCGGTGGCCCGTGGCGCTCATCTTGCTGTTGGTCAGGATCTGCGCAATGGCGTCCTTGGCGGCGGGACTCTGCTCGCGCTCGTAGGCCTTGGCCAAGTGGGCAATGTAGTCCGCGGGGTGGTAGTAGCTGATGTACTGGAGCGCGGCGCTGATCGATTCGATCAGGTCGGCCTGCTGGATCGTGGTCGTCATGGTGGGGAGTCTTCTTGGAGGGGGAACGCCCTCGATTATCTCAGCCACCAATACCGCAGGCCGGCGCCGGGCGAAAGGGCGCCGGCGCGGGGGGGAGGCCGTGTTACCGGGCGGCGGCGCGCGCCTGCGCAATCCACCCATCGAACGTCGCCTGGTGCACCCGAATCCACCCGTCGGTGTGGCGCGTCACGTCCTGCATGCTGTTCGCACCTTCGCTCATGCGCAGGTTCTGCGCGTTGATGTCGCCGATCGGCAGCTTCATCACCTCGAACAGGCGGCCGGCGGCGGGGTTCTTCTCGATGAAGGCCCGGTTGGCGACGATGCGCTGCTCGTTGGCCAGGAAGCCGTAGTTGCGGCCGTTGGGCAACCGGGTGTCGACCTGCGCGCCGGCCTGTGCGGGCGAGAAGGGCACCTGCAGCCAGACCACGTCGGCGCCCGGGCGCAGCACGGCGCTGACCCAGTAGGGCGTCCAGGTGTAGTAGAGGATCGGCTTGTCCTGCTTGAAGCGCGCGATGGTGTCGGCCATGAGCGCCGCGTAGCTGCCCTGCTTGTGGGTCACGCTGTCGCGCAGCTGGTAGGCGTTCAGGTGGTTCTCGATGGCCAGTTCGCAGCCCCAGCCGGGGTTGCAGCCGGTGAGGTCGGCCTTGCCGTCGCCGTCGGCATCGAACAGCTTGGCGATGGCGGGGTCTTTCAGCTGCGCGAGGTTGGTGATGTTGTATTGCTCGGCGGTCTTGCGGTCGATCAGGTAGCCCTGCACCGCGCCGTCGGAGTACGTGCCTTGGCGCCATAGCCTGGCGTCGCCGCCGCTGTTCTTGTAGAAGTCGGCATGCAGCAGGCTCCAGTGGTTGGCCATGAAGGTGGCGTCGCCATTGGCAATGGCCAGGTGCTCGGTGGCGGGCTCCAGGTCTTTCATCGGCTCGACCTTGTAGCCGAGCTTTTCGAGCGCGCGCATCACCAGCAGCGTCTGGAAGGCTTCCTCGGCGAGCGAGCTTTTCAGCGGCTGAACGGTGACGCCCTGGCCGGGCAGGTCGTTGGCGGCCTGTGCGGTCGCACCGAAGGCGATAAGGCCCAGCGCCAGGAGGCCGCGGGCAAGGAAGAGGCGGGTGGTCTTCATGCGTGGATGTCCTGTGGGGCGGTCAGTGCGCTTGCGTGGAAAGGGCGGGCACGGCGTCGTTGGCGTGCTGCTCGCCGCGCGAGGGCGTGCCAACGAGGCGCTGCAGCGTGCGCAGCGCGAAGCCGGCCGGGCCGGTGTGCCACCAGCGGTGGCCGGCGCTGCGGCGCGACTTGCCCATGGCCTGCGTCAGGCGGTCCAGCGTGATCGCCAGCAGCACGATGCCCAGGCCGCCGACGGTGGCCAGGCCCATGTCGAGCCGGCCGATGCCGCGCAACACCATCTGGCCCAGGCCGCCCACGGCGATCATCGAGGCGATCACCACCATCGACAGCGACAGCATCAGCGCCTGGTTGATGCCCGCCATGATCGAGGGCATGGCCAGTGGCAGCTTCACCTTCACGAGCATCTGCCAGGGCGAGGCGCCGTAGGCGCGCGCGGCCTCGATGAGGTCGGGTCGCACCTGGCGCAGGCCGAGGTTGGTCAGGCGCACCAGCGGGGCGAGCGCGAAGACGATGGTCACGATCACGCCCGGCACGTTGCCGATGCCGAACAGCATCACCACCGGCACCAAGTAGACGAAGGCCGGCGTGGTCTGCATGGCGTCGAGCACCGGGCGCATCACGCGCTGGGCCCGGTCGCTGCTGGCCAGCAGCACGCCCAGCGGCAGGCCGATGACCATGCAGAACACCAGCGAGGTCAGCACCAGCGACAGCGTGACCATGGCTTCGGGCCAGATGCCCAGCACGGTCACCAGCATCAGCGACACGACGGTGCCGATGGCCAGCGCGCGGCCGGCGAACTGCCAGGCGAGCAGGCCGATGAGCGCGATCATCGGCAGCGCAGGCAGGGCGGTGAGCAGGCCTTGCACCGAGTTGAGCGTGCTGTCGATGGGCAGGCGCACGGTCTGGAAGAAGGGGCGGAAGTGCTCCACCACCCAGCCGAGGCCCTGGTTGATCCAGGCCTCGACGGGCAGCGAGCCGTCCCACAGGCGGTGCAGCGCGAAGC
The DNA here is from genome assembly GCF_058800845.1 of Variovorax sp. GW822-FHT04E09. Taxonomy (NCBI): domain Bacteria; kingdom Pseudomonadati; phylum Pseudomonadota; class Betaproteobacteria; order Burkholderiales; family Comamonadaceae; genus Variovorax; species Variovorax sp. GW822-FHT04E09. The sequence goes on from NZ_JBXAMR010000001.1 coordinate 166,896, forward strand.
CGTTGGTGGCGGTGTCGGCTTGGCCGGCAAGGGCGTGCGCGGTGTTCGCCGGGGCATCGAGCCAGGCGCTGGCGGCCGAGGTGTCAGGCGCGGCGGAGATCGCTTCCCACGGGTCGAGGGCAACAGGGGGCGCGGCAGGCGTGTCCAGGACGGGGGTGTCCAGCAGGGGCGCGTTCAGGTCGGAAGGCAATGTGGTGTCGTTCATCGTTCAAGGTCCTTCGTGAATTCAGTGCGGCTCGGCGGCGAGTGCGGGCGCGGCATGCGGCGAGACGGGTTCGATCGGCGGCGTGTCGCGGTCGAGGAAGCGCAGCAGCGTCGTCTTGCTGATCGCGCCGCAGAAGCGGCCGTCGCCGGCCACCACCGGCAGTGCGCACGGCGCCTGCGCGAGCTGGCCGATCAGGCCGGCCACGGGGGCTTCGGCGTCGATGCGCGGCAGGTCCTCGAGGAAGGCGTGCTGCAAGCCGAGCGGGCCCGAATGCCCGTCGAGCGCACCGCGCAGCGTGTCGGCCGAGACCACGCCCAGGAAGCGCTTGGTCGGGCTGGTCACGTAGGCGAAGTCGCGGTCCTGGTCTTCGAGCAGCTTGAGCGCCGCGCGCGCGCCGCGCTCGGGGTGCTCGCACACCACGGTGAGCGACTTGCGCGCGATGTCGGCCGCCTTGAACACCGCCGCCGCGTCCACGCCGCGCACGAAGCTGCGCACGTAGTCGTCGGCCGGGGTGCGCAGGATCTCGTCGGGCGTGCCGACCTGGATCACGTGGCCGTCCTTCATGATCGCGATGCGGTCGCCGATGCGCATGGCTTCGTCCAGGTCGTGCGAGATGAAGACGATGGTGCGGCGCTGCACCTGCTGCAGCCGCAGCAGCTCCGACTGCATCTCGGTGCGGATGATCGGGTCGAGCGCAGAGAAGGCCTCGTCCATCAGCAGGATCGACGGGTCGGACGCCAGCGCGCGCGCCAGGCCCACGCGCTGCTGCATGCCGCCCGAGAGCTCGTCGGGGTAGCTGTCGCCCCAGCCCGAAAGGCCCACCTGCGCGAGCGCGAGGTCGGCCTGTGCGAGGCGGTCTTTCTTGCGCGTGCCCGACAGCTCCAGGCCGAAGGCGGTGTTCTCGCGCACCGTCATGTGCGGCATGAGCGCGAACGACTGGAACACCATGCTGATGTCCTTGCGGCGCAGCGCGCGCAGCTTGCTGTCGGAGTGCTCGTTGATGTCGGCGCCGTCGATCACGATGCGCCCGGCGGTCGGCTCGATGAGCCGGTTCAGCAGGCGCACCAGCGTCGACTTGCCCGAGCCCGACAGGCCCATGATCACAAAGATCTCGCCGGCCTGGATCTCGAAGGTGGCATCGAACACGCCGATCGACTGGCCGGTCTTCGCCAGGATTTCCTTCTTGGAAAAACCTTGGCGGACCAGCTCGAGGGCTTGTTCGGGCGAGTCGCCGAACACCTTGAAGACATGGTCGATGAGAATTCCTTTGGCCATATGCCGGGGCTCCTTGAGTGAAGGGTGGACACAGCACCGCCCCGGAGGGCGGCAACGGCCACGCCATCAGCCCGATGAGGGAGCTGCCCGACAGCGCGCATGAAGATTGCGCATGCGCATGCAATGGCCCGGCGAGCCCCGAGGGCTGCCGACAGGCACTGAAGACGACTTGGCGACGAAGCCAGTGCCCGCCGGATGCTTCATTCGCAGACAACGGGCCTGGTCGAGGGGCGCCGCCTGGATGAGCGTGACGTGGCAATGGGGCCGGAAAAAAGATCCGGCCGGTTTGCCGGGCTGGGCCCGGCGTGAAGGGCCTTGCACCGCGACGGGATTCGCTGATCCGCGAGTAGTGCAAGGGTGACCAACATGACTTGTTGGTCGTCGGAAGCCGCTAATTATAACTTTTTGGCATGACGCGAGTCAACCCACGGGCGTATCGTGTCTGTGGGACCCGGGCGAAAGGCCTCGTCAGATGCGAGCCATTCTTATTGAGACCATACTCGGCACCGCGCCCGGTGAGCGGGCGCAACCATCCAAGACTGTGGAGCCATTTTCTCATGACGACTTCTCCCAAGACCCGTGCCGAGCGCGACACCTTCGGCCCGATCGACGTGCCGGCCGACAAGCTGTGGGGCGCACAGACGCAGCGCTCGCTACAGAACTTCGACATCTCCGGCGAGCAGCAGCCGCGCGAGATCATCAAGGCGCTGGCCCAGGTCAAACGCGCATCGGCCGTGGTCAACCACGCGCTGGGCCTGCAGGACGAGACGAAGACGAACGCCATCGTGGCCGCGGCTGACGAGGTTATCGCCGGCAAGCACCCGGGCGAGTTCCCGCTGGTGGTCTGGCAGACCGGCTCGGGCACGCAGAGCAACATGAACGTCAACGAGGTGCTGGCCAACCGCGCCAGCGAGCTGCTCGGCGGCGAGCGCGGGGAAGGGCGCCTAGTGCACCCGAACGACGACGTGAACCGCAGCCAGTCGAGCAACGACGTGTTCCCCACCGCCATGCACGTGGCAGCCGTGGAAGCCATCACGCACAAGCTGCTGCCCGCCATCGCCAAGCTGCGCGGCACGCTGGCGAAGAAGGCCGAGGACTTCGCCGACATCGTGAAGATCGGCCGCACCCACCTGCAGGACGCCACGCCGCTCACGCTGGGCCAGGAGTTCTCGGGCTACGTGGCGCAGCTGGCGCACGGCGAGGCGCACGTGCGCGCCGCGCTGCCGCACCTGTGCGAACTGGCGCTGGGCGGCACGGCCGTCGGCACCGGGCTCAATGCACCCAAGGGCTATGCGGAGCAGGTCGCGGCCGAACTCGCGAAGCTCACGAACCTGCCGTTCGTGACCGCGCCGAACAAGTTCGAAGCCATGGCCAGTGTCGACGCGCTGGTGCATGCCCACGGCGCGCTCAAGACGCTCGCCGCCAGCATGAACAAGATCGCCAATGACGTGCGCTGGCTCGCGAGCGGCCCGCGCAGCGGCATCGGCGAGCTGAGCATTCCCGAGAACGAACCCGGCTCGTCGATCATGCCGGGCAAGGTCAATCCGACCCAGAGCGAGGCCGTGACGATGCTGGCCGCGCAGGTGTTCGGCAACGATGTCGCCATCAACATCGGCGGCGCCTCGGGCAACTTCGAGCTGAACGTGTTCCGCCCGATGGTGGCGCACAACTTCCTGCAGAGCGTGCGCCTGCTGGCCGACGGCATGGTGAGCTTCAACGACCACTGCGCCGTGGGCATCGAGCCGAACCGCGAACGCATCACGGAGCTGGTGCAGCGCTCGCTGATGCTGGTGACGGCGCTGAACACGCACATCGGCTACGACAAGTCGGCCTACATTGCGAAGAAGGCGCACAAGGAAGGCACGAGCCTGCGTGAGGCGGCGATTGCGTCGGGGCACCTGACGGCCGAGCAGTTCGACCAGTGGGTGGTGCCGGAGAACATGACCGGTCGCTGATCCGCTCCGCAACCCCCAATGAAAAAAGGACCCGCGAGGGTCCTTTTTCGTTGCCGGCCGATCGATCAGTAGCCGATCGTGTAGCGCTGGCGCGAGTGTGCGGGCTTCTCGAGTTCGTCGATGAACGCGATCGCGTAGTCCTCGAAGGAGATCCAGCTGCGGCCCTCGGCGCTCACGAGCAGGTCGTCCTTGCCGAGGCGGAACTTGCCGGTGCGCTCGCCTTCGACGAATTCGGCCGAGGGCGACAGGAAGGTCCAGTCGAGGTCCTTCTCGTTGCGCAGCGCGTCCAGGAACACGCCGCCGGCCGTGGCTTCGGCGCGGTAGGCATCGGGGAAGTTCGGCGTGTCGATCACCTTCAGGCCGGGCGCTGCGAACAGGCTGCCGGCGCCGCCGACCACCAGCAGGCGCTTCACGCCCGCGCGCTTCACAGGCTCGATGACGGCCGCGGGCGGCACGGTGGCGAAATGCGCGGCGCTGAACACGGCGTCATGCCCGGCCACGGCCTTTTCGAGGGCGGCGGCGTCGAGCGCGTCGACATCGACGGTCTTGACGTTGGCACGGCCGGCCAGCTTTGCGCTGGCATGGCGGGCAATGGCCGTCACGGTGTGGCCGCGGCGCAGCGCTTCTTCGAGAAGGCGGCCGCCGGCACGTCCGGTGGCGCCGAGGATGGCGATGTGGCTCATGAGGGACTCCAGTCAAAAGTTGGGAAGGGGATGAACCGCATCTTAGGTTTCTGGTTTCGAAAGAAATACCTCGAATTCCGCGCTTCTTTATTCCTAAAATCGTTCGAATGGACCGATTGAACGCAATGCGGGTGTTCGTGACCGTGGTGGACGCGGGCAGCCTCTCAGCCGCGGCCGACAAGCTCGACCTGTCGCGCCCGGTGGTCACGCGCTACGTGGCCGAACTGGAGCAATGGACCGGCGCGCGCCTGCTGCACCGCACGACGCGGCGCCTCAGTCTCACGGCGGCGGGCGAGGAGCTGCTGCCGCGCTGCCGCCAGGTGCTCGAACTCGCGGGCGACATGCAGGCGGCGGTGCGCCACCCGGCCGAGGCGCCGAGCGGGCAGTTGCGCATCACCGCCAGCACCTCGTTCGCGCAGGCGCAGCTGGCCGGCGCGGTGGCCGACTACGTGCGGCGCTATCCGGGCGTGGCGGTCGACCTGGTGCTGCTCGACCGCGCGGTGAACCTGGTCGACGAGCGCATCGACCTTGCGATCCGCGTGTCGTCCGAGATCGATCCGAACCTCATCGCACGCCGGCTCTCGGTGTGCCGCTCGGTGGTCTGCGCGACACCCGATTACCTGAAGGCGCACGGCCAGCCGCAGCGCGTGGAAGAGCTGGCGCAGCGCAACTGCCTCACGCATTCGTATTTCGGCCGCAGCCTGTGGAACTTCACGCGCAAGGCCGACGGCCTGCCGGTCTCGGTGGCCGTGGCCGGCAACCTCTCGACCAACGACGCGGCCAGCCTGATGGCGCTGGCGCGGGCCGGGGCGGGCATCGCGATGCTGCCCACCTATCTGACGTCGGGGTTGTTGCAATCGGGCGAGCTGGTGTCGCTCTTTCCCGATCACGAGCCGCAGGTGCTGGGGGTGTATGCGGTGTACGCCTCACGCAAGCACATGCCGTCTGCGCTGCGCACCTTGCTCGATTTCCTGGCCGAGCGCTTCACCGAAGTGCCGGCCTGGGACACGCCTTCCTAGTGGTGGGCGTTGGCGGCGGCCGCCTCGTTCATCAGCTTGTCGGTGTAGGCGATGGCCATGGCCGAGAACAGGAACGCGATGTGGATCACGGTCTGCGCGATCAGCACCTTGTCGGTGTAGTTGTCCGCGTTGATGAAGGTCTTGAGCAGGTGGATCGAGCTGATGCCGATGATGGCGGTGGCCAGCTTCACCTTGAGCACCGAGGCGTTCACGTGGCTCAGCCACTCGGGCTGGTCCTGGTGGCCTTCGAGGTCCATGCGGCTCACGAAGGTCTCGTAGCCGCCCACGATCACCATGATCAGCAGGTTGGAGATCATCACCACGTCGATCAGCGCCAGCACCACCAGCATGATCACCGTCTCGTTGAGCGCGCCGACCGGTGCGGTGGTCTTGTAGCCGATGCTCGCGATCAGGGCCTGCAGCGCGTCCTTGTTGCCGAAGGCGGCTTCGACCAGGTGCAGCAGCTCGACCAGGAAGTGCACCACGTACACCCCCTGCGCCACGATCAGCCCCAGGTACAGCGGCAGCTGCAGCCAGCGGCTCGCGAAGATGAGCCGGGGCAGTGGCTTCAGCGGGGAACTGCGTGCTGGTACGGGCGCGTTCCGGGCGTCGAAAGGATCGGGGGCGGACATGAAGTAAGAAGACAGATGTAAAAAGTCGGGCGATTCTAGAGGTCTCCCAGTGACGCACTCGTGATAACCCTGCGAACTAACATCGACCCCGTCAGTGGCCCGTAAGTGCGTGCCCCGACATTACGGCCGCATTCAATCAGGAGACAAGAGCATGAGCAGCGCATCGAAGAACATTGAATCCGTCCTGGTCGAGAACCGCGTGTTCCCGCCCGACGCCCGCGCCACCGAAGGCGCCCGCATTGCCGGCATGGCCGCCTACGAGGCGCTGTGCAAGGAAGCCGAACAGGACTTCGAAGGCTTCTGGACCCGCCTGGCCAAGGACAACCTCCAGTGGACCAAGCCCTTCACCCGCACCCTGGACGAATCGAAGGCGCCGTTCTACGAATGGTTCGGCGACGGTGAACTCAACGCCAGCGCCAACTGCCTGGACAAGCACATCGGCACCCCCGTCGAGAACAAGACCGCCATCGTCTTCGAAGCCGACGACGGCGCCGTCACCCGCGTCACCTACAAGGAACTGCTGGCCCGCGTGAGCCAGTTCGCCAACGCGCTCAAGGCGCAGGGCATCCGCAAGGGCGACCGCGTCATCATCTACATGCCGATGACCATCGAGGGCGTGGTCGCCATGCAGGCCTGCGCGCGCATCGGCGCCACCCACAGCGTGGTGTTCGGCGGCTTCTCGGCCAAGGCGCTGCAGGAACGCATCATCGACGCGGGCGCCGTGGCCGTCATCACCGCCAATTACCAGCTGCGCGGCGGCAAGGAGCTGCCGCTGAAGGCCATCGTGGACGACGGCATCGCGCTGGGCGGCTGCGACACGCTCAAGACCGTGCTCGTGTACGAGCGCACGCCCACCGCGTGGAACCGCGTCGAGGGCCGCGACAAGACCTTCACCGAAGCGCTGGCCGGGCAGAGCACCGAGTGCGCGCCCGTGCCGGTCAATGCCGAGCACCCGCTGTTCATCCTCTACACCTCGGGCTCCACCGGCAAGCCCAAGGGCGTGCAGCACGCCACCGGCGGCTACCTGCTGTGGGCCAAGCTCACGATGGACTGGACCTTCGACATCCGTCCCGAAGACCTGTTCTGGTGCACCGCAGACATCGGCTGGATCACCGGCCACACCTACGTTGCCTACGGCCCGCTCGCGGCCGGCGCCACGCAGGTGGTGTTCGAAGGCATCCCGACCTTCCCGCATGCGGGGCGCTTCTGGGAAATGATCCAGAAGCACAAGGTCTCGATCTTCTACACCGCGCCCACCGCGATCCGCTCGCTCATCAAGGCGGCCGAAGGCGACGAAAAAGTGCACCCGAAGAACTGGGACCTGACCAGCCTGCGCATCCTCGGTTCGGTCGGCGAGCCGATCAATCCCGAAGCGTGGATGTGGTACCACCGGAACATCGGCGGCGAGCGCTGCCCGATCGTCGACACCTTCTGGCAGACCGAGACCGGCGGCCACGTCATCACGCCGCTGCCGGGCGCCACGCCGCTGGTGCCGGGCTCGTGCACCTTGCCGCTGCCGGGCATCATGGCTGCGATCGTCGACGAGACGGGCAAGGACCTGCCCAACGGCGCGGGCGGCATGCTGGTCATCAAGCGCCCGTGGCCCTCGATGATCCGCACCATCTGGAACGACCCCGAGCGCTTCAAGAAGAGCTATTTCCCCGAGGAAATGGGCGGCACGATCTACCTGGCCGGCGACGGCGCGGTGCGCAGTGCCGACCGCGGCTACTTCCGCATCACGGGCCGCATCGACGACGTGCTCAACGTGTCGGGCCACCGCCTGGGCACGATGGAAATCGAATCGGCGCTGGTGTCAAAGACCGACCTCGTGGCCGAAGCCGCGGTGGTGGGCCGCCCCGACGACGTGACGGGCGAGGCCGTGTGCGCCTTCGTGGTGCTCAAGCGCGCGCGCCCGACCGGCGAGGAAGCCAAGCAGATCGCCAACGAGCTGCGCGCGTGGGTCGCCAAGGAAATCGGCCCCATCGCCAAGCCCAAGGACATCCGCTTCGGCGACAACCTGCCCAAGACGCGCAGCGGCAAGATCATGCGGCGCCTGCTGCGCAGCATCGCGAAGGGCGAGGCGATCACGCAGGACACCTCGACGCTGGAGAACCCGGCGATCCTCGATCAGCTGTCCGAGACGAACTGAACCCTGGGTTGGCCGAATCCGGCCATTCCGGAACAGTTGTCACGAACCTGCTGTATCGAGGTGTAGGACATGGCCGTTTGTGCGGCCATGTGCACCAAAGCGGCCTCCTGGCTGAGGTAAAACCGATGTTGTCACCGCGTGCCCTGACAGGCGCGCGGTCTTTGTCATCGTGATCGGTTGTTTGCAAGGAGGCGCCACATGGGCGTGAGATCCGCTTTTCTTTTTGTCATCGTGCTGCTCATCGCGGGGCTTGCCGCGCTGAACTGGGGCACGTTGTCGGCACCCACCGACGTGTGGCTGGGCTTCATGAGCGTGTCGGCGCCGCTGGGGCTGATCATGCTGGGGCTCACGGCCGTGCTCGCGGCCTTCTTCCTCGTGTACGTGCTGTACCTGCACAGCTCGGTGCTGCTGGAGACCAAGCGCCACACGAAGGAAATGCAGACCCAGCGCGACCTCGCCGACAAGGCCGAGGCCTCGCGCTTCACCGAGCTGCGCAACTTCCTGGAAGCGCAGGAGAAGCAGCACATGTCGCACAACGCCGACCGGCACACCGCGCTGCTGGCGCGCATGGATCAGCTGGAAAGCGCGGTCAAGCTGCGTTCGGACCAGACCGACAACACGGTGGCGGCGCACATCGGGCAGCTCGAGGACCGCATCGAACGCCGTCCGGTGCCGAGCGACATCAACCCGAGCATCTGAGCGGGCGCGCCGCTGCGCGCTTCGTTTTGCTGCCGATTACTTCGTCGACAACACCCAGGCCGCGAGCTTCTTCGCATCGGCTTCGCTGACCTGGTTGTTGGCCGGCATCGGCACCGGGCCCCACACGCCCGAGCCGCCCTTGATGATCTTGGTGGCCAGCGAGCTGGCCGCGCCCTTGTCGTCCTTGTACTTGGCCGCGATGTCCTTGAACGACGGCCCGAGCACCTTGCGTTCGACCGCGTGGCAGCTCATGCAGTTCTTCGACGTGGCGAGGGCCAGGTCGGCAAAGGCGGGCGCCGCGAGGCCGAGGCCCAGGGCTGCCATCAACATCGTTCTTTTCATGGGGACTGTTTTCGTAAGGGCTGAGTTACATTCGATCCAACGCGATTGTAGGTAGCGCGGTGCACACGCACCGGCGGCGATACCGACCAACTCGGAGGGTATTCGCGATGTGGTTTCTGCTCTTGGGCCTGCTCGGTGTAGCCCTCAAATATTTCGAAGTGGGAATGGTCGCCGGCTGGAGCTGGTGGATCGTGCTGAGCCCGTTCGCGCTGGCGCTGGCCTGGTGGGCCTGGGCCGATTCGTCGGGCTATACCAAGCGCAAGGTCATCGAGCGCGAAGAGCGGCGCAAGCAGGCGCGCATCGACCGCCAGAAGACCAACATGGGCCTTCGCACCAGCAACGGGCAGCAGCGCCCGCGCCGCTGACCCCGCGGCTCCGTCACCCGCGCCGCATGCCGACAGGACGCGCGCCATGGACGACGAAGCCGCCACCCACGCCTTGCTCGTCTTCGGGCTGTCGCTGCTGGTCGGGCCGGCTGTCGGCGCGCTGGTCGGGCGTTTCAAGACCTTCTTCTGGGGCGCAGGCATTGGCGCCTTGCTGATCGGCTGCGCCGGCCTGTACGGCGCGGTCACGGTGGGCTGGCAGCGCTACCAGTCGATCGCGGGCACGGCCAGCACGCAGGGCAGCCTGGTCGAGTTCGTGGAAGAGCGCAGCAAGGACAGCAAAGGCTACGTCACCACCACGCGCGCGCCCCTCGTCGAATACACCGCAGCCGACGGGCAGAAACGCCGCGTCAAGGGGCTGGGCGGCAGCCTGTCGGACAAGGAATGGGGCGATGCGGTCGAGGTGCGCTACAGCACCGCCGATCCGGCCCAGGCACTGGTGGCCGATTTCCAGAACATGTGGGGCATCGTCTGGGGGCTCGGCCTCTTCGGCGGCTTTCCGACGATGTTCGGCCTGTTTTTCGCCGGCATGGCGCTCAAGGAAGGCCGCAGGGGCCGGCCGGCGCCGGTGCGCGAGGCGACGCCCACACAGAAGAAATGGCGCACGCGCGGCACGGTGCTGGCGAACGTGGTGTTCCTGGCCGGCTTCGCGCTGGTGTTTCTCTATCCCGACGACAGTGCGATGAAGCAGTTCGGTGCGGGTTTTCTCACCATCGGCGCGGGGGCGCTGCTGCACTTCGTCGTGCAGAGCTTTCCCCCGGCGATGGATTTCGAAGCCCGGGCCATCTTCGCGATCGTCGGCCTGGGCTTTGCTGCCTTCGGCTACGGCGCTTGGATGATGGGCTGATGCCGCTTCAGAACTTGTCGAGCACCGCGCCCGAGCTCGCGCTCGAGGCGTTGAACGCGAACTTGGCCTGCACGCCGCGCGTGTAGCGCGGGGCCGGCGGCGTCCAGCCTTCGCGGCGCTTGGCGAGTTCGGCTTCGGGCACGTTGAGTTCGAGCTTCAGTTCGTGCGCGTCGATGGTGATCGAGTCGCCTTCGTTCACGAACGCGATGGTGCCGCCCGCCGCCGCTTCGGGCGCAACGTGGCCGACCACCATGCCCCAGGTGCCGCCCGAGAAGCGGCCGTCGGTGATGAGGCCGACGCTTTCGCCCAGGCCCGCGCCGATCAGCGCGCCCGTGGGGGCCAGCATTTCCGGCATGCCCGGGCCGCCCTTGGGGCCGAGGTAGCGCAGCACCATCACGTCGCCGGCGACGATCTTGCCGGCCAGGATGGCCTGCAGCGCCGACTGCTCGTCGTCGAACACGCGCGCCGGGCCGGTGATGACCGGGTTCTTCAGGCCGGTGATCTTGGCGACTGCGCCTTCGGGCGACAGGTTGCCCTTCAGGATGGCCAGGTGGCCTTCTTCGTACATCGGGTTGTCGATCGGGCGGATCACGTCCTGGTCGGCGCGCGGCACGTCGGGCACGTCCTTGAGCACTTCGGCGATGGTCTGGCCGCTGATGGTGATGCAGTCGCCGTGCAGCAGGCCGGCCTTGAGCAGCACCTTCATGACCTGCGGAATGCCGCCGGCCTGGTGCAGGTCGACCGCGAGGTACTTGCCCGAGGGCTTCAGGTCGCAGATCACAGGGACCTTCTTGCGCATGCGCTCGAAGTCGTCGATGGACCACTCCACGCCAGCGGCGTGAGCGATGGCCAGGAAGTGCAGCACCGCGTTGGTCGAGCCGCCGGTGGCCATGATGACCGCCACCGCGTTCTCGATGGCCTTCTTGGTCACGATGTCGCGCGGCTTCAGGTCTTTCTTGATCGCCTCGATCAGCACCTTGGCCGATTCCTTGGCCGAGTTGGCCTTCTCGTCGTGCGGGTTCGCCATGGTCGACGAGTAGGGCAGCGAGATGCCCAGCGCCTCGAACGCGCTCGACATCGTGTTGGCCGTGTACATGCCGCCGCACGAGCCGGTGCCGGGAATGGCGCGCTTTTCGATCTCGTGCAGGTCTTCGTCGCTCATGTTGCCCGCGGCGTTCTGGCCCACGGCCTCGAACACGCTGACGATGTTCAGGTCCTGGCCCTTGTAGCGGCCCGGCAGGATGGTGCCGCCGTAGACGTAGATGGCGGGCACGTTGGCGCGCAGCATGCCCATGAGGCCGCCGGGCATGTTCTTGTCGCAGCCGCCGACCACCAGCACGCCGTCCATCCACTGGCCGCCGACGCAGGTCTCGATGCAGTCGGAGATGACCTCGCGGCTCACCAGCGAGTACTTCATGCCTTCGGTGCCCATCGCCATGCCGTCGGAGATGGTGGGGGTGCCGAACACCTGCGCGTTGCCGCCGGCTTCCTCGATGCCCGCGATGGCCGCGTCGGCCAGCTTCTGCAGGCCCGAGTTGCAGGGCGTGATGGTGCTGTGGCCGTTGGCGACGCCGACCATCGGCTTCTTGAAGTCGCCTTCCTCGTAGCCCATGGCGTAGAACATCGAGCGGTTGGGGGCGCGGCTCTTGCCTTCGGTGATGTTCGCGCTGCGGCGGTTGATCTGGATGGTCTTGGTGTCCATGGTGTCTCTTCTGTCGTGGGGAGATCGTGAGGGGAGCGCCAAGTATCGGACTTCTGATTGATTGGTTCCAATCCAATTTGAAGCTTGGATTGATATGCTTGGCATATGAATGAAGCCCTCATCGACCTGCGCGCCTGGCGCCAGTTCGTGGCTGTGGCCGAAGAGCTGCACTTCGGTCGCGCCGCCCAGCGCCTGCACATGACGCAGCCGCCGGTCACGCAGGCCATTGCCCAGCTCGAGAAAACGCTGGGCGTGGTGCTGTTCGACCGCACACGCCGCCGCGTGGCGCTCACGCCGGCCGGCGAGGCGCTGCTGCCCGACGTGCGCGAGCTGCTGGCGCGCGCCCAGGCGCTGCCGGCACGGGCGCGCGCGGCGGCGGCGGGGCAGGTGGGGCGCGTGCGCATCGCCTTCGTTTCGACGGTCGGTTTCGAACAGCTGCCGGCCTGGGTGCGCGAGTTCCGCGTGCTGTGTCCGGAGGTGGCGCTGGAGCTGGTCGAGGCCACCGGCGACGTGCAGCTCGAGGCCTTCGCGCGCGGCGAGATCGACGCCGGCCTGATGTTGCATTCGCCGGGCGCCGCGCCGCCGGGGTTGGCCTGCCTGCCCGTCGAGGTGGAGCCGCTGGTGCTCGCGCTGCCCGCCCAGCACCGGCTGGCCGAGGCGCGGCCCGTGCCGCTGGCCGAGGTGCTGGACGAGCCGCTGGTGATCTTTCCGCGCCGCATCGTGCCCTCGCTGCACGACGCGATCTTCGACCTGTACCACGCGGCCGGGCGGACGCCCCAGGTGGCGCAGGAGGCGATCCAGATGCAGACCATCGTCAACCTCGTGTCGGGCGGTATCGGCGCGGCCTGGGTGCCGCACAGCGTGATGCAGTTCCGGCGCGCGGGCGTGGTCTACCGGCAGGTCCACGAGTTCAAGGGCGTGGGGCGCCGCCGCGTGACCTTGCCGGTGTGCGAGACCAGCCTCGTGTGGCCCGCGCAGGCCGCGCACCCGGCGCTGGCGCGCTTCGTGGCCTTCGTGCGCGAGCGGGCCGGGCGCGTGCCGGCGTAAGGCTCAGGCGCTGCGCGCCGCCCGGCCAACGGGCGAGGGCGCATCGAGCGAGGCCGCCAGCAGCGCGTCGAGCCATCCCGCGAAGGCCTGCACCCGCCGCGACAGATTGCGCCGGTGCGGGTAGACGAGGTGCACCGGCAGCGGCTCGGCGCGTGCGTCGGGCAGCACTTCCACCAGTTCGCCGGCCGCGAGGTGCTCGCGCACGTCGTAGGCCGGGATCTGGATCAGCCCCAACCCCGCCAGCGCGCAGGCGATGTAGGTCTCGGCGTTGTTCGCCGCCACCTGGCTGCGCAGGCGCAGTACCTGGGTCTCGCCGTCGCGCACTTGCCACTCCCACGGCGCGGCCCGGCCGCTGGTCGGCGAGGCGTAGTTGACCGCCACGTGCTGCGGCAGGTCGGCCGGCGTGCGCGGCGTGCCGTGGCGCGCGAGGTAGGCGGGGCTGGCGCAGTTGATGAGCGTGAAATGCCCCAGCGGCCGGGCCACGAGGCTGCTGCTGGCGAGCGGGCCGACGCGCAGGGCGCAGTCCACGCCTTCGAGCACGAGGTCGACCGCGCGGTCGCTGGAACCGAGTTCCAGTTCGACCGCCGGGTGGCGTGCAAAGAAGTCGGGCAGCGCCGGCGCGATCAGCAGGCGCGCGATGCGGCTGGGCACGTCGACCTTGAGCCGGCCGCTCACGCTGCTGTGCGCGGGCTGGAACTGCTGTTCCATGTCTTCCATGTCGGCCACCAGCGCACGGGCCCGCTCGAGCAGCACCTCCCCGTCGGGCGTGAGGCCGACGCGGCGCGTGGTGCGGTGCAGCAGGCGCGAACCCAGGCGCGCCTCGAGCTGCTGGATGGCGGTCGAGATGGTGGCGCGCGGCAGCGCCAGCCGGTCGGCGGCGCGCGTGAAGCTGCCGGTTTCGGCCACGCGCAGGAAGACCTGGAGGAGTTCGATGCGGTCCATGGCGGCGGGGCTGATTGTTCTTGGTTTTCAGAACAGTCTAGCCTTGAATGAATGATTTATCCGCAACTTGGCGATCAATAGACTGGCGGCTCGTCACACATCCCGTCCCGGGTCTTTCACTCACTCAAAGGAATCCTTCCATGTCCGCACGCACGCTCACGAACAAGGTCGCCGTCATTGCCGGCGGCGGCAAGAACCTCGGTGCCCTCATCGCCCACCAGCTGGTGGACGGCGGCGCCCGCGGCATCGCCATCCACTACAACAGCGACGGTTCGCGCGCCGAGGCAGAGCAGACCGCCGCCGCGCTGAAGGCCAAGGGCGCCGACACGCTGCTGGTGCAGGGCGACCTCGCGGTGGTCGAGAACAACGTGAAGCTGTTCGACCAGGCCGTGAAGCACTTCGGCCAGGTCGACCTGGCGATCAACACGGCGGGCGTGGTGATCAAGAAGCCGATCCTGGACATCACCGAAGCCGACTACGACAAGAGCTTCGACGCCAATGCCAAGGCGGCTTTCTTCTTCATCCAGCAGGCCGGCCGCACGCTGGCCGACGGCGGCAGCATCGTGACGCTGGTGAGCTCGCTGCTGGCGGCCTACACGCCGTTCTATGCGATCTACCCGGCGGCGAAGGCGGCGGTGGAGCACTACACGCGCGCGGCCTCCAAGGAGTTCGGCGACCGCGGCATCTCGGTGAATGCCATCGGCCCGGGCCCGATGGACACGCCGTTCTTCTACGGCCAGGAAAGCCCCGAGGCCGTGGCGTACCACAGCAGCGCCGCCGCGCTGAGCAAGTACTCGAAGAAGGGCCTGACCGACATCGAGGACATCGCACCCATCGTCCGCTTCCTGGTCACCGAGGGCTGGTGGATCACGGGCCAGACCATCTTCGCCAACGGTGGCTACACCACGCGCTGACCCGTCGATATCCGGCAAGATGCGCCCAGGAGGACAACGCAAATGCACACGGTCATGGTGATGGGGGGCGGCTTCGCGCTGCTGGTGGTGTTTCTTCTGGCCGGCCGCTTCATGGGCGACGGCTCGTCGATGGCGCTGGCCGCGGCGGCCAAATGGTTCATTCCGGCGTGGTTCGTCGGCGCGGGCATCAACATGGCCGTGGGCGTGCTCAAGGCCGGGTATTCGGTGGCCGAGGAGCTGCCGATCTTCCTGTTCGTCTTCGCAGTGCCGGCCCTGGTGGCGGGGTTGCTGTGGTGGAAGTTCGGGCGCTGACATTGCCCTGAATGCCCCCGCGGCCGCGGCGTCATTGCGCCACGGCACAATCGTCGGATGCTCATGTATCCGCAGATCAATCCCATCGCCTTGCAGCTGGGGCCGGTGGCCATCCACTGGTACGGCCTGACCTACCTGGCGGCCTTCGCGCTGTTTTACTTTCTGGGCACGCGCCGCCTGCACCACGAGCCGTTCCGCTCGCTGGCCACGGCCGGCGTGTGGCAACGCAAGGACATCGAGGACATCCTGTTCCTGGGCGTCATGGGCGTGATCGTCGGTGGCCGGCTCGGCTACTGCCTGTTCTACAAGCCCGAGTACTACCTCACGCACCCGCTCGAGATTCTTTATGTTTGGCAGGGCGGCATGAGCTTTCATGGCGGCCTGCTCGGCGTGATCGGCGCCATGGTGTGGTTCTCGCGCTCGCGTGCGCGGCCGTTCTGGCAGGTGATGGACTTCGTCGCGCCCTGCGTGCCGACCGGCCTGGCCGCGGGCCGCGTGGGCAACTTCATCAACGGCGAGCTGTGGGGCCGCTTCAGCAGCCCCGAGCTGCCCTGGGGCATGGTGTTCCCGCAAAGCGGCTCGATGCTGCCGCGCCACCCGTCGCAGGTCTACCAGTTCCTGCTCGAAGGCCTGCTGCTGTTCGTCGTGATGTGGCTCTATGCGCGCAAGGAGCGCAAGCAGGGGCAGGTGGCCGCGGTGTTCCTCATCGGCTATGGCGTGCTGCGCTTCGTGGCCGAGTACTTCCGGGAGCCCGACGATTTCCTGGGCCTGCGCGCACTCAGCCTGAGCCAGGGCCAGTGGCTCAGCGTGCCGATGGTGATCGCCGGCATCGCGCTGTGGTTCTGGTTCGGCCGCGCCGGCAAGACGGGCAGCACCGCGCGCGCCTGACCTCTCCACACCCCGCACAACGCGGCGCGGCACCTTCGGGTGGGCGCCGCTTTTTTTCGTCGGTCTCAGGGTAATTCCGGGCCGCAAGGGCAGGGCGCGGCCCTTGCATTGCGTTAACCATGCACTCACAATTATGCGTAATTACAGGAAATTACGCGAAACGCCCACCGACTTTCCGAGTCCTTCACGCATGCGCCTGGTCCCCAATTCCCTCCACGACGAAGTCGCCGCCACGCTGCGCGAGCAGATCTTCGACGGCACGCTGTCGCCCGGCAGCTTCGTGGACGAGGTGGCCCTGTGCGAGCGGCTGTCGATCTCGCGCACGCCGCTGCGCGAGGCGCTGAAGGTACTCACCGCCGAAGGCCTGCTGCGCCACGAGCCGCGCCGCGGTTGCTTCGTGAACGAGGTGACCGAGCGCGACCTGGACGAAATCTTTCCGGTGATCGCGCTGCTCGAAGGGCGCTGCGCCTACGAGGCCGCGCGCAACGCCAGCGACGCCGAGCTGAACGAGCTCGACGCGCTGCACGAGCGCCTGGTGCGCCACGCCAAGGCGCGGCGCATCAACGACTACTACGCCACCAACCACATCATTCACGAGGCGATCATCAAGCTCGCCGACAACAAGTGGCTGGCGCAGGTGATCGGCGACCTGCGCAAGATCCTGAAGCTGGCGCGGCTGCAGCAGCTGCACGCGCCGGGGCGGCTCGACCAGAGCCTGTCGGAGCACCTGGCCGTGTTCGCCGCGCTCAAGGCGCGCGACAGCGAAGGCGCCGACGCCGCCATGCGCACCCACATGACGCGCCAGCGCGAAGCATTGCGCGAAGTCATGCAACAGCAGAAATCCCGGGTGATGCCGTGACACGCATCAGCACCGACACAGTCAACGGCACAGGAGCAGATCGATGAGTGCGACCGAGTGGTTCCAGGCGCGCCTGCGCATGGGCGAATCGTCCAAGGTTCCCGTGGCGAGCAACGGCGCCACGAAAGGCCCGGCCCGTCACACGCCCAAGCCCAGCGCCCGCACCACCGCCGAGCGGCTGCAGGCCACGCTGCGCAAGGCCGACGAGGCGCTGTCGCCGCGCACGCTGCGCCGCGTGCTGGCCGAGCTGCAGGCGGTGATCGATCCGCGCGTGAGCGAGGTCGAGGGCGGCCGCCGCGCCCATGCCATCGCGCAGGCCTACGCCGGCGCTTCGCCCGAAGAGCGCCGCGACTACTGGGCGCTCATGAGCGAGCATTTCGCCGCCGACGCGGGCAAGCTCAAGAGCGCGCGCGATCAGCACCAGAGCGCCGTCGGCACGCCCGACGAAGGGCAGGCCGAGCTGCGCCTGCGCCGCGCGCTGGTGTCGCCGCGCATGCGGCTGCTGCAGCGCTTCGCGGTCGAGCCCGGCGGCATGCGCTTTTTGGTCGACCTGCGCGCCGACCTGCTGCCGTGCCTGAAGTCCGACAAGCGCCTGCTCGCGCTCGAGGCCGAGCTGGAGCACCTGTTTTCCACCTGGTTCGACGTGGCTTTTCTCGAGCTGCGCCGCATCGACTGGAACTCGCCGGCCTCGCTGATCGAGAAGCTCATCCGCTACGAGGCGGTGCACGACATCAAGAGCTGGTCCGACGTGAAGAACCGGCTCGACGACAGCGACCGCCGCTGCTACGGCTTCTTCCATCCGCGCCTGCCGAACGAGCCGCTCATCTTCGTCGAGGTGGCGCTGGTCGACCGCATCAGCGAAGGCATCATGCCGCTGCTCGACGAGGCCGCCGTGCCGGTGCAGCCGGCCAAGGCCACCACGGCGATCTTCTATTCGATCAGCAACACGCAGACCGGCCTGCGCGGCGTGAGCTTCGGCGACTCGCTCATCAAGCGCGTGGTCGAGACCCTGCAGGACGAGCTGCCGCGCCTGAAGACCTTTGCCACGCTGTCGCCCATTCCGGGCCTGCGCGCGTGGCTCGCCAAGAACGCCGCCGAGCTGCTGCCGCGCCTGGACGAGAAGCGCGAAGCCGAACTCGGCCGCCTCGTCGGCTCGGTGCCGCCCACGGCCGAGCGCCTGCTGGCCGCGGTCGACGCGGCCGCAGAACTCGACGCGAAATCGCCGCTGCGCCAGTGGCTGCTGCAGGCCACCGCCGAATACCTGGGCCGCACGCTGGTCGACGGCACGCCGGCCGACCCGGTCGCGCGCTTCCACCTAGGCAATGGCGCGCGCGTCGAGCGGCTCAACTGGGCCGGCGACCCGTCGGCCAAGGGGCTCAAGCAGTCGTACGGCCTCATGGTCAACTACCTGTACGACCTCAAGCGCCTGGACCGGCATCGCACCTGGCTGGCCGAAGGCAAGATCGCGGTTTCGGGAGACATCGAAGGCCTGTTCCTCAAAAAAGGCTGAGTCCGTTCGCTTCGCCGCGGCAGCGCTGCGGCCCGCACCTTGACCGCCGGAGGGCGGCAACATCTACAACGACGACGACAGGAGACGAGACAGATGACGCAACAGAGTTTTCAACGACGCGATGTGCTGCGCGTCGCCGCAGCAGCCGGGGCCGTGGCCCTGTGCGGTGGCGCACGTGCCCAGGGCTGGCCGACCAAGCCCGTGACCATGGTGGTGCCGTTCCCGGCCGGCGGAGGCACCGACGCCTTCGCGCGTCCGCTGTCGGCCCAGTTCTCCCGCGCGGCGGGCCAGACGCTGGTCATCGACAACCGCGGCGGCGCCGGCGGCACCGTGGGCGCGAGCATCGCGGCCAAGCTGCCGGCCGACGGCTACTCGCTCTTCATGGGCGCCGTGCACCACGCGATCGCGCCGTCGATCTACCCCAAGCTCGACTACGACCTTGAAAAAGACTTCGTGCCCCTGATGCTGCTGGCCAACGTGCCGCAGGTGGTGGTGGTCAACCCGAAGCGGGTGCAGGCCGCGACCATCCAGGAGCTCATTGCCACTGCCAAGCGCAACCCCGGCAAGCTCAACTACGGCTCGGCCGGCTCGGGCACCTCGCACCACCTGGCGGGCGAGTTGTTCAAGCTGCAGACCGGCACCTTCATCACGCACATTCCGTACCGCGGCGCGGGCCCGGCGCTGTCCGACCTGATCGCGGGCAACGTCGACCTGATGTTCGACGGCCTGGGTTCTTCCGCGCAGCACATCAAGGGCGGCCGCATCAAGGCGCTCATGGTGGCCGGTGCCAAGCGCAACCCCGCGTTCCCCGACGTGCCCTGCGCCGCCGAGGTCGGGCTGCCCGACTACACCGTCACCACCTGGTACGGCCTGTGGGCGCCCAAGGGCACGCCGGCCGAAGCGCAGACGCAGATCATCGACACGATGAAGAAGGCGCTGGGCACCGACGAGCTGAAGGCCATCTGGGCCCAGAACGGCTCCGAGATCCCGAACGTCACGAACGCCGCCTACGGCCGCTTCGTCAACGCCGAGATCAAGCGATGGGCGACCGTCGTGAAGGCCTCGGGCGCCAAGCTCGAATGACCGAGCGGCAGGTCTCGCTGCGCCGCGAAGGCGCCGTGGCGCTCGTCACGCTGTCGAACCCGGGGCGTCTCAATGCGATGACGCGCGCCATGTGGCGCGCGCTGCGCGCGGTGTTCGACGACCTGCACGGCGACACCGCGCTGCGCTGCGTCGTCGTGCGCGGGGAGGGCGGTGCCTTCTGCGCGGGCGGCGACATCTCCGAGTACCCCTCGTTCCGCTTCGAGGAAGCGAGCCTGCGCGAATTCCACGAGAACGAAGTCTGGGCCGCGCTGCAGGCGATGCTCGACTGCCCGCTGCCGCTGGTGGCCCAGATCGAAGGCGTCTGCATGGGCGCCGGCGTCGAGATCGCGAGTTGCTGCGACATCCGCCTGGCCGGCGCGTCGGCGAAGTTCGGCGCACCCATCGCGAAGCTGGGCTTCCCCATGGCGCCGCGCGAAGCCGCGCTGGTGCATGGCGCCATCGGCGACGTGCTCGCGCGTGACATGCTGCTGGCCGCCGGCGTGCATGGCGCGCAGCGGCTGTACGACGCCGGTTTTCTCCTGCATGTGCTGCCCGACGCCGAGGTGCCGGCCGCCGCGCAGGCCCATGCGGCGCGCATTGCCGCGCTGTCGCCGCAGGCCGCGCGCCTGCATAAGGCCACCTTCACCGCACTCAAGAGCGGCGGCGCGGCTGCACAGCAGCTGCTGGCCACCGCGTATGACTATGCCGACAGCGCCGAGCACCGCGAAGGCATCGATGCCTTCCTGGCCAAGCGCCCTCCGAATTTCCGACCTTCCTGAGCCTGCCGTTTGATGATGACGAAGATGATGAAGACGAAGTCCTCCCCCAACGCCAACCTGTTCGCCGCCTTGCGCGCCGCCTTTCCCGCCGACCTCGACGCCATCGCGGTCGAGACCGAGAACGGCCTGCATTACTCGTGGCGCGACCTCGACCGCGCCAGCGCGATGATCGCCAACCTGCTCGACGGCCTCAAGCTCGAGAAGGGTGCGCGCGTCGCCGTGCAGGTCGAGAAATCGGTCGAAGCCATGCTGCTGTACCTCGCGACCCTGCGCGCGGGCTACGTGTTCCTGCCGCTCAACACGGCCTACCAGAGCGCCGAGATCGAGTACTTCATCGGCAACGCCGAGCCCGCCGTGGTCGTGTGCACCGGCCGCAACGCGGCCTGGGTGCGCCCCATCGCCGAGGCGGCCGGCACGCGCCACGTGTTCACGCTGGACGACGACCGCACCGGCACGCTGCTCGACGCGGCGGCGCGCTGCAGCGACCGGCATGCCGTCGCGCTCAAGAAGCCCGACGACCTCGCCGCCATCCTGTACACCAGCGGCACCACCGGCCGCAGCAAGGGCGCGATGCTCACGCACCGCAACCTGCTGTCGAACGCCGAAGTGCTCAAGGACTACTGGGGCTGGACGAAGGGCGACGTGCTGATCCACGCGCTGCCGATCTTCCACGTGCACGGCCTGTTCGTGGCGTTGCACGGCGCGCTGCTCAACGGCAGCAAGATCCTGTGGTTCTCGAAGTTCGACCCCAAGCGCATCGTCGCCAAGCTGCCCGAGGCCACCGTGTTCATGGGTGTGCCCACGCTCTACGTGCGCCTGCTGGCCGAGCCGGGCCTCACGCGCGAGGCGGTGCGCACCATGCGCCTGTTCGTCGCGGGCTCGGCGCCGCTGCTCATCGAGACCTTCGACGAATGGCGCGAGCGCACCGGCCACACCATCCTGGAACGCTACGGCATGAGCGAGACCGCCATGCTCACGTCCAACCCGTATGACGCCGCCAAGGGCGAGCGCCGCGGCGGCACCGTCGGCTTCGCGCTGCCCGGCGTGCAGCTGCGCGTGCGCGACGACGAGGGCAAGGATTTGCCGGTCGATGAGATCGGCGGCATCCAGGTGAAGGGCCCCAACGTGTTCGCCGGCTACTGGCGCATGCCTGAGAAGACGAAGGAAGAGTTCACCTCCGACGGCTTCTTCAAGACCGGTGACGTGGGCAAGATCGATGCGCGCGGCTACATCACCATCGTCGGGCGCAGCAAGGACCTGATCATCAGCGGCGGCTACAACGTCTACCCGGCCGAGATCGAGGGCTACATCAACGAGATGGCCGGCGTGGCCGAAAGCGCCGTCATCGGCGTGCCGCACCCCGACTTCGGCGAAGTGGGCGTGGCCATCGTGATCCCCAAGGGCGGCGCCACGATCGACGCCGACGCCATCGTGGCCGAGCTCAAGGCCAAGCTGGCGAACTTCAAGATCCCCAAGCGCTGCTTCGTCGTGCCGGAGCTGCCGCGCAACACGATGGGCAAGGTGCAGAAGGCGCTGCTGCGGGCGGAGCACAAGGGGCTGTTCGCCGCCTGAGCCCCGCCGCGCGCCCAGGCTTCAGGCGGCGGGCGCGAGCCCGTTCATCAGCCCGCTGCGCGCGTGGCAGTTGATGTACTCGTAGCTTTGCTCGTCGGCCTTCAGCACCGACACCTCGTGGTACAGGCGCAGGCGCAGCTCGAAGTTCAGCGCCTGCACATAGCGCATGAAGCTGCCGAAGATCGCGACGTGCGTCGGGTGCGACTCGGCCCAGCGCTCCATGTCGGCCAGCGAGCGCCAGTAGCTCAGACCGAAGGATTTCTGCAGCGGTGCACCGTGTGCGTCGAGGTGGTGCATGAAGCGGTTGCTGTAGCAGCCGATGGGCAGGCCCTGGTCGCGCAGGAAGTCCATGCCTTCGCGCAGCACCGGGGCCATGTCTTCCAGGTAGCGCTGGCGTTCCTGGCCGGTGGTCTCGGTCCATTCCTGGCCCGAACGGATCATCGCGAGGTGCGTGTGGCCCGCGATGCGCACGCGCTGGCCTGACGCAGGCGTGCCGGCGATCACCGCGCGCGTGCCCGAAGGCGCGAGCGCGTCGGCCTGCGCGAGCGGGAGTCGATCGCGCATCGACCCCCAGTAGCCGTGCTCCTGCAGTTCGCCGCTCACACCGCCCATCACCACGCCGATGCCCTCGAGGCGGTCGGGCGTGCTGAACAGGGTCTCGAAGTGCGCAGCACGCGGGGTGGCGATTTCGCGGAAGTAGCCGAGGCCTTCATGCAAGCGCTCGTCGGCGTTCCACCAGGCCTCGATGGCGGGCGTGGCACACCAGCGCGCGAACGCCGCTGCATCGCGCCAGTAGGCGATCGCGATCAGGTTGTCGTACCCGTCGGCGTCGACGCAATGGGCCAGGTCGTGGTGGCCGGGCCCGTCGGGCAGGGCGAAGTCGCGGGCGATCTTCAGGAGCGCGGCGCAGGCCCGACCCTGCATCGCCGGACCGCGCGACTGCACGCCGAAGTAGCCCATCACGACCTGGGTCGTCGCCGCGGGCGCGCGCGCCGACCAGCCGGGGTAGGGCGGGGTGTGGTCGTCTGCCACGCGGCGCTCGCGGGTGCGCGGGCAGCGCAGGTGCTCGGGAATGGCCGATTCCATGGTGCGGCTCCGTGGTCGGCTCAGGCCACGACCGGCTCGGGCACGCTGCCCTCGGGCTCCGGCGTGAGCTGCACCACCACGGGCGTGCGCCGCGTCTTGTTCAGCAGCAGCTGCGTGACGTCGGGCCGCGAATAGTGACCGCTCGGGTCGGCCGCCGCCTTGGCGAGCGCGATCATGCCCAGGTCGATGTCGGCGATCACCAGGCCTTCGGCGTCCTCGGCCAGCGGCGTGCCCAGCGGCGAACCGTCCGGGCCGTAGATGCGCGCATGCCCGCCGCCGACGCCCAGCATCTGCCGCTTGCCGTCGTCGGTGCACATCAGCTCGCTCATGGCCTTCGACACCGTGGCGCAGGGCGCGATGACGAAGCAGCCGCCCTCGACTGCATACACCTGGCTCGCGGCGTTGTTGACCTCATGGCCCAGCGCGTAGGCCGCGCCGCGGTAGAGCGAAAAGCTCGGCCATGCGCCGCAGTGGATCTGCTCGTTCTGCGCGTACATCGCGTACTTGCTCAGCGGCTGCAGGTGTTCCCAGCAGCACAGCGAGCCGATGTTGCCCAGCGGCGTCTGGACCACGTGCAGGTCGGCGCCGTCGCCTTCGCCGAACACGGTGCGTTCCACGTGCGTGGGCTTGAGCTTGCGACGCGTCTGCACGGTGCGGCCCTGGTCGTCGATCAGTGCCTGCGCGATGTACAGGCTGCCCGCCGCTTTCTCGCTGTAGCCGAGCGAGAGCCAGATCTTGTGCTGGCGCGCCGCCGCCTGCAGGCGTTCGAACTCGGGCGAGCCGATGACCAGCGAGTTGTCGTGATAGCGCTGCACGAACTGCATGCCCCACGCCGGCGAATCGAGCCAGACCCACCACGGGTAGCCCGGCACCCAGGTCTCGGGAAAGGCGATGAGCTGCACGCCCTGTTTCGCGGCCTGCGCCATGAGGTCGACGGTCTTGTCGATGGTGGCGTCGAGGTCGAGGAAAACAGGCGCGGCCTGCACGGCGGCGACGCGGAGCTGGGGGTGGACGGTGGTCGGCATGGGGTGTTCTCCAGGGGGCAATGAACGTAACGAAATCCCCACTGTGCGCACCGGGTTTGCGCGGTGGCATGCGGGTTGCATGAAGCGTAAATTCGCGCCGCCGGAACGCCTTGACCCGGATTGGCGGCGTTCTTGTTCCAGCGTTGCATGTGCCTTGCGAAGGCCTTCCGAGGACCCCGATGACCCCCTTGCTCAGCACCGATGCCGTCCCGCGCGACCAGCGGCTCGCGTACTGGACCGACATGATCTGCAACGTCTACGTGCAGCTCGAATGCGACGCGGTGCGCACCGGCGACGGCGGCGACTTCGAGGGCAGCATCCGCCAGCACGCACTGCCCGGCCTCGGCATGTCGGTCGTGACCTCGCGGGCGCAGAAGGTGATGCGCACGCCGGGCCACATCGCGGCGTCGAGCGACGACTGTTTTCTCGTGAGCATCCAGGCGCGCGGGCAGGGCGTGGTGCGCCAGGACGGGCGCGACGCCGTGCTCGGCGCCGGCGACTTCGCGCTGTACGACAGCACGCGGCCTTACCAGCTGCTGTTCGACCAGCCCTTCGAGCAGATCGTGCTCAAGCTGCCCGGCGAGCGGCTGCGCAGCGAACTGCGCGACACCGAAGCGCTCACGGCCACCACGGTGTCAGGGCGCGAGGGCGCGGGGCACCTGCTGCTGGGCATGATCCGCACGCTGCGCGAGGACTTCGACGCGCTGCAGCCGGCCTCGGCGCTGGCGGTGGCCCATGGCGTGCAGAACATCCTGGTGGCCGGCCTGCAGACGCTGCCCGCGGCGCACGCACCGGCGCTCAGCAAGCTCACGGCGTACCACCTCGCGCGCGTGAAGCAGCGCATCGACGAGCAGCTGGCCGATCCGACGCTGTCGGTGGGCACGCTGGCGGCGCAGCTGGGCATGTCGGTGAGCCACATCCACCGCGTGTTCAAGAGCGAGCCGCTGACGCCCTCGCAGTACATCTGGGAGCGCCGGCTCGACGCATGCAGCCGCGACCTGCTGGAGCCGCGCCTGGCAGGGCGGCCCGTGGGAGAGATCGCGTACGGGAGGGGGTTCAACGACGCGGCGCATTTCAGCCGCGCGTTTCGCGAGCGCTTCGGGTGTTCGCCGCGCGAATGGCGGCGGCAGCGCTCGCCGCAGTGACCGCGGCCACGGCGCATCGGCCGTCGCCGGGGCGGTCGGGTCTTCTTACTGGACCAGCAGCACCGAGATGTCGGTCTCGGCCACGACCTTGGTCGCGACCGAACCCATCAGTGCGCGGCCCAGGATGCCGTGGCCGTGCGTGCCCAGCACGATCAGCTCGGCCTTCGATTCGGTGGCCGACTTGAGGATTTCCTCGGCCGCGTGGCCGTGGCGCGCATCGGCAGTGAAGTTGGCCACGCCTTTCTCGGCGAACCAGGCCTTCACCGGGTCGAGCACCTTGGCGTTTTCCTCGGCGTAGTACTCGGTGACGATTTCCTTGCTCAGGTGGCGTGCCACGTGGCCGGAGATGCCGGTGCAGACATTGACCACCACCAGCTCATGGCCGTCCACGAACATGGCGCGGTTGGCGAGCAGATAGTTGAGGGCCTTTTGCGTGTAGGCGCTGCCGTCGACTGCAATGAGGATTTTCATGGCTTTCCTTCTACGACTGTGAACAAGTGCCGCATAGGATGGCACAGGAAAGCCAGCGAGTGTTTGATATGCCTCAGCCCCGCAGGCCCTTCCAGAGCATGTAGGCGGCCAGCAGGTACAGGATGCTCGCGAACACGCGCTTGAGCTTCTTCACCGGCAGGCTGTGCGCGGCCTTGGCGCCCAACGGCGCGGTGAACACGCTGCAGGCCGCGATCACCACGAGCGCGGGCAGCCAGATGTAGCCGAAGGCGCCGGCCGGCAGGCCCTGCACCGACTGGCCGCTGAGCACATAGCCCAGCACGTTGGCCACCGCAATCGGAAAGCCCAGCGCCGCGCTGGTCGCCACCGCGTTGTGGATCGCCACGTTGCACCAGGTCATGAACGGCACGCTGATGAAGCCGCCGCCCGCGCCCACCAGGCCCGAGATGAAGCCGATGATGCCGCCCGCTGCGAGCTGGCCCCCGGTGCCCGGCATCTGGCGCGTGGGCTTGGGTTTCTTGTCGAGGAACATCTGCGTGGCCGAGAAGCCCACGAACAGTGCGAAGAAGATGGCCAGCGCCGTGCCCTTGAGCAGCGCGAACACGCCCAGGCTGCCCGCGAGGCTGCCGATGACGATGCCGGGGGCCAGGCGCTGCACGATGTCCCAGCGCACCGCGCCGCGCTTGTGGTGCGCGCGCACGCTGGACACCGACGTGAAGATGATCGTCGCCATCGAGGTCGCGATCGCCATCTTCACCGCCAGGTCGGCCGGCACGCCGCGCTGGCCCATGATGATCGTGATGAACGGCACCATCAGCATGCCGCCGCCGATGCCCAGGAGGCCGGCGAGGAAACCGGTGCCCAGGCCGAGCGCGGCGAGTTCGGCGATCAGGAGCGGGTCGAGCAGGGCAGCGAGGTTCACGGGAGGATGGGGAAAGAACGAGCGGCTGAAAAAGCAACGGCCCCGTGCGGTGAAGCAGGGGGCCGTGGCGGGAAAAGGTGTCTGCAGATGGTGTGCCGGACCCGCATCCTGAACCAGGGTTCAGGTGGGCGAGGGCAGCCGGACTTCGGGTTCATCTGACGCGAGATGATCACGCCCGTCAAGCGATGTACCAAGCCCGGCTCCGGAGAGCATTGGAACAAGGAAATATTAAGCCCGACACGTCTGCAGACAAAACGGATTTTACGCCCCGGATGTGCCGGGCCGCGTGCCCTCAGAGCAAATGTCCATCGCCCGCCAGGGCCTGATCGAGTCTCTGAATGAGCTGGGCCGCCTTCGGGTCGGTGTCGGTGGCGGTTTCTTCCGTGCTGCTGGCCGCGACGGGGGCCGGTGCGGCGGCAGCAGCGGCCTGCTGGGCCGCGAGATCGAAAGCCAGGTTCAGCGAGGCGAGCACGGCGATGCGGTCGCGGGCCTTCACCTTGCCCGCGTCGCGGATCTTGCACATGGCCGCGTCCACGCGGTCGACGGCCTCGCGCAGTTGCGCTTCGCCGCCGTCGGGACAGCCGAGCAAATAGCTCTGGCCCATGATCTGTACTTCAATCTGCTTCATGCGTGATGGGAATCTTCGGAAGGGGGTTCGGCCGGCAGCCGTTCGAGCAGGGCATCGAGGCGGGTGCGGGCCGCGGCGAGCCGCGACTTCAGGCCGTCGCGTTCACGCGTGAGCGCATCGACCTGTTCCTGCAGCAGCGCGTTGGTGCGCTGCACCTCTTCGTGACGCACGAGCAGGCGTTCCACACGCTCGGCGATCTGGTCGATGGGGCTGGAGGCGGGCATGGTTGGCGATTGTAGTTTCCCGGGAATTCGGAACATCCGGCGCACCGCGCGGGGCGCGCACCGGACGTGGCCGAGATTCTGGGGCCTGCGCCGCCTGCGATCAAACCCGGTGTGGCGTGCCCGCCCCGTGGGCCTAAAATCTCGCCCGTTGGTGCTCGCGGCGTGGTTCGCACGGCGCAGTTCAACGGGAAGCAGGAGTGGACGCCCCCCGGGGCCGAAGCCGCCTGCGCTGCCCCCGCAACGGTCAAGCAGACGACGCCGCAACGCGTCACCCCTTTCCATCCAGCCACTGGGCGCCCTGAAACAGGTGCCTGGGAAGGCGGCAAAGGGTCGATCTGCCAGCCCGGATACCGGCCAACAAGGCGGCTGCCGCATCGGCAGCCATGACGCCCATGGCGCCGGCGGGGAAGCCGGCCAGGGCATAGAAGTTCGTTCGGTTCACCCCATGATTTCCTGTGTTTCCCTCTCCAGCGGCCGCGCCAGCGTGCGCCGCAACCGTCCCGCGTGCCTGCCGCTGACGCTCGCCCTGGCTTCGGCCTTCGGCGGTCTGGCGCTGGTGCCGCTGGCCGCGCAGGCGCAAGCCGCCGCAGCAGCATCTGCCACGCTCGACGAGACCGTCGTCACCGCCAACCGCACGCCGCAGGCGCTGTCGGACCTGGTGGGCGATGTCTCCATCGTCGACCGCAAGACCATCGAGCGCAGCGGCGCGACCGGCGTGGCCGACGTGCTGGCGCGCCTGCCCGGCATGGAGATCTCGCGCAGCGGCGGCGTGGGCAACGCCACCAGCGTGTTCATCCGCGGCGCCGAATCGCGCTTCACCGCGGTCTACCTCGATGGCGTGCGCATCGATTCGCAATCGACCGGCGGCGCCGGCTGGGAAGGCATTCCGCTCGCGCAGATCGACCGCATCGAAGTGCTGCGCGGCCCGGCCGCCGCGGTGTACGGCTCGGACGCCGTGGGCGGCGTGATCCAGCTCTTCACCAAGCGCGGCGAGGAGGGCGTGTCGCCCTACGCCGGCATCGGCTTCGGCAGCCACGGCCTGCGCCGGATCGAAGGCGGCGTGAGCGGCAAGTCGGGCCTGCTCGACTACTCGTTCGGCGTGGCGCATGAAGAAAGCAAGGGCTTCAACATCCAGCCGATCGCCAAGCGCACGCCCTCGAAGGACGGCTTCACCAACCCCGACCGCGACGGCTACCGCAGCACCTCGGGCAACCTGAAGCTGGGTTTCCAGATCGCGCCCGACCAGCGCATCGACGCCACTTTGCTCACCAGCAACACCGCGGCCGCCTACGACCCGTCGGTGAGCTTTCGCACCAAGCCGCCGATCACCTTCCGCAACGACGTGTCGACCAACGAGCTGCGCACCGCCGGCCTGACCTGGTCGGCCAAGTGGAACGACATCTACAGCACCCGCCTGCAGGTGACCGATTCGCAAACGGTCTACAAGACCCAGCCCTCGTTCTATCGCACCGAAACCCGCCTGCGCGGCTACCTGTTCCAGAACGAATTCCGCTTCGGCGCGCACCTGGTGACCGCCACGCTCGAGCGCCGCGAAGACGCGCTCGAAAACGCGCCGACCACCTCGGCCAAGCTGTTCTCGCGCGACCGCTCGCAGAACGCCGCCGCACTGGGCTACGGCTACGTGAAGGGCCCGCATTCGCTGCAGCTGCACGTGCGCCATGACGACGACAGCGAGTTCGGTGGCAAGACCACCGGCAGCGCCGCCTACGGCTACGCCATCACGCCGAGCCTGCGCGCCACCGTGTCGGCCGGCACCGCGTTCCGCGCGCCCACGCTGTACCAGCGCTTCAGCGAATACGGCCTGGCGAGCCTGCAACCCGAATCGAGCCGCAACGTCGAGCTGGGCCTGCAGTACACGGCCGGCGCCACGCAGGCCGGCATCGTGCTGTACCGCAACCGGGTGCAGAACCTGATCGTGTTCGACGGCAGCGCCAAGGGCTGCCAGTCGTCGTTCGGCTGCTACGCCAGCACGGCGCGTGCGCGCTACCAGGGCGTGACGCTCACGGGCGGCCACCGCATCGGCGACGTCACGCTGCGCGCCTCGCTCGACTACCAGGACCCGCGCGACCTCGCCACCGACCACCTGCTGGCACGCCGCGCCCGGGCCCACGGCACGCTGGGCGCCGACTGGCGCATCGCCGGCTGGACGCTGGGCGCCGAGCTCCAAAGCTCGGGCAAGCGCTACGACGACGCGGCCAACACCGTCAAGCTGGGCGGCTACACGCTGCTGAACCTGTCGGCCAGCAAGCAGATCATGCGCGACCTGAACCTGGTGGCGCGCGTGGACAATGTGGGCGACAAGGACTACCAGTTCGCACGGCTCTACGCCACCGGGGGCCGCACCGCGTACGTCGGACTCAAGTGGACTCCGCAGTAAACACCCGTCGCTCCTCGCCCGGCGCAGCCGTCACCTGCGCCGCGGTGCTCGTGGCCGCGCCGGCCTCGGGGCAGGGCAAGACCACGGTCGCGGCCGCGCTGGCGCGGCTGCACGTGCGCCAGGGCCGCCGCGTGCGGGCCTTCAAGTGCGGTCCCGACTTCCTCGATCCGCACTGGCTCGCGCTGGCCACCGGCGCGCCGGTGCATTCGCTCGACCTGTGGATGACCGGCGAAGCCGACTGCCGCGCGCGCCTGCATGCCGCCGCGAGCGAGGCCGACCTGGTGATCGTCGAAGGCGTGATGGGCCTGTTCGACGGCACGCCCAGCGCGGCCGAGCTGGCCGAGCGCCTGGGCCTGCCGGTGCTGGCCGTGATCGACGCGCAAGCCATGACCGGCACTTTCGGCGCGCTGGCCTACGGCCTGCAGAACTTCCGCCCGGGCCTGCCCTGGGCCGGCGTGCTCGCCAACCGCGTGGCCGGCGAGCGCCATGCCGACATGCTGAAAGACGCCTTGCGCGAGCCCGGCGACTGGCTCGGCGCCTTGCCGCGCAGCGCCGATTTCGCGCTGCCCGAACGCCACCTGGGGCTGGTCGGCGCGGCCGAACTCGGCGACGCAATGGTGCGGCTCGATGCCGCGGCCGACGTGCTCGCCGCCACGCCGCTGGGGCAGCGCGCGCCCGGGCAGCTGCCGCAGGTACGCTTCGAGCCCGCGCCGACGGCGCCCGTCGCGCCGCTGCTGGCCGGGCGCACCATCGCCATCGCGCGCGACACGGCGTTCTCGTTCATCTACCCGGCCAACCTCGAGGTGCTCGAGGCCCTCGGTGCGCGGCTCGCGTTCTTCTCGCCGCTGGCCGACGAACCGCTGCCGCCCTGCGACGCCGCATGGCTGCCCGGCGGCTACCCCGAGCTGCATGCGGCCGTGCTGTCGGCCAGCGACCGGTTGCGACTCTCGCTCGCCAACCACGTCACGGCCGGCAAGCCGATCTGGGCCGAATGCGGCGGCATGATGGCGCTGTTCGACGAACTCGCCACGCGCGACGACGCCGAGCCGACCGACGTGCACCGCCTCTGGGGCGTGCTGCCGGGGCGGGCCGTCATGCAGAAGCGGCTGGCCGGCTTGGGCCCGCAGCAGCTCGACCTGGGCGTGCACGCCCTGCGCGGCCACACCTTCCACTACTCGCGCTGCGAGACGCCGCTCGCGCCCGTCGCGCGCACTGTCGGCACGCGCGGCGGCGAGGCGCTGTACGTGCACGGCCCCGTGCGCGCGAGCTACTTCCATGCGTGGTTCGCGTCCAGCCCGGAAGCGACCGCGCGGCTCTTCAGCGCCATGCCCCTCGAACTCGACAGCCACGCCGCACAGGCGCCCCCCGATGCCCCTCACTGAGCACGAATTCATCCTCGGCGGCCAGAAAAGCGGCAAGTCGCGCCGCGCCGAACAGCGCGCGGCCGACTGGCTGGCCCAGGCGCCCGCATCGCGCCGCGCGGTGCTGATCGCCACCGCGCAGGCCCACGACGACGAGATGCGCGAGCGCATCGCGCGCCACCAGGTCGACCGCGCCGAGCGCGTGCCCGGTCTGCAGACCCTCGAGGAGCCGATCGAGCTGGGGCGCGCCATCGTCACGCAGAGCGCGCCCGACACGCTCGTGGTGGTCGACTGCCTCACGCTGTGGCTCACCAACCTGCTGATGCCGCTGCGCACCGAAGGCGCCGCCGTGGTCACACGCACGCCCTCGGCGCACGCCACGCTGCTGCTCATCGCGCTGCGCGAGGCGCGCGGGCCGGTGGTGCTGGTCGGCAACGAAATCGGCCTGGGCGTGATCCCGCTCGGCCGCGAGACCCGTGCCTTCGTCGATGTGCTCGGCCGGCTGAACCAGGACGTGGCGGCCGCCTGCCACCGCGCGACGCTGATGGTCGCCGGCCTGCCGCTGACGCTGAAGGCGCCCGGCGCATGAGCTTCGATCGCATGAAGACCTGGTTGCGAGCGTCGTTGCTCGGGCTCGCCCTGGTGGTGGGCGCGCAGGCGGCGCAGGCCGTCGATGTGGTCGATGAGCGCGGCGTTACCGTGCACTTGGCGCAAGCGCCGCAGCGCATCGTCTCGCTGCTGCCGTCGCTGACCGAAGGCGTCTGCGCGCTCGGCGCCTGCGACCGTCTGATCGGCGTCGACCGTTATTCCAATTCGCCCGCGCAGGTGCGCGCGCTGCCGCAGCTTGGCGGCGGGATCGATCCGAATGTCGAAGCCATCGTCGCGCTCAAGCCCGACGTGGTGCTGCTCGCCAAATCGTCGCGCGTCACGCAGCGGCTCGAGGCACTGGGCCTGAAGGTGATCGTGCTCGAACCCAAGAGCCATGCCGACGTGCGCCGCGTGCTGGGCGCACTCGACCAGGTGCTCGGCACGCACGAGGCGCCCGCCGTGTGGCGCGCCATCGACGCGGCGGTGTCGGCCGCGGCCCAGTCGCTGCCCGCCAGCGCCAAGGGCCTGCGCGTGTACTTCGAGGTCAACACCGGCCCCTACGCGGCGGGCGATTCGTCCTTCATCGGCGAGACGCTCGCGCGGCTGGGCGTGAAGAACATCGTGCCGGCGTCGCTCGGCCCCTTTCCCAAGCTCAACCCCGAGTTCGTGGTGCGCGCGAACCCCGACCTCATCATGGTCAGCGTGCGCAGCGCCATGGGGCTGGAGCAGCGACCCGGCTGGGGCGGCATCCGCGCGGTGCGCGAAGGCCGCGTGTGCCGCTTCGACGCCGAGCAGACCGACGTGGTCGTGCGCCCCGGCCCACGCATGGACGAGGCCGCGCGCCTGATGGCGCAGTGCCTGGCGGACAAGGGGCGGTGAGCGGCATGCATTCCGCGCACCTGCGTCGCGTGCTGCTGCTCGGTGCCGGCCTGCTGGTGCTGGGCGCGGCGCTGCTGCTCTTCGGCCTGGGCATTGGCAGCACCGGTTTCCAGAGCCTGCTGTCCGCGCGGCACGACCCGGTGGCGCTGCAGATCGTGTGGGACATCCGCTTGCCGCGCACCCTCGGCGCATGGCTGGCGGGCGCGCTGCTCGGGCTTGCGGGCGCGGTGGCGCAGGGCCTGTTCCGCAACCCGCTGGCCGACCCGTACCTGCTGGGCAGCGCCTCGGGCGCGTCGCTCGCCGTGGCGCTGGCGCTGATGCTGTTCGGCGGCTCCGTCACCAGCACGCAATGGGTGATGCGCCTGGGGCTCACCGGCGCGGCCTTCGTCGGCGCGGTGGCCGCGGTGCTGCTCACGCTCACGCTGGCGCGCGGCGTGCAGCAGACCTTGCGGCTGCTGCTCGCGGGGGTGATCGTCGGCGTGGTGCTGGGCGCCGCCAAGGACCTCATCACCATCGCCTCGGCCGACATTCTTCAGGCGCTGCAGGGCTTCGTGCTCGGCAGCACTGGCCTGGTCGGCTGGGCCGCCTGCGCCGTGATGGCGGCGGTCGGCGCGGCCTGCCTGCTGCTGGCCTGGGCGCTCGCGCCGGTGCTCGACGGCCTGGCGCTGGGCGAGGCCACGGCACGCAGCCTGGGCCTGCCGCTGGGCGCCATGCGCGCCGCGCTGGTGGCCGTGTTGGCACTGGCGACCGGCGCCGCCGTCGCGCAGACCGGCCTGATCGCTTTTGTCGGCCTGGCCGCGCCGCACCTGGTGCGCTCGGTGGTCAAGACCACGCATGCGCGGCTGATCGTGCTGTCGGCGTTGATGGGCGGGCTGCTGCTGATGGCGGCCGACCTGCTGGCGCGCTGGCTGATCGCGCCGCAGGAACTGCCGGTGGGCGTGCTCACCGCGGTGCTCGGCGGCAGCTACCTGCTGTGGCTGATGCACCGGCGCGGCGCGAAGGGAGGCGGACTGTGAGCCGCACCTCATCAGCCGCGCTCGAAGCGCACGGTCTCAGCGCCACGCTCGGGTCGGTCGAGGTGCTGCACGGCATCGACCTGGCGCTTGCGGCCGGCCGCTGGACCAGCATCGTCGGGCCGAACGGCGCCGGCAAGTCGACGTTGTTGAAAGCGCTGGCAGGGTTGCTTGCACATCGCGGCGAAGTGCGGCTCTTCGGCGAGGCGCAGGCGGCCGTGCCGGCCCGCGTGCGCGCACGGCGTTTGTCATGGCTGGGCCAGAGCGGCACGGGCGAGGGCAGTGCCGACGATTTGATGGTCTACGACGTCGCCATGCTCGGGCGGCTGCCTCATCAGCGCTGGCTCGCGGCACCCAGCGAAGCCGATCGCGATGCGGTGGAGCGCGCATTGCGCAGCACCCAGGCCTGGGACTGGCGCGACCGTCCGCTGGGGCAGCTGTCGGGAGGCGAGCGCCAGCGCGTGCTGCTGGCGCGCGCGCTGGCGGTCGAGGCCGAGCTGCTGCTGATGGACGAGCCGCTGGCCAACCTCGATCCGCCGCATCAGGCCGACTGGATGCAGACGGCGCGTGCACTGGTGGCGGAAGGCCGCACCGTGGTCAGCGTGTTGCACGAGCTGCCGATGGCGCTGGCTGCGGACGAATTGGTGGTGATGAATCGGGGGCGGGTGACGCATCACGGTGCCTGCTCCGACCCTGAAACTCACCAGGCGCTGGAGCAGGTGTTCGACCATCGCATTCGCGTGCATCGCGTGGCGGACCAATGGATCGCGTTGCCGTTATGAAGCCTCGCGCATCGAGTCATTCAGGGCGCGCTCCCGCCGACGGGGCACCTTGCTCCGCGAATGTCCCCCGGCCTGCGGCCTCCTCCTTGATTTCGCTGCGCAAGGCACCCCATCGACGTGAACGTGGGGCAGTGCAGCTGTTGATCGACAAGCACAACGACAGCGCCCATCGTGCGCAGGACACCGGGTGCTTCCCGCAGCGAAATCAAGGAGGAGGGCGAAGCCCGGGGGACATTCGCGGAGGGAAGTACCCGGTGGCCTGTGCACACGCCCTGAACAACGGACACAAGAACACCCAAGAACGGAACCCCTCATGCAAATAGAAACCCCTCCCAGCGAAAAGCCCTACGAAAAGCCCGAAGGCGAACGCCGCGGCATCGTCATCGTCAACACGGGCGACGGCAAGGGCAAGAGCACGGCAGCCTTCGGCCTCGCGCTGCGCGCACACGGCCGTGGCAAGGCCGTGAAGATCTACCAGTTCATGAAGGTGCCTTCGGCGCGCTTCGGCGAGCACCGCATGTTCGAGCAGATCGGCATTCCCATCGAAGGCCTGGGCGACGGCTTCAGCTGGAAGAGCCAGGACCTCGAGCGCTCGGGCCAGCTGGCGCGCGACGGCTGGGAAAAGGCCAAGGCCGCGATCCTGTCGGGCGACTTCTTCCTCGTGGTGCTCGACGAGATCACCTACCCGCTGATCTACGGCTGGCTGCCGCTCGAAGGCGTGCTCGAGACCTTGCGCGCGCGCCCCAAGCACGTGCACGTCGCTCTCACCGGCCGCCGCTGCCCGCCCGAGATCATCGAGCTGGCCGACACCGTCACCGAGATGCAGATGGTCAAGCACGCGTTCAAGGCCGGCATCCCGGCACAGCGCGGCATCGAGGACTGACCCCGATGGTGGCGCATGCGTTCGCAGCCGACGAGGCGAAGGCGGTGTACCGCGCCATCCACGAGCGGCGCGACATGCGCCACTTCGCGGGCGGTGAGGTGCCGCCCGAGGTGCTGCGCCGCCTGCTCGACGCCGCGCACCACGCGCCCAGCGTCGGCTTCATGCAGCCGTGGCGCTTCATCCGCGTGCGCGGCGAAGGGCTGCGCCGGCAACTGCACGAAGTGGTCGAGCGCGAACGCGTGCTCACCGCCCGCGCGCTCGGCCAGCGCGAAGACGAGTTCATGCGCCTCAAGGTGCAGGGCGTGCTCGATGCGGCGGAGCTGCTGGTGGTGACGCTGGCCGACGGTCGCGAGCCGCATGTGTTCGGCCGCCGCACCCTGCCGCAGATGGACCTGGCCTCGGCCTCCTGCGCGATCCAGAACCTCTGGCTCGCCGCGCGTGCCGAAGGGCTGGGCATGGGCTGGGTGTCGCTGTTCGACCCCGCCGAACTGGGCGTGCTGCTCGGCCTGCCCGAAGGCGCCGAGCCGATCGCCTTGCTGTGCCTGGGCCCGGTGCATGCGTTCTACGAAGAGCCGATGCTGCAGCGTGAGCGCTGGGCCCGGCGCGCGCCGCTGGCCTCGCTGGTGTTCGACGAAAGCTGGGGCCGTCCGTCGGACCTGTTCGATCCTTCTTCCACTTCATCTTCTTGCGTGGAGCCCACCTGATGCTGGCTTTCGACACCGTTCTCTTCGAACTCGCGCGGCTGTTCCTCTGGCCCGTGACGCTCGGCGTGCTGCTGTCTTTTGTCTATGCGGTGTACTGCCTCGGCGCCTTCGGCATCGAGTGGTGGCAGCGCCGCCGCGACCCGTCGCGCGCGCTGGTGCTGCAGCGCCACGCGCAGGCCAGCCAGGAGCAGATGGAGCTGGTCGTGCTCAAGCAGCTCGAGGGCGTGCGCCTGTGCAGCCGCGTGGCGCCGATGCTGGGGCTGATCGCCACCATGATCCCCATGGGCCCGGCGCTCGTGGCCGTAGCCTCGGGCGAATCGCAGGGCGTGGCGCAGAGCCTGGCGCCCGCGTTCGCGGCCGTGATCGTGGCACTGGCCTCGGCCTCGATCACCTTCGTGGTCTACACGGTGCGCCGCCGCTGGCTCATGCGCGAGCTGGTGATGCTGCTCGACGCGCGGGACCGGTTGTCATGAGCCGACGGCAGTTCTCCATTCTGAGCAGCCTAGACAGCGATGACGACGACCCGGTGCTCTCGACCATCAACCTGATCGACGTCTTCATGGTCGTCATCGGCATGCTGATGATCGCGGTCATCAACAACCCGGTGAACCCGTTCTCGCAGGACAAGGTGACGGTCATCCGCCACGAGGGCCAGCCCGACATGGAGATCATCACGCGCGAAGGCCGGAAGGTCACGCGCTTCAAGGCCAGCGGCGCGACGGGGCAGGGCGACGGCGAAAAGGCCGGCACCGCCTGGCGCCTGAAGGACGGCACGATGATCTACGTGCCGGCGGACGCGGTGCCGGCGCCGGGCGGGAAGTGACGCGGCTTTTCGTCTTCTGGCTCGGGCTCCTGTGCCTGATGGCGCAGCCTGCGGTGGCGGCCGGGTCGCGCGTGGTGGTGTTGAGCACGGCGCTGGTGTCGCCTGCACGCGTGGTGCGGCTGCAAGCGGCGGCGCGTGAAGCTGGCGTGCAGCTGCAGGTGGTGTCGGCTGCGCAGGACACGCCCGAGACGCTGGCCGCCGCGCTCGACGGTGCGCGCTTGCTGGTCATCGATGCGCCGCACCTCAGCGTCGCGCAGTCGGCGGCGGCGCGCTTCGGCGATGTCATCGAGCGAACCTCCGTTCCCTATGTGCAGATCGGTGAATTCGCCCTCGTGGCGAAAGGCCAGAAACCACCCGAGGTGCCACCGCTCGCAGCCGAACGCGGCGTCGATGCGGCCTGGGCGCAGCGCTTGCGTGCCTACTGGCGTTTCCCGGGCGAAGCGAATCTGAAAGCCTCGGTCCAGGCGATGGCGCGGATCGGCGATGCCGCCGGGCTGCCCGACCCCGTGCCGTTGCCGCTCGCGGGCTTCTATCACCCCGACTGGCCACGCGTCGAAAGCAGCATCGCAGCCGTCGAGGCGTTGCCTGGCGGTCAAGGCACCGTCGCCATCGCCGTCAACAGCGCCACGCTCACCAGCGACGACACCAGCTGGCTCGACGGCCTGATCGGCACGCTCGCACAACGCGGCCTGCGCGCCTACGCTTTCTACGGCCCGCGCCAGCAGAAGGACCTGTTCTTCCGCATGACGCACGCCGGCGAGGGCGAGCGTCGCGTCGCCGACCTCCTCGTCAACGCCGCGCTGGTGTTCAGCCCGAACGAACGCAAGGCCGAACTCGAACGCATCGGCGTGCCCGTGCTGCAGACGCTGCCCTCGCTGGCCATGGACGCGGCGCAGTGGGCGCGCAGCAAGGACGGCCTCGCGCAGACCGACATCGCGGCCTACTACAGCCCGAGCGAACTCGCGGGCATGACCGACCCGATGCTGGTCACCGCGCGCGACGCCGCTACCGGCAGCCTGCAACCGCTGCCCGCGCAGATCGACGCCGTGGCCGACAAGGCCGCCGCGCTGCTAAGCCTGCGTCGCACGCCCGCCGCCGAGCGCCGCGTGGCGATGCTGGTCTACAACTACCCGCCGGGCGAGGCGAACTTCGGCGCGTCGTTCCTCAACGTGCCGCGCAGCGTCGACCGGATGCTCTCCGCGATGCAGGCGGCCGGCTATCGCACCGAGGCGCCGGGCGCAGACAAAGTCATCGCGCAGGTGCAGGCCACGATGACGGCCTACTACCCGACGGCGCAAGGCGGCGACGCGCTGCAGCCGCTGCTCGATCAAGGCCTGGCCGACGCGCTGCCGCTGTCGCAGTACCTCGCGTGGTTCCGCGCGCTGCCTGTCGAAACGCAACGCCGCATCGAGGCCTACTGGGGCCCGCCCGAGGCCTCGACGATGCTGCGGCCTGTGGCCGGCGCACCGGCCTTCGTGGTGCCGCGCGTGCAGTTCGGCCAGGTGGTCGTGCTGCGCCAGCCGCCGCGCTTCGAGCCCGGCACGCAGGTGGCCGGCAAGGCGCAGCAGGTGTACCACCGCGCGGCCGTGCCGCTGAGCCACGGCTACCTCGCCATCTACCTGTGGCTGCGCACCCGCTTCGGCGCCGACGCGTTGGTGCACGTGGGCACGCACGGCACGGTCGAGTGGTCGGCGGGCAAGGAACGCGGGCTCTCGGTGCAGGACGATCCGTTGCTCGCGCTGGGCGACGTGCCCAACGTCTATCCGTACATCATGGACAACCTCGGCGAGGCGACCACCGCCAAGCGCCGCGGCCGCGCGACGATGGTGAGCCACTCGACACCCATGTTCGCGCCAGCGGGCTTTCGCCCCGGCGTGCGGGACATGCACGAGCGCCTGCATGACTGGGAAACGCTGTCGCCCGGCGCGGTGAAGACCGCGCTGGAACGGCGCCTGACGGCCGACTTCGTCGCGCAGCATTACGACCGCGACCTGCAATGGACGCCCGCGCGCATCCGCGCCGATTTCGCCGGTTTCATCGCCGTGCTGCATCCGTACCTCGACGAGCTGGCGCAGACCGCGCAGCCGCTGGGCCTGGCCACCTTCGGCGAGGCGCCCGATGCGCAGCGGCGGCGCCAGACGATCCTGCAGATCCTCGGCAGGCCCGTGGCGCAGGCGATGGGCGAAGACCTCGACGAGATGTTCCTCACCGATGCGCAGGGCATCGCGGCCTCGAAGCCTGCGCGCTGGCTGGAGGCCGTGCTGGCGGGCAACGACACGGCCGACTCTGAACCTCTGCGCACCCTGGCTGCACGGGCCCGCGCGCTCGATGCGGTGCTGGCCCACAACGAGGAGATCGAAGGCCTGCTCACCGCGCTCGACGGCCGCTACCTGAAATCGCGCTACGGCGGCGACCCGGTGCGCGACCCCGACAGCCTGCCGACTGGGCGCAACCTCTACGGCTTCGACCCCAGCCGCGTGCCCACGCGCGCCGCCTGGGACACCGGCGTCGCCGCGATGGACGACTGGATCGCCGCGCACGCCCGCACCCACGGCGGCCGTGCGCCGCAGAAGATCGCCTTCACGCTCTGGGCTGGCGAGGCCTCGCGCCACCAGGGCGTGACCGAGAGCCAGGCCTTTCACGCACTCGGCGTGAAGCCGCGCTGGGACGAGGCCGGGCGCATGGTCGGCATCGAGATCGTGCCGGCCGCGGTGCTGAAGCGGCCGCGCATGGACGTGCTGATCAGCGTCACCGGCTCGTACCGCGACCAGTTCCCGCACGTGATGCGCTGGCTCGACGAGGCCGTGCAGCAGGTGGCCGCGCTCGACGAGCCCGGCAACGCCGTCGCGCAGCACAGCGAAGCGATGGCGCGCACGCTGCGCGCCGAGGGCGCGACGGCGGCCGAGGCGCGGCGCTGGTCGACCGCGCGCGTGTTCTCGAACGAGCAGGGCAGCTACGGCGCCGGGCTCGAGGAAGCGGTGCTCGCCACCGAGCTCTGGAAGGGCCAGCAGCGCGGCGGCGGCGACGCGCAGATGGCCGGGCTCTACATGGACCGCATGGGCCATGCCTACGGGCGCGACCTCGACGGCGCCACGCGCCCGGGCGCCTTCGCGGGCAACCTCGCGCAGGTCGATGCGGCGCTGATGGCGCGCACCTCCAACCTCTACGGCG
Organism: Variovorax sp. GW822-FHT04E09; assembly: GCF_058800845.1. Lineage (NCBI taxonomy): Bacteria > Pseudomonadati > Pseudomonadota > Betaproteobacteria > Burkholderiales > Comamonadaceae > Variovorax > Variovorax sp. GW822-FHT04E09. The sequence continues at coordinate 206,775 of NZ_JBXAMR010000001.1, forward strand.
TGCTGACCAACGACGACCCGTTCCAGTACCTGGGCGGCATCGCGCTGGCCGTGCGCCATCTCACGGGCAAGGACCCGGCGCTGTACGTGCAGAACCTGCGCGACGGCGCGGCCGTGCGCACCGACACCGCCGCCGGCGCCATCGCACGCGAGATGCAGACGCGCTACCTGCACCCGCAATGGATCGAGGCGCAGAAGGCCGAGGGCTACAGCGGCGCGCTGCAGGTGCTCAAGACCGCGCAGTTCCTCTGGGGCTGGCAGGCGACCGCGCCCGCCGCCGTGCGCGCGGACCACTGGCAGTCGCTGCACGAGGTCTATGTGCGCGACACCTACAAGCTCGGCACGCGCCAGTGGCTGGAGCGCGAGAACCGCGCCGCCTTCGCGCAGACGCTGGAACGCATGCTCGATGCCGTGCGACTGAACTACTGGGCGCCCGATGCCGCGACGCGGCGCGAGCTGGCGCAGGCCTACACGGAGGCGGTGCGCGCCACGGGACTGCGCGAGCGGAACGAGGCGGTGCAGCGGTTTGCGCAGGCTGCGTTGGCGCCGTCGTCTGTCACTGCTCCTGCACCGGTCGTCGCCGCACCCGCCATCACGCCCGTCGAAGCGACCCAGCCCGTACCCGAATCGCCCGCCGCAGCGGACCTCGCGCAACCGGTGGCCGGCCTCCAGCTGAAGCCCATCGCCGACACCCCATCGCCCCCGCCGCCGTCCGCCGTGCTACCGCGCCTGCTCGCCGCATTCGGCGCCGCCTTGCTACTGGCTGTCGGCGCGCTGGTGCAATGGCGGCGCGGCCGGGCCATGCCCGCCGCCTGATTCACGAGAATGCCTGCCATGCCCGCGCTCGATCCCTTCACCGTCTTCGCCCTCGTGCTGGTCGCCGCCTTGTGGCTGGCACTGGCCGTCGACCGCTGGCTGGGCGAGCCGCCGGCTGCGCTGCATCCGGTCGTGTGGATGGGCCGCTACCTAGACTGGATCGGCAGCCGCCTCGCACCGCGCGCCGCCGACGCGAAGCTGCGCGACCTGCCGGGCTTCGCGATGGGCGCGCTCGGCTGGTGCGTCGGCGCGATGGCCGCGTTCGCCGTCGCGTCGGCGGTGCAGAGCCTGGCGATGCAGTGGTTGCCGGTCTGGGCCATGGCCGTGGTGCTCGGGCTTGCGTTCAAGCCGCTCTTTGCGTGGCGCATGCTGCGCGACGAGGTGCTGGCGGTCGAAGCCGCGCTGGGCGAATCGCTCGAGGCGGGCCGCGCACGGCTCGCGCGCCTCGTGAGCCGCGACGTCTCGGTGCTGAGCGAACGCGAGGTGCGCGAGAGCGCCATCGAGTCGCTGGCCGAGAACCTCAACGACTCGCTGGTGGCGCCCGTGTTCTGGTTCGTGCTGTTCGGCCTGCCGGGCGCGGCGCTCTACCGTTTCGCCAACACCGCCGATGCCATGTGGGGCTACCGCGGCGAACGCGGCGGGCGCGACTGGACCTGGTTCGGCAAGTGGGCCGCGCGCGCCGACGATGTGCTCTCGTGGCTGCCCGCGCGCCTCACTGTGCTGTTGCTGGCCCTCGCGGCCGGCCGCTGGCCGCGCGGCGTGGCCCGCGAGGCGCGCCGCACGCCGTCGCCCAACAGCGGCTGGCCGATGGGGGCGATGGCGCTGCTGCTGGGCGTGCGGCTTGCAAAGCCGGGTGTGTATGCACTGAACGGGGAAGGGCGCGCCGCCACGTCGGCCGACACCGCACGCACCGCGCAGCTCGGCGAGCGGGCGGCGTGGGGGCTGGCGGTGGTCGCCTCGCTGGCGATGCTGTCGCCGTTGCTGGCGAGGTGGGCATGACGAACCCGACCATGGTGCATGGCGGCCCCGATGAGACCGGTGCCGCGCCGCACGACTTCTCGACCAACGGCAACGCGGTCGGCTCGTGTCCTGCGGTGCTGGCCGCGCTGCGCGAAGCCGACGCGGCGCACTATCCCGATCCGCGCTACACCGCGCTGCGTTCCGCGCTTGCCGATTTCCACGGCGTGTCGGTGGAGCGCATCGCGATCGCCGCGAGCGGGAGCGAATTCATCCACCGCATCAGCGCCGCTGTGGCGCAAGTAGGCGGCGGAGAGGTCTGGCTGCCCGCGCACAGCTACGGCGACTACGAACGTTCGGCCTTGGCCTGGGGCCTCGGCGTGCGGCGCGCACCCGAAAAGGCCGACGGCGCCGTGCTGCGCTGGTGCTGCGAACCGTCGAGTCCGTTTGGCCAGCCGCAGCCCGACATCGCGCAGCATGCCGCCAGCGATGCCGTCTGCGTGCTCGACATGGCCTACGAACCGCTGCGACTCGAAGGCCAGCCCTCGCACGACGCCGCGCAGCGCGACCGCCTCTGGCAGCTGTGGACGCCGAACAAGGCCATGGGCCTCACGGGTATCCGCGCCGCCTACGCCATCGCACCCGCGAACAGCGACGTCGCTGGTCCGCTGCTGGAGCGGCTCGCGCGCCTCGCGCCGTCGTGGCCGCTGGGCACGCACGGCGTCGCGCTGCTCACGACCTGGACCACCGACGAAGCGCAAGGTTGGCTGGCGCGCAGCCTCGACATCCTGCGCGACTGGAAGGCGCGGCAGCGCGCCGTGTGCGAATCGCTGGGCTGGCAGGTGCTGTCCGGCGACGCCAACTTCTTCGGTGCGCAGCCCGACGTGCCATACCCGCCCCGCGCCGCCGCGCTGCGCGCCGAGGGCATCAAGCTGCGTGATTGCGCGTCCTTCGGCCTGCCGGGGCACCTGCGCCTGGGCGTGCTGCCGCCGGCCAGTCAGCAGGCCTTGAAGGCTGCGTGGGCGAGGGCCAGCGCCGCACGACACAGCGGCTGAACGCACCTCGCACCACAATAGGGCCGTCTCAAGAAAAGGAAAACGAACAGGCCCATGCTCTACGCGATCACCACGCTCTTCCTGTGCCAGCTTGCCGGCGAACTGCTCGTGCAGTGGCTGTCGCTGCCGATTCCCGGTCCGCTGATCGGCATGCTGCTGCTGTTCGTCGGCCTGCTGGTGCGCGGCGGCGTGCCGCAGGAACTGACCGACACCTCGGGCCACCTGCTGCGCAACCTGATGCTGCTGTTCATCCCGGCGGTGACCGGCGTCATGCTGCATTTCGAGCGGGTGGGGCGCGAGTGGCTGCCGTTCCTGGCGGCCGGCGTCGTGGGCGGCGCCTTCACCATGGCGGTGACCGCGCTCACGCTGCGCTGGATGATCCGCATCACCGGCAAGGACGCTGAATGAACGCGCCCGCCAAACTGTCTGAAATCTGGGTCTTCCTGGCCCAGTCGCCGCTGCTGTGGCTGTCGCTCACGCTGCTGGCCTACCTGGGCGCGCTGTGGCTGCACGCGCGCAGCGGGCGCAACCCGATGGTCAACCCGGTGCTGGTGTCGGTGATCGTCATCGTGGGCGTGCTGCTGCTCACGCGCACGCCGTACGACACTTACTTCGAGGGCGCCAAGTTCGTCCACTTCCTGATCGGCCCGGCCACCGTGGCGCTGGCCGTGCCGCTGTACAGCCAGGTCGGCCGGCTGCGGCGCCTGTGGCTGCCGATCGGCGTGGCGCTGCTGGTGGGCTCGGTGGCCGCCATCGTGTCGGCCATCGGCATCGGCTGGGTGCTCGGCGGTTCGCGCGAGCTCCTGATGTCGCTCGCGCCCAAGTCGGCCACCATGCCGATCGCGATGGGCGTGGCCGAGAAGATCGGCGGCCTGCCGTCGCTGGCGGCCGTGGCCGCGGCCATCGCCGGCATCTCGGGGGCGATCATGGCGACGGGTTTGCTGAACCTGCTGCGCATCAAGGAACCCGCCGTGCGCGGCTTTGCCGTCGGCATGGCGGCGCACGGCATCGGCACGGCGCGCGCCATCCAGGTGAACGAGACCGCGGGCGCGTTCTCGGCCCTGGCGATGGGGCTCAACGGCATCGCGACCGCGCTGCTGGTGCCGCTGATCGTGAAGCTGATGACCGTCTGACATCCATCGTTCATTCATCCATCGAGGAGCACGACCCATGTCCGAGTACACCGCCGAGATCGTCTGGGAGCGGGGCGACCAGGACTTCCTGGCCAACACCTACAGCCGCCATCACGTGCTGCGCTTCGACGGCGGGGCGCAGGTGCCGGGCTCTTCATCGCCGCACGTGGTGCCGCTGCCGTACTCCGACGCGTCGGCGGTCGATCCGGAAGAGATGTTCGTGGCCTCGCTGTCCAGCTGCCACATGCTGTGGTTCCTCACCATGGCGGTGAAACGCAAGTTCGTGGCCGACCGCTATGTCGATGCGGCCACGGGGGTGATGGAGAAGAACGCCGAGGGAAAGATGGCGATGACTGTGGTCACGCTGCGTCCGCAGGTGAGTTTTTCGGGCGACAACCTGCCCACGCGCGAGCAGATCGAACACTTGCACCATCGGGCGCATGAGGAGTGCTTCATTGCGAATTCGGTGAAGACCGAGGTGCGGTGCGAGCCGGTCGACTGACAAGAATCGCTCTCCGCACGCCTTGGCAGCGCTGATCCAGCCCTGAGAGGAGGCCGGGAAAGGCGCCCCTCAGCGCCTCTGCAACCGCGGATTCTTCGCAAACAGATCCGCCGCCCAGTCCACAAACGCCCGCACCTTCGCGCTCAGGTGCCGGTTCGGCGGGTACACCACGTGGATCGGCAGCGGGTCGCGCTGCCAGTCGGCCAGCACCTCGACGAGTTCGCCGCTTTCCAGCAGCGGCTCGGCGGTGAAGGTGATGCACTGCGACAAACCGAAGCCCGCGAGCACGGCCGTCATGTGGGCGTTGCTCTCGTTGACCGACACGCGGTAGGGGCCGTTGAGCTCGATGTACTCGTCGCCCTTCTTGAACTCGTGCGGGTACACGCGCCGGGTGGTGCCCGAGAAGTAGCTCACGACGTGGTGGCGCTTCTCGATGTCGTTGGGATGCTGCGGCGCACCATAGCGCTTGATGTAGGCCGGCGAGGCCACGGTGACGAAGTGCAGGGTGCCGATGCGGCGCGCCACCAGCGACTGGTCGCTGAGCTCGCCGGCGCGGATCACGCAGTCGACGTTGTCGCTGATCAGGTCGACGGTGCGGTCGCTCACGCCCAAATCGACCTGGATGTCGGGGTAGCGGTCGCAGAAGCTGGCCAGGTTGGGCAGGATGATCTGCTGGGCCACCGAGGTGCCCACGTCGATGCGCAGCCGCCCCGTGGGGTTGGCCTGCGCATTCGTCATGCTGGCTTCCATGTCGTCGAAGTCGTTCAGCAGCCGCGCGGCGCGCTCGAAGTAGGCGGCGCCGTCGGGCGTGACGGTGACGCGCCGCGTCGTGCGGTTGAGCAGCTTCACGCGCAGGCGCGATTCCAGCGCCTGGATCTGCTTGGTGACGGTGCCCTTGGGCAGGGCCAGAGAGTCGGCGGCACGGGTGAAGGTGCCGGCTTCGACCACGCGGACAAAGATCCGCATTGCCTGGATTTGATCCATCGAATGCCTGTTCAGGGAGACCGGCGTATGCCGGAAGGAGGCGGATTCTCACACAAGGAATGCGCCCCTACGGTATGCCTGATTGTTCTCCGTTTGGAAACAGAGTAGGGCTGTGTTTCCTGTTTCAACGCGCTTGTAGCGCCTTATATTTCAACCATCGCCCATCCCCCTGAGGTCGCCCATGTCACCCCGTCCATCGTCCCGGTCCGCTGAAGCTACTGCGCTTGCCGCGGCGCAAGGCGTGGAGTCCGATCTGTCGATCGAGCTGCCCGGCCGCGAGCCCGTGGCTGCCCGTGTCTACGGTCAGCGTCCGCGGGGCGAGACCGTGCCGCTGGTGCTGCACTTCCATGGCGGCACCTTCATCTGCGGCAACCTGGACAACGGCCGCAACGTGGCCCGGCTGCTGGCCGGCGCGGGTGCGGTGGTGGTTTCGCTGGACTACCCGCTGGCCCCGGCAGCCCCGTTCCCGGAACCGGTCGAGGTGGGTTATGCGGCGCTCGAATGGCTCTACAAGCAACGCGTGAAGCTCGGCGGCAAGGGCGCCCAGGTGTACCTGGCCGGCGAAGAGGCCGGTGGCAACCTGGCGGCCAGCGTGGCCCTGGTGGCCCGCGACCGCGCCCATCCGCCGCTGGCAGGCCAGATCCTGCTGTCGCCCATGCTCGACCCGTGCGCCGGCACCGCCTCGCTGCGCAACGCGACCAACGACGCCGCCGAGTGCCGCTGGGCCACGGGCTGGGCCAAGTACCTGAGCTGTCCGTCGAACGCCACGCACCCCTATGCGGTGCCCAGCGGATCGCTGCGGCTGGCCGCCCTGGCACCGGCGCTGGTGCTGGTGGGGCCCGACGACGCGATGCGCGACGAGGCCATGACCTTCGCGGGCCGTCTGCGCTCGGCCGGCATCGAGGTCACGAGCAGCGTGCTGACCGGCGCCGACAACTGGCCCAAGGCGCTGTACGACACCGAGGCTGTGGGATGCGCATCCTGCGAAGCCAGCGTACAGCAGCACTTCCGCGAGTTCTTCAGCGCCACCACACCGCCCCCGGCGGTCCCTGAGCCCAGCTAGGCCCGCGAGGGTCCGCTCCGCCCCCTGAACCAAGCCGCCGCCTCCACCGAGGCGGGTGGCAGGGCTTTCTGTTCTCTGAATTCCGCCTCCTGACGCCGCCGGCGCCGGGATGGCCTGTTGCATCCCGAAAAAGTCATCGAGAAGGACGAACCATCATGTCGAACAAGAACGAACAATCGCTGTCTTCCATCACCCGTAAGGGGCTGTGGCCCGCCGTCACCGGCCTCACCGCGGTGCTGGCCGTGGCCGCCGCGGTGGTGGGCATGTACAGCTTCAAGGCCGAGGCCACCGCCCCGGTCGCCGCGCAACAGGGCACGCCGGTGTCGGTCGCCACCGTGGCGTCGAGCGAGATCAACGCCTGGGACGAGTTCTCGGGCCGCCTCGAAGCCGTGCAGCGCGTCGATGTGCGCTCCCGCGTGGCGGGCGCCGTGCAGGCGGTGCACTTCCGCGAAGGCGCGCTGGTGAAGCAGGGCGACCTGCTCATCACCATCGACCCCGCGCCGTACGCCGCCGAGGTGGAGCGTGCCGAAGCGCAGGTGGCGTCGGCACAGGCCCGCCAGGCCTTCAGCCGCAGCGAGCAGGAACGTGCCCGCCGCCTGTGGGACGAGCAGGCCATCGCGCAGCGTGAACTCGACGAGCGCGTGAACGCCGGCCGCGAAGCCGAAGCCAACCTGCGCGCCGCGCAAGCCTCGCTGCAGACCGCACGCCTGAGCCTGGGCTACACCCAGGTGCGCGCACCGGTCTCGGGCCGCATCGGCAAGCTCGAGGTGACCGTGGGCAACCTGGTGGCCGCCGGCCCCGGCGCGCCCGTGCTGACCACGCTGGTGTCGGTGAGCCCGATCTACGCGAGCTTCGATGCCGACGAGCAGGTCATCACTCGCGCGCTGAAGGACCTGCCGGCCAACGCCGGCGCCCGCGGCCAGATCGACACGATCCCCGTGCAGATGGGCACCGCCGGCCTCGAAGGCACGCCCTTCACCGGCAAGCTGCAGCTGATCGACAACCAGGTCGACGCCCGCAGCGGCACCGTGCGTGTGCGCGCTTCGTTCGACAACAAGGACGGCGCGCTCATTCCCGGCCAGTTCGCCCGCATCCGCATGGGCCAGGCCCGCAACGACACCGCGCTGCTGGTGAGCGAGCGTGCCATCGGCACCGACCAGAACAAGAAGTTCGTGATGGTCGTGGGCGACGACAACAAGGCCATGTACCGCGAGGTGACGCTGGGCGCGCCCATCAACGGCCTGCGCGTGGTGAGCAAGGGCCTGAAGGCCGGCGACCGCGTGGTGGTGAACGGCCTGCAGCACATCCGCCCGGGTGCGCTGGTGGTGCCGCAGACCGTGACCATGGACGCCAAGCTCGATACGAAGCAACAACAACCGGAACGCGTGGCCGAGGCCGCGAAGTCCTGATTTCGGAGGAGGGCGCCCTGGCGCCCGCCGGAGAACCAACATGAATCTCTCAAAATTCTTCATCGACAGGCCGATCTTTGCCGGCGTGCTGTCGCTACTGATGCTGATCGCGGGCCTGATTGCGCTGCGCGGTCTGCCGATCTCGGAGTACCCCGAAGTCGCGCCGCCTTCGGTGGTGGTGCGCGCAACGTACCCGGGCGCCAACCCGAAGGTGATCGCTGAAACGGTGGCCACGCCGCTCGAAGAGCAGATCAACGGCGTCGAAGGCATGCTCTACATGGGCAGCCAGGCGACGACCGACGGCGTGATGACGCTGACCGTCACCTTCCGCCTCGGCACCGATCCCGACAAGGCCCAGCAACTCGTGCAGAACCGCGTCTCGCAAGCCGAGCCGCGCCTGCCCGAAGAAGTGCGGCGCCTCGGTATCACGACCGTCAAGAGCGCACCCGACCTGACGATGGTGGTTCACCTCGTCTCGCCGAACAACCGCTACGACATCAACTACCTGCGCAACTACGCGGTGCTGAACGTGAAGGACCCGCTGGCGCGCATCGAAGGCGTGGGCCAGGTGCAGATCTTCGGCGGCGGCGACTACTCCATGCGCGTCTGGCTCGACCCGCAGAAGGTCGCGCAGCGTGGCCTCTCGGCTTCCGACGTGGTGGCTGCCATTCGTGGCCAGAACGTGCAGGCCGCGGCCGGCGTGGTCGGCGCATCGCCGGGCCTGTCGGGCGTGGACATGCAGCTGTCGATCAATGCGCAAGGGCGCCTGCAGAGCGAAGAAGAGTTCGGCGACATCATCGTCAAGAGCGGCACCGACGGCGCCGTCACGCGCCTTCGCGACATCGGCCGCCTCGAAATGGGCGCCGCCGACTACTCGCTGCGTTCGCTGCTGAACAACGACCCGGCCGTCGGCATGGGCGTGTTCCAGGCACCGGGCTCCAACGCGCTAGACATCTCGTCCAACGTTCGCAAGACGATGGAAGAGCTGAACAAGAGCATGCCCGAAGGCCTGGAATACCGCATCGCCTACGACCCGACGCAGTTCGTGCGCGCATCGATCGAATCGGTGATTCACACGCTGCTCGAAGCCATCGCGCTGGTGGTGCTCGTGGTGATCCTGTTCCTGCAAACCTGGCGCGCGTCGATCATTCCGCTGCTGGCCGTGCCGGTGTCGGTGATCGGTACCTTCGCGGTGCTGCACATCCTCGGTTTCTCGATCAACGCGCTGAGCCTGTTCGGGCTGGTGCTGGCGATCGGCATCGTGGTGGACGACGCCATCGTGGTGGTGGAGAACGTCGAGCGCAACATCGAGGCGGGGCTCACGCCGCGTGAGGCCACGTACCGCGCCATGCGCGAAGTGTCGGGCCCCATCATCGCGATCGCACTGGTGCTCGTGGCCGTGTTCGTGCCGCTGGCTTTCATCAGCGGTCTCACGGGCCAGTTCTACAAGCAGTTCGCGGTGACCATCGCGATCTCGACGGTGATCTCGGCCATCAACTCGCTGACGCTGTCGCCGGCCCTTGCCGCATTGCTGCTGCGCGGCCACGACCAACCGAAGGACGCCCTGACGCGCGGCATGGACAAGGCCTTCGGCTGGCTGTTCCGCGGCTTCAACAAGTTCTTCCATCGCGGCTCCGAGGCCTACAGCGGCGGCGTCAAGCGCGTGATCTCGCGCAAGACGCTGATGCTGGTGATCTACCTCGCGCTGGTCGGTGTGACCTTCGGCCTCTTCAAGGCCGTGCCCAGCGGCTTCGTGCCGGCGCAGGACAAGCAGTACCTCATCGGTTTTGCCCAGCTGCCCGACGGTGCCACGCTCGACCGCACGGAAGAGGTGATCACCCGCATGGGCGAGATCATGAAGAAGAACCCGAACGTGGAAGACGCCATTGCGTTCCCGGGCCTGTCGATCAACGGCTTCACCAACAGCTCGAACTCGGGCATCGTGTTCGCCACGCTCAAGCCCTTCGACCAGCGCAAGCGCGCCGACCAGAGCGGCGGCGCGGTGGCTGGCCAGCTCAACGGTGCGTTCTCGAGCATCCAGGACGCGTTCATCGTGATGTTCCCGCCGCCGCCGGTGGCAGGCCTGGGCACGACCGGCGGCTTCAAGCTGCAGATCGAAGACCGTGCCTCGGTCGGCTACGACCAGATGGACGTCGCAGTGAAGGCCTTCATGGCCAAGGCGTATGCAGCGCCTGAGCTGACGGGCATGTTCACGAGCTGGCAGGTCAACGTGCCGCAGCTGTACGCCGACATCGACCGCACCAAGGCGCGCCAGCTCGGCGTGCCGGTGACGGACATCTTCGACACGATGCAGATCTACCTCGGTAGCCTGTACGCCAACGACTTCAACAAGTTCGGCCGCACGTACTCCGTGCGCGTCCAGGCCGATGCGCCTTACCGCGCCCGTGCCGAAGACGTGGGCATGCTGAAGGTGCGCTCGACCTCGGGCGAGATGGTGCCGCTGGCCGCGCTGATGAAGGTCAACTCGACCTTCGGTCCGGAACGCGCCATGCGCTACAACGGCTACCTGGCCGCCGACATCAACGGTGGCCCGGCCCCCGGCTATTCGTCGGGCCAGGCGCAGGACGTGATCACCAAGATCGCGGCCGAGACGTTGCCCAAGGGCGTGAGCTTCGAGTGGACCGAGCTGACCTACCAGGAAATCCTGGCCGGCAACTCCGCCTTCCTGGTGTTCCCGCTGGCGATCCTGCTGGTGTTCCTGGTGCTGGCCGCGCAGTACGAAAGCCTGACGCTGCCGATCGCGATCATCCTGATCGTGCCGATGGGCATCATGGCCGCGATGGCGGGCGTGTGGATCTCGGGAGGCGACAACAACGTCTTCACGCAGATCGGGTTGATCGTGCTGGTGGGGTTGAGTGCGAAGAACGCGATCCTGATCGTGGAGTTCGCACGGGAGCTGGAGTTCGCCGGACGCACGCCGATCCAGGCCGCGATCGAAGCCAGCCGCCTGCGCCTGCGCCCGATCCTGATGACCTCGCTGGCCTTCGTGATGGGCGTGCTGCCCCTGGTGCTCTCGACCGGTGCCGGCTCCGAGATGCGCAAGGCGATGGGCGTGGCGGTGTTCGCCGGAATGATCGGCGTGACGGCCTTCGGCCTGTTCCTGACGCCGGTGTTCTATGTGCTGATGCGCCGCCTGGCGGGCAACCGGCCGCTCAAGCTGCACGGCGAAGTGCCGCACGGCGACGACTTCGTGTCGGCCGACCATCCGGTGGCGCCTTCGCACGGTGGCGGTGGTGGCGGTCTGCACCCGGTGCCGGCCTCGCCGCGCCCCTCGCATGGCGCGCATGACTGATCGACAAGAAGAAAGAAGGTTGTCCATGACATTCGCAATCCCAACCCTGATGCGCCCCTTGCGCGCCGCCGTGTTGCCGCTGGTGGCGGCCCTGGTGCTGGCCGGTTGCGCCAGCGTGCCTTCGGGCATGCCCACGGTGCCGACCGCGGCGCAGTTCAAGGAACAGCCGGGTGCCACGGCGCCGGCCGGCTTCACCCGGGCCACGCCCGCCGAGGCGCAGCCGCGCGGCGAGTGGTGGCTGGCGTTCAACGACCCGGTGCTCAACACGCTGATCCAGCGCGCCGAGGTCGACAACACCAACATCCAGGCCGCCGCCGCGCGGCTGGCCGAGGCCCGCGCGCTGGCGCGCAGCGCCCAGGCCGACCGCCTGCCGCAGATCGGCCTGGGCGCCGGCGCCAACCGCGGTGCGGGCCTGGACAAGGCCACGGCCAGCACCCGGCCGGGCACCATGACCAACATCGGCGCCACGTTCTCGTACGAGGTCGACCTGTTCGGCCGCCTCTCGGGCGCGGCCGATGCGGCCAAGCTCGACGCGGCCGGCCGCGAGGCGCTGCTGCAGAGCACCCGGCTCGCGGTGCAGGCCGAGGTGGCACAGACCTACCTGCAGCTGCGCGCGCTCGACGCCGAGCGCGTGCTGGTGCGCGAATCGGTCGCCGCCTACCGCGACACGCTGCGCCTCACGCAGCGCCGCCAGCAGGCCGGCGACATCGCCGAGCTCGATGTGGCGCGCGTGCAGACCGAGGTGTCGTCCACCGAGTCGGACGCGCTCGCGCTCGACCGCCAGCGCGCGCAGGTGGAGCATGCGCTGGCCGTGCTGGTGGGCGATTCGGCCTCCAGCTTCGGCATGCGGCCCGACGACTGGGCCACCGCGCTGCCGGTGATCCCGCCGGGCGTGCCGTCCACCGTGCTCACGCGCCGGCCCGACGTGTCGGCCGCGCAGAGCGCCGTCATGGCGGCGCAGGCCCGCGTGGGCGTGGCGCAGACCGCGTGGTTCCCGAACATCTCGCTGACCGGCGCGGCCGGCTACGCCTCGCCCGAGATCGGCGACCTCTTCAAGTGGTCGGCCCGTTCGTGGGGCGTGGGCGCGCTGCTGTCGCTGCCGATCTTCGACGGCGGACGCCGCGAGGCCGGCGTGCAGGGCGCCAACGCCCAGCTCGACGGTGCGCTCGCCAGCTACCGCTCGCAGGTGCTGGTGGCGTTCCAAGAAGTCGAAGACCAGCTGGCCGCCATCCGCATCCTGCAGGAGCAGTCGGTGGTGCAGGCGCAGGCCGTGACCTCGGCCCAGCGCGCCACCAGCCTGTCGGACACGCGCTACCGCAACGGCTACGTGAGCCAGCTCGACCTGCTCGACGCGCGCCGCAGCGAGCTGCGCAACCGGCGCCAGGCGTTGCAGGTGAAGTCGGCCCAGTACCAGGCGACCGTGGGGCTGATCCGCGCCATCGGCGGCGGCTGGGAAGTGCCGGCCACGGAGAAGGTGGCGACCCGCTGATCGGGTCGATCCGGACTCAGGCGCCGTCGCCAGGGCCCGGATGCGTCGCCGTGGCGGCAGCCTGTTTCAGCGCCACCGCCCCCAGCGCGAGTGCGCTCGAATAGCTGTCCTGCGGGCGCGCAGCCACCCGCAGCGGCCGGTAGCCGAGCGTGTCGGAGGTGCTGCCGGTGTCGTGGACGGCTTCGAGCAGGAGCCAGTAGAACCGGCCCGGCTCGCGTTCCTCGACCGTCAGCGCCAGATCGTTGAGGGCGGACATGGCTTGGCGGATGCGGCCCGCAGCGGGCCGCACCCCTTGGTACGTCCGATTCGGCTTTCCGGATTCGGTTCAGCGCTCAACGACAATCCCCGGATGAGTTCTAGAGCGACAAGCGGGCCGGCGCGCTGCGTCATGGTCCTGGGCACCACCAGCGGCGCCGGCAAGAGCTGGCTGGCCACCGCGCTGTGCCGGTGGTATGCCCGCCAAGGGCTGCGGGTGGCGCCGTTCAAGGCGCAGAACATGAGCAACAACGCCCGCGTGGTCGAGGGCGGCGAGATCGGCAGCGCCCAGTACTTCCAGGCCCTGGCCGCCAACGCCGTGCCCGACGTGCGCATGAACCCGCTGCTGCTCAAGCCCGAGCGCGACACCCACAGCCAGGTGGTGCTGATGGGGCAGGTGAACGAGGCGCTGTCGACCCTGCCGTGGCGCGGGCGCAGTGAGCGCGTCTGGCCGCAGATCGCGCAGGCCTTCGACGAACTGCGCGCCGAGAACGACGTGGTCGTCATCGAAGGCGCCGGTTCGCCGGCCGAGATCAACCTCATGGCCAGCGACATCGTCAACCTGCGCGTCGCCCGCCATGCCCAGGCGCGCTGCCTGCTGGCGACCGATATCGACCGCGGCGGCGCCTTCGCCCACCTGTACGGCACCTGGGCGCTGCTGCCCGAGGCCGACCGGGCGCTCATCCATGGCTTCGTGCTCAACAAGTTCCGGGGCGACGCGTCGCTGCTGGCCCCCGCGCCACAGCAGCTGCAAGAACTGACCGGCGTGCCCACGGTGGCCACGCTGCCCATGTGGTGGCAGCACGGCCTGCCCGAGGAAGACGGCGTGTTCGACGACCGCAGCCGCGCCAGCGGCGTGGTCACGCGCACCGTGGCGGTGGTGGCGTACCCGCGCCTGAGCAACCTCGACGAATTCCAGGCGCTGAAGAACGTGCCCGGCGTGCGCCTGGTCTGGGCCCGCACGCCGGCCGACGTGGCGGGCGCCGACTGGATCGTGCTGCCGGGCTCCAAGCACACGAGCGGCGACCTGGCCTGGCTGCGCGCGCAGGGGCTGGACCGCGCGGTGGCCGAGCACGCCGGGCGCGGCGGCGCGGTGCTGGGTGTGTGCGGCGGGCTGCAGATGCTGGGTGAGGCGCTGGTCGATCCGCACGGCATCGACGGCAACGCACCCGGGCTCGGCCTGCTGCCGCTGGTGACCGTGTTCGAGCGCGAGAAGACCGTGCAACACCGCGCGGCGACCTTCTCGGCAGACCTCGCCGCGGGCCCTTGGGCCGCGCTGGCGGGCGTGCGCATCGCTGGCTACGAAATTCACCACGGCCAGACGGCCGCCCATCCCCAGCTGGCCCACGACGGCCGCGCCGTGATGCCCGAGGGCCTGGCCTGGCAGAACGCGCGCGGCAACGTGCTGGGCCTTTATTTGCACGGCCTGTTCGAAGACCCGGCCGCGCTGCAGGCGCTGTTCGGCACCACGGCGCCCACGCTGGACGCCACCTTCGACGGCCTGGCCGACTTCATCGACACCCACTTCGACGCCGGCGTGCTCGCCGGCCTGATCGCATGACCGACACCGATTTGATTCCCGCCATTCCAGACATCGCCGACGCCGCGCTCGCGGCCCGCCTGCAGGCCGCGCTCGACAACAAGACCAAGCCCGTCGGCGCACTGGGCCGCCTCGAAGCGTTGGCGCTGCGCATCGGCACCATCCTGGGCACCGAGCAGCCCGTGCTCGACGCGCCGCAGATGCTGGTGTGCGCGGGCGACCACGGGCTGGCGGCGCGCGGCGTGTCGGCCTACCCGAGCGACGTGACCTGGCAGATGGTCGAGAACTTCCTGGCCGGCGGCGCGGCCGTCAGCGTGCTGGCGCGCCAGCACGGCCTGGCGCTCACCGTGGTCGATTGCGGCGTGCGGCGCGACTTCCAGCCGCGCCCCGGCCTGGTGTCGCGGCGCATCGCCGCCGGCACGGCCGACGCTTCGGCCGGCCCCGCCATGACGTCCGAGCAGTGCGCCCAGGCCATCGCCAACGGCCGCGAGGTGGTGCACGCGCTGCCGGGCAACGCGCTGCTGCTGGGCGAAATGGGCATCGGCAACAGCTCGTCCGCCGCGCTGCTGCTGTCGCGCCTGGCCGGGCTGGACATCGGCCTGTGCACCGGCGCCGGCACGGGGCTCGACGCCGACGGCCTGGCGCGCAAGCGCGAGGTGCTGCGCGAGGTGCTCGCCCTGCACGCGGGCGCGACCGCGCCGCTCGACGCGCTGGCCGCGTTCGGCGGCTTCGAGGTGGCGACGCTGGTCGGCGCCGTGCTGCAGGCGGCGCAGGAGCGGCGCGTGATCGTGGTCGACGGCTTCATCGCCAGCGCCGCCGTGCTGGTCGCCCAGGCGGTCCGGCCGCAGGTGACGCAGCGCTGCGTGGCGGCGCACAGCTCGGCCGAGCCGGGGCACACGCTGCTGCTGAAGCACCTCGGGCTCGAGCCCTTGCTGAACCTCGACCTGCGCCTGGGCGAGGGCTCGGGCGGCGCGCTCGCGTGGCCATTGCTCGAATCGGCCTGCCGCATCCTGCGCGAGATGGCGAGCTTCGAATCGGCGGGCGTGTCGCGCCAGCAATGAACGGCGTGCGCCATTTCCTGCTGGCGGTCCAGTTCTTCACCCGCGTGCCGGTGACGGGAAAACTCGCGGCCTGGGTCGGCTTCAGCCCGCAGATGCTGCGCGCCGCCGCGGCGCACCTGCCGGCCATCGGCTGGATCGCGGGTGGGGTGGCGGCGGCCGTGTTCGTTGCCGCGGGGGCCGGCCTGCCGGGCGTGGCAGGGGCGCTTGTCGCGGCGGTGCTGAGCACCGTCGCCACCGTGATGCTCACAGGCGCCTTCCATGAAGACGGCCTGGCCGATGTGGCCGACGGCCTCGGTGGCTCGGCCAGCCGCGAGCGCGCGCTGGAGATCATGAAGGACTCGCGCATCGGCGCCTTCGGTGCGGTCGCGCTGGTGCTGGCGCTGGGCCTGAAGTTCGGCCTGTTGGCTGCGCTGGCCGCGCGCGGGCTGGACGTGGTGGCGGTGTCCATCGTCGGCGCGCACGTGCTGTCGCGGCTGGCGCCGCTGTTCCTGATCCGCTGGCTGCCCTACGTGGGCGACAGCAGCGGCAGCAAGGCCAAGCCGCTGGCCGACGCCATCAGCGGCGGTGCGCTGCTCGTCGCCGTGCTCTGGGCCGCACCCGCCGTGGCGCTGCTGCTGTGCGCGCACGACGCGGTGCACGTGGGCGCGGCGCTCGTGGCGCTGGTGCTCGCCGGTGGCTGGATGGCGCGGCTTTTCGTGCGTCGGCTGCAGGGCTTCACGGGCGACGGGCTCGGCGCGACGCAGCAGGTGTGCGAGCTGGCGATCTACCTCGCGCTGGCGTGGAAGGCATGAGCACCGCGACCGCCCAGCTCTGGCTGCAGCGCCACGCGCCGGTGATCGCGCCGGCGGGCCTGTGCTACGGCGCGACCGACCTCGATGCCCACGCGGACGGCACGCAGGCCGCGGCCGCGCGCATCGCCGCGGTGCTGCCGGCCGGCATCGCGTTGTGGAGTTCGCCGCTGCGGCGCTGCGGCATGCTGGCGGACGCCATCGTCGCACTGCGGCCCGATCTGTCGGTGCGGCGCGATGCGCGGTTGGCCGAGATGAGTTTTGGCGCCTGGGAAGGGCGCCTGTGGTCGGCCGTGGCCCGTGAGGAATTCGAGGCCTGGACGAATCGTTTTGCCGATGCCCCCGCAGGAGGCGACGGCGAGAGCGTGCGCACCTTCATGCAGCGCGTGGCCTCGGCGCATGCCGACTGGCTGGCGACCGGCGCCGATGCGCTGTGGGTCACGCATGCCGGCGTGCTGCGCGCGGTGCAGTTGCTGTCGCAGGGCGTGACGTGCCCCGAACGGGCCGATCAATGGCCCAACGACGCGGCGGCCTTCGGCGACTGGCGCGTGGTCGCCGCGCCGGTCGGCTGACGAGGCGCTGTCAGTTCTTGGCGCGCCACTGCTCGCGCCAGAGACGATCGAGCTGCCCCGCGAACTGCGGCGAGGGGCCGCCCAGGAGCTGGTTCTGCCCGTTGCGTTGCACCAGGCCGTAGAGCCGGCCCGAGCCCTGGTCGTACAGCGCGATCGCGTTGTGGTCGTAGCAGTCGTGCGGCTTGCAGAAGGCGTGCAGCAGGTAGCGCGTGCCGTCCACCGTCACCCATTGCGGCTCGGGCGACGGGCCTTCGCGGCGCACCAGCCAGCGCTCGGTTTCGCGCGCGCCCAGCGCGGCGCGCCAAGCCTTGTCCATCGCGGGACCCCGGGCGAGGGCGGCCGGGCTGCCCGTGGCCGGTGCCGGCGGCTTGGGGGCGGCGGCTGCGGGTTCGGCGGGCGACGCCGCGGCGCGCGCCGCACCATCGCAGCGCCAGTAGCGCTGCCTCATCAGCTCCGGCCCCAGCTGGCCCATGACCGGCTTGTCGGCCTTCAGCGTGATCGACTGGCCGCGCGCATCGCGAAAGACCAGGAAATTCATCATCGCGTTGTCGCCCTTGCCCACGCGGCTCATCAGCGCCACATCGAAGTTCGGCGGCGGCGCCTGGTTGCCGAAGAAGCTGTGCGCCGTGTCCGGCTGGCGGCCGACGACGCGGCGCTTGCCGCGCTCGGCGATCAGCATGTCCTCGCGCACCTGCAGCGTCGGTGCCGCCGCGTCGGCGCAATTGGTGGACCAGCGTCCGCCGTAGAGCGCCATCGTCTCGGGCGGCAGCACGCCGTCGCGCGACCAGGCGGCGCCCGCGCTGCACAGCGCTGCGAGGAAGAGGAGGGCGGCGGAAGGCGTCTTCTTGAAAGTCGTTGTCGTCGTCATGTGCGAGGTGGTGTGATGCCGCTCAGGCGGTCTTGGGGGCCGGCGTCTTGGGCTTGAACGAGCAGAAGGTGGAGACCGCGCATTCCCAGCAGCGCGGCTTGCGCGCCACGCAGACATAGCGCCCGTGCAGGATCAGCCAGTGGTGCGCGTGCAGGCGGAATTCGGGTGGGATGCGCTTTTCGAGCTTGAGTTCCACGTCCAGCGGCGTCTTGCCGGGTGCGAGTCCGGTGCGATTGCCGATGCGGAAGATGTGCGTGTCGACCGCGATGGTCTCCTCGCCGAAGGCCACGTTGAGCACCACGTTGGCCGTCTTGCGCCCCACGCCCGGCAGCGCTTCGAGCTCGGCGCGCGTGCGCGGCACTTCGCCGCCATGCAGCTCGACCAGCATGCGGCAGGCCTCGATCAGGTGCTTGGCCTTGCTGCGGTACAGCCCGATCGTCTTGATGTACGACTCCAGCCCTTCCACTCCGAGGTCGAGGATCGCCTGCGGCGTGTTCGCCACCGGATACAGCCGGCGCGTCGCCTTGTTCACCCCCACGTCGGTGGCCTGCGCCGACAGCAGCACGGCGGCCAGCAGTTCGAAGGGCGTGGTGTATTCGAGCTCCGTGCGCGGCTCGGGGTTGGCGGCCTGCAGGGTGGCGAAGAAGAGGGGGATGTCGGATTTTTTCATGGGGCCTTCGTGGAATTCTGTGCCTGGTCGAGACCGGCCTCGAAGCGCATGCATTGCGCCCTCACGCCCGCCTCGACGGCGTGCCATACCGGCTCGGGGAAGTCCGGTGGCAGTTCCTTCTCGACCCGCTGCAACGCGAGCGGCGCATCAGCGACCAGGCTGCACAAGGTGTCGAAGGCATCGGGCACGCCCGATTGGGCTGCGAGCGCCTGCCAGTGGCGTGTCTGGATGCTCTGCAGCGTGTAGTGGGCATTCTTGCCGCGCAGGGCCATCGCAAGGCGCGCCTTGTGCGCGGACACGAGGGTGGGCCCATTGCCGATGATGGGCCACATCGACAGCATGTCGTACAGCGGCGTCATGTCGTAGCCGCCTCCTCGGCGCAGGAAGATCGAATAATTCTTGGCGTGCCCGTCCGTCGCAGCCAGCAGCCAGAACGCCAGTTGCACGCGCACGAAGATGGCCTTGTCCTTTCGTGCATCGCTGCTGCCCGCGAGCAGCGACAGGCATTGCCGGATGCCCGGTCCGCCGTCGCTCTCGTATTTCAGCGTTGCGGGCAGTCCGCTGGCCTGGCAGAAGTCTTCCTGGGGCAGGCGCGCGATCCAACGACCTTGGTCCATCCAGCGACGGTCGAAGCGCTCGACCACCAGTGCCTTCTGGTCGCCGAAACGGCCGATGGCGGTCGGGGCCACATCGAAGCCGAAGGCCGTCATCAGCCGCGCACAGAGCCACTCGTTCTCCACGGAGTGGGTCATGTCCGCGCGCATGTTGCCGACCAGCCCGAGCGGCAGCTTGAGGATGTGCGTGGTCGGCGTGGCGCCGTGCGGGCGGTGCCATCGATCGCCGATGCGCAGCAATGCGGTCTTTTCCTGTGCGCCCGCGATCGAGATGCGAAAGTCGTCGTCGGCAGCATCGTCGCGTTGCCCAAGCACCGGATCGCTGGTGACATTGCGCAGCAGTTGCGCCACGCGGTCTTCCGTCAGGGCTTCACTGTCGACGCGGTCGAAGGGCTCCGGTGTCTGGCCGGCAGGGAGCAGTTGCACGGCGCCGACACAGTCGCGCCCGATGGCCGCGAGCAGGTCGGCGGCCTCGATGCTGGCCGTGCGAAAACGCCGGCGCAGACGTTCGCGGATGCGGTCGCTGTCGGGCAGGAGGTTGTCGAAGTAGTTCTCGACCGCGGGACCCCGCAGTTCTTTCTCGCCGTGCGGGATCGGCAGCGACAGCGACAGCGCACGCACGTTGGGCGAGCGTAGCCACGCGTCGTCGTAGCGCAGGGCCGGCACGCCGGTTCGTGTCCAGAACCAGGCGCCGACGTACTCGCCGTTCATCCAGATGTCGAGCGCGGGATGGGCCATGGGCGGCGGCTACCAGTCGGCGGCGCCCGGTGCGGCGCTGGGGGAGGCCTTGTCGGCGGAGGTCAGCAGCAGGCGCGTATCGAGCGCATGCAGCACCTCGAGCAGCTGGGCCACGTTGACCGCGCCCGGATTCTTTTCGATGTCGGCCATGCGGGTCTGGCCGACGCCGATCAGCGCCCCGAGCTGCGCCTGTGTCAGCCGGCGGGCCTTGCGCAGCGACTTCAGGTGTGCGGAAAGCTGGGTCGGAGAATGTATGAGGGAGTCCATCGTTTACCGCCTTGAGGTGGTAAATACAAATTATCGTCTTTGGGCGATATTGTCAATATATCGTTGAAAGGTGATAAATCTACGCAGTTTTATTGCCTGCTGCTTTCGCGACAATGACGCCCAGAAAGTGAGACTGACCATGCAATTCGCCTCCCGCCTCGACAACGTCGAAACCTCCGCCATCCGCGAACTCTTCAAGCTGCTGGGCAAGCCCGGCATCATCAGTTTTGCGGGCGGCTTTCCCGACAGCGCCATGTTCGACGTCGAGGGCCTGAAGGAGGCGAGCCAGAAGGCGCTGGCCGAAGAGCCCGGCGCGGCCTTGCAATATGGCGCCACCGAAGGCTACGAGCCGCTGCGCAACCAGCTCAGTTCCTTCATGAAGACCAAGGGCGTCGACGTGGACCCCAGCGGCCTCATCGTCACCACCGGCAGCCAGCAGGCGCTCGACTTGCTCGGCAAAACCATGATCTCGCCCGGTGACAAGGTGATCGTCGAAGGCCCGACCTTCCTGGCCACCATCCAGTGCTTTCGCCTGTACGGCGCGCAGCTCATCAGCGCGCCCATTGACGCCAACGGCGTGAAGACCGATGAGCTCGAGAAGCTCATCGCTGAGCACAAGCCGAAGTTCGTCTACCTGATCCCCACCTTCGGCAACCCCAGCGGCGCCATGCTGAGCCTGGAGCGCCGCAAGAAGGTGCTCGAGCTGGCCGTGAAGTACCAGACGCTGATCGTCGAGGACGACCCCTACGGCGACCTGTACTTCGGCGAAGCGCCGCCGCCGTCGATCATGTCGCTGAGCAAGGATGTGCCTGGCAGCCGCGAGCTGCTGGCGCATTGCGGCAGCCTGAGCAAGGTGCTCAGCCCCGGCCTGCGCATCGGCTGGATGATCGCGCCGCCCGAGCTGCTGGCCAAGGCGACGATGTGCAAGCAGTTCAGCGACGCCCACACCAGCACCTTCGCGCAGGCCACGGCCGCGCAGTACCTCAAGAGCGGCCGCATGCCCGGCACGCTGGCGCATGTGCGCGAGGTCTACGGCCAGCGCGCGCAGGCCATGGGCGCCGCGCTGGCGCGCGAGCTGGGCGATGCGGTGAGCTTCACGCAGCCCAACGGCGGTTTGTTCTTCTGGGCGCGCCTGACGGGCGCCAACGGCAAGCTGGCCGATGCCAACGAGCTGGCCAAGCGTGCGATCGAGAAGCTGGTGGCCTTCGTGCCCGGCGCGCCGTTCTTCGCCGAGAAGCCCGATGTGGCGACACTGCGCCTGAGCTTTGCCACGGCCGACATCGAGAAGATCGAAGAGGGCGTGAAGCGCCTCGGCCAGGCCCTGTAACGCCGACGTTCAGGGGGACCGGTGCAGCCGGGGCGCTGCCAGCAGGTCCAGGTTGTCTGAAATGGCCGCATCCACGTTCGGATAGCGGCCTTTCATTTTGGAGAGCGTCATGATGGTCTGCAGCGCCTTCAGATCCTTGACCGAGGGCGCGACCTTGATCTGCGCAATGGCCGCCGGGGCGTTGCCGCCGTTCACCAATGCCATCACCTTGCTTGCCCAGTCGTTTGCGCGTGCCATGTCTTCACCTGCTTTCCATTTGAACCGCCGACTTTACACAGCGGGTTACCATCACCCATGAGAAAAACCTTCCAGCTTCAGGTCGAGGGCAAGCACCCCGACCGTCTCCTCGAAGCCGTCAAGCACGAGATCCGCAAGTACATCAAGCGCGAGCGCCGCCGCGACCTGCCCGAAGGCGCCGACTTCTGGGACTTCGACTGCCGGTTCGGCAGCGCCCAGGAATCCGCCGAAACCATCTACCTCACGGCCATCACCGGCCTCATCGACGGTGTGGTGAAAGAGGGCGGCAAGCAGTTCTACATCGAGATCCTGGCCAAGCCCGGCAAGCGCCAGCCGCGGCCCGCGGGTGCCGCCGATCGCACCACCGAGAACGACGAGGAATAAGCCTTCGTCAGATCAGCGCCTGCGCCAGCCGCAGGCCATGCCGCTGCTCCGCTTCCTGCAGCGAGCGCGCAATCGACGGGTGCAGCCGCACCCCGTTCGCCGATTGCGCTTCCCGACGCTTCAACCCGCCTTCACCCGGCAGCCGCACAGGCCTGGCCGGGTCGATGGGCGCGTTGTTGCGGCACTTTTCGGCCACGTGGTCCATCTGGCGCAGGAAGGCGGCCTTGCCGCCGAAGGCGTTCAGGTCGTGCAGTGTGAGGTGCACCGTCGCGCCCCAGCCTTCGGGCGGGTCGGCGCGGCCGTGGCCCGCGAGGCCGGCCGTGAGCGTCTCGACCAGCAGCGCCATGCCGTAGCCCTTGTGGCCATGGCTCAGGCCGCCCACGGGCAGCAGCGTGCCGGGCGGCTGGTCGAACAGCACCTGCGGGTTGTTCGACGGCTTGCCTGATGCATCGATGAGCCATTCCTCGGCGAAGGTCTCGCCGGCCGCGCGCTTGCGGTTGCTCATGCCGTTGGTGGTGATCGAGGCCGAGATGTCGACCATCACGCCGCCCTGCGACAGCGGAAAGCCCATCGCCAGCGGGTTCGGCGTGAACACGGCCTGCGTGCCGCCGAAGGGCGCGACGCTGGCGGTGTTGGGGTCGGAGCAGGCCAGCAGCATCAGCATGTCTTCCTGCAGCGCGCGCAGCATGTAGACGGCGAGGCAGGCGATGTGGTGGCTGCGGCGGATCACGAGCGAGGCGGTGCCCAGTTCGCGCGCACGCGGCACCAGCAGGTCCATGCCCTGGTCCATGAGCCAGGGCCCGGGCAGGCGCTTGCCATCCCACAGCACGGCGGCGGGGCGGTCGGACAGCACCTCGGGCGCACCGTCGCGCG
This sequence comes from Variovorax sp. GW822-FHT04E09, assembly GCF_058800845.1. Taxonomy (NCBI): domain Bacteria; kingdom Pseudomonadati; phylum Pseudomonadota; class Betaproteobacteria; order Burkholderiales; family Comamonadaceae; genus Variovorax; species Variovorax sp. GW822-FHT04E09. Next base: position 229,689 of record NZ_JBXAMR010000001.1, read on the forward strand.
TCATGCCGCCCGATTCGATTTCTTTCACATAGCCGGCCAGCAGCGCGAGGCCGTGCGTGTCGTGGCCCAGCAGGTCGCCTTCGACCAGCGTGCGCGCCACGCTGTCGGCCATCGAGGCCGCGAGCCCCGCTTTCTGCAGCAGGGCGCTGGCGTAGTCGCGCAGCGCGTCGGCGCGGTACAGCGGGGCGGCGTCTGTCATTTCAGGATCTCCAGCACGCGGTCGAGCCCGCCTTGGTTGATCGCCACCATGGCCTGCTCGCGCACCTTCGGCTTGGCGTGATAGGCCACCGACAGCCCGGCCTCGCCCATCATCGGCAGGTCGTTGGCACCGTCGCCCACGGCGATGGTTTCCTGCGGCGAGATGCCCATGAGCGAGGCCACTTCGAGCAGCGTGCGGCGCTTTTCGGCGCCGTCGCAGATGTCGCCCCAGCTTTGCGTCACGACCTGGCCGGTGAGCTGGCCGTCGGCTTCGTCGAGCAGGTTGGAGCGCGCGAAGTCGATGCCCAGGCGGTCCTTCACGCGGTTGGCGAAGAAGGTGAAGCCGCCCGACACCAGCAGCACCTTGAGGCCGGCCTTCTTGCAGGCCGCCACTAGTTCGGTGGCGCCGGGGTTGAGCTTCAGGCGCTCGTCGTACACCTGCTGCAGCGCGGCCACGGGCACGCCCTGCAGCAGCGCCACGCGGCGGCGCAGGCTTTCCTTGAAGTCCTTGATCTCGCCGCGCATCGTGGCCTCGGTGATCGCGGCCACCTCGGCCTTCTTGCCGACGGCATCGGCGATCTCGTCGATGCACTCGATGTTGATCAGCGTCGAGTCCATGTCGAACGCGATCAGCTTGAAATCGGCGAGCTTCAGCGGCGGCTTCACGCGCTGTAGGACGAGGCCGGGGGAGATTTCAGTCGTAGCGCTCATGCGGGGGCGGTTTCCTTGACGAGGGGTTGTCCGAGGCTGCGCAGCACGTCGCGCACCATCTGGGCGCGGTCCTTCGGCTCCTTGAGTTCGCGCTCGATGCGCAGCTTCTCGTTGCCGGCGAGCTTGATGTGCTTGTTCTTCTGGATCAACTGGATGATGGCCATGCCGTCCACCGGCGCGTCCTTGCGGAAGGTGATGTTGATGATGCCCGGCGCCGCGTCGACCTTGACCACGCCGTAGGGCCGCGCGAGCACGCGCAGGCGGTGCGTGTCGATCAGCGTCTGCGCCTGCGGCGGCAGCTTGCCGAAGCGGTCGACGATTTCTTCCAGCAGCGTGTCGATCTGGTCCGGGTTCTTCGCGGTGGCGAGCTTCTTGTAGAACGACAGCCGCAGGTGCACGTCGCCACAGTAATCGTCGGGCAGCAGGGCCGGGGCGTGCAGGTTGATCTCGGTGGTGACCGACAGCGGCGAGAGCAGGTCGGGCTCCTGCCCGGCCTTCAGCGAGCGCACGGCTTCACTGAGCATCTCGTTGTAGAGCTGGAAGCCGATCTCCATCATGTTGCCGCTCTGGTTCTCGCCGAGCACTTCGCCCGTGCCGCGAATCTCCAGGTCGTGCATCGCCAGGTAGAAGCCCGAGCCCAGTTCTTCCATCTGCTGGATCGCCTCGAGCCGCTGCGAGGCCTGCTTGGTCAGGCCCTCGGTGTCGGGCACCATGAGGTAGGCATAGGCCTGGTGGTGCGAGCGACCGACGCGGCCGCGCAGCTGGTGCAGCTGCGCCAGGCCGAACTTGTCGGCGCGGCTCATCACGATGGTGTTGGCGGTGGGCACGTCGATGCCGGTCTCGATGATGGTCGAGCACAGCAGCATGTTGTAGCGCTGGGCCACGAAGTCGCGCATCACGCGCTCCAGCTCGCGCTCGGGCATCTGGCCATGGGCCACGGCGATGCGGGCCTCGGGCAGGATTTCTTCGAGCTTCTGGCGCCGGTTCTCGATGGTCTCGACCTCGTTGTGCAGGAAGTAGACCTGGCCGCCGCGCTTCAATTCGCGCAGCACGGCTTCGCGGATCACGCCGGTGCCCTCGTTGCGCACGAAGGTCTTGATGGCCAGCCGGCGCTGCGGCGCGGTGGCGATCACGCTCAGGTCGCGCAGGCCTTCGAGCGCCATGCCCAGCGTGCGCGGAATCGGCGTGGCGGTGAGCGTGAGCACGTCGACCTCGGCGCGCATCGCCTTCATCGCCTCCTTGTGGCGCACGCCGAAACGGTGCTCCTCGTCGATGATGAGCAGGCCCAGGTTCTTGAACTTGACCGACTGCGAGAGCAGCTTGTGCGTGCCGACCACGATGTCGACCTGGCCCTCGGCCAGGCCCTTGGCGGCGGCGGTGATTTCCTTGGCGGAGCGGAAGCGGCTCATCTCGGCCACCTTCACCGGCCACTTGGCAAAGCGGTCGACCAGCGTCTGGTAGTGCTGCTCGGCCAGCAGCGTGGTCGGCGCGAGAAACGCCACCTGCTTGCCGCCGGTGACGGCGATGAAGGCGGCGCGCAGCGCGACCTCGGTCTTGCCGAAGCCCACGTCGCCGCACACGAGGCGGTCCATCGGCTGGGGCGAGATCATGTCCTGCACCACGGCGTGGATGGCGGCCTTCTGGTCGGCGGTTTCCTGGAAGCCGAAGTCGTTGGCGAACACCTCGTAGTCGGCCGGCGAGTAGCGGAAGGCGTGGCCCTCGCGCGCGGCGCGGCGGGCGTAGATGTTGAGCAGCTCGGCGGCCGAGTCGCGCACCTGTTCGGCGGCCTTGCGCTTGGCCTTTTCCCACTGGCCGGAGCCCAGCTTGTGCAGCGGCGCCTCGTCGGCGCTCACGCCGGTGTAGCGGCTGATCTGGTGCAGCTGGCTCACGGGCACGTAGAGCGTGGCCTTGTCGGCGTACTCCAGGTGCAGCATTTCCTGCAGCAGCGGCTTGCCGTCGGCGCCCGTGCCCTGGCCCAGGTCCATGTGGATCAGGCCGCGGTAGCGGCCGATGCCGTGCGCGCTGTGCACCACCGGGTCGCCCACGTTGAGTTCGGACAGGTCCTTGATCAGCGCTTCGACGTCGCTGACCTGTTCCTGCTTCTTGTTGCGCCGGCGCGTGGTGGGCGCGGTGGCGAACAGCTCGGTCTCGGTGACGAAGTCGATCGCCTGTTCGCGCCATGCGAAGCCCGAGGCCAGCGCGGCGGTGGCGATGCCGATCTTTTCGTCGCCCGAGGCTTCGAACTCGGCCAGCGAGTCGAAGGCCGGCGGGTTCACGCCGCTGGCGCGCAGGAAGTCGAGCAGGCTCTCGCGGCGGCCGTCGCTCTCGGCGATGAGCAGCACGCGGTGCGGCGTGGCGGCGATGTGGGCCTTCAGGCCGACCAGCGGGTCTTCGGCGCCGCGCACGACGGCAAAGGGCGGCAGCTTGTCGAACTCGGCGTAGGGGGCGTCGGTGGCGATGTCGCCACGGATGGCGAGCTGCGCATGCGGCTTGGCGCGCTGGTAGAACTGCTCGGCGTTGAGGAACAGCGCCTCGGGCGGCAGCGCGGGGCGCTCGGGGTCGCCCTGCACCAGGCGGTAGCGCTCGTTGGTGTCCTGCCAGAAGTGCTGGAACGCGGGTTCGAGGTCGCCGTGCAGCACGACGGTGGCGTCGGGGCCGAGGTAGTCGAACACCGTGGCCGTCTCGTCGAAGAACAGCGGCAGGTAGTACTCGATGCCGGCGGTGGCCACGCCGTTGCCCATGTCCTTGTAGATGCGGCTCTTGGTCGGGTCGCCCTCGAGCAGTTCGCGCCAGCGGCTGCGAAAGCGCGCGCGGGCGTCGTCGTCCATCGGGAACTCGCGGCCCGGCAGCAGGCGCACCTCGGGCACGGGGTACAGGCTGCGCTGGGTGTCGGGGTCGAAGGTGCGGATGGAGTCGATCTCGTCGTCGAACAGGTCGACACGGAACGGCACCGGCGAGCCCATCGGGAACAGGTCGATCAGGCCGCCGCGCACCGCGTACTCGCCCGGGCTCACCACCTGCGTCACATGGCTGTAGCCGGCCAGCGTGAGCTGCGCCTTGAGCTTGGACTCCTGCAGCTTCTGCTTGGCCTTGAACTGGAAGGTGTAGCCGGCCAGGAAGGCGGGCGGCGCCAGCCGGTACAGCGCGGTGGTGGCGGGCACCAGCACCACGTCGGCCTCCTTCTGGCTGATGCGCCACAGCGTGGCCAGGCGCTCGCTGATCAGGTCCTGGTGCGGCGAGAAGCTGTCGTAGGGCAGCGTTTCCCAGTCGGGGAACAGGGCGCAGCGCAGCTCGGGGGCGAAGAAGGCGATTTCGTCGATGAGCCGCTGGGCGTCGTTCGCGTCGGCGGTGAACATCGCGGTGGCGCGACCCGCGGCCTTCTCGCGCATGCCGAGCTGGGCCAGCATCAGCGCGTCGGCGGACAACGGGGGACGCGGCAGCGTGAAACGCTTGCCCGCCGGGAGAAGGGGGAGGTCCATGGAGCGGTTCGAAAAATGCACGACACCCCGCGCCGGACGGCGAGGGGTGTGCGAATGTCAATTCTAGAATGGCGGCCCCTTATCCGCTTGTCGGCCATCGGCCCGTGCCGCACCCTCCATGTCTTCTTCCCGTTTCTACGTGCTGATCCCGTGTGCCGGTTCCGGCCACCGCGCCGGCGGCGCGCAGCCCAAGCAGTACCGGCGCCTGGCGGGCCAGTCGATGGTGGCCCACACGGTGGACGCGTTTCGCGCGCTGGCCGGGCGTTTCGCGGGCGTGGCCGTGGTGGTGTCGCCCGACGACCGCGAGGTGCAGACGGCGCTGCCGCGCTTCCCGGTGACCGGCGAATACCTGCTGCGCGTGGGCGGCCTGACGCGCGCCGCCTCGGTGCGCAACGGCCTGGCGGCGCTGCGCCAGAAGGGCGCCGGGCCGCACGACTGGGTGCTGGTGCACGACGCGGCGCGCTGCCTGGTCACGTCCAGCCAGATCGAGGCGCTCATCGCCGCCTGCGAGCACGATGCCGTCGGCGGCCTGCTGGCGCAGCGGCTGGCCGACACGCTGAAGGTCTCGTCGACCGACAGCCGCTCGACCCAGACCCTGCCGCGCGCCGACAAGTGGCTGGCCCAGACGCCGCAGATGTTCCGCATCGGCATGCTGCTCGACGCGCTGGAGCGCGTGGGCGACGTGGTGACCGACGAGGCCAGCGCCATCGAGACCCTCGGCCTGGCGCCGCTGCTGGTGCCCGGCAGCGCGCAGAACTTCAAGGTCACCTTCCCCGAAGATTTCGCACTGGCCGAGGCGGTGCTGCTCGGCCGCAAGAAGGCCATGGCATGACGACGACACCGTTCAACATCCGCATCGGCGAAGGCTGGGACGTTCACCAGCTGGTGGCGGGGCGCAAGCTCATCCTGGGTGGCATCGAGGTGCCGCACACCACCGGCCTGCTCGGGCATTCGGACGCCGACGTGCTGCTGCACGCCATCACCGACGCGCTGCTCGGCGGGGCCGGGCTGGGCGACATCGGCCGGCATTTTCCCGACACCGACGCCCAGTTCCGCGGCGCCGATTCGGCCGTGCTGCTGGCCGAGGCGGCGCGTCGCGTGCGGGCCGCCGGCTGGGAAATCGGCAACGTCGACAGCACCGTGATCGCGCAGGCGCCCAAGCTGGCGCCGCACATCCCGGCCATGTGCCAGCGCATCGCCGACACGCTGGGCATCGCGCTCGATCAGGTCAATGTGAAAGCCAAGACGGCCGAGAAGCTCGGCCCGGTGGGCGAGGGCCGGGCGATGGAAGCCCGCGCCGCGGTGCTGCTGCACCGCTGACGCGCGTCCTCAGGCGACCTGCTTCTTGCCCGGCACCTCGCCGGGCTTGCTGCTGCCCGCCGGCATCGCGCGCGGCATCCGGATGTGGGCCGCGAGGCCCCGGCCCGGCGTGCTGGTGAGCGCGAAGGTGCCGCCCATGCGCTCGATGTTCTTCGCCACGATCGACAGCCCCAGGCCGGCGCCGGCCGCCGAGGTGCGCGCTGCGTCGCCGCGGAAGAAGGGCTTGGTCAGCTGCACGAGCAGGGCGGGCTCGACGCCCGCGCCGTGGTCGCGCACCTTGATCAGCACCGCGTCGTTGTTGGCCTGCGCCTGGATCGTGACGTCGGCCACGCCCGTCGACGGCGTCTTGCCGTAGCGCCGGGCGTTCTCGACCAGGTTGGAGATCACGCGCGTGAGCTCCACCTCGTCGCCCATCACCTTCAGGTCGGCGGGCACGTCGACGTGGATGTTCATCTCTTCGTAGTCCTGTACGGCGTAGGTGCAGGCGTCGATCACGTCGCGCAGCAGCACGGGGCGCTGGTCGACGTGGTCGGGGCGGGCGTAGTCGAGGAACTTGTCGATGATCGCGTCGAGCTGCGCGATGTCGGCGGCCATGTGGTCGCGCGCGTCTTCGTCGGCCACGCTCATCTCGGTTTCGAGCCGCAGCCGCGCGAGCGGCGTGCGCAGGTCGTGCGAGATGCCGGCCAGCATGATGGCGCGGTCCTGCTCGATCTTGGCGAGCTGGTCGGCCATGCGGTTGAAGCCGATGTTCACCGCGCGGATTTCGTTGGTGCGGGCACGCTCGTCGAGCCGGTGCGCCTCGTACTCGCCCTCGCGCACCTGCAAGGTGGCGCGCGACAGCTGCTTGAGCGGCAGGTTGATGAGCCGCGTGATCAGCGCCGCGCCGGCGAGCGACAGCGCCATTGCCGTGCTGAGCCAGACCAGCCAAGTGCGCCCGCCCACGCGGCTGAAGCGCGTGGGGTCGAGCAGCAGCCAGTAGGTGTCGCTCTCGATGGTGAAGCCGATCCACAGGCCCGGCTCGTCGTTCACGCGGCTGGCGACGGTGGTGCCTTCGCCGAGCTGGGCGATCAGCTCTTCGGTGACGCGCTCGTCGAGCGCGCCGCTGGTGTAGGGCTGGAAGCGGTCGTTGGGCTCGCGCGGCAGGATGCGCACGCCTTCCTGGTCGGCCAGCGTCTTGATCAGCGAGACCCGCGTGATCGCGTCCGAGTACACGAGCGCCGCGCGCGTGAGGTTCACGAGCGAGGCGATCTGGTGTCCGGTCTGGATGGCGCGTGGCTCGTACTCGAGCGAGCGGAAGGTCTGCAGCCACGCGACCGTGCAGCCGATCAGCAGCAGTGCGAGCAGGAAGAAGGTGCGCCAGAAAAGGCTGAAACCCAGCTTGAGGCCGGGGCGGCGGTCACGCTGCGCGCTCGCTTCGAGCGGGCTCGGCATCGTGACCTGCGCACCGTCCTCCTGGGCCGGGTCAGGTCGGGCGGAATGGAGGCCGATGGCCACCTCTCAGCGGGTCGTCAGGCCGTGCCGTCCGGCACGAACACGTAGCCCACGCCCCAGACGGTCTGGATGTAGCGCGGCGCCGCGGCGTCGGACTCGACCAGCTTGCGCAGGCGCGAGATCTGCACGTCCAGGCTGCGGTCGAAGGGCTCGAATTCGCGGCCGCGTGCCAGCTGGGCCAGCTTTTCGCGCGACAGCGGCTGGCGCGGGTGGCGCACCAGCGCCTTCAGCATCGCGAACTCGCCGGTGGTCAGCGAGAGTTCTTCGCCGTCCTTCTTCAGGGTGCGCGAGCCGAGGTCGAAGGCGAACGGGCCGAAAGTGACGGTCTCGTTCTCGGTGGAGGGGGCGCCGGGCGCCTCGAGCGGCGGACGGCGGCGCAGCACAGCGTGCACGCGGGCCAGCAGTTCGCGCGGGTTGAAGGGCTTGCCGAGGTAGTCGTCGGCGCCGACTTCGAGACCGACGATGCGGTCCACGTCCTCACCCTTGGCGGTGAGCATGATGATCGGCGTGCGGTCGTTGGCGGCACGCAGACGGCGGCACACGGAGAGGCCGTCTTCGCCGGGCATCATCAGGTCGAGCACGATCAGGTCGACCGTGTCGCGCAACAGGATGCGGTTGAGCGCCTTGCCGTCCTCGGCCACGATCACTTCGAATCCTTCCTGCGTCAGGTAGCGGCGCAGCAGGTCGCGGATGCGGGCGTCGTCGTCGACGATCACGATCTTGTCGGTGCGAGCGGGAACTTGAGTCATTTCTACAACGTTGAATTTGTAACAGCGCCGATTCTGAAGGCGTTAGGACCCCATTGCTGCCGAATTCCGTAGTGGTTGACACTAAGTTACACAACTTGCGGCCGCTCGCCGTCTGGTCATCCGGGCTTTGCCCGGCGGTGGCACAGTCCGTGCTGCCTTATGACGATTGCGCGATGAGACCTTCTTTTTCTGCCTTGCCTCTGCTTTTTTTCGCATGCGCCTGTGGTGCGACGTCCGTCGCTTCCGAAGGGTTTTTGCGGGTCAGTGAAGGGCGCCGCAGCGAAGTGCGCGATGCCGTGGCCGCGCACCGGGCGGCCCAGCGGGAAGAGCAGCGCCGCGGCGAAGCGCTGGCGGGGCGTCGTCTCACGGCGGGCGAACTCTTCGAGCTGAGGCAGCAGGTCCGGGGGCAGTGGGTGCCTGCGGGAACGGGTGTTCTTCTGAATTCGGCAGAATCACAGCCTGCCGAGCGCATCGTGCCGGTACCGCAGCCCGTCGCCAGTCCGCAAACCGCGCCGCGCAGCCTGCGCCACTGAAGAAGAAGGCGCGGGCGAGGGCTTTTCCTCGCATCCACCAGGGAGAAATCTGTCTTGAAGACTGTTCAATTGATCGCGGCCTGCGCCGCGCTGACCTTTGCCGGCGCCGCCTTGGCCCAGAATGCCGTCATGCCTGCTCCACAAAACGTGCTCCAGCTGTCGGCCTCCGGCACCGTCGAAGTTCAGCAAGACCTGCTGAGCATGACCCTCATCACCACGCGCGACGCCGCCGAGGCGGGCACCGTGCAGACCCAGCTCAAGACGGCGCTGGACGCCGCGCTGGCCGAGGCCAAGAAGAATGCGCAGCCGGGCCAGCTCGACGTGCGCACCGGCAACTTCAGCCTTTCGCCGCGCTACACCAAGGACGGCAAGATCAACGGCTGGCAGGGGTCGACCGAGCTCGTGCTCGAAGGCCGCGACTTCGCGCGCATCACCCAGACGGCCGGGCGCATCAGCACGCTCAGCGTGGGCAACGTCGGTTTCGGCCTGAGCCGCGAACAGCGCGCCAAGACCGAGACCGAGGCGCAGAACATCGCCATCGACAACTTCAAGCAGAAGGCCGGCGAGTTGGCCAAGGGCTTCGGCTTCGGCGGCTACACGCTGCGCGAGGTGTCGGTGAACGCGAACGACAGCGGCCCGATCCGTCCGCGCGTGATGGGCATGCAGGCCAAGTCGTTCTCGGCCGCCGATTCGGCCGTGCCGGTGGAAGCGGGCAAGACCAGCGTGGTCGTGAACGTCTCCGGCTCGGTGCAGCTCAAGTAAGAAGGCAAAGAGCGCAGCGCCGGCGAGCGAGTGCCGCCGGCGTTTTTTCGTTGTCTCTGTTTATTTACTGAGCCGTCCAGCCGCCATCCATGGCCCAGGCGACGCCCCGCACCTGATCGGCCGCGGGAGAGCTCAGGAAGACGGCCAGCCCGCCCAGTTGCTCGACCGTCGTGAACTGCAGCGAGGGCTGCTTTTCCCCCAGCAATTCGTTCTGCGCCTGGAGGGCTGAAATGCCTTCGCGGGCCGCGCGGTCGTCGATCTGCTTTTGCACCAGCGCCGTGAGCACCCAGCCCGGGCTGATCGCGTTGCAGGTGACGCCGGTGGTGGCGGTTTCGAGCGCCACCGACTTGGTCAGGCCGACGATGCCGTGCTTGGCTGCGACATAGGCGGACTTCTGCGCCGAGGCCACGAGCCCGTGCGCCGACGCCACGTTGATGATGCGGCCCCAGTTGGCCTCGCGCATCGCGGGGATCGCCAGGCGCGTCGTGTGGAAGGCGCTCGTGAGGTTGATCGCGAGGATCGCGTCCCAACGTTCGGTCGGGAAGTCCTCGACCTTGGCCACGTGCTGGATGCCGGCGTTGTTGACGAGGATGTCGACGCGGCCGAACTTCGACGCCGCGAACTTCATCATGTCCTCGATCTGGTCGGGCTTGCTCATGTCGGCCCCGTGGTACTCGGTGCGCACGCCGAGCGCCTCGATCTGGGCCTTGGGAGTGTCGGCGTCGCCGAAGCCGTTGAGCACGATGTGTGCGCCCTGTTGGGCCAACGCCTTGGCGATGGCGAAGCCAATGCCACTGGTGGACCCCGTGACAAGCGCGGTTTTGCCTTTGAGCATGAAGATCAATCTCCGGATGAATTAGGATGCAACGAGACCATTATCCGCACCCGAACCCCTCCGTTTCCATGACAGAACCGACCCTTCACGACGTGGCCTGCAACGACGCCCAGGGCGGTCATCGCATGGCCTATTGGCAATGGGGTGACGCGCAGAGCGCACATGTCGTGATCTGCGTGCACGGGCTGACCCGTCAGGGGCGCGATTTCGACGTGCTCGCGCAGGCCATCGTGGCGCGCGCGGGCGGCGACGTGCGCGTGGTCTGCCCCGACGTGGTCGGGCGCGGGCGCAGCGACTGGCTGCGCGATCCCGCTTTCTATCAAGTGCCCGTGTATGCCGCAGACATGGTGACGCTGATCGCGCAGTTGCATGGCGAGCATCCCATCGACACGCTCGACTACGTCGGCACCAGCATGGGCGGGCTGATCGGCTTCGTGCTGGCCGGTCACAAGGAGCTGCCGCTGCCACGGCCCATTCGCCGTTTCGTCGCGAACGATGTCGGTCCCACGGTCGAGCCCGCTGCCATCCAGCGCATCGGCGCGTATGTGGGCAAGAGCGGCCAGTTTCCGAGCGTGCAGGCCGCGGCCGACGCGATGTGGGCCCTGTCGACCACGTTCGGGCCGCACACGCCCGAGCAGTGGCGCGCGCTGTCGCAGCACATGGTGGTGCCGGCGTCCGAGCGCAGCGTCGACGGTGCCGCCAAGACCGCCAGCGCCGGCGCGGTGGGCGAGGGCGCCTGGGTGCTGCACTACGACCCGGCCATCGGCGTGCCGCTGCGCGCCATCACGCCCGAGATCGCGGCGCAGGGCGGGGCGGTGATGTGGAGCCTGTACGACGCCATCGAGGCGCGCGCGCTGCTCACGCGCGGCGCGGTGTCCGACCTGCTGTCGCCCGAGACGGCGGCGGCGATGACGCAGCGCGGGCCGCGTGCCACGCTCGTCGAGTTCGAGGGCGTGGGGCACGCGCCGACTTTCGTCGATCCCGCACAGGTCGCCGTCGTCACGAATTTCCTGTTCGATTGAGGGCATCGTGAAGCGAGAGTCTGCGAACCTTCAGACGGCACCCCTGTCCGACGGCGTCATGGTCGATTACCCGCTGTCGGCCGCCACGGCCGACCGCTCGCCGGTCATGGAGAACATGCTGGCGCGCGCCCGCGCGTTCGCCGAGCCGCTGATCGCCGACGAAAAGCTCGACACCGGCGAGAACACGCTGGCGCACGCCGATGCGGTGGCCGCCATCGTTGCGAAGATGGGCGGCTCCGAGGCGATGCAGGCCGCGAGCTACCTCGTGTATTCCTGCCAGCACCTGAACCGCCCGCAGGAAGTGATCGCCAAGGTCTTCGGCGACAACTTCGCAGCGCTCGCGGTCGAGACCACCAAGCTCGTGCGCGTGCAGGAGCAGGCACGCACCGCCTCGCAAGGGCACCACGCCGAAGGCGCCGGCGCGCAGACCGAGAACGTGCGCAAGATGCTGCTGGCGTTTTCGCGCGACCTGCGCGTGGTCATGCTGCGGCTGGCCTCGCGCCTGCAGACGCTGCGGCACGCGGCAGCCAGCAAGCAGCCCGCGCCCGAGAGCGTGGCGCGCGAGTCGCTGCAGGTGTTTGCGCCGCTCGCGAACCGGCTGGGCATCTGGCAGGTGAAGTGGGAGATCGAAGACCTCTCGTTCCGCTTTCTCGAGCCCGAAACCTACAAACTGATCGCCCGCCTGCTCGACGAGAAGCGCATCGAGCGCGAAGGCCACGTCGAGCAGTTGCGCTCGCAGCTGGAGCACGAACTGCAGGCCGAAGGCGTCAAGGCCACGGTGCAGGGACGCCCGAAGAACATCTACAGCATCGTCAAGAAGATGCGCGGCAAGTCGCTCGACTTCGAGCAGGTCTTCGACATCCTCGCGCTGCGCGTGGTGGTGCCGGACGTGAAGGACTGCTATGCCGCGCTGGCCTGGGTGCACTCGCACTTCCAGCCCATCGACGAAGAGTTCGACGACTACATCGCACGGCCCAAGCCCAACGGCTACCAGTCGCTGCACACGGTGGTGCGCGAGATCGTCGACGGCAAGGTGGGCAAGCCGATCGAGATCCAGATCCGCACCGAGGAAATGCACGACCACGCCGAACATGGCGTGGCCGCGCACTGGGCTTACAAGGAAGCGGGCCACAAGGGCTACGCCGGTGTCTGGGCGAGCGGCGAGTACGACGCCAAGATCGCCGTGCTGCGCCAGCTGCTGGCCTGGGAACGCGACCTGTCGGGTGGGTTGCAGGGGCAGGGGCTGTTCGACGACCGCATCTATGTGCTCACGCCCGATGCCGCCATCGTCGAGTTGCCGCAGGGCGCCACGCCGGTCGACTTCGCCTACACGGTGCACACGACGCTGGGGCATCGCTGCCGCGGTGCGCGTGTCGATGGCGCGATGGTGCCGCTGAACACGCCGCTGTCGAACGGGCAGACGGTCGAGATCATGGCGGCCAAGGAAGGCGGTCCGTCGCGCGACTGGCTGAATGCGGAGCTCGGTTATCTGGCGAGCCACCGCGCACGCGCGAAGGTGCGCGCCTGGTTCAACGCACAGATCACGCACGAGACCGTGGCGCGTGGACGCGAAGCCGTCGAGAAGCTGCTGCAGCGCGAAGGCAAGACGGCCATGCGGCTCGAAGACCTGGCTTCGCAGCTTGGCTTCAAGTCGGCGGACCATCTGTTCGAGGTGGTCGGCAAGGACGAGTTTTCGCTGCGCAACATCGAGACGCTGCTGCGTCCGCCCGAGCCGGCACTGAATCCCGACGACGGCGTGCAGATCAAGAAGGCGCGCGGCAGCGAGAAGTCGGGCAAGGGCGGCGTGCTCGTGGTGGGCGTGTCGTCGCTGATGACGCAGCTTGCCAAGTGCTGCAAGCCGGCGCCACCGGATGCCATCCGTGGCTTCGTCACACGTGGCCATGGCGTCAGCGTGCATCGCGCGGATTGCAGCAACTTCCGCACGATGGCCGCGAAGGACGGCGAACGCGTGATCGATGTCGAATGGGGCCTGCCGAAGAAGGGCGCCGATGCACCGGTCTATGCAGTCGACGTGGCAGTGGAAGCGGCCGACCGCCAAGGTTTGCTGCGCGATATCTCCGATGTCTTTGCGCGCGAGAAGATGAACGTGATCGGCGTGCAGACGCAGTCGATCAAGGGCACGGCGTGGATGACGTTCACCGTGGAAATCGCCGATGCCGCGCGTTTGACGCAGGTGTTGAGTGTGGTGACTGCAGTGACTGGTGTGCGATCTGCACGTCGGCGCTGAAAAGGGCCATTTCTCCTGCTATACTCGATGCTTCTCTTAGGCGCGTAGCTCAGTTGGTTAGAGCACCACCTTGACATGGTGGGGGTCGTTGGTTCGAATCCAATCGCGCCTACCAAATTCAAACACGGGTTGCAGCGATTTCGCTGCAACCCGTTCGTCGTTTGGGCGACGTGTTTGTCTCTGGATCAGCCCGGTCGTCCTGAGTGATCGGCGCAAGCGAAAACTCCTTTCACGGGCGGCCCCTCGCGCGGTGCAGGCAAGGTGCCTGAGCCATGTGGTTGTGCTACCTTGAGCGGTCTGCCAACCTTCTCGAATTTCCTTGATAAGCGATCTGATGAATACGCGATCAACGCCAGTTGATCGGGCGCACGCCGACCACCGCGTGGCCGCATTGCTCAAGCAAGCCCCTCTTGAATTCGCGCGCGCGGTCTACGGCATCAATGACCTTGCCGCCGGCCGCGCCGACACCATGGCCGCACGCGAAGTGGCGCGTGCACAACGACAGGGCATGCCAGTGACCGAGGAGCGCGCCGAGCAGCGCGCACGCGCCTATCTTCCGACGGCGGGGCAGGAGCATTGCCCCCGGTGCTGGGTGGTCTACGGGCAGAAGATCCCGCTGCGATTCAGGTTGTCGACCCCGGAGCGTCCCGAAACTGCAGCGTGTCATGCGTGCGGTGCCGAGTACGCGACGGCGTCGGATGCCTGAAGAAGAATCACGGTCAGGGTAAACCTTGTCGCGATGCAGCAAAACCGCTCCCTAGAATCATCCGATGACATGGGCGTCCATGTGAAGGAGTCTGTAGTGCAGAGCAAGAAGTCCGGGGTGAAGCCGGTCCAGCGTGTGATCAAGAAGTACCCCAACCGACGGCTCTACGACACGGAGACATCCACGTACATCACGCTGACCGAGGTCAAGCAGCTGGTCATCAAGAACGCGCAGTTCGTGGTGCGCGACGCCAAGACCGGCGACGACCTCACGCGCAGCATCCTGCTGCAGATCATCCTGGAAGAAGAGGCCGGCGGCGCGCCGATGTTCACCGAGCAGGTGCTGGCCAACATCATCCGCTTCTACGGCCAGGCCATGCAGGGCTACATGGGCCCCTACCTCGAGAAGAACATCCAGGCCATGACCGAGATGCAGGCCCAGCTCGCCGAAAAGGCCGAGGGCCTGACGCCCGAGATGTGGTCGCGCTTCATGACCATGCAGTCGCCGATGATCCAGGGGCTGATGGGCAACTACGTCGAGCAATCGAAGAACGTCTTCCTGCAGATGCAGGAGCAGATGCAGAAAAACACCGAGCAGGTGCTGGGCGCCTTTGGCATCAAGCGCCCCTGAGCGCCGCGCGGCGGCCCGCCTGAATGGGGTGACTGCCCGATGAATGCCCCGCTGTCACCGATAGCTGGGACAATAGAGGCCTATGAGCGAAGTTGCCTCCCCTGAACGTACCGTCACGTCGACCGCCCCCAAGGTCGGCTTCGTCAGCCTTGGTTGCCCCAAGGCCTTGACCGATTCCGAATTGATCCTGACCCAGCTGAGTGCCGAGGGCTATCAAACCGCCAAGACTTTCGAGGGCGCCGACCTCGTCATCGTCAACACCTGCGGCTTCATCGACGATGCCGTGAAGGAAAGCCTGGACACCATCGGCGAAGCGCTCGCCGAGAACGGCCGCGTGATCGTCACCGGCTGCCTGGGCGCCAAGACCGGCGACCAGGGCGGCAACCTCGTGCGCCAGATGCATCCCAGCGTGCTGGCCGTCACCGGCCCGCATGCCACGCAAGAGGTGATGGATGCCGTGCACGCCAACCTGCCGAAGCCGCACGATCCGTTCATCGACCTCGTGCCGAACACCTTCGGCGTGGCCGGCCTCAAGCTGACGCCGCGGCACTACGCTTACCTGAAGATCAGCGAAGGCTGCAACCACCGCTGCACCTTCTGCATCATTCCCTCGATGCGCGGCGACTTGGTCTCGCGTCCGGTGGGCGATGTGCTCAGCGAAGCCAAGGCCCTGTTCGAGGGCGGCGTGAAGGAACTGCTGGTGATCAGCCAGGACACCTCGGCCTACGGCGTCGACGTGAAGTACCGCACCGGCTTCTGGGACGGCAAGCCGGTCAAGACCCGCATGCTCGAACTCGTGCGCACGCTGGGCGAAATTGCCGAGCCGTATGGCGCCTGGGTGCGCCTGCACTACGTATACCCCTATCCGAGCGTCGACGAAATCATTCCGTTGATGGCGAGCGGCCTGGTGCTGCCGTACCTCGACGTGCCGTTGCAGCACAGCCACCCCGACGTGCTCAAGCGCATGAAGCGGCCGGCCAGCGGCGAGAAGAACCTGGAGCGGATCGCACGCTGGCGCGAGGTCTGCCCCGAACTCGTGATCCGCAGCACCTTCATCGCCGGTTTCCCGGGCGAGACGGAGCAGGAGTTCGAGCACCTGCTCGACTTCATCCGCGAAGCCGAGATCGATCGTGCCGGCTGCTTTGCCTACAGCCCGGTCGAGGGCGCCACCGCCAACGACATTCCGGGCATGCTGCCCGAGGCCGAGCGCGAAGCGCGCCGCGCCCGCTTCATGGAGGTGGCCGAGGCCGTGTCGATCGCCAAGCTGCAAAAGCGCATCGGCTCGACGATGCAGGTGTTGGTCGATTCAGCGCCGGCGCTGGGCCGCAAGGGTGGGGTGGGGCGCACGTACGCCGACGCACCGGAGATCGACGGCACCGTTCGCCTCCTGCCGCCCGAGAAGATCAGCAAGACGATGAAGGTCGGCGAGTTCACGCGTGCACGCATCGTGGGCGCTGAAGGCCACGACCTGATCGCGTTGCCCGTTTGATGCGCCTGATTCAAACGGCCAAGAAAAAAGCCACCGGAGGCCGGTGGCTTTTGTCAGAAGACCTGGTAAGGGTCTGTTCAATCTTGGTGCCCAGAGAAGAGGACTCGAACCTCCACGATGTTACTCGCTAGTACCTGAAACTAGTGCGTCTACCAATTCCGCCATCTGGGCTAATTTTGCTTCTCAGCAAAGACTACGATTATATACACAAATTTGGCGCGCTCTTTTGAGCGTGTCGAAATTTCAACTTCTGCGCGACATCGCTCGTGCGGCGGATGTCCTGCCCAAGGCGGGTGGGTGCGATCGTGCGTGCATGGCCGGCATCAAGGGGCGTGATCTGACGATCGCGTCTCCCGTTTGATGCAGTTTCGAGCGGCCATGAAAAAAGCCACCGGAGACCGGTGGCTTCAATCGGATGACCTGGTAAAGGTCTGTTTAAACTTGGTGCCCAGAAGAGGACTCGAACCTCCACGATGTTACTCGCTAGTACCTGAAACTAGTGCGTCTACCAATTCCGCCATCTGGGCCCACATGACTGCAGAAGCAGTCACGTTTTGAATTTCAGGAAAGAAGGAGATCATATCAAAAATAATGTCACTTCCAGCAGCTTGTTGGATGAAATCGAAGGAACTGTTCAAGGACATCGCGATGGGCACGGCTTCGTGCAACGCGACGACGGCGAGGCAGATATCTACCTGCCGCCGAATGAGATGCGCGCGGTGCTGCACAAGGATCGCGTCAAGGCGCGCATCGTGCGACAGGACCGCCGCGGCCGCCCCGAGGGGCGCGTGGTCGAGATCGTCGAGCGACCCGAGCAGCCCATCATCGGCCGCCTGTTGCACGAAGGCGGGATCTGGCTCGTTGCACCGGAAGACAAGCGCTACGGCCAGGACGTCCTGATCCCGAAGGGCGCGACCGGCCCCGCCAAGGTGGGCCAGGTGGTGGTCGTTCAGCTCACCGAGCCGCCGGCCTTGTTCGGCCAGCCCGTGGGCCGCGTGAGAGAAGTGCTGGGCGAGATCGACGACCCCGGCATGGAAATCGAAATCGCAGTGCGCAAGTACGGCGTGCCGCATGAGTTTTCCGCGGAGTGCCTGGCGCAGGCCAAGGTCCTGCCCGAGAAGGTGCGCCCCGCCGACAAGAAGGGCCGCATCGACCTCACCGACGTGCCACTCGTCACCATTGACGGCGAAGACGCCCGCGACTTCGACGACGCCGTGTACTGCGAGCCCGCGAAGGTGGGCCGTGGCAAGGGTTGGCGACTGCTGGTGGCCATCGCCGACGTCAGCGCCTATGTGCAGACCGGCTCGGCCATCGACATCGATGCGTACGACCGCGCGACCAGCGTCTACTTCCCGCGCCGCGTGATCCCGATGCTCCCCGAGAAGCTGTCGAACGGCCTGTGCTCGCTCAACCCCGAGGTCGAGCGCCTGTGCATGGTGTGCGACATGCTGGTCGCAGCCGATGGCGAGATCTACGCCTACCAGTTCTATCCGGCCGTGATGTTCAGCCATGCGCGCTTCACGTACACCGAAGTGGCCGCCATCCTCGGCAACACGCGCGGCCCGGAAGCCGCCAAGCGCAAGGAGCGCGTCAAGGACCTGCTGAACCTCGCCGACGTCTACAAGGCCCTGCTCAAGCAGCGCGGCAAGCGCGGCGCGGTCGACTTCGAAACCACCGAGACGCAGATCATCTGCGACGACGCCGGCCGCATCGAGAAGATCGTGCCGCGCACGCGCAACGAGGCGCACCGCCTGATCGAGGAGGCGATGCTCGCCGCCAACGTCTGCAGCGCCGACTTCATCGCCGAAGGCAAGCACCCGGGCCTGTTCCGCGTGCACGAAGGCCCGACGCCCGAGAAGAAGGAAATCCTGCGCGGCTACCTGAAGGCCATGGGTGTCGGCCTGAGCATCACCGACGAGCCGCGTCCCGGCGAGTTCCAGGCGATCGCCGAAGCCACCAAGGAGCGCCCCGACGCGCAGCAGATCCACACCATGCTGCTGCGCTCGATGCAGCAGGCGATCTACACGCCGATCAACAGTGGCCACTTCGGCCTGGCCTACGAGGCCTACACGCACTTCACGAGCCCGATCCGTCGCTATCCCGACCTGCTGGTGCACCGCGTGATCAAGGCGATCCTCGGCAAGACGCGCTACCAGCTGCCGATGCTGCCCACGCCCGGCGAGGCGCATGCCAAGCTGGCCAAGCGGCTCGCCTCGCGCGTCAAGGCGCCCACCAACAAACCGCAGAAGGCGACCGTGGCGCCCAGCAAGGAAGTGCTGGCCTGGGAAGCCGCCGGCCTGCATTGCAGCGCCAACGAGCGCCGTGCCGACGAAGCCAGTCGCGACGTCGAGGCCTGGCTCAAGTGCAAGTACATGCGCGAGCACCTCGGCGAGGAATACGGCGGCGTGGTCACCGCGGCCACCACCTTCGGCATCTTCGTCACGCTCGATGCGATGTATGTAGAGGGCCTGGTCCACATCACCGAGCTCGGCGGCGAGTACTTCAAGTTCGACGAGATGCGCCAGGAGTTGCGCGGCGAGCGCACCGGCATCCGCTACGCCATCGGCACGCGGGTGCGGGTGCAGGTGAGCCGCGTCGACCTCGATGGCCGCAAGATCGACTTCCGCCTCGTGCGCGAAGGCGAGGATCTGACCTCGCGCGCCATGAAGGACAAGGGCGGCGCGCCGGTGAAGGCGTCGGCCAAGCGAAGCTCCCGCCACAAGGCGGAGGCCGGTGGTGAGTCGCGATCGGAGCACGGTGGCGGCGGCGCTGCCGCGGTGCCCGCCGGCCCGCAATCGGCCATGCAGGCCTTCAAGTCGGCGGTGAAGAAAGCCGCCAACAAGATGCAGGGCAAGGGGCGCAAGCCCCGCCGCGGATGAGACGCGCCGTGCACACTACCGGTTTGCTTACCGTGTGTATGGATCAGTTGAAAAGGAGACTTGGAGCATGAGCGTGGAAAACAACAAGGGCCGCATCGCGATCGTCACGGGCGCGGGGTCGGGCATCGGCCGTGCGGCCGCGCTGGCCCTGCTGGCGGACGGCTGGAGCGTGGCCCTTGCGGGGCGCCGCCTCGAGCCGCTGGAGCAGGTGGCGGAAGAATCGGGCGCGGGTGCGCGCGCCTTCGCGGTGCCGACCGACGTGGCCAATGCCGACTCGGTGCAGGCGCTGTTCGGCGCCACGGTCGAGCGCTTCGGGCGCGTCGACCTGCTGTTCAACAACGCCGGCGTGGGTAACCCGCCGGGACCGTTCGAGGACTGGACGCCCGAGCAGTGGAAGGGCGTGGTGGACATCAACCTCACCGGCATGTTCTTCTGCATCCAGCAGGCCTTTCGCACGATGAAGGCGCAGACGCCGCGGGGCGGCCGCATCATCAACAACGGGTCGATCTCGGCGACCACGCCGCGGCCGAATTCCGCGGCCTACACCTCGACCAAGCACGCGGTCGAAGGGCTGACCAAGACCGCTTCGCTCGACGGCCGCAAGTACGACATCGCGGTGGGGCAGGTGGACGTGGGCAATGCCATGACCGAGCTGGCCGCGCGCATGGCCACCGGCGTACCGCAGGCCAACGGCGAGCTCGCGATCGAGCCACTGATCGACGTCAAGATCGTCGGCCAGTCGGTGCTCTACATGGCGAACCTGCCGCTGGAAGCCAACGTGCTCTTTCACACCATCATGGCCACGAAGATGCCCTTCGTGGGGCGCGGCTGAGTCCTGCGCTCAGTAGGGCGCGCGGCGGGCCAGCGAGCCCGCCGTGAGCGGGGCAGCATCGGCCGGCCACAGGTCGGCGATGCGGCCGTGCTGCCAGACGGCCTCGCACGCCGCCTCGAACGCGGGGCGGCGCATCGCGAGCGCCGCGCCGATCATGCCGGCGAGCACATCGCCGGTGCCTGCGGTGGCGAGGCGGGCATTGCCGGTCGGATTGATGACCGGTGGTTCGTCGCCCGCATCGGCCATCACTGTTCCAGACCCCTTGAGCACTGTCACCGCGCCGAAGCGCGATGCCAGCGCACGGGCCGCGGCGAGGCGGTTGGCTTGCACGCCACCCGTCGTGTCGCAGAGCAGGCGCGCGGCTTCCAACGGATGCGGCGTGAGCACGGTGGGAGCGCCGGCCTGGCCTCGCGCGATCAGCTGCGCCTGAAGTGACGGATCGGCGGCGATGGCGTTGAGTGCGTCGGCGTCGAGCACCAGCGCGGCGGCCGTCGACAGCACGCGCGGCAGCAGTTCGCGCACGGCATCGCCGCCACCGCAGCCGCACACGACCGTCATGCCCGCGAGGTCCAGCGCGTGGGCGTCGCGCAGCATCAGCTCCGGCTGCGAGGTGTCGACCGGCGCTGCGCGGGGATCGAGCAATCCGACGAACACGCGTCCCGCGCCCCCATGGAGCGCGGCCGAGCCGGCCAGCAGCGCAGCGCCGGCCATGCCCGAAGCGCCGCCGATCACCGCGACATCCCCGTAGCTGCCCTTGTGCGAGGCGTGGGTGCGCGGCTGGATATCGGGCGCGCCTGCGAGGCGGGCCGTCGCTCGCTCCTGGATGAAAGCGCGGCAGCCCAGATCGTCGAACCACATCGTGCCGGCTGCGTCGCGGCCTTGCGCCGTGAACAAGCCGGGTTTCAGCGTGAGGAAGGTGAGGGTGGTGCGGACCGATGCCGGTGCTTGATCTGCGCTGGAGGCCAGCGTGCCAGTGTCGGCATCGAGGCCCGAGGGTACATCGATGCTGAGCACCGGCGAGGCGCTCGCGTGCATCCGCGCGAGCCATTCGGCCATCGTGCCCGAGGGTGGGCGGGTTGATCCGATGCCGAGCAGCGCATCCACCGCCAGCTCGAAGCTCGATGGTGGCTCCGAAGCGAAGCTGACGCCCGCATCGCGCGCACGCTGCAGCGATGCCTTGGCATCCGCTGGCAGCCGGCCTTCATCGCCCACGAAGGTGACGACCGGAAAGAAGCCGCGATGACGCAGTTGCGCCGCGGCTTCGAAGCCGTCGCCGCCGTTGTTCCCGGGGCCGCAGGCGATCCAGATCGTTCGCGCGTGCGGCGCGAGCGCCATTGCGAGCCGCGCCGCCGCGAGGCCGGCGCGCTGCATCAGCGTGTGAGGGGGAAGGGCGGAGGCGGCCGCCTGTTCGATGCGACGCGAGGCGGCAATGTCGAACAGGTCGGCGGCGCTAACGGACGTGATGCGATGCATCGAGCCATTGTGCCGCCGACGCCGCGCCTCCTATCATGGACCGATGATGCTCAAGACCTTCGGCTGGTTGCTGGTTCTGCTGCTGGCGTGCCTGGCCGGCTTCGTTGGCACGGCCGCAGCGACGATCGCTGGCGTGGTCTGGGCGGTCGGTCTGCTGATCGTGGTGTGGGGGCTGTTCCTGCTGGCCGAGCTGTTGCGCCGGGTGCCGCTGCGCGACGTCGCCTGGGCCCTGGGCGTGGGCTATGGCATCGGCGTGATCCGGTGGCTCGACGTGCCGGTCGAGGCAGGGTCCGGTACGCAGTGGCTAATGCTGGGGCTGGACCTGCTGGTGCTGGTGTTCTTCGGGCTGATCGCACCGGCGATCCTGGGGTTGATCGCCCAACGCTGGGCACCCCGGCCCGAACTGCCGATGGAAAAACCGGCCACCCCCGAGCAACTGCGCCGCTGGGGTCCTAAAGACTGAGCCGCTCGATCCCCAGGCCTTCGAGATCGATGCCCGGGTCTTGCCCCCCGATCAGGTCGCCGAGCACGCGCGCGCTGCCGCACGACAGCGCCCAGCCGCTCGAGCCGTGGCCCAGGTTGAGCCACACGCCGGGAATGCCGCTGGCGCCCAGCACCGGTGGGCCGTCGGGCAGCATCGGCCGGGCGCCTTTCCATTGCTGGATGCCCGACTGCAACGTGGCCGCGCCCGGAAACCAGTCGTGCAGCACCTTGTAGAGCGTCTGGATCGCGGCCGGGCTCATGGCGTCGGGCGAGCCGCCGATCTCGGCGCTGCCGGCCACGCGCACGCGCTGGCCCAGGCGGGAGATCGCGACCTTGTAGCGTTCGTCCATCACCGCGCTGCGCGGCGCGTTGAGTGGCTCGCGCACCGGGGCGCTGACCGAGTGACCGTAGACCGGCGCCAGTGGGATGCGCAGTCCCAGCGGACGCAGCAGTGTGGCGGACGACAGGCCGGCGCAGACCACGATGGCGTCGAACTGCAGCGCGTCCGAGCCGCTGGCCAGCGTCAGCGAGGTGGGCGCGGCGCGGCTCAGCGGCGCGATGTCGCAGTTGAAATGGAACTGCGCGCCCAAAGCCTCGGCTTCCCACTTGAGCAGCAGCGCGAACTGGCGGCAGTTCGCGACCTCGTCTTCTGGCAGGTGGATCGCGCCTGCCAGCGGGGTGTCGGGGTTGAGCGCGGGCTCGATCAGGCGGGCCTCGTCGGCGTCGATCTCGCGGAACACGCTGCCGGCCGAACGCAGCACCTCGAGTCCGGGCTGCACCAGTTTTTTCTCGCGCTTGGAACGCAGCAGCACCAGGTAGCCGTCGCTGCGTTCGTAGCTCAGCTCGCGCGCTTCGGTCACCGCGTGCAGCCGGGTGCGGCTGTAGAAGGCCAGGCGCTGCATGCGGGCGCGGTTGGCCAGGTAGGTCTCAAGCTTGCAGGCCTTCTGCCAGCGCGACATCCAGCCGAGGTCGCGCGAACTCAGCGGCCAGCGCAGCTTGATGGCGCCGTGCGAAGACAGCAGCGAGCGCAGCACCTTGCCGCGCATGCCCGGTGCGGCCCACGGCGTGACATAACCCGGCGCGACCACGCCGGCGTTGGCAAAGCTGGCCTCTTCGGCGGCGGCGCCGCGGCGCTCGAACACGCTCACTTCATGGCCGTCGGAAACCAGTTCCCAGGCGGTGGTGACGCCGACGATGCCGGCGCCCACGATCGCGATTTTCATTGAAATGTTCTAGATAAAAGAAGCGGCTGACGCCCGTGAGGCGGGCGGTGACAGCGGTTATTTCTGTAGCGTGCGTTCGGCCTGGAGGGCCACCGCGAGCACGGCGTCGTCGTGCATCGCGCCGTGCCACAGCATCAGGCCGACCGGCAGTTCGCCGTCGGCCTGGCAGGGCAGCGAAAGGGCGCAGCCGTCGAGCATGTTGATGATCGACGGGTTGCGCAGCAGCAGCGCGTTGACGCGGAAGAATTCGTCGTCGCGCTCGGCGCCCGGTGCCACGCTGGCGATGGACGGCGCCGCGATCGGCACAGTCGGCGACACCACGGCGTCGAACGGTGCCAGCGCCTTCTCGACGCGGGCGATCCAGTCGCGGCGGGCGCGGACCAGGTCGATGTACTCGTGCGCCTTCATGCCCGCGCCGCGCAGGATGCGTTGCGCCACGCGCGGGTCGTAGCCGGCGCCGCTGCGTTCCAGCAGCAGCCTGTGCCAGGCGTACGACTCGGCCGCCGAGAAGCCGCCGGTGGCGTTGATGCTCTGCAGGTCGGCCAGCTCGGGCAGCACTATTTCCTGGATATGGGCGCCGGTGGCGCGCAGGGTGGCCAGGGAGCGCTCGAAGGCTGTGGCCACGGTGGGCTCGAGGTCGTCGAGGAAGACGTTCTTCACGACGGCCAGCCGGTAGGTCGACAGCGACGCCGAGCCGGGCGTCACCTGCCGCGCCGAGAGGATTTCGTGCGCGGTGACGGCGTCGCGCACCGAGCGGGTCATGGCGCAGACGGTGTCGAGCGTGGTCGACAGGGGCAGCGCGCCGTCGGCAGGCGTGAGGCGGGCGGTGTTCTTGAAGCCGACGATGCCGTTCAGCGCGGCCGGGATGCGGATCGATCCGCCGGTGTCGGAGCCCAGGCCGATGAAGGCCGCGCCGCTTGCCACCGAAATCGCCGCGCCGGACGACGAGCCGCCCGGAATGCGTGGCGTGGCGGTGTCGCTCGCGTTGGCTGGCGTGCCGTGGTGCGGGTTGACGCCGACGCCGGAAAAGGCGAACTCCGTCATGTTGGTGCGCCCGGTCAGCACGCCGCCGGCGGCGCGCAGCCGCGCCACGGCGAGCGCATCGGCCGGGGCGGCCGGTGCGTGCGAGAGCACGGCCGATCCGGCGGGTGTCGGCTGGCCGGCGATGTCGAACAGATCCTTGCTGGTGAAGGCAAGCCCGGCCAGCCGGCTTTCGGGCACCGATGCGGCGGCGGCCGCGCGGGCCTCGTCGAACATCGTGCGGGTGAAAACGTGGGCGCAGGCCGGGGATTCGGAGAGGGCGATGGCGCGCTCCATTTCGGTGCGCGCATCGGAACCGCCAGCCAGAAGGGTGAGACGGGTGGCGTGAAGGTCGTTCATGGCGTCGAGGGTACCTTGGAACGGCTCGGTTCGAGGGAGGAGGGGGTGGCCGCCGTGCTATACTCTTTGGGTTTCGCTGGTTATGCGACAGTTTTGTCGCCGCCAGTCAAGCACATCCGCAAACCGGCCCAATCAAGGTGTTGCGACCCCGTCGAAGGGGCGCAAAACGGGCTGGATTTTAGACCCAACCTTTGGAGTAAATTCAATGTCGACCACCATGCGCGAAATGCTGGAAGCCGGTGTCCACTTCGGTCACCAAACCCGCTTCTGGAACCCCAAGATGGCTCCGTTCATCTTCGGTCACCGCAACAAGATTCACATCATCAACCTGGAAAAGTCGCTCCCGATGTTCCAGGACGCGATGAAGTACGCCAAGCAACTCACGGCCAACCGCGGCACGATCCTGATGGTCGGCACGAAGCGCCAGGCCCGTGAAATCGTGGCTGCCGAAGCTCGCCGCGCCGGCGTGCCTTTCGTCGACACCCGCTGGCTCGGCGGCATGCTGACCAACTTCAAGACCGTCAAGACCTCGATCAAGCGTCTGAAGGACATGAAGGCCCAGCAAGAAGCCGGCCTCGACAGCCTGAGCAAGAAAGAACAGCTCACGTTCTCGCGCGAAATCGCGAAGCTCGAGAAGGACATCGGCGGCATCCAGGACATGGCTGCGCTGCCCGACGCCATCTTCGTGATCGACGTGGGCTTCCACAAGATTGCCGTGGCCGAAGCCAAGAAGCTCGGCATCCCGCTGATCGGTGTGGTCGACTCCAACCACTCGCCCGAAGGCATCGACTACGTGATCCCCGGCAACGACGACTCGTCGAAGGCCGTCACGCTGTACGCCCGTGGCATCGCCGACGCCATCATCGAAGGCCGCAACAGCGCCGGCGGTGACGTGGTCAAGGCCGTTGCTGAAGGCAGCGGCGACGAATTCGTCGAAGTCGAAGAAGGCGCTTCGGCCTGATAGGCGCGTTCGCGAGCCTGAAGAAGGGGCTTTGGTGCCCCTTTTTTTTAACCTGATTTTTGGATTTACGGAGATACACAAATGGCTGCAATCACCGCAAGCATGGTCGGCGAACTGCGCGCGAAGACCGATGCGCCCATGATGGAATGCAAGAAGGCCCTGACGGAGGCCGACGGCAACATGGAAAAGGCCGAAGAGCTGCTGCGCATCAAGCTCGGCAACAAGGCTGGCAAGGCATCGGGCCGCATCACCGCTGAAGGCGTGGTCACGGCTTTCGTCGACGGCGCTGCCGGCGGCATGATCGAAATCAACTGCGAAACCGACTTCGTCACCAAGAACGACAGCTTCCTGGCCATGGCCAACGCTGCCGCGATGCTGGTCGCCAAGAACAACCCCGCCGACATCGCCGCGCTGGGTGCGCTGGCTTACGAGCAGGACGGTTTCGGCCCCACGCTCGAAGACGTGCGCAAGGGCCTGATCGGCAAGATCGGCGAGAACATGAGCTTCCGCCGCTTCAAGCACTTCACGGGCAACGGCAAGCTGGCTTCGTACCTGCACGGCACGCGCATCGGCGTGATGGTCGAGTTCGAAGGTGACGACACCTCGGCCAAGGACGTCGCGATGCACATCGCCGCCATGAAGCCGGTCGCCATCCAGGCCTCGGACGTGCCCGCCGACCTGATCGAAAAAGAACGCGCCGTGGCCGCCGGCAAGGCTGAAGAAGACCGCAAGGTCGCCGAAGCCGAAGGCAAGAAGCCGCAGCCGGCCGACATCGTTGCCAAGCGCATCGAAGGCGGCGTGCAGAAGTACCTCAAGGAAGTCTCGCTGCACAACCAGCCGTTCGTGAAGAACGACAAGCAGACCGTCGAGCAGATGCTCAAGGCCGCCGACACCACGATCAAGGGCTTCACCCTGTACGTGGTCGGCGAAGGCATCGAGAAGAAGGTCGACGACTTCGCTGCCGAAGTCGCTGCCCAGGTCGCTGCTGCCAAGGCTGCCGCCTGATCCGGCAGGCCTCCAAGCGGCGGTGCGCGACAGCGTGCCGCCGCTTTTTCACCGCCACGTTTTACACTCGCCCCCGCCAACCCTCTAAGGAAAATGCCCATGTCTGATGCCCGCCCAGCCCACAAGCGGATCTTGTTGAAGCTGTCGGGTGAGGCATTGATGGGCGATGACGCCTTCGGCATCAACCGCGCCACCATCGTGCGCATGGTCGAAGAGGTGGCCGAGGTCGTGAACATGGGTGTCCAAGTGGCGGTCGTGATCGGCGGCGGCAACATCTTCCGCGGCGTCGCGGGAGGCTCCGTCGGCATGGACCGCGCCACGGCCGACTACATGGGCATGCTGGCCACCGTCATGAACTCGCTGGCCCTGGCCGACGCGATGAACAAGCAGGGCCTCGTGGCCCGCGTGATGTCCGCCATCGCCATCGAGCAGGTGGTCGAGCCCTATGTGCGCCCCAAGGCCCTGCAGTACCTCGAAGAGGGCAAGGTCGTGGTGTTCGCGGCCGGTACCGGTAACCCCTTCTTCACGACCGACACGGCCGCCGCGCTACGCGGTGCCGAAATCGGCGCCGAGCTGGTGCTCAAGGCGACCAAGGTGGACGGCGTCTACACCGCCGATCCCAAGACCCACCCCGAAGCCACGCGCTACGCCTCGCTCACCTTCGACGAGGCGATTGCGCAGAATCTCGGCATCATGGACGCCACGGCCTTCGCGCTGTGCCGCGACCAGAAGCTGCCGATCAAGGTGTTCTCGATCTTCAAGAACGGCGCCCTCAAGCGCGTCGTGATGGGCGAGGACGAGGGCACGCTGGTGCATGCCTAGGAGTAATTGAGATGACCATTGCAGACATTCGCAGTGCGACCGACGCGAAGATGAACCAGTCGCTCGCCGCCTTCCAGAACAACCTCACCAAGATCCGCACGGGCCGCGCCAACTCGGCACTGCTCGACTCGATCCATGTCGAGTACTACGGCTCGCAGGTGCCGCTGAGCCAGGTGGCGAACGTGTCGGTGCTCGACTCGCGCACGATCAGTGTCCAGCCCTGGGAAAAGGGCATGGGCGCCAAGATCGAGAAGGCCATCCGCGAAAGCGACCTGGGCCTGAACCCCGCGTCGATGGGCGACCTGATCCGCGTGCCGCTGCCCGCCATGAGCGAAGAGCGCCGCAAGGAAATGACCAAACTGGTCCGCAACGAAGGCGAAAGCGCCAAGATCGCCACGCGCAACCTGC
This sequence comes from Variovorax sp. GW822-FHT04E09, assembly GCF_058800845.1. Taxonomy (NCBI): domain Bacteria; kingdom Pseudomonadati; phylum Pseudomonadota; class Betaproteobacteria; order Burkholderiales; family Comamonadaceae; genus Variovorax; species Variovorax sp. GW822-FHT04E09. Next base: position 257,328 of record NZ_JBXAMR010000001.1, read on the forward strand.
GTCGTGACGCGAACGAGGCGGTCAAGAAGCTCGTGAAGGACAAGCTGGCCTCGGAAGATGACCAGAAGCGCGCCGAAGGCGACATCCAGAAGGTCACCGACAAGCACATCGCGGAAATCGACCGTCTGGTCGCCGCGAAAGAAGCGGAGATCATGGCCGTTTGAGGCTCCGCATGGCCTCCTCGCCGCAGACGACGCCCCCTCCGCACCACGTTGCCATCGTCATGGATGGCAATGGCCGGTGGGCCACCAAGCGCTTCCTGCCTCGCGTGGCGGGGCACAAGCAGGGCGTGGAGTCGCTGCGGCGCTGCGTCAAGGCCTGCGCCGACCGTGGCGTGGGCGTGCTCACCGTGTTCGCGTTCTCCTCGGAGAACTGGAACCGTCCTCCTGAAGAAGTCTCCGGCCTGATGCAGCTGATGGTCGGGGCGCTGGCGCGCGAAGTGCCGCGACTTAACGCCGACGGCGTGCGGCTGCATTTCGTGGGCGAACGCGCCGGCCTGTCCGACAAGATGGTGGCCGGCCTGGTGTCGGCCGAGCAGACCACGGCCCACAACTCGCGTCTGATTCTCAACATCTGCTTCAACTATGGCGGACGCTGGGACATCGCGCGTGCCGCGGCCAAGCTCGCCGAGCAGGGCCTGCCCATGACCGAGATGAACCTCGATCGCGCCATGGCGCTGGCCCACGTGCCCGACCCCGACCTGTTCATACGCACGGGTGGCGAGCAGCGGTTGTCGAATTTCCTGCTTTGGCAGAGTGCCTACGCCGAGCTGTTCTTCAGCGACAAGCTGTGGCCCGAGTTCGACGAGGCTGCGCTGGACGAGGCCATTGCCGCGTTCCAGGGTCGCGAGCGTCGCTTCGGCCAGACCTCGGCGCAGGTCTCGGCTTCCGCGGCCTGACAACGGCCCGACACCACCTTCCGCATGCTCAAACAACGCATCCTCACGGCGATCGTGCTGCTCGCGATCCTGCTGCCGGCGCTGTTCTACCGAAACCACATTCCCTTCGCCTGCGTGATGCTGGTGCTGATCGGCGCCGCCGCGTGGGAGTGGGGGCGCCTGAACGGCTATGGGCAGGGCATGTCGCTGTTCCTGGGTGCCGAGATGGTGGCGCTGTGCGGGCTGTCGTGGTGGCTGGGGCTGCTGGAGCAGCGCTTGTTCCTCATGTGGTCCCTGGCCAGCGCGGCCTGGGTGCTCGGCGGCGCGGCGCTGCTGCGCGTCGCAGTGCCCGGCTGGCCGCGCATTCCGCGCGGACTGCGGCTGGTGGGCGGCCTGCTGGCGCTGTGGGTCGCATGGCTCGCGGCGGTGCAGGCACGCATGGTCGGCATCAACTTCCTGCTGTCGATCCTGGTGCTGGTCTGGGTGGCGGACGTGTTCGCCTATTTCGCCGGCCGCGCCTTCGGCCTGAAGTTCACGCGCGCCAAGCTGGCGCCCGCCATCAGCCCCGGCAAGAGCTGGGAAGGTGTCTGGGGCGGCATGGCCGGCGTCATCGTGCTGGCGTTCGCCTGGGTCTGGGCCGACAAGAGCCTGGGCGCCACGGTGCCCAGCCTCTACACCCGCCTGCATGAGCGCGGCTGGTGGCTGCTGTTGATCGGGGCGGTGTTCCTGGCGGCGATGAGCGTCGTCGGCGACCTCGTCGAATCGTTGATCAAGCGCAGCGCCGGCGCCAAGGACAGCAGCCGGCTGCTGCCCGGCCACGGCGGCGTGCTCGACCGCGTGGATGCCCTCTTGCCGGCACTTCCCATTGCCATGATGCTGGCTTTCCTGTGAACACTCCCAAACAACGTGTCACGGTGCTTGGCTCGACCGGTTCGGTCGGTGTCAGCACGCTCGACGTCATTGCCCGCCACCCCGAACGCTTCGAGGTGTTTGCGCTCTCGGCGGCCACCAAGGTCGACGAGCTGCTGGCCCAATGCGCGCGCTTCTCGCCGCGCTTCGCCGTCATGGCCAGTGCGCCGCATGCCGCGCTGCTGGCCGAAAAGCTCAAGCAGAACAACCTGCCGACCCGCGTCCTGATGGGCGACGATGCTCTCGAAAAAATAGCGTCGGATGACGAAGTCGACGCCGTGATGGCCGCCATCGTCGGTGCTGCCGGCCTGGCGCCGTGCCTGGCCGCCGCGCGCGCCGGCAAGCGCCTGCTGCTGGCCAACAAGGAAGCCCTGGTCGTCGGCGGCGAACTGTTCATGCGCACGGTGCAGGAGGGCGGCGCCACGCTGCTGCCCATCGACAGCGAGCATTCGGCCATTTTCCAGTCGCTGCCCGAAGACCCGTCCACCTGGGCGCGGCGCATCGACAAGATCATCCTGACCGCCTCGGGCGGCCCGTTCCGCACGCGCGCACCTGAAACGCTGGGTGCCGTGACGCCCGAGCAGGCCTGTGCGCACCCGAACTGGGTCATGGGCCGCAAGATCTCGGTCGACTCGGCCACGATGATGAACAAGGCGCTCGAGGTGATCGAGGCGCGACACCTGTTCGGCGTGTCGCCGGAGCAGATCGAGGTCGTCATCCACCCGCAGAGCGTGGTCCATTCGATGGTGCAGTTCACCGACGCCTCGGTCATCGCCCAGCTCGGCACGCCCGACATGCGCGTGCCGATCGCGGTCGGGCTGGCCTGGCCGGAGCGCGTCGAGAGCGGGGCGGCACGGCTCGATTTTCGCCAGATGGGCTCGCTGACCTTCGATACGCCCGATCCTGCGCTGTTCCCCGGCCTCGGCCTGGCGTGGCAGGCCTTGCGCGCTGCTTCGGGCACCACGGCGGTGCTGAACGCGGCCAACGAGGTGGCGGTGGCCGCCTTTCTCGACCGGCGCCTGCGTTTCGATCGCATTCATGCGGTCAACCTGGAAACTTTAGAGGCGGTCATGCCCTCCAAGCCGGCATCGCTGGCCGACCTGCTGGCGCTCGACGCCAGCGCCCGCGAGGCGGCCAATGCCGCCGCGGCACGTTTCGCGGCCTGATTCCCTACTGCGCAGAGGACCCCGATGCTCACCGTCATAGCTTTTGTGGTCGCTCTCGGCGTCCTCATCGCGGTCCATGAATACGGCCACTACCGCGTGGCCGTGGCCTGCGGCGTCGAGGTGGAGCGCTTCTCGGTCGGCTTCGGCAAGGCCCTCCTGCGCTGGCAGCCCAAGCGGCAGCATCCGGGGCAGCAGACCGAGTTCGTGATTGGCGCCTTTCCGTTCGGCGGCTACGTCAAGATGCTCGACGAGCGCGAAGGCCCCGTGGCGCCCGAGGAGCGGCACCGCGCCTTCAACACCCAGCCACTGCGCTCGCGCGCAGCCATCGTGGCCGCCGGTCCGATCGCCAACCTGCTGCTGGCGGTCGTTCTGTACACGGCGGTCAACTGGATCGGCGTCGACGAGCCCGTGGCCAAGCTGGCCCGGCCCGTGGCGGCGTCGCTGGCCGAGGCGGCCGGCCTGCGCGGCGGCGAACACATCACCCAGGCCGGTTTCGATGGCGACCTGTCGCCGGTCCAGTCCTTCGAAGACCTGCGCTGGCGCATGACGCGCGGCGCGCTCGACGGCCGCGACCTCACGCTCGAAGTGGCGGGCGAGGGCGGTCGGCCCGGTCGCCAGCTGGTCCTGCCGCTGAGCCGCATGGAGGCCAAGGACGCCGATCCGCAGATGTTCCGCAAGATCGGCGTGGTCGCACCGCTGACCCGTCCTGAGATCGGCGAGGTCATGGCGGGCAGCGCGGCCGAGCGTTCGGGCCTGCGCAACGGCGACCTGGTCCTGACCATCGGCGACACCCCCATCCTCGACGGGCAGCAGCTGCGCGAAGTCATCCGGGCCTCGGTCGATGCCACCGGGCAGGCGCGCACGCAGATCTGGCAACTCCAGCGCGGCGGCCAGCCGCTCTCGCTCGAAGTCAAGCCGGAAGTGCGCGAAGAGGGCGCCACCAAGGTGGCTCGCATCGGCGCCTACGTTGGCGCGCCGCCCGAGATGGTCACGGTGCGCCAGGGCGTCATCGACGGCGTCTGGCGCGGCGTGGTGCGCACCTGGGAGGTGTCCGCGCTCACGGTTCGCATGATGGGCAAGATGCTGATCGGCGAGGCCTCGATCAAGAACCTGAGCGGTCCCTTAACAATTGCTGATTACGCCGGCAAGTCCGCCAGCCTCGGTCTGACGCAGTACCTGGTCTTTCTCGCGCTCATCAGCGTGAGCCTCGGGGTGCTCAACCTGATGCCGCTGCCGGTCCTCGATGGGGGGCACCTGATGTATTATCTTTGGGAGGGCCTGACCGGGAAAAGCGTCTCCGACGCCTGGATGGAACGGCTGCAGCGTGGCGGTGTCGCCTTGCTGCTGGTGATGATGTCGGTCGCACTCTTCAACGACGTCACGCGGCTCTTTGGTTAACTTTCTGCCGGCCCTTTCCGTGCCGGCTCAATTCACAGATGAACACAAACTTCAGTCGCTTTCGCCTGCGTAGCGTTGCCGCGGTGGTGGCCAGCACGCTGGCGGCCACGGCCGCTTGGGCCGTCGAGCCTTTCACGGTGCGCGATATCCGCGTCGAAGGCTTGCAACGCGTCGAGGCCGGCACGATCTTCGGGTCGCTGCCCCTGCGTGTGGGCGACACCTACAGCGACGAACGCGGCTCGGCCGCGATCCGTGCGCTGTTCGACCTGGGGTTGTTCAAGGACGTGCGCATCGACGTCAACGGCAACGTGTTGGTGGTGATCGTCGAAGAGCGGCCCACCATTGCCGACGTCGACTTCGTCGGCGCCAAGGAGTTCGACAAGGCGGCGCTGCAGAAGGCGCTGCGTGAAATCGGGCTGGCCGACGGCCGCCCGTACGACAAGGCGCTGGCCGACCGCGCCGAGCAGGAGCTCAAGCGCCAGTACGTGAGCCGCAGCTTGTACAACGCGAACGTCGTGACCACGGTCACGCCCATCGAACGCAACCGCGTGAACCTGACGTTCACCGTGACCGAAGGCGAATCCGCCCGCATCCGCGAAGTGCACGTGGTAGGCAACAAGGCCTTCAGCGAATCGACGCTGCTGAGCCTGTTCGACCAGGACAGCGGCGGCTTCATGAGCTGGTACACCAAGTCGAACCAGTACTCGCGCGCCAAGCTCAACGCCGACCTCGAGACACTGAAGAGCTACTACATCACCCGCGGCTACCTCGAGTTCCGCATCGATTCGACCCAGGTCGCCATTTCGCCGGACCGCAAGGACCTGAGCGTCACGGTGAACATCACCGAAGGCGAGAAGTTCGTGGTGGCGGGCATCAAGCTCGACGGCAACTACCTGGGCCGCGACGACGAGTTCAAGTCGCTCATCACGATCAAGCCCGGCGAGCCCTACAACGGCGAGCAGGTCACCGAGACCACCAAGGCCTTCAGCGACTACTTCGGCACCTTCGGCTACGCCTTCGCCCGCGTGCAGGCGCGTCCGGACATCGACCGCGTGAACAACCGCGTCACGCTCACGTTGCAGGCCGAGCCCTCGCGCCGTGTGTACGTGCGCCGCGTGTCGGTCGGCGGCAACAACAAGACGCGCGACGAAGTGATCCGCCGCGAGTTCCGCCAGTTCGAAGCCTCGTGGTACGACGGCGACAAGATCAAGGTCTCGCGCGACCGCGTGGACCGCCTGGGCTTCTTCACCGAAGTGAACGTCGAGACCCAGGAAGTGCCGGGCTCGCCCGACCAGGTCGACCTGACCGTGAACGTGGCCGAAAAGCCCACCGGCACGCTGCAGCTGGGCGCTGGCTACTCGAGCGCGGAAAAGGTTGCGTTGACCTTCGGCATCTCGCAGGAAAACGTGTTCGGCTCGGGCAACTTCCTGGGCGTGCAGGTCAACACCAGCAAGTACAACCGCACGCTGTCGTTGACCACCACCGACCCGTACTTCACGAAGGACGGCATCTCGCGCACGATCAGCGTCTACCACACGACGACGCGTCCGTACTCCACGAACGAAGACGGCGACTACAAGCTGGTGAACCAGGGCGCCTCGATCCGTTTCGGCGTGCCGTTCAGCGAACTCGACACCGTCTTCTTCGGCGTCGGCCTGGAGCGCTACGCGTTCGACCCGAACCGCTCGGCGCTCGCCGGCCTCACCACGCCGCAGTCGTACCTGAACTACTTCCATTGCGGCAAGGACGCGACCGGCTGGTTCGTCACCAGCTGCGACCAGAAGAGTGTCTGGGGCATCCCGCTGACCGTGGGCTGGGGCCGCGACAGCCGCGACAGCGCGCTGGTCCCGACCACCGGTCGTCTGCAGCGCGCCAACCTCGAGTTGGGCGTGGGCGGCGACATGAAGTACCTGAAGACCAGCTACCAGTACCAGCAGTTCTTCGCGATCAACAAGCAGTACACCTTCGCCATCAACGGTGAAGTGGGTTATGCCAAGGCCTTCGGTGGCAAGGTCTACCCGATCTTCAAGAACTTCTACGCCGGTGGCCTGGGTTCGATCCGCGGTTTCGAGCAGAACTCGCTGGGCCCGCGCGACCAGCCGCTGCTCGGCCAGACCGAAGGCGCGGCACTGGGCGGTACCAAGAAGGCCATCTTCAACGCCGAGCTGAGCACGCCGTTCCCCGGCGCCGGCAACGACCGCACGCTGCGCCTGTACGGCTTCTTCGACGTCGGTAACGTGTTCGGTTCCCGCGCACCCAACGTGACGGACGAACAGTGGAAGGCCCAGAAGAAGCTGCGCGCCTCGGTCGGCCTGGGCATCAGCTGGATCTCGCCGCTGGGCCCGCTGCGCCTGGCCTATGCCTTCCCCGTCAAGTCCCAGAAGGAAGTGACGGATCCGAGCACCGGGTTCGTCGTGATCCCGAAGGATAGAATTCAGCGCCTCCAATTCCAGATCGGAACGTCTTTCTAAATGAAGCATTTGATTCGCGCCGCCGCCGGCGCGTTCCTGATTCCCGCTTTTGCCCTCATGGCTGCGCCCGCGCAGGCCCAGGAAAGCTTTCGCATCGGTTTCGTGAACCCCGACCGTGTGCTGCGCGAAGCGCAGCCGGCCAAGACCGCGCAAGCCAAGCTCGAGGCTGAATTCCTCAAGCGCGAAAAGGACCTGACCGTGCAGGGCGATGCACTGAAAACGGCCTCGGAGAAGTTCGAGCGCGAGGCACCGACCCTGTCGGAAAGCCAGCGCGTCTCGCGCCAGCGTTCGCTGGTCGACCAGGACCGCGACTTCCAGCGCAAGCGCCGCGAGTTCCAGGAAGACCTGAACGCGCGCAAGAACGAAGAGCTCCAGCAGGTCTACGAGCGCGCCAACCGCGTGGTCAAGCAGGTCGCCGAAGCTGAAAAGTACGACGCCATCCTCCAGGAAGCGATCTACATCAACCCGAAGCACGACATCACCGACAAGGTGATCAAGGCGCTCAACGCGTCGGTCGGCTCCTCTGCGCCTGCGGCCGGCAAGTAACGCCGCGAACCGGCGTGTCGCTGCAGCTCGGAGCCATCGTTGACGCCCTCGGGGGCGAGCTTCATGGAGATGCCACGCTGTCCATCGAGCGGCTCGCGCCGCTGCAGAATGCGCAGCCCGATGCGCTCAGCTTCCTGAGCCATCCCAAATACCAGCAGGAACTGGCCGCCTCCAAGGCGGCCTGTGTCATCGTGTCGCCCGCCATGCGCGAGGCTGCCGCGGCGCGTGGCGCCTACATCGTCACGCCCGACCCGTACTACTACTTTGCGCGCCTGACGCAGCTGTGGAAAGCGCACCATGCGCGCCCGGAAGCCGATCGCATCCATCCCTCCGCCGTGATCCATCCCGAAGCCCATGTCGACGCCACCGCGCGCATCGGCGCGCTGTGCGTGGTGGAGCGGGGCGCGCGCATCGGCGCGGGCACCGTGCTGAAGTCGCGCGTCACGGTCAGCGAAGACTGCACCATCGGCGAGCGCTGCCTGCTGCATCCCGGCGTGGTGATCGGGGCCGACGGCTTCGGCCTCGCGCCGCACCAAGGCGCCTGGGTCAAGATCGAGCAGCTGGGCGCGGTGCGCATCGGCAACGACGTCGAGATCGGTGCCAACACCTGCATCGACCGCGGCGCGCTCGACGACACCGTCATCGAAGACGGCGTGAAGCTCGACAACCTGATCCAAATCGGCCACAACGTGCGCGTCGGCAAGCACACTGCCATGGCGGGCTGCGTCGGCGTGGCCGGCAGCGCCACCATCGGTGCCCACTGCACCTTCGGCGGCGGTGCCATCGTGCTGGGCCACCTCACGGTGGCCGACGGCGTGCATGTGTCGGCGGCGACCGTGGTGACACGCTCCATCCGCAAGGCCGGCCAGTACACCGGCATGTTTCCGATCGATGACAATGCGAACTGGGAAAAGAATGCGGCAACACTCAAGCAGTTGCATAGCCTGCGCGAACGACTGAAGGCGCTGGAAAAAGCCCCCTCGAAACAATGACGACGATGCAGGAACAGAACACCATGACGGACACGACGCTCGATATCCACCAAATTCTCAAGTTGCTGCCGCATCGCTACCCGTTTCTCCTTGTGGACCGGGTGTTGAGCATGGAGAAGGGCAAGCGCATCACGGCCCTCAAGAACGTGACGATGAACGAGCCCTTCTTCAACGGCCACTTTCCGCACCGTCCGGTGATGCCGGGCGTGCTGATGCTCGAAGCCATGGCGCAGGCCGCGGCGCTGCTGTCGTTCCGTTCGCTGGACATCGTGCCCGACGACAACACCGTCTACTACTTTGCGGCCATCGACGGCGCGCGCTTCAAGCGCCCCGTGGAGCCGGGCGACCAGCTCACGCTGGAAGTCGAGATCGAGCGCATGAAGGCCGGCATCTCGAAGTTCAAGGGCCGTGCGCTCGTGGGCAGCGAACTGGCGTGCGAAGCCTCGCTGATGTGCGCCATGCGCCAGATCAACAGCTGATCCGGCTCATCGTCTCTTGCAAGGCATGACCCAGGTTCATTCGACCGCGATCGTCGACCCGAAGGCCCAACTCGACGCCTCGGTGTCGGTCGGTCCCTACACCGTGATCGGCCCGCACGTGCGGATAGGCGCGGGCACCACCATCGGCGCGCATTGCGTGATCGAAGGGCGCACGACCATCGGGCGCGACAACAGGATCTTCCAGTTCTCGTCGCTCGGCGCAATCCCGCAAGACAAGAAATACGCGGGCGAGCCGACCGAGCTGACCATCGGCGACCGCAACGTGATCCGCGAGTTCTGCACCTTCAACCTCGGCGTGCCCGGGGCAGGGGGCATCACGCGTGTCGGCAACGACAACTGGATCATGGCGTACACGCACATCGCGCACGACTGCCAGGTCGACAACCACACCACGTTGTCCAACAACACCACGCTGGCAGGGCATGTGCATCTGGCCGACTGGGTCACGATCGGCGGCCTGACGGGCATCCATCAGTTCGTCTCGGTCGGCGCGCACGCCATGGTCGGCTTCGCGAGCGCGATCTCGCAGGACGTGCCACCCTTCATGCTGGTCGACGGCAATCCGCTGGCGGTTCGCGGGTTCAACATCGTGGGCCTGCGCCGGCGCGATTTCTCGGCGCAGCGGCTCGCGGCGGTCAAGCAGATGCACCGCCTGCTGTACCGCCAGGGCAAGACGCTCGAAGAGGCGCGCGCCGCCATCGCCGAGCTCGCGGCGGAAATGCCCGAGGCCGCCGGCGATGTCGCGCTGATGGAGGCCTTCCTCGCTCATTCAACGCGCGGCATCGCGCGCTGACATGGGCGCGATGAGCACGAACGAACAGCGCCGCTTCGCGCTGGTCGCGGGCGAAGCGTCCGGCGACCTGCTCGCGGGTTTGCTGCTCGACGGCCTCGAAGCCCGCTGGCCGGCCTTGCGGACCGTCGGCATCGGCGGTCCGCGCATGCTGGCCCACGGCTTCCAGAGCTGGTGGCCGCAGGAAAAGCTGGCGGTGCGCGGCTACATCGAGGTGCTTCGGCACTACGCCGAGATCGCCGGCATCCGCCGCCAGCTCAAGGCCCGACTGCTGCGTGAGCGCCCCGAGCTGTTCATCGGTGTCGATGCGCCCGATTTCAATCTCGACCTCGAAGCCGGCCTGCGCAGCGAGGGCATCAAGACGGTTCATTTTGTCTGTCCCTCGATCTGGGCCTGGCGCGCCGACCGCATCGACAAGATCCGCGCCGCCGCCGACCACGTGCTGTGCATCTTCCCGTTCGAGCCCGAATTGCTCGAAAAGCAGGGCGTGGCCGCGAGCTATGTGGGCCATCCGATTGCCAACGTGATCCCGATGACGCCCGATCGCGCCGCCGCCCGCGCCGCACTCGGGCTGGACCCCGAGGCGCAGGTTGTTGCGCTGCTGCCCGGCAGCCGGCGTTCGGAAATACGTTACTTGGCGGCCCGCTTCTTCGCGGCCGCGGCGCTGATGCAGAAGGCCAAGCCGAAGCTACAGTTCATCGCGCCGATCCTGCCGGGGTTGCGCGCCGAGGTCGAAAGCCTGCTGCAGGCCGCCGGCATGGCAGGGCGGGTGAAGCTGCTCGACGGCCAGTCCCATGCCGCGCTCGCCGCCTGCGACGTCACGCTGATCGCCAGCGGCACGGCCACGCTCGAGGCGGCGCTGTTCAAGCGCCCGATGGTCATCGCCTACAACATGAACGGGCTCTCGTGGCGCCTCATGCAGCGCAAGCAGCTGCAGCCCTGGGTCGGGCTGCCGAACATCCTGTGCCGCGAGTTTGTGGTGCCCGAGCTGCTGCAGGAAGCCGCCTCGCCCGAGGCCCTGGCCAACGCCACGCTCGAGTGGCTCGACGCGCCCGCGAAGACGCAGGCGCTGCAACAAAGATTTTCAGCGCTGCATGTGCAATTGCAGCGCGACACGCCCACACTGTGCGCCGATGCGATCCAGAAAGTTCTTGAAGGCTGAGCAGGCCCCGCTGGTGTGGGACGCGCCCGGCCTGATGGCGGGCGTCGATGAAGCAGGGCGCGGGCCGCTGGCCGGTCCCGTGGTGGCCGCGGCCGTGATCCTGGACGACCTGCGCCCGATCCGTGGCCTGGCCGACTCCAAGACGCTCACGGCCCTGCAGCGCGAACGCCTGCACGACCAGATCCTGGCCAAGGCGCTGTGCTGCTCGATCGCCCAGGCCTCGGTCGAGGAGATCGACAGCCTCAACATCCTGCAGGCCACGATGCTCGCGATGCGTCGCGCGGTCGAGGGCCTGCGGCTCAAGCCCGTCAAGGTGCTGGTGGACGGAAATCGGCTGCCCCGACTCGACGTGCTGGCCGAGGCCATCGTGAAGGGCGACGCGCGGGTCAAGGCGATCTCGGCCGCGTCCATCCTGGCCAAGGTGCACCGCGACCGGCTCTGCACGCAACTGCACGACGAATTTCCACACTACGGCTTCGCCGGCCACAAGGGCTACGGCACGCGCGAGCACCTCGAGGCGCTCCAGCGCCACGGCGCCTGCGTGCATCACCGTCGGTCGTTCAGCCCGGTGGCGGCGGCGCTGGCGCGCACGGCTGCTGCAACTTCAGCCGTCAACGTCATGGCCGGCGAGGTTTCGGTCGCCCACGTGATCGGCGCCGCCGAAAACCACAGCGCACGCCTCGATCCGCGTGCCGTCCCCTGAGCCCGCCATGACCACCGACACCGGCCCGAGCCACATCAGCTCGCGCGACAACCCCTTGCTCAAGGACCTGCGCAAGCTCGCGCAAGACCCGGGTGCCTATCGCAAGCTCGGCCGGCTCTGGCTCGAGGGCGACCACCTGTGTCGCGCAGCGCTGGCCCGCGGCGTCCGACCGGCGGTGGCGGTGTTTTCGGAGGCGTTCTGGCCCTCGGCGCCCGCCGAATGGGTGCAGAGTGCTATCAAAACGGTAGTGGTTGCCGACGACCTGCTGCGCGCAGTCAGCGGCCTGGAGTCGCCCGCGCCGATGGGCTTCGTGCTCGACCTGCCGCCGCGACCCGAAATCCTCCCCGACGCCCCGAGCGTGGTGCTCGACCGCCTGCAGGACGCCGGCAATGCCGGCTCCATCCTGCGCAGCGCGGCGGCTTTCGGCTTCACCCAGGTGATCGCGCTCAAGGGCACGGCCGCGCTGTGGGCGCCGAAGGTGCTGCGCGCCGGCATGGGGGCCCACTTCGGCCTGCGGCTGGTCGAAGGCGTGGACATCGACGCGCTCGATGCGCTGCAGGTGCCGCTGGTGGCCACCAGCTCGCACCGGGGCGAATGGCTGCACAAGGCCGATCTGCCGCACCCTTGCGCCTGGCTGATGGGCCACGAAGGGCAGGGCGTTTCGGCCGCGCTGGAGGCTCGGGCCGCCCACCACATCCGCATCGCGCAGCCGGGCGGCGAAGAGTCGCTCAACGTGGCGGCGGCGGCCGCCATCTGCCTGCACGCAAGCGGAGCAGCCCTGCAGGCCAAATAACACACCCAGTCCGGGCTACAATCGGGGGCTTACTCGCAAATCAGCGTCGCCCGGCCGCCTTCAACGCCAAAATCCCCTTAAGCAGCAGTCCGCAGGCAACGCGCCTGGGGCTCCGGGCGACCGTAACCATCCGGAGAACCCAGTGCTTTTGTCTCTCAAGGGAAGTTTCCCGCCCGCCATCCTGGCGCTCGCAGACGGCACGGTCTTTCTCGGCAACTCGATCGGAGCCGCCGGCTCCACGACCGGTGAAGTGGTGTTCAACACCGCGATGACCGGTTACCAGGAAATCCTCACCGACCCCAGCTACTGCCAGCAGATCGTCACCCTGACGTATCCGCACATCGGCAACTATGGTGTCAACGGCGAGGACATCGAAGCCGACAAGATCCATGCCGCGGGCCTGATCATCAAGGACCTGCCCCTCGTCGCGTCCAACTTCCGCAAGACCGCCACGCTGACCGAGTACCTCGTGTCCGGCAACACGGTGGCCATTGCGAACATCGACACCCGCAAGCTCACACGCCACCTGCGCACTCACGGCGCGCAGAACGGCTGCATCCTGGGCCTGGCCGCGGGCGAGACCGTGACGCAGGCGCTGATCGACAAGGCCATCGCCGCCGCCAAGGCCGCGCCCAGCATGGCTGGCCTCGACCTGGCCAAGGTGGTGTCGGTCAAGCAGACCTACGAATGGACCGAGACCGAGTGGAAGCTCGGCGCGGGCTACGGCGTGCAGATCACGCCGCAGTTCCACGTGGTCGCGTTCGACTACGGCGTCAAGAAGAACATCCTGCGCATGATCGCGCAGCGCGGCGCGCGCATCACCGTGGTGCCGGCGCAGACGCCCGCGGCCGACGTGCTCAAGCTCAAGCCCGATGGCATCTTCCTGGCCAACGGCCCCGGCGACCCGGAGCCTTGCGACTACGCCATCAGCGCCGTCAAGGAACTGATCGAAACCGGCATTCCCATCTTCGGCATCTGCCTGGGCCACCAGATCATGGCGCTCGCCTCGGGCGCCAAGACCTTCAAGATGAAGTTCGGCCACCACGGCGCGAACCATCCGGTGAAGGACCTGGACAACGGCCGCGTGAGCATCACCAGCCAGAACCACGGCTTCGCGGTCGACGAGAAGTCGCTGCCGGCCAATCTGCGTCCCACCCACATCAGCCTGTTCGACAACACGCTGCAGGGCCTGGCGCGCACCGACAAGCCCGCGTTCTGCTTCCAGGGCCACCCGGAAGCCTCGCCGGGCCCGCACGACATCGGCTACCTGTTCGATCGCTTCACGGCACTCATGGAAAAGCACAAGACGGAGCACAAGAATGCCTAAGCGCACCGACCTCAAATCGATCCTCATCATCGGCGCCGGCCCGATCATCATCGGCCAGGCCTGCGAGTTCGACTACTCCGGCGTGCAAGCCTGCAAGGCGCTGCGCGAAGAGGGCTACAAGGTCATCCTGATCAACAGCAATCCCGCGACGATCATGACCGACCCGGCCACGGCCGACGTCACCTACATCGAGCCCATCACCTGGCAGACGGTTGAAAAGATCATCGCCAAGGAACGCCCCGACGCGATCCTGCCGACCATGGGCGGCCAGACCGCGCTGAACTGCGCGCTCGACCTGTGGCGCAACGGCGTGCTCGACAAGTACACCGGCACGGCCACCAACCGCCCGATCGAGCTGATCGGCGCCACGCCCGAAGCCATCGACAAGGCCGAGGACCGCCTGAAGTTCAAGGACGCGATGACCAAGATCGGCCTGGGCTCGGCGCGTTCGGGCATCGCCCACACGCTCGACGAGGCGTGGGCCGTGCAGAAGACGGTCGGCTTCCCGGTCGTCATCCGCCCCAGCTTCACGCTGGGCGGCACCGGCGGCGGCATCGCCTACAACCCGGAAGAGTTCGAGACCATCTGCAAGCGCGGCATCGAAGCCTCGCCGACCAACGAGCTGCTGATCGAAGAGTCGCTGCTCGGCTGGAAAGAGTACGAGATGGAAGTCGTGCGCGACAAGGCCGACAACTGCATCATCGTCTGCTCGATCGAAAACCTCGACCCGATGGGCGTGCACACCGGCGACTCGATCACCGTGGCACCCGCGCAGACGCTGTCCGACAAGGAATACCAGATCCTGCGCAACGCCTCGCTGGCCGTGCTGCGCGAGATCGGCGTGGACACCGGCGGCTCGAACGTGCAGTTCTCCATCAACCCGAAGGACGGCCGCATGGTCGTCATCGAGATGAACCCGCGCGTGTCGCGCTCCTCGGCGCTGGCCTCCAAGGCCACGGGCTTCCCGATCGCCAAGGTCGCGGCCAAGCTGGCCGTGGGCTACACGCTCGACGAGCTGCGCAACGAAATCACCGGCGGTGCCACGCCTGCGTCATTCGAACCGTCGATCGACTACGTGGTCACCAAGATCCCGCGTTTCGCTTTCGAAAAATTCCCGCAGGCCGACTCGCGTCTCACGACGCAGATGAAGTCGGTGGGCGAGGTGATGGCCATGGGCCGCACCTTCCAGGAATCGTTCCAGAAGGCCCTGCGCGGCCTCGAAGTGGGCGTCGATGGCCTGAACGAGAAGACGCAGGACCGCGAAGTGCTCGAAAAGGAATTGGGCGAGCCCGGTCCCGAGCGCATCTGGTACGTGGGCGATGCCTTCGCCATGGGCCTGAGCGTGGATGAAGTGTTCGCGCTGACCAAGATCGACCCGTGGTTCCTGGTGCAGATCGAAGAGATCGTGAAGATCGAACTCGAACTGGAAACCAAGTCGCTCGACGACATCGACAAGGACACGCTGCTGGCGCTCAAGAAGAAGGGCTTCTCCGACCGTCGCCTGGCCAAGCAGCTCAAGACCACCGACACGGCCATCCGCGAGAAGCGCCGCGCCCTGGGCGTGCGCCCGGTCTACAAGCGCGTGGACACCTGCGCAGCCGAGTTCGCGACCAACACCGCCTACATGTACTCGACCTACGAGGACGAGTGCGAGGCCGACCCGACCGACAAGAAGAAGATCATGGTGCTCGGCGGCGGTCCCAACCGCATCGGCCAGGGCATCGAGTTCGACTACTGCTGCGTGCATGCCGCGCTCGCCATGCGCGAAGACGGCTACGAGACCATCATGGTCAACTGCAACCCCGAGACCGTGTCGACCGACTACGACACCTCGGACCGCCTGTACTTCGAGCCGCTGACGCTCGAAGACGTGCTCGAGATCGTCGACAAGGAAAAGCCGCTCGGCGTGATCGTGCAGTACGGCGGCCAGACGCCGTTGAAGCTCGCGCTCGACCTCGAAGCCAACGGCGTGCCGATCATCGGCACCTCGCCCGACATGATCGACGCGGCCGAAGACCGTGAGCGCTTCCAGAAGCTGCTGCACGAGCTGGGCCTGCGCCAGCCGCCGAACGCCACCGCGCGCACCGAACCCGAAGCGCTCGAAAAGGCTGCGGCCCTGGGCTACCCGCTGGTGGTGCGCCCGAGCTACGTGCTCGGCGGCCGCGCGATGGAAATCGTGCACGAGCAGCGCGACCTCGAGCGCTACATGCGCGAGGCCGTGAAGGTCAGCAATGACTCGCCGGTGCTGCTCGACCGCTTCCTGAACGACGCTGTCGAATGCGACGTCGACTGCATCCGCGACGCCGAAGGCGGCACGTTGATCGGCGGCGTGATGGAACACATCGAACAGGCCGGCGTGCACTCGGGCGACTCCGCCTGCTCGCTGCCGCCCTACAGCCTGAACGCCGACACGGTGGCCGAGCTGAAGCGCCAGAGCGCTGCCATGGCCAAGGCGCTGAACGTGGTCGGCCTGATGAACGTGCAGTTCGCCATCCAGCAGAAGGACGGCAAGGACGTCATCTACGTGCTCGAAGTGAACCCGCGTGCCTCGCGCACCGTGCCTTACGTGAGCAAGGCCACGGGCATCCAGCTGGCCAAGGTGGCGGCACGCTGCATGGCCGGCCAGTCGCTCGCGTCGCAGGGCGTGACCAAGGAAGTGACGCCGCCGTACTTCAGCGTGAAGGAGGCCGTGTTCCCGTTCGTCAAGTTCCCGGGCGTTGACACCATCCTCGGCCCCGAGATGAAGTCGACCGGCGAAGTCATGGGCGTGGGCAAGACCTTCGGCGAAGCCTTCGTGAAGTCGCAGCTGGGCGCGGGTACGCTGTTGCCCAAGTCGGGCAAGGCCTTCATCTCGGTGAAGAACAACGACAAGGCGCGCGCCGTCGAAGTGGCGCGCGGCCTGGCCAAGCTGGGCTTCGAACTGGTCGCCACCAAGGGCACCGCCGCGGCCATCAGCGCCGCCGGCATCGCCTGCGAGACGGTCAACAAGGTGACCGAAGGCCGCCCGCACATCGTGGACATGATCAAGAACAACGAGATTGCCTTGGTCATCAACACGGTGGAAGAGCGCCGCAACGCGATCACCGACTCGCGCCAGATCCGCACCTCGGCACTGCTGGCGCGCGTGACCACCTTCACCACGATCTTCGGCGCCGAAGCCGCGGTCGAAGGCATGGGCTTCATGGACGAGCTGGGCGTGATCTCGGTGCAGGAGATGCACGCGCAGCTGGCCGCCGCCTGACCGGGCACCGCCATGGAAACGCAGCTGGTCGAACTGGACCTCGCGGACTGGAATGCGGCCACGCCCAACGAGGCGTGGATTGCGGAACTGGAAGCCGGCAAGGTGCTGTACTTCCCGCGGCTGGGCTTCGAGCTGCTGCCTGAAGAGCGCAGCCTGCTGACGCCCAGCCTGCTGTCGCCCGACGTGCGCAACATCAGCCTCGACGCCCACGGCAAGCTCAAGGGCGCCGTCGGTGACGAGGCGGTGCAGCGTGCCGCGGCGGCGATGGTGAAGCGTTTTCGCACGCAGGCGCAGCAGCTCATCCATGGGCTGCTGCCGCACTACACGCCGGCCTTGCGCCTGGCGCCGACCAGCTACCGGCCGGCCCAGGTCGAGACGCGCGTGCAGTCGTGGCGCGCCGACGACCGGCGCCTGCACGTCGATGCATTCCCGTCGCGGCCCAACTACGGCGAGCGCATCCTGCGCGTGTTCACCAACGTCAACCCCGACGGCGCACCGCGCGTGTGGCGTGTGGGCGAGCCTTTCGAGGACATCGCCAAGCGCTTCCTGCCGCGGGCCAAGCCCTATGCGCGCTGGCAGGCCAAGCTGCTGCAGGCGCTGCACGTCACCAAGTCGTTCCGCAGCGAGTACGACCACCTGATGCTGCAGCTGCACGACGGCATGAAGTCGGACATGGCGTACCAGGAAAACTCGCCGCAGGAAACGGCGAAATTCCCGCCCGGTTCGGTGTGGGTGTGCTTCTCGGACCAGACCTCGCACGCCGTCATGGCGGGCCAGTACATGCTCGAGCAGACCCTTCATCTGGCCGCATCGAAGCAATACAATCCCGAATCGAGCCCGCTCGCCATCCTGAGCCGGCTGACCGGACGCACACTCGTCTGATCAATTCCCTCAATCGACCGCCGAACGGCAGCGTTCGGCGGTTTCGCTTTATGGAGAACCAACAACATGGCCACCATTCCGATCACCAAGCGCGGCGCTGAAAAACTGCGCGCCGAACTGCACCAGCTCAAGACGGTCGACCGTCCCTGGGTCATCAACGCCATTTCCGAGGCGCGTGCCCAGGGCGACCTGAGCGAAAACGCCGAATACGAAGTCGCCAAGGACCGCCAGGGCTTCATCGAAGGCCGCATCCAGGAAGTCGAAGGCAAGCTCTCGGCCGCGCAGATCATCGACCCGAGCGAGCTCGATGCCGGTGGCAAGGTGGTGTTCGGCTCGACCGTCGAACTCGAAGAAGAAGAGTCGGGCGATGCCGTCAAGTACCAGATCGTGGGCGAAGACGAAGCCGACCTGAAGCTTGGCCTGATCAACATCTCCAGCCCGATCGCGCGCGCGCTGATCGGCAAGGAAGAGGGCGACACGGCCGAAGTGCAGGCGCCGGGCGGCCTCAAGCGCTACGAGATCGTGGCGGTCCGCTACCTCTGAGCCGGATGAAAGACCGCGTCGCGCTGATGCTGGCGGCCCTCTGGTGGGGCAGCCTCAGCACCATCGGCTTCCTGGTGGTGCCGATGCTGTTCGCCCGGCTCGGCAACCCGGCGGTGGCGGGCAATTTCGCTGCCCAGCTGTTCGAGGCGCAGAGCTGGATCGCCATCGGCTGCGGGCTGATCCTGCTGATCCATTTCCGCCAGAAGGCCGACGACGGCATGACCGGGCCGGTGTTGACTGCGATCTTCCTGGTGCTGGCGGCGCTGCTGCTGGCGCTGTTGCAGCAGTACGCCGTGGCGCCGCGCATCGTGGCGCGCGACAACCTCAAGCTGTGGCACGCCGTGGGCACGGGCATGTACTTCGTTCAGTGGGCGTGCGCCGGCACGTTGCTGTGGCGCATGGGCGCCGCCGCTCGGGCGCCACGCTGAACCGGGGCGGCGACACGGATCGCCGCCGCCTCCGGCTTTACTCTTTCCAGTGCTTGGCGACCCAGCTCGCCGGCCGGATGTAGCGGAAGGCGCGGTTGCGCCGTCCCGCCAGCGCATCGGGCGGGTTGCACTCGCCGTGGAACACCATCACGCGGGCGCCTTCGGGCACGAAGGGCTCTTCCCAGTAGTTGGTGGGCCAGGTCGGGATGCCGTGGTACTTGAAGCTCGGGCACCAGGCGGCCGGCCAGTAGGCCAGCTTTCCTTGCTTGTGCAGCACATCCGACAGGTAGGCCTGCTCGTTGCGGTACTCGGCCTGCACCTTGTCCATGTTGGCGCGGAAGTACGCCAGCACGTCGGCATGGGCGCCCAGCTCGAAGCGGTAGACCGATGAATTGCCCGTGATCCGCTCGCGCCGCCAAGGGCGGGCGTAGTCGTGAATGATCAGGAATTCGCCGGGCTGCTCGAAGAAGGCGTCCAGGCTGCCGACGATCACCACGTCGACGTCCAGGAAGAGGGCGGTGCCGCGCAGGCCGTGCAGGTCCTGCTCGAAGGTCGTGAGCTTCTTCCAGGCGCCGTCGCGCTGGCCCGGGGCCAGCTGGAGGTTGAGTGGCGGAATCGGCAGGCACGTCACTTCGGGGCGGATGCCGTTGCCGTCGTCGGTCAGGCAGACGAACTTGAAGTCGCCGCTGAGGTGGCGGCGCACCATGGCGTAGAGCCGGTTGACGTACTCGGGGCCGTACTTGGTGCCCCACTTCATGCAGAGGATATGGCGCTGGGCGCCTTGCGCTGCCACCAAGTTCAGTCCGCCTGGTTGCGTTTCTTGGCCGACAGCGGACGCTTGGCCTTGGCGCGCTTGATGGTGCCGCCAGGGGTGAGGCGCTGGTTGCCGAGCACGCGCAGGGTCTTGATTTCGGGGCGCTGGCCGCCGCGCTTGCTGTACTTGACGATCTTCACGTCGCGCGGGCCGGGCATGCGGTCTTCGTCGATGACACGCTCTTTTTCGGGCTTCGGGCGCCACAGCACGAGCAGCTTGCCGATGTGCTGGATCGGGGCGGCGTCGAGCTCGTCGGCGAGCTCCTGGAGCATGGCGTCGCGGGCGAGGCGGTCGTCGGAGAAGACGCGCACCTTGATCAGGCCATGGGCCTTCAGGGCCGCGTCGGCCTCCTTTTTCACGGCAGGGGTGAGCCCGTCTCCACCGACCATGACGATCGGATCCAGGTGGTGAGCTTCGGCGCGGTGCACCTTGCGCTCGGCAGGGGTAAGTTGAATGGCGGGCATCCCCGTATTATCGACGCGTACACGAACACCCTCATGAGCACCAAAGCCAAAAGCAAAAAAGTCAACAAGGCGTGGCTTCACGACCACATCAACGACCCCTACGTGAAGCTCGCGACCAGAGAGGGCTACCGCGCCCGCGCGGCTTACAAGCTCAAGGAAATCGACGAGTCGCTCGGGCTGGTCAAGCCCGGCCAGCTGGTGGTCGACCTGGGCTCGACCCCGGGCGCCTGGAGCCAGTACTTGCGGCGGCGCATGTCGCCGGGCGGGGCGGCGGTCGGCGACCTCAACGGCACCATCATTTCGCTCGACCTGCTGCCGATGGAGCCCATCGAAGGCGTGACCTTCCTGCAGGGCGATTTCCGCGAGGATGCGCTGCTGGCGCAGCTCCTGGCGGTGCTGGACGGCCGCAAGGCTGACCTGGTGGTGTCCGACATGGCGCCCAACTTGTCGGGCATCCATTCGGCCGACGCCGCCCGGGTCGAGCACCTGATCGAGCTGGCCATCGACTTCGCCCAGAACCACATGAAGCCCGAAGGGGCATTGGTGGCCAAGGTCTTCCATGGCAGCGGGTACGACGAATTGGTCAAGATGTTCAAGGCCAATTTCCGCGTCGTGAAGCCGCTCAAGCCCAAGGCATCGCGCGACAAATCGGCCGAGACCTTCCTCATCGGCAGGGGATTGAAGGCATCCGATACGCATTGATACCTTGCCGCAGCGTGCCCTCCAGGGGCGCAAACCCTTGTCAGCCTATGGCTGCTATAGGGAAATGTCCGCTTTTCGCAGCTTGAAAAGCCTAAAATGGGGCGCAATTGCGTACCCTCAGCGCGTATTTCATATTCCCGTCACGCGCTTTCGACTGGAGCTTCGTTTGAACAATCAGTGGTTTTCCAAAGTTGCCGTATGGCTCGTCATTGCCATGGTGTTGTTCACTGTGTTCAAGCAGTTCGACACCCGCGGTGGCGTCGGCTCGGGAACGGTGAGCTATTCCGAGTTCCTGGACCAGGTCCGCAACAACCAGATCAAGAGCGCCATCATTCCTGAAGGCGCCGGCGGCGGCGAGATCGTCGCCGTCACCAACGACGATCGCAAGATCCGCACGACCGCCACGGTCCTGGACCGCGGCCTCGTGGGCGACCTGATCGACCACAACGTCAAGTTCGACGTCAAGCCGCGCGAAGAGGGCTCGCTCCTCATGACCCTGCTGGTCAGCTGGGGCCCGATGCTGCTGTTGATCGGGGTGTGGATCTACTTCATGCGCCAGATGCAGGGCGGCGGCAAGGGCGGGGCGTTCAGCTTCGGCAAGAGCAAGGCCCGCATGATGGACGAGAACAACAACACGGTGACCTTCGCCGACGTCGCAGGCTGCGACGAGGCAAAAGAAGAAGTCCGTGAAGTCGTCGACTTCCTGAAAGACCCGCAACGCTTCCAGAAACTCGGCGGCCGCATTCCGCGCGGCCTGCTGCTGGTCGGCCCCCCGGGCACCGGCAAGACGCTGCTGGCCAAGTCGATCGCCGGCGAAGCCAAGGTGCCGTTCTTCTCGATCTCGGGTTCCGACTTCGTTGAAATGTTCGTCGGCGTGGGCGCGGCACGTGTGCGCGACATGTTCGAGAACGCCAAGAAGAACGCGCCCTGCATCATCTTCATCGATGAAATCGATGCGGTGGGTCGCCAGCGCGGCGCCGGCCTCGGCGGCGGCAACGACGAGCGCGAACAAACCCTCAACCAGATGCTGGTCGAGATGGACGGCTTCGAAACCAACCTCGGCGTGATCGTGGTGGCTGCCACCAACCGCCCCGACATCCTCGACGCTGCTCTGCTGCGTCCGGGCCGTTTCGACCGTCAGGTGTACGTCACGCTGCCCGACATCCGCGGCCGCGAGCAGATCCTGGCCGTCCACATGCGCAAGGTCCCGCTGGGCCAGGACGTGAACCCGAGCGTGATCGCCCGCGGCACGCCCGGCATGTCGGGTGCCGACCTGGCCAACCTGTGCAACGAAGCCGCCCTGATGGCCGCCCGCCGCAATGCGCGCGTGGTCGAGATGCAGGACTTCGAGAAGGCCAAGGACAAGATCTTCATGGGCCCCGAGCGCAAGAGCATGGTCATGCCCGAGGAAGAGCGCCGCAACACGGCCTACCACGAGTCCGGCCACGCCCTCATCGGCAAGCTGCTGCCCAAGTGCGACCCGGTCCACAAGGTCACGATCATTCCGCGTGGCCGCGCCCTCGGCGTGACCATGAGCCTGCCGTCGCAGGACCGCTACAGCTACGACCGCGAGTACATGCTGAACCAGATCAGCATGCTGTTCGGTGGCCGCATCGCCGAAGAAGTGTTCATGCACCAGATGACCACCGGCGCCAGCAACGACTTCGAGCGCGCGACCTCCATCGCCCGCGACATGGTCACGCGCTACGGCATGACCGACGCGCTGGGCCCGATGGTCTACGCCGAGAACGAAGGCGAAGTGTTCCTGGGCCGCTCGGTCACCAAGACCACGAACATGAGCGAACAGACCATGGAAAAGGTCGATGGCGAGGTGCGCCGCATCATCGACGAGCAGTACGCCCTGGCGCGCCGCCTCATCGAAGAGAACAGCGACAAGATGCACGCCATGGCCAAGGCGCTGCTCGAATGGGAAACCATCGACAGCGAACAGCTCGACGACATCATGGCCGGCCGTGCACCGCGTCCGCCCAAGGACTGGACGCCGCGCATTCCGCCTTCGGGCAGCGGCGGCAGTGGTGGCACGCCGGCCGTCAATCCTGATCCGGCGCCGACCGCCGCTTGAGGTGGGCTTGAAATCAAGCAACAACGGGGCCCCTGGCCCCGTTTTCCATGGTGAGCCAGATGGTGCGGTTTGGCAGACCTCGCGTTTCAGGATTGATCTCGCGCAGCCGTGCGTGATGGGCATCGTCAACGTCACGCCCGATTCCTTCTCCGATGGCGGCACGCACGCGTCGACCGAGACCGCGCTGAAGCACTGCGAGCAGTTGCTGAAGGAGGGCGCCGACATCCTCGACATCGGCGGTGAATCGACCCGCCCCGGCAGCCCCGCCGTGCCGCTCGACGCCGAGATGGCGCGCGTGCTGCCCGTGGTGCGCGAGGCCGTGAAGCTGAACGTGCCGCTGTCGATCGACACCTACAAGCCCGAGGTGATGCGCGCCGTGCTCGACCTGGGCGCGGACATCGTCAACGACATCTGGGCGCTGCGCCAACCCGGCGCGCGCGAGGCCGTGGCGGCGCACCCGACCTGCGGCATCTGCCTGATGCACATGCACCGCGACCCGCAGACCATGCAGGCGCTGCCGATGCAGGGCGACGTGATTCCCGAAGTGCTGGCTTTCTGGGACGCGCAACTGGCGCCCCTGACGGCGCTGGGCATCGACCCTGCGCGCATCACGCTCGATCCGGGCGTCGGTTTCGGCAAGAGCGTGGCGCAGAACTTCGCGCTCCTCGGTCGACAGCGGGAATTGTTGGCAACCGGTTACCCCTTGTTGCTAGGTTGGTCCCGCAAGTCCTCCATCGGGGCTGTCACCGGCATCGACAATGCATCCGGGCGTACCGTGCCCAGCGTGGCAGCCGCCGTGCTGGCAGTGGACCGGGGCGCAGCGGTCGTGCGGGTGCACGACGTGCGCGACACCGTCGCCGCCCTCGCCGTATGGCGTGCCATGCGCGCGGAAGCACCGCAAGAACACCTTCAAAGAGCAACAACATGACCCGTAAGTATTTCGGCACCGACGGCATTCGCGGCACGGTCGGCCAATCGCCCATCACCCCCGATTTCGTGCTGCGCCTCGCACACGCCGTCGGCCGCGTGCTCAAGAAAACCCATGCCCGTCCCACGGTGCTGATCGGCAAGGACACCCGCATCTCGGGCTACATGCTCGAGTCGGCGCTCGAGTCGGGCTTCAACTCCGCCGGCGTCGATGTGGTGCTGCTCGGCCCGCTGCCCACGCCTGGCGTGGCGTACCTCACGCGCGCCCAGCGCGCCAGCCTGGGCGTGGTGATCAGCGCCAGCCATAACGCCTTTCCCGACAACGGCATCAAGTTCTTCAGCGCGCAGGGCACCAAGCTCGACGACGCCTGGGAGCTGGCCGTCGAGGCCGCGCTCGAAGAAGAGCCTGTCTGGGTGGATTCGGCCAACCTGGGCAAGGCCCGCCGCCTCAACGACGCGGACGGCCGCTACATCGAGTTCTGCAAGAGCACCTTCGCCAACGACCTGTCGCTGCGCGGCATGAAGCTGGTGGTCGATGCGGCCCACGGCGCGGCCTACCAGGTGGCGCCGAACGTGTTCCACGAACTGGGCGCGGACGTCACCAGCATCGGCTGCGCGCCCGACGGGCTCAACATCAACAAGGGCTTCGGCGCCACGCACCCCGAGGCACTGGTCGCCACCGTGACGGCGCAGAAGGCCGACTACGGCATTGCCCTGGACGGCGACGCCGACCGACTGCAGCTGGTCGATGCCACCGGCCGCCTGTTCAACGGCGACGAGCTGCTGTACCTGATGGTGGCCGAACGCATCGCGCGCGGCGAGAAGCCGGCGGGCGTGGTCGGCACGCTCATGACCAACAAGGCCGTCGAGATGGCCCTGCGTGCACAGGACATCGAGTTCGTGCGCGCCAAGGTCGGCGACCGCTACGTGCTCGAAGAACTCGACAAGCGCGGCTGGCTGCTCGGCGGCGAAGGCTCAGGCCACCTGCTGGCACTCGACCGCCACACCACGGGCGACGGCATCGTCAGCGCGCTGCAGGTGCTGCAGGCCTGCGTGCGCAGCGGCAAGACGGTGGCGCAGCTGCTCGAAGGCGTGACGCTGTTCCCGCAGACGCTGATCAACGTGCGCCTCGCACCCGACCAGGACTGGAAGAGCAACACAGCGCTCGCCAGCGAAACGAAGCGCATCGAAGCCGAGCTGGGCGATGCGGGCCGCGTGCTGATCCGTGCGAGTGGCACCGAGCCGCTGGTGCGCGTGATGGTCGAGGCGCGCGATCCGAAGCAATCGCAGTCTTGCGCCGAGCGCCTCGCGGCCACGCTCAAGCCCGCCGCATGACGACGACGGGCCGCATCGAAACCCGCCTGGCCGACTACCGCGATCCGCTGCAGGCTGCGGCCGTGGTCGAACTGCTCGACAGCTACGCGCGCGACCCCGCCGGCGGCGGCACGCCGTTGCCCGCGTCGGTGCGCGAAGGCCTGCCCGCCGCGCTGGCGGCGCGTCCGCAGGCGTTCAGCGTGCTCGCCTTCGACGGCGAAACGCCCGTGGGCCTGATCAACTGCATCGAGGGCTTTTCGACCTTCGCCTGCCAGCCGCTGGTCAACGTGCACGACGTGGTCGTGCGCGCCAGCCACCGCGGCCAGCGCGTGGCGCAGCAGATGTTTGCGCAGGTCGAGCAGGAAGCCCGCCGGCGCAGGGCCTGCAAGCTCACGCTCGAGGTGCTGTCGGGCAATGCGCCCGCGCTGCGCAGCTACGAGCGCGAAGGCTTCGTCAGCTACCAGCTCGATCCGGAATTCGGCCACGCTGTCTTCCTGCAGAAGAAGCTCTGACTGAACCAGGCCAATGAAAATGCCGCCGACGCAAGGCGTAGGCGGCATGGCCAGATTAGAAAGAGAAGGGCGCGGCGATCGCGCCCTTTCTTTTTTTCGGGATCAGAAGCGCGTGACAGGCGCGTCGGCAGTGGCGCCCGACTTGTCGGCGGCGTACTTGCCCAGCTCCCACTTGGCGATCGCGTTGCGGTGCACTTCGTCCGGACCGTCGGCAAAGCGCAGCGTGCGCGCCTGCGCATAGGCCGAGGCCAGCGGGAAGTCGTCGCACATGCCGCCGCCGCCGTGGACCTGCATGGCCCAGTCGATGACCTGGCAGGCCATGGTGGGCGCCACCACCTTGATCATGGCGATCTCGGTGCGCGCGACCTTGTTGCCGGCCACGTCCATCAGCCAGGCGGCCTTCAGCGTGAGCAGGCGGGCCATGTCGATCTTGCAGCGCGCTTCGGCGATGCGTTCCTGCGTGACGGTCTGCGAGGCGACGGTCTTGCCGAAGGCCACGCGCGACGAGGCGCGCTTGCACATCAGCTCGAGCGCGCGCTCGGCCAGGCCGATCAGGCGCATGCAGTGGTGGATGCGTCCGGGGCCAAGGCGACCCTGGGCGATCTCGAAGCCGCGGCCTTCGCCCAGCAGGATGTTGCCCACGGGCACGCGCACGTTCTCGAAGTACATCTCGACGTGGCCGTGCGGCGCGTCGTCGTAGCCCATCACGTTCAGCGGGCGCACGATGCGGATGCCCTTGGCATCGGCCGGCACGATGACCATGCTTTGCTGCGAGTGCTTGGGCGCTTCGGGGTCGGTCTTGCCCATGGTGACGAACACGGCGCAGCGCGGGTCGGCGGCACCGGAGATCCACCACTTGTGGCCGTTGATGACGTACTCGTCGCCCTGGCGCTCGATGCGGGTGGCGATGTTGGTGGCATCGCTGGAGGCGACGTCGGGTTCGGTCATCGCGAAGGCCGAGCGGATCTGGCCTTCGAGCAGCGGCTTGAGCCAGCGCGCCTTGATCTCTTCCGAGCCGTAGCGGGCGATGGTTTCCATGTTGCCGGTGTCGGGCGCCGAGCAGTTGAAGGCTTCGGAGGCCCATGGCACCCGGCCCATGATCTCGGCCAGCGGGGCGTATTCTTGATTGGTCAGGCCCGCACCCTCATAGCCCGAGGCCGAGGCGCTGTCGACTGGCAGGAACAGGTTCCACAGGCCTTGGGCCTTGGCCTTGGCCTTGAGCTTCTCGACGGTCTGCAGGGCGCTCCAGCGCTTGCCGGCGACCGTGTTGGCGGCCAGTTCGGCGCTGTACTCGGCTTCGGCCGGGTAGATGTGGTCTTCCATGAAGGCGAGAACGCGCTTCTGAAGCTCCTTGGTTTTGGCCGAATATTCGAAATCCATGCTGTCTCCTGGTGGGGTTAAGGGGGAGGGCTGGCTATGCCTTTTGGGCAAATTGCCAGGCCATCTCGGCCATCGGCCGTGCGCCACGGGCGGACGCCACGGCTTGCTCGCTCGATGCAGTACCGGCTTCGACGCGTTTCGCAATGCCCTGCAGGATGGCGGCCATGCGAAACAGGTTGTAGGCCTGGTAGAAATTCCAGTCGGGCGCCAGCGCCTCGGGCGTGCTGATGCGCGTGCGCTCGCAATAGCGGGCGATGTATTCGCTCTCGGTGGGAATGCCCAGCGCCGCCACGTCCACGCCGCCGATGCCGCGGCCGGTGGTGGGGGGCATGTGCCACGACATGCAGTGGTAGCTGAAGTCGGCCAGCGGGTGGCCCAGCGTGGAGAGCTCCCAGTCGAGCACCGCGATGATGCGCGGCTCGGTGGCATGGAACATCACGTTGTCCAGGCGGTAGTCGCCATGCACGATCGAGACCTTGGTCTCGTCACGTGCGCTTGCCGGCATGTGGGCGGGGAGCCAGTCGATCAGGCGTTCCATGGCGTCGATGGGCTGCGACAGTTCGCCGGCACCATCGGCCGAGGCCTTGTACTGCTTGCTCCAGCGGCCGATCTGGCGCTCGAAATAATTGCCGGGCTTGCCGTAGTCGCCCAGGCCGCGGGCGGCGAAATCGACCGTGTGCAGTGCCGCGATGACGCGGTTCATCTCGTCGTAGTAGGCCGCGCGTTCGGCGTTGCTGAAGCCGGGCAGCGACTGGTCCCACAGCACGCGGCCCTGCATGAACTCCATGATGTAGAAGGCGCGCCCGATGATGGACTCGTCTTCGCACAGGCAGTGCATGCGCGGCACGGGCACGTCGGTGCCCTGCAGGCCGCGCATCACCTTGTATTCGCGCTCGACCGCATGGGCCGAGGGCAGCAGCTTGGCGACCGGGCCGGGCTTGGCGCGCATCACGTAGCTCTGCGTGGGCGTGACGAGCTTGTAGGTCGGGTTCGACTGTCCGCCCTTGAACATCTCGACCGTCAGCGGACCCTGGAAGCCCTCGAGGTTCTTTTCGAGCCAGGCCGCGAGCGCGTCCACGTCGAAGGTGTGCTGTTGGGACACCGCGCGGGTGCCGATGAAACTGGAGAAGTCCTGGCTCATGTCGAATCTTTTTTAGTTGTCTGCTTCAGAGATGTGCATCAGCGCCGAGCGGTCCAGCACGACCAGTCCGGCCGGCTCGATCCGGATGGTGCCCTCGCGCTCCATCGTCTTGAGTTCCTGGTTGACCCGCTGGCGCGAGGCGCCGAGCAATTGCGCGAGTTCTTCCTGCGCCAGTTGCAGGCCGATGCGCGTCTGGCTGCCGTCGTCCAGGTTGGGCACGCCGTAGCTGCGCACCAGGTGGATGAGCTGCTTGGCCAGGCGTGCGCGCAAGGGCAGGGTGTTGAGGTCTTCCACCAGCCCGAACAGCGTGCGGATGCGGCGCGCCTGCAGCCGCATCAGCGCTTCGTACAGCTCGACGTGCGTGGCCAGGATCTTCTGGAAATCGGCCCGCGCCACGCACAGCACGGTGGTGTCGCCGTGCGAGTACGTGTCGTGCGTACGCCGCTCCCCGTCGAACATCGCCACGTCGCCGAACCAGATGCCTGGCTCGACGTAGGTCAGCGTCACCTGCTTGCCCGACACCGCGGTCGAGCTCACGCGCAACGCCCCCTTGGCACAGGCGATCCAGTGCTCGGGCGGGTCGCCGCGCGCGGCGAGCAGGTCGCCGTCCTTGTAGCGTTTGACAAAGGCGCATCGGAGGATGTCGTGCCGTAGCGATGGAGATAGGGAAGAAAACCAGCGACCACTGTTGATCGCTTCACGTTCTTCGATGGTAAGAATGGGGTCGTCCATGGTCTGTCCTCTCGGCGACTGAAAAGCTGTGGGGTGTCTCGGGAGCGACGCCGTCAGGCGTCACTCGTAGCGTGGTGGTGTCTTGTCGAGGAACGCGGCGATGCCGATGCCCGCGTTCGCGTGGTGCAGGTTGCGCACGAAATGATCGCGCTCCTGCGATAGCTGCGACGCCAGTGTGGCGCCGCGCGCGTCGCTCAGCAGCTCCTTGATGCTGGCCAGCGAATTCGGCGCACGCGCGTTCAGACGCGTGGCCAGGGCCATCGCGCCGGCCAGCGCCTGTCCGCTGTCGGTGAGCTCGTTGACGAGGCCGAAGGCATGCAGGCGCGCGGCCTCGATGCGCTCGCCGTTCATCAGCCATTCGCTCGCCAGCTGGCGCGGCAGCGCCTGCCCGAGGTGCCAGCTGAGGCCACCGTCGGGCGACAGCGCCACGTTGCTGTACGAGGCCGCGAACACGGCGTCGCGCGCGGCCACGACGAAGTCGCAGGCCAGCGCGAGCGAGAAGCCAGCGCCGGCCGCCGCGCCCTCGACGGCCGCGATCACCGGCTTGGGGAAGGTGCGGATCGAGTCGATCCAGTTGTGCAGGCCCTCGATGCTCTCGGCCTGCACCGAGCGGTCGAGCTGGCGGTTGGCCAGCAGCCGCTGCAGCGAGCCGCCGGCGCAGAACCAGGCGCCTTCGCCCACGATGACGACGCTGCGGATCTCGTCGCTGCTCTCGGCGCCGTTCAGCGCCTCGATGCCGGCGGCATAGATCTCAGGGCCCAGTGCATTGCGCTGGGTCGGGTTGACGATGGTCAGCACCATGGTGCTGCCTTCGCTGGTGCTCTTGAGTTCGGCGGTCATGGCGTGTGTGCCTGTTCGTTCGTTATTTATTCTTCTTCGTGCAGCAGGCTCAGGCCCAGCGCGCCGCGGCGGCGTAGCCACGGGCTCGGGCGATAGCGCGGGTCGCCGTACACGGTCTGCAGGTTGAACAGCACTTCGAGCATGTTGGTCGGCCCGTAGAGGTTGCCCATGGCGAGCGGGCCGCGCGGGTAGCCCAGGCCCAGCTGCACGGCGGTCTCGAGGTCGGCCGGCGTGCACACGCGCTGCTGGCACATGTCGGCGGCGATGTTGACGATGGCGCCGATCACGCGCTGCGTGACGAAGCCGCCGCTGTCGCGGATCACGCTCACGGCCTTGCCGTCGCGCGCGAAGAGGGCGTGCGCGGCGTCGCGCACGTCGCGGCGCGTGGCCGGGTTGGTGGCGAGCACGCGGCGCTTGGTGGCGGCGTCGTCGATCAGCATGTCGATGCCGACGGTGCGCGTGGCGTCCAACCGCTCGACCGCCGCGACCGTCGTCACGTCGAAGCCCAGCGGCGCGACCAGGATGATCGACTGCGGTGCGGGGGCGCTGCCGCTGTCGATCTGCGCACCCAGCGTGTTCACCAGGCGCAGCAGCTCGGCGCGGCGCGCGGCGCGCGGCGACACCCAGACCGCGGGCGTGCCTTCGATCACCGGCGCCGGCGCTTCGGGCGTTTGCTGCATCACGCCGTCTTCATAGCGGTAGAAGCCTTCGCCAGTCTTGCGGCCGAGTGCGCCGGCGGCCAGGCGCTGCGCGGTGATCACGCTCGGGCGGAAGCGCGGCTCTTCGAAGTACTGGTGGTAGATCGACTCCATCACCGGGTGCGACACGTCGAGCGCCGTGAGGTCGAGCAGCTCGAAGGGGCCGAGGCGAAAGCCTGCCTGGTCCTTCAGGATGCGGTCGATGGTGGCGAAGTCCGCCACGCCTTCGCCGACGATGCGCAGCGCCTCGGTGCCGTAGCCGCGGCCCGCGTGGTTGACGATGAAGCCGGGCGTGTCCTGCGCCTGCACGGCGCTGTGGCCCATCTGTGTGGCGTAGCCGGCCAGCTTCTGGCAGACCTCGGGCGAGGTCTTGAAGCCCGCCACCACCTCGACCACCTTCATCAGCGGCACGGGGTTGAAGAAGTGGAAGCCCGCGAAGCGCGCGGGGTGCTGCAGGCCGGCCGCGATGGCCGTGACCGACAGCGACGAGGTGTTGGTGACCAGCGTGGCCGTGGGCGCGACCACGTCCTCGAGCTCGCGAAACAGCGTGCGCTTGACCTCGAGGTTCTCGACCACGGCCTCGACCACGAGGTCGCAGCCTGCGAGCGCCTGCATGCCGTCGACCGCCTTCACGCGCGCCACGTAGGCGTCGCGCGTGGGGGCGTCGATCTTGCCCTTCTCGTGCAGCTTGTTCCATTGGGCGGCGAGGGCTTCGCGGCCACGCTCGGCGGCGCCTGCGAAGCTGTCGAGCAGCAGCACTTCGCTGCCGGCCTGGGCGGCGATCTGCGCGATGCCGCGCCCCATGGCGCCGGCGCCGATCACGCCGATTCGGGGGTAGTTCACTGTCATGGGATCAAGGTTCTCATGGGTTGGTGGGTGTCCGGGGCGGCCGCGCCGGCGCGGGTGCGCGACGCGGACGAAAGCTCCGATTTTGCAATCTCGCGGGAGGCCCGCGCCCCGGGTGTTACGCGGGGCATCGGATTCAGGCCGGGCGGCGGCTGCGGTCGATGGCGAAGCTCAGGCCCATGGCCAGCAGCATCAGTGCAAAACCGACCCGGCTCATCCACTCGGTGGCGTCGTTCGCCAGCAGCCAGCCGCCGAGTGCTGCGCCTAAGGCCTGGCCGATGTAGATGCCCGAGCTGTTGAGCGCCACCGAGCCCGGCGCCAGGGCGGGCGCCAGCCCCACGAGGCGCGCCTGCTGCGAGGAGTTGGTGGCAAAGCAGCCCAGGCCCCAGGGCACGAGCACCACCGCCAGCCACGCCAGCGTGCTGGCCAGCGGCCACAGCAGCAGGCTCAGCGCGATCAGCCCGGTCGTCAGCAGCACCATGCGCCCGGCGCCGACGCGGTCGATGTAGCGGCTCACCACCATGTTGCCCAGCAGGCCGAAGGCGCCGAACAGCGCCCACATCAGGCTCAGCGTATTGGCGTCGGCGCCGAAGCCCTGCTTGAGCAGCGGGCCGAAATAGCTGAACAGCACGAACTGGCCGACGCCCTGCAGCGCCGTGACCGACACGATGCCCATCAGTACCGGGCTGCGCAGCACGCGCGACCAGGCGGCGGCCGTGAGCGCGGCGGGCCGGATGCCGCTGGGCAGCGTGAGCCAGACCGAGGCGGCGCTCACGACGCTGAGCGCCGCGATGGCCATGAAGGCCATGCGCCAGCCCAGGTGGCCACCGATCAGCGCACCGATCGGCAGGCCCAGCACCGAGGCCACCGACCAGCCGAGAAAGACGAAGGTGACGGCGCGCCCGCGCTGCTCGGGCGGCACCAGCATGCCGGCGCAGGCCGCAGCCTGGGGCGTGAAGATGGCGGGCGCGATCACCGTCAGCATGCGCACCGGCAGCAACGCGCCGAAGCTGGGCACGAGCGCCGCGACCACGTGCCACGCGGCGTACCAGAGCAGAGTGAGGGCCAGCAGCTTGCGGCGGTCCCAGCCGGCGACCGCGGCGGCCAGCAGCGGGGCGCCCAGGCACATCACGAAGGCGGCTGCGCTGATCAGCTGGCCTGCGGTGGCGACTTGGACCGCCAGCGAGGCGCTGATCTCATTGAGGGTGCCCGGCACGACCATCACGCCCGTGCCGATCACGAAATTGCCGGCCAGCAGCGCCCAGAGCGCGCCTCGCTGCGGCGCGGGCCGGCTCATGCGCTCACCGCCGGACCTGCAGCGCGCCGGGGTTCACGATGTTCGTGGGGTTGCCCTTGATGAAGCTCACGACGTTGTCGAACGCCTGGCCGAAGTAGCTTTCGTAGCTTTCCTGCTCGACGTAGCCGATGTGCGGCGTGCAGATGCAGTTCTCGAGCCGCAGCAGCGCATGGCCCTGCAGCGGCGGTTCGCTCTCGAACACGTCGATGGCCGCCAGCCCGGGGCGGCCGCGGTTGAGCGCAGCCAGCAAGGCATCGGCCTCCACCAGCTCGGCGCGCGAGGTGTTGACGAACAGCGCCGTCGGCTTCATGCGCGAGAGGTCTTCGAGCTTGACGAGGCCCTGGGTGTCCTCGTTGAGCCGCAGGTGCACCGACAGCACGTCGGCGGCGGCAAAGAATTCGTGGCGGTTCTGTGCCACCTGGAAGCCGTCGGAGCGCGCCTTGGCGCAGCTGGCCTCGCGG
Organism: Variovorax sp. GW822-FHT04E09; assembly: GCF_058800845.1. Lineage (NCBI taxonomy): Bacteria > Pseudomonadati > Pseudomonadota > Betaproteobacteria > Burkholderiales > Comamonadaceae > Variovorax > Variovorax sp. GW822-FHT04E09. The sequence goes on from NZ_JBXAMR010000001.1 coordinate 290,267, forward strand.
CCCCAGATTACGACCTGCATGCCGAAGGCCTGCCCGTAGCGCGCCACCAGCTGGCCGATGCGGCCATAGCCCCAGATGCACAGCGTCTTGCCCTTGAGCACCGAGCCCACGCCGAAATTCGGCGGCATCGACGCCGACTTGAGGCCCGACTGCTGCCAGGCCCCGTGCTTGAGGTTGCTGATGTACTGCGGCAGGCGGCGCATGGCCGCCATGATCAGCGCCCAGGTGAGTTCGGCGGGCGCCTGCGGCGAGCCCGAGCCCTCGGCCACCGCCACACCGCGTTCGGTGCAGGCCGTGACGTCGATGTGGCCGCCGACGCGACCGGTCTGGGAAATCAGCTTGAGCTTGGGCAGCTTCTCGATGAGCTGGCGGGAGATCTGGCTGCGCTCGCGGATGAGCACGATGACGTCCGCATCCTTGAGGCGAACCGACAGTTGGCCGATGCCCTTGACCGTGTTGGTGTAGACCTTGGCGGCGTAAGCGTCCAGCTTGGCAGCGCACTGCAGCTTGCGCACGGCGTCCTGGTAGTCGTCGAGGATCACAATGTTCATGGCATGCCATTGTGCCTCGCAGCATCGGCACGTCGCACGTGTGAACGTTTGGATACCCGGCGCCGGATGGCGGCCGGAAGGCCCGTTTCAGGCCGATTCCAGTGAATCCGCCGTGCGCATGAGGGGCGCACAGAGTGCGCAGGCACGGCGGGTTCGTTGGCACTTTCTCAGTGCAGGTGGCTGGGGCGGGGCGTGCCGCTCCCGGTTTCCGCGGCTTCCAGTGCGGCGAGCCGGTCGAGTTCGGCGCACACGTCGGCCATGCGGCCGGAAATCACGACCCGGTTGGCGCAGCCGCGCTGCGAGCCTTGCCGGTCGACCACGCGGACCACGCGCAGCGGGCGGGCGGGCGTGGCGGCGGACGGTGACGCGGTCGGCGCCGGGCTGCCAGCGGTGCGCGCCGTGCAGGCCGGGCGAATGGCCACGTAGCGCAGGCCAGCGGCTGCATCGCCGCTCTCACCATGCGAGGGACGGCGGGCGGGCATCCAGCGGGTGGCCAGCGATTGCAGGGGCGACCAGAGGTCGGCGATGGCGAGGAGGGCGATTCCCATGTGAACTCCAAAAAAGTATGAGGTTGAACACAGGCAGGATTTCTTGAATCGGTCACGACAGGGTGATGGCGACTTCGCGCCATACGCCCGCCACCTGTCGCGGCCGGATGAGGTGCTGCTGCGTGTGGACAGCAGGCCCGGGGCCTACATCAGCATCGTGTTGCGGATGAGGCCGACCGCGAGGCCTTCGATCTCGAAGGGCTCGCCGGGCTGGACGATGATGGTCGGGTAGTCGGGGTTCTCGGCGTGCAGCTCGATCACCTGCTTGTTGCGCTTCAGGCGCTTCACGGTGACTTCTTCGCCCAGGCGTGCCACCACGATCTGGCCGTTGCGCGCTTCCTTCGTGGCCTGCACGGCGAGCAGGTCGCCGTCCATGATGCCGGCGTCGCGCATCGACATGCCGCGCACCTTGAGCAGGTAGTCGGGTTGGCGCTGGAAGAGCGTGTTCTCGACGTAGTAGGTCTGGTCGACGTGCTCTTGCGCGAGGATGGGCGAACCCGCCGCGACACGGCCGATGAGCGGCAGCGCGAGCTGGGCCATGCCGGGCAGCGAGAGCGAGAACTGGTTGCCTTCGCGGTGGCGCGTTTCGTGGAGCGAGCGCAGCGCATCGCCCTTGAGGCGGATGCCGCGCGAGGTGCCGCTGACGAGTTCGATCACGCCCTTGCGGGCCAGGGCCTGCAGGTGCTCCTCGGCGGCGTTGGCCGACTTGAAGCCCAGCTCGTTGGCGATTTCGGCGCGCGTGGGCGGCGCACCGGTGCGTGCGATGGCGCCCTGGATCAGGTCCAGGATCTGCTGCTGGCGGGCGGTAAGCTTCACTGCGAACTGCATAGTGGTTTCCTTGCGGCACTGGCTAGATATCCAGTACCTGTATTTTTAACCAGTTTTCAAAAGTTGACAAGCCATGACTCATTCCTCTTCGTCCGGGACGCGCCGCGTGGTGGTGCTGGGCACCGGCGGCACCATTGCCGGCAAGGCCGCCAGCAGCGGCGACAACATCGGCTACACCGCCGGGCAGGTGGGCGTGGCGGACCTGCTGGGCGGCATCGAAGCGCCGGCCGGCGTGACGCTGGTGGCGGAGCAGGTCGCGCAGCTCGACAGCAAGGACATGGACGCCGACACCTGGCGCCAGCTGGCCGCGCGCTGCGCACACTGGCTGGCGCAGTCGGACGTGGCCGGCATCGTGGTCACCCACGGCACCGACACGCTGGAAGAGACCGCCTTCTTCCTGCACGCCGTGCTCGCGCCGGCCAAGCCGGTGGTGCTGACCTGCGCGATGCGCCCGGCGACGGCCCTGTCGCCCGATGGTCCGCAGAACGTGCGCGACGCGCTCGCGGTGGCCTCGACGCCGGGCGCGCAGGGCGTGACGGTGGTGTGTGCGGGCACGATCCACAGCGGCCTCGATGTGCAGAAGGTGCACACCTACCGCCTCGATGCCTTCGCGTCGGGCGATGCGGGGCCGGTCGGCTATGTGGAGGAGGGCGAAGTGCGGCGCGTTGGTGCATGGCCGCAGGGGGCGCCGCTCGATGCGGCGCGGTTGGAGGCGGTGTCGAAGCCGTGGCCCCGCGTCGAGATCGTCATGAGCCACGCGGGCGCGAGCGGTGCGATCGTGGAGGCGTTGCTGCTCCCGTCGGCTGAGCCCTTGCGCGGGCTGGTCGTGGCCACGACCGGCAACGGCACCGTGCACCACGCGCTGGAAGGCGCGGCGCTGAAGGCGCAGGACGGCGGCGTGGCAGTGCTGCGCGCCACGCGCTGCACGAACGGACGCATCCTGCCGAAACCCGGTGACGGGCTGCGGGATGCGGGCGCACTCACGCCGGTGAAGGCGCGGGTTGCGCTGGTGCTGGAACTGTTGGGAGTGGCCGCCCTGCCGGAGTCGGAGGGCGGCTAGGAGAACGAGGCTGACGAATCAGCCGCTGGATCAGCTGTTCAGTGCGGCAAGCGCGCGCTGCGTGATCTCGTCGACCGTGCCCACGCCCTGGATGGCGCGGTACTTTGGCGCAGCGGCCGGATCGGTCTTGGCCCAGGCCGAGTAATAGTCGACCAGCGGACGGGTCTGCTGGCTGTAGACGTCGAGCCGCTTGCGCACGGTCTCTTCCTTGTCGTCTTCGCGCTGGATCAGCTCTTCACCGGTCACGTCGTCCTTGCCTTCCACCTTCGGCGGATTGAACTTGACGTGGTAGGTGCGGCCCGATGCCGGGTGCGAGCGGCGGCCGCTCATGCGTTCGATGATGTCGCCGAAGGGCACGTCGATCTCGAGCACGTAGTCGAGCTTGACGCCGGCCGCCTTCATGGCGTCGGCCTGTGGAATGGTGCGCGGGAAGCCGTCGAACAGGAAACCGCCGTTGCAGTCGGGCTGCGCGATGCGTTCCTTCACGAGGTTGATGATCAGGTCGTCGCTGACCAGTGCACCCGAATCCATGATCGTCTTGGCCTGCAGCCCGAGGGGGGTGCCTGCCTTGACCGCGGCGCGCAACATGTCGCCGGTCGAGATTTGGGGGATGCCATATTTCTGGCAGATGAAGGTCGCTTGCGTGCCTTTGCCTGCTCCGGGCGCGCCCAGCAAAATAAGTCTCATGGTGTCCTCGGAAGGTTCTTAGATTTTGTGTCGCGCCCCATGCGCACCCTCAGGCGCGCCGAGGCGGAATTGCATCGAGGATAGCATGCGTCCCCGTGACAAATTGCCGCCGTCTCCCTCGGGGCGGCCTGCAGCTCACGCAGGCGAGCCGGCCGCGAAGACGGCGCGCACGCGTGCCAGGTCTTCGGGCGTGTCGATCCCGGGGCCTGGGGCCACATCGCTGACATGCACCGCGATACGGTGTCCGTGCCACAGCGCACGCAATTGTTCGAGCGCCTCGGTGGCTTCGACAGGGGCGGGCGACAGCAACGGAAATTGCCGCACGAAGCCTGCGCGATAGCCGTAGATGCCGATGTGGCGCAGCGGTGCCGGGCTGGGCAGCACCGAAGGCGCCGCACCACCCGAGGAGCCGTCGCGCCACCAGGGGATCGGCGCGCGGCTGAAATAGAGCGCATGGCCTTGCGCATCGAGCACGGCCTTCACCACGTTCGGGTTCATGAAGTCGGCCAGCGAGTCGATCGCATGGACGGCGGTGCTCATCGCGGCCTGCGGGCGCGCGGCCAGCGTGGCGGCAACGGCGTCGATCAGCGCGGGGTCGATCAGCGGCTCGTCGCCCTGCACGTTGACGACGATCGCGTCACCGTCGAGTCCGAGCTGTTCGCAGGCTTCGGCCAGCCGGTCGGTGCCGCTGGGGTGGTCCTGGCGGGTGAGCAGGGCCTCGACGCCGTGCGCCTTGCAGGCGTCGATGATGGAAGCGTCATCGCCGGCCACCACCACGCGAAGGGCGCCGGACTGGCGGGCACGTTGCGCCACGCGCACGACCATGGGCAGGCCGGCGATATCGGCGAGCGGTTTGTTGGGAAGTCGCGTCGAAGCCAGCCGGGCCGGCACCAGAACGGTGAAGCTCACAGGCCCAGCTCTTCGTCGGACAGCGTGCGGGCCTCGTTCTCGAGCAGCACCGGGATGCCGTCGCGCACCGGGTAGGCCAGCCGCGCGCTGCGCGAGCAGAGTTCCTGCTTCTCGGCGTTCCAGGTCAGCGGGCCCTTGGTGACGGGGCAGACGAGCAGTTCAAGCAGCTTGGTATCCATCGAGCGATGATAGCTTTGCGTCGAGGGCGGCGAAGAACGCCGGCGAGGGTTCGAAGTGCAGTGGCACGGCGAGCGCGTGGGGCGCCTGCTGCCAGAGCTTGACGGCGTCTTTTTCCGTGCAGACGAGCGGCAGGGCGGGGTCGGCCGGGCGTTGCCAGCCAGTGAAATCGTGGTGGTCAGGCAGCGCGAGGGTGTCCGCGAGCGTCAGGCCGCGTGCGCGCAGCATCGTGAAGAAGGCCTCTGGCCGTGCAATGGCAGCGAGCGCGATCACGGGCTGGCCGGCGAGCGTGTCGAGTGGGATGCGTCGGCCGTCCTTCGCGAGGGCGTACGGCGCCAGTTCGCGGGTGGCGGTGTAGCCGTCGGCGAAGGCGGGCCGCTCGCCGCTGTGCAACAGCAGGTCGCAATGGCGCGGCCACGGCTCACGCAAGGGACCGGCGGGCAGCAGCCAGCCGTTGCCGACACCGCGGTCATCGAATACGCAGATCTCGATGTCGCGCGCCAGCGCCAGATGCTGCAGGCCGTCGTCGCTGACGATGACCTGCGTCGCAGGGTGCCGTTCGAGCAGGGCGCGTGCGGCCTCGATGCGCTGCCGGGCCACGAAGACCGGCGCGCCGGTGGCATGGTGGATCAGCGCGGGTTCGTCGCCGACGTCCTGCGGGTCGCTGTCAGCCTGGACTTCGCGGCAGTCGTCGGTGCGGCGGCCGTAGCCGCGCGACACCACGCCCACCCGCAGGCCACGCGCCTGAAGGTGGCGCACGACGGCCATCACGACCGGTGTCTTGCCGGCTCCACCCACGATCACATTGCCGACCACGATCACGGGTACCGGCACGCGTTCGGTTTTCTGCCAGCCCCATCGATAGAAGGCGCGCCGCAACGCGAAGAGGGCGCCGTAGACCTGCGACAGCGGCCACAGCAGGCAGGCCAGCGCACCGCGGCGCAGCCAGGCATCCTGCAGCCGCGCGCCGGTCGACACTCAGTGACCGGCCTGGGCCGTCGACTGGGCGGCGAAGGTGATCTGCATCAGGCCGGCACGGCGTGCGGCCTCCATCACCGTCACCACGGCCTGGTGCGGGCTGGCTGCGTCGGCGCTGATGATCACGACGCTGTCCTTGCCGCCGGTGGCGGCGGCGCCGAGCGCGGCGGCCACGGTGTCGACGCTGCGGTCCGCCAGCGGCGACTTGTTGATCACGTAGCGGCCGTCGGCCGACACCGCCACGATCACCTCTTTCGGGTAGTCGCGCTGGGCGTCGACGTCCGCGGTCGGCAGCCGCAGCTGCATCTCGGTGAACTTGCTGTAGGTGGTCGACAGCATCAGGAAGATCAGCACGACCAGCAGCACGTCGATGAACGGGATCAGGTTGATCTCCGGCTCGTCGCGCGCGCCGTGGCGAAACTGCATGCGGCCCCGAGTCATAGGCTCACCCCCAGGCTGCGCGCACTTCGTGTCGCTACGCCAACCCCCTTCCGGGGGCGACACCTGCGGCCCGGCGAAGCCGGTTCCGCGGTGTCCCTGGTGTGGCGGCCGTCGGTTGCTGCGATGGCCGTCATTTGCGAAGTGCGTTCAAGTGGCGCGCGAAGCGCTCGCCCGAGAGTTCGAGGTTCAGCAGGTACTCGTCGACGCGGCTGCGGAAATAACGCCAGAAGATCAGCGTGGGGATGGCCACGATCAGGCCGAAGGCCGTGTTGTACAGCGCGATCGAGATGCCGTGCGCCAGCTGCGCCGGGTTGCCCGAACCGACGGCACCGCTGCCGGGCGACTGCGAGCCGAAGATCTCGATCATGCCGATCACCGTGCCCAGCAGGCCGAGCAGCGGCGCCGCCGAGGCAATGGTGGCCAGCGCCGGCAGGTAGCGCTCCAGCTTGTGCGCCACGGTGCGGCCCGAGGCCTCCATGGCGGCGCGCAGGTCTTCTTCGGTGCAGCGCGGGTTGGCGTTCAGCGCGCGCAGGCCGGCGGCCAGCACCTGGCCGAGCATCGAGTTGCTTTCCAGTTTGGTCACGACATCGGGGCCGGGAACCGCGCCGCGCGACACGGTGATGGTCTCGTCCAGCAGCTTCGGCGGCAGGACCTTGACGGTCTTGAGGCTGGTGAAACGTTCAATGACCAGCGCGAGTGCGATGACCGAACAGGCGAGCAATGGCCAGATTGGCCAGCCCGCGGCAACAATGATGGAAAACAAGAAAATCCTCCGGCCCGTAGACTGCAAATGCGCGGCGATTATCCACCGAGCCACCATCGGCTCGCGGCTTGTTTGCGTGTCGGCAAGGACGCACAGATTCTGTGGATAACTTTGTGATTAACCCGTTGCGCAATGACTCCGAACCCGCATGGGACGGGCTTTCCGTTAGATCGATTGAATTTTGAGCAGCACTTTTTTTAATAAAATCAACAGCTTGCACGAGAACTCGTGCATCTGTTCCACCATACCCCTCCAAAGCGGGGGGCGCGGCGCCCGTTGTGGAAGAGTGGCGCTCGGCGGCGGAGGGGCGCGATGAGCTTCAGGGAGCCGAATGCCGCGCCCGGGCCGCGCGTGTGGGCCGTGGGCGCGCTGTGCCGCGCGGTGGCCGATGCGCTCGATGCGCGCTTCAACCCGGTCTCGGTGCGCGGGGAAATCTCCGGTTTCTCGCGTGCATCGAGCGGTCATTGCTATTTCTCGCTCAAGGACGAATCCGGCCAGCTGCGCTGCGCGATGTTCCGTCGCGCGGCGAGTCTGCTCGACTTCACGCCGCGCGACGGCGACCAGGTCGAAGTGCGCGGCCGGCTGGCGGTGTACGAACCGCGCGGCGATCTGCAACTGGTGGTCGAAAGCCTGCGGCGCGCGGGGCAGGGCGCGCTGTTCGAGCAGTTCCTGCAGCGCAAGGCACGCCTCGAGGCCGAAGGCCTGTTCGACCCGGCGCGCAAACGGGCGCTGCCCTCCATGCCGCGTGCCGTGGGCGTTGTCACCTCGCTGGGGGCTGCGGCGCTGCATGACGTCGTGACCGCGCTGCGGCGGCGTGTGCCACATATTCCCGTGGTGCTGGCGCCGGCGGCAGTGCAGGGCGCCAACGCGCCGGCCGAACTGGTGCGCGCCTTGCAGTCGCTCTACACGCTGGAGCCGGCCGTCGACGTGATCCTGCTGGTGCGCGGCGGTGGCTCGATCGAGGACCTCTGGGCCTTCAACGATGAAACGCTGGCGCGCACCATCGTGCAAAGTCCCGTGCCGGTGATCAGCGGCGTGGGGCACGAAACCGATTTCACCATCGCCGATTTCTGCGCCGACCTGCGCGCGCCGACGCCGACGGCCGCCGCCGAACTCGTCAGCGCGCCGCGCGACCTGTGGCTCGGCGCGCTTGATCTGCTCGACGAGCGGCTCGGCGATGCGCTGGGCGGGCGCCTCGACGTGCTCGGCCAACGGCTGGACCAGGCGGCCGCACGGCTGGGCCGCCCGTCGGGCCTGGTCGCGCGCCAGCAGTTGCGGCTGGCGCACCACGCGCAGCGGTTGCACTACGCGGTGCTGTCGCGCCGGGAGCGATTGGCGCAGGTGCCGCAGGCCATCGCCACCGATTTTTCCGCGAAGTTCGCGCGTTCGCTGACGCAGCGACGCGAGCGGCTCGAGCGCGTGGCCCTGCGTCTGCGCCTGCTCGACCCGGCCCTGGTGCTGCAGCGCGGGTATGCCTTGCTGACCGATGGCGAAGGCCGTGCGGTCGTCAGCGCAGGCAGCCTGAAGGCTGGCGATGCCGTGGTCGCACGCCTTTCGGATGGCTCGGTCGACCTGACCGTGACGCCCGGCGGCGCGACGGGAACGCGTCTGACGCCGCCCCCCTGATTACTTCCTAGAATCCTTCATTCCCCACAACCAACCCACGAGAAAAAACCATGGAACATGTGCTCCCACCCCTGCCGTACGCCATCGACGCACTGGCCCCCGAGTATTCGAAGGAAACGCTCGAGTACCACCACGGCAAGCACCACAACGCCTACGTGGTGAACCTGAACAACCTGCAAAAAGGCACCGAGTTCGAAGCGATGACGCTCGAAGAGATCATCAAGAAGTCCAGCGGCGGCATCTACAACAACGCTGCGCAGATCTGGAACCACACCTTCTTCTGGAACTGCATGAAGCCCCAGGGCGGCGGCGCTCCCACCGGTGCGCTGGCCAAGGCCATCGATGCCAAGTGGGGTAGCTACGATGCCTTCAAGGAAGCCTTCGTGAAGTCGGCCGTGGGCAACTTCGGCTCGGGCTGGACGTGGCTGGTGAAGAAGGCCGACGGTTCGGTGGACATCGTGAACACCGGCGCCGCCGGCACGCCGCTGACCACCGCCGACACCGCGCTGCTGACGGTGGACGTGTGGGAGCACGCGTACTACATCGACTACCGCAACCTGCGCCCGAAGTTCGTCGAGACCTTCCTGGCCAAGCTGGCCAACTGGGATTTCGCGGCGAAGAACTTCGGCTGAAGCCGGACCTGGCGCTCGCTATGAAAAAAAAGCCGACCTGCGTGTCGGCTTTTTTACGGGCGCTCAATTGCTCAGCGCTTGGCGGCCGAGAAGAGCTCTCCGCCGAGCTTGGCACCCTTTTTGATGTTCTTCTTGGCGAACCAGCCCTGGTTCATCTCGAGCACGTAGCGCACCGGCTCCTCGGAGCAGTGCGAGTTCTCGGTCATCGGCTGCATGTCGACCAGATTGACGATGCGGCCATCGTCGGCCACGAAGGCGGCGGTCAGCGGCAACAGGGTGTTGCGCATCCAGAAGCACTGCGTGGCCGGCTGCTCGAAGACGAAGATCATGCCCTCGGCCTGCGGCATCGTCTTGCGGAACATGAGGCCGATCTCGCGTTCGCGGGGCGATTGCGCCACTTGCGCATCGATCTTGTAGAGGCCGACCGACAACTGCGTGCGTGCCAGATCGGTTTGGGGTTGCGGTTGGATTTGCTGCTGCGCGTGGGCCGGCGCCAGGAAGGACGCGGACACCAGAAGCAGCGCGGCGAGACGCTGAAACATCGGATGACTCTTTCGGGGCGGCGACACACGAGGTCGGCCCGTGACCAATAAAAATGCCCGCTGAAGCGGGCATTGCCGGGAGCTTGAAAGCTTACACCTTCTTGGCGGCGGCCGCGTGGGCCTTGGAGACGTGGCGCACCTTGTGCTTCTTGACCGTGTGCTTGGCCTTGGCTTTGTGGACGGTGGGAGCGGCCGGCGCTGCGGAAGCGGGTTCGGCGGCTTGGGCGAATGCACCGGCTGCGAAGAGGCCGGCGACCAGGGCTGCGATCAGCTTGTTCATGAGAAATCCTTTGAGATTGTTGATATGGATCACCTCCCTGCGGAAGGCCTCCATTCAACGGACCTCAAGAACCCCGGTTGACAGTGGTTGAACAAAACTGCGAACGAAAAAAAGCGCTCTGGAGAGCGCTTTTCTTAGGGGGACAGACCGGCTTACTTGGCGCCGGGCATGTCAGGCGTGCCGCCTTGGGTGGCCTTGCGCTTCACGCTGCCGTCCTTGTTGCGGCGACGATCGTCGCGGGTCTTGGCGCGCTTTTCGCCAGCAACGCCAGCCTTGTCGGCACCGAAGGCGCCGCCTTCGGGCGTCTTGGCGATGTCGCCAGCAGCGGGAGCCACTTGACCAGCGGGCTTGGCTTCCTTCTTGGCTTCAGCGCGAGCTTGCGGCTTGCTGTTGGTCGCGTTGCCTTGTTCGGGCGTGGTACCGGCCGGGTTCTGGGCGTACGCGCCAGCGGCGAACAGGCCAGCGATCATGACTGCGAGAAGTTTGCTCATTGATGATTCCTCTATCGAGAATTGGTTGGAAACGCCTCCCGGCGAGCAGAAGGTCAGCCAGTAACGGGCTCTATCGCCCTACGGTTGACAATTGTCCGCTGATGGGTTGCGTCTAAAATGTACAGCGATTTGTTAGCGCGCTGTACAGCGATTCTCCCTCGCTGTCTGAATTCGCAGACAGTCGTTCGAATTACGTCACTCCCGGAGTCAAGCCCCCTCATGTCCAGCTATCAGCACATCAAAGTCCCGACCGAAGGCCAGAAGATCACGGTCAACGCTGACAATTCGCTCAATGTGCCCGATCAGCCGATCATTCCGTTCATCGAAGGCGACGGCACCGGGCTGGACATCACGCCGGTGATGCTCAAGGTGGTGGACGCCGCAGTGGCCAAGGCCTACGGCGGCAAGAAGAAGATCCACTGGATGGAGGTCTACGCCGGCGAGAAGTCGACCAAGGTCTACGGCCCCGACGTGTGGCTCCCCGAGGAAACCCTGCATGCAGTGCGCGACTACGTGGTGTCCATCAAGGGTCCGCTGACCACGCCCGTCGGCGGCGGCATCCGCTCGCTGAACGTGGCGCTGCGCCAGGAACTCGACCTGTACGTCTGCCTGCGGCCCATCCAGTACTTCGAGGGCGTGCCCAGCCCGGTGCGCGAGCCGCACAAGACCAACATGGTCATCTTCCGCGAGAACTCGGAAGACATCTACGCCGGCATCGAGTTCGAAGCCGAAAGCGACAAGGCCAAGAAGCTCATCAAGTTCCTGCAGGACGAGATGGGCGTCAAGAAGATCCGCTTCCCCAACACCTCGGGCATCGGCGTCAAGCCCGTCTCGCGCGAAGGCACCGAGCGCCTCGTGCGCAAGGCCTTCCAGTACGCGATCGACAACGACAAGCCGAGCGTGACCCTGGTCCACAAGGGCAACATCATGAAGTTCACCGAAGGTGGCTTCCGTGACTGGGGCTACAACCTGGCCGCCAAGGAATTCGGCGCCGAGCTGATCGACGGCGGCCCGTGGATGAAGTTCAAGAACCCCAAGACGGGCAAGGAAATCACCGTCAAGGACAGCATCGCCGACGCGTTCCTGCAGCAGATCCTGCTGCGTCCCGCCGAATACAGCGTGATCGCCACGCTGAACCTCAACGGCGACTACGTGTCCGACGCGCTGGCTGCACAGGTCGGCGGCATCGGCATCGCACCGGGCGCGAACCTGAGCGACACCGTCGCCATGTTCGAAGCCACCCACGGCACGGCCCCCAAGTACGCCGGCAAGGACTATGTGAACCCGGGTTCCGAGATCCTGTCTGCCGAAATGATGCTGCGCCACATGGGCTGGACCGAAGCGGCCGACCTGATCATCAGCTCGATGGAAAAGTCGATCGCCAGCAAGAAGGTCACCTACGACTTCGCGCGCCTGATGGACGGCGCGACGCAGGTGAGCTGCTCCGGTTTTGGCCAGGTGATGATCGACAACATGTAGTTGCAAGCACTGACGTCGACAAGCGTCAGGCCCACGCCAAGCCCTCGAGCTTCCGAAAGGACTCGAGGGTTTTTTCTTGCCTGTCGCATCCTCGATATCGTTATTGAAATACCTCCTTTGTCTTCCGAACGTAAGGAGCCACGGACAAACATCACAGATCGAGAGGCAGCGTCCTGCATTTAACTATTGGTAGAAACTGTGCTGTGTTTGCCTCGCGGCGAGCCGCCAGAATCGCGCCCATTCCAAGAAGCATAGGGGGCGCGAAGTGGGGAAAAAGAACGCAGGAATCTGCCCGGCAACAGGGGGCCTCGCAGACGACTCGATCGAACAGGGCGTGCACGCTGCACGGCGGATCGCGCAATGACGATCTCTCGGCGAGCGCTGTTCGGCAAGCTCAACCTCACCTTGTTTCGCGGCATCGAATCCGCCACCGCATTTGCCAAGCTGCGTGGCAATCCCTATGTCGAACTGACGCACTGGATTCACCAACTCTGGCAGCTCAACGACAGCGATCTGCACCGCATCTGCCGGCACTATCAGATCGACGCGCAAGCCATTGAGAAAGACTTCGCATCGGCCTTGTCCAGCTTGCCATCCGGTGCCACCTCGCTGACCGATTTTTCCAGTCACATCGAAGCTGCCATTGAGCGCGCGTGGGTGCTCTCCAGTCTCGAGTTCGGCGCGCACTGCGTGCGTGGTGCGTGGTTGCTTGCTGCGCTGCTTCAGACGTCAGACTTGCGGCGCGTGCTTCTTGGCATCTCGCCTGCATTCCAGAGAATCCCAGCAGACCAACTGACGGAGGCCATCGATGCCATCGTGGCCGGTTCTCCCGAAGGGCAGGAAGGACCGCACGATGGTTCCGGTCTGCCATCAGCGCTGCCCGGAGAAGCCAGTGCCGCACTCGCGGATGCCGCGTCGGACGGAAAGTCGGCGTTGCGGCGCTACTGCACGGATCTGACCGAGCGCGCGTCTCAAGGGCGGATCGATCCGGTCATCGGGCGCGGACACGAGATCCGCACGATGGTGGACATCCTGCTGCGTCGCCGTCAGAACAATCCCTTGCTCACAGGAGATGCGGGCGTCGGCAAGACGGCGGTGGTCGAGGGGCTCGCATTGGCCATCGCGCAAGGCGAGGTTCCTCCCGATCTGAAGAACTGCCGCCTGTGGAGCCTCGATGTCGGAGCCTTGTTGGCCGGCGCAAGCATGCGCGGGGAGTTCGAGTCCCGCCTCAAGGCCTTGCTGGAAGAGGCGGGCAAGTCGGTGCAGCCCGTCATCCTCTTCATCGACGAGGTGCACACCTTGGTCGGTGCGGGCGGGCAATCCGGAACCGGCGATGCCGCCAACCTGCTCAAGCCAGCGCTTGCACGAGGAACCTTGCACACGATCGGTGCCACCACCTGGAGCGAGTACAAGCGCCACATCGAGAAAGACCCGGCGCTGACGCGACGCTTTCAGACGCTGCAGGTGGCAGAGCCCGACGAGATTGCTGCGACCGAGATGGTGCGTGGCCTTGTCGCCACCTTTGCCGAGCACCACGGCGTGCTCGTGCTCGATGAGGCTGTGCGCGCCGCCGTGACGCTGTCGCATCGCTACATCCCTGCACGCCAGCTGCCCGACAAGGCGATCAGTCTCCTGGACACCGCATGTGCGCGCGTTGCCATGTCGCTTCACACGCCGCCGCCTGAAGTCGAGCAATGGCGGCACTGCATCGCAGCCCTCCAGGTCGAGCTCGAACTGCTGCGTCAGGAGGGTGTCGTTGCCCAGGGGAGTGATGCAAGAGCGTTGCGCCTCGACAAAGCTCGATCCCAACTCGATGCCGCGCAGCAGGCGTTGACCTTGCACGAAGCGCGATGGCAAGACGAGCTTGCACTGGTTCGCACGATTCATGGATTGCGGACAAAGAAGAAGGAGGAGGCGAAAGAGCTGCGCTGCGCCGAAGGGAATGCACCCTCGGCGCAGCTGGAGGCCCTCGAACTCGAGCTTGCCGCGCACCAGAAGGAGTTGCCTCTGATTTTTCCCCAGGTGGACGAGGCCGTGGTGGCGGGCATCGTGGCCGATTGGACCGGAATTCCCGTGGGGCGGATGGTCACCGACGAGGTCGCGGCAGTCGTTGCGCTTCAATCACGACTGGAAGCGCGCGTGATCGGCCAGGGGCCTGCGCTCGCGGCGATCGCCGAGCGCATGCAGACGGCGCGGGCGCGGCTGACGGATCCGAACAAGCCGGTGGGTGTCTTCCTGCTGGCCGGCCCTTCGGGTGTGGGCAAGACAGAAACGGCATTGGCATTGGCCGAAGCCATGTATGGCGGCGAGCAGAACCTCATCACCATCAACATGAGCGAGTTCCAGGAATCGCACACGGTGTCGACTTTGAAAGGCGCGCCCCCGGGGTACGTCGGCTTCGGTGAAGGTGGCGTGCTCACGGAGGCCGTGCGCCGAAAGCCCTACAGCACGATCCTGCTCGACGAGGTGGAAAAAGCCCACCCGGATGTGCACGAGATCTTCTATCAGGTGTTCGACAAGGGGTGGATGGAAGATGGGGAAGGGCGTCGTGTCGATTTCCGAAACACCACGATCCTGTTGACGAGCAACACTGGTGCGGAACTCATCGCCGCTCTGAGCGAAGACCCCTTGCTGACGCCCGATGTCGAGGCCCTGCGCGATGCACTCCAGCCGGCGCTGCGAACGGTCTTTCCTGCGGCCTTCCTTGGCCGGTTGGGCCTTGTTTCGTCTTCTGGAGAAAGGGCGCATCGTGAGCACGGCCACGCCGGGGCGATTGAGCGTGGAATATGCGTTCGACGGCCGCAGGGCCTTGATCGATGTCAGTTCGGGCAGTCAGCCGAATCCCCTCGGTAGCGATGTGCTCAAGGGCTTTCGTTGCCCTGGACGCGCAGCCTGACCCATGCGGATGTGGAGCATGCTGCGTGCCGCGTGGCACGTCACCCCGCCCGCCATCTGGGGAAAACTTCCCGGCCATGCGGATTTCGTTCGCAGCGGCGTCCGCCACGGAGAGCCGGACGCGTGGATGCCTTGGCTGGCCCAGCAGTGCCGCCATGCCGGGGCGGACGCCACGGCACGTGCCATGGCGATTCCCGTCGCCTTCGTGCTTCCGCCAGGAACGCTGGCGTTCGCGCGGCGGCGCTTCGTGCTGGGGGTGATCGTGCCGTCCGTCGACAAGGTGGGGCGGCACCACCCTTTGCTCGTCTATCAACTGGCGCATCCACGCTGGACGCAGGCGCACTTCGGCGCTCAGGTGCAGGAGCCCCTGGATTGGCAGTTCTGGCTTGCGCGTGCCGTGGCCCGGCATGCCTGTGCCCAGGGGGCGGCCGATCTGCGCGTGCTGGAGCGCACAGTGCGGGCGCTGTGGCGCGCGCAACAGTCGCAGGACGGGCGTGCGGGATTGAAGGACGAGAGCAACCGCGCGCATCGGCGCAGGCAGATGCAGGCATTGCTCGAACGTGGGGCGGGGCCCGCGCTGCCGGACGATCCCGCTGCGGCGCTGCAAGGCGTTCGCTTTCTGCCATGGGCTGACTGGCCGAACCGGCTGCAGGGCGCCCGAGCGGAAATGGCGTTCTGGCAGCAGGACGCGCAAGGGCGCTTCATCGGGGCGGCCAACCGATTGCAGAAGCTCTGGGGGGACGCACCATGATCCGCATGGAAACAGGGGAGGGCGACCCCGAAAAGACGCCGTTGCGCCTGCAACTCACGCACAGCAACGGGGAGCCGCGGCGTGGCGCGTTGTCGATCCCTCCCTCCGGCGCCGGCATGGCCGATGCGCTTCAGCTGTGTGGGGAGCGTCAGAGCGAAGCGCAATGGCGCGCGGCCAATCTGTGCCGCATCGCATGGAGCGACAGTGCGGGGGAATGGCGTTTGACGAACAGCAGCCACACGCTGATGTGCGCGTGTCGGGGCGAGCGCGTGCCCGCAGGAGTGAGCGTGCCGGTCGCGCCGGGGGACACGCTGGAACTCGGGCTGTTGCGTTTCACGGTCGAGCAAGGCGCTCCGGCCGACGTGAGGAAGCCGGGCACGCAGGCGCCTGGCCGGCGCGCTTCCGCCGATGCCGACCGGGGCGCGGCGTCGCACACGCCCGCGTCCGACGCGTCGCCCTTTGATCTGCGTGTACTGGCCTTCAACGACCGTCCGGAGGGCGGCGAGCGCGACGAACACGTGGATGTGCTGGCGAACCCCTTCGGCGTTCTCGACATCGCAGGGGCGCAGCCGTCGCCCGTTGCCGATGTCCTGGCGGGGCTGCTCGGTGATGCCCCCGTGGCTGCGCAAGCACGACCTGCGGCGCGCCCGGCGATCCCGCCGGCCCGTGGCGATGGCCGCCCGGCCAGTCTGCTCGACGAACTGCACGAGGAGTTCGTCCGCGTCGTGCGCGATCCCGCTCAACTCTCGGGGCGTGTCGACTGGGAGGGCCTGCTGGCATCGGGCAACGAAGCCGCGCCCACGCTCGATGACTTGCGTCGGCAGGCCGAGCCGTACCCGTTGCTGCGCGACATCCTGCTGCCGCGCGAGGGCATCGACCGGATCATCGAAGACTTCGAGCCCCTCGTGAGATCAGGCTTGCTCGACGAGGAGGTGCCCGAGGACGTGCTGGGCCTGTTCGCCCCGGAGCTGGCGCGCGACAGCCGTGCGCCATTGCCCAGCCTGACACGGCAAGAGCACCATGACCTGTCGCCTGACAGCCATCTTCACCTGGGGTCGACAACGCCGCACCGCGTGGACAGCGACGAAGGCGAGGGGAAGCCATGACGAAATCCCCGGAGGCCGCCCCCGGCGGGACGCTTCAAGACATGCTGGGACGATTGCGGCGTGCGCCGTGGAGGTTCGGCTTCCTGTCCCTGTTGAGGCGCTTCGGCGCGTCCCACCTGCAGCATCCCCCCGTCGGCTTGGCCAGGCGCCCTCAGCAGGAGCCGTTCCGGCTGGGGCAGGCGGCGGCCTTGACTTTCGCGCCGCGCGAAATCGCCAGCGTGGTGCTGCCCGGTGAGTCGGAGCGCCGGGTGCCGGGAGCATCGCCGACGCGGTCCGGCAACAACCCGACGCTGCCGGTCGTGCGTCTGTACGGCCTCGGGCTCCTGGGCCCCAACGGCCCGTTGCCGCTGCACTACACCGAACTGGTGCGAGACCGCACGGAAAACCACAACGACAGCACCCTGGCGGACTTTCTCGACCTGTTCCATCACCGCTACCTGACGCACATGTACCGGGCGTGGGCGCAAGGGCAGGCCGCTGCCGGGCTCGACCGGTCGGAGGACGAGGCGTTCAGCCGCTACATCGCACGCCTGACGGGGCACGACCCGCTCGAGATCCGCGATTCGGTGCTGCCCGCGCACGCCCGGTTGGCGGCCTCGACCCATCTGGCCCGCGAAGCCCGCAATCCCGACGGGCTGGCCGCCACGCTGGCGCACTTTTTCGCCGTGCCCGTGCAGCTGCAGGAGTTCGTGCGCCACTGGATCCGGATCGATCCCGAAGACCAGAGCCACCTGGGGCGCGCGCGGACCTCCAGCATCATGGGCGTCGGGGCCATGGCAGGGGAGGTCGTGGCCGACCGGCAGAACAAGTTCCGGCTCGTGCTTGGCCCGCTGAGCCTGGAGCAGTACCTGCGTTTCACCCCGCAGGGGCAGGACTTGGGCCTGCTCGTCGAATGGGTGCGCGGCTTTGTCGGCTACGAATTCGTCTGGGAGGTGGAACTGCGTGTGCGCAACGACAGCACCCCGCCGGCACGGCTCGACGACGCCGAGAAGCTCGGGTGGTCCACCTGGCTCGGCGGTTCCGGCCGCGCGGAAGACGGGCGGCCTGCCGTCGATGCGCCGCGTTCGACGCCCGGCTACACCGTCGGCATGGTGTTCGAGCCCGAGGCGTACATCGGCTCGCGCCATCACGGCCAAGCGGCCGCGGCGCGCTGAATCTTTCATTGGGAGAACCTGCTCCATGACTGCCCCCATCCACACCGACGCCGAGCCCACCGCCTACGCCACGCGCGCCCGCAGCGAGGCGGGCGACCGGCTGTCCCCTTTCAGCACGACAGCGCCTTGCGGCCCCAGCTTGGAATACGACGCCGAATACGCCGTCCTGCTGGCGCGCATGTCCCTGCGTGGCGATGCGCAATACGGGCAGTTCGTCGGAGCACCCGACGCCCCGAACTGGGCCGAGATCGAACGGGACTGCCGTCGGCTGCTGTTGCGGACGCGGGACATAAATCTCTTTGTCTGGCTGTGCCGCGCACGCACCCGGCTGGCGCAGGCGGCAGGGCTTGCGCAGTCGTTGGTGCTGCTGGTCGAGG
The DNA here is from genome assembly GCF_058800845.1 of Variovorax sp. GW822-FHT04E09. NCBI lineage: Bacteria > Pseudomonadati > Pseudomonadota > Betaproteobacteria > Burkholderiales > Comamonadaceae > Variovorax > Variovorax sp. GW822-FHT04E09. The sequence continues at coordinate 308,542 of NZ_JBXAMR010000001.1, forward strand.
CGCTCCGGACCTGGCCCGAGGCAGTGCATCCCCAGCTGGTGATCGAAGGCGAGCGCGACCCGGCCGTGCGTGCCAACGCGCTCGCTGCATTGGCCGATCCGGAGGGCCTGTTGAGCGACGTGCGCGAAGTGGTCATTGCCGCCAATGCTGCGCGGCACCTGACGGTGCGTGAAGTCGAGCGCGCCTTTGCGATGCCCCGGGCGCCGGACGCAGCCAGTCCGGAGGCCATGGCGCAGCAGCTGGCAGACCTCGCGGCCGCGGCGTCGGGCGACGACCAGGCGCCGCTGCGCCTGTTGGCGCAAGCGGCCGAGGCGGCGGCGCAGATCGTCGCCTGGGCCGCCCAGCACTTGGGGTCGGACGCGCCTCCGCTGCATGCGCTGGTGCGGGTGCTGGCCCCATTCCAGCGAACCGGGGCATCGGCGCCGCCTGTCGCGGCCGCAACAAGATCTGATCCGCTTCCGTCATGGCCGGCAAGCACGCCAGCCGGTGAGGGCCTGGCGACACGCGACGACATCCTGCGTGACATTCGCAAGGCCCGCCGATGGTTCGAGAACCACGAACCGAGCAGTCCTGTCGCCGTGTTGCTCAAGCAGGCCGAACGCATGACCGGCCTGCGGTTTTCCCAGGTGGCCGATGCCATTCCACTTGATCTGCTGCGCAAATGGGATGCCGACGAGGAGGCTTCGCTGTGACGCTGATTCAGGCCAACTTTCTTGTCATCTGCTTCGCGATCGGCGCCGCTGGCGCCTTGCTGGGCCTCTGGGTGTTCTCGCACAGGCTCGGCAGGCAACTCGAAGCGCAGCGCCGTGCCTCGGATTCGGAGCGCGAACAGGTGCGGCTGGCGATCCGCGCCGAGTTGACGCTGCTCGGGCAGCAGCAGACCGCACATCAGAAAGCGCAACGCTTGGCACTGGCGCGGTGGCAGGCTGAGCAAGATGCGCGGCGGATGGCTGAATGGCAGGCGTTGTCGCCAGCGCCCCCCCCTTTGGCGGGCAGAAGAGGAGGGCCGGTTGCGCCGCCCGTTGTACCCTCACCCCCGCAGCGGCCGAGACCATTGCCACCAGTACCGGCCTTGCACGAGGATTCGGAGTTGCAGAACTCGCCAGTCCCGCTCGCGTTGCCCGCCGCCGTTCACGAGGAAGCAGAGTCGGCACCCGAGCGCGAACTCACCGACGAAGAAATCGACGCCTTGCCGCCCGATCTGCCGGTTCCGACCCGGGTGCCGGGCCGGAAATTGCCGGCGCCCAAAGGTCCCGTTCTGCGCAATCTGTAAAAAAGACCGGCAACCTGCCGGTTTTTTTACGTCCGTCTTCGTGCTGTCGTACACGAGGCATGCCTCTTGATTTGTCGAATAGGCGTCACCAAGTCTGTTGGCGTCGGCACGGTGCTTGCACGCTCTATAGAATCTTTTTCATGGCAACGAGAATTCCCAAAACTCCCAGCACCCCACCGGCGCAGAAACCGGCGGGCGACGACGGAGATTCGGTCGTTCTGGAGCGCCGCCCGCAAAAAACGGCGCCGCCCCAGATGTACCAGGTCGTCATGCTGAACGACGACTACACGCCGATGGAGTTCGTGATCGTCATCCTGCAGGAGTACTTCAGCAAGGACCGAGAAACGGCGACCCAGATCATGCTCAAGATCCACCTCGATGGCCGGGGTGTCTGTGGGGTTTATTCCCGCGACATGGCGGCCACCAAGGTCAATCAGGTGATGGAGGCCGCGCAGCAGGCAGGGCACCCGCTGCAATGTGTCAGCGAACCGGTCGCGTGAACCAGTTGAATTGCACGCGCTCCAACCCATCTGAGAACTTATTTACAGCAAGGCAAAAGGAAATCACATGATTGCCCAGGAACTGGAAGTCAGCTTGCACATGGCCTTCGTCGAGGCCCGGCAGCAACGCCACGAGTTCATCACCGTGGAACATCTGCTGCTCGCTTTGCTGGACAACCCGAGCGCCGCGGAAGTTCTGCGCGCCTGCTCGGCGAACGTCGACGACCTGCGGGCGTCGCTCACCAACTTCATCAAGGACAACACGCCGCAAGTGGCGGGTACCGATGATGTAGACACCCAGCCCACCCTGGGTTTCCAGCGCGTGATCCAGCGCGCCATCATGCATGTGCAGTCCACCGGCAACGGCAAGAAGGAAGTCACTGGCGCCAATGTGCTGGTCGCGATCTTCGGCGAGAAGGATTCGCACGCCGTGTACTACCTGCACCAGCAGGGCGTCACCCGACTGGACGTGGTCAATTTCATTGCCCACGGCATCAAGAAGAGCGATCCGCCGGAAGCCGTCAAGGGCAGCGGCGAAGCGCCTCAGGGCGAAGGCGAAGAGGGTGGCGGCGAACGCAACGAGAAGGCCTCGCCGCTCGAGCAGTTCACGCAAAACCTCAACCAGCTCGCCAAGGACGGCAAGATCGATCCGCTGATCGGCCGCGAATACGAGGTCGAGCGCGTCATCCAGATCCTGTGCCGCCGGCGCAAGAACAACCCGCTGCTCGTGGGCGAGGCCGGCGTGGGCAAGACTGCAATCGCGGAAGGCTTGGCATGGCGCATCACCCAGGGCGACGTGCCCGAGATCCTCGCCGAGGCGCAGGTCTACTCGCTCGACATGGGCGCGCTGCTGGCCGGCACCAAGTACCGCGGTGACTTCGAACAGCGCCTGAAGGGCGTGCTCAAGTCGCTCAAGGACAAGCCGAACGCCATCCTGTTCATCGACGAAATCCACACCCTGATCGGTGCGGGCGCAGCTTCGGGCGGCACGCTCGATGCGTCGAACCTGCTCAAGCCGGCGCTCTCCAGCGGCCAGCTCAAGTGCATCGGCGCCACCACCTTCACGGAATACCGCGGCATCTTCGAAAAGGACGCGGCCCTGTCGCGTCGTTTCCAGAAGGTCGACGTGGTCGAGCCGTCGGTGCAGGAAACCGTCGACATCCTGAAGGGCTTGAAGTCGCGCTTCGAGGAACACCATGGCGTGAAGTACGCCGTGGCGGCCCTGCAGGCTGCAGCCGAGCTCAGCGCCAAGTACATCAATGACCGTCACCTGCCCGACAAGGCCATCGACGTCATCGACGAGGCCGGTGCTGCGCAACGCATCCTGCCGCCGAGCAAGCGCAAGAAGACCATCAGCAAGACCGAAGTCGAGGAAATCGTCGCGAAGATCGCGCGCATTCCCCCGGCCAACGTCAGCAACGACGACCGCAGCAAGCTGCAGACGATCGAGCGCGACCTCAAGAGCGTGGTGTTCGGCCAGGACAAGGCACTCGAAGTGCTGGCCTCCGCAGTCAAGATGGCGCGTTCGGGCCTGGGCAAGGGCGACAAGCCGATCGGCTCGTTCCTGTTCTCCGGCCCCACGGGCGTCGGCAAGACCGAAGCGGCGAAGCAGCTGGCCTACATCATGGGCATCGAGCTGATCCGCTTCGACATGTCGGAGTATATGGAGCGTCACGCGGTGAGCCGCCTGATCGGCGCGCCTCCGGGCTACGTCGGTTTCGACCAGGGTGGCCTGCTGACCGAGGCTGTCACGAAGAAGCCGCACGCGGTGCTGCTGCTCGACGAAATCGAGAAGGCGCACCCGGACATCTTCAACGTGCTGCTGCAGGTCATGGACCACGGCACGCTGACCGACAACAACGGGCGCAAGGCCGACTTCCGCAACGTCATCATCATCATGACGACGAACGCGGGTGCCGAGACCATGAACAAGGCGACCATCGGCTTCACGAACGCGCGGCAGGCCGGCGACGAAATGGGCGACATCAAGCGCCTGTTCACGCCTGAATTCCGCAACCGCCTGGACGCCATCGTCAACTTCAAGGCGCTCGACGAACAGGTCATCCTGCGCGTGGTCGACAAGTTCCTGCTGCAACTGGAAACCCAGCTCAGCGAGAAGAAGGTCGAGGTCACCTTCACCGACAAGCTGCGCAAGCACCTGGCGAAGAAGGGCTTCGATCCGCTGATGGGCGCACGCCCGATGCAGCGCCTGATCCAGGACACGATCCGTCGTGCGCTGGCCGACGAGTTGCTGTTCGGTCGCCTGACCGACGGCGGTCGCCTCGAAGTCGACCTCGACGAGAAGGACGAAGTGCTGCTCGACATCCAGCCGATCCCGAAGAAGGAAGGCAAGTCGAAGCCCGAAGCCGAGGAAGCCGCCACGGGCTGATCCCGCCTCTCTGAGGAACGAAGTCAAAGGCCGGTAGCATTCGCTGCTGGCCTTTTTCTTTGGGCCGGCCGAAAACACTCCGCCTTCAACCGCTCTTGCCTTGATCCTCCCCGAACTCAGCCACGAATGGAAAACCGGCCTCTCCCTGGCGTGGAGCGGCTACATCGCCGTGCTGTCGATCTGGATCGTGATGCAAAAGCGCGCGCCGGTGTCCACCATGAGCTGGATCCTGTCGCTGGCGCTGCTGCCGTTCGCGGGCTTCATCGTCTATTACTTCCTGGGACCGCAGCGGCTGCGCAAGCAGCGGCTCAAGCGCCTGCGCAACCGCGCGAATGCGCATGCGCAGGCCGACCTGGCGCGGCTGCGTGACGCCTCGCAGCATGCGCCGCCGGCGCTGCAGCAGATGGCCCGGCTGGGCACCGCCGCCTGCGGCCTGCCGGTGTCGAGCGCCACGGGCGTCGAGCTGCTGTCGGGCGGCGCGCGCACCTTCGACGCCATCTTCGAAGCCGTGCGCGCGGCGCGCGACCACATCCACCTCGAGTACTACATCTTCGAGCCTGACCGGATCGGCACCGCCTTGCGTGACCTGCTGGTCGAGCGCGCGCAGTCCGGCGTGCGGGTGCGCCTGCTGCTCGACGCGCTCGGCTCCAAGCGCATCGGCCGCAAGTTCATGGCGCCGATGCACGCGGCGGGCGTGGAGGTGGCGCTGTTCCACGACACCAAGATCGGCCGGCGCCTGCGCCCCGTGACCAACTACCGCACCCACCGCAAGATCGTGGTGTGCGACGGCCGCGTGGGCTTCACGGGCGGCGTGAACATCACCGACGAGGAAGACAAGCGCACCAACCCGAAAGACGCGTACCACGACGTGCATGTGCGCATCGAAGGCAGTGCGGTGCGCTGGCTGCAGACCACCTTCCTCGAGGACTGGAGCTACGCCACCGGCGAAAAGCAGCACCGCTCGGACGCCGCCCTGGACGCGCTGCTGCCCCAGGTGGAGGCGGGCGACATCCCGGTGCAGATCGTCACCAGCGGCCCCGACAACGCCTTCGAGGCCATCCACCGCATGCACGTCGAGGCCATCCATTCGGCCACGCGCCGGGCCTGGCTCACCACGCCGTACTTCGTGCCGGGCGAGCCTGCGCTGATGGCACTGACCAGCGCGGCGCTGCGCGGTGTCGACGTGCGGCTGCTCGTGCCGCGCCGCAGCGATTCGGCCATCGTGAGCGCCGCCGCGCGTTCGTACTTCGACGAGCTGATCGCCGCGGGCGTCAAGATCTGGGAGTACAAGGAGCGCATGCTGCACTCCAAGACGCTGGTGGTCGACGACCATTGCGCGATGATCGGCACCGCCAATTTCGACAACCGCAGCTTCCGGCTCAACTTCGAGGTCTGCGCCGTGGTCTACGGGCCCGCGCTGACCCAGCCGCTGGCGGCGCAGTTCGAAACCGACCTGCACAGCTCCGGCGCCGTGCGCGCCCACCGCCCGCAGACTTTCTGGCGCCGCCTCGGCGATGCCATTGCGCGACTGTTTTCTCCCTTGCTCTGAATGAACCACACCTTTCTCTGGCACGACTACGAAACCTTCGGCGCCGTGCCGCGCCGCGACCGTCCCTCGCAGTTCGCGGCCATCCGCACCGACGCCGAGCTCAACGAGGTCGGCGAGCCGCTGATGATCTATTGCAAGCCCGCGCCGGACTACCTGCCCAGCCCCGAGGCCTGCCTGATCACTGGCATCACGCCGCAGGTCTGCCTGGAGCGCGGCATTCCCGAGCACGAGTTCGCGGCCCACATCGAGCAGGCCTTCTCGCAGCCGGGCACCATCGGCGTGGGCTACAACACCATCCGCTTCGACGACGAGGTCACGCGCTTCCTGTTCTGGCGCAACCTCATCGACCCCTACGCGCGCGAATGGCAGAACGACTGCGGTCGCTGGGACCTGCTCGACGTGGTGCGCCTCACCTATGCGCTGCGCCCCGACGGCATCGAGTGGCCGAAGAAGGAAGACGGCAAGCCCAGCTTCAAGCTGGAAGACCTGGCGCGCGCCAACGGCCTGCTGCACGAGTCGGCGCACGATGCGCTGTCCGACGTGCGCGCCACCATTGCGCTGGCGCGACTCATCCGCGACAAGCAGCCCAAGCTCTTCGACTTCGCCTTCGGCCTGCACAAGAAGGACCGCGTGGCGATGGAACTCGGCCTGCCCGCGATGCGCGAGACCGCCAAGCCCTTCCTGCATGTGTCGGGCATGTTCCCGGTCGAGCGCGGCTGCCTGGCCGTGATGTGGCCGCTGGCCAGCCACCCGACCAACAAGAACGAACTGCTGGCCTGGGACTTGTCGCAAGACCCGAGCGAGCTGCGCGACCTCGACGCAGAAACGCTGCGCCTGCGCCTGTTCACGCGCACCGCCGATCTGCCCGAGGGCATGACGCGGCTGCCGATGAAGAGCGTGCACCTGAACAAGTCGCCGATGGTGGTCGGCAACCTGCGCACGCTGGCACCGGCCATGGCCGAGCGCTGGGGTGTCGACATGGACACCGCCATGCGCCACGCCGCCATCGCGCGTGACCTGCCCGACATGAGCGCGATCTGGTCGCAGGTTTTTTCCCGGCCGAAGGAGGCGACGCCCGATGTCGATGAGGACCTTTACGGCGGCTTTGTCGGCAACGGCGATCGCCGGCGCCTGAACCAGCTGCGCGGGCTGTCGCCCGAGGGGCTCGCCAAGGAGCGCGTGGCCTTCGACGACGGGCGGCTCGAGGAAATCCTCTTCCGCTACCGCGCACGCAACTGGCCCGAATCGTTGAACGAGGAAGAAACCGAGCGCTGGGAAGCGCTGCGCGTGGCGCGCCTGTTCAAGGGCGAGGGCGGGGCGCGCACCATCGAGGCGCTGTTCAGCGAAGTCGATGCGCTGTCCGAGAACGCCGACGAGCGCGGTGAGGAAATCCTGGGCGCGCTGTACGAGTACGCCGAGTCGATCGCGCCCGAGGCCTGAACCAAGACCGAGGGCCGGCATGAACCGCGTCGTACGCCCCAGGCTGTCTCGCGCAGGCATGGCGGGTGCGCTGGCCGCTGCGGTGCTTGCAGGTTGCGCCGCAGGGCCGTCCGGCCACTGCGCCGCGGGCTTCGACGCCTTCGAGCGCGACACCCTCTATTTTGGCCGCGCCATCCCCACGGGCGGTCAGGTGTCCGACGCCGACTGGGCCGACTTTCTCGACACCCGCGTCACACCGGCCTTTCCGCAAGGCTTCACCGTGCTCGACGCCGCCGGCCAGTGGCGCGGTGCGTCGGGGAATGCGGTGCGCGAGCCCTCGAAGCTGGTCGTGCTGCTGCACCAGCGCGACGCGAAGGCCGACACGGCCATCGCCGCGTTGATCGACACCTACCGCCAGCGCTTCGCGCAAGAGGCGGTGTTGCAGGAAAGGCAGTCCGTCTGTGCCCGTTTCTGAAGCCGCTCCTACCGTTCGCCGTCTGGTTCCCGCCGATGCGCCGGCCTACCGCGCGCTGATGCTCGACGCCTACGCGCGGCACCCCGAAGCCTTCACCTCCACGGTCGAAGAGCGCGCCCGCATGCCGCCGACGTGGTGGGAGGCCCGCCTGCGCACGGACGCCGACGCTGCCGAGGTGGTGTACGGCGCTTTCGATGTCGCCGGCGCGCTGATCGGCGCGGCGGGGCTGGGCCGCGAATCGCGGCAGCGCACGCGGCACAAGACGAGCTTGTTCGGCATGGTGGTGGCGGAATCGGCGCGGCGCGCGGGCGCCGGGCGACAACTCGTGCGGGCCTTGCTCGCGCATGCACGCGCGCTCGACGGCGTGCGCGTGGTGCAGCTGACGGTGACCGAAGGCAATCGCCCGGCGCAGGCGCTGTACGAGCGCTGCGGCTTCCAGGTCTTTGGCGTCGAGCCGATGGCCACCGTGCTCGATAGCGCGTTCTCGTCGAAGGTCCACATGTGGTGCGACCTCGACGCGACACAGTCTTCGACTTAGTCGCCGCGCTCGCGCACCATCAGCAGCGCGGGCCCGTCGGGCGTGACCACTTCGCCGAGCGCGCGGAAGCCGGCCTTGGCGTAGCTGCGGATCGCGCGGGCGTTGCGCGGCGACGGATCTGTCTGGATGCGCGTCACCGCCGGGTCGGCGAACAGCTGGTTCGTGAAGGCGCGGACCATCGCGCTGCCGAGCCCGCGATCCAGCTGGTCCGCCTGCGCCAGGAACTGGTCGATGCCGCGCGCGCCCGGGTCGCGTTCGTTTTCCCACCAGCCGTCGCCCGAACCCATCACGACGTACGACTGGATGAATCCCAAGGGCCGCCCGTCGCGCAGTGCGATGTAGCCGCGGTCGGGCGAGTCAGGCGCCAGCATCGGCGTGAAGTCGGCCTCGACCTCGGCGAGCGTCGGCACCGGCGTCCACCATTCGGCCACGTGCGGGCGGCACAGCCACTCGTGGAGCATCGCGAAATCCGTGGATTGCAGGGGCCGGAACGAGATCGAAGGCATGGCGTGCGTCCTAGCGGGAGATCCGGTCGACGATGTCCTGCGCCAGCGAGGCGATGGTCAGCGGCGCGCAGCCTTCGGCGTTGTTGCTCACGGTGACGAAGGCGTTCTGTCCGGCGCCCGTGGTGCCGGCGATCACCTTGGCCAGCGCGGCGCGGGTTTCGGGGTCGGGGTCGAGCACCTTGTCGAAGGGGCCGTACAGTTTTTCGGCGTCTTCGTAGCCGAAGCGGCCGTGGCGGCGGTGCAGGTTCCATCGGCACACCAGCGGCCCGGGCCACAGGGCGCGCAGCATCGGCAGCTGGTCTTCGATGGGCGGCATCTTCGCGTGCAGGCCCATGCAGAAGGTCGCGCCCACGCTGCGCAGCATGTCGGCGAAGGCGGGGCACAGCAGCTGCGGGTCGCGCACCTCGACCGCGAGCACGGCGTCGGGCGCGATCGGCTTCAGGTCGGGCATTGCCGCCAGCATCGCGCCGATGCGGGCGATCAGCGCGGGCTGGTCGGCCAGCAGGTGCGCGGGGATCGGGCTCAGCTGGAACACCAGCGCGCCGATGCGGTGGCCCAGCCCGTCGAGCGCCGGCTGCACGAACTCCTGCAGCGCGATCTCATGGCTCAGGAACACCGGGTTGGCTTGCGTGCCACGGCCGCTTTCGTCGCGCACGGTGGCGTCGGTCACGAGGCTCGGGGCCTTCACGACGAAGCGGAAGTCGTCCGGCACCATGGCCGCGTAGCGCGCGTACTGGCTGGCGGTGAGGGCGCGGTAGAAGTTGCGGTCCAGGCTCACGGTGCGCAGCAGCGGGTGCTGGGCGAGCGCCGACAGGCCGTTCTTCGAGAGCACGGTTTCGGCATAGTCGCCGTCCCAGACCAGGCCGGCCCAGCCCGGATAGCTCCACGACGAGGTGCCCAGGCGCAGCTGCGGCGGCAACTCGGCGGCGAGGGCGACCAGCGCCGCGTCGGGGGCCACCGGCTTCACGGTGGCGCCGCGCGGCTTCTTCGGCGAAGGCGCCGGCGCGTCGGCCGCTTCGGCCGGGCGCGGAAGTTCGGGGAGGTCGGAAAAGAGGGAGTCCTGCACGTCAGCCATGTCTGGGTTGGCATTTTCGGCCAAGCGGGGAGGCCCGTCGGCGCCGGGCACAATCCGCGCCATGACACAGTGGTTGCGTACGCGGGGCGGTTGGTGGCTGGCTTGGGTGGTGCTCACGGCCGCCGGCGCCGTGTGGTTCGCGCGCGCCGAGCTGACCCGGCTCCAGCAGGATTTTGAGACCGACGCGCGCATCGCGCACCGCCTCATGAGCCAGCAGGTGGTGCAGTACGACGCCGTGCTGGCCACGCTCGCCTTGCTGGAGCCCAACGCCGGTGCCGACTACCCCGAGCGGCGCCTGCCGTCGGTGTACTCGTCGATCCTGCGCGTGCAGCGGCGCGCGGCCGATGAGTCCTGGCCCGATGCCGAACACGCCGACGCGCTGGCCGCCGCCGAGGCCCGCTCGCGTGCCGAGCGCCGCGCCGACCTGGCCGTGCTCGACCTGGCGCACGGCCGCTACCAGCTCGTGATCGGCTCGGAGCCGCTGAGCTACGCGCTCGAGATCGACCTCGTCGGCTCGGTGCCCTGGCGCGACTGGCCGATGAACCCGCAGCGCAGTCCCGTGCGACTGGTCCTGCAGCGCGACGGCCAGCAACTGGTGCTGCAACACGGCCAATCGGCCGCGCATGGCTGGCGCTACAGCCTGAGCAAGGAACTGGCGTCGCCGAGCCAGCCTTTCGAGCTGGTGGCCGAGCGCCAGGTCGGCTGGGCCGAGCTGCCGTGGCGCACCATCGGCGGCTGGGCGGTGGCGATGGCGCTGTTGCTGGCGGGCCTGTGGGCCGCGCAGCGCCAGCGCGTCGCGCGGCGCCGCGCCGAGGAGCTGCTGCGCCTGGGCCAGGTGGCGCGCCTCAATGCGCTGGGCGAGCTGTCGGCCGGGCTGGCGCACGAGCTCAACCAACCGCTCACGGCCGTGCTGGCCAACGCCCAGGCCGCGCGCCGCCTGCTCGACGACGACCCGCCCGACCTCGCCACCGCGCGCGACGCGATGGGGCAGGCCGTCGAGCAGGCCCGCCGTGCCTCCGGCGTGGTCGGCCGCCTGCGCCGCGTCATCGAACGCCCCGAGGCCGGCGGCGACGTGAAGCCGCTGGTGTTGCAGGAGGTGGTGCGCAGCGCCATGCACCTGCTGGCGCCCGAGTTCGCGCGCCACGGCGTGGCGGCCCAGTTCGATGCCAGCGCGCAGGCGCCTGTGCGCGTGCAGGCCGAGGCCGTGGCGCTGGAGCAGATCGTGCACAACCTGCTCATGAACGCGATGCAGGCGCTGGACCTCGTGCCCGCGGCCGAGCGGCGCCTCGTGGTCTCGGTCGGTCGCAACGGCGAGGAGGGCGTGCTGACCGTCACCGACAACGGCCGCGGCATCGCGCCCGAGGCGCTGCCGCGCCTGTTCGAACCTTTCTTCAGCACGCGCGAAGGCGGCCTGGGCCTCGGCCTGAGCCTGAGCGAAACGCTGGTCAGCGGCATGGGCGGCAGCCTGAGCGCCGCCAACGCCTCGCCGCGTGGCGCGCGCTTCACCTTGCTGCTGCCGCTGGTGGCACCCTCGACATGAACACGTTGACCGCCACTGCCGACCAGCCCCAATCGCCCCTGATCCACCTGATCGACGACGACCAGGCCGTGCGCGACAGCCTCTCGCTGCTGATCGGCACGGTCGGCCTGCGCGTGCAGGGCTGGGCCGATCCGCAGGCCTTCATCGACGGCTTCGATCGCGCGAGCGTCGGCGCCATCGTGCTGGACGTGCGCATGCCCGGCATCAGCGGCCTCACGGTGCTCGACCGGCTGGTGGCGCAGGGCGTCGACCAGCCCGTGATCATGCTGACCGGCCACGGCACGGTCGAGATGTGCCGCCGCGCCTTCAAGGCCGGCGCGGCCGAGTTCCTGGAGAAGCCGGTGGACGACGAGCAGCTGCTCGAAGCCCTGCAGCAGGCCGTGCGCCAGCATGTGCGCACGCGCGAGCGATCGCAGGCCGACAACGCCGCGCGCGAGCGGGTGGCGCAGCTGTCGGAGCGCGAGCGCGAGGTGCTGGCCTTCATCGTGCAGGGGCTCACCAACAAGGAGATCGCACGCGTGCTGGCGCTGTCGCCGCGCACCGTCGAGACCCACCGCGCCAACCTGTTCGCCAAGCTCGATTGCGACTCGCTCGCGCAGCTGATCCGGCGCTACGCCGTGCTGGCGTCGGATGTAGGAGAAGAGGGCGCTCCGTAGTTCTACGGAGGGCCGGGCGTAGCCGTACGAATGGTTGCAGCGGACCTTATTTTTTACAGTGACACCGTGGTCGGCACAGGCCGGCACGAACCCTCTCATCACTGGAGAAACAACACATGCAATCGATCATCCGCGTTGGCGGCCTCGCCGTTCTGCTCGCTGCTTCCGTCGCCCAGGCCCAGACGCCGGCCCCCGCTGTTCGCACCGAGAAGAACATCTCGCTCGCGCTGGCCAACCAGATCGCCGCAGAAACCGTGGCTGCCTGCGCCGCCAACGGCTACAACGTGGCCGCCACCGTGGTCGACCGCGCCGGCACCGTGCGCGCCGTGCAGCGCGCCGACAACGCCGGCCCGCACACGCTGTCGTCGAGCGAACGCAAGGCCTGGACCTCGGCTTCGGCCAAGAGCCCCACGCAAGCCATGATGGAAGGCGCCCAGAAGAACCCCGGCGCCGCCAACCTCGTCTACCTGCCGGGCTTCCTGCTGCTGGGCGGCGGCGTGCCGATCAAGTCGGGCAACGAAGTGATCGGCGCCGTGGGCGTGGGCGGTGCGCCCGGCGGCCACCTCGACGAGCAGTGCGCCAACGCCGCGCTCGAGAAGGTCAAGGGCCAGCTCTGATGACGGCGCGCGGTCTCTGGTCGGCGGTGCTCGCCGCCGCGATCGGCTGGAGCGCCGCGCCCGGCGCGGCGGCCCAGGTGCCGCCGCTGGCTGCCGAAGTGCTGGCCTACGAAGGCCTGCACCGCGCCGCCTGGCACGGCGACCTGCCCAAGCTCAAGAGCCTGATCGCCTCCGGCGCCAGCCTCGATGTGCGCGACGCGCGCGGCCGCACGCCGCTGCAGGTCGCCACCTATGCGCGCCAGCGCGACGCCGTGACGCTGCTCGCCAAGGCGGGCGCGAACATCGACCTGCTCGAAGACGACCGCTACGACGCCGTGACCATCGCGTCCGTGGCCGACGACGTGACCACGCTCACGCTGTTGCTGCAACTGGGCGCCAAGCCCGGGCAGGTCACCAGCCGCTACGACGGCACCGCCTTGATCGCCGCCGCGCACCTGGGGCACGACGAGGTCGTGCGCCGGCTGGTCGCGGCCGGTGCGCCGCTGGACCACGTGAACAACCTGCACTGGACGGCGGTGATCGAATCGATCGTGCTCGGCGACGGTGGCGCCCGCCACCAGCGCACGCTGGCCGCGCTGATCGCCGGCGGCGCCAACCTGCAACTGGCCGACCGCCAGGGCCTCACGCCGCTGCAGCTCGCCAAGGCGCGTGGCTACACCGCGATGGTGAAGCAGCTCGAAGCGGCACGCGCCAAGTAGCCTGCCGCACCGCAAGCCGGGGGCGACTCGGGGACAATCGGACCTCCCCACGAGGAACCCGCCCCATGTACATGCCTCCGCAGTTCAACGCCAAGGACCCGGCCGTCGCGCTGGGCCTGATGCGCGCGCATCCCTTTGCCAACCTGATCTCGAATAACGACGAGGGCTTGCCCTTCGTCACCCATCTGCCCATCGTGGCCGAGCCGCGAGAGGGCGATGCGCTGGTGCTGCTGGGGCACTGCGCCAAGCCCAACCCGCACTGGCGCTACCTGCAGGCGCGGCCGCGCGCGGTGGTGGTGTTCCAGGGGCCGCACGCCTACCTGTCGCCTTCGGTCTATCCCGACCTGGCGCGGGTGCCGACATGGAACTACCTCGCGGTCCATTGCACCGTCGAAGCCCGGCTCGTCGAGACGCCCGAGGCCAAGGACGCGCTGCTCAAGAAGCTCATCGGCGACCACGAGCCGGCCTACGCCCAGCAATGGAAGGACCTCGGCGAGGAGTTCCAGCGCAAGATGCTGGCCGGCATCATGGGCTTCGAGCTGCACGTGACGGCGCTGCAATGCAAGATCAAGCTCAACCAGCACCGGCCCGAATCGCATGCGGCGATGCGCGAGGTCTATCGCGCGGGCTCGGCCGACGAGCAGGCGCTGGCCGTGTGGATGGACCGGCTCGGCATGGCCGTCGCACCGGAGGCGCGCTGAGATGCGGATGTTCGGTTTGATCGGCCTCGTGCTCGCGCTGGTGGTCGTCGGGCTGCTGGCGAAGCAGCAGCTGTCGCGCACCGCCATCGCCAAACAACCGGCCGCACCTGGCGCATCTGCGCCGGCGGCTGTCGATGCGCGCACGCAGGCGCAGCAGGTCCAGCAACAGGTCAAGGACGCCCTCGACGCCGCGGCCCAGGCCCGCAAGATGCCCGATGACAACTGAGCCGGCCGCATCGACATCGGACGCGCACTGGATGGCGCTCGCGCTGCAGGAAGCGCAGCGCGCGGCCGACGCGGGCGAGGTGCCCGTGGGCGCGGTGCTGGTGAAGGACGGACAGGTCATCGCGACCGGCCGCAACACGCCCGTGGCGCAGCACGACCCGAGCGCACATGCCGAGATCAACGCATTGCGCGCTGGCGCCGCCGCGCTCGGCAACTACCGGCTCGACGGCTGCGAGCTCTTCGTCACGCTCGAGCCCTGCGCGATGTGCGCGGGCGCGATGCTGCATTCGCGGTTGGCGCGCGTGGTGTTCGGCGCCGCCGACCCCAAGACCGGCGCCGCGGGCTCGGTGCTCGATCTCTTCGCCGAGCCGAAGCTGAACCATCACACGCGCGTGCAGGGCGGCGTGTTGGCCGACGACTGCAGCGCATTGCTGCAGCGCTTCTTCCAGCAACGCCGCAGCGTCGCACGCGCGCAAGCCGAGCCGCTGCGCGACGATGCCTTGCGCACGCCCAACGAACGCTTTGCAGCGCTCACCGATTTCGACTTCGCGCCGCATCACGCCCAGGACTTGCCAATCTTGCAAGGCTGGCGCCTGCACTGGGTCGACGAGACCGGCCTGGCCGGCAGCGACAGCCGCGTGGCCGATTGCCTGTGCCTGCATGGCCCGGGCGAGTGGGGCTACTTCTTCCGCCACCTCGTCGGCACGCCCGGCCTGCGCACGCTGGTGCCCGACCTGATCGGTTTCGGCAAGAGCGACAAGCCCAAGCGCGAAGCCACGCACCGGCTCGAATGGCACCGCGACGTGCTGCTGACGTGGCTCGACCAGGTCCATCCCGAACCGCTCGCGCTGGTCCACAGCGCGGCGGGCGGCGAACTGGCGGCGCTGCTGCAAGCGGCGGCACCAGGCCGCTTCACCGCGACACTCGCCGCACCCGACAGCGGCGTGCGCGCCAAGGACGCCTGGCGCGCGCCGTTCCCCGACCGGGGCTACGAAGCCGCGCTGCGCGCGCTCGGTCCGCGTGCGGCATCGGGCGGGCCTACGGCCGCGCAGGCCGCCCCCCTGGCCCGGCAGATCCGGGACGCAATGGGATACTCGACGACGTGACGTCCAAACATATCTACATCTATTCCCCCTCCAGTGCCATCCGCGACAAGGCCGCCTTCCGGCGCGGTGTGGCGCGGCTGAAGGCCCTGGGCCATGAAGTCGAAGTCGATGAAGCCGCGCTCTCGGCGTACCAGCGTTTCGCGGGCGACGACGCCACCCGGCTCGCCGCCATCTCGCGCGCGGCCGCCAGCGGCGCCGACGTGGCGCTGATCGCGCGCGGCGGCTACGGCCTCACGCGCATCCTCGACGCGCTGCCGTACAAGGCGCTGGCCAAGGCCATCGACAAGGGCACTGAGTTCGTCGGCTGCAGCGACTTCACGGCCCTGCAGAACGCACTGCTGGCCAAGAACGGCGCCGTCACCTGGTCCGGCCCTGCGGTCGGCGAAGACTTCGGCGCCGAAGGCGGCGCCGACGACATCATGGAAGCCTGCTTCGACGACCTGTTGAGCGGGCAGGGAGAGGGCACCGGCTGGCGCATGCCGGCGCGCGACGCCGAGCTCAAGGTCAAGCCCGTCGAAGACGCCGTGCTCTGGGGCGGCAACCTCTGCGTGCTGACCAGCCTGCTGGGCACGCCGTACTTCCCGGTGGTCGACAAGGGCGTGCTCTTCATCGAAGACACCAACGAACACCCGTACCGCATCGAACGCATGCTCGACCAGCTGAAGCTCGCGGGCGTGCTGGCGCGCCAGAAGGCCGTCGTGTTCGGCCAGTTCACGGGCGTGCGCAACATCGCCGGCTACGACCGCGGCTTCGGCATGAACACGGTGATCGACCGGCTGCGCGCCAGCCTGAAGAAGGTGCAGGTCATTGCCGGCCTGCCGTTC
Organism: Variovorax sp. GW822-FHT04E09; assembly: GCF_058800845.1. Classification (NCBI taxonomy): domain Bacteria; kingdom Pseudomonadati; phylum Pseudomonadota; class Betaproteobacteria; order Burkholderiales; family Comamonadaceae; genus Variovorax; species Variovorax sp. GW822-FHT04E09. The sequence goes on from NZ_JBXAMR010000001.1 coordinate 324,633, forward strand.
GGGCATGTGCAGACCAAGGTGCTGCTGCCGGTGGGTGCGAAGGTGGCGCTGGCCGCCGAGGGGCGCGACGTGTTCCTGGTGTGGGGCCATCGGCACGGCCACCATGACCATGATCACCACGGTCACGACCATCACGGCCACGACCATTGAGCCAGCACGCACGCGGCCACCGGTGCCGCGCTGCGATGCCGGCCGATCAGGACATCACTGGTTGGTGAAACGCTGATGGACGCGCGGGCCCATCGAGCCGGGCAGGCCGCCCTTGAACATGCTGTTGATTTCTTTCATCTGGCGCCGCGCGGCCGATTCGCCGTCGATGGCGCTCAGCGCGACCATCACGTCCTGACGCAGGTACCAGAGGGTCTCGACATCGACCGCAAAGCGCACGCGTTGGCTGACGCGCTGGATCGATTGGCCACCGCGCCCCTGGAGCACCGACAGCATCGCCGTGCGGATGCGCCCGAGCTGACTTTCCGCAACCTGCCGCGAGCCCAGGCCGGGTACGTTCAGGAGCTGAAAAAGGCGGCGAAAGAGCAGCATGTCACGAAAAGCGTATTGCCGGGAGCTGAGACGGTCGCTACCTTAAGCCTCAGTTCGCCGGGACACAAGATGTGAAACACCGTTTCTTGTTTGCAAACAACAAGCTTTAGCGGTCTCTTTTGTTGTCATTTGAATTTTGAGCGCAAAAGTATTAAAAAACTTTGGCATTCATCTGCACGATGCGCCAAGCTGGCCCAGTCGATGCAGCGTCAACAAGAAGCTTCTGCGGATCGTTCCTTGCATGTGAAGGCGCATGTCGGGGAAACTTCTCGCAGGAGCGGCGAAAGGTCCAGAGCAACATAACCAGCGCTTGCCGCCAAGAAAAAACAGTATGGGTGTCAATTCCACAGTCGTTTTCGCGGACTTGACCGGAAGTACCAGGGTCTTCGAGGCCATGGGGAATGCACGTGCCACCGAGACCGTGACGCGGCTGACCCAATGGATCGGACGTGTGTGCGAGGCCCACGGCGGCCGGGTCGTGAAATCGCTCGGCGACGGCGTGTTCGCCATCTTCACCAGCGGCGCCGCCGCCACGCACGCGGTCATCGAATTGCAGCGCTACCACCAGAAGCGCCTGGCCGGCTGGCCCGTGCCGCTGCGCATGGCGCTGCAGATCGGCGTGGCCAGCGGCGATGTGGTCGAGGTCGAGGGCGACTGCTTCGGCGACGCCGTCAACCTGGCCTCGCGCCTGAGCGACCTGGCCGGCCCCGGCCAGATCTGGGTCACCGAGGCGGTGATCCAGCAACTGCATGAAGGCGCGGTTCAGCACCGCGACCTCGGGCCGATCAGCATCCGCGGACGCACCGAGATGTCGATCGTCCACCGCATCGACTGGCAGGAAGACCTGACCAGCTTCCTCACCGTGCCGGCCGCGCTGCTGCCGGCGCGCCTGCCCGATTCCACCTTCGGCCGCATCGAACTCGCATGGCTCGACGTGCGCTCGATGTTCCGCATCGACCAGCTGCCGATTCACCTGGGTCGCGTGGGCGACGCGCAGTTCGTGGTCAACGACCCGCGCGTGTCGCGGCTGCATGCGCGCATCGAGGAGCGGCAGGGCAGTTGCGTGCTGATCGACGTCAGCACCTACGGCACCTGGGTGCGCTTCCATGGCAACGGCGGGCCGAGCCACGAGATCGCGCTGCGGCGCGACGAGTGCGTGCTGCATGGCCGCGGCGAGATCGGCCTGGGCGCGCCGCTGAGCGACTTCAGCGCGCCGACCATCGCCTTCAACACGACGGGCGACGACGTGATGCTGTCGCGCCGGGCCATCGTGAACTGAAGGCCGACTGGGAATCCCGTTCACGTTTGGCAACCAGCTGGTGCGCTTCGAGGTGCACCACGCGGGGACGTGTGGCGTTGCAGGACCACGCCGGCGCCGTTCGCGCCAGGCCTGGAGCCACCATGCATTCCCCAAGTGATTCTTCTGTATTCAGATGGGCCGCCGTTGCCGCGATCGCGGCCGGCGCGCTGCTCGCCACGGGCGCTGCCAGCGCGCGCACGAGCTGGTCGGTACAGATCGGCACGCCCGGCGCGGTCTATGCGCCGCCGTACTACGTGCCGCCGCCCGTCTATGCGTACCCGGCCCCGATCTACTACGAACCGCCACCGCCGCGGGCCTACTACCGTCCGCCGCCGCCCGTGTACTACCGGCCGGCCCCGATCTACGTCCCGCCGCGCGGGCGCCTGTACTACGGCCCCGGCTATCCCTACCGTGCGCCGAACGATGACGACGACGATGACGACCGCGATTGACCGGCCACCCGCAAGCTTGCAGGCATGCCAATTCTTGGCGTGAACTCTGACGAAAACGTCACATTCAGTCACATTTGTAAGATCAAAGAATTCATTTCATGCCTGCAGGAGGGTTGAGGCCCGGGGCATGACACTTGCCTTGCATCGTTCAACAGGCGCGCAGAGTGCCGAAGGAGCGACAAAAAATGCAGACCAGCGTTCGGCCTTTCACCGATGTCGACGCCGCCATTGCGGCGGTGGAGGCCCTGGACGGCGAACTCCGTAAGTTCGAGCTGGCCGTGGGGGACAACCTCCAGGACAGCATCGGCCTGCAGATGGCGCAGATCACCGACCGTGCACTCGCACGCGGCTGGGAACCCAGCGGCTTCATCCAGAAGGACGGTTTTCGCCTCTACCGCTACCGCGCGATGCGCTGAAGGGCGATAGAAGGCCGGGTCAGCTGGGCGCGAGGATGCGCTCGAGCGCCCCGATGTCGATGGGCTTTTGCAGGTGGTGGTCGAACAGCACCTCGCCCGGCGCCGCATTCGCCGCGTCCCGTTCCGAAAAACCGGAAATCGCCACCAGCAGCCGCGGCGTGCCTTCGGCGGCGGTGGCACGCAGCCGGCGCGCCACCTCGGTGCCAGGGAAGTCGGGCAGGGTGAGGTCGATCAGCGCCGCATCGAAGCGCTCGCCGGCCGCTGCGTCCAGCGCCTGTTGTGCCGTGTAGGTGCAGCGGGCGGTGTGATCCTGCAGCGTCAGCAGCTCCCGCAGCAGGTCGGCCGCGGCCTCGTTGTCGTCGACGATCAGCACATTCACAGTTGTTTTCTCTCGGCATCCATTGATTGCGATCCCGCAGTATCGACGCTGCACCTACCGGAATCCGTAACAGAGGCCTTGTTTGTTACTTCCCGCTGTCGGCCGAGGCGGGCGGCGGCTGCAGCGGCAGCTCGACGAAAAAGCGCGCGCCGTGGCCGGGCGTGCTCTCCACGCCGATGCGGCCCGCATGCAGGCTCACGATCTTGTGCGTGATGTACAGCCCCAGGCCCAGGCCGGCCGCGTGCTTGCGGCTGACGTCGGTGCGCTCGAACTGCTCGAAGATGCGCTGGTGGTCCTCGGGCGAGATGCCGATGCCCTGGTCGCGCACGCGCACGACCGCGTGGTCGCCGTCCTGGCGCACCGTCATCTCGACCGGCTTGCCGCCGCCGTAGCGCAGCGCGTTGGTCAGGAGGTTGGTCAGCACCTGTTCGATGCGGAACTCGTCCCACACGCCGCGCAGCGCCGGGGGCGCGTCCAGGCTGATGGTGCAGCCCGCGGCCTCGGCCTGGTGGCGCAGGTTGTCGACCACGGCGCGGGCCAGCTCGGCCAGGTCGACCGGCTTGGTCTGGATCGACAGCGCGTCGCGGCGCAGCCGCGTCACGTCGAGCATGTCGTCGATGAGCCGCACCATGTTGCGGATCTGCCGCTGGTCGCGCTCGATCATGGTGGGCAGCTTCTCGGGCGAGAAGCTGTCGAGCTTGCCCTTGGACAGGTGCAGCTGCCGCAGCTGCGCCTCCAGGTAGAGCGTGTTCAGCGGCGTGCGCAGCTCGTGCGACACCATCGACATGAAGTCGTCGCGCATGCGCACCGCGCGCTCCAGCTCGCGCTGCGTGTGCTGCAGCTGCTGCACCAGCTCTTCCTGCTTGCGGTGTGCGGCGGCCAGCGATTCCATTTCATGGCGCAGCGCCTTGCGGTGCTGGTGCAGGTCGACGAACACGCTCACCTTGCTGACCACCGCGTGCGGGTCGAGCGGCTTGTGCAAGAAGTCGACCGCGCCGCTTTCGTAGCCCTGGAAGGCGTAGTTCATCTCGCGCCCGGCGGCGCTCACGAAGATGATCGGGATGTGCCGCGTGCGCTCGGTGCCGCGCATCAGCTCGGCCAGCTCGAAGCCGTTCATGCCGGGCATCTGCACGTCGACGATGGCGAGCGCGAATTCGTGTTCCAGCAGCAGCGCCAGCGCGGCTTCGGCCGAACCGGCGCGGTACACCAGCCGTCCGGGCGCGCGAATCAGCGCCTCGAGCGCCAGCAGGTTCTCGGGCAGGTCGTCGACGATCAGCAGCTTGCTTTCGACCTCAATGGGCATGGGCGGGCTCCAGTAGCTGCAGCAGGATGCGCAGGTCGCGCAGCCGAAGCACGTGGTCGGGGGCGTGGCGCGCAATGGCGGCGAGGGGCATGGTGGGAACCAGGGCTTCTTTCGGGTCTTGCACGGCGGTGAGTCCGCCGGCGCGGTGAATGCGCAGCAGGCCTTCGGCGCCGTCCTCGTTGGCGCCGGTCATGAGAAAGCCGGCCACCGAGGGTCCGTAGGCGTCGGCGGCCGAGGCCATGAGCACGTCGATGGACGGGCGCGAGAACAGCACGGGCGGCTCGCAGCTCAATGAAAAGCGGCGCCCGCGCTCGATCGACAGGTGGTAGCCCGGCGGCGCGAAGTACAGGCAGCCGTCCACCAGCGGCATCTTGTCGAGCGCTTCGTGCACGGGAATCGGCAGGCGCTGCGCGAAGATCTCGGCCAGGTGGCTCTCGTGCGATTCGGGCAGGTGCAGCACCACCGCCATCGGAATGCGCCAGCTGGCCGGCAGGCCGTCGAGCACCGCGCTGAGCGCGTCGATGCCGCCGGCCGAGGCGCCGAGCACCACGGCCTCGACGCGGCGAACCGGAAACGGACGGTGCTGCGTGCCGGCGCGCTTCATGCGACCTTGCGGTAGATGCGCTCGGCGCGGGCGTGGGCGTCGAAGCGGTCGGCGTAGCCCGAGAAGTCGATGCTCTCCTTCGAACCCAGGCCGAGAAAACCGCGGTGCGACAGCGACTCGTGGAACAGCCCGAGCGCGCGGTCCTGCAGCTGGCGGTTGAAGTAGATCAGTACGTTGCGGCACGACACCAGCTGCGTCTCGGCGAACACGCTGTCGGTGGCCAGGCTGTGGTCGGCAAAGATGACGTCGGCGCACAGCGAGGGGTCGAAGCGCGCGGCCTCGTAGGCGGCCGTGTAGTAGTCGGAGAACGCGCTCAGGCCACCCGCGCGCTGGTAGTTGGCCGTGTAGCCGCGGATCGCCTCGAGCGGAAAGATGCCCTGGCGCGCCTTCTCGAGCGAGGCCGGGTTGATGTCGGTGGCGTAGATCTGCGTGCGCTCGAGCAGGCCTTCCTCGCGCAGCAGGATGGCCAGCGAGAACACCTCTTCGCCCGTGCTGCAGCCCGCGACCCACACCTTGACCGACGGGTAGGTGTGCAGGATCGGCACCACATGCCGGCGCAGCGCCAGGAAGTAGGCCGGGTCGCGGAACATCTCGCTCACGGGAATGGTCAGGAACTGCAGCAGCTGGCCGAACAGCGCCGCGTCGCGCAGGACGCGGTCCTGCAGCGCCGAGATGCTGGGCAGCTCGAGCTGCTCCAGCGCATACAGCACGCGGCGCTTCTGCGAGGCCGTGGTGTAGTTGCGGAAGTCGTAGCTGTACTTGAGGTAGATGGCCTCCATCAGCAGGCGCAACTCGATCTCGGTGTCGCTCAGCGGCTGGGGCTGCATGGGGGCGGTGGCCGGGTCCTGCAGCGCGGCGGGGAGGGGCTTGCGGGTCACAGGCGCTCCATCTTCGGCATCCACACGCGCAACAGCGAGAACAGGCGCTCCAGGTCGACCGGCTTGGCCAGGTAGTCGCTGGCGCCCGCGGCCAGGCACTGGTCGCGGTCGTCCTTCATGGCCTTGGCGGTGATGGCGATCACCGGCATCTTCGCGAAGCGCGGGTCGGCGCGCAGGTGGCGCGTGGCTTCCAGGCCGTCCATCTCCGGCATCATCACGTCCATCAGCACGAGGTCGATCTCGCTGACCTGGTCCAGGCGCTCCAGTGCCTCGCGGCCGTTGCGGCCGATCTCGACCGTGGCGCCGCGCTGCTCCAGCGCGCTGGTGAGCGCGAAGATGTTGCGCACGTCGTCGTCCACCAGGAGGATGGTGCGGCCCTCGAAGATGCGGTCGCGCCCGCGCGCCGTCTTCAGCATGCCCTGGCGTTCGCTGGACAGCGAGGCCTCCACCTTGTGCAGGAACAGCGTCACCTCGTCGAGCAGCCGCTCGGGCGAGCGCGCGCCCTTGATGATGATCGAGCGCGAGTAGCGCTGCAGCTCGGTTTCTTCGTCGCGCGTGAGGTTGCGCCCGGTGTAGACGATGACCGGCGGGAACGACACGATCTCTTCCGCGGCCATGGCCTTGAGCAGGTCGCTGCCCTGCATGTCGGGCAGCCGCAGGTCGGTGATCATGCAGTCGAACACGCGCGTGCGCAGCAGCGCCAGCGCCTCTTCGCCGGAGCCGACGGCGACGATCTCGATGTCGTCGTCGCCGATCAGCCGGATCACGCTCTCGCGCTGCAAGGCGTCGTCTTCCACCAGCAGCACGACCTTGACCTTCTGCGTGAGCTTTTCTTCCAGCCGGCCGAACACCTTGGTCAGCTCCTCGCGCGTGGCCGGCTTCAGCGCGAAGCCGATGGCGCCCATGTGCAGCGCCGCGGCCTGCGCGTTGTCGGCGGCCGAGACCACGTGGATCGGGATGTGGCGCGTGTGCGGCGAGTCCTTGAGCTTTTGCAGCACGTCCAGGCCGGTGCTGTCGGGCAGGCGCATGTCCAGCAGGATCGCGTCGGGCACGAACTGCGTGGCCAGCTCGAAGCCGTCGGCCGCGCCGTGCGCCACCAGGCAGCGATAGCCCAGCTCGTGCGCCAGGTCGTACAGGATGTGGGCGAACTGCGGCTCGTCCTCGATGACCAGCACGCGGCGCACCTGGTCGCGCGGAATCGAGCGGTCGTCCGCGAAGCGCGGGGCCGGCACCACGGGCGCGGGGGCAGGGGGCGCGAGCGGCGGCGGCGACAGCACAGCGGGCGCATGCGAAGACGTCGACACCGAACGCAGCGTGCCCACCGGCACGGCCGGCGCCGGCATCGTCTGCGGCGCGCGCGGCGGCAGCTGCAGCGTGAAGGTGCTGCCCTGGCCGGCTTCGCTCTTCACCGTCAGCGAGCCGCCCAGCAGCTGCGTGAGGTCGCGCGAGATCGACAGGCCCAGCCCTGTGCCGCCGTAGCGCCGGCTGGTGGTGCCGTCGGCCTGGCGGAAGGCCTCGAAGATCAGCTCGTGCTGCTGCGGGTCGATGCCGATGCCCGAGTCGTGCACCGCAAAGGCCGCGCCGCCGTCGGCCGTGGCCGACACCGTGAGCGCCACTTCGCCGCGCTCGGTGAACTTGATCGCGTTCGACAGCAGGTTCTTCAGGATCTGCTCCACGCGCTGCCGGTCGGTGACCAGCAGGGCCGGCGCGTCGGGCCGCAGCTCCAGTCGGAACTCCAGGTTCTTGTCGGTCGCGAGCGGGCGGAAGGTGCTTTCCAGGCTCTGGGCCAGCTTGTCGAGCGGCACCTCTTCAGGTACCAGTTCGAGCTTGCCGGCCTCGACCTTGGCGATGTCCAGGATGTCGTTGATCAGCACCAGCAGGTCGTTGCCCGAGGCGTAGATCGATTCCGCGAACTTCACCTGCTCCAGCGACAGGTTGCCCTGCGGGTTGTCGCCCAGCAGCTTGGCCAGGATGAGCGCGCTGTTCAGCGGCGTGCGCAGCTCGTGCGACATGTTCGCCAGGAACTCCGACTTGTAGCGGCTGGCGCGCTGCAGCTCGTCGGCGCGGTCTTCCAGGTCGCGCTGCACGCGGCGCAGGGCGGTGTTGCGCTGGTCGAGCGCTTCGGTGCGTTCCGACAGCTGGCTGTTGGTCTGTTCCAGCTCGGCTTGCTGGTTCTCCAGCATGGCCTGCGAGGCGCGCAGGGCGCGCGACTGTTCTTCGAGCTCTTCGTTGGCGGTGCGCAGCTCTTCCTGCTGCACCTGCAGTTCCTCGTTGAGCTGCTGGGTCTCGGCCAGCACGTCCTGCAATTGCTCGCGGTAGCGCGCCGCCGCGAGCGAGGTGCCGATGTCGTCGGCCACGAGGTCGAACAGCTGCTCGCTGCGCGCGTCGGGCGTGCCCGGCAGGCCGAGTTCGAGCACGCCGTTGACGGCGCCATCGGCCGCCACCGGCAGCAGCAGCACGGCCTTGGGCGCCATCTCGCCGAGGCCGGAGTTGACCTTCAGGTAGTCTGCCTGCACCGGGTCGATCAGCATGCGGCGCTGCTCGGCCGCCGCCTGGCCGATCAGGCTTTCGGTGGGGGAGAACACCTGCGGCGAGGCTTCGGCCTCGCTGGAGAAACCGTAGCTCGCGGCGCGACGCAGCGGGCCGTGGCGCTCGCGCACATAGAGCGCGCCGACCGAGCTGCCGAGGTGGCGCGAGAAGAACGCCAGGATCTTGCGGCCCATGTCCGGCGCACTGAGTTCGCCGACCAGCTCGCCCACCAGCTCGGTCTGCGCATTGCGCAGCCAGGCCTCCTGCGACAGGCGCTCGGCGTGCGCCGCCTGTTCGCCCAGCACCACGTCGTAGCTGTCGGACAGGCGCATCAGCTGGCGGCGACCGAAGAACGCCACCAGGCCCGAGTACACCAGCGTGAACAGAAGGAACAGCCCGACCACCCACCAGCTCGTGCGGTTGGCTTCGGTGTTGCGCTGGAAGCGCAGCGTCTGCTCGGTGTCCATGAAGGCCGTGAACTCGGCGCGCAGGTCGTCGGTTAGGCGCTTGCCGCGGCCCAGCCGGACGGTGGCCTGCGGATCGACGCCGTTGCGCCGCGCCTCGATCATTTCCCGTGCGAAGGTCAGCCACGACTCCTGCAGGCCGACGATGCGGTCGACGCGCTCCACCTGCTGGCGGTTGTCCGACACCTGGCGGCGCAGCGCGTCGGTGTCGGCCTTCAGGCGCGGCAGGGCGGACTGGTAGGGCTCGAGAAAACTCTCCTCGCCGGTGATCAGGAAACCGCGCATGCCCGTTTCCATGTCGATGGAACGGCGTTGCAGTTCGCTGGCGGCGCGCGTGACCTGGTCGGTGTGCTCGACCCAGCTCAGGCTCGTCAGCAGATACAGGATCAGCGCGACGAACGCCACGGCGCCGATCAGTCCGCCCAGCAGCGGCAGCTTGAGGTTGCGGCTGAGCAGGCGGTCGAATTCGACGGGGTCGATCGCGGAGGGAGTTTTCATGAATGCATTTGTAAGCAAAACTTGTCAAGTCTTGCCGAAAAAGATCATTTGACCTGTCGGAGAAGGCCTCGATACCGATTTGTGTGACGTATTGCCGCATTCGGCGCTCGCTATACTGTGATTTCATCCAGTATCGGCAGCATGCCTTCCGACCTCCATTCCGCTCCGTCAGCCGCCGTTTCGGCGGCGCACGTCGTGTCCGTCAAGGCCTTGTGCGCCTTCGGCGCGAAAGCGGGCGATCTCGACCTGCGCTTCGTGCCTGCGCCCAGCGCGTTCGAAGGCATGGCCGGCCACGCGCTGGTGCAGGCCCGGCGCGGCGGCGACTACCAGAGCGAGGTGCCGCTGGCCACCACCTGCGGCACGCTGCGCGTGCGCGGCCGGGCCGACGGCTACGACCCCGCGCAGGCGCGGGTGGAAGAAATCAAGACCTTCCGCGGCGACTTCGACGCCATCCGCGCCAACCACCGCGCGCTGCACTGGGCCCAGGTGCGCTGCTACGGCTGGATGCTGTGCGAACAGGAAGGGCACGAGAGCCTGACCGTCGCGCTGGTCTACCTCGACCTGGCCAGCGGCGACGAGACGGTGCTCGAAGAGCAGCACACGCGCGACACCCTGCGCACGCACTTCGAGACCCTGTGCGCCTGCTACAGCGACTGGGCGCAGCGCGAGGCCGCGCACCGCGGCGCGCTCGACGACGCGCTGGCACGGCTGGAGTTTCCCCACGCCGACTTCCGCACCGGCCAGCGCGAACTGGCCGAGGCGGTCTACCGAGCCGCCGTGGGCGGGCGCTGCCTGCTGGCGCAGGCGCCCACGGGCATCGGCAAGACGCTGGCCACGCTCTTTCCGCTGCTCAAGGCGCGCGCGGCGCACAAGCTCGACAAGGTGTTCTTCCTCACCGCCAAGACCTCGGGCCGGCCTGTGGCGCTGGACGCCTTGCGCGTGCTGGGACAGGGCGGCGCGCACCGGCCGCGCGTGCTCGAGCTCGCGGCCCGCGAGAAGGTCTGCGAGTACCCCGACCGCGCCTGCCACGGCGAGGCCTGCCCGCTGGCACGCGGCTTCTACGACCGCCTGCCGGCCGCGCGCGCCGAGGCCGCGCAGGTGGGCTGGCTCGACCGCGAGGCGCTGCGGCGGGTCGCGCTCGCGCACGAGGTGTGCCCCTATTTCCTGGCGCAGGAAATGACGCACTGGAGCGACGTCGTCGTGGGCGACTACAACTACTACTTCGACAGCAGCGCCTTCCTCTTCGCCAGCATGAAGGACGCCGGCTGGCGCGTCGCCGTGCTGGTCGACGAGGCCCACAACCTGCTGGAGCGCGCACGCGGCATGTACACCGCGAAGCTCGAAGGCGCGGCGCTGGAAGAAGCGCACCGCGCCGCACCCGCGGCCGTGCGCGGCCCGCTGGCGCGGCTGTTCCGCGAATGGGACACGCTGCAGCAGGCGCAGACCGCCGGCTACGACACCGCCGACGAGATCCCCGAGCGCTTCCTGCGCACCCTGCAGGCCGCCAACACCGCGATGGCCGAGCACTTCGCCGCCACGCCCGATGCGGCGCAGGGGCCGCTGCAGCGCTTCTTCTTCGACGCGCTGCACTTCGCGCGGCTGGCCGAGGTCTTCGACGACCACTCGGTGTTCGAACGCACGCTGGGCGCCACGCAGGAGCAGCGCGGCCTGGCCATCCGCAACCTCGTGCCGGGGCCCTTCCTCGAAGGCCGCTTCGCGGACGCGGTGTCGGTCACCTGCTTCTCGGGCACGCTCGCGCCGTTCGCGTTCTACCGCGATGCGCTCGGCCTGCCCGAAGACACGGCGCTGCTCGACGTCGAATCGCCGTTTCGCGGCCAGCAACTGCGCGTCGAGGTGGCGACCGGCGTCTCCACGCGCTTTCGCGACCGCGCCGGCTCGCTGCGCCATGTGACGGACATCATCGGCGCGCAGTTCGAACGCCTGCCCGGCAACTACCTGGCCTTCTTCAGCAGCTTCGACTACCTGGACAAGGCCTGCGCCGCGTTCTCGCTGCGCCACCCCGGCGTGCCCGTGTGGACGCAGACGCGCGGCATGCGCGAAACCGACCGCCACGATTTCGTCGCGCGCTTCGAAGAAGGCGGGCAGGGCATCGGCTTCGCCGTGCTCGGCGGCGCGTTCGGCGAAGGCATCGACCTGCCGGGCAGCCGGCTCATCGGCGCCTTCGTTGCGAGCCTGGGGCTGCCCCAGTACAACGAACTCAACGAGATCACGCGCGAGCGCATGCAGTCGCGCTTCGGCAAGGGCTACGAGTACACCTACCTCTACCCGGGCCTGCAGAAGGTGGTGCAGGCCGCCGGCCGCGTGATCCGCACCGAGGCCGACACGGGCGTGCTGCACCTGCTCGACGACCGCTTTGCGCGCGCGGAGATCCGCGAGCTGCTGCCGCGCTGGTGGCATGTGCAACTGGCCGGGGAGGCCGGGGAAGACGATGCGCGCCACCCGACGCCTTGAGCACGCCGGCCAGCCCGACCTGTTCGGCGAGGCGCCCGTGGCGGCCATCGAGGGCCTGCGCTACGAAGCCGGGTTCCTGTCGCGCGAGGAGGAGGCCGGCCTGCTGCGCATCGTGCAGGGCCTGCCGCTCAAGGAGATGCGCTACAAGGAATACACCGCCCGCCGGCGCGGCACCAGCTTCGGCGGCAGCTACGACTTCGACACCAACCGCCTCAAGCCCGGCGCGCCGCTGCCCGAGGCGCTGCACCCGCTGCGCGCAAAGGCCGCCGCGTGGGCCGGCCTGGCGCCCGAAGACCTCACCCACGTGCTGATCGCCGAGTACCGCCCCGGCACGCCGCTGGGCTGGCACCGCGACGTGCCCGACTTCGAGGACATCGTGGGCGTCTCGCTGCACGGCGACGCGGTGATGCAGTTCAGGCCCTACGTGCCCGGCGCACCCGCGTCGGGGCCGGCCGCGCTCGAATTCCTCATCGAGCCGCGCTCCGTGTACCTGCTGCGCGGGCCGGCGCGCTGGGCATGGCAACATGCCATCGCCCCGACCGAGGGCCTGCGTTATTCGATCACCTTGCGTACCCGGAGACCCTGCGCGCCATGAACCGCACCACCTTCCTCAAGCTGCTCACGCACCACCTCTTTCCCGTGCTCAAGGCCGAAGGCTTCCAGGGTTCGGGCCAGACGCTGCGGCGCATCGACGGGCCGGTGATCCACGTGTTCAACGTGCAGGGTGCGAGCGGCGGCAAGGCCTGCTACCTGAACCTCGGCGCGCACCTGGACTTCCTGCCGCCCGAGGGCGGAACGCCGGTGGCGCCCGAGGCGCTCGAAGAATCGCACTGCGTGTTCCGCGACCGCCTGGACCCACCGCCCGGCGCCGCGTTCGGATGGACCTATGGCGCGACGAAAGAAGAGGCCGAAGAAAACGTCGAATTCATCGTGAGCGAGTGGGAAGGGCCGGGGCGTGCCTTCTTCGCTCGGCATGGCAGCTATCCGCAGAGCTTCGAACAGATGCTGCGCGAGACCGACCCGCACCAGATCCATGCGCGCACCGCCTTGCACTTCGCACGGATCGCGATGCACCTGGGCGACCGCGCACGGGCACAGGCGCTGGTCGAGGCGGGGCTCGCGCGGGCGCCGGAACGCGCCACGGCCCTGAAGACCGACCTCGCGAACGTGTTGTCGGCCTGAGCCCGCACGACAGACTGCGCTGACGCGCAGCGCCTGCCTCTTCCGACCCGTGGCGGCTCACAGGCGGCCAGCATGAAGGCTTCTTTCATCCCTTTTGATTGAAGGAGCGCAGACATGCCACGAGGCGACAAGTCGTCCTACACGGACAAGCAGAAACGCAAGGCCGAGCACATCGAGGCAGGCTACGAGCACCGCGGCGTGGCCAAGGGCGAGGCCGAGCGCCGTGCCTGGGCCACGGTGAATGCCGAGACCGGCGGCGGCAAGAAGAGCGGTGCGGGCCGCGGCAAGGCCGAGAACCACCGGCCCTCGCGCAAGGGCGGGCGCCTCGGTGGCGCCGCCGCGGCGAACCGCACCGCCGCCGAACGCTCGGCCTCCGCGAAGAAGGGCGCCGCCACACACAAGCGCAACGCCGAGAAGCGCGGCTGAAGCCGGTTGCGAATACCCGCCATATCTTCTGTCCGAAAAGCGGAGTCCACCCACCGCACACCCTGAAAAGCGGACATTCCTTCGCCATCTGTGACGGCAGCCGGACAACTTGCGTCGGCCCCGCGCCGGCGCGGGGCCGCACGAAGTCGCCAGCTTGCGCGACGTTGGCCTGAACGCACGCGCTACACCGCCCAACCTCGGTCATTCCGCCTTCTTTTCGCACGCGTTCCGGGCGTTTGCCGGGGCGCGTTCGCGTCGATACGATCCGCCGCCTTGCCCTCCAGAAAGGAACGCGCGGGTGCCTCCCTCGAACGCTTTCTCCCCCACGACCGCGCCAGCCGCCGCAGGTGCCGATGCCGCCAATGCCAACGCCGACTGGCAGCAGCGCAGCCGCCGCCACGTCTGGCACCCCTGCACCCAGAGCATCCGCCTCGACGTGGCGCCGCCGCTGCCCATCGCGCGGGGCGAGGGCGTCTGGCTGACCGACCACGAAGGCCGGCGCTACCTCGACGCCACCAGCTCGTGGTGGGTCAACCTGTTCGGCCATGCGCACCCGGCGATCAATGCCGCACTGAAGGCGCAACTGGACACGCTACCGCACGTGATGCTCGCCGGCTGCACGCACGCGCCGGCGGTCGAGCTGGCCGAGCGGCTGGCGGCGCTCACGGGCCATGCGCTGGGCCATTGCTTCTATGCCTCCGACGGCGCCTCGGCCGTGGAGATCGCGCTCAAGATGAGCTTCCACGCCTGGCGCAACGCGGGCCGCGCCGGCAAGCGCCGCTTCGTGGCGCTGCGCGGCGGCTACCACGGCGAGACGCTGGGCGCGCTGCACGTCACCGACGTGCCCGTGTTCCGCGACGCCTACGCGCCGCTGCTCGCCAGCGCGCACCTCGTGGCCTCGCCCGACGCGCGCGCTGCCCGCTCCGGCGAAGACGCCGCCGCCGTGGCCAACCGCGCCGCCGACGAGCTCGAGGCGCTCCTGGCCGCGCAACACGACAGCATCGCCGCCGTGATCGTCGAGCCGCTGGTGCAGTGCGCCACCGGCATGGCGATGCACGACCCGGCCTACCTGCGCCGTGTGCGCGCGCTGTGCGACTGCTTCGGCGTGCACCTGATCGCCGACGAGATCGCGGTCGGCTGCGGGCGCACCGGCACCTTCTTCGCGTGCGAGCAGGCCGGCATCTGGCCCGACTTCCTGTGCCTGTCGAAGGGCATCAGCGGCGGCTACCTGCCGCTGGCGCTGGTGATGACGCGCGAGGCCATCTACCAGGGCTTCGTCGACGACGACGCCGCGCGCAGCTTCCTGCATTCGCATTCCTACACCGGCAACGCGCTGGCCTGCCGCGCGGCGCTCGCCACGCTCGACCTGTTCGAGCAGGAAGACGCGCTGAACCGCAACCTCTCGCGGTCCGCGCGCCTGCTGGCGCGGCTGCGCGAGGGGCTCGCCAGCCAGCCGATCGACCACCTGCGCCAGCGCGGAATGATCACGGCCTTCGACGTGCGCGAGCCCGGTGCGCGCTTTGCCGAGCGCTTCCATCTCGCGGCGCGCGACCACGGCCTGCTGATGCGGCCCATCGGCGCCACCGTGTACCTGATGCCGCCGTACGCCATCGCCGACCACGAGATCGACCAGCTCGTGGACGGCACGCTCGCCACGCTCCAGGCTGTCACCCACGCACCCGGCGCCCGCGCCGACGAAGGAGCCCGCGATGCTGCGCTTGCTTGAACGACTGCAGGACGAGATCACCGCGCTCGACGCGCGCTCGCTGCGCCGCCGCCGGCAGATCGCCGAGACCGCCTGCGCGCCCGAGCAGATCCTCACGCTGGCCGGCGCCAACGCGCCGCGCACCATGCTCGGCTTCAGCAGCAACGACTACCTGGGCCTGGCCGCGCACCCCGCGCTGGCCGAGGCGCTGGCCGAAGGCGCGGCGCGCTACGGCACGGGCAGCGGCGGCTCGCACCTCATCCTGGGCCACTCGCGCGCCCATGCGCAGCTCGAGGAGCGGCTGGGCGAATGGATGGCGCCGCACATTCCCGAGGCACGCAGCCTGTTCTTCTGCACCGGCTACATGGCCAACCTGGCGGTGCTGTCTGCGCTGGGCGACGGCGAGGCGGTGATCTTCTCGGAGACGCTGAACCACGCCTCGCTGATCGACGGCGCGCGGCTGGCCCGCGCCCGCGTGGAACGCTACCCGCACTGCGACCTGCAGGCGCTCGACGCGCAACTGGCCGCCTGCGACGCGCCGGTCAAGATCATCGTGAGCGACGCCGTCTTCAGCATGGACGGCCACATCGCCCCGGTGGCGGGCCTGCTCGCGCTGGCCGAGCAGCACGACGCCTGGCTGGTGATCGACGATGCGCACGGCTTCGGCGTGCTCGGCGCCACCGGGCGCGGCGCGCTGCAGGCGCTGGCGCTGCGCTCCGAGCGGCTGGTGCTCATCGGCACGCTGGGCAAGGCGGCCGGCGTGTCGGGCGCCTTCGTGGCGGCGCACCGCACGGTGATCGATTTCCTGGTGCAGCGCGCGCGGCCCTACATCTTCACCACGGCAGCGCCGCCGGCGGTGGCGCATGCGCTGCTCACCAGCCTGGCGCTCATCGAGGGCGAGGAGGGCATGCGCCGTCGCGCCCAACTGCGCGCCCGCATCACCCAGCTGCGCAGCGGCCTGAAGCAGGTGCTGCCGGCCGACGGCAGCGCCTGGCTGGCCGATTCGCCGACCGCGATCCAGCCGCTCATCGTGGGCGACAACGCGCGCGCCATGCAGACCATGGAACGGCTCGACGCGCACGGCCTGCGCGTGGGCGCGATCCGTCCGCCCACGGTGCCCGCGGGCACCGCGCGGCTGCGCATCGCGCTGTCGGCCAGCCACACCGAAGCCGACGTGGCGCGGCTCATCGGTGCACTGGGCGAGGCCCTGGCCGAACCGTGGCCGGAGGCCGCATGACGACGGCAGCAGCTGCGACACAGCGCCGCTGGTTCGTCACCGGCACCGACACCGGCGTCGGCAAGACGCTGGTGAGCAGCGCCATGCTCGCACTGCTGGCCGCCTCGGGCCTGCGCGCGGTCGGCATGAAGCCGGTGGCGGCGGGGCTCGATGCCATCGACGGCGAATGGCGCAACGAAGACGTCGAGCGCCTGCAGGCGGCCGGCAACGTCGCCGCGCCGCTGGCCTGGCGCTGCCCCTACGTGCTGAAGGCGCCGATGTCGCCGCACCTGGCGGCGCGGGAAGAGGGCGTGCAGGTCGCGCTGCCCGTGCTGCTCGATGCCTTCGAGCGGCTGTCGGCGCAGGCCGATGCGGTGGTGGTGGAAGGCGTGGGCGGCTTCTGCGTGCCGCTGGGCGACGACCTGGACACGGCCGACCTCGCGGTGGCGCTGGGCCTGCCCGTGATCCTCGTGGTCGGGCTGCGGCTGGGCTGCCTCAACCATGCGCTGCTCACCGCCGAAGCGATCCGTGCGCGCGGGCTGGTGCTGGCCGGCTGGGTCGCGAGCGTGGTCGAGCCGCAGATGCTGTCGCCCGAAGGCAACCTGCAGACGCTGCGCGCCCGGCTCGGTGCGCCGCTGCTGGGCGTGGTGCCGCACCTGGCCGAGCCCTCGGCGGCGCGTGCCGCCGAACACCTCGACCTGCGCGCGCTGCGGGCGAGCGCGGCCCATGCCGCGCGTCGCACCGAGGCCCCGCTCGTGTCAGCCGCGACGGCCTGAGTCGGCCAGCCGCTGGGCGCGCACGCCGCCCTGGCGCGCCAGCATCCAGCCCGGGTACTCGGGCGCCAGCGCACTGGCCTTGTCGATCGCCGCGAGTTCGTCGGCCGTGAGCCGCACTTCGGTGGCGGCGATGTTGTCGTCGAGCTGGTCGCTGCGCTTGGCGCCGACGATCACGCTGGTCACCACCGGCTGGTGCAGCAGCCAGGCCAGCGCGATCTGCGCCACCGACACGCCGCGCGGCTCGGCGAACTGGCGCATGAGGTCGATGCAGTCGTAGGCGCGCTCCACGTTCACCGGCGGAAAGTCGAAGCTCGCGCGGCGGCTGCCTTGCGCGGTGGCGGTGTGGCGGTCGACCTTGCCGCTGAGCAGGCCGCCGGCCAGCGGGCTCCAGACCATCAGGCCGAGCTGCTCGCTGCGCAGCATGGGCACCAGCTCGCGCTCCAGGTCGCGCCCGGCCACGGTGTAGTAGGCCTGCAGCGACTCGAAGCGCGCCAGCCGGTCGCGCTCGGCGATGCCCAGCGCCTTGGCGATCTGCCACGCGGCCCAGTTCGACACGCCCACGTAGCGCACGTGGCCCTGGCGCACGAGGTCGTCGAGCGCGCGCACCGTTTCCTCGATGGGCGTGATCGGGTCGATGCCGTGGATCTGGTACAGGTCGATGTGGTCCAGCTGCAGCCGCTTCAGGCTGGCCTTCACGCCGTCCATGATGTGGTAGCGCGAGGCGCCGGCCGAGTTCACGCCCTTGCTGCCGGTTTCGCCCAGCACCTTGGTGGCGACCACCACGCGGTCGCGCGGCACCTTCAGGTTCTTCAGCGCCTGGCCGGTGATGGTCTCGGACAGGCCCTCGGAGTACACGTCGGCCGTGTCGAGGAAGTTGATGCCGGCGTCGAGCGAGCGGCCGATGAGGCCTTCGGCCTCGCCTTGTTGCAGCTGGCCGATGTGGTCCCAGATGCCCGGCGCGCCGCCGAAGGTCATCGTGCCGAGACAGAGTTCGGAAACCAGGAGGCCGGTGCGGCCGAATTGGCGGTATTGCATCGAAAGTTGTCCTTTGCGGGTGGAGGGGCCGTCCGGCTGTCAGGAATGCCGGCGGTTGCGAAAAAGTATCCCGCCGGCGCGCCCCGGCGGGCGAGCGCGTTTCTGCAAAGTCTTTGCCTATTTCTCCAGACCTCGTGCGCAGGCCGTGCGAAGGAGAGGATGCGACGCTAAGCTGCGGGCAGCCCAATCCTCCATGGCCGCCACCGCGGCCGCACCCCTTTGTCAGAGGCCTACCCATGTCTGATGAAACCCCCGACACCGCCACCGTCCTCGCCATGCCGATGCCGCTGGAACCCGAACTCGATGCCGCCCGCGAAGAGCTGGTGCAGCTCATCCGCCACATCACGCGCGGCCAGGACGGCACGGTCGAATGCGCCGTGCCCGGCCTGCAGGTGCACTGCATCAGCAAGCCCGACGGCCCCAAGCACGGCTTCGCGACGCCGGCGCTGGGCCTCATCGCGCAGGGCTCCAAGCGGATCATCGTGGGCGACGACATCTACGTGTACGACCCCATGAACTACCTCGTCACCTCGGTCGACCTGCCGGTGTGCGGCCAGGTGTGCGTGACCAGCGAGAACGAGCCCTACCTGGGCGTGCGCCTGGAGCTGGCGCTCGACGAGATCGGCGACCTCATCGGCGACGAGAAGCTGCCGGCCAAGGCCAACGCGCCGGCCTCGCGCGGCATGTACGTGAACCGCATCGCCATGCCGGTGCTGGAGCCCGTGCTGCGCCTGCTGCGGCTGCTCGACACGCCCGAAGACATTCCGATCATGGCGCCGCTCATCAAGCGCGAGATCATGTACCGGCTGCTGGTGAACGGCGAGGGCGCGCGGCTGCGCCAGATCGCGCTGCACGACAGCCACACGCAGCGCATCGCGAAAGCCATCAGCGCGCTGCGCACCAACTATGCGCAGTCGCTGCGCGTGGAAGACATGGCGCGCGCGGTGCACATGAGCGTGTCGTCGTTCCACCACCACTTCAAGGCCGTGACGGCGATGAGCCCGCTGCAGTACCAGAAGCAGCTGCGCCTGCAGGAGGCACGCCGCCAGATGCTGATCGCCGGCACCGACGTGGCCAGCGCCGCGCACAACGTGGGCTACGAAAGCCCCTCGCAGTTCGCGCGCGAGTACGGCCGCATGTTCGGCGCGCCGCCGCTGCGCGACAAGCGCCGCTGGCTCGGCGAGGCCGGCAACGACGCGACCTCGATGGAAGCCGCCTAGGCATTGCATCGGTCGCATCGCGCCCGTGCGCCTATAGCATCTGCCGCGATTTCTTGCGTCGTCGCGGCCATGCAGGTTTCGCAAATTCTCGCTATCGTTTTGTTCGCTGCAGCACCCGTCCGCCCGTGGAGGCGGGACTACTCAACAACTCGGAGAGATGCATGCTTTGGGAAAAGAAGCTGGCGCAGTGGAGCGCCGCGGTCCGCGCACGGGCCAATCTGCCCGCGCGGCTCACCCTGTGGGACGGCCAGTCCTACGACTTCGGTGACTTCAGCGGGCCGGCGGTCACGCTGCACGTGAAATCGCCCGCGGCGCTGTCGCTGATGCTGCAGCCCACGCTCGACAACCTGGGCGAGGCCTACGTCAAGAGCAAGATCGACATCGAAGGCAAGCTCAGCGACGTGATCGACATTGCCTACGGCCTGGCAAAGACCTCGCTCGACAAGCCCGGCGGCGCGCTGCAAAGCATGGCCCGCTACTTCGCGCACACCAAGTCGTCGGACAGGAAATCGATCGAGTACCACTACGACGTGTCGAACGCGTTCTACCAACTCTGGCTCGACGCGAACATGGTCTATTCGTGCGCCTACTTCGAGAACGGCGACGAAGACCTGGCCACCGCGCAGCTGAAGAAGATCGACCACATCCTCACCAAGATCGAACTCAAGCCCGGGCAGACGCTGCTCGACATCGGCTGCGGCTGGGGCGCGCTGGTGATCCGCGCGGCGCAGAAGTTCGGCGCGCGCTGCGTGGGCGTCACGCTGTCGCAGAACCAGTTCGACCTCGCGACCGAGCGCGTGAAGGCCGCCGGCCTGCAAGACCGCATCGAGATCCGCCTGCAGGACTACCGCGACGTGACCGGCCAGTTCGACCGCATCACCAGCGTCGGCATGTTCGAGCACGTGGGCCGCAAGAACCTGCCCGAGTACTTCAAGCGCGTGCAACAGCTGCTGGCCGACGACGGCATCGTCATGAACCATGGCATCACCTCGTCCGACCCCGAGGGCGGCGGCGTGTCGTATGGCGGCGGCGACTTCATCGACCGCTATGTGTTCCCCAACGGCGAGCTGCCGCACATCAGCCTCGCGCTGCAGGCCATGCAGCAGGGCGGGCTCGAGGCTTTCGACGTGGAGAACCTGCGCCGCCACTACGCACAGACGCTGCGCCACTGGAGCGACGCCTACGAGGCCCATGCCGACGAGGCGCGTGCGCTGGTCGACGAAGAGAAGTTCCGCATCTGGCGCATCTACCTGGCGGGCTGCGCCTATGCCTTCGAGAACGACGACGTGGCGATCTACCAGATCGTCGGGCGCAAGGCGGGCAGGGCGGCAAGCACGCTCCCGTGGTCGCGTCGCTATATCTACGACGGCACCTCGGCGCTGCGCGCCTGACCCGTCAAGGCCGCGTTGCGGCTACTCGAGCGTGAAGCCGATCTTCACCGTCACCTGCCAGTGCGCGACCTTGCCGTCGACCACATGGCCGCGCGTCTCGGTGACGGTGAACCACTGGATGTTGCGCACCGTCTCGTGCGCCTTCGCGATGGCGGTCTGCACCGCGTCCTCGATGCTGGTCTTGGACGAGCCCGTCAGCTCGAGCGACTTGTAGACATGGTTCGACATGGCGGCTGCTCCTTGGGTGGTTGCGTGCCCATCGTAGCCATCGCAGGGGGCGCGAGGCAACACCTTTGGGCGCGCGGATGCGATGCAAACCGCATCAGGACATTCGCAATCCGTCGTTGGCAAGGGCACGGGCGCTTCGCAGAATCGGCGGCATTGATCCAGGGAAATCGCCCGCCATGCCACTGCACACCGTCGCCTCTTCATCCCCGGCCGCACAGGCCCGCCACGTCCTCGCGCTGACCGCCATCGCCTGGTGCATCGCGCCGGCGTCGCCGCATGAAGTGGCACGCCGCGCGCCGCATGGCCATGTGCCGCTGCGCGTGCGCAGGAGGCTGCACGCCACGGCCGTGGCGGCGCTCCTGCCGTATGCGTGGTGAGCCGCGCGACCCCGCAGATTCCAGATATCGATAGAGGAATTCAGCGCAAACGGCCCGTGCGATGGCTCGCAGAATTTGAAGCACACCCGCTTCCACTGCGCCATCGCCGAACACCGTGTCCTACTCGCTGTCCCTGCTCGACAAGAGCCTGATCCCCGAAGGTGCCGACGCCGCGCAGGCGTTCCAGCACACCATCGCGCTGGCCCGGCGCGCCGAACGGCTGGGCTACCGCCGCTACTGGCTGGCCGAGCACCACGGCAACCGCACCTACGCCGGTTCGGCGCCCGAGGTGCTGGCCTCCCACCTGCTGGCCAAGACCTCGCGCATCCGCATCGGCACCGGTGGCGTCATGCTGCAGCACTACAGCCCCTTCAAGGTGGCGGAGACCTTCAAGGTGCTGGCTTCGCTGGCGCCGGGCCGCGTCGACCTGGGCATCGGCAAGGCGCCGGGCGGCCTGCCGCTGACCAGCAAGGCGCTGCAATCGCTGCACGATCCGGCGAAGGCGAAGGCCCTCGATTTCGAAGCGCGCCTGCGCGAGCTCGATGCCTTCCTGCACGACGGCGTGCCCGCCGACCATGCGCTGGCCGGCGCCGTGGCCACGCCGTTCCCGCCGGTGGCGCCGCAGCGCGTGCTGCTGGGCGGCAGCCCCGAGAGCGCGCTGCTCGCGGCGCGGCTGGGCTGGCAGTTCGTCTATGCGGGCCACTTCAACGGCGACCCCGTGAACATCGAACAATCGATCGACGCCTACCGCGGCGCGACCGGCCGCGCACCGCTGCTCGCGCTGTTCGCCTTCGCCGCCGAAACGCACGACGAGGCCGCCGAGCGCGTGGGCGCGCTGCGCAGCTTCCGCGTGACCTTGCCCACGGGCCAGAGCGTGAACCTGCCGAGCCTCGAGGCCGCCGCCGAGTTCGCGCGCCAGGCCGGTGCCAGCGACTACCGCACCGAGGAACGGCGCCCGCATGTCATCGCCGGCACCGGCGACGAGGTGCGCGACGCGCTCGAAGCCCTCAGCGCGCGCCACGGCATCGAGGAGTTCGTGATCGACATCCCAGTGGCGGACTTCGGCGCGCGCGCCACGGCGGTCGAACTGCTGGCGCAGGCCCGCGAGCCTGCACTGGCCTGAGTTTTTTCTTTTTCCCATCACAAGAACGATCGTCATGAGCAACATCCAGTTCGGCGTCATGCTGCAAGGGGCCGGCAGCCACATGAATGCCTGGAAGCACCCGGGCGGCCCGGCCGATGCCAGCGTCAACCTCGACTTCTTCATCCGCAGCGCGCAGAAGGCGGAGGCCGCGGGCATCGCCTTCGCCTTCGTGGCCGACGGGCTCTACATCAACGAGAAGTCGATTCCGCACTTCCTCAACCGCTTCGAGCCGATCTCGATCCTGTCGGCGCTGGCCGCCGTCACCTCGAAGATCGGCCTGGCGGGCACCATCTCCAGCTCATACAGCGACCCGTTCACAGTGGCGCGGCAATTCGCCTCGCTCGACCTCATCAGCGGCGGGCGCGCGGGCTGGAACGTGGTGACCACGCCGCTGGAAGGCAGCGCGAAGAACTACAGCCGCGCCCACCCCGAGCACGCGCTGCGCTACGAGATCGCCGACGAGTACCTGGCCGTGACGCAGGGCCTGTGGGACAGCTGGGACGACGACGCCTTCGTGCGCGACCGCGAGAGCGGCCGCTTCTTCGACCGCGACAAGCTGCACACGCTGGACCACAAGGGCCGCTTCTTCCAGGTGGCGGGGCCGCTGAACATCCAGCGTTCGCCGCAGGGCCAGCCGGTGATCTTCCAGGCCGGCTCGTCGGACGCGGGCATCGGCCTGGCGGGCAAGTACGCCGACGCGGTGTTCACGCATTCGCCCTCGCTCGAAGACACGCGCGCCTTCCTCAAGCAGGTGAAGGCCAGCGCCGTGGCGCAGGGGCGGCAAGCCGATGACGTGAAGATCTTCCCGGGCATCGGCCCGGTGGTGGCGGCCACGGAAGCCGAGGCCGAGGCCAAGTACCTGGCCATCCGCGCGCTGCTGACGGTCGAGGAGGCGCTGGCCTACCTGGGCCGCTTCTTCGACCACCACGACTTCAGCCAGTACCCGCTCGATGCGCCGTTCCCCGAGCTGGGCGAGATCGGCCGCAACAGCTTTCGCTCGACCACCGACCGCATCAAGGCCAATGCCAAGGCCAAGGGCCAGACGCTGCGCGAGGTGGCGCTCGAAGTCGCCACGCCGCGCACGCAGTTCGTGGGCACGGGCGAGCGCATCGCCGACGAGATCATCCGCTGGGTGGACGAGGGCGCGGCCGACGGCTTCATCCTCGGCTTCCCGGTGCTGGGGCAGGGGCTGGACGACTTCATCGAATTCGTGATTCCGGCGCTGGAGGCGCGCGGTCGCTACCAGCGCACGCTGCCCGGCCAGACCTTGCGCGACCACCTGGGCCTGCCGCGCAAGGCGAGCCGCCATGCCGCGCCGCAGGGCGGCGCCACCGCCGAGCGCAAGGCCGCCTGATGGGCGCCGCGCTGCCACGACCGGCCCTCAAGGACATCCACCGCGTCGAATCGACCATTGCCGGCTACGGCGACGAATTCATTGCGCTGCGGCGCGACATTCACCAGCACCCCGAGCTGTCGTTCAAGGAGCACCGCACCTCGGCCCTCGTGGCCGAGCGGCTCGCGGCCTGGGGCTACGAGATCACGACCGGCCTGGCCGGCACCGGCGTGGTGGGCACGCTGCGGCGCGGGCCGGGGCGCAGCCTCGGCATCCGCGCCGACATGGACGCGCTACCGATCCACGAAGCCACGGGCCTGCCGTACGCCAGCGAGAACGCGGGCGTGATGCATGCGTGCGGCCATGACGGGCACACGGCGATCCTGCTCGCGGCGGCGCGCTTCCTGGCCGAAACGGGCGCTTTTCGCGGCACGCTGCACCTGATCTTCCAGCCCGCCGAAGAACTCGGCGCGGGCGCCAAGAAGATGATCGACGAGGGCCTGTTCACGCGCTTTCCGTGCGACGCCGTGTTCGGCCTGCACAACTGGCCCGGCGTGGGGGCAGGGCACGTGGGCTGCGTCACCGGGCCCGCGATGGCGGCCATCGACCAGGCCCACATCACGGTGCGCGGCAAGGGCGGCCACGGCGCGCAGCCGCACGAGACGGTGGACCCCGTGGTCGCGAGTGCGCACCTGATCGCGGCGCTGCAGACCGTGGTGTCACGCAACGTCGATCCGCTGGACATGGGCGTGATCACGGTGGGCTCGATCCACGGCGGCGAGGCCTCCAACGTGATCCCGAACACCGTCGAGCTCAAGCTCACGGCGCGTTCGTTCAAGCCCGAGGTGCGCGCGCTGCTGGCGCAGCGCATCCCCGCGCTGGCGCGGGCACAGGCCGAGAGCTTCGGCGCGCAGGCCGAGGTGGACTACCGGCCGGGCTTTCCGCCGGTGGTCAACCACGTCGAAGAAACCGCCTTCGCGCGCGCCGTGGCGCTGGACACCTTCGGCGCGCAGCGCGTTGACCCGGCCTTCCGCCCGCGCACTGCCAGTGAGGACTTCGCCTACATGCTGCAGGCGCGCCCCGGCAGCTACGTGTTCTTCGGCAACGGCGAAAGCGCCTCGTTGCACAGCCCGCGCTACGACTTCAACGACGCGATCCTCGCGCCCGCGGCCGTGTACTGGGCCCGGTTGGCCGAGCGTTTTCTTTCCGCCGACGGCGACACCCAGGAAACCACCCCATGAGCGAACAGTTTCTCTACACCACGCCGTTGGACCCGCTGGCCCGGCCGTTGATCGAAGGGCTCACCATCGAGTACGACAGCCGCTACGGCGACGTGCTGCGCGAGCCCGGCGCGCCGCGCGAGATCGACCGCTACCCGCCCGAGGTGTTCGCGCCGCCGCACGGCAACTTCGTGCTGCTGCTGCGCGACGGCGTGGCGATCGGTGGCGGTGCCTTCATGCGCCACGACGAACGCACCGCCGAGCTCAAGCGCGTGTGGACGCACGGCGCGCTGCGCCGCCAGGGCTTGGCGAGCCGCGTGCTGGCCGAACTGGAGGCGCAGGTGCTGCGCCAGGGCTACGAGCGCATCTACCTCACGACCGGCTTTCGCCAGCCCGAGGCCGTGGGCCTGTACCGCAGCCATGGCTACACGGCGCTCTTCACGGACGACGCCGACCCCGAGACGCCGCGCAAGCTGCCGTTCGAAAAGCACCTGGCGCAGTGGGCCGCGCAAGGCCGTGCCGGTGCGGCGCTGAGCGGGGCGGTGTCGCGATGAACACGACCACTGTGCTCGACGCCGGTCCGGAGCCTCGTACCCCCACGGCACCCCTGCGCCGCAGCGACGCGGCACCGCCTGCCAAGGGCGACTACTCGCACTTTCGCATCGTCCCCGCGACCTACCCGGCGCGCACCGTCGGCACCATCTTCGCGGTGGCGGTGATCGGCCTCGTGCTGCATTCGGTGCTCACCAACCCGCGCTGGGGCTGGCCGGTGTTCGCGCAGTGGTTCTTCTCGGAGCCGGTGCTGGCCGGGCTGGGCCGCACGCTGCTGCTCACGGCGCTGGGCGCGGTGCTGGGCTTCTTCTTCGGCACGGGGCTGGCGCTGGCGCGGGTGTCGCGCTCGCCGCTGCTGGCGCGGCTGGCCTGGGTGTTCACCTGGCTCTTTCGTTCGGTGCCGGTGATCGTGCTGCTCTTGATCATCAACAACCTGGGCTACCTGTACGAGACCGTGTCGCTGGGCGTGCCGTTCACCGACCTCACGTTCTTCTCGTACCCGACCACGCAGCTCATCAGCCCCTTCGTGGCGGCGCTGCTGGGCCTCACGCTGAACCAGGCGGCCTTCGCCTCGGAGATCGTGCGCGGGGGCATCCTGTCGGTGGACCAGGGGCAGCTCGAGGCAGCAGCCGCACTGGGCCTTTCGCGCCGGCGCCAGGCTTCGCGCATCGTGCTGCCGCAGGCCATGCGCAGCATCCTGCCCACGGCTTTCAACGACATCATCGGGCTGGCCAAGGGCACCTCGAACCTCTACATCCTGGCGCTGCCCGAGCTGTTCTACACGATCCAGATCATCTACCGGCGCAACCTGGAAGTGATTCCGCTGCTCATGGTGGCGACCGTGTGGTACCTCGTGATCCTCACGGTGCTGTCGGTGGCGCAGCACTACATCGAGCGGCACTTTTCGCGCGGGGCGCTGCGCCATGCGCCGCGCTCGTGGCTGGGCGGCGTGGTGCACGGGCTGTGGGTGCGGGGCAGGGCGCCGGCCGTGGTGCCCGTGTCGGCACCGGCGCCGGCGCCCGCACAGGTGCCGCGCTGGAACGGCTCGCGCGCGCCGGGCGGCGAGGTGACGATCCACGGCGTGTCCAAGCGTTTCGGCGCGCTGCAGGTGCTCGACGACGTGACCTTCACCGCGCCGCGCGGCAGCGTCACCGTGATCCTCGGCCCCTCGGGCTCGGGCAAGTCGACGCTGCTGCGCACCATCAACCACCTGGAGCGCGTGGACGACGGCTTCATTGCCATCGATGGCGAACTCATCGGCTACCGGCGCGACGCCGACACGCTGTACGAGCTGCACGAGAAAGACATCCTCACGCGCCGCGTCGACGTGGGCATGGTGTTCCAGAACTTCAACCTGTTCCCGCACCTCACGGTGCTGGAGAACATCGTCGAGGCGCCGCAGTCGGTGCGCGGCCTGCCGCGCGCCGAGGCCGAGGCGCTGGCCACCGACCTGCTGGCGCGCGTCGGCCTGGCCGACCGCAAGGACGCCTACCCGCGCCAGCTCTCGGGCGGCCAGCAGCAGCGCGTGGCCATTGCGCGGGCGCTGGCGCTCAAGCCCAAGGTGCTGCTGTTCGACGAGCCCACCTCGGCGCTCGACCCCGAGCTGGTGGGCGAGGTGCTCGCGGTGATCGAGGAGCTCGCGAGCTCCGGCACCACGCTGGTCATCGTGACGCACGAGATCGGCTTTGCCCGCGAGGTGGCCGACACCGTGGTCTTCATGGAGCAGGGCCGCATCCTCGAGACCGGCACGCCCGAGCAGGTGTTCAACGCACCGCGGCACCCACGCACGGCCGAGTTCCTGGCCAAGGTGCTCTGAGTTTTTTCCCTTCCCCATTTTTCAAACCGACCGCTTTTCATGACCCATCGACGCCTTCTCCTGTCCGTTCTCCTGGCGGCCTTGCTGCCGATCGCCGCGACGGCCCAGACCGCCCCGGCGCCCGACCTGAGCCCCGAGCAGCCGGGCCGCCCGCGCGCGCAGAAGATCGACGAGGCCGTGCGGCTCGCGAAGGACTTCAAGTTCCAGAAGGAAGGCGTGCTCGTCGTGGGCACCACCACCGGCCGGCTGCCGTTCGCGGCCTACGCCACCGACACGAAGACGCCCGTGGGCAACGCGCCCGACATCGCGCAGCTCGTGGCCGACAGCCTGGGGCGCAAGCTGGAGCTGGTGTCCACCGCCTGGGCCGACTGGCCGCTGGGCCTGCAGTCGGGCAAGTTCGACGTGGTGGTGTCCAACGTGACCGTGACCGAGGAGCGCAAGGAGAAGTTCGACTTCTCGACCTACCGCAACGACCAGCTGGGCATCTACGTGAAGTCGGACAGCAAGCTCGGCGCCATCAAGGAGCCCAAGGACATCGCGGGCCTGAAGCTCATCGTGACGGCCAGCACGAACCAGGAGCAGATCCTGCTGCGCTGGAACAAGCAGAACCTGGCCGCCGGCCTCAAGCCCATCGAGATCCAGTACTACGACGACGATGTTGTGCAGCGCCTGGCCATCCAGTCGGGCCGCGCCGATGCGTACGTGGGCCCCAATGCCATCGCGGCCTACGAGGCGCGCGACGGCAAGACGCGACTCGCGGGCCTGGTGTCGGGCGGCTGGCCGCTCAACGCCGAGATCGCCGTCACCTCGCGCAAGGGCTCGGGCATTGCCGAGGCCGTGACGCTGGCGCTGAACACGCAGATCAAAAACGGCAACTACGGCAAGGCGCTGTCGCGCTGGAACCTGGCCTCCGAGGCCATCGAGGTGGCGCGCACCAACCCGCCCGGCCTGCCGAAGAACTGAGGGGAGGGGACCATGTCGCTCAAGAAGACACTGGGGGCGCTGGCCGCCCTCGGGCTGATGGCGTTCGCGCCGGCGCATGCCGCCGACACCTTCGACTTCAGCCCCGAGCAGAAGGGCCGCCTGCACACCGGCAAGGACGCCGAGGCCATCAACGCCATTCCACCGAGCTTCAAGTTCGTGAAGGAGGGCGTGCTCACCATCGCCATCGCGCCGTTCGCGCCGCCGATCTCCACCTACGCCACCGACGCGAAGACGGTGGTGGGCTTCGACCCCGACTTTGCCCACCTCATCGCCGAGGCGCTGGGCCTGAAGCTGGAGCTGCGGCCCGTCGCCTGGGCCGACTGGCCGCTGGGCCTGAGCTCGGGCAAGTACGACGCCGTGATCTCCAACGTGGGCGTGACCGAGCAGCGCAAGGAGAAGTTCGACTTCTCGACCTACCGGCTCGGCCTGCACGGCTTCTACGTGCGCACCGACAGCGCCATCCAGTCGATCAAGGAGCCGAAGGACGTGGCGGGCCTGAAGCTCACGACCGGCGCGGGCACCAACCAGGAGCGCATCCTGCTCGAATGGGACCGGCAGAACGTGGCCGCAGGCCTGAAGCCGGTGTCGATCCAGTACTACGACGACGATGTGACGCGCTGGCTGGCGGTGACGACGAAGCGCGTCGATGCCAACTTCAACCCCAACGCACCGCAGGCCTACGAGGCCGCGAAGAACGGGCAGCTGCGGCTGGCCGGCACCGTGAACGCGGGCTGGCCGTTGAAGTCGGACGTGGCCGTGGCCACGCGCAAGGGCAGCGGCCTGGCGGTGGCGCTCACCACCGCGGCCAACAACCTGATCCGCAACGGCACCTACGCCAAGGCGCTCGCGCGCTGGCGCCTGGCCGAAGAGGCGCTGCCGAAATCGGAGGTCAACCCACCGGGGTTGCCGAAGTTCTGACCCCGCGAGCGACACGACCATGACCATCCACCACATCGGTTTCCTCACGCCCGGCAACTACGACGAGGCCGACCCGCACGCCGGCCTCGAAGCCGCGCTGCGGCTCTTTGAATTCGGCGAGCGGCGCGGCTTCGACAGCGCCTGGGTGCGCCAGCGCCACCTGGAGCGTGCCGTGTCGTCGGCGCCGACCTTCCTGGCCGCCGCCACGCAGCGCACGCGCCGCATCGAACTCGGCGCGGCCGTGATCCAGATGGGCTACGAAAACCCGTTCCGGCTCGCCGAAGACCTGGCCACCGTCGACGTGCTCTCGCGCGGTCGCCTGCAGGTGGGCCTGAGCGCGGGCGCGCCGCCGCACGGCGCCTTGCTGGGCGGTCGCTTCCAGGACGCACCGCCGGCCACGGTCGACTTCACGCACAAGCGCGTGGCGCGGCTGCGCGCCAACCTCGAAGACGTGCTGCTGGGCGACGAAGACACGGTGGTCGAATCCGCCGGCGGGCGCGTGCGTCCGCGCGTGCAGCCCTATGCACCCGGCCTGGTCGGGCGGCTCTGGTACGGCGGCGGGTCGCTGCGCTCGGCCGAATGGGCGGGGCGCAACGGCTTTCACCTGCTGCTGGGCAACGTGCTCACAGGCGAGACCACCGACGACTTCCTCGAGGCGCAGACCGGGCTGGTCGAGCGCTACCGCGCCAGCGAAGTGCCGGGCGCGCGGCGCGGGCGCATCGCGCTGGGCCGCGTGATCGTGCCGCTCGACGGCGCCGATGCGGCCACGCGGCGGCGCTACCGCGCGTTCGCTGCGGGCCGTGTCGAACGCACGCTGTCGCCACAGGGCGAACGCCGCACGCTGTTCGCCGGCGACCTCGTGGGCAGCGCCGACGAGATCCTGGAGCGCCTGCACCGCGACCCCGTGCTGCCGCTGGTGAGCGAGCTGCGCGTGGAGCTGCCCTACAACTTCGACAGCGAGGCCTACGAGCAGATCCTGGACGACATCGCCGTGCGCATCGCGCCCGAGCTGGGCTGGCGCGTGCGCGCCGAGCTGCCACATGAAGCGCTCGCGCTCGCCTGAGCCTCAGACGCTTTGCGCATGCGCTTATCGCAAACGCTTCGTTGGTGATCGCGTGCTGCCTGCCTAGAGTTCGCTCTGATCTGTTTCAGATGTCTTCCATTCAACACAAGGAGTCCCGCATGTCGATCTTCAGCAGATGGTGGCGCGCCGCGTCCCTCGCCACGCTGACCTTCCTGGCCACCGCACCGTCGGCCTTCGCGCAGGCTTCGGCCGACGGCAGCGGCCCACTGGTCTCCACCGACTGGCTCGAGAAGAACCTGCGCAACCCGAAGCTGCGCGTGATCGAGGTCAGCGTGAACCCGGGCCTGTACGAGCGCGGCCACATTCCGGGCGCGGTGAACTTCTCGTGGCACAACGACCTCAACGACCGCGTGCGCCGCGACATCGTGAGCCAGGCGGAATTCGAGAAGCTGCTGTCGACAGCCGGCGTCGACAAGGACACCACCGTGATCCTCTACGGCGACACCAACAACTGGTTCGCCGCCTGGGGCGCCTGGGTGTTCGACCAGTACGGCGTGCAAAACGTGAAGCTGCTCGACGGCGGCCGCAAGAAGTGGGAGGCCGAGAACCGCGTGCTCGACAACCGCGCGCCCGAGCACGTCGCCACGCGCTTCAAGGTGACGCAGCCCAACCCGCAGCTGCGCGCGCGGCTGGCCGACGTGCTGGCCGTGGCCGAGGGCCGCTCCGACGCGAAGCTGGTCGACATCCGCTCGGCCGACGAGTACAGCGGCAAGATCTTCGCGCCGGCCGGCGCCGCCGAACTGGCGGTGCGCGCGGGCCACGTGCCCGGCGCGGCCAACGTGCCCTGGGGCCGTGCGGTGAACGAAGACGGCACCTTCAAGTCGGCTGCCGAGCTGAAGGCGATCTACGCGGCTGTGGGCATCGACGGCAGCAAGCCGGCCATCACCTACTGCCGCATCGGCGAGCGCTCGAGCCACACGTGGTTCGCGCTGCACAAGATCCTGGGCTACAAGAACGTGCGCAACTACGACGGTTCGTGGACCGAGTACGGCAACGCCGTCGGCGTGCCGGTCAACAACCCGGCCGGCACGGTGTGGGCGTCCAAATGAATGAGTTGAGGTGAGATGAGTTCGAGGTGAGTCGGCGTTGGAGGGACCTCGCGGCCTCTCTGATGAGCGACATTGGGCGAGCCCTCGGGCTCGCTTTTTTTTGGACCCAAGAAAGAGGGACCGAGGCATGTCCGCTTCGTCAATCCATGCGGCGCCCGCGCCGCTTTCGCGCACGGGCCTGGCCGCTGCGGTCGTCGTGCTGTTGCTGATCGCAGCCGGCGTGCACCTGCTCGGCGAGCGCAGCGGCGGCCGCGCGCTGGCCTTCGCGCTCGGGCTGGGCGCGGTGCTCGGTGTGGTGCTGCAGCGCTCGCGCTTCTGCTTCTACTGCCATGCGCGCGACTACTTCGAAGGCGGCGACGCGCGCGGCCTGCTGGCCATCGTGGCCGCGCTGGCGGTCGGCACCGTGGGCATGCACGTCGTCATGACCGGCTGGCTGCCCGTGCCGCAGGCGGGGCGGCTGCCGCCCGATGCGCACATCGGGCCGGTCAGCGGCGCGCTCGTGCTTGCAGGGCTGGCCTTCGGCGCAGGCATGGTGGTGTCGGGCTCGTGCATCAGCGCGCACTGGTACCGGCTGGGCGAAGGCTCGCCGACCGCACCCTTTGCACTGCTCGGTGCTGGCGCGGGATTCCTGTTGGGGTTCACCAGCTGGAACTGGCTCTACAGCGCCACCATCGCCACCGCGCCCGTGGTGTGGCTGCCGCATCACCTGGGCTATGCGGGCTCGGCCGCGCTGCAGCTGGTGGTGCTTGCGGCGCTCGCGGCCTGGCTCTGGCGGAAGCTGCCGGCGGGCGAAGCTGCGTCGACTACGCCGCGCAGCTTCATCGGCGCCGCGCGCCGCCTGCTGCACGGGCGTTGGCCGTATGCGTGGGGCGGCCTCGCAGTCGGCGCGATCGCTGTGATCGTGGTGCTGCGGCTGCGTCCGCTGGGTGTGACTGCCGCGCTGGGCAGCGTCGCGCGCGACCTCGGCAACGCGCACAGCCTGCTGCCGCAGCGGCTGGACGGGCTCGACGGTTTCGGTGGCTGCGTCACGGCGGTGGTCGAAAGCCTCTGGCAGACGCCCAACGCGCTGCTGGTTGGCGGTCTCGTGGCCGGTGCGCTGGCTGCGGCGCTCGCGAGCGGGCAGTTCAGGCCCGCGTGGCCAAGCGTGGGGCAGATGGTGCGTGGCCTTGGCGGTGGCGTGCTGCTGGGGTGGGGCGCGATGACCGGGCTGGGCTGCACGGTCGGCAACCTGCTGTCGGGCACGATGGCCGGCGCGCTGTCGGGCTGGGTGTTCGGTGCGAGCGTGCTGCTGGCGGTGTGGGGTGGGTTGCGATTGAAGCGGCTGGCGGCGAGGGCGTAGCGCCCGGTTCATCGCTACGCCGCAGACACCGCATTTCCATATGCGGAGTCCTTCTTTCGAGACAGCGCAGGGCAGGGCACAGTCCCTCACGCACAGGCACAGGACAACGCCGCCCCACGCGGTCGTCCGCCCGTCTTCTCTTCCAAAGAACACCCGAGGGATTCCATGCTCCGACCACTCCTGACCGCGGCCCTGCTGGCCGCCGGCCTGCTGCAGGCGCCTGTTGCCGCCGCCGAAACCGTGCGCTGGGCGCGCAGTGCCGACCCCGCCACGCTCGACCCGCACGCGGTCAACACCGGCACCAACTTCGGGCTGCTGCACCAGATCTACGAACCGCTGATCCTGCGCGGCGCCGACAGCAAGCTGCAGCCCGCGCTCGCCACCTCGTGGAAGGCCACGGCCGACCCGACGGTGTGGGAGTTCAAGCTGCGCCCCGGCGTCAAGTTCCATGACGGCGCGCTGCTCACGGCCGACGACGTGGTGTTCTCGCTGCAGCGCGCACAGGCGCCGAGCTCGGCGCTCAAGTCGCTGCTGTCGTCGGTGGCCGAGGTGAAGAAGGTCGATCCGCTCACGGTGCATGTGCGCACCAAGGGCCCGAACCTGATCTTCCCGAACAACCTCACGAACCTCTTCATCCTGAACGAAGCCTGGGCCAAGGCGAACAAGGCCGAGCAGTCGCAGGACGTGGCCAGCAAGACCGAGAACTTCGCCACCCGCAACGAGAACGGCACCGGTCCCTACGTGCTGGCCTCGCGCGAGGTCGATGCGCGCACGGTGCTCAAGCAGTTTCCGCAGTACTGGGGCCGCGGCCAGTTTCCGCTGGATGTGACCGAGCTGGTCTACGTGCCGATCAAGTCGCCCGCCACGCGCGTGGCCGCGCTGCTGTCGGGCGAGGTCGATTTTGTTCAGGACCTGCCCGCGCAGGACGTGGGCCGCCTGAAGGCCGACAAGCGCCTGCGCGTGACCGAAGGGCCCGAGAATCGCTCGATCTTCCTGGGCCTGAACGTGGGCGCAAAGGAGCTCAAGTACGCCGACGTGAAGGGCAGGAACCCGCTGGCCGACCCGAAGGTGCGCGAGGCCATCGGCCTGGCCATCGACCGCGACGCGATCAAGACGGCGGTGATGCGCGGCCTGTCGAACCCCTCGGGCATCATCGCGCCGCCGTTCGTGCACGGTTACGAGAAGGGCTTCGCGGCCTACCCGAAGGCCAACGCGGCGCAGGCGAAGAAACTGCTGGCCGAGGCCGGCTACCCGAACGGCTTTGCGATCACGCTGCACACGCCGAACGACCGCTACGTGAACGACGAGGCCATCAGCACGGCGGTGTCGGGCTTCCTCGGGCGCATCGGCATCAAGACCACGGTGGCGGCGCGCCCGATCGCGCTGCACAGCACCGCCATCAACTCGGCCGACACCGACTTCTACTTGTTCGGCTGGGGCGTGCCGACCTACGACTCGGCCTACATCTTCGATTACCTGGTGCACACGCGCGGCAAGGACGGCCGCGGCCCGACCAACGCCACCGGCTACAGCAACGCCGAGGTCGACGCACAGATCGCGTCGCTGGCCGCCGAGAGCGACAAGGCCAAGCGCGACGCCACCATCAAAAGCATCTGGCAGACGGTGCAGAAGGAGCGCATCTACATCGCGCTGCACGACCAGGTGCTCAACTTCGCCTCGACCCCGAAGCTGGACATTCCGGTCAGCCCCGACGGCAGTGTGTTCTTCAAGAATGTGAAGGTGGCGAAGCCCTGAGCGAACATACGCACGCAAGCAAACCATGTGGGTTCATCTCTTGCGCCGGCTCGGCCAGTCCGTGCTGGTGCTGCTGGCGGTGTCGTTCGTGTCCTTCCTGGTGTTCCGCCACATCGGCGACCCGACCATCAGCCTGCTCGGCGAAGACGCCACGCTGGAAGAGCGCGCCGCGCTGACGGCCGAGCTGGGTTTCGACCGCCCGGTGCCGGTGCAGTACCTGCGCTATGTCGGCCATGCGCTGCAGGGCGACCTGGGCGTGTCGTACCGGCTCAAGCGGCCGGTGGTCGAGCTCATCGCCGAGCGGCTGCCGGCCACGCTGGAACTGGCGCTGGTGGCGGCCGTGCTGGCGGTGGCGGGCGGCGTGGCGCTGGGCGTGTACACCGCGATCCGGCGCGACAGCGTGGCCAGCCGCGCGGTCATGGCGGTGTCGCTGGTCGGCGTGTCGCTGCCCACCTTCCTGATCGGCATCGGGCTCATCTACCTGTTCGCGGTCGAGCTGCGCTGGCTGCCGTCGTTCGGACGCGGCGACACGGTGCAGCTGGGTGGCTGGAGCACCGGACTGCTCACGGCCTCGGGCTGGGCCTCGCTGCTGATGCCCGCGCTGACGCTGGGCCTGTACAAGCTGACGCTGATCATGCGGCTGGTGCGCGCCGAGATGCTTGAGGTGCTGCGCGCCGACTACATCCGCTTCGGCCGCGCGCGCGGGCTGCGCGAGCGCGACCTGAACTACGGCCATGCGCTGCGCAACACGCTGATCCCGGTCATCACCATCACGGGGCTGCAGATCGGCTCGCTGGTGGCCTTTGCCATCGTCACCGAGACGGTGTTCCAGTGGCCAGGCGTGGGCCTGCTGTTCATCACCTCGATCCAGGGGGTGGACGTGCCGGTGGTGGCGGCCTACCTGCTGCTGATCGCGCTGCTGTACGTTGCGATCAATTTCATCGTCGACCTGCTGTACGTGCTGGTCGATCCGCGCCTGCGACGCGCCTGACTCCTTTCTTGCTTTTCCGAATGACGTTTCCTTCCCCGACCGGCGCCCCCGCGCCGCGCCGCTGGCGCAACGCCGAGTCGCCCGTGCTGCGCGCCTTCGCACGCTCGCGCACCGTGCAGCTGGCCGCCTTCGTGCTGCTGCTGGTCGCGCTGGCCTCGCTGTTCGCACCGTGGATCGCACGGCAAGACCCGTTCGACCCGGCCGTGCTCGACCTGATCGATGCCTTCACGCCGCCGGGGCAGCAGGGCGCCTCGGGCGCGTTCTACCCATTGGGCGCAGACGACCAGGGGCGCGACGTGTTCTCGGCCATCCTCTACGGGCTGCGCATGTCGCTGCTGGTGGGCGTGAGCGCGGTCGGGTTGTCGCTGGTCATCGGCGTGCCACTCGGGCTGGCGGCCGGCTATGCGGGCGGCTGGTTCGACACGCTGGTGATGCGCGTGGCCGACGTGCAGCTGACCTTTCCGGTGCTGCTGGTGGCGCTCTTGATCTTCGGCATTGCGCGCGGCCTGCTGCCCGAGGGCTACCGCGACGACATGGCGGTGTACGTGATCGTGGCGGCCATCGGGCTGTCGGAATGGGTGCAGTACGCGCGCACGGTGCGCGGTGCCGTGATGCTCGAGAAGCACAAGGACTACGTGGCCGCCGCGCAGATCATCGGCCGCTCGCGCACCGGCATATTGGTGCGGCACATCCTGCCGAACCTGCTGGCGCCGGTGCTGGTGATTGCCACCATCAGCTTCGCGCTGGCCATCGTGGCGGAATCGACGCTGTCGTACCTGGGCGTGGGGCTGCCGCCCACGCAACCGTCGCTGGGCACGCTGATCCGCATCGGGCAGGGCTTCCTGTTCTCGGGCGAGTGGTGGATCCTGCTGTTTCCCGCGCTGGTGCTGCTGGCGCTGGCGCTGTCGGTCAACCTAGCGGGCGACTGGCTGCGCGACGCCTTGAACCCGAGGCTGCAATGAGCGCGCGCGACCCCTCGCCATCGCCCCGCGGCGAAACGCCCGTGCTGCGCGTGCGCGGGCTGGACCTGGCCTTCGACACGCACCGGGGCACGGTGCAGGTGCTGGGCGGCGTCTCGTTCGAGATCGCGCCGGGCGAAATCCTGGGCGTGGTCGGCGAGTCGGGCGCGGGCAAGTCGATGGTCGGCGCGGCCGTCATCGGGCTGGTGCCGCCGCCGGGGCGCATCGCGGGCGGCACGGTCGAGCTGCATGGCGAGCGCATCGACACGCTGCGCGGCGAGGACATGCGCCGCGTGCGCGGGCGCCGCATCGGCAGCGTGTTCCAGGACCCGCTGACCAGCCTGAACCCGGTCTACCCGATCGGCCGGCACCTCATCGAAACCATCCGCACGCACCTGCCCGTGAGCGAGCCCGAGGCGCGCCGGCGCGCGCTGGCGCTGCTGGCCGACGTGGAGATTCCCGACCCCGAAAGCCGCATCGACCAGTACCCGCACCAGTTCTCGGGCGGCATGCGCCAGCGCGTGGCGATTGCGCTCGCGCTGTGCGCCGAGCCGCAGCTGCTGATTGCCGACGAGCCCACCACCGCGCTCGACGTGTCGGTGCAGGCGCAGGTGATCCGCGTGTTCCGGCGCGTCTGCCGCGAGCGCGGCACGGCCGCGATGCTCATCACGCACGACATGGGCGTGATCGCCGAGGCGGCCGACCGCGTGATGGTGATGTACCAGGGCCGCGTGCTCGAGACCGGCCCGGTGCGCCAGGTGCTCGACCGCCCGCGCGAGCCGTACACGCGCGCACTGATGGCCGCGATTCCTTCGGTGCACGACAGGCTGCATCGGCTGCCGGTGCCGGAGATCGGCGCGGACATCGCCGTGGCCGCCGCGCTGCCGCCCGCGCAGGCTGAGACCGTGGCGGCGCCAGCATTGGCCGACAGCCCGCCGCTGATCCGCGTGCAGGGCCTGTCGCGCGAATTCGATCTCTCGGCCGGCTGGCTCGTGCGCACATTCGCGCGCCAGCCGAAGAAGGTGCTGCACGCGGTCGACGGCGTGAGCTTCGACATCGCGCGCGGTCGCACCTTCGGGCTGGTCGGCGAGTCGGGCTCGGGTAAGTCGACCGTGGCGCGCATGATCGCCGGCCTCACGCGGCCCACGGCCGGCACGGTGCATTTCGACGGCATCGACCGCTGGGGCGACGCCGCGCAGACGGCCGCGCTGCGCCGGCGCTTCCAGATGATCTTTCAGGACCCGCATGCCAGCCTCAACCCGCGCTGGCGCGTGGATCGGCTCATCGCCGAGCCGGTCGAGGTGCTGGGCCTGGCCGCCAGCGCCGACGAAACCGCCGAGCGCGTGGCCCAGGCGCTGCGCCGCGTGCGCATGTCGCCCGACGACGGACGGCGCTACCCGCACCAGTTCTCGGGCGGCCAGCGCCAGCGCATCGCCATCGCGCGGGCCCTGGCCAGCCAGCCCGAGTTCATCGTCTGCGACGAACCGACCTCGTCGCTCGACGTCTCGGTGCAGGCCCAGGTGCTGAACCTCATGCGCGACCTGCAGGACGAGTTCGGCCTGACCTACCTGCTGATCAGCCACAACCTCGCGGTGATCCGCCACATGTGCGACGACGTAGGTGTGATGCAGCGCGGGCGGCTGGTGGAGCAGGGCAGTGCCGCCGAGGTGCTCGATGCGCCGAAGCATGCGTACACGAAGGCGTTGATGGCGGCGGTGCCGGACATGCGGCACGCACCGGCCGCGGCCGTGCTCACCACGGCATGAAGTGCCCTCAGGGCACGCGCTGCAGCTGCTCGCGCAGGATGCGCCGGATCTCCAGAATCGCCAGCGGGTGCTCCTGCACGCTGTGCGCCGACGGAATCACCAGCTCCGACACCGCGCCGTCGAGGTGCGCGCTGGTGTAGGGCACGATGCCGTCGCTCGACTCGGCCAGCGGCAGGCCGGGCGTGTCGTTGCCGATGATCGAGTGGTAGCGCACCTTCGGACTCAGCGGCAACCCGGACGACAGGCGCACGAACGCATCGCGGTCGCTGAGGTTGTCGATGCTGTTGGGAATGCGCAGCGGACCCATGTCCTGCGAGCTGGGCGCCACGCGCATCAGCTCGCGCGAGATGTCGTTGAGCTGACCCAGCATGGCCACCGGCAGCGTGATGAGGTTGGCCACCCAGCGCGAGATGCGCTTGTTGGCGAACGAGGTGCCGCGGTGCGGCGACGCGATGAAGATGGCGTCGCTGACTTGGGGCAGCGGCTCGAAGCGCAGGTAGGGCCCCAGCCCTTCCTCGATGCGGCGGCGCTGCGCGGCCGGCATGGGGTAGCCCTCGCGCAGCGCGTCCCACAGCACGTCGCCCGAC
The DNA here is from genome assembly GCF_058800845.1 of Variovorax sp. GW822-FHT04E09. Taxonomy (NCBI): domain Bacteria; kingdom Pseudomonadati; phylum Pseudomonadota; class Betaproteobacteria; order Burkholderiales; family Comamonadaceae; genus Variovorax; species Variovorax sp. GW822-FHT04E09. The sequence goes on from NZ_JBXAMR010000001.1 coordinate 363,521, forward strand.
GACGACACCAGCAGGCGCGAGAGCACGCCGCCCATGCTGTGGCCGATGAGCGTGAGGTTGCGCGAGGCCTCGGCGCGGCCCTGCGGATCGAAGTGCGCCAAGGTCTGCGTGATGGCTTCGCGGATGGCCAGGTTGTTCAGCGGCAGCGGCGCGTTGGTCGGGTAGTACACCTGCCAGATCTGGTAGCGGCGGCGCAGCGTCTCGTCGCCGAGCACTTCGTTCGCCACGTTGATCCAGGCCTCGGGGCTGCTGGCCAGGCCGTGCAGCATGACGATGGTGCGGCGCTTCGGGTCGTAGGGCTGCATCAGGTAGATGTGCGGCCGGGTCAGGCCCTCGGCACCGCCGAACAGGCTGCGCAGCGCCTGCAGCGCGAAGTCGGAGCGAGCGAGCCACAGGCCGTAACCCGAGGTGAAGTTGGCGGCCAGCGGAATCTCTTCGCCGGCCAAACGGATCGTGCTGGTGCGGTAGGGGTCGAACACGGCGATGCGCAGCGTGCGCGTGGCCAGCACGTCTTGCAGCGTGGCGCCGTCGAACTGCAGCAGCGCGGTGAGGGCGGGGAAGGGCGTCTCGCTGAAGGGCGGGGCGTCTTCGTCGGCCTGCGCCGCGGTCGGGCGGTCGTCGCCCGCGGCGACCAGCTCGGCGCCGAAGCCGTCGCGGCGGTAGAGGTTGCGCAGGCCCGAGAAGGTCAGCGAGGCGGCGGGAATCAGCTCTTTCGGCGGGGGCGCGTCGGGCGCGAGCTGCAGCGCCGACAGGTCGGCGTCGATGCGCCAGCCGCTCACCTGCGGAATGGCGGCCACCGACATGTCGCTCTTGCGGTAGCGGCTGAACAGGCCGGTGATGGCGCGCTGCACCGCGTAGTTGTAGTAGTCGCGCACCTGCGTCTGGCGGTCTTCGAAGGCGCGGTCGCGCGGCTTGCGCGCCGTGTGGAACAGGTAGGCGTAGGCGTGGCGCGCGGTTTCCAGCCAGGCCTCGATGGCCTCGGGTGCCATGGGCTGCGCGGCCGGGCCGCCGTCGCCGCCCGCCAGCGCCAGTTGCAGCCACACCTCGGACAGCGCCGACATGCGTTGCTCGTCGCTCAGGCCGGCGGAGGTGGCGAGGTTCTGGCGGCAGGCGCGGCCGTCCTTGCGGCACTGGTCGGCATCGGAGCCGATGACGCGCAGCACCTCTTGCGCCGAACTGCTGAGCTGGCCGGTGGTGAGCACGTCGCCGCGCCGCTGCGCCAGGTAGTCGGCCGGCGAGATGGTGCCGACCGTGACGCCCGCGCAGCCCGTGAGCAGCGACAGCGCCAGCAGCAGCGCGGGGAAGCCGATGCGCCTCATGGCGCCACGCCCGGCAGGCCGTTGCGAATGGCCTGCGAGAAGTTCACACCGGGTTGCTGGTCGGTGGCGATGGCCCGGTCGGTGATGCGGCCGCCGGCGCGCAGCGCTTCCATGCTCAGCCCCGGCGTCAGGCCGCCCACGTCGTGCAGGTACTCGGGCAGGTAGCCCGAGGCCAGCAGGCGGTAGTCCATCGGCAGGCCGGGCACGACGTGCCGGGCGAGGCTGTAGACGATGGTCGTGCAGTTGGCGGTGAGCGTGTTGTAGAAGCTCGGTGCGCGCGCCAGCGCGTTGGCTTCGCCCACGTAGCCCAGGAACAGCGAACGCATCTCGGCCTGCGGCAGGTGCACGCGGTACATGTAGACGTCTTCGCCGCGCACGTTGGTGCGCACGCGCAGAATGTCGTGCTCGTCGGCGGCCACGAGGCTGTTCTCGAACTGCTTGAAGAAGCCGCCCACGGAGGAGAAACTTTCGCCGCGCTCCTTGCGGATCTCGATGGAGAAAGTGACGAACTGGCCATCGTCGAAGCCGAAGGACACCAGCGTGTGGGCGATGGCCGGGCCGGTCCAGTACGACAGCGACACGTCGACCGAGCGCAGGCGGTCCAGGTCGTAGCGACGCGTGTCCCAACGCACGGTGTAGTCGGTGTCGCTGCGCCAGTCGAAGTTGCGCACGTTCTCCATCGTGACCACGCTGCCCTCGACGCGCGGCTTCAGGTGGCGGGCCACGTCGTCGGCCCATTCGCGATGCTGAGAGGGCGCGATGGTGCCCCACCACTCGAGCAGCACGACGAAGCCGATGGCGTAGGCCAGCAGTGAGCGGCCGGCCTTGCCGCGCCACAGCAGCACGATCGCCGCCAGGCCGAAGAGGCCCCACAGCACCATCGCGCCGACCTTGAGCGGCAGCGTCGCGGGCAGCTGATACCAGAGGGCCGCGCAGGCCCAGGCGGCCGACAGCAGCACGGCGAAGCTCACCAGCAGACGGCCGAGGGAGCGCAAAAGGATTCGGAGCATGAAGAAACGCGGAGGTGGAGGGCGGCCGATTCTCGTCGAGTTGCAGCCGCCGCCGTCGGGCTACAGCGGGTAGGTCACGAGCTTGAAGTCCGGGTCCTCGGGGAAGGACTTCACCGAGAAGCCCAGCCGCCGCACCAGCTTGAGCATGTCGGGGTTGCCGGCCAGCACCAGCCCGTCCATTTCGGAAAGGCCGCGGTCGCGCGCCACGTCGATGATGCTTTCCATGAGACGCGAGCCGATGCCCTTGCCGCTGAACTCGTCGGCCACCACGAGCGAGAACTCGCAGCTGGTCTGGTCGGGGTTGGTGATGTAGCGCGACACGCCCACGATGCGCTCGCTCTCGAGCACGGAGCCGTCGGGCGCGGTGCTGCGCTCCATCACGGTGGCGACCAGCGCCATCTCGCGGTCGTAGTCGATGAGCGTGAAGCGCGACAGCATCGACGGCGGCAGTTCGTGGAAGCGCGAGACGAAACGGAACCAGCGGCTTTCGGGCGACAGGCCCTGCACCAGCGCCTGCAGTATCTGCGCATCGTTCGGATGCACCGGCCGCACGACGTACGCGCCGCCACCGGGCAGCGGCCATTCGCGCCGGTAGCGCGCGGGGTACGGCATGATGGCCAGGTGCTGGTAGCCGTTGCCCACCGGGCCCGCCACGGCTTGCGTGCTGCTGTCGACCACGATGCGCGCATCGACCGACACCGCGCCGTGCTCGTCCACGATGATGGGGTTGATGTCCATCTCGCGCAGCTCGGGCAGTTCGCACACCATTTCCGATACGCGCAGCAGCACGTCCTCGATGGCCTCCATGTTCACCGCGTTGGCGCCGCGCCATTCGCCCAGCGTCTCGGCCACGCGCGAGCGCTCGATGAGGTGGCGCGCCAGGAACTGGTTCAGCGGCGGCAGCTCCATGGCGCGGTCGTTCATGAGCTCGATCATGGTGCCGCCCGCGCCGAAGACGATCACCGGGCCGAAGGGCTGGTCGGTGACCAGGCCTACGTAGATTTCGCGCCCGCGCCGCGCGCGCACCATCTTCTGCACGGTCACGCCGTTGATGCGGGCGTCGGGCGCCAGGCGCGCCACGCGCTCCATCATCTCCAGGTAGGTGTCGCGCGCGCTGGTGCCGTTCATCACGTTCAGCGCCACGCCCTCGACGTCGGACTTGTGCGAGATGTCGGGCGAGTCGATCTTCAGCGCCACCGGAAAGCCCAGCTGCGTGGCGATCATCATGGCCTCGTTGGCGCTGCGTGCGAGCAGGGTGCGCGTGATCGGGATGTGGAAGCACGACAGCAGCGACTTCGACTCCATCTCGGTCAGCACCTTGCGCCGCTCGGCCAGCACGCTTTCGATGAGCAGGCGCGCGCCGTCGATGTCGGGCTTGGCCAGCGCCGACAGCGGCGGCGGCGTCTGCTGCAGCAGCTGCTGGTTCTGGTAGAAGGCCGCGATGTTGCCGAAGGCGCCCACGGCCGCCTCGGGCGTGCGAAAGCTCGGGATGGTGGCCTCGGCCAGCACGGCCCGCGCATTGCCCACCGAGGCGTCGCCCATCCAGCACGACAAGAGCGGCTTGGGCATGGGGCGCGGAATGTCGGCCAGCGCGCGCGCCGTGGCGGCCGCGTCGACGCCGGCCTTGGGCGAGAAGATGGCGAGCACGCCGTCGATCTGGCTGTCGGCCGAGGCGGTGTCGATGGCGGCGCGAAAGTGCGCGGGCGTGGCGTCTTCCGACAGGTCGATGAGGTCGGTGAGCGACGCGAGCGCCGGCAGCGACGGCTGCAGCGACCGCTGCGCGGGTGCAGAGAGGCGGCCCAGGTCGAGCCCGATCTCGTTGATCCAGTCGGCCGCGAGCACGCCGGGGCCGCCGCCGTTGGTGACCACGGCCAGCCGCTTGCCCACCGGCCGGTAGCGCGAGGCCAGGCACTTGGCGGCCGAGAACAGCTCGACGAAGGAGCGCACCCGCACCGCGCCCGCGCGGCGCAGGGCGGCGTCGAACACGTCGTCGCTGCCCACGATGGCGGCGCTGTGCGTCTGCGCGGCCTCGTTGCCGGCCGGCTTGCGGCCCGCCTTGAGCACCACCACCGGCTTGGCGTGCGAGGCCGAGCGCAGCGCGCTCATGAAGCGGCGCGCGTCGGCAATGCCTTCGAGGTACACGATGATGCTGTGCGTGCACGAATCGTTGGCCAGGAAGTCGAGCACCTGCGGGATGTCGACCGAGGTGTGCGGCCCGAGCGACACCACGCTGGAAAAGCCCACGCCGTTCTGTCGTGCCCAGTCGAGCATCGAGGCCGTGAGCGCGCCCGACTGCGACACCAGCGCCAGCGGCCCGGTGCGCGCGAGCGGGCCGGCCACGCTGGCGTTCAGGTGCAGCGGCGGGCGCTGGAAGCCCAGCGAATTCGGGCCCAGCAGGTGCACGCCTTCGCGGCGCGCGATCTTGCGCCACTGCGCGGCCTGCTCGGCGGCGATGCCGGTGGAGATGACCACCGCGGCCTTGCAGCCGATGCGGCCCGCGATCTCGAGGGCGGCCGCCACGTCGTGCGGCGCCAGCGCGATCAGCGCCAGGTCGGCATGCGTCTGCGCCAGCTCTTCGAGCGTGCCCTGGGTGCGCACGTCCAGAAAGCGCAGCGTGCCGTCGAAGCGGTCGGCCCGGAAGGCTTCGCGCAGCGTGCGGCCCAGGGCGGTCTGGCCGCCCGGATCGCTGGGCTGGCCGACGAAGGCCACGATCGACGCCGGGGCGAACAGGGGGGTCAGGAAATGCTTGTCCATGCCCTAGTTTGCCCGGATCGGGGCGTGCCGCAAGCACCGCGTGTACACTCGCCGGCTCATGTCGTGCCTTTCACTTTCCCCCGTTGCTGCATCCAGCGCCGCCGTTCTCGGCCGCACGATGCCGTTCGCCGCCTGCGTGCGAACGAGCGACGCAGTGAATGCACGAATGATTACCACCATGACCGCCGCGGCCCCCTGAGCACGCGCAGGGTGGCCGCTCCGGCAGCCACCTGGTGTCTCTTCTCCCGAATGAACGAAACCCAGCTGGCAGCTGGGTTTTTTTGTTTTTGTCCTGTTCGTTCGTTGTTTGGAGAAGCCCATGTACCGCGATCCCGTCTCGTCCTTCCTGCCCCAGCCCAGCCATCCTGCGGCCATTCGCCCCCTGCGCGTCGGCATGATCGGCATCGGCACCGTGGGCGCGGGCACCTTCCGCGTGCTGGCGCGCAACCAGGCACTCATTGCTGCCCGCGCCGGGCGCGGCATCGAGGTGACGGTGGTGGCGGCGCGCAACCTCGCGCGCGCCCAGGGCATCGTGGGCGAGGGCGTGGCGCTCACGGCCGACCCGATGCAGGTGGCCACCGATCCCGATGTCGACGTGGTGGTGGAGGTGGCCGGCGGCACCGGCCCGGCGCGCGACTGGGTGCTGGCGGCCATCGCGCACGGCAAGCACGTGGTCACGGCCAACAAGGCGCTGCTGGCTGTGCACGGCCCCGAGATCTTCGCCGCCGCCAGCGCGCATGGCGTGGCCGTGATGTACGAAGGCGCGGTGGCGGTGAGCATCCCCATCGTGAAAGCGCTGCGCGAAGGCCTCACGGCCAACCGCATCGAGTGGGTGGCGGGCATCGTCAACGGCACCACCAACTTCATCCTGAGCAAGATGCGCGACGAGGGCCTGGACTTCGGCGACGCGCTCGCGCAGGCCCAGGCGCTGGGCTATGCCGAGGCCGACCCGGCCTTCGACATCCAGGGCGTCGACGCCGCCCACAAGACCGCGCTGCTGGCCGCCAACGCCTTCGGCATGCCGGTGCGCTTTGCCGATGCGCAGGTCGAGGGCATCACCGCGCTGCAGCGCCTGGACGTGGCCTGCGCCGAGCAGCTGGGCTTTCGCGTGAAGCTGCTGGGCGTGGCGCGCCGACGTGAAGAGGGTGTGGAGCTGCGCGTACAGCCCGCGCTGGTGCCGGCGACGCACCTGCTCGCGCAGGTCAACGGTTCGATGAACGGCATCATGGTCAAGGCCGACGCGGCGGGCGTCACGATGTACTACGGCGCGGGCGCCGGTTCGGAGCAGACCGCCTCGGCCGTGATCGCCGACCTCGTCGACGTGGCGCGCCTGGACGGCACCCACGCCGGCCAGCGCGTGCCGCACACGGGCTTTCATGCGCATGCGGTGCGCGAACTGCCGGTGCTGCCGCGCGCGGCCGTGCGCAGCGCGCACTACCTGCGCGTGCCGGTGCAGGCGGCGACCGACATCGCGGCCGTGGCCGAGCTGCTGGCCGCGCAGCGGCTGCCGGTGCGGCAACTGGTGCTGGCGAACGGGCCGGCGGATGCGGCGCCGCAGGTGCTGGTGATCACCGAGTCGGCGCTGCAAAGCGCGGTCGATCTCGCCTTGCACGCGTTGCAGACGAGCCCGTTCGTGGCAGGCCCGGTGATCGCACTGCGCGTCGAAACGCTCGACGACTGAAGGGCGCTCAGGGGTCGGACGCGGGTGCGCGCAGCCGCGGCTCCCAGTCTTCGACGCGCCCCGCATCCACCCGCTTGCGAAAGGTGGCGCGCCAGCGTTCGGCCAAGGCGGGCAGGGCGGCGGCCTGTTCCCATTCGGGGGCGAAGCGCGCGTCGCGCGAGAACAGCAGCGCGATGAGGCGCGACAGCGGCCAGTCCGGGTGCGGGCGTTCCACGCGCGTGGCCATCGCGCCGGCCCGCACCCAGCCGGGTTCGAGCACGCGGTAGTACCAGCCCGTGCAGCCGCGCGCCTGCATCTCGCGCGCCATGCCGGGCCTGCCGAAGTGGGCGTCAAGCTTCCAGCAGGGCTGCCGGCCCTGCGACACCTGCACCCGCGCGTCGCCGAGCTGCACGACGTCGCCGATGCACACGGTCGATTCGTCCCAGCCTGTGGTCGAGATGTTCTCGCCGAAGGCGCCCGCGTGCGCCAGCAGCCCGTTGTGATCGCCACCCGCCGCCCAACCCGCGTAGTGCTCGCGCGGGTAGTGGTGCACGGCCTTCTCGACACCGCCGTGGATGCGCAGGTCGGCCTGCGCATCGCCCTGCAGGCCGGTGGACGACAGCCACAGCGCATCGGCCGTGGGCGTCTTGCGGATGCCGCTGCGCGTGCGGCCGTCGGGCAGCAGGGCCACGGGGCCGACCAGCAGCGCGTCGATGGGCAGGGCGGGCTGCGTCATGCGAGCTGATCCAGCCATGCCGCCAGCATGCGCGTCGCGGCATCGGAGCGCAGGTCGGCCAGTTCGGCGCTGCGGGCGCGCAGCGCGGGGATGTCGATGCCGGCCGCGGCCAGTTCGTGGTGGTGCCCGATGAGCCAGGGCTCGATGCGCGCGGGGTCGGCCTCGGGGTGGAACTGCAGCGCGAGCGCATGGCGGCCGTGGCGGAACGCCTGGTGCGGCGTGCGCGCGGTGCTTGCCAGAAGTTCGGCGCCGGGCGGCAGGTCGAAGGTGTCGCCGTGCCAGTGCAGCACGGGTTCGCCGTCCAGCGCCGCGAGGCACGAGCTTCGGCCCGCCGCGCTCAGGTCGACCGGCGCCCAACCGATCTCCGTGTGCCCCGACGGGTACACGCGCGCGCCGAGCGCACGGGCCATGAGCTGCGCGCCCAGGCACAGGCCCAGCGTGGGGCGCTGCAGCGCCAGTCGTTCGCGCAGGCCGGCGATCTCCTCGGCGAGCCAGGGGTAGGTCGCCGTGTCGTAGGCCCCGATGGGACCGCCGAGCACCACGACGAGGTCGGCGTGGCGCCACTCGTCGGCGCGGAGCGCGGACGGGCCCGCCTGCCGGTAATCGATGGCGTGGCCGGCCCGGGTGAGTACGTTGGCGAAGCGCCCGAGGTCTTCGAAGGCGAGGTGTTGCAGGGCGATGCATGGCATGCGGCGAGTGTCCTTTCTTCTTTCAGGCGCGGCAGGCGGTGTCGTCGCACGGGCCGTCTGGCGATGCATCGTCTGCAGGTTGCGCAATGAGGTGCGCAGGCGCCTCTTCGGCCGCAAGCTGCCCGATGGCGGCGCCCAAAGCCATGTCGTCGATCAAACCGAAGTGGCTCATGCGCAGGCGCCCCTGCCGGTCGACCAGCACCGTGCTCGGCGTGCCCTGCCACTGGTAGTCGCGCATCGTGGCGGGAATGCCACCGGTGGGCGAGGGCTGGTCGATGCCGATGGGAAAACCCAGGCGGTACTCGCGCACGAAGGCGTCGAGCGCGGCGGGCGTCATGACGTCGTGGTGCTCGAACACCGAGTGCAGGCCGATCACCGCGACGTCTTTCGCGGCGAACAGCTGCCGCGTCTTCTTCGCCTGCGGCAGGCCGTGCGATACGCAGGCCGGGCACAGCATCTGGAACGCGTGCAGCACCACGACCCGGCCGCGCAGCGACGCGAGCGTGACGGGCGCATCGGTGTTGAGCCACTGCGCGACCTGCAGCTCGGGCGCCTCGGGGCGCGGCCAGGCCATGTCAGGCTGCCTCGGTGCGCAGCTTCACCTGCGGGAAATCCACCGGCACCTGGAACGCCACGTTCACGTAGTTGGTGAACAGGTTCAGCGCGACGTGGGCCAGGATCTCGACGATGTGCCGGTCGTCGAAGCCCACGGCCCGCAAGGCCTGCACGTCGGCGTCGTTGACCTGGCCGCGCGCATCGACGAGCTTGAGCGCAAAGCGCAGCGCCGCCGCCGTGCGCGGGTCGGCCGATTCGCCGGCCTGTGCGGCGGTCATGTCGGCGGCCGACACGCCCGCCTTGCGGCCCAGCGCGGTGTGCGCTGCAAGGCAGTAGTGGCAGGCGTTGCGGTCGGCAATGGCCACGGCGATCTGCTCGCCGAGCTGCGCCGGAATGACGCCGCCGCCGAGCGCGCCGAACGATCCCCACAGGCTGCGCAGCGCCGCGGGCGAGTTGGCGACGGCGCGGAACATGTTGGGCGTGGCGCCGAAGGCCCCGTGGACTTGAGAGAGCAAGGACTGGGCGTCGCCGGTGGCGGCGGTGTCGGTGACGAGGTTGACGCGGGGCATGAAGACTTCCTTCCGGTGATGACGATGGATGCAGTGTCTTCCGGGAATCCGTATGATTTGAACGCTTTCATCCATTCAACATACCTTTTCGTCCAATGCCGAGCGCACCGCCACCACCGCCCATCGACAGGCTCTCGTCCCTGCTCGAACGCTTCCGTGTCCGGGCCCACCTGTTCCACACGGGGCCGCTGTGCGGCGTGACGCACTTCGCGGCGAAGGAAGGGCGCAGCTTCCTGCATGTGATGCGGCGCGGCGAGATGGTGGTCACGCATTCGGCGCCGTCGGTGCGCGCGGCCGGTGTGCCGCGCAAGCTGGTCGTGAAGGAGCCCAGCCTGCTGTTCTACCCGCGCCCGCTGGCACACGACTTCCACAACGCGCCCACGGAAGGCTCGGACTTCGTCTGCGCCACGGTCGACTTCGACGGCGGCGAGGCGCACCCGCTGGTGCGCGCCTTGCCGCCGCTGGTGCGGCTGCCGCTGCATGCGGTCGACGGCCTCGAAGCTTCGCTGGCGCTGCTGTTCGCGGAAACCGGGCGCGTGCTGTGCGGGCACCGCCTGCTGGCCGACCGGCTGTTCGAGGTGGTGCTGATCCAGCTGCTGCGCTGGCTGCTCGACCATCCGCAGGAGAGCGGCGTGCCTGCGGGCTTGTTGACGGGCCTGGGCGACCCGCAGCTGGCGCGCGTGCTGGTCGCGCTGCACGAGCGCCCGGGCGAGCCGTGGCCGCTCGAACAGATGGCCACCGAGGCCGGCATGTCGCGCAGCGCGTTCGCCGCGCGCTTCAAGTCGGTGGTGGGCGCGACGCCCGCCGACTACCTGGCGCAGTGGCGCCTGACGATCGCGCAGGCCGAGCTGCGCACGGGCGCGTCGGTCAAGACGATTGCCGACAGCCTCGGCTACGCCAACGCTTCGGCGCTGTCGCGCCTGTTCGCGCAGAAGGTGGGCGTGTCGCCGCGCGAATGGCTCGCGCGGCAGTCTTCTTGAACGTTCAGTTCGTGGCGCGCAGGAAGCGCTCGGTCAGCAGCACCCAGTAGGCGCCGCCCACCGCAACGTTGCTGTCGTTGAAGTCATAGCCCGGGTTGTGGACCATGCAGGCGCCGTGCGCGTCGCCGTCGCCATTGCCGATGAGCAGGTAGCAGCCGGGCACGCGCTCCAGCATGAAGGCGAAGTCTTCGCTGCCCGGCAGCGGCGGCGTCTGCCAGGTGACCTGTGCCGGGCCCACGAGTTCTTCGGCCACGGTGCGGGCAAAGGCGGTTTCCTCGGGCGTGTTGACCAGCACCGCGTAGCCGGGCCGCCAGTCGATCTGCGCCTGCACGCCGAAGCTCTCGGCCTGCGCGGCCACCAGCGCCTTGATGCGGGTTTCGATCTTCTTGCGCACCTCGCGGTCGAGGGCGCGCACGCTCACCTCGAGCACGGCGCCTTGCGGGATCACGTTGTTGGCCTTGCCCGCGTGGATGGCGCCCACCGTGACGACCGCCATCTGCAGCGGATCGATGTTGCGCGAGACCACGCTCTGCAGCGCCATCACGATGCTGGCCGCGGCCACGATGGGGTCGGCCGCGCGGTGCGGCATGGCGCCGTGGCCGCCCACGCCGGTGAGGGTGATGGTGGCGTAGTCGGACGAGGCCATGGCCGGGCCTTCGCGCATCGCCAGCCGGCCCTGCGCCATGCCGGGCATGTTGTGCATCGCGAAGATGGCGTCGCAGGGGTAGCGCTCGAACAGGCCGTCGTCGATCATGCGCACCGCGCCGCCGCCGCCTTCCTCGGCAGGCTGGAAGATCAGGTTCAGCGTGCCGTCGAAGCGCCCGCGTTCCGCCAGGTGCTGCGCCGCCGCCAGCAGCATCGCCGTGTGGCCGTCGTGGCCGCAGGCGTGCATCACGCCCGTGTGCGCGCTGGCGTAGGCCAGGCCCGTGGCCTCGTCGATGGGCAGGGCGTCCATGTCGGCGCGCAGGCCGAGGCGGCGCGTGCCGCTGCCGCGCACCAGCCGGCCCACCACGCCGGTGCCGCCGACGTGGCGCTCGACGGTGTAGCCCCAGGCTTCGAGCTTCTCGGCCACCAGCGCCGAGGTGCGGTGCTCGTCGAAGCCGAGCTCGGGGTGCTGGTGGATGTCGCGGCGGATGCCGATGAAGGTGTCGGCGCTGGCGTGCAGGTCGTTCAGGAGGGCGGTGGTGCTCATTGGGGTTCCAGTCGGATGGACTTGGCGATGTCGCGGTAGCGCGCGGTCTCGGCTTCGTAGAACTTCGCCGATTCGGCCAGCGTCGTCTGCGGCGAGGCCAGCTGCGTCTGGGCCGCGAGCTGCTCGCGCACGCTCGTTTCCTTCAGCGCCGCGCCGACGGCCTGGTGCAGCTTCTGCACCACGTCCTCGGGCGTGTTCTTGCGCACGAAGAAGCCGCTCCAGGTCTTGTAGTTGACGTTCTTCAGCTCTTTGCCTTCGCTGGCGGTGGGCACGTTCTTCAGCAGCTCCGAGCGTTGCCCGCCGAGCTGGCCGAGGATCTTCAGCCGGCCTTGGTCGGCCAGCGCGCCCATGGCGGCGCTGTAGACCAGCACTGCAAAGTCGACCTGGCCGCCGCCGATGTCCTGCAGCAGCGGCGCGTTGCCCTTGTAAGGCGCGTGCATGAGCTTCACGCCGGTGTCCAGCTGCACCTTCTCGAGGATCAGGTGGTACAGCGAGCCGATGCCCACGCTGCCGTACGACAGCGGCTTGTCGGGCGACTTGCGCGCCAGCGCAATGAGCTCATCGACGCTGTTGGCAGGCAGGTCCTTGCGGGCGACGAAGACCATCACCGCCTCGGCCACCGGGTGCACCATGCGGAAGTCTTCGGCCTTGAGCTTCACGGCCGCATTGGCCAGCGGCGCCAGGATGATCTCGTTGGGCGAGCCTTGGAAGAGGTAGTAGCCGTCGGCCGGCGCAGCCAGCACCTTCTGCGCGGCCATGGCGCCGCTCACGCCGCCCAGGTTCTCCACGACCACCTGCTGGCCCAGCGCCTTGCCCAGCGGCACGGTGAAGATGCGCGCGGTGGCGTCCGAGGGGCCGCCGGCCGGGTAGGGAACCATCAGGTTCACGGGCTTGGCGGGAAAGCCGTCGGCGCGGGCGGGGCCCGCGGCCGCCAGCATCAGCCCGCAGCCGAGCAGCAGCGCGGATCGGAAGAGCGAAGTCGTCGTCAAAGTCATGTCTCCTGGGGTGGTGCCGGCTCGTGGGGCCGGATGCAGGGGAATGCTAGGAGCGGGCCGACGCAACGTCCAATGCATTGTTGGCTGCATTAGCATGAGTCCAATGCATTCATGAAAACGAGGTTTTCGCCATGACGCTGGTTCAACTGAGGCACCTCATTTCGCTGGCCCACACGGGCTCGTTCAGCCAGTCGGCGCAGGCGCTGCACCTGACGCAGCCCGCGCTCAGCCGCAGCGTGCGCGCGCTCGAGGACGAACTGGGTATGCCGCTGTTCGACCGCATCGGCCGGCGCAACGAGCTCACGGTCTTCGGGCGCGAGGTGCTGGAGCGCGCGCGGCTTTTGGTGTCGGAGGCCGAGGCGCTGCGCGACCGTGGCCGGCAGATGCGCGAAGGCGAGGGCGGCACGGTGCGCATCGGGCTGGGCTCGGGGCCCGGCGCGCTGCTGATGACGCCCTTTTTGCTGCACATGGCGACGCACCACCCGGCCGTGCGCACCGTGATCGCGCGCGGCAGCACCGACCTGCTGGCGCAGGCGCTGCGCGAGCGCAGCCTGGACGCGCTGGTGGTCGATGCGCGCGCGCTCAAGCCCGCGCCCGACCTGGTGCTGACCCACGTGTACGAGCTGCGCGGCGCTTTCCTGTGCCGCCGCGGCCATCCGCTCACACGGCTGCGCAAGGGCGTGAGTTTCGAGGCGGTGCAGCGCTACCCGATCGCCTCGACGCCGTTGAGCGACGAGGTGGCGCGCGGGTTGGTCGAAACCTACGGCCCGCAGGCGCATCCCGCCAACTGCGTGACCCTGCAGTGCGAGGAGCTGCCCAGCATCGCCGACGTGGTGCGCCAGAGCGACACGGTGCTGCTCGCGGTGCACGAGTCGGCACCCGACCTGGTCGAGTTGCGGATGGAGCCGCCGATGCGCGGCACGGCGCGCTTCGGGCTGGTGACCTTGCGCCAGCGCACCGAGGCGCCGGCGCTGGCGATTCTTCGGCGGCTGATGAAGGAACGGATGGCGGGGGCGTAGGGCGCCGTCTGCTCAGGGCGCCGCCTGTGCCGACAGCGCAAGCTGGAGTTCGTCCAGCAGGTCCGCCACGCGCATGTGATCCGAAGGGGTTTCGCCGCGAGCGATTTCTTCCAACGCATCGGCCGGCGCCGCCACGGCCGCAGCGTCGACCATCAAGGCCGCGCCCCTGATGCGGTGCGCATGGTGCGCCGCACTCGCGGTGTCGCCCGCGGCAAACGCCCGACGCAGCGCCGCAAGGTCTTCCGCCATGGCCTCGTGAAACTGCGGCGGCAAGGCCGTGTCGGGACGTTGCGGCGACGACGGCGCCCCGCCCAGCCAGAGCTGCAGCATGCTCGACAGTTCGTCCAGGCGCAGCGGTTTCTTGAGCACGCCGTCCATCCCGCTTTCCATGCATTCGTCGAGGTGCGCCGAGTCGGTCGCCGCCGAGATCGCGATCACGGGCAGATGGCTGACGCCTGCCTCTCGCTCGCTCTCTCGGAGGCGGCGCGTCGCTTCGTAGCCGCTCATCCCGGGCATGTGGCAGTCCATGAGCACGAGCGCAAAGGGATGCGGTGGCGCGAGCGCGGCCAGTGCCGCCGCGCCGTCGGCTTCGATCCGGGCGTCGTAGCCCAGCATGCGCAACTGCTCCGCGATGATGAACTGGTTGCCTGGATGGTCCTCCACGACCAGCACGGTGGCCGCAGGGCCGGAAGACGGCTTGCCATGCGCCGCAGCGGTGTCCCTGGAAACCTCTTGTGCCGGCGCCACGAGCTTCACCGGCAGGGCGAACTCGACCGAGGTGCCCGCGCCGAGCCGGCTGCTCAACCGGATCTCGCCGCCCATCAACTCGACCAGCTCCTTGCAGATGGTCAGCCCCAGGCCAGTGCCGCCGAAGCGCCGGGTCGTGGAATTGTCCGCCTGCGAATACGCATCGAAGAGGGAGGCCTGCTGCGAGGGCGCGATGCCGATGCCGGTGTCGCTCACCGTGACCGTCAGCAGGCCGTTCATGTCGCCATCGTCCAGAAGCTCCAGCGTCACGTCGATGCGCCCGCGCTCGGTGAATTTCACGGCATTGCCCAGCAGGTTCAGCAGCACCTGCCGCAAGCGCGTGGGGTCGATCAGCACCTGCCGGCCCGAGGGGTTGTGCGTGCGCACCGCGATGACCAGCGGCTTGTCCTGCGCGTTCACGCGCGCCACATGCGCCACCTTCTGCGCCAGCGCGTCGACATCGGTAGGCACCAGTTCCAGCGCGAGGCGCCGGGCGTCCAGCTTCGAGAGGTCGAGCACATCGTCCAGCAGCGACAGCAGGGCTTCGGCGGCCGCCGAGGCGGTGCGCGTGAAGCGCTTCTGGCGCGCATCCAGCGGCGTGTGCGCCAGCATCTCGATGGAGGCCAGCACCGCGTTCATGGGCGTGCGGATCTCGTGGCTCATGACCGCCAGGAAGTTCGACTTGGTGCGCTCGCTCTTCTGCGCGGCGCGCTGCGCCACGCGGGCGCGCCAGGCGAACCAGCCGAGCAGCACGACGCCGCCGAGCAGCAGCAACAGCTGCGGCAGGCGGTAGCGCACGATCGACAGCAGCGAGGGCTCGCCGAAGTCGGTCTGCTCCAGCCACCGGTCGTTCATCTGGCCGGTCTCCGCCGCCGAGAGGCTGGCGAGCGACTTCTCCACGATGGAATGCAGCAGCGGCAGGTCGGCGCGAACGCCCATCTGGGCCACGTACAGGAGATCGCCGATCGTGCCGGAGATGCTCAACTGGCGCGCATGCCGGCGGCGCATCATGGGAAGAAACACCGCGTCGGAGCCGATGGCGGCGTAGGCCTCGCCGGTGATCACCGCATCGAGGCTTTCCATCGGTTCGCTGGTGGGCAGCACGCGCACGCCGGGGTAGCGCTCGGCGAAGACATGGGCGTAGGTACCTCCGCCGCGCACGGCCGCCACCTTGCCGTCCAGGTCCTTCATGTGCAGGACGAAGGGGGCGTCGGTGCGCGTGACGATGATCGTCTGCGCCACGAAGAAGGGATCGGTCAGGCGCAGCCGGGCGCCGACCTCGCGCGTGGTGCGCTGGGCGCTGGCGTTCGGGAACATGTCGACCTTGCCGTCGAGGAAGGCCTGCTGGGCCTCCTGCCAGTCGGGGGTGGCGTGCAGCTCGAAGCGCAGGCCCGACTTGCGCGCGACCGCGTCAAGGTACTCCGCGATCAATCCCTTGTAGCGGCCGTGCTCGATGGATTCCAGCGGGCTCAGCCGCGTGTCGGCGGCATAGCGCACGACGGGGTTGGCGTTCATCCAGCGCTGTTCCTCGTCGGTGAAGAGGGGCTGCGCCTGCGCCCAGGCAGGGCCGGCGGGGAGGGCCATCGCGCCGCACATCGTCCACCGGGCCGCTCGCCCGAGAGCGCGCCGGGGATTCATGTCTTGTCCAGCTGGTGGCGGATCTTGAACAGCTCGTTGTCCGTGCGGATGCCCAGCTTGCGGAACGCCGCGTGTTTCTGCGTGCTGATGGTGTTCACGTTGCGGGAGAACTTCGCGGCGATCTGCGTGACCGACAGGCCTTCCAGACAGCAGCGCAGCACCTCGCGCTCGCGCGGGGACAGCTGGGGATGCTTCGTGAGCGCCTCGGCGTCGGTGTGGGGCGACGCGGCCTCGGAAAGGGTGGCGATGTCCGCTGCCATGTCGGGATGCAGGTGGATGCGGCCCTTGCTCACCGTGCGCACGGCCGCTACGAGCTCGTCCAGTTCCTGGCTCTTGCCGACATAGCCGCGCGCGCCGGCTTTCAACGCCAGTGCCACGGTGGCCGCGCTGTAGTGCGCGGAGATGACGATCGTCCGGCTGCGCGGATGCCGGACCTTCAGTGCCCGCAGGAGGTTGAGCCCGTCGATGTCCGAAGGGCCGAGCGAGAAATCCACGAGCACGACATCGGCCGCCACGGTGGCCAGGGCATCGAGCAGTTCGCGGCTGGTGGCATGGCTGCCGACCACCGACAGGTCGGGCTCGTCCGCCAATCTTGCGATCAGGCCATGCCGGACGACCGCGTGGTCGTCGAGCACCATCAGGCGCAGCGGCTGCGCGGCGAGGTGGTGTGCCATGAGGACCCTCCCAGTGGGCGGATCGTAGGCGGCTCGCCCCCACGTCGACACCATCACAACGAGGGGATGCGTGAGCGCACGCCGTACGAGCCCGCGCCGCCCCGGGTTCGAATTTTCGAACGATCCCTAAGTCGACCTCCCGATTTTTCGTGGCATTTCTATATCGGGAAAAGCACTCGAAAAGAACAATTCACCGGAACAAAACACGCCGCCGCTCACACGCTTTCCGTGCGCACTTTCAAGGGCACTCGCTGCAAGAGGCGCAAGGCCCTTGCAACGCGAAACCCGATGCATCGGCGGTTGGATTGGGTTCGTTGCGGTGCAGTCAAACGCATCGTTTCGAGGCCATGGGTGGGTTTCAACGAATCCTTCGTTGAACCCTTTTTTGAAGTTCTTGAGGACATACCAGTGAAGAAAATTGCAACCCTTGCCGCTGCCACCTGCGCGGCTGCCGTGATGTTCGTGCCCGGCCAGGCGAGCGCCGACAGTGCCGAGCTCCGGATCGCCGGCACCATCATTCCGGCCGCCTGCACGCCCGTTTTCACAGGCGGCGGCGTGGTCGACTACGGCAACATTCCCTCCGGCTCGCTGAATCCGACGGCCCAGACCACGCTCGCGGACAAGTCGACCCAGCTGACGCTGACCTGCGATGCGCCTGTGCTGTTCGGCTTCAAGGTGATCGACGAACGCGCTGCGACGGCGGTCGCCGCGTTGGAAACCATCCCGGGGTATGCCACGAACGCGAAGTTCGGCTTGGGCGCTGTGGATGGCAAGAACATCGGCGCCTATTCGTTGCAGATCACGAAAGAGACGGCCGATCAAGGCAGCACCAAACACATCAACAGCGTGGACGGCGGCGCCACCTGGTCGGACTTTGCGGGCGGCATGACCGGCGACGGCGGCACGCTCGTTGCCTTCGCCGCCAGTGCCACGGGAACGGTGCCGGGCGCCCACACCGCCATCACGGCCGACATCCGTGTGGTGACCGCCATCGACAAGGGCAGCAACCTGCCGCTGACCCAGCAGATCCCGCTGGATGGCCTGTCGACGTTCGAACTCGTCTACCTGTAAGCAGCGGCTGACGAA
This sequence comes from Variovorax sp. GW822-FHT04E09, assembly GCF_058800845.1. Taxonomy (NCBI): domain Bacteria; kingdom Pseudomonadati; phylum Pseudomonadota; class Betaproteobacteria; order Burkholderiales; family Comamonadaceae; genus Variovorax; species Variovorax sp. GW822-FHT04E09. The sequence goes on from NZ_JBXAMR010000001.1 coordinate 381,144, forward strand.
CAGCCCGTCGATCCCTTTCCGCTCTTGTTTCTTCTGCCGTCAAGGGCAGCGTTTCGGGGCCATGGCGGGCGTCAACGAATCCTTCGTTGAAATCTCTTTTTTTGAAGTTCTTGAGGAAATTATTCGTGAAGAAAATTGCAACTCTTGCCGCTGTCGCCAGCGTGGCCGCCGTGATGTTCGTGCCCGGCCAGGCGAGCGCCGACAGTGCCGAGCTTCGGATCGCCGGCACCATCACGCCATCCCCTTGCACGCCCGTTTTCACGGGCGGTGGCGTGGTCGACTACGGCAACATTCCCGCCAGCTCGCTGAACCCGACGGCCCAGACCACGCTCGCGGAAAAGTCGATCCAACTGACCATGACCTGTGGCGCGCCTGTGCGGTTCGCCTTCAAGGTGATCGACGAACGCGCCGCGAGCGCGGTCACTTCGCTTGCAACCATCCAGGGGGCCAACCCGAATATGAAGTTCGGCTTGGGCACTTCGGATGGCAAGAAGATTGGCGCCTATTCGTTGAAGGTCATGAGTCAGACGACCGATCAAGGCGGCGCGTTTACCGTTGCGAGCGAGGACGGCGGCGTTACCTGGGGGCACCTTGGTGTATCCGGCGTGCCGGGTGATGGGGGCAGGCTCATTGGGGCCGTCAACGGCGTCGCGTCTTCGACGCCGAATGCCCACAAGTCCGTCACGACCGAGATCGGTGTGGTGACCGCCATCGACCAGGGCAGCAACCTGCCGTTGACCCACGCGATCCCGCTGGATGGCCTGTCGACGTTCGAACTCGTCTACCTGTAAGCCACACGGCTGTATCGGGCGGTCCTTCCGCCCGATACAGGGTGGTGCCGGGCAGGGCGCCTGGCGCAACCCTTTCCAGGACATCCCATTCTCGAGCCCGCTGCGGCATTGAGCACCGGCCGGCATCGCGTCCGGACCGATCGGGATCGACGCGGTGCCACGGCTGGCGAACGGCCCGTCGGTCCCTCCCCATTTTTGATTCTTCTCGAAAGCGCCCCTTTCGAGACGGCGGACGCGCTCGTCCGACCACAGGAAAGAGAACCGTGAACTTCATCCCCGCCAGATTTGTTTTCGCACTGTCTGTCTCGACCGCGTTGATCGCGGGCCTTGCCCCGTTGCCGCTGCATGCCGCGGGCATGCTGCCGGAGACCTCGGTCGTCATCGTCAACGAGAGCGATGGCGAAGCCAGCATCAACGTCAAGAACACGGACGCCAAGCCGGCGCTCATGTTCACATCGCTGACGGGCATTCCCGGGGACGACGACACCCTGCTGATCGTGACCCCGCCGGTCGCCCGGGTCGAGCCGGGCGAAACGCAGCTCGTGCGTTTTCTGCTGCAGACCAAGGAGCCGCTGAAGACGCAACGCCTGCGGCGCGTGATCTTCGAAGGCATCCCGCCGAAGAACACCGAACCGGGCCTGCGCGTGACCATGAACGTGCGCCAGAACCTGCCGGTGCTGATCCACCCCAAGGGCCTGGCGAAGGACGATCATCCATGGAAGCGACTGAAGTGGTCGGTCGGGACCGGCACGCTGCGCGTCGTGAACGACAGCCCGTACGTGGTGCGCCTGGCCACCGCGGTCCAGCTGCTCCCGTCGACCGCGACGGTCGAGTTGCCGCGCCCCCACGTGCTTCCCGGCGAGACGGTGGAAGTGCCCCTGCCGGCCGCTGCGAAGGGGGCCGCCACGGTGCGGATGGTGCCTGCGACGGTGTACGGCTTCACCGTGGCCAGCTACGACGTCAGGCTCGCGGCGCACTGACGATGGCTGGGCTGTCGTCCTTGCGCACCGTGGTCCCGGCGGCCGTCACGGGCGAGCGCGCGAAAGGCACTTCGGCCGGCCTGCCGGCGATGCTCTGCGTGCTGCTGGCTTCTCCGTCGGCCTTTGCCCTGGCCGGCGAGGACCGCGCCGACGTCATCGAGCAGTTCATCAAGGAAAAGCAGGGCGCCGGCTTCGACCTGGACGTGCTCAGGCAGCGCGGCATCGACCCCAAGCTGGCGGACTACTTCCGGCATGAAGCCCGCTTTCGCGCCGGGACGAGCGTGGTGACGCTGTTCGTCAACGGCGAGCGGCGCGGGCTGGTGCCCGCCACCTTCGACGCGGACGGCCGCCTGTGCTTCGACGAGACGCTGCGGGACAAGGCCGGCCTCGTCGCGGGCCGCGCGGCGGACAACGCAGCTGCGGGCGCCACGGCCTGCGATGAATTCCAGCGCCAGTTTCCCAGCACGATCGTCGAGTTGCGCCCCGGCAGGGACGAGGTCCGCCTCATCGTGCCGACCGATGCGTTCCGGGCCCGCGAGCGGGCCGACACCTTCAGCAGCGGCGGCGTCGCCGGCCTGCTGAACTACGACCTGCTGACGATGGACAGCCGCCATGCCGGCGGCACCAGCAGCTTCCACTCGCTGGGCACCGAGGCCGGCCTGAACGTCGGCGACTGGATCTTCCGAAGCCGCCAGAGCTACACCTCGAACAACGGCAAGGAGAAGCTCCAGCACCTGTATGCCTACGGCCAGAAGACGCTGACCGGCTTGGGCTCGACGGTGCAGGGCGGCCAGATCACCATCGCCAGCTCGATCTTCCCGGGCGATCCGATCGTGGGCGTGCAGATCGTCCCGGAAGAGGCCCTGCGCGCGGACGCACGCGACAACGGCGCCGTGGTCGAAGGCATCGCCCACACGCAGGCCCGCGTCGAGGTGCGGCAGAACCACGCGCTCATCTACTCGACCGTGGTCCCGCCGGGGCCGTTTTCGCTCACGGGCCTGCCGCTGCTCAGCGGCGCGAGTGACTTGGAAGTCACGGTCATCGAGGCCGACGGTTCCCGGCGGCCGTTCACCGTGCCGGCAGCCGCCCTGGGCGCGACCGCGCTTCGCACGACAGCGGGCTATTCGTTCGCGGTCGGTCGTTACCGCCCGTACGGCCACGGCGACCGGCAGGACAAGCCCTGGGTGGCGACGGGCACCGGCACCTGGGCGCTCGACAAGCGCACGCACCTGACGGCGGGTGCGATGGCGGCGTCGCGCTACCAGGCCGCGGCATGGGCGGTGAATCGCATGGTGGTGCCGGGCACGATGGCGGGGTTTCGCCAGGCCGTGTCCAACGCCACGGGGGAGGGCGTGCGTGGCACGCAGGTCAACGCGTCGGTGAGCAGCGTGATCTCGCCCGCCTTGTCTGCGTCGATGAGCGCCACGCAACAGACCCGGGGCTTTCGCGACCTGGCGGACACGGTGAACCCGGACCTGTTCGACACCGGCTGGACACGCCAGCGCTACAAGGGCCAGTACACGGGCTCGGTCGGCTGGACCCACGCGAGCCTTGGCGGTTTCCGGCTGGCCTATTCGGCCTCCTCGAGCTTCGACGGACGCCACATCCAGCGCGTGATCGGCTCGTGGGTGAAGTCGTTCCCGTACGCGACGGTGTCGCTCAACGTGGAGCGCAGCACCGGCGACCTCGGGCGCTTCGACAACAAGCATGCGGCCTATGTCACCGTGAGCATTCCGCTGGGGTCGAAGACGGTGAAGACGTACGTCAACCGCTACGACGACCGGACCCGCGCCGGCGTCACGCTCAACGAGCGCATCAACGACACCACGAGCTACCAGGTCTCGGCCGAGCGGGACAGCCGCGACGGGCGCAACGACTTCGCGGGGCGCCTGAGCCTGCTGCCGCGCTACACGCAGGCCAACCTGGGCTTCTCGCGCAACGGCGCGAGCACCACCTACAGCGGGCAGCTGCAGGGCGGCATCGTCGCTCACAAGGACGGCGTCACGTTCTCGCCGTACCCCGTGCAGGACACCTTCGGCATCGTCTCGGTGGGCGGCGTGTCCGGCGTCCGGATCGGCACGCCGCAAGGCCCGGTGTGGACCGATGCGTGGGGTCGCGCGGTGGCCCCGCAGCTGTTCCCGTACCACACGAGCCGGCTGGAGGTTGCGACCCGGTCGCTGCCCCGCAACGTCGACCTGGTGAACGGCTACCAGGAGCTCGATGCGGGCCGCGGATCGGTGAACCACATCCGCTTCGGCGTGGTCAACGCCCGCCGGGTGCTGCTGAAAGCCATCGGTCCCGCGGGGCAGGCGCTCGAGAAGGGTGGGGCGGTGGTCGACGGCGACAACCAGTACGTCACCTCGGTCGTCGACGGTGGGCAGGTCTTTCTGCCCGACGTGCGGGACGGCGCGGACCTGCGGGTCACGCTGTCGAACGGGGACAGCTGCCGGCTCGCGTTTTCGCTGCCGGAAAAGCCAGACGCCTCGGCCTACTTTGAATCGGCCGATGCGACCTGCACGGCCATGGGAGCACACCAATGATCACGATGAAAAGCCTGCACCGAATGGGCGCGATGTTCGGCATGGCACTTGTCGCGCTGGCAGCAACGCCGGCGCATGCACAAGCCTCGGCACGCTGCGACGCGCAACTGAGCGAATCGCTCGTCGACTACGGACGAATGACCCGCGCACAGCTGCTGGAGCGCCAGCCCGACCCCGCCCGGGCCTCGCTGGGCAAGCGCCTCGTGGCGCTCACGGCGGTGTGCGCCGAACGCACGGCGATGGCGCTGTCGTTCCAGGGCGCGGCGGCGGACGACACGGGGTTCCGGTTTGCCGCGAACGACCGCTTCACCCTCCGGATCGTGCAGGCGCAACTCGACGGCAGGCCGGTTCGCCTGGCCGCATCGCAGGCGGACGCCACGGGCGCGGCCCCCTCGTCGCTCCTTCGGCCCGGCGACCGCATGTCGCCCATGGACGGCGCCGGCCTGGCCCAGGGCCAACGCCTCACGGTCCAGCTCGAGATCGAGCCCTTCGTGGGAGTTGCTGCCACGCGCGTGGGTGCCGAGAGCACCTGGGAAGGCGCGGGGCGTTTCGAAGTTCTGAGCCGTTAGCCCGTCGTCCAGAGCGCAAACCACCCCGTCGACTTGCCCACAAGGCGATTCGACATCCGATCCATCCATCCACCTCTGGAGCGATCCTTGAAGCAGAGTCATTGCACAGTCCCTACCGCCATCCCCTCCACGCTGCGGCTGCCCATCACGTGGGGCGAGACCACGTGCGCCACCATTGCGGTGATCGACCCGGAACTGCGGCCCCGACAGCAGATGGGGCGGGCCATCCGCAGGCTCGGCCATTGGCCGCTGGTCTTCACCAGCGCACTGGAACTGATGCAGGCGCGCCGTTACCTCCACCTTCGCTTCGACGCCGTGGTCGTGGCCTGCCCGGTGGACGCCGGCGCCGCGGGCGCGCTGATCGCCCAGGTGCGGGAACAGGTGGGCCCGGAATGCCCCCTGGTCCTGAGCGGCAGCAAGCGCGGTCTGCGTGAACTGGCGGTCCTGCATGCACGCGAATCCGACCACGTGGAGGTGGCGCCGTCTTCGTTCGAAGAGGCGTACCTCCTGATGCGGTGCTTCCTGCAGTGGCACCGGGCACGGGTGGCGGGCCAGTTCGTCGAGTGGGGTGCGTTCCGCTTCGACCTGTCCGCAGACAGCGCGCAGGTGGCCGGCATCCGGGTCGAATTGACGCCCAATGAGTTCGACCTGGCCATCGTGCTGTTCAGGAACGTCGATCAGGTCCTGACCCACCACGCACTGCGCGCGCTGGTCTGGGACAGCGGCCATCGCTGCGGCTCCGGGGTGCTTTCCACGAACGTGTGCGGCCTGCGTCGCAAGCTCGGCCTGGGCACCGGACGCCATGGGTTGGAACTGCAGGCGGTCCCGGGGCAGGGCTACCGGCTGAGCACCACGGCCAGCGTGCCGGAAGAGAACAGGCGCCGGCAGCGGGAACCCGTCCGAAGGGCAGGGGAACGCGCGTGGGGGAGCGCAGCCGCTGCGCCGGGTTCGGCCGCCTGAGCGAAAGGCAGTCAGCCTAGGCGCTCGCGGGTGCGGCAGCTTCCGCCGCATCGGGCCGCGCCAGCCCCGACGCCACCGCCGCCAGGATGCCGCGCAACCAGCGGTGCGCCGGCTCGTGCTGCGAGCGGTCGTGCCACAGCTGGTAGAAGCGCATGCGCGGAAAGCCCTGCGGCGCGGGCACCGCCACCAGCGGCAGCGTGTGCACGAACTGCATCGCGAAATGACGCGCGGTGGTGAAGACCAGGTCGGTGCCCACCAGCAGGTGCGGCGCCACGGTGAAGTAGGGCACGGCAATGCAGGCCTCGCGCGTCTGGCGCAAGGTGGCCAGGTGCGTCTCGACCACGCCGCGCTGCGACGCCGCATACGGCGTGGGCACCACGTGGCGCGCGGCGATGTAGCGCTCCATCGTCATGGCGCCCTTGGCGGCCAGCGGGTTGTTCTTGCCCATGAGGCACATCAGGTCGTCCTCGAGCAGCAGCGACAGGTGCAGCCGGTCGGGTGGCTGCGGCCAGTTGCCGATGACGATGTCGAGCTCGCCCTGCGCCAGCGCGCGCTCGTAGTCGTAAGTGACGCTCAGCGGGTGCACCACCAGCCGCGCATGCGGCGCCTCGGCGCGGAACCGCGTGGTCACGTCGGCCAGGAAGCTCATCGCCAGGTAGTCGGGCAGCGCGAGGTGGAAGGTCATCGCGCTGGAGGCGGGCTCGAACTGCTCGGGCCCCGAGAGCATGCGGTCGATCTCGAGCAGCGCCCCGCGCGCGCGGTCGCGCAGCTGCAGCGCCCGCTCGGTGGGCACCATGCCGCTGCGCTCGCGCACCAGGATGGGGTCGGCGAACACCTCGCGCAGCCGGCGCAGGGCGGTGCTGATGGCGGGCTGGGTCTGGTTCATGCGCACCGCCACCCGGGAGACGCTGCGTTCGGCCACCAGGGCGACCAGCACGCGCAGCAGGTAGGTGTCGACGGGAGCGTGGGAGCGTGACATGGCGGCAGGGCGGAAAAAAATGCCTCTGGGGGCGTTGCCGGCGGCAGGACCCTCATTGCAAACCGTTATGTCGCACATTCTAGAGAGCGTGATCCGGGGCCGCGATATCTGCCTACAGTTCGCCACCAGCGGGAACGGCAGCCGCAAGCGGACCCACAGAAGGTCCCAGGCGGCGCGTCCCGTCCACACCTAGAAATGGAGACAACCATGAGCATGGACGCCACGATGGCGCCGGTCCGGGAACATACCGCCACGGCGGAACTGGACGGCATCTACCGCAAGATCATCTTCCGCCTGATTCCCTTCCTGATGCTGCTGTGGGTGCTGGCCTGGATCGACCGGGTCAACATCGGCTTCATCAAGCTGACGATGCTGGACGACCTGAAGTGGAGCGAAGCGGCCTACGGGCTGGGCGCGGGGATCTTCTTCCTGGGCTACTTCTTCTTCGAGGTGCCCAGCAACCTGCTGCTGCAGAAGATCGGCGCCAAGAAGACCATCATGCGCATCACGATCGGCTGGGGCCTGACCTCGATCGCCACGATGTTCGTGAAGAGCACCGAGATGTTCTACCTGCTGCGCTTCCTGCTGGGCGTGTTCGAGGCGGGCTTCTACCCCGGCATCATCCTGTACCTGACCTACTGGTTCCCCGACAGCCGGCGCGCCAAGGCCTTCGGCATGTTCATGTCGGCCTCGGCCTTCGCGGGCGTGATCGGCGGGCCGCTGGCCGGCACCATCATGAACAACATGCATGGCGTGAACGGCTGGGCCGGCTGGCAATGGGTGCTGCTGCTCGAGGGCATTCCCTCGGTGCTGGCCGGCATCGCCACCTACTTCTACCTGACCGACCGCCCCGAGCAGGCCCACTGGCTCACGGCGCGTGAACGCCAGCTGGTGCACGACGACCTGGAACGCGACCGCAAGACGCTGGGCCACCGCGAGCACAGCATGCTGGCCTCGCTGAAGAACGGCAAGTTCTGGCTGCTGATCCTGATCTTCTTCTGCATCATCGCGGCGAACTCGTCGCTGACCTTCTACGGCCCGACGCTGGTGAAAGAGATCGGCTTCACCAACCCGCTGACCGTGGGCTGGATCATGGCCGGCGCCTACCTGTGCGGCGCGGCCGGGATGATCTGGAACGGCTTCCACTCCGACCGCCACCAGGAGTCGCGCTACCACTGCGCGCTGGCCGCGGCGCTGGGTTCGGGGGCGTTGCTGGTGGTGGCACTGTTCCTGCGCCAGAGCCCGGCCCTGGTGCTGGCGGGCCTCACGCTGGCCATCGTCGGTACCATGAGCGCGATCCCCGTGTTCTGGCAGATGCCCAACCGCTTCCTGGCCGGCACTGCAGCCGCCGGCGGCGTGGCGCTGATCAACTCGATCGCCAACCTCGCGGGCTTCGGCGCGCCGTGGATGCTGGGCCTCATCAAGACCGCCACCGGCAGCCTGGCGCCGGGCCTGTATGTGGTCGCGGCGGTCGAGATCTGCGCCACCGTGCTGATCCTGCTGTTCGTGCCGCGCCTGCACAAGACGCCCGCGCGCTGATTCCTTCCACCCCTTCGTCTGACTGTCTGAATACAAAGGAGATGCTCTCCATGCCTTCCCACGCCCATCGTTTCGACCTCCAGGCGCTCAACGCCATGGACTGCGACGCGTTCGTCGCCGCACTCGGGCCGACTTTCGAGAACTCGCCCTGGGTCGCACGCTCGGCCTGGTCGCTGCGGCCCTTTGCCACCATCGACGCGTTGCACGAAGCCATGCTCGACGTGGTGCGCCGCGCACCCGACGCCCAGCAGCTGGCCTTCCTGTGCGGCCACCCCGAGCTGGCGGGCCGCGAAGCCCAGGCCGGCACGATGACCGCCGAGTCGGTCGGCGAGCAGGGCAGTGCGGGCCTGAACGCCCTGAGCCGCGAAGAGATGGCCGAGATCCAGCGGCTGAACCGCGTGTACCGCGAGCGGCACGGCTTTCCTTTCATCATCGCGGTGCGGCGCAGCACCAAGGGCCAGATCTTCGAGGCGCTGCGCAGCCGCGCCGCCGAGTCCACCGAAGCCGAGCGCCGCGCGGCGCTGACGCAGATCGGCCTCATCACCCGCGGGCGCATCGACACGCTGCTGGGTGCGTCCACCTCCCAAGGAGCGGTCCATGCCTGAGAAAGAAATTTCCCTGCCCGCACGCCGTCGCTTCGCGCTGTCGGGCCTCGCGCTCGGCGCCGCAGCCCTGGCGCCGCACGGTGCTGTTGCACAAACGGCCGCACCCGTCGGCCCGGCCCAGGCCAGCGGCCCCATCGTGCTGCACGGCGTGAGTCCGCGCCTGACCGTGCATGCGCTCGACACCTTCCACGGCGCCGCGGCGACCGGCCTGCGCATCGATCTCTCGGTGCGCGAGGGCGACGGCTTCAAGCTGCTGCGCACCGTGACCATGAACGGCAACGGCCGCTCCGACGAGCCGCTCTTGATCGGCGACAGCTACCGCGCCGGCGACTACGAGCTGCTGCTGCACGTGGACGAGTACTTTGCGCGCAAGCAGTCGCGCCTGCCCACGCCGCCGTTCCTGTCGAAGCTGCCGGTGCGCATCCGCGTGGCCAACGTGGCCGAGCGCATCCACCTGCCGATCCAGTTCGGCCCGTGGAGCTACACCTACTCGCGCGGCAGCTGACCAAGCAGGCCCCGTTCATTCCCATCGTCTGCAAGGAGCTTTCTTCGTATGACCGGCATCACCACCCATGTGCTCGACATCACCACCGGCCGCCCGCTCGTCGGGCTGAAGGTCGACCTCTACGACGTGGCGACCACGCCGCCGACGCGCCTGAACAGCACGCGCACCAATGCCGACGGCCGCACCGACGCGCCCATGCTGGCCGCCGCCTCCGCGCGCACCGGGCAGTTCGAGCTGCAGTTCCACGTCGGGGACCACTTCAAGGCGGCCGATGCGCTGTCGGACGTGGTGCCCGTGCGCTTCGCCATCGCCGACGCCGCGCAGCACTACCACGTGCCGATGCTGTGCGCCCCCTGGTTTTTTTCCACCTATCGCGGCAGCTGACCGCGGGAGCTTTTCCTGAATGACAACATCCCATGACCCCCACGCAGGTGCGTACCTGCTCGACTCCATCCGCCTCGCCATGGGCAACATCCGCGAGCGCAAGACCTGGCCCTTCGGCGCCGTGATCGCGCGCGACGGCAAGGTCATTGCCACCGCCGTCAACGAAGTGGACGCCCTGTGCGACCCTTCGGCCCACGCCGAGATGCAGGCCGTGCGCGCCGCCGCCAAGGCCCTGAAGAGCACCGACCTGTCGGGCTGCACCGTGTACGCCAGCGGCTACCCGTGCTCGATGTGCCTGACGGCGATGTACCTGTCGGGCGTGAAGGAGGTCTTCTACGCCTACTCGAACGAGGACGGCGAGCCCTTTGACCTGTCGGCCGCGCGCGGTTATGTGGAGATCGCCCGGCCGCTGGAGCAGCGCGAGATGAAGCTGCATTCGCTGCCGGTGCGCGACGAAAGCGACGAGGACCTGTACGAGGCGTGGCACAAGGTGGCGCAGCCGGCGGGTTGAGCCGGAGACAGCGCTGCGCCCGGGCCTGCCGGGCCGATGCTGCGTGCCATACTGCCCGCGTGTTCACGTGGCGCAGCAGCCATCGAGGAGAAAGACGCACATGGTCCAGCAGGCCAAGCGCAGCGCAACCACCGTCGGGGCCATCCTCGCCTCGGCGCGGCAGCTGTTCATCGAGCGGGGGTTCGCGGCCGTCAGCATCGACGACATCGCGGCCGGCGCGGGGATCGCCAAGGGCGGCCTGTATCACCACTTTCGCGCCAAGCACGACGTCTTCGAGGCGGTGCTCGATGCGGTGCAGGCCGAGCTTGCGGCGGAACTCGGCACGCGCATCCAGCGCATCGAAGGGCACCGTTCGCCCCACACCATCGCGACCAACCTGCGCATCTACCTCGAAGCGGCCACGCAGGAAGGCCTGCGCCAGCTGATCCTGGTCGACGGGCCCGTGGTGCTCGGCTGGGAGCGCTGGCGCGGCATCGACGACCGCCACTTCATGGACTCGATCCGCACCGGGCTCGTGGCGATCATGCCGGCGGGCACGCCGCCCGAAGAGATCGAGGCCGCCACGCGGCTCATCGCCGGGGCAGTGGCCGAAGCGGCGCTGGCCTGCGGGGCGGCGCAAGACCCGGTGGCCGCCGTGCAGCTGCACTGCCGGTTGCTCGAAACCATGCTGTGCGGGCTGCAGCAACACGGGTCGGATTTGCACCCGGATTGACAAACCGACTTTGAGTCGGTAAATTTTCTCCATCGCATCCGATGGAGACAGACATGGCGTTTCCTGGCAAGACCGATCCCGCCGACCCCGCCCTGGGGACCGACGCGTTATTCGCGCGTTACCACGTCGGATGGGAAACACGCGACCCCGACCGCATCGCGTCGCTGCATTCCGAAGACACGACCTACTGGCTGCACGACGGTTCCGCACCGGTGCGTGGGCGCGAGGCGCTGCGCCAGTACTGCGTCGGCGTGTTCGCCCGCTATCCCTTCAGCTTCGAGCTACGGCGCAGCCTGTTCGGCGCGCGCCACTGGGTGCTGGAGTGGGTGATGGTGCTGCCACTGAAGGACACGGCAGGGAAGCCGTTCACCGCGCGCGTCGAGATGCTCGATGTGGTCGACGTCAACGACGCTGGCGAGGTGACGCGCAAGGACGTCTACATGAACGGCGCCCAGTCGCAGGCCGCCTTTGCGCGCGCGGGCATCGCGCCCGGCCAGCCGTAGCCGTCTCGTTCCCGAACATCGCTCCCGCTTCCGGCTTGTTGGAAGCGGGCAGGGCGCAGCCACGCCCAACGATCGGTTACCACCCACCAGGAGCACGCCATGCACACCCGCCCGCATCACACGTTCTGGCCCCGACGCCTGCCTCGCGCCTTGCACGCGGCGCGCACGCCGCTGTGGGACAACCTCGCGGTCAATGCCCGCCGCTTTCCCGACAAGGCGGCGCTCATCTTCATGGGCCGCACACTGAGCTATGCGCAGCTGTGGGCCGCCGTCGAGCGCCTGTCGGCCGGCCTGCATGCGCTGGGCGTGCGCCCCGGCGACCGTGTGCTGCTGGCGATGCAGAACTGCCCGCAGCTGGTGATCGCGCATTTCGCGATCCTGCGCGCCGATGCCGTGGTGGTGCCGGTCAACCCGATGAACCGCGCCGAGGAGCTCAAGCATTTCATCGTCGATCCCGACGCGCAGGTGGCGATCGCGACGGCAGACCTGGCGGTCGAGCTCGCGAAAGCCAGCGATGCCTTGCCGCAGGCGCAGCAGCTGCGCCACCTCGTCGTGACCCAGTTCACCGATGCGTTCGACCCAGCCGCGCTGTCGGAACAGGACATGCCGGCAGCCTGGGCGCCGTGGCTGCTGCCGCGGCGCGAACTGCCGACGCTGGCCGGTGGCGCGGTGCACGCGTGGACCGACTGCCTGGCCTGCGAACAAGCGCCGCCCGTGGCCGGCGCCGATGCGGACGCACTGGCCCTGTTGCCCTACACCAGCGGCACGACCGGCCAGCCCAAGGGCTGCATGCTCAGCCACGCGAACGCGATGCACAACGCGATGGCCATCAATGCCTGGGGCAACGTGACGCCGCAGAGCATCCACCTCGTGGCCGTGCCGATGTTCCACATCACCGGCATGGTCGGCGTCATGCACGCGGCGATGCAGGTGGGCGCCACGGCCGTGCTCATGCCGCGCTGGGACCGCGAACTGGCGGGCCGGCTGATCGCCACGCACCAGGTCACGCACTGGGCCAACATCCCGACCATGGTCATCGACCTCTTGGCCAGCCCGAACGTGGCGCGCTTCGACCTGTCGAGCCTGGTCGCCATCGGTGGCGGCGGGGCGGCGATGCCGCAGGCGGTGGCGCAGCGGCTGTTCGAGCAGTACGGCCTGCGCTACGTCGAGGCCTACGGCCTCACCGAAACCGCCGCGCCCTCGCACTACAACCCGCCTGATGCGCCCAAGCTGCAGTGCCTGGGCATCCCGTTCATGAGCACCGACGCGCGCGTGATCGACCCCGACACGGGCCACGAGGTCGCGCCGGGTGCGCAGGGCGAGATCGTGATCCACGGGCCGCAGGTCTTCGCGGGCTACTGGAAGCGCCCGGCGGACACCGAGGCCGCTTTCATCGAGATCGACGGCAAGCGCTTCTTCCGCTCCGGCGACATGGGGCATGTGGACGGGGAGGGCTACTTCTTCGTCACCGACCGGCTCAAGCGGATGATCAACGCGAGCGGCTTCAAGGTCTGGCCGGCCGAGGTGGAGGCGCTGATGTTCCGCCACCCGGCCATCCAGGAAGCCTGCGTGATCGCGACCCGCAACGCCTACCGCGGCGAATCGGTCAAGGCGCTGGTGGTGCTGAAGCCTGCGCAAGCGCCGGTGAGCGCGCAGGACATCATCGACTGGTGCGCCGCGAACATGGCGGCGTACAAGGCGCCGCGCGTGGTGCAGTTCGTCGACGCGCTGCCCAAGAGCGGCAGCGGCAAGGTGATGTGGCGCGCGCTGCAAGAAGCAGAGGCTGCGTCAACGTGAATCCGACGGGCCCGGGCGAACGATGACCGGCGCATGCTGCGCCATCAGCCCGGCGATCCACTCGATGAACGCGCGCAGCTTGGCGCTCACGTGCCGGTTCGGCGCGAACGCCACGTACAGCGGCATCGGATCGAGCCGCCAGTCTTCGAACAGCGGCAGCAGTTCGCCGCGCGCCCGGTGCGGCGCGGCCATGTAGTCCGGCAGCCAGAGGATGCCCAGGCCCGCCAGCCCCGCGGCGAGGTAGGCGTTGCCGTCGTCGACCGAGAGCACGTAGCGGCCCTGCACGTCGACGCGCTCGTCGCCCCGGCGCATGGCGTACGGAAAGGTCTTGCCGTGGCGCGACCACAGGAAGCCGACGATGCGGTGGTGCGTGTCTTCCAGCTCGCGCGGATGCGTCGGCGTGCCGGCCAGTTCGAGATAGCCCGGCGCCGCATAAACCCCAAGCTGCAGGTCGCCCACGCGGCGGGCCATGAGCGAGGGGTCGGTGAGCTCGCCGCCGCGCACGACGCAATCGACGTTCTCGCCGATCACATCGACCATGCGGTCGCTGACGCCCATGTCGAGCTGGATGTCGGGGTAGCGCGCATGAAAGGCCGGCAGCGCGGGCACCAGGATCATGCGGGCCAGCGGGCTGGGCACGTCCACGCGAAGGCGGCCGCGGGGCAGGGCGGCGGCGCCCGACAGGCTGGTCTCGGCGTCGTCCAGGTCGGCCAGCAGCCGCACCGCACGCTCGTAGTACGCCGCGCCATCGGCCGTGACGTTCACCTTGCGCGTCGTGCGATGGAGCAGCTTCACACGCAGCCGCGCCTCCAGCTGCTGCACCAACTGCGTCACGCTGGTCTTGCTCATGTGCAGCGTGTCGGCGGCCTTGGTGAAGCTGCCGGCTTCCACCACGCGGGTGAAGGCTTGCATTGCATCGAAACGGTCCATGGGAGGGCTCCTGCGCGGCGATTGATTGTTTGGAATCTGCAAACAGTGATTGTTGGCTTTGCCCGTTTATCGACGAAGCGAGGCTTCCTAAAGTCCCTGCATCGTCCTCATTCACCGCAGAAAGAAAGCACCTTATGGCCTCACGCGACGTCGTTTTCCCCCCCGGGCGCCAGGCGCTCTATGACCGCAACCGCTATTCGCCAGCCGTTCGCTCCAACGGCTTCCTGTTCGTGTCCGGGCAGGTCGGCAGCCGCGAAGACGGCTCGCCGGAGCCTGAGCTGGAAGCGCAGGTGCGGCGCGCCTTCGACAACCTGAACGCCATCCTGAAAGCCGCGGGCTGCACCTTCGACGACGTGGTCGACGTGACGGTCTTCATCGTCGATCCGGAATCGAACTTCGAAACGATCTGGAAGCTGGTGCCCGAGTACTGGGGCGAAGCGCCGCACCCGACGCTGACCGGGATCGGCGTGACGTGGCTGTATGGCTTTCAGTTCGAGATCAAGGTGATTGCGAAGCTGCCGGATGGGAGCACGCTGAGCTGATTCGACTCAGGGCAACTTCGCTCAGGCTTGAAATGAAGGGCTGGGCGAAGTGCGAGAGCCGGAAGGGCATTGGGCTCGGGTCGAGGACTGCCCAGGCTCTCAGGTTCATAGCGCCAAACGGTCTGCACCTTCACAAGTCATTTTACATAATGCACATTGTGTTCAATATGAAGGGACTGCGGTACAGTCGACGGAACTCAAGAAACCCAGGCAAGCATCTCCCCAAGCCCAACCCGTCAAGAAAAGGAACGCCCACAAGTGACATCGAACGTCCTTGCCGGTCAGGAAGAAATGAGCCGCTGCTTCTGCTGGCGATCAAGCAAGGAAGGATCGAGCGCTCGTTCTTCCTTTCTGTTGGCAGCCGCGGCCTCTTTGGTGGTACTCGCGTTGGTCGCACCCGTCTATCTTCTCGGGCTTGGCCTGGCGAGCCTTGCCTCGCTCGCGAGCGGCGCGAACCCGTTTTCATCCGGCGTGTTCGTTGATCCGGCGATCTGGATCCCGCTGTTCGGGACGAGCGGCCTCGCGGGTCTCATGCTGCTGGTCGCGACCTCAAGAAAAACAGTGATCGCTTTCAGCTTCAATTCGGAAACCAGGCAGCTCAGTTATGTCGAGACGGCGCCACTGCGAAAGCTGCGCACCACCGTGGTCCCGTTTGAGTCCATTCGCGCAGTGACCCCCACGGCGCTCACCAGCTACGCCACGGCGGGTTATCTCAGCGTGGTCACGCGCTTGCCAGGACAGGATGAGAAGCCCCTATCGCTAGGCAGCGATATTCCAATAGACAGCCTTCAAGAGCACTGCATATGGCTGTCCAGATACCTGGGCGACCGTGTTCAACCTCTGCTGCGTCAGGATTGCTGAGGCCCGCGGGCTCTCACCACTTCCCATCCTTCGGCACCGCCTTCACCCCATTCGCCTTCGCATCCCCAGCCGCCTTGATCAGCTCCGCAGACTCAGCCCGATTGGCCTTCACTGCAAAGTCGACCGCCGTCATGCCGAGCTGGTTCTTCATCGCCGTATCCGCGCCTTCGGCCAGCAGCAGCTTCACGGCGTCGTTCGATCCGTACATTGCGGCCATCATCAGCGGCGTGGTGCCGTTGGGCGACTGGGCGTCGATGAAGGCGTGGTTCTCGAGCAGCAGCTTCATGATCGACAGCTGCCCGCTGCTGGCGGCGTAATGCAGCGGTGCCCAGCCGGTCTTGTTGACGGCAGCGTCGCGCTTGAGCAGTTGCACCACCAGGTCTTGCTGGCCCTTGATCGACGCCAACATCAGCGGCGTTTCGTCCTTGGCGTTGGCCAGGTCGACGTTGAGCTGCGGCGACTCCATCAGCACCTGGATGACCTTCGGTGACGGCTCGCGCAGCGCGAGCATCAAGCCGGTCTGGCCGTGTTCGTCGCGCGTGTTCGGGTCGAAACCGCGGTTCAGCAGGGTGCGCACACCGCTGGCGTTGTCGCCGCGCACGGCGCGGAAAAAGTCTTCGAACGAACCCGCATGCGCTGCAAAAGATGCAGCCATGACAACAAGATATATCGACTTCTTAAAGTAGTTTTTCATGATTTGACTTCCCTGAACAATGTTTCGAAGTTGTCGCTTGTCGCCTTGGCGATGTCCTCTACGGGCATTTGTCGCAGTTCGGCGATCTGTTGCGCCACGAAGGGCACGTACGACGGGTTGTTGGTCTTGCCGCGATACGGCACGGGCGCCAGGTAGGGGCTGTCGGTCTCGATCAGCATGCGGTCCAGCGGCACGAAGGCCGCCACGTCGCGCAGGTCCTGGGCTTTCTTGAAAGTCAGGATGCCCGAAAAGGAGATGTAGAAACCCAGGTCGAGCGCGGCGCGCGCCACCTCGGCAGTTTCGGTGAAGCAATGGAATACGCCGCCGGCCGCCCTGCCCGCGCCGTCTTCGCCCTCCTCCTTGAGGATCGCCAGCGTGTCGGCCGAGGCGTCACGCGTGTGGATGATGAGCGGCTTGCGGGTCTGCTGCGCGGCGCGGATGTGCACGCGGAAGCGGTCGCGCTGCCACTCCATGTCGGCGATGCTGCGGCCGCCCTTGCGCTCTTCCATCTGGTAATAGTCAAGACCGGTCTCGCCGATGGCCACGACACGCGGGCGCGCCGACAGGCGCACCAGGTCTTCCACGGTGGGCTCGGCGATGTCCTCGTTGTCGGGGTGCACGCCCACGCTGGCCCAGAAGTTGTCGTAGCTGGCGGCCAGGGCCTGCACGTCGTCGAATTCCTCGAGCTTGGTGCAGATGCACAGCGCCCGGTCGACCTTGGCGGCGGCCATGGCGGCGCGGATCTGGGGCATCTGGTCCGCGAATTCGGGAAAGGTCAGGTGGCAGTGGGAGTCGGTGAACATCGGAAAGGATGAAGTGCGGCGCGCCTGTGGGAGATCGCGCCGTGTCCGGAGTTCCGCGTCACGGGGACGGCGGCGGAGAAAGAACTCAGATGGTCTGGGTCGGGCGGTCGGAGGCCATGGAGCCACCGAGCGCAGCTTCGATGCGCGCCTTCAGCTGGCGCGACTTCTCGTCCGAGGGAAAGCGCACACCGACGCCCGGCGCCCGGTTGCCGGCGGCGCGGGCCGGCGTGATCCAGGCGACCTTGCCAGCCACCGGATAGCGCTGCGGGTCTTCGGGCAGCGTGAGCAGCACGTAGACGTCGTCGCCCAGCCGGTACTCGCGCGTGGTCGGAATGAAGATGCCGCCCTCGGCAAACAGCGGGATGTAGGCCGCGTAGAGCGCGCCCTTTTCCTTGATGGCGAGCTGGATGACGCTCGGCCGGGCGGGCGTGGCAGATGAAGCGGCGGCGGGAGCGACAGGTTGGTTCATGGGCGGCGAGCGGCAGAGTTTAGGGTGCTTCGCGCCTCGCTCACAAGCGCTTCGAGCATGAGGCCGGCGTTGAACGGGTGCTCGGCGGTCCGCGCGGCGGCGGCGAGCGACTTCGACCAGCGCGCCAGCGCCAGCTTGTGCGGGGCCGGCGGCAGGTCGGCCGCGTCGAAGAATCGGGGTTCGGCGCCGTGGCCCACGGCCATCAGGTCGTGGCAGAGCTTCTGCAGCGAGACGACGGCCTGGGCCGGCGCCTGGTCGGCCAGCGCGCCCACGTCGCCGCGCGACACGGCCTTTGGCAGCAGCGACCACGCCTTGGGTGACTGGCCCGAGCGCGCCAGCCGCAGCGCATCGCTGGGCCGTCCGCCCGCGGCACGCAGCAGTTGCGCGGCGTCGGCGGCGGGCACGTCCTGCGCCACCAGCCAGGCCTCGGCCTCGGCGGTTTCGGGCCAGGGCAGCGTGAAGCCCAGGCAGCGGCTGCGGATGGTCGGCAGCAGCTGCCACGCGGCCTCGCTGGCGAGCACGAAACGCACGTCGCCGACGGGCTCCTCGAGCGTCTTGAGCAGCGCGTTGGCCGTGATGGTGTTCATGCGCTCGGCCGGGTACACGAGCACGACCTTGCCGCGGCCGCGCGCGCTGGTGCGCTGGGCAAAGCCGACCGCGTCGCGCATGGCCTCGACGCGGATCTCGCGGCTGGCCTTGCGTTTCTTGTCGTCGATGTCGGACTGGGCCTTTTCGTCGAGCGGCCAGCCCAGTTCCTGCATCGCGACCTCGGGCATCAGCACGCACAAATCGGCGTGGGTGCGGACCTCGATGGCGTGGCAGCTCGCGCAGTGGCCGCAGGCGGCACCGCCCTCCTCCACCGGCTGTTCGCACAGCCAGGCGGCGGCGAGCGCCAGCGCGAGTTCGTACTGGCCGATGCCCGACGGGCCTTGCAGCAGCCAGGCATGGCCACGCTGGCGCAGCAGTTCGGCCAAGGGCTGGCGCAGCCACGGGGTCAGCGTGTTCACCGGCTCGCTCATTGGGCCGCTCCCTGCACCGGCGACAGCACGCCACGCGCCACCAGCGCCGTGTCGATCTGTTGCCAGACCTGGTCGCGGGCCTGGCTCGCATCGATGCGTACGAAGCGCGACGCATCGGCGGCGGCGCGGTCTGCATAGCCCTGCGCCACGCGGCGGAAGAACTCGACGGGCTGGGCTTCGAACTTGTCGGGCACGCGCGCGCCGGCCAGGCGCTGGGCGGCGATCTCGGGGGCGAGGTCGAACCACACGGTCACTTGGGGCTGCAGCAGTTGCGAAGCCGGCACACCGGCCCGGCCCGCCTGCACCCACTGTTCGAGGGTCGCCAGCACGGCGGTGTCGAAGCCGCGCCCCGCGCCCTGGTAGGCGAAGGTGGCGTCGGTGAAACGGTCGCACAGCACGACCTCGCCGCGCGCCAGCGCCGGTTCGATGACCTGCGCGATGTGGTCGCAACGCGCCGCAAACACCAGCAGCGATTCGGTCAGCGGGTTCATCGGCTGCTCGAGCACCAGCCCGCGCAGCGTCTCCGCCAGCGGCGTGCCGCCGGGTTCGCGCGTGCGCACCACGGTGCGGCCCTGCGCCTTGAAGCGGGCTTCCAGCGCGTCGAGGTGGCTCGACTTGCCCGCGCCGTCGATGCCTTCCAGCGTCAGAAACAAACCGGTGTCACTCATTGGGTCGCCTTGGGTTGAGGGCTGCCACCGCCTCGCTGGTAGCGGTTGACCGCGCGGTTGTGGTCGTCGAGCGAACTGCTGAACTGGCTCGTGCCGTCGCCGCGCGAGACGAAGTACAGCGACTTGCTCTGCGCCGGCTGCACGGCCGCCAGCAGCGCGGCCTTGCCGGGCATGGCGATCGGCGTGGGCGGCAGGCCGCCTCGGGTGTAGGTGTTCCAGGGCGTATCGGTCTGCAGGTCGCGCTTGCGCAGGTTGCCGTCGAAGGCGGTGCCCATGCCGTAGATCACGGTCGGGTCGGTCTGCAGCGGCATGCCGATGCGCAGCCGGTTGGTGAAGACGGCGGCAATCTCCGCGCGGTCGTTGGCCTTGCCTGTCTCCTTTTCGACAATGCTGGCCAGAATAAGCGCCTCGTCCGCCGATTTGAGCGGCAAATCGGCCGCGCGTGCCGCCCAGGCGGCTTCGAGCTTCTTGTCCATGGCCCGCATGGCGCGCTGCAGCAGCGCGATGTCGGTCGAGCCCTTCGAGTAGGTGTAGGTGTCCGGGAAGAAGCGGCCTTCGGGGTGCAGGCCCGGCTTGCCCAGCGCGGCCATCAGCGCGTCTTCGCTCATGCCCACGCTTTCGGGCTTGAGCTGCTCGGCCTTGGCGAGCGCGGCGCGCACCTGGCGGATGTTCCAGCCTTCGACCAGCACCACGCTGCGCGTGGCTTCCTCGCCGCGCACCAGGACGTTGAGCAGCAGCTTGGGCGTGACACCGCGTTCCAGTTCGTAACTGCCGGCGCGCATCTGGCGGTCTTGCCCCGAGACGCGGAACCACAGGTACAGCAGCTGCGGCTGCACGTCGACACCGGTGTCGGCCACGGCCTGCGCAATGCCGCGCGGCGTGGTGCCGGGCTCCACCGACAGGTCGACGCTGGGCGTCGGCAACTTGAGCGGCTGGTGCACCCACCAGAGACCGGCGCCGCCGAGCGCCAGGACGGCCAGGGCCACGAGCAGGAAGAGCGTGAGGAAGAAGCTGCGCACGAATCCGAGGAAAAGACGGAGGAAGAAAAAGGGCTGGCAAGCAGATGGACACCGACCCGCGGGAACGGCCGGCCCCGTCGCTGCGACGGGGAATCCCTGCCGCCCCGAAGGAACAGGCACGGCCATGATAATTCAGCGATGACCACAGTCGTTCTCAACGGGGTGAGCACCCTGCCCCACCTCGGCGTGATCCGCGCCGAAGGCCCCGATGCCGCCAGCTTCCTGCACGGCCAGCTCACGCAGGATTTTTCTCTGCTCGGTGCCACAGAAGCCCGCCTGGCGGCGCTTTGCACGGCCAAGGGCCGCGTGATCGCCAGCTTCATCGGCATCCGCCCGCAACCCGAACTCATCCTGCTGGTGTGCAGCCGCGACATCCTGGCGGCCACGCTCAAGCGCCTGTCGATGTACGTGCTGCGCGCCAAGGTCAAGCTGACCGACGCCACCGAGCAGTTCGCGCTGCACGGCGTGGCCGGCACGGCCCTGACCGCCAACGGCCTCGATGCGGCCTTGCCGCCCGGTCGCCGCACGGCCATCGGCGAAGACATCAGCGTGGTGTCGCTGTACCCGGCCGACGGCGTGCCGCGCGCGCTGTGGATCGCGCCGGCCGACCAGAAGGCGCCCGTGGGCCCGACGCTCGACGCCGCGCTGTGGCCCTGGAGCGAGGTGCGCAGTGGCATCGTCACGCTGACCACGCCGGTGATCGAGGCCTTCGTGCCGCAGATGATCAACTACGAGTCGGTGGGCGGCGTGAACTTCAAGAAGGGCTGCTACCCCGGCCAGGAAATCGTGGCGCGCAGCCAGTTCCGCGGCACGCTCAAGCGCCGCACCTACCTCGCACAGACCGACGCCCCGCTGGCCGCGGGCCAGGAGGTGTTCGCCGCCAACGACGCCGAACAGCCCGTGGGCACCGTGGCGCAGGCCGCGCCCGCGCCCGATGGCGGCTGGTCGGCGCTCATTTCCATCCAGATCGCCGCACTCGAGGCCGGCGGCCTGCATGCGGGTGCGCCCGGCGGACCGGCGCTGTCGGTCGAGCCGCTGCCCTACCCGCTGCTCGAAGACATCTGATTTCCCCTGCGTCCCTGCCTTCTTTCCGGGGGCGCTTGGCGCTGTCTCACCGACAGCGCCATTTTTTTGCGCGACGCTTAACCCCGTTCGCGAGGCCCCGCCGTAGAAGCCTGCATCGATCCACTCCTGGCAAGGAAGCCACCATGATGCAGCGCAGACTTCTCCTCACCACCGTCCTGGCCCTGACCGCGCTGTCGGCGGGGGCGGAAAGCCCGATGCGGCCGTACCCCTCCGGTGCCAGCCGCATCGGCGGCCTCATGAACATCAGCATCGTCGACCGCACGAGCGGCGCCGAGCTGCCGATCTACCGCCACCGCGGCGAGTACTGGGTGGCCGGCCGCCCTGGCGCGCGCTATGCGATCCGGGCGCGCAACGCGATGGGCGAACGCATCATGGCCGTGATGTCGGTGGACGGCGTGAACGTCGTCACCGGCGAAACCGCCGGCGTCGGCCAGAACGGCTATGTGTTCGGCCCGCGCGAGCGCAGCGACATCGCGGGCTGGCGCAAGAGCGATTCGCAGATCGCGGCCTTCGAATTCGCCGCCGCCGGCAATTCCTACGCGAGCCGCACCGGCCGCCCCGACGACGTGGGCGTGATCGGCGTCGCGATGTTCCGCGAACGCCGGCCGGAACCGCCGCCGCCGGTCGTGACGCCCTATCCGTCGCGCGACGAGTACAGCGGCGGCAACAGCAGCCGCGAACGGCGCAGCGAGGCGCCGCCGGCACCGTCGTCGATGGGCGATGCGCGCGCCAAGGCGGCCCCACCCGCCGGCAGCGCCGGCAATGCCGACATGGCCGCCGAGTCGTCCGCCAGCGCCATGGCCCGCCAGTCGGCGCCCAGCCCGAGCCTGGGCACGGCCCACGGACGGCGCGAGACCTCGTACGTCGGCAAGACGACCTTCGAGCGCGCCAACTCGCAGCCCGACGAGGTGATCCGCATCCGCTACGACAGCCGCGAGAACCTGGTCGCCGCGGGCGTCATCCCGGTGCCGCAGCGCTGGCCGCGCCCGTCGGGCCCCTCGCCCTTCCCGGGCTCGGACCCCGGCTACGTGCCGGACCCGCCGGCCCGCTACTGAGCGCAGGCGCTGCTGCGCTCAGCGCAGCGCGCGCCGCATCTGGATGTGCGCAATGCCGGCTTCCTCGAAAGGCTGGCCGTGCACCGCGTAGCCGAGCCGCGCATAGAAACGCTCGGCGCTGCGCTGCGCATTGAGCGCCACCTCGCGGTCGCCGCGTGCGCGGGCCGCGTCTTCGAGCGCCTGCACCACGGCCGCGCCGTGGCCGCCGCTGCGCAAGGTGCGGTGCACCGCCATGCGGCCGATGTGCGAGACACCGTCCTCGGCGGGCAGCAGCCGGCCGGTGCCGATGACCTGGCCGAGCCGGTTGCGCGCCACCGCGTGCAGCACGACGGCGTCGTGCGCGTCCCACTCCAGCTCCTTGGGAATGTTCTGTTCCTCTATGAACACGGCGCGGCGCAGCGCGCTCGCGCCTTCGCCGAGCGTGGCCCAGTCGCCGGTCTCGACGGTGCGCATCGGCTCGCCGGCCTCGAAGGCCGTCAGCGTCTCGCGCAGCGCCGCGGGCACCGGCTTCGAGGTCTGCGTGGCCGGGTCGGCGAACACGTAGACGAGCTCGCAGCCCACCAGGAACTCGTCCTGGCGGAACAGGCCGCCCTGGAAAATGATCGACGAGTTGCCGATGCGCGCGCACTTCATGCCCACGTCGATCACGTCGTCCATGCGGGCCGAGGCGCGGAAGTCGATGGTCGCCTTGCGCACGTACAGGTCGCCGCCCAGCGAATGCATCGCCTCTTCGTACGGCAGCGCCATCGCGCGCCAGTAGTCGGCAATGGCGGTGTCGAAGTACATCAGGTAGTGCGCGTTGAAGACGATCTTCTGCATGTCCACCTCGGCCCAGCGCACGCGCAGGCGGTGGAAGTAGTGGAAGTCCTCGCGGTGGACCGGGGTGTTGTTGTTCTCGCTCATGGATTCAATGCCTCTTTCAGTGCGCGGGCCGCGTCGTTCTGCGCCTGCAGCGCCTCGGGAATCGCGCGGCCCATCTTGATGAATTCGTGGATCACGCCACGGTAGATTTCCAGGTCGACCGCCACGCCCGCGGCGCGCAGCTTGTCGGCGTAGGCGATGCCTTCGTCCACCACCGGGTCGGCCTCGGCCAGCCCGATCCAGGCCGGCGCCACGTCGTCGACGTCGTCGGCCAGCAAGGGCGCGAAACGCCAGTCGTCGCGGTCGGCGGGCGTGTTCACGTACTGGGCGAAGAAGAAGTCGATCATGGCCTTGGTCAGCAGCGGGCCGTCGACATGGCGTCGGTGCGACTCGGTGTCCTGGTGCGCGGCCATGCCGGGGTAGATGAGCAGCTGCAGCGCCACCGGCAGGCCGGCATCGCGCGCCAGGATGGCGCACACGGCCGCCAGCGTGCCGCCCGCGCTGTCGCCGCCCACCGCCAGGCGCGTGCCGTCCAGGCCCAGGCTCGCGCCCTGCGTGGCGATGAACTGGAAGGCGTCCCAGGCGTCGTTCGACGCGGTCGGAAACTTGTGCGCGGGCGCGAGCCGGTAGTCGACCGACACCACCGCGCAGCCGCTCTTGAGGCTGAGCACGCGGCACAGCGTGTCGTGCGTGCGGATGTTGCCGACCGTGAAGCCGCCGCCGTGGAAATACACGAGCACCGGCAGCACCTCGGCCGACGGCGCGTACAGCCGCGCGGGCATCGCGTGGCCGTCGCGCGCGGCGATGTGGAAGTCTTCGATGCGCGCCAACTCGGGCTTGGGCACCTCGAGCACGCCCGCGCCTTTTTCATACGAGGCCTTGGCTTCGTCGGGCGTGAGCTGGTCGAGCGGCGGATGGCCCGCGCGCGCCATGCGCTCGACCACGCCGGCCATCTTCGGGGTGAGTGCGGGTTGCGCGAGGCGGTTCGCTGTCGTGGTCGTGCTCACTTGAAAGACACCACCACCGGTTGCATGCGCGACAGCCCTTCGTAGCTCACCACCACCGTCTGTCCGGCCTTGGGCGGCAGCAGCGGCGAGAACGAGCCCAGGCTGATCAGGTCGCCCGGCTTCAGCGCGATGCCTTCCTTGGCCAGCGCGCCGGCCAGCCACACCACCGCGTTGAGCGGGTGCTCGAGGATGTCCGATCCCTTGCCGGTGGCCAGCTCCTTGCCCTGCCCATCCTTCATGACCACGCGCATGTCGCGCAGGCTCTCGAGCATCCAGGACTGCCCGTCGGCCGTGGTCGGCACATCGACCGGCAGCCCGCGCACGCCAAGCCGCGCACCGACGTTGATCGCAGCCACGCCCGGGCCGTTGAGCTTCGAGGGCGTCTGCACCGCGAGGTCGGGCAGCTCGATGAAGGGAATGAGCTGGTCGATGTTGGCCAGCACCTCGGCCGGCGTCTTCGCCTTGTGGATGTCGGCGCTCTTCACGCGCACCAGCATGTCGGCCTCGAACAGCGGCCGCGCGCCGAAGGCCGCATCGACCACCGCACCGCTGTCCAGCAGCATGCGCTGGTAGAGCACGCCCCACACCGGCTGGTCGTAGTTGAAGCGCTTCTGCACCGCGGGGTTGGTCAGGCCCGCCTTGTAGCCGACCACGTCACCGAGGTTGCGCGCATGCAGCACGTTGAGCTTGGCGCGCGTGCAGGTGGCGTCGGCCTCGTTGAGGTTCTCGATGTCGGCGGCGGGCGTGCGTGCCGCCTGCGCGGCGGCGAAGTCGGCCACCTGGGAGTCGCTGAGGCAGGCAGCCTGGACCGAGGCGGCCAGCAGCGCTGAGCCCAGTGCGACAGACGCAAGGGTTTTGTTGGTGGGCAAGAATGTCCCCTCTTGTTAGATTCGAACGGTCAGCAATCGTACTGCCCTCGGGCGTTCCCCCTCATGGCCCTCATCCAATACCTCACCCAGATCCAGTTCGAATTCGGCGCCATCAAGCTCCTGTCGAGCGAGTGCGCACGCATCGGCATCAACCGCCCCCTGATCGTCACCGACGCCGGCGTGCGCGCGGCCGGCGTGCTGCAGAAGGCGCTCGACGCCATCGCCGATCTCGAGGTCTCGGTGTTCGACCAGACGCCGTCCAACCCGACCGAGGCCGCGGTGCGCGCCGCCGTCGAGCTGTACCGCAGCGGCCGCTGCGACGGCCTCATCGCCGTGGGCGGCGGCTCGGCCATCGACTGCGCCAAGGGCGTGGCCATTGCGGCCACGCACGATGGCCCGCTCAAGACCTACGCCACCATCGAAGGCGGCTCGCCCAAGATCACCGAGCGCGCGGTGCCACTCATTGCCGTGCCCACCACCAGCGGCACCGGCAGCGAGGTGGCGCGCGGCGCCATCGTCATCGTCGACGACCACCGCAAGCTGGGCTTCCACAGCTGGTTCCTGATGCCCAAGGCCGCCATCTGCGACCCCGAACTCACGCTCGGCCTGCCGCCCCGGCTCACGGCCGCCACCGGCATGGACGCCATCGCGCACTGCATGGAAACCTTCATGTCGGCCGCCTTCAACCCGCCGGCCGACGGCATCGGCCTCGACGGCCTGGAGCGCGCGTGGGGTCACATCGAGCGCGCGACGAAAGATGGCAGCGACCGCGAGGCGCGCCTGAACCTCATGAGCGCGTCGATGCAGGGCGCCATGGCCTTCCAGAAGGGCCTGGGCTGCGTGCACTCGCTGAGCCACAGCCTGGGCGGCGTCGATCCGCGCCTGCACCACGGCACGCTCAACGCCCTCTTCCTGCCGGCAGTGATCCACTTCAATTCGGGCGCCGAATCGGTGCAGAAGGAACAGCGCCTGCAGCGCATGGCGCAGGCCATGCACCTGGACTCGGCCGGCGACCTCGGCCACGCGATCCGCGACATGAACGCGCGCCTGGGCCTGCCCAAGGGCCTGGCCGAGGTGGGCGTGACGCCCGCGATGTTCGAACAGATCATCGACGGCGCCATGGCCGACCATTGCCACAAGACCAATCCGCGGCTGGCCACGCGCGACGACTACAAGGCGATGCTCGAAGCGTCGATGTAAAACCTTTGCGTCACTCCTGCTGCGCAGGCGTGCATTCGCTTTCACAAAAGGCCGTTTCGACGGCCTTTTGCCTGTGGCGCGTCATGGATGTGACACGCGGCGTTTTCATACTGGCCTGGCCCCATCTGCAGAGGCTTCGCATCCGTGAAAGCCCGAGGGGTCAGGGAAGTGTCGAATGCCGCGTACCGTCCAAGTCCATACCGTCCTGAGCGCCGAGCAGCTCAAGTTCCGCGCGATGCGGGGAAACGAAGGACTCTCGCAACTCTTCGAGTTCGAGGTCGACATGGTCAGCACCAGCTTCAACCTCGACCTGAAGCGCCTGCTCGGCACCTCGCTCACGCTGGCCGTTGCCGACGACGGCGCGCCGCGCTACCTCAACGGCACCGTGGTGCGCTTCGAGCTGGTCGGGCGCGCGAACGAAACCGGCCGCCACTACATCTACCGCGCGCTCGTGCAGCCGTGGCTGTGGTACCTCACGCGCACCACCGACTGCCGCATCTTCCAGAACCAGAGCGTGCCCGAGGTGCTCGACGCGGTGCTGGGCAAGTACGGCTTCCAGTTCGAGAAGCGCCTCACGGGCAGCTACCGCCCGTGGGAATACTGCGTGCAGTACCAGGAGAGCGACTTCGCCTTCGTGAGCCGCCTCATGGAGCACGAAGGCATTGCGTACCACTTCGAGCACAGCAATGGCTCCCACCTGCTGGTGCTGGCCGACGACACGGGCGGCTACCACCCGCTGCCGGGACACGCCCGCATTCCCTACCGCCCGCGCGACCGCGTGGTGAATGCGCTGGAGCCCTGCATCGACCGCTGGCGCGTGGCCGAGCAGATCACCTCGGGCCGCGTGATGCTCGACGACTTCGACTTCAGGAAGTCGCGCGCTTCGCTGCAGAGCGTGCAGCAGGACCCCAAGGGCCACGACCACGCGTCCTACGAAGTCTATGAATGGCTCGGCGGCTACAGCGAGCACCAGCAAGGCGACGCCTACGAGAAGATCCGCCTGCAGGAGCTGCAGTGCGCGCACGAGCTGGCCTCGGGCCACACCAACGTGGTGGGCATGGCGCCGGGCCATCTGTTCGAGATGACGCACTGCCCGCGCGAGACCGACAACCGCGAGTACCTCGTCACCGGAACGCGCTACGACCTGCGCGAGCCCGAATACTCGACCGGCGGCAGCAGCGAATCGGTGTGCGAGTTCGACTTCACCGTGCTGCCCTCGGCCGTGCCCTACCGCCCCGCGCGCACCACGCCGCGCCCGCGCACCAACGGCCCGCAGACCGCCACCGTGGTCGGCCCTGAAGAGATCTGGACCGACCGCTTCGGCCGCGTGAAGCTGCAGTTCCGCTGGGACCGCTACGGCCAGTCGGACGAGAACAGCTCGTGCTGGGTGCGCGTGTCGAGCAACTGGGCCGGCGCCAACTACGGCACCATGCACATGCCGCGCGTGGGCCAGGAAGTGATCGTCGATTTCATCGGCGGCCAGCCCGACCGCCCCATCATCACCGGCCGCGTCTACAACAGCGACCAGATGCCGCCGTGGGAACTGCCCGCCAACGCCACGGCCAGCGGCATCCTCACGCGCTCCAGCACAGGCGGCGCAGCCAACCAGGCCAACATGCTGCGCTTCGAGGACCGCGCAGGCGCCGAGCAGATCCTGCTGCACGCCGAGCGCAACCTCGATGTCGAAGTGGAAGCCGACGAGACCCACACCACCGACGGCACCCGCACCACCCTCATCAAGGGCCACGAGTCGGCCACCTACCAGGACGGCGAGACGCGCGACATCACCGCCGGCGCGACGGAAACCATCACCGGGGGCGACACGCGCGACGTGACGGGCGGCTTCAGCGAAACCGTGAGCGGCGGCGTGACGCAGCGCATCACGGGCGGCAAGACGCGCACGCTCAGCGGCGGGCTGAACGACACCATCTCCGGCGGCGTGACGCTCGCCATCAGCGGCGGCTTCAACGGCACCATCGACGGGCAGGAAATCCGCTTCGTGAGCGCGGGCCGCAACGACACCATCAACACGTCGAACACCGTGCACGTCAACGGTCCGTCGAACACCACGGTGACCGGCCCCACGGTCCACACCTCGCCGGACGTGACCTTCAACACCACGAACCACATCCACAACACGACGCAGCACGTGATCAACACGAACGTCTACAACACGACGTCCAAGGTCTACAAGAACATCACGAACGACTACACGAACAACTCGAAGACCTACATCAACAACTACGCCAAGAGCAACGACTGGCGCTGGTACCGCGCGGGCGGCGTGGGGGCGCGTTTCTCGGCGGTCGGGCTGGCGCTCGACCTGTGGGGGCTGCGCCAGCAGAACTACATCCTCAACTCGCAGTTTTCGGGCATCCGGCTCGACGTGGCGGTGTTCCGCTCGCAGAACTCGGCCACCGAGATCGAGGGGAAGATGCTCAAGGTCGCAAACATCGGCATGAAGATCGCCAGCGGCGGCCTGGCCTTCGCGGCCAAGGCGATGACCGTCAAGGTCTGAGCCGCCGACCGATCGCATTGCCAATGCCCGTCTGGGAACAGGTCCTCTGGAGCGTCTTCGCGGTGATGATGGGCGGGGCGTTGCTGGCCGGCGTCGCGGTGGTGGTCACGGCCACGCGCGAGCAGCGCAAGTACACGCAGGAACGGCGCATCGGCGAACGCCTGGGCCTTGCCGGCGTGGTCACGCACGGCGTGGTGGCGCAGGTGCGGCGCTCCGAACACCAGCTCACCAGCCCGGGCAGCCATGGCCAGCGCATGGTGGCGCTCGAATTCACGCTGCAGATGCCGCCGTCGTCCCCGGTGCCGAGCGTGGTGCTGCGCACGCTGGTCGACGAACTGCTGCTGCCCCGCCTCGCGGTGCCGGGCGCGACCCTGCACCTGGTCCAGGACCCGGCGCACCCCCACGTGGTGGCGGTCGACCGGCAGCGCACGCCGCTCGAAGTGGCCCCCGCACGGAGCTGATCCCCTTGAAAACCGTCAAGCCGCTGCGGCTGAGTGTCATCACGCGCCCCTTCCTGCGAGGCCGCCAGCAACGCCTGGGTGTCACGCTGATGGGCATGGTGTCGATGGACGCCGCGCCCGTGCTGCTGCCCGAGCCGGAGTTCTGGAAGATCGCTGCCGAAGAGCTCGGCCCCACGGGCGCCATCGACCTGGGCATTCCCAAACCCCACGCCGAGTTCCTGGCCACGGCCCACGCTTATACGCACCATCAGGACGACAAGACCGCCTGCGCCGTCGCGATGCGCATGGGTGAGCTTTCGCGCCAGCTGCTGGTGTTCGGCGACCGCTTCTGGCTCGACGGCCGCGCCACCGCGCCGCAGCCCTTCGAATCGATGCGGCTCGACGCCACGCGCGCCTATGGCGGCCCCGGCTTTGCCGAGAACCCGCAGGGCATCGGCCACGCCCACGAGACCGTCAACGGCCTGCAGGTGCAGCGCCTGCCGAACATCGAAGACCCGCAGCAGCGCATCGACCGCCCTGACCGCGAGACCGAGCCGGCCGGCTTCGGCCCGATCGAGCTGACCCGGCCCAGCCGCATGCGCCTGATCGGCCGGCAGTACGACGGCCACTGGCGCGAGCATCTGTTCCCCGGTTTTTCGGAGGACATGGACTGGCGCTTCTTCAACGCCGCGCCGCCGCAGCAGCGCTGGCCCGCGCGCGACCACATCCCCGGCGGCACGCCCTACGAGATCTGGCACATGCACCCCACGCAGCCGGTGCAGCGCGGGCGCTTGCCCGACTGGCGTGCACGCGCCTTCATCGCGCGCCGAAGCGGCCCCGGCCGCGAGCCGGAGCAGTTCGACGAAGTGCCCATGCGCCTCACCACGGCGTGGTTCGTTCCGCACCGTGCGCAGGTGGCGCTGATCCACCACGGCGAGATCGACATCGTGGAAGACGACGCCGACGACGTGACGCACGTGATGCCGGCCATCGAAGCCGCAGGCGATGCGCCGCGCCCGCTGGCGCACTACTTCGCCCTCCTCCAGCGCCGCTGCGATCCCGAGACGGGCGCGCTGCATGCCGCCCGCGACGACGAGCTGCTGCCCGCGCAGGCCATCGGCCCCTGGCTCGACACGCTGGACGACGGCGAAGAATCCGCGCTCGTGCGCAACATGCGCGAGCGCGGCGACCGGCTGCGCGCGGACCTGATGCAGCAGGCGCGCGAGGCCGGCCACGATCCGCGCCTACTGCGCGAGCGGCCGATGCCCGAGCCATTCCGAAAGATGCCGACGCTCGCCGAGCTGCCCGAGTTCGTCGAGCGCACGCGGCGCTTCACGCAGGACCAGCGCAAGGCGCTCGACGACGGGCGGCGCGAGCTGGAACGCGCGGGGCAACTCAATGCGGCCGAGTCACGCCAGGTCGGCTTCGACTCCGCAGAGTTGGTCTCGGGCATCGACCGCACCACGACCAAGGGCCCGCCCGCCTTCGACGCGCAGACCGTGCTGCAGGGCATGTTCGGCATCGCCGCCGCAACGGGCACGTCCGCACTGCCGCCCGCGCAGCAGCAGGCCTTCGCGGAGGTGGTCGAGAAAGGCCAGCGCGGGCTGATCGACATGTACCGAATGGGCGCGCAGCACCAGTCGCCGGCCGACGTGCTCGAAGGCGAACGCGCCACCGAGGCGCGCCAGCGCGTGCAGGACGCGATGACCACCACGCGCGACCTCTCGGAGATGGACCTCACCGGCGCCGACCTGTCGGGCATGGACCTGCGCGGCGCGCGCCTGCACCGCACGCTGCTCGAACACGCGAACCTCGAAGGCGCCCGGCTCGACGGCGCGGATGCCACCGAAGCCGTGCTCGTGCGTGCGCGCCTTTCGCGGGCCTCGCTCGCGGGCTGCGTGCTGCACCGCGCGAACCTCAGCCTGGCCCGATGTGTCCACACCGTGTTCACCGGCGCGCAGCTGCACCACACCACGCTCGAGCAGACGCACTTCGATCACTGCGACTTCTCGCAAGCCTCGCTGGAGCACCTGACCGTGCTCGGCCTTCAGGTCGACCACTGCCGCTTCGATGCAGCGCGCCTTTCCTACGTGACCTTCCTCGAACAGACCCGCCTGCAGGACTGCAGCTTTCGCAGCGCCGTGCTCCACAAGGTCGGGCTGATCTCGTGCATCGCCGAGCGGCTCGACTTCAGCGGCGCCCGGCTCGAAGCTTGCGCCTGGGCCCACACGCCGGGCGACACCGGCATCGTCTTTCGCGGCGCCACCCTGCACACCACCTGCTTCGTCGGCACCAGCAGCCTGCGCACCATGGACTTCGAAGACGCGACCTTGGTGCAATGCGGCCTGCGCGAGATGCCGCTGGACGGCGCGCGCTTCGTGCGTGCCACGCTCGACACCTGCGACCTGTCGGCCTGCAGCCTCACTGGCGCCGACCTCAGCGGCTGCGACGCGCCCGAAAGCCTCTTCATCCGTGCCGACTTCACGCAGGCCTCGCTGCGCGGCGCCAACCTCATGCATGCCAGCCTGCAGAAAGCCCGCCTGGTCCGCACCGACCTGCGCGAGGCCAACCTGTTCCGCGCCGACGTCTCGCAGACCCTGATCGACGGCGTGACCGACACGCACGGCGCGCACCTCGAACAGGCCAAGACCCTCCCGCGCCGCGCCGCGGACCCGGTGCGATGACGCCGGCCGAGCTGGCAGCGAAGCTCCGCGGCGGCGACCACATCCAGGACCAGGACTTCCAGGGCATGGACTTCGACGGCGTGGACCTGCGCGGCGGCAGCTTCGGCGCCTGCGATTTCCGCCGGGCGAACCTGCGCGGCGCGCGGCTGGGCGAGTCGGTGTTCGACAGCTGCCGCTTCGACGACGCGGTGCTCGACACCGCCGACCTGCAACACGCCGCCTTCCACCGCTGCGCCCTGCCCCGCGCGTGCCTGCAATCTGCGGTGATGGGCCACGCGGTCTTCTCCGAGGCCGACCTGAGCGGCGTCGACATGACCGGGGCGCAGGCGAGCCAGGCCACCTTTCACCAGAGCACGCTCGACGGCGCGGGCTTCGAGCGCGCGGACCTCACGAAGGCGGTGTTCGGCGAATGCCGCCTCGACGGCACGCGCTTCGACGACACGGCGCTGAACACCACCGTCTTCTACCGCGCGGCGCTGCGCGGCACGCGCTTCAAAGGTGCGAGCTTCCACAACGTGATCTTCGGCGAGGCCGACCTCGCGGGGCAGGACTTCTCGGCGCAGTCGTTCCATCTGTGCCAGTTCATCGACGCAGACCTCACGGGCTGCAACTTCGCCGGTGCGCGCCTGAGCCAGTGCAACTTCAAGGGCGCGAAGCTCGAAGGCGCGGTGCTGTCGGGCGTGCAGGCGCCGCAGTGCCTGTTCCCCGAAGCCGACCTGCGCCGGGTGGATGCGCGCGGCGGGCATTTCGACCAGAGCCTGTGGGTCGGTGCCCGGCTCGACGACGCCGACCTGTCGGATGCGCGGCTCGAACAGTGCGTGTTCCACCGCGCGAGCTGCCGCCGCACCGCGTTCGCTCGCAGCCACCTCGTGTACGCGGATTTCTCCTACGCCGACCTCGCCGATGCCGACCTGCGCGGCGCCACCTTCCACCGCACCCAGATGCACCGGGCAATCGAGACCGGCGTGCGCTGGAGCGACCGCCTCGGCGTGCTCGACAGCGACCCCGCGCTGTTCGAGGCCGAGCGCTTTTCCGCCGCCCGTGCGAGCCGCCCGCAACGCGCCGGCCGCGACACCTTCGGCCGGCCGCTGCCGCCCGATCCACAGGACACCCCGCCATGAATCACCGAGTCCTTCGCGAACCTGTTTCGCCGTCGTCGGATATGCCCGAGACCGAGATGCACGCGCTGCTGCGCAAGCCGCTGCCCGCGGTCGCCGCACCGGCCTGGACCGGCAGCGCGCTCGGCACCGTCGTGCAATCGCTGCCCGACGGCCGCTTCGTCGTCGAACCGCAGCCGGGCGGCGCGCCCTGGCACTGCCCGCGCGCAGCGAGCTGCCTGCTGCAGCCCGCCGTGGGCGATGTCGTGCTCGTGGCCGGGCCGCAGCGCGACCAGCTGTTCCTGATCGCCGTCGTCACGCAGGCCGACCCCAGCCAGTCGCAGCTTGTGACCGACGGCGACCTCACGATCCGCTCGCGGCGCGGCAGCATCGCGCTGCAGGCGTCCGCATTCGCACTTCAGGCCGACAAGGCGACCGTCGACATCACCGACATGGCCTACCGCGGCGCCGAAGTGCGCGTGACCACGCTGGTCGCCCGCTTCGTGGGCCGCACGCTCGAGACCGTGCTCGACCGCCTGAGCCTGCTCACGCGCTCGAGCTTTCGCCTCACCGAAGAGGTCGAGCAGGTGCGTGCGGGCCAGATCGACATGCAGGCCTCGCAAAGCCTGCGGCTGCACGCCAAGAACACCTTCGTCACCAGCCAGGCGCTGGTGAAGGTCGACGCCGAACAGATCCACATGGGTTGATACCGACAAGGAGCCTGAACCATGTTCGCCAACGCACAGATGATGGGAATGGACCTCGCGTTTCCCGATGTCTGCAAGACACCGCCCGCGCTGCCCGTGCCCTACCCCAACATCGCGCTCGGGCCGACGGCCCTGCCCAACGCCTGGAACATCCTGTACGGCGGCACGCCCGTGCACAACATGGCGACCACCACGCCGATCACCAACGGCGACAACGCCGGCGTGCTCATGGGCGTGGTGTCGCAGACCGTGATGGGGCCGTCGCGCCACATCACCGGCGCGTTCACGGTGCTGCTCAAGGGCACGCCGTGCACGCGCATGACCAGCCTGGCGGTGCAGAACCGCTGCAACATCGTGGGCATGCGCATCGTGCCCAGCCAGTTCAAGGTGCTGGTGCTGGCGCCCTGAAACAGCGCTGGAGGCTCAGTCGAGCTTGACGCCCGCCGTGCGGATCACCTTGCCCCACTTGGTGGTCTCGGAGGCGATGAAGGCGTCGAACTCCTCGGGCGTGCTGCCCGCCGGGAAGGTGCCCATGGCATCGAGCTTGGCGCGCGTTTCGTCGCTCTTGATAATGCGCGCCACCTCTTCCGACATGCGCTTGACGATCTCGCGCGGCGTGCCCGCCGGCGCCAGCATGCCGGCCCAGGTGCTGCCGGTGAAGCCCGCGAAGCCCTGCTCGATGAAGGTGGGGACGTCGGGCACGGCCGGCAGGCGCTTGTCGCCGGCCACGCCGATCAGCCGCACCTTGCCGGCCTTGCCCTGGTTGATGAGGCCCGTGGGCGCGTCGAAGAACAGCTGGATCTGCCCGCCCATCAGGTCGGTCAGCGCAGGCACCGCGCCGCGGTACGGGATGTGGATCATGTAGGTCTGCGTGAGCGACTTCCACAGCTCGCTCGTGAGGTGCGCAGCCGAGCCGTTGCCCGAGGAGCCGAAGCTCACCTTGCCGGGGTGCTTGCGTGCGTAGTCGATGAGCTCGCGCGCGGTCTTGAACGGCGCGTCGTTGTTGACCGCCGCCAGCAGCGGCGACACCCCCATCAGCGACACGCCCACGAGGTCCTTGCGCGGGTCGTAGGGCAGCTTGGGGTACAGCGTGGTGTTGGCCGTGTAGGCCGCGATGACGACACCGAAGGTGCTGCCGTCGGGCGCGGCCTTGGCCACGGCATCGACGCCGATCAGGCTGTTGGCGCCGGGCTTGTTGTCGATCACCACCGGCTGGCCCAGGCGCGTCTGCAGGCCTGCCTGCACCAGCCGCGCCATCTGGTCGGTGAAGCCGCCGGGCGTGTAGGGCACGACGATGCGGATCGGCTTGCTCGGCCAGGCGCTCTGCGCGAAAGACGGTGCGGCCAGGCTGGCGGCAGCGGCCGCGGTGGCAAGGGAAAAACGGCGGCGGGAGAGCGTGGCGTGCGGCATGGTCGGGAACCCTTCGGATGGCATGGATCGGACCATTCTCGAAGCGCGCTCCTGCGCGGGAGCTCAGGGTTTGTCCCCGACGGGACAAGCTGGGTTCAGAGCGGCAGGATGTCGCGCGAGCGCCCGTCGTCGCCGAGCCAGGCTTCGAACTCGTCCGACAGCCGCGTGGCCTCGCGCGTGGCCTGGCCCCAGGCCGCGATGCGCGCCTGCGCGTCGTTCGCGAAGCGGATGAAGTCCTTGCGGTCGGGCAGCTTGCCGTGCGGCAGCGTCTTCACCCACTCGGGGTTGGGCGCGAGCACCACCATGCGATCGAGAAAGCGCGTCGACTTGTGGCGCCAGCGCAGTCCCTTGTCGAGCCAGCCCGGCACCACGGCCTGCTGGAAGTGCGGGTACAGCACGATGCCTTCGTCGGCCGGCTGGTAGTCCAGGTGCAGGTGGTAGTCGGTGATGCCGCCGTCCCAGTAGGCGCCGCGCGGCGCGCCCGGAATGTCGTGCACCGCCGCCAGCAGGAACGGAATGGAGCACGAGGCCTGCAGCACCCGGTTGAAGTTGGCCTCGCTCAGCGCGTGCTGGCGCGTGCGGAACTCGGTCGTGCCGAAGGGCAAGGCCGCGCCGGGCGTGGAGAACACGCAGCGCTCCAGCCAGGCGCCCAGGCTCTTGCGGTGCAGGCTGTTGCTCGCGAAGGCGCCCAGGTAGCCGACCGGCGTGCGCGCCCGGCCCTCGCGCCCCAGGATGTGGCGCCCGCGCGAGGTCACCACATGCAGCCGGTAGCGCGCATGGCCCAGCACCTCGCCGATGCGTCCGCCGTAGAAGGTGTCGAGGCTCTCCGCGAAACGTTCGCTGAGTTGGTGCGGGCTGAGCCGCTTCTGGCCCGGCGGCACCTCGAACTGCTGGCGTACGTAGTCGTGCTCGAAGCGCCCGAAGGCCGCCTCCGGGTCCGACAGGCAGGCCGTCGCCAGCCGCCACGCGCCGATCGACGCACCCACCAGGTCCACCGGCTGGCTCGACTGCGTGAGCCAGCGCCCGAAGATGAATCGATCGAGCGGCCCGAGGATCAGCCCCTTGGGCCCGCCCGCCGCGCCGGGGATGGTGCGCACGTCCTGCGGACGCAGGCCGTGCTGCTCGATGTGCTGACGAGCCGCGGGGCCGGCGTAGATGCGCAGGGCTTTCATGCCGGCGGTGTTTGCAAGAAACGTGCGGTCCGCGGGTGGCTTACTTGCGCAACCCCTGCAACTTGGCAAACGCACTCGCCATCTGCCCCGCCGGCTGCGGCGAGTTGTCGCGCCGGCCTTGTTGCTGCTGGCCGCGCCCTGCCCCTTCGAAGCGGTTGTCGCGCGGGCCGTCGCGGCGTGCGGGCGCTGCGTCGAGCTTCATCGACAGGCCGATGCGCTTGCGCGCCACGTCGACTTCCATCACCTTGACCTTGACGATGTCGCCGGTCTTGACGACTTCGCGGGCGTCGTTGACGAACTTGTGGCTCAGCTGGCTCACGTGGACCAGGCCGTCCTGGTGCACACCGAGGTCGACAAAGGCGCCGAACTGGGCGACGTTGCTCACGGTGCCCTCGAGGATCATGCCCTCGGTGAGGTCGGAGATGTCGTCCACGCCGTCGTTGAAGCGCGCCACCTTGAAGTCGGGGCGCGGGTCGCGGCCGGGCTTCTCGAGTTCGCCCAGGATGTCCTTGACCGTGATGACGCCGAACTTCTCGTTGGCGAACAGCTCGGGCTTCAGCGTCTTGAGCATGTCGGCGCGGCCCATCAGCTCGGCGATCGGCTTGCCGGTCTTGACGATGATCTGCTCGACCAGCGGATACGTTTCGGGGTGCACGCCGGTGATGTCCAGCGGGTCGGCGCCGTCGCGGATGCGCAGGAAGCCTGCGCTCTGCTCGAAGGCCTTGGGGCCGAAGCCGGTCACGTCGAGCAGTTGCTTGCGGGTGGAGAACGCACCGTTGGCCTCGCGCCAGCGCACCACGGCCTTGGCCACGCTGGCCGACAGGCCCGACACGCGGCTGAGCAGCGGCACGCTGGCGGTGTTCAGGTCGACGCCCACCGAGTTCACGCAGTCCTCGACCACGGCCTGCAGGGTGCGCGCGAGTTCGCTCTGGTTCACGTCGTGCTGGTACTGGCCCACGCCGATGCTCTTGGGGTCGATCTTCACGAGCTCGGCCAGCGGGTCCTGCAGGCGGCGCGCGATGGAGGCGGCGCCGCGCAGGCTCACGTCCACGTCGGGCATTTCCTGCGAGGCGAATTCGCTGGCGGAATACACGGAGGCGCCGGCTTCGCTCACCACGACCTTGTCGACCGTCATTTCGGGCGCACCGGCCTGCGCGGCCATCTTGGCCAGCAGCTTGATGAGGTCGCCGGCCAGCTTGTCGGTTTCGCGGCTGGCGGTGCCGTTGCCGATGGCGATCAGGTTCACGCCGTGCTTGGCGCACAGCTTGCCCAGCGTATGCAGCGAGCCTTCCCAGTCCTTGCGCGGTTCGTGCGGGAACACGGTGGCGGTCTCGACCAGCTTGCCGGTCGAATCGACCACGGCCACCTTCACGCCGGTGCGGATGCCGGGGTCCAGGCCCATCACGACGCGCCGGCCGGCAGGGGCTGCCAGCAGCAGGTCGCGCAGGTTGTCGGCGAACACCTTGATGGCGACCTTTTCGGCGTCTTCGCGCAGGCGGGTGAACAGGTCACGCTCGGTCGACAGCGCCAGCTTCACGCGCCAGGTCCAGGCCACGCACTTGCGCAGCAGGTCGTCGGCCGGGCGGGCGGCGTGGCTCCAGCCCAGGTGCAGCGCGATCTTGCCTTCGGCGATGCTGGGCTTGCCCGGCTCGGGCTCGACGGGCAGCACGAGCTTGGCGTCGAGCACCTCGAGCGCGCGGCCGCGGAACACGGCCAGGGCGCGGTGCGACGGCACGCGGCCGATGGGTTCGTCGTAGTCGAAGTAGTCGCGGAACTTGGCGATGTCGGCGTTGTTCTCGTCCTTGCCGGCCATCAGGGTGGACTTGAGCAGGCCTTCGTTCCAGAGCCATTCGCGCAGGCGCTGCACCAGCACGGCGTCTTCGGCCCAGCGCTCGGACAGGATGTCGCGCACGCCGTCGAGCACGAGCGGCACGGTGGAGAAATCGGGGCCCGGCTTGCCGTCGTCCAGCGTGGTGGCGGGCTGCAGGAAGGCCTTGGCTTCGACGGCCGGGTCCAGCGTGGGGTCGGCCAGCAGCTTGTCGGCCAGCGGCTCGATGCCGAATTCGCGGGCGATCTGGCCCTTGGTGCGGCGCTTCTGCTTGAACGGCAGGTACAGGTCTTCGAGCTCCTGCTTGGTGGGCGCGAATTCGATCGCGGCGCGCAGCTCGGGGGTCAGCTTGCCCTGCTCGTCGATGGCCTTGAGCACCGCCACGCGGCGGTCTTCGAGTTCGCGCAGGTAAGACAGCCGGGCTTCCAGTTCGCGCAGCTGGATGTCGTCGAGGCCGCCCGTGACTTCCTTGCGATAGCGGGCAATGAACGGAACCGTGGCGCCTTCGTCGAGCAGTTCGACGGCGGCCTTCACCTGGTGCTCGCCGACCTTGATTTCAACGGCGAGCTGGCGAATGATTTTCTGCATGTCTTGAGCGCGTCCCTGGCAAAGCGCGGAAGTTTGCCATAGGCGACGAGGCCCCCCGCCGGGCACCGGTGCGGGATGGTTACAACGTGCTCTCAGCCGGTGCCGCGACCGCCGACTGCGGCAGCACTTCGCCGGGCATCACGAGGCGGATGCGCAGCCCGTGCGGCGCCGCGTCCATGACGGCCAGCTCGCCGTGCAGCGCGTCGGCGCGCTCGCGCATGCTGCGCAGGCCCTTGCCGCCGGCCTCGCCGGCCGCCGCCGCATCCAAGCCGCGGCCGTCGTCGAGCACTTCGAGCACCAGCCCGTGCGAGCGCTCGCGCGGGCCGAAGCGCACTTCCACACGGGTCGCCTGCGAATGGCGCAGCACGTTGGACAAGGCCTCCTGCGCGATGCGGCACAGCTGCATCGCGGCCTCGGGCGACAGCGGCGGCGCCAGCACCACGTCCTGCACGTTCCACACGAGCGTGATGCCGAGCCGGTCGAACGCCGGTTGCAGCCGGTAACGCAGGTGGCCCAGGCGCTCGCCGATGCTGGTGTCGGCTTGGTCGTCGAGGGAGTCGACCGTCAGCTGCAGCTCCAGCAGGCAGGCCTGCAGGGCCATCGACAGCTCGCGGGCGTCGGCGGAGCGCGGGTCGTAGCTGGCCATGAGCGCCACCAGCCGCGAGCCGACGCCGTCATGCAGGTCGCTGGCGATGCGGCGGCGCTCGGCGAGCACGGCCTGCGCCTGGCGGTAGCGCACGAGGCGGCGCCGCGTGAAATACCAGGTGGCCACGATCATGCAGAGCACGGCGACGTTCACACCCTGCAGGGCCCAGAAGGCCGCCGGCACCTCGGTACCCAGTGTGGTGATCGCCGAGGTCGCGCGAATCACCTGCCCGACCACCGGCGTCAGGTGCAGCGCGAATGCGAGCCCGACCCACAGCAGCATCCGCTGGCGCGAGGCACGCGGCCACAGCCAGATCAGGAGCACACACCAGGCGGCGATCGAAAGCCACACGAACTGGTCCTCCAGGAAATACGGCGGGAGCGGGGGCGCGGGCGCGCGCATGGGTGGCTCCGCTGCGAACGCGGCGCGCCCGAAGCGCGCCCTAGAGCAGCCCCCGGTGCGAGGCGAAACTCACGGCCTGCGCGCGGGTATGGGCGTGCAGCTTGCGGTAGATGTTCTTGACGTGCGCGTTAACCGTCTGGGCACTGATGGTGAGCTGCAGGGCGATCTCTTCCGTCACATATCCCGTGGCTACAAGTCGCAACACTTCGCGCTCCCGTGCCGACAGGGTCGCCTTGCTGTCCGGCGGGCGCAGCGGGCTCGGATTGGCGCGCTGGTGGTCCAGGTGAACGAGCAGCCGCCGCGCCAGCCGGGGGGTGATAGCAGCCCCGCCATTCACCACCTGCAACACGGCCTGGGCATAGCTCTGGAACCAGGCGTTCTTCACCAGGTAACCCGAGGCGCCGAGCTCGAAGGCGTGCAGCACCTGGGGCTCGTCTTCCAGCGCGGAAATGACGATGATCTCGGCGGCGCTGCGGTGCTTCTTGGCCTCTTCGATGAGCTCGAATCCGCTGCCGTCTCCGAGGCGGATGTCGACCATGAGCACATCGAATTCATGCTGCATCAAGAGGCGCCTTCCCTCGCGCAGGGAGCCGGCCTGGCCTTCGAGCTGGATGCGCAGATCGCCCAGCAGTTCCTGGGCGATGACACGGCGGACAAAGGGGTCGTCGTCGACGAGCAGGACACGAACAGGCTTGGTTTCCTGGCCTGTCAGGTAGTCCGGCCACGGCAGGGTATCCGCCGAGGGAGCCAGCAGCCCACCGAACTGGCCGGGATTGGAGAATTTCCTAGCGCCACCACCGACATCGGTCAATGAAATGTCGAGATCGTTTTCCATTTAAGCCCCCTTGTCACAGATAAAAGTCGCGACTTCGTGAACAAAAGTTAATCGATTTCTACTCTTTTTCCGGCTATCGGCTTTTTTGATTACCTTGGTTTCTTTCGGTTGCAATATTGCCAGATTGTGAACCAAAGTGATAGTTCCCACGAGGGGAACAGGGCCTAGAACCGGCTCTCTGCCAACGCCCAAAACGCCCTCGGACATTGCTTTCGCCATAGCCTTGCACTACCCAGCCTGAGGCATTTTTCGATCCCTTCCCCCCGCTGAAACTGCATCCCGGTCGCAACGGAATCCATTCAATCCGTGCTCGCTGACCGTCGCTGATGGCCGGATTCCCCGGCGATCGGGTTCGTTTCAACACTATCGAGGAAGCATCATGAAGAAGACTCTTATCGCCATGGCAGTGGTTCTCGTGGCTGGCATCGGGACCGCAACTGGCAGCAGCGTGGCGCTCGCCGTCACCAACACCACGACTGGCTCCTCCAGCTCGGCAGGCTCGGTCGCCGCCAGCTCCGGAACGGGCAGCGCACTGAGCTACAACGCAGCCAGCTCCACCTCGTCGGCCACGGCCAACGCGGCGGGTGGCGCAGCAGGCAACGCCTTCCTGCGCGTCGGCGGCGCCACCGCCAGCGGCTCGGCCACCACGCAAGGACGCGTGACCAGCGTGGCAGCAACGACCGGCAACGGCGTGGCTGCAGGCGGTGCGAATGCACAGGCCAATGCGACCTCGAGCGCCAATGCGAACTACGCCGGCGGCGGCGCCAACCCCGTGAGCGGCTCTGCAGGCGGCGCAGCCGGCTCCACCACCAACAACACCGCAGCCACCGCTGCAGGTCCTGGCGGCGGTCTGGCCGTGGTGACGCGCACCTCGGGCACGACGGCCGGCTTCAGCGCCAATTCGGGCGCGGTCAACGGCATCGTCAACGGCACGACGACCTCGGCCACGTCGGGCTCGACCGGCGGTTCCACGGGCGTCATCAACTTCGCCGTGGGCAACGCAGCGGGCTTCAGCAACGGTGGCGGTACCGCCGGTGGCGCGATCT
Organism: Variovorax sp. GW822-FHT04E09; assembly: GCF_058800845.1. NCBI lineage: Bacteria > Pseudomonadati > Pseudomonadota > Betaproteobacteria > Burkholderiales > Comamonadaceae > Variovorax > Variovorax sp. GW822-FHT04E09. The sequence goes on from NZ_JBXAMR010000001.1 coordinate 422,975, forward strand.
CCGGCGCAACGGCCAACGCTCCCTGAGCGATCCGGACCATCGGTTGTTGGACCAGAAACGGGGAGGGGCACGCCTCTCCCCTGCTTCCCAAAGGAGTCGAAAAAATGAAAACATTGATTGCCCTGACCTTGCTGGGCCTGTCCGCCGGCGCCTTGGCGCAGACCACGGCGGGTGGCGCCAACAACCAGTCGCAGAGTTCAGCCACCACCAACGCCCAGGGCAACACCCAGGCGGTGAATTTCAACAGTTCCGCCCCCTCGGAAGTCACCTCCCGGGCCACGGTGGACAGCAACAGCACACAGAACATCAACAACACGGGCGCGACGACCAGCACCGTCGACTACCGTGGCAGCTACACCGTCAAGAACGTGCCCTCCGTGAGCGGCCCGAACCTGACGACCAGCAACGACACCTGCATGGGCAGCACCAGCGCCAGCGCCAACGGCGCCGGGGTCGGGCTGAGCTTCGGCACCACCTGGACGGACGAACACTGCAAGCGCCTGAAGATGAGCCGCGAGCTCTGGAACAAGGGCATGAAGGCAGCGTCGCTGGCCATGGACTGCATGGACCCGGCGGCCCAGGCGGCCCTGGAGATGACCGGCTCGAAGTGCCCGCAGTCGATGACCGCCGAAGAACGCGTGAGCGCGTTCGGACCGCAGGCCTCGTCGGCCGGCGCGCCCGTGGCGACACGTCCGGCGGCGCCGGTGGCGCCCGTGGCCGCGGCTCCAGCACCTGCGCCGGCCCCCGTGGCGGTGGCCGTGCCCCAGCCGGTGGCGCCCGTCGCACCTGCGGCGCCAGTCGCGTTGGCCCCGGCCCCGGCGCCCGCGCCGGTCGTGGCGGTGCAGCAGCCCGCCCCACCGGCCACGCTGGTCGAGGCGATGCCCATGGCAGCCCCGGCGCAGGAACAGCCGGCACCGCAACCGGCACCGGCCGCGACCGCCGTCCCGGTGTCTGCGCCGGAAGTGGCACCGGCCCCCGTGGCCGCAGCGCCCGCCGAAGAAGCCGCGGCACCTGCGGCGGAGCCGGCCCCGGTCATGGCGAGCGCCGTGGCCCCGCAGCCGGACATCCTGGAAGCGCGCATCACGCGCCGCCTGCCGGCTGACCCGGTCGACGAGGTGGCTTCGGCACCGGCCGACGCGCAATGAGGTCGGCTCTGGAGTCCATCACCATGAACACCAGGACCGTTCCTCTCTGGCTGGCCGCCTGTTGCGTGGCGACGGCGTCGGTCGCCGCCACGCCGATCATCCGCATCGAGCGGATGCCCATGGGCAGCGGCCTGCAGAACGCCAGCGGCACGGAAAACGCCGAGCCGGTGGGCGACTACGGCGTCTGGCACGTGCCGCAGTACATGCCGGGGTTTCCGACCTCGGCCACCATCTGGCCGCGCGTCGTGATCATCCAGTGCAACGTCACGCGGTGCAGCGGCTACGAAGTGACGCCCGAACTGGGCCGGGGCGAGTACCTGTTCTTCCGGCCGGCGGAAGACAGCAGCGTCGGCCGCAAATAGACAGGCGCGCAGACGCCGCTTTTTCGCACGATGCGCCGCAGGGTCCGCAAGGTCCCGGCGGCGCGCGGCCGTGTGCGTATACCCTTCGCGCATGCACAACCCCCTCGTGCGCGCCTTGCGCGCCCTGTTTCGCGCCGTTGCCACCACGATCCTCGTGCCGGTGCTGCTGTTCGAGGAATGGGGCTGGGCCCCGCTCGCGGCGCTGGTTGCGCGGCTGGCGCGCCTGCCCTTCTGGGCGCGGCTCGAGAACCTGCTGCGCGCGCTGCCGCCCTGGGGCGCGCTGCTGGCGTTCTTCGTGCCGATGCTGCTGCTCTTTCCGGTGAAGCTGCTGGCGCTGTTCCTGTTCGGACGCGGCCACGCGTTCAGCGGCATGGCCGTGCTGCTGCTGGCCAAGCTCGCGGGCACGGCCGTGGTCGCGCGGATCTTCCAGCTGGTCGAGGGCTCGCTGATGCGGCTGGCCTGGTTCGCCCGCTGGTACCCGCGCTGGAAAGGCTGGAAAGACCAGGTGCTGACACGCGTGCGCGAAAGCCGCCCCTGGCGCATCGTGCGGGCGGTGCACCGGCGGGTGCTGCGCGGCTGGCATCGGCTGCGCGCCGAGTGAATCTATTTTTACCCGGGTGTATTGTGTTTTATATTTTGCCCGGGTAATATTTGGAGATGAATCCATCTCCCCACACCAGGCGTACCCTGGTCAAGCAATACAAGGACAGCGTGCGCCCCGCCGGCGTCTTCGTGATCCGCAACCTGATGGACGGCCGCGTCTACGTGGCCGGCAGCCTCGACGTCGAAGGCGCCATGAACCGCGCCCGCTTCGAGCTGAACCTGCGCTCGCACCGCAACAAGGCATTGCAGCGCGACTGGGTGGCGCAGGGCGCGACGCACTTCGGCTTCGAGGTGATCGACCGGGTGAAGGAGCGCGACGACCCCGCCTTCGACCGCGCGGCGGAACTGGAAAAGCTGCTGGAGCTCTGGCGCGAGGAACTCCAGTGCACCACTGAGAAGGGCTACAACACGCCATGAGCACCGACGCACTGGGCTTTTGCCTCGACCTCGGCCGCGCCCACGCCAGCCTGAGCCTGAAACTCAACGAGGACCTGGGCGCCTTCCACGGGCTGGACTACGACGACTTCACCCTGCTCCACCTGTTGCTGCGTACCGGCAACGGCGCCATGCCGATGGCCGAGCTGGCGCACACGCTGGGGTTGCCAATGTCGGCGCTCATCCGCAAGATGGTGCTGCTCGAAAAGACCGGCCTGGCCGAGCGCACGACGGGAACGGATGGCGACCCCCGGCGCCATGCGAATATTCGCAGCGGCGGAAGGAAGTTGATGCAAGCCGCCATCACCACCGTCGAAGCGATCTGCGTCGATGTCGTGAAATCGCTGGACCCGCAACGCCTGCCAGACCTGCATGCCGCGCTGCGGGTGCTGTGCGATCACGACACGCCGCACGCCTGAACCGTCCTGCGGGTAGATTACGAACCTCGTTTCGTTCCGCCCGGATCGACAACCCAAAAAGAATTTGCATGTCACCCGACGAACTACCGACCACATTCACTGCGTTTGCCGGCTTCCAGCGCGTCGCCGCCGGCACCAAGGCCCAGGTGCTCACGCAACTGCGCGAGCGCGGCGACGCCGCCACCTGCCTCGTGTTCGACGACCAGACCGGCGAGCAGCTCGATGTCGACCTGCGCGACCCGAAGGCCATCGAGACCTCCGCGCTCGAAGCCGAGAAACACGAAGACGCACCGCGCGGCGTTGGTCGTCCGCGCCTGGGCGTGGTGGCGCGCGAAGTCACGCTGCTGCCGCGTCACTGGGACTGGCTCGGCCGCCAGCCGGGCGGCGCCTCGGTGGCGCTGCGCAAGCTGGTGGACGACGCACGCCACGTGCACGCCGACCGCGACACGGTGCGCGCCGCGCGCGAAGCCACCTACCGCTTCATGACCGCCATCGCGGGCAACCTGCCCGGCTTCGAGGAAGCCACGCGCGCGTTGTTCGCGGGCGAGCATCAGCGCTTCAGCGACCTCGTGGAACCCTGGCCCACCGACCTGCGCGTGCACCTGCACAAGCTGTCGGCCGGTGGCTGGGGTGCTGCATGAGCGCGGCGCCCGACAGCAGCAGCACCACCTCCACCAGCCCCGGCAACCCGAGCGGACTGCGCGGCGTGCCCGTGGCGCCGGTGGGTGCGCCGCGTCCGCTGTGGAAGGTGTTCCTGTTCTTCCTGGCGCCGATGTTGCTCAGCAACATCCTGCAGTCGCTCTCCGGCACCATCAACAACGTCTACGTCGGGCAGATGCTCGGCGTGAGCGCGCTGGCGGCGGTGTCGAGCTTCTTCCCGGTGATGTTCTTCTTCATCGCCTTCATCATCGGCCTGGGCGCGGGCGCCTCGGTGCTCATCGGCCAGGCCTGGGGTGCGCGCGACGCGGCCAAGGCCAAGGCGGTGGCGGGCACCACGCTCACGGTGGGTCTGCTGCTGGGGCTGGCGATCGCGGTGTTCGGGGGCCTGTTCACCACGCCGATGCTGGCCATGCTGGGCACGCCGCCCGACGTGCTGGCCGACTCCACGCGCTACGCCCGCATCATGCTGATCGCGATGCCCGGCGTGTTCCTGTTCCTGCTGGCTACCGCCATGCTGCGCGGCGTGGGCGACACCATCACGCCGCTGCTGACGCTCTTGATTTCCACGGCCATCGGCCTGGTGGTCACGCCCGCGCTCATCCGCGGCTGGGGCGGGCTGCCGCAGTTGGGCGTGGCGGCCGGCGCGTGGGCCTCGGTGCTGTCGTTCGCGGTTGCGACCACGTGGCTGGGCTTCCGGCTGCGCCAGAAAAAGAGCCCGCTCGCGCCTGACGCGGAGTTCGTGCGCTGCCTGCGCATCCAGCCGCAGCTGCTGAAGGCGGTGCTGAAGATCGGTGTGCCCACCGGCGTGCAGATGATCGTGGTGGCGCTGGCCGAAGTGGTGCTGCTGTCGATGGTCAACAGCTACGGCTCCAACGCCACGGCCGCGTACGGCGCGGTGAACCAGGTGGTGGCCTACGTGCAGTTCCCGGCCATCTCGATCGCCATCACCACGTCGATCCTCGGCGCGCAGGCCATCGGTGCGGGCCGCGCCAACCGGCTGGGCGCGATCGTGCAGACCGCGCTGGGCATGAACCTCGTGCTGACGGGCGGGCTGGTGCTGCTGGGCTACCTGTTCTCGCGTCCGCTGATGGGCTTCTTCATCACCAGCGCGCCGGTGATCGAGATCGCGCAGAACCTGCTGCACATCATGCTGTGGAGCCTGGTGCTGTTCGGCATGGCCTCGGCCATCTCGGGGATCATGCGCGCCAGCGGCTCGGTGCTGGTGCCGACGCTGATCTCGATCGTCTGCATCCTGGGTGTCGAAGTGCCGGTGGCCTGGCTCATGAGCCGCCACTTTGGCATGGGCCTGGACGGGATCTGGGTCGCCTACCCGGTGACCTTCGGCGCGATGCTGCTGCTGCAGACCGCGTACTACCGGCTGGTGTGGCGCAAGAAGCCGATCGGCCGGCTGGTCTGATCGGCGCCTCGGCGGGGGTCACTCCCCGTCGAAGGCCTTCTTCACCGTGGCGATGTCGAGCTTGATCATCTTCATCATGGCCGCCATCGCGCGGGCCGCCTTGGCCGCGTCCTTGTCCTGGAACATGCGGATGAGCGGCATCGGCGTGACCTGCCACGATACGCCGAAGCGGTCGGTGAGCCAGCCGCACTGCACCGGCTGGCCGCCGCCCTCGAGCAGCTTGTCCCAGTAATAGTCGACCTCCTCCTGCGTCTCGCAGGTCACGATGAGCGAGATGGCCGGCGTGATCTTGTACTCGGGCCCGCCGTTGAGCACCATGAACGACTGCCCGTCGAGCTCGAAGGTCGCCGTGAGCAACTTGCCCTTCTTGGCGGGATTCACATCGCCCCAGAGCAGCGTGTCGGTCAGGCGCGACTTCGGAAAGATGGCGGTGTAGAAATTGACCGCCTCCTCGCCGTTGCCGTCGAACCAGAGGCAGGGAATGATCTTCTGCATGGAATCTCCTTGGGTTGAATGATGAACTGAAGGGTTCAGTATCAAAGCCGAAGCGGCGCCCTGTCAACCTGCGCCGCGGCTGTCAGTGGGAAGTTCGCAGGCTAGGCCGCGGGCCACAATGGGCCGGTCCTCCGCTTCGGAACTGCCATGTTCGCCCCTTCCAGAACCCGCCTTGGCGCCCAGGCTTTGCTGACCGCCGCGCTCGCCACCCTGGCGGTGTCGGCCGGCGCGGCCGATGCCACCTACCCCGATGCCGCCGCCAGCGACCCCGCCAGGCTCGGCTGGATGACCGGTTCGCCGCCGCCACCCGACCGCACGCTGCGTTTCGACGACGGCAGCTATTTCCGATTTCCGGCGATGCGCTGGAGCGTGTCGAATTTCCGCCAGCTGATGCCGACCGTGAACGCGTCACGCGGGCTCGGTGCGCCCACCGCCCTGCCCCAGGCCTTGCGCAAGGACATCGACACGCTGCGCTTCACGCCGCTCGATGCGAAGACTCCCATGACCTGGGACGCATCGCTCGCCGCGACCTACACCGACGGCATCCTCGTGCTGCACCGCGGGCGCGTGGTCTACGAGCGCTACTTCGGCGTGCTGAGAGACGACGGCCAGCACGGCGCCATGTCGGTCACCAAGTCGGTGGTCGGCACGCTGGGCGCGATGCTGGTGGCCGAAGGCACGCTCGACGCCAACAAGCCGGTGGCCAACTACGTGCCCGAACTCGCGACCTCGGCCTTCGGCAACGCCACCGTGCGCCAGGTGCTCGACATGACCACGGGCCTGAAGTTCAGCGAGGACTACGCCGACCCGAAGGCCGAGGTCTGGGCCCATGCGCAGGCCGGCAACCCGCTGCCCAAGCCGAAGGACTACACCGGCCCGCGCAGCTACTACGAGTTCCTGCAGACCGTGCAACCCGAGGGCAAGCATGGCGAAGGCTTCGGCTACAAGACCGTCAACTCCGACGTGCTGGGCTGGGTGATCGCGCGGGCCACCGGTCGCACCGTGGCGCAGTTGCTGTCGGAACGCATCTGGCGCCACCTGGGCGCCGAGCAGGACGCCTACTTCACCGTCGATTCCATCGGCACGCCCTTCGCGGGCGGCGGCCTGAACACTGGCCTGCGCGACCTCGCGCGCTTCGGCGAGATGCTGCGCAACGACGGCCGCGTGAAAGGCCGGCAGATCGTGCCCAAGGCCGCCGTCGAAGACATCCGCCGCGGCGGCGACAAGGCCGCCTTCACCAAAGGCGGCTACCCCCTGCTGCAAGGCTGGAGCTACCGCGACATGTGGTGGGTCACGCACAACGACCACGGCGCCTACATGGCGCGCGGCGTGCACGGCCAGCGCATCTACATCGACCCGAAGGCCGAGATGGTGATCGTGCGCTACGCCTCGCACCCGATCGCGGGCAACGCCGCGAACGACCCGGTCACGCTGCCGGCTTTCGAGGCGCTGGGGCGGCACCTCTTGGCACAGCGTCGCTGACCTACCAGCGGTAGGTCGCCGTGGCCGTCGCCGTGCGCGGGTAGCCGTAGTAGCAGTTGCGGTAACCGCAGTTCGCGAAGTACGTCTTGTTGGTCAGGTTGCGCAGGTTCAGCGCCAGGCTCCAGCGGTCGATGTCGTAGCCGAGCATGGCGTCGAACACCGTCGAGGCCGGCACCTTGCTCGGCCACGCGGCCTCGCCGTCGCCGTAGTTCGAACCCGTGTAGCGCGCGCCCAGGCCCACCTTCACGCCGCCGGCGAAGCGGTAGTCCGCCCACACCGACAGCCGGTGGCGCGGCACGGCCGTGGCCTGCTTGCCGATCTCTTTCGAGTTGGCGCTTGCCGTGACGATGGCCCGCGGCGTGTAGCTGTACGACGCCGTGAGGTTCAGGCGCGAGGCGATCTCCGCCGTGGCCTCGAGCTCCAGGCCGCGCACCGAGATCTCGCCCGTCTGCTTGGGCATGAACTCGCCGTCGTAGCTGATGTAGTTCTTGCGCCGCAGGTCGAAGATGGCGGCGCTGTACATCGCCTTGCTGCCCGTGGGCTGGTAGCGCACGCCGGCCTCGTATTGCTTGCCGCTTTCGGGCTTGAACGGGTCGCCCGACGCCGGGTCGATGGTGGCCGTGGGCGCGAACGACTCCGAGTAGCTCAGGTACGGCGCCCAGCCGCTCGGGTGCAGGTAGACCAGGCCGGCCCGGCTGGTGAACTTGTGGTCGCGCATGCGCTGGCGCGAGCCGTCGAGGCGGCTGTCCACGGTGCTGTCGGCGGTGTCGTAGCGCCCGCCCAGCGTCAGCGTCCAGCGCTCGCCCCACTTGATCTGGTCCTGCAGGTAGACGCCGGTCTGCGCAAGCCGCGTGATGCCGTCGAAATACGGCGCGGGCCGCTCGATCGGCCCGCCGTACACCGGCGCGTAGATGTTCAGCGGCGAGGCGCTGCCGCCGCTGAAGGTGACCTGGTCGATGCGGGTGCGCTGGTAGTCCAGCCCGACCAGCACCTTGTGCTGTGTCTCGCCCAGGCGGAAATCGGCCTGCAGCTGGTTGTCCAGTGCCAGGGCGCCGATGTTCTCGCGGCTGCCGAACACGCTGCGCGACATCTGCTGGAAGTTGAGCGGGTCGTTCGGCACCTCGGGGTTCAGCGCCATGAAGCCCTTCAGCTGCGTGCCCGTGTAGTCGAGCTTCTGGTGCGCGTAGCGCGCGTTCTGCCGCACCGTGAAGGTATCGTTGATGCGGTGCTCGAACTGGTAGCCGACCATCTCCTGGTCCTGGTCGAAGCGGTCGAAGCCGGGCTCGCCGACGAACAGCTTCGAGGGAATGGTGGTGCCGATCGCGGTCGGATCGAGCGAGCCGACCTGCGGCCGCGCGCGCGTGTAGACCCCGCCGCGCGTGCGCGAGAACTGCGACAGCAAGGTGAGCGTGGTGTCGCTCGACGGCTTCCAGGTGAGCGCGGGCGCGATGTACATGCGGTCGTCGGCCTCCTTGCCCGCCGGCAGTTGCGCGTCGCGCACGAGGCCGGTGATGCGGTACAGCAGCTTGCCGTCGGCGTCGAGTGCGCCCGAGAAATCGCCCGCCACCTGCTTGCGGGCATGGTCGCCCACCTGCAGCTGCAGCTCGCGCACGGGCTCCGCCGTCGGGCGCTTGCTGACCACGTTCACCACCCCGCCGGGGCCGCTCATGCCGTACAGCACCGACGACGGGCCGCGCAGCAGCTCGATGCGTTCAGCGCCGTAGTTCTCGGTGCGCCACACGCCCCAGGTGCTGTTGTTGCGCAGCGGCAGGCCGTCCAGGTAGAAGCCCGGCGAATAGGCGTCGAAGCCGCGCAGCGAGATCCAGTCGTAGCGCGAATCGGCGCCGTAGGTGGTGGTCGACACGCCCGGCGTGTAGCCCAGCGCGTCCTTGAGGTTGGTGGCGCCGATGGCCTCGATGCGGTCGGCCGTGATGACCGAGATCGACTGCGGCGTCTCGATGATCGGCGTGTCGGTCTTGGTGGCGGTGGCGCTGCGCTTGGCGACGTAGCCCTGCACACGGCCCGTGGCGCTTTCCTCGCCGTCGGCCACGACGGTCACCGCCGGCAGCGTGGACGTGCCGCCCGTGGTGGGTGCGGTCTTGATGACCGCCGCATTGCCTTCCATCGTGGCCGCCAGGCCGCTGCCCGCCAGCAAACGGTCGAGCGCCTGCCGGGCCGTGAGGCTGCCCGAGATGGCGGGCGCGGTCTTGCCCGCAACCAGGCTCTGCTGCACGACCAGCTGGATGCGGGTCTGCCGCGCCCAGTCGTTCAGCGCCTCGGCCAGCGGCTGGGCCGCGATGCGGATCGGCTGGGGCGCGCCCTGCGCCCGGGCCATCAGGGGCGCGTTCGCCAGTACGGCCAGTGCAACGGCCAGGGCCAGCGGCGCGGGTGTCATCTTTGTTCTCAAGCGCTTCGTCATCGAACGTCTTCCAGGTAGTGAATGCAAATGGTTCCTATCTGGGCTGACGCACGAGCCGGCGGAATCCCCGTAGTGCCGGCGAGAAATTCTTGATTCTTTTGTTTCAGGGGGCCGGCAGGATTTCCGCGACCGTGCCGGTGTCCTTCAGCCGCACCGGCAAGGCGCTGGCCAGGGCGCGCCGCAGCGTGCGCGCGTCCCGCGGGTCGAAGGTGCCGCTCAGTCGCAGGGCCGCCACGGCCGGGTCGTTCACCACCAGGCCGGTGCTGCCGTAACGCTCCAGCTCGGCCAGCGCGCGGGCCAGCGGCGTGTCGACGAAGCTCAGGCGGTGCTCGCGCCAGGGCGCGATGCCGTCGCGCGGCACGGCCGAGACGGCGGAGAACCGGCCCTGCGCGTCGCTTTCCACCTGGCGGCCGGCGGTCAGGAAGACTTCGCTCGTCGCATCCGGCGCCCGGTGCAGCACGCGCACCTTGCCCTCTTCCACCGACACCCGCGTGCCGTCGGCGCCCGGCATGCCGGGGGTGTGGCGCACGGCGAAGCGCGTGCCGACCACCCGCACGCGCAGCGGACCGGCCAGCACGTCGAAGGGGCGTTTCGCATCGGACTGCACCGCGAACACCGCCTGCCCGTCGAGCAGCGTCACCTCGCGGCGGTCGCGGAACAGGCGCACTTCGAGGCGGGTGGCGGTGTCCAGCCGCAGCCGGGAGCCGTCGGGCAGCGGCGCCTCGAGCTGCTGGCCGCGTCGGGTGGCGAAGGCCTGTTCGAACACGGGCTGGGCTTGCAGGTGGCGCCAGCCGAGGTAGCCGGCGCCGACCGCCATGCCGGAAACGCCCAGCACAACCGCCGGTTTCAGGAAGCCGCGGCGCGTGGGTGCGGCGGGCGCGCGGCCTTCGAAGCCGCTGCGCCAGCTCGCGACCGTCTCGGGCGCGATCGCGTCGAAGGCGCGCCAGCGCGACTCCCATTCGCGAAACGCCTCGCCATGGCGCGCATCGGCGCCGAGCCAGGCCTGGAACGCGCGCTCGTCGGACGCGCTCCAGTGCGTGCGCTGGCGGCGGACGAACCAGTCCAGCACGTCCTGTCGCAGGCGCAGGGCTTCTTCGGACGGAGGCGACGTGAGGGTCATGACGTGGGGATCGTTCTTAGGGGGGTAGACGCACGAGCGTGGTCAAACCCTGTAATGGGGCGTCTCATCTCACTCTGAACCACGGGTCCGCTCCAGGCACGCCCAGCACGCCTCCATCGCAATGCGCAACTGCATCTCGACCGTCCGCACCGAGATGCCCATGCGCGCAGCCACCTCGGCGTACGAGAGCCCATCGAACTTGTAGAGCACGAAGGCTTCGCGGCAGCGCGGAGGCAGCCGGTCGATGGTCTCGACCATGGCCGCCATGCCCTGGCTGGACGACAGGATGGCGTCGGGCTCGAAGGTGGGCGGGCCGATGCAGTCGTCGGCGTCGGGCGGTGCGTCATCGGGCGCCGCCGTGTCGCCGCCCGCGCGCACGCTGGTGCGGCGGTGGTGGTCGGTGACGAGGTTGCGGGCCGTGCGATACAGCAGCGCGCGCGGGTCGCGCACCACGCTGCCCGTGCGCTGCGCCTCGTACACCCGCACGTAGCTCTCCTGCGCCAGGTCGGCCGCGGTGGCGCGGTCGGGTACCTTGCGGGACAGAAAGCTCAGCAGCTCGCGGTAATAGCGTTCGAACACGGGCGCACCACAGCCGGGAAGGGTTGGTCGAAGTCCAGGGGCAGGTTGGCTTCGACACGGCGTGGCTACCTGAGAGATTCAGAACAAAAGAAAACGCGAGATTATGTGCGGGTTCAACCCGCTGATCGCCGAAGGGTAGGCATTTCGCCTGCCGCACACGGCATGCGCGCGGGCTACCCTCCCCTTCAGCGCTCTCCAGATTCGTCCGGCCTCAGTTGCCGCACGCAGGGTGCTTCTGCCCTTCGGTGGTGTTCGGCAGCCCCAGAAAGTCCAGGATGTGCGGCGTCGTGCCGTCCACCTGCGTCAATGCGGTACCCCCGAGGCTGCCCACGCAGTAGCTGGGCTTGAGCGGGTTCTGGTGGTTGTTGTTCAGGATCAGCAGCGTGCTGCGTTCCCCTGCCGTCTGCCCGCCGTGGCCACTGCCCGTGCCGCCGTGGTCGGAGGTGACGACGATCAGCCATTCCTCGTTGGCGTAGTTCGGCCGCGACGTGAGCGCCGTGAGCACCTGCTGGATCTGCTGATCTTCGCCGGCGATCTTGCCCTGGTAGTAGGCATTGAGCGGGTCGTAGCTCGGCGCGTGGACGTCGACGTTGTGCAGGTAGTAGAAGATCGCCGTTGGCGGGTGCTTCCAGCTCAGCCAGCCCTTCACGGCATCGGTGGCCTGCTGCGAATTCTTGGCCGCGTTGGCGACCACGAAGTCGGCCAGCGCGGGGCGCAGGTTGTGGGTGATGTTGAACCAGTCGCCCACCACCGCCGTCGTGGCCGTCGGCCAGGCCGCCTTGATCTGGTCGAACACGTGCGTCTTCTTCAGCGGCAAGGTGGTGGTGTTCGAGGTCACGCCGTGCTTGTCGGCCCAGAAGCCGGTGAACACCGACGACCAGCCGGGCCCGCTCACGGTCGCCTGCTTGGTGCCGCCCGCCAGCACGTTGCCGTGGAAGGCACCGCCGGCGATCAGCGACGACATCGCCGGCGTCTGCACGCAGCCCGCGCACTGGATGGCGTCGCCGCGCAGGCCGTCGATGCCGATCAGCAGGATGTGCTTGTTGCCGGGCACGGGATTGGGAACGCCCTCGCCCGCGATCAGCGAATAGTGGTCGTAGGGATTGCCGACGTAGTCGGTCTTCAGGCCGCCGATGTCGCTGGCGCGCTTGTCGCTCAGGTCGCAGCGCTGCGCGGTCTTGTGGTAGTCGAAGGACTTGCACCACGACGAGCGGCTCGCGTCGGTGCAGGCGTTGGCGCAGTCGGCGGGCGTCACGGACTGCAGGGCTTCGGTGTTGTAGCCGCTGATGGCCGCATTGGGCGTGCGCGCGAAAGGCTTCAGCGGATCGGGCTTGAGGCTGTAGTGGTCATAGGGGTTGCCGGGGTAGTCGGTCTTCAGCCCGCCCACGTCGGCGGCGCGCTTGTCGCTCAGGTCGCAGCTCTGGCCGGCCTTGTTGTAGTCGAACGAGACGCACCAGGCGCCGCGTGGCGCGCCCAGGCAGGCCGACGCGCACATCTCGGGCGTGGACTGCGTCAGGTTCTCGATGTTGTTGCCGGAGATGGCGGCGTTCGGCGTGGCCGCGAAAGCGTCCAGCGAGGCGGCGCTTGCATGTCCTGCCAGCGCTGCGAACAACAGGCCCGCCAGGGATGCACGGATCGATGACTTCATGAGGTCTCCTCATCACAGGGTCGTGGGGTGATTCCCGGGCACCGCCTCGCCGTTTTTTCAGTGCGAGTGCAACGCCGGGCGGAGTAAATCACCGCCGCCTGCCATCGATCCAATTCAAAAATCTTCGATGTTGTATTGAGCAGAGCTATACATCGCCGCGTCACGCAACGCGGTCAGGCCGCGATCAGACCGCGCGGTTCGAGAACGCCATCACCCCGTCGTCCACGCGCCCGAGGCGCAGCAGGAGGATGTCGCGCAGGTAGTTCTGGTGCAGTTTCCACGGCGTGTGCGTGCCCTGCTTGGGAAACTTGTCGAGCGAGCGCTGCACGTAGCCCGAGCTGAAATCGATCCACGGTTCGGGCGACAGGTCAGGGCCCGCGTTGTGCGGCGTGCATTGCCGCCAGCCGTGCTTGTGCATGTGGTTCAGCAGCCGGCAGACGTAGGCGCAGGTCAGGTCGCACTTGAGCGTCCATGAGGCGTTGGTGTAGCCGAAGGACGAGGCCAGGTTGGGCACGTCGCTGTACATCATGCCCTTGTAGTTGAAGGTCGCTGCGGGGTCGACGCGGCGGCCGTCCACGCTCAGTTCGATGCCGCCGAGCACCTGCAGTTCGAGACCGGTGGCGGTGACGATGATGTCGGCCTTGAGTTCGCGGCCCGACTTCAGCCGCAGGCCCTCGGGCGTGAAGGTGTCGATGTGGTCCGTGACCATCGAGGCGCGGCCCGCGTTGAGCGCTGCGAACAGGTCGCCGTCGGGCACGAGGCACAGGCGCTGGTCCCACGGGTTGTAGCGCGGCGTGAAGTGCGTGGCGACGTCGTAGCCGGGCCCGAGCGCGTGGCGCACGCCGCCCAGCAGCATGCGCCTGACGCGCGCCGGCTTACGCCGCGCGAGACGGAAGAACAGCATGCCGAGCGTCACGTTCTTCCAGCGCGTGAGGCGGTACGCGGCCATCGCCGGCAGCAGGCGCCGCAGGCGATTGGCAATGGGGTCTTCGGCCGGGCGCGCCACCACGTAGGTCGGCGAGCGCTGCAGCAGCGTGACGTGCGCGGCGGTCTTCGCCATGGCGGGCACCAGCGTCATCGCGGTGGCGCCGCTGCCGATCACGACCACGCGCCGGCCGCCGTGGTCCAGGTCGGCGGGCCAGTGCTGCGGATGGACGATGCGACCCTTGAAGTCGGCCATGCCGGCGAAGTCGGGCGTGTAGCCCGCTTCGTAGCGGTAATAGCCGCTGCACAGGAACAGGAAGTTGCAGCGCCACTGAACGAGCCGCTTGTCGGGGCCCTGCTCCACATCGACCGTCCAGCAGGCCTGCGCGCTCGACCAGGCGGCGCGCACCACGCGGTGCTGGTAGTGGATCTTGTCGTCGATGCCGTGCTGGCGCGCGGTGTCGCGCACGTACTGCAGGATCGACGGGCCGTCGGCGATCGCCTTGGCCTGCGTCCACGGGCGGAACACGTAGCCCAGCGTGTACATGTCGGAGTCGGAGCGCACGCCCGGGTAGCGGAACAGGTCCCAGGTGCCGCCGCTGCGTTCGCGCCCTTCGAGGATCGCGTAGCTGCGGCCCGGGCACTGCGCCTGCAGGTGGCAGGCGGCGCCGATGCCGGACAGGCCGGCACCGACGATCAGGACATCGACGTGCGGCGGCGCGTCGGCCGGTTGTGCTGCTTCCATCGGTTCTTTGTCTCCTGTCTCATGGCTTGTTGTTGTCTTGGTTTTCTGCAGGCGCGCGCCGGATCATCAACCAGGCGCTCACGGCACTCAGCACGGCCAGGCCGGCGCTCAGCAGCATCACCCAGCGAAAGCCCGCGACGAAGGATTCGGCCACCGCGCGCTTCACGGCGGCGACGGTGGCCGCGTCGGCCCCCGGCGGCGCACCGGCCGCCGCCAGCCGGTCGCGCTCGGCCGCAAGAAAAGATCGCACCTCGTCCGACGCGCCCATCGCCTGCAGCCGCTCGGCCAGCGCCGCGTCGAAGGCCCAGGCCATGATGGCGCCGAACACCGCGATCGCCAGCACCGCCGCCGCGCGCGACACCGCGTTGTTCACGCCCGAGGCCACGCCCGCGAGGTCGGGCCCCACGGCGTTCATGACCGTGGTGGTGAGCGGCGCGACCGTCACCGTCATGCCGAAACCCAGCACCACCACGGCGGGCAGGAAACCGCTCCAGTAGCTCGCGCCCACGCCCGGCAGCGCGAACAGCGCAAAGCCCACGGCCGCGATGGCCGGTCCGATGACCAGCGGCAGACGCGGCCCGAAGCGGTCGACCAGCTGCCCGGCCCAGCCCGAGAGCGCGAACATCAGGAAGATGAACGGCAGCAGCGCCGCGCCCGCCACCGTGGCCGAGTAGCCCTGCACCTGGATCAGGTTGAGCGGAAAGAAATACAGCCCGCCGCCCAGCGCCGCATACAGCAGCAGCGTCAGCAGGTTGGCGCCGCTGAAGTTGCCGATGCGCAGCAGCGACAGCGGCAGCATCGGCGTGCGCGCCCGACGTTCAGCGATGACGAAGCCGACACTGCCCACGACACCGGTCACCAACGCCGCGAGCACGGCCGGCGAACGCCAGCTTTGCGTGGGCGCCTCGATGAAGGCGTAGACGATGCCGCCCAGCCCGGCGGTCGCCAGCAGCGCGCCCCACAGATCGAGCCCGCCGCGCGCCGCGGCGCCTTTGCTCTCGGGCACGTGGCGGCGCACGATCCACAGCACGAGCAGCGCCATCGGCACGTTGATGAGAAAGGCCCAGATCCACGAGAAGTGATCGACCAGGAAGCCGCCCAGCACCGGCCCCACCGCCGCCGTGATGCCGCTGAAGCCCGACCAGGTGCCGATGGCCTTGCCGCGTTCCTTCTCGGGAAACGAGGCACTGATGAGCGCCAGGCTGCCCGGCACCAGCAGCGCACCGCCGATGCCTTGAATCGCGCGTGCGGCGATGAGCTGCTGCACGTCGGCCGCGAGCGCACAGCCCACCGACGACAAAGCGAACACGACAACGCCGATGGCAAAGATGCGCCGCCTTCCGTAGCGGTCGCCGAGCGCGCCGCCCACCAGCAGCAGCGCCGCGAGCAACAAGGCGTACGACTCGACCACCCACTGCGCCTGGAAGGCCGTGGCGTACAGATCGGCCTGGATGGCCGGCAAGGCAACGTTGACCACCGTGCCGTCGATGAAGGCCATGCTCGAGCCGACGATGGCCGCGGCGAGCACCCAGGGCTTGGAGGCTTCGGGGCAGGCGCCCTCTTCCGTGGGAGATGGAGACCCATGCAGGATCAGCGTGTCGTCGCAGGGCGCCTTGCCAATCTGTGCCATGGGGCCTCCGATCTATCGGATTCCGGCGTGGTGCCTTCCCCCATGGGGGAAAGGTGAAAGTCTCAGGTCGCGCACGCCGTCGCACCCGGGTTCGTCCGCGCCGCGTTCACACTGCGCGCCATGGCCGCCGCCGCCGCGGCCGTCACGCGCTGCGCACCCTGCGCCAGCGCGTCCATGCCGCTGCCGGTGGCCTCGCCCGCGTCGAGCCGGCACACCAGCGTGCGCGCCTCGTCGGAGCGGCGCAGGGTCCAGGTGAAGCCGGCGTCCACGCGCCCGCCGTCCACCATCTCGAACTGGCGCACCTGCACTGCCACGCGCCACACGGGCTGCGAGGTCTGGCGGCCGCCCTGCGTGACGTCGAGCGCGCCGAGCCGGCTGGCAATGCCGCTGCCCAGCGCGTCGCGCAGCTCGTTCTCGAAGGACGAGGCCCAGCGGTGCTGCTCGAGCACGTCGACCTGCACGCCGCCGGTCGGGCGGCGCACCACCATCTGCGGGCGCGCCAACCGCTCGGGCACGGCCACGGGCGCGAGCTCGATGTACAGCGGCGCGGCGGCATCAGGAGTGCGCGGCGCCGCGTCGGTGAGCGCGGGCGGGCTGGCCAGCGTGTAGTAGCTGTCGGGCTTGCTCGCGCAGCCTGCCAGCAGCAGCAACGCGGCGGCGCCCGCGAGCGCGAAGGTCGTCGTCGTCTTCATTTCTTGTCGTCCGGTTTGCCGCGCAGCAGCGATTCGGGATGGCGTTCGAGGTAGTCGGTCAGCACGCGCACCGAGCCGGCGGCGCGCGTCAGCTCGCGCAGGGTCTGGCGCATGTCCTGCTGCAGCGGCGAGTCGTCGGCCAGCGTGCGTTCGGCCGAGTTGACGGTCTTGCGCACGTCCTTCATGGCGGCGGCCAGCTCGGGCGTCACGTCGCTGTTGATGCGGCTGACGGTCTGCTCGGTGCTGGTGAGCGTCTTGTTGAGCGTGGCCAGCGTGGTGCGCAGGTCGGTGGCGATCTGCTCGTAGGGCACCTTGTTGAGCTTGGTGGCGATTTCCTGCACCTGCGACTGGATTTCGTCCAGGCCGTTGGCGATGGTCGGCAGCTCGATCGGGCTCTTCGACAGGTCGATCTTCGCGGGCGGCGCCTTCGGGAAGAAGTCGAGTGCCACGTAGACCTGGCCGGTCAGCAGGTTGCCGTTGCGCAGCTGGGCGCGCAGGCCCTTCTCGGCCAGGAAGCGCAGCCGTTCCTGCTGCGTCGCGCGCGACTCCGTGGCTTGCGCACCGGCACCGCTCTCACGGCGGCGCAGGCGGTCGGGGTAGATCTGCACCAGCACCGGCATGCGGAACTCGCGCTCGGCGCGGTCGAACTCGACGCCGATGGATTTCACCTCGCCCAGCACCACGCCGCGGAAGTCGACCGGTGCGCCCGGCGTGAGGCCGCGCAGCGACTGGTTGAAGTACATCAGCAGCGTCTGCGAGGGGCCGTCGGGCTCCTTCATGGCGGCGCTTTCGTCCTGCGCCAGCACGAAGGCGGTGTTCTCCTTGGCCAGCGGGCCCATGGCGTCGTCGGGGGCCTGGAAGGCGATGCCGCCGAGCAGGATGGTGGCCAGCGATTGCGTGCGCAGCGTGAAGCCGCTGGCGCTGAGCTGCGCGTCGATGCCGCTGGCCTGCCAGAAGCGCGTGTTCATGCCGACGAACTTGTCGTACGGCGCGTTCACGAACACCCGCAGCGTGACGCCGCGGCCGTCGCCGTCGAGTTCGTAGGCCGCGACCTGCCCGACCTTGATGCGCCGGAAGTACACGGGCGAACCCACGTCGAGCGAGCCCACGTCGCGCGCGCGCAGCAGGAACTGCTGGCCCGAGTCGCCGCGCGTGACGATGGGCGGCGCTTCGAGGCCGGTGAATTCACCCGCGGTTTCCTTCTCGACACCCGCGTCGGCGCCGATGTAGGCGCCCGACAGCAGCGTGCCCAGGCCCGAGATGCCCGAGGTGTCCAGCCGCGGCCGCACCACCCAGAAGCGCGAGTCGGCCGAGGTGAAGCCCTCGGCGTCCTTGTTGAGCTGCACCAGCACGCGCACGTGCGAGCGGTCGCGCGCCAGCCGCAGGCTCTGCACCAGGCCGATCTGCACGTCCTTGTATTTCACGGCGGTCTTGCCGGCTTCGAGGCCCTCGGCCGTCTTGAAGGTGAGCACGATCTCGGGGCCGCGCTCCATGAGGATGCGCGCCACCAGCGTCACGCCGACCAGCGCGGCGACGATGGGAATCAGCCAGATCAGCGAGGGCAGCCATTCGCGGCGGCGCGCCACTTTCGGCTTCGGCAGCGCGGGCGGGGCCGACGCTGCCGGACGGTCTTGCGGTTGCGTGTCTTCTTCACTCATGCGATTTTTTCTTCCCTGCTTTCAATGTGTCGTTCGTCCGTGTCTGCTTGCGGCACCGGGCCGTCCCACGTCAGGCGCGGGTCGAAGCTCAGCGAGGCCAGCATGGTCAGCACCACCACCGCGCCGAAGGCCGCAATGCCCACGCCCGCGGTGATGACCGCGAAGCCCTGGATCTGCACCAGCCCCGTCAGCAGCGACACCACGAACACGTCGAGCATCGACCAGCGTCCGATGATCTCGATGATGTGATACAGCTTGGCCCGCTCGCGCCGGCGCCAGTTGCTGCGTCGCTGCGCCAGCACCACAAGCAAGAGCAGTACCGCCAGCTTGAACAGCGGCACCAGGAAGCTCGCGATGAACACGATGGCCGCCAGCCCCCAGGCGCCCGACACCCAGAAGTAGATGACGCCGCTCAGGATGGTGTCGTACTGCGCGCCGAACAGTGTGCGCGTGATCATCACCGGCAGCAGATTGGCCGGGATGTACATGATGCAGGCCGCGATCAGGAAGGCCCAGGTGCGGTTCAGGCTCTGCGGCTTGCGCGTGTGCAGGTGCGTGCCGCAGCGGGCGCAGGCGTCGCCATCTTCGGCATCGCGCCAGACGGCCGTGCAGTGCGTGCAGACGTGCAGGCCGAGCGCGGCGGCCGTCGGCACCGGGTTCTCGTGGTCGTGCTCGTCGTCGACCTGCGCCTCCCACGGACGTGCCGAGGCCAGGCGGGCGGGCAGCCCGCGCATGTTCATGCGCGCACCTCCGGCGCGGCTGCATCCTCTTCATCGGCTTTGCGGAAGGTCATCTCCCAGAACGCGCCGGGGTTGAACGACAGCACGGCCGTGAGCGTCACGGTGAGCGCCACGAAGGCCCACAGCGCGGGCCCCGGCACCACCGTCGCCATGCTCGACAGCTTGACGATCGCCACCAGCACGCCGAGCAGGAAGACCTCGATCATTCCCCAGGGCCGCAGCGACTGCATCATGCGCACCAGCACCGCGAAGCCCCAGGGCCGGTGCGCGCGGGCCAGCGGCACCAGCAGGTAGGCCAGGATGCACAGCTGCAGCAGCGGAAACAGGATGGTCGTGGCCAGCACCAGCAGCGCCACCGGCGACATGCCCTCGGCGCTCAGCACCACCACCGCGCCGGCCAGCGTGGTCTGGCTGCGCAGGCCCTGCAGCTCGATCTCGACGATGGGAAACAGGTTGGCGATGGCGAACATGATCAGGCTCGCGACCGTCAGCGGCAGGATGCGCCGCTGCTGCGCGCCCGGGTGCCGGTCGAGCTCGGTGCCGCAGCGCGGGCACTCGGCCACGTCGCGCGGCGCCAGCGGCGTGCGGGCGTAGACCGCGTCGCAGCCCGGACAGACCACGGTGTCAGGTACTTCCTTCATGAGGCCGTACCCTACCTTATTCAGGCATGCGGACTTGTCGTCTTCAGCCGCAGACTGCTGAAAACCGCCGCCACCGCCGCGCAGCCCGCCGCCAGCACCAGCGCCACCACCGGGCCATGCCCGCCGTGCGGGCTCCAGACGCTGAACACCGCCGCCAGCACCACGGCCCCGAGCGTCTGCCCCGTGAGCCGCGCCGTGCCCAGCATGCCGCTGGCCGCACCACTTCGGTGCGCGGGTGGCGAACTCACGATGGTGTGGTTGTTGGGCGACTGGAACAGACCGAAGCCCAGTCCGCACAGCGCCATGCGCCAGGCGATGTCGGCATTGCCCGGGTGCGCCGGCAGCGCCGCGAGCAGCGCCAGGCCCGTGGCCAGCAGGCCCAGGCCGATGCCGCCCAGCAGCCCGTCGGGGTAGCGCCCGATGAGCCGACCGGCGATGGGCGCCATCACCACGATGGCCAGCGGCCACGCCGTGATCAGCAGGCCGGCCTCGATGTGGCTGCGGCCGTACACGTCGAGCAGCAAAAACGGCAGCGCGATGTACGCCAGCATCTGCGCGCAGAACGCCGCCACCGAGGTGCCCATCGAGAGCGCGAACACCGGGATGCGCAGCAGGTCGATGGGAAAGAGCGGCACCGCCTGCGTGCGCTGGCGCCGCAGGTAGACGAAGCCCACCGCCAGCCCGGCGCCCAGCGTGGCCCAGGCCGACCACGGCGTGCCCGTGGCCTGCACCCCGCCCTCGCGCACGCCCAGATGGTCCACGCCGAGGAAGACCAGCGAGAACATCAGCACGTTGAGCGTCACGTCGATCGGCGAGAAGCGCGTGCCCGCGGCCGGCGCCGCGCGGTTGAACGGCAGCGCGCGCATGCCGAGTGCGAAAGTGACGATGCCCAGCGGCACGTTGATGGCGAAGAGCCACGGCCACGACGCCACCGACAGGATCGCCGCCGCCACCGAAGGCCCGGCCACCGACGAGGTGGCGACCACCAGCGAATTGATGGCCATGCCCCGGCCCAGCTGCGCCGAGGGGAACGTGAGCCGCACCAGCGCTGCGTTGACGCTCATGATCCCCGCCGCGCCCAGCCCCTGCAGCGCGCGCGACGCGATCAGCGTGGCGAGCGAATTGGCGAAGGTCGCGGCCAGCGACGACACGGTGAACACCGCCATGCCCACCAGGTACACGCGCCGGTAGCCCACGAGGTCGCCCAGCGAGGCCAGCGGCAGCAGCATCACCAGCGTGGCGATCTGGTAGGCGTTGACCACCCAGATGGCCTGCGCCGGCGTGGCCTGCAGCTCGCGCGCGATGCCGGGCAGCGCCAGGTTGACGATGGTGCCGTCGAGCACCGACACCGTGAGCCCGAGGATGATGACCAGCATCGCCCAGCCGCGCGCGGGCGCGGCCAAGCCGTCGAGGGGACGCGGTTTGGCGTCGCTTGCTGTGGCGGCCGTCATGTCAGGCTTCTTGCGCCCTGCCCCCGGTCGGCTCCGAGCGCACACCGCCCAGCGTGAGCCAGGTCAGCACCAGCGCGATGAGCGCGCCGGCGGCCATGCCCGCCACCATCGGCAGCGGCCGGCCGTTGGAGAACAGGCCCACCACCGCCATCGCGAGTGCGCCGGTCAGCATCTGCAGCGTGCCCAGCAGCGCCGAGGCCGTGCCGGCGATGGCGCCGTGCATCTCGAGCGCCAGCACGCCGGTGGTCGGGATCACCAGGCCCATGAAGCCCGAGGCGATGAAGTACAGGACGATCAGCACCCACAGGTTGTCGCCGCCCATCGCGAAGTACACGAACATGGCGACCATCGCCACGCCGCAGCAGGCCACGCCGAACTTGACGAGGTTGACCAGCCCGTAACGCTCGCCCAGCGAGCCCGTGAACTGCGAGGCCGCAATGAAGGCCGCGGCGTTCACGCCGAAGGCCACGCTGTACATCGCGGGCGACAGGCCGTAGTGGTCGATCATCACGAACGACGAATTGGCCAGGTAGGTGAAGAAGCCCGCCATGGCGAAGCTGCCGATGAACACCAGCCCGAGGTAATGCCAGTCGCGCAGCAGCAGCCAGTAGGCCGACAGTGCACTGCCCAGGCTGCTTTCGACGCGCTCGGAGGCCGGGCGTGTTTCGTCGAGCAGCTTGACCATCATGGCCAGGCCCGCCACCGCGGCGATGGTGACGGCCCAGAACACGCCGCGCCAGCCGGTGAAGGCGATGACCAGGCTGCCCGCGAGCGGCGCCAGGATGGGCGACACGCTGAACACCAGCATCAGCAGCGACATCAGCCGCGCGGCGTCGGTGCCCGTGTGCAGATCGCGCACCACGGCGCGCGGAATCGCCATGCCGGCGGCCGCGCCCAGGCCCTGCACGAAGCGCAGCGCGATCAGGGTCTGGATGTCGGTCGCCAGCGCGCAGCCCACGCTGGCCAGCGCGAACAGCACCAGCCCGGCATACAGCGGCGGCTTGCGCCCGACCATGTCGGAGATCGGGCCGTAGAGCAGCTGGCCCGCGCCGAGCGACAGGAAGAAGGCGGTGAGGCTCATCTGCACCGCGCCGATGTCCGCATGCAGGCTCTGCCCGATGGCAGGCAAGGCCGGGAGGTACATGTCGATCGCGAAAGGCCCGATGGCGGAGAGCAGGCCCAGCAGCAGGGCCATTTTGAAGAACGGAGAAGAACGCATTGGGTCGATTGTGGCGAAGGCTCGCAATCGGTGCAGGCGTGGGGTCGGCGGCTTTCGCCGCTAGTGCATTCGTTCTACCGGGCGGTACGCCGCGCCCGTTCAGTACAGCGTGGCCTGCTGGCGCGCGGGCAGTTCGCGGTCGTAGGTGGCGCCGTCGAAGGCTGCATCGGTCAGCGCCGAAAGGATGGCGCCCGGTGTCGGCACGGTGCGCGGCGCGTCCTGCGGCACCGGCGCCCAGAGCTTGGAACGCTGGATCGCGCGGGCGCACTGGAAGAACACGGTCTCGACGGCGATCTCGATCACGCACTGCGGCGCGCGCCCTTCCACCGCGAAGCGCGCCAGCAGCTCGGGTGCCACGCTGATGCGTGCGCGCCCGTTCACGCGCAGCGTCTCGCCCACGCCCGGAATCAGGAACAGCAAGGCCACGCGCGGGTCGGTCACGATGTTGCGCAGGCTGTCGATGCGGTTGTTGCCGCGGCGCTCGGGCAGCAGCAAGGTCTT
Organism: Variovorax sp. GW822-FHT04E09; assembly: GCF_058800845.1. Lineage (NCBI taxonomy): Bacteria > Pseudomonadati > Pseudomonadota > Betaproteobacteria > Burkholderiales > Comamonadaceae > Variovorax > Variovorax sp. GW822-FHT04E09. The sequence goes on from NZ_JBXAMR010000001.1 coordinate 445,960, forward strand.
CTCGTCCTGCACCGCGACGAAGCCCGGGGCGTCGCCGCGCGGCGAAGCATCGAGCCCGCCGGGGCCGGTGGTCGCGAGCACCGCGAACGGCGACGCGGCGATCAACGCCTGGTAGCTCGGGTGCAGGTACGGCATCTCTTTCTTGAGCGAGGCCTCGCCCGGCTGGCCGAACAGGGCTTCGAGTTGGGCGACGGTGTCGATGGTGGTCATGGGGTGATGTTCTCCTGGATCGGGGTGGGTGGCGATGCGCGCCGGACACAGGCCAGCGCGGCGATCGCCAGCAACAGCGCGGCGCTGCCGTAGATCCACGGCGGCGACGCAATGGGCAGCAGCACGCCGGCCAGCAAGGGCCCGGCGCCCGCGCCGATGTCGCGCCAGACCGCGCGGGCCGCCAGCGCCCGCACACGCTCCGGCCCCGGCGTGCGACGCGCCACGATGGGCGGCAGGAGCGGCAGCTGCAGCGCTCGCAGCACCACGATCAGCGCCGCGCAACTCCACAGCCAGCCCAGACCGAAACCCACGAGCGCGAGCGACGTCACCAGCGACAGGCTCACGAGCAGGCGCTCGGCACCGAAGTGCTCCGCCATGCGCCCGCCCACCGGCCCGAGGAAGATTTCCGCGAGGTAGCGCAGTGCCATCAGCACGCCGGCCACGATCACCGCGCCGCCCGGCAGCAGGTCCTTGCCGAGGTACGACAGGCCCACGATGAACAGGCCGTCGAGCGCCAGCCCTTCCATGAAGGACCAGCCGTCGAGCGCGTTCGGCCGCTGGAAGCGCCGTGTCGGCGCGGCACTGTGGTGCGGCTTCGACGGCAGCCGCCGGGTGACGAACAGCGCGAGCAATGACACCGCCGCCAGCACGCCGAAGATCGCGCGCGGCCCGACCGTGTACGCCAGCAGCGCACCGAGCGGCAGCGCGAGCACCGGCCCGGTCGCGATGAAGGCGCGCGACCGCCCGCTGCGCCGCGCGGCGCCGAGCGGGTCGGCCGTGGCCAGGGCCTGTGTCGACAGGTTGAGCGCCGCGAAGCACAGGCCCCAGGTCAGCCGCAGCGGCAACAGCGCCCAGAAACCCGAGAGCGTGGCGTAGCCCAGCCCGCAGCACCCGGCGGCCACCACGGCCAGCGTGCAGCTCGCCCGGTCGCCGTGGCGCGCATAGAAACGCGCCACCCAGCCATAGCCCGCGATGCGCACCAACCTGTTGGCCGCCAGCAGCAGGCCGACCTCGGCCAGCGAGACGCCGAACTGCGACGCATACATGGGCAACAGCAGGTAGAGCACCACGTCGGCCGGCAGCGAGAGGCCGAGCGCCATGGCGGCGTGGCGGGAATCCAGGTCGGTGGAACGCACGGGAACGGCGGGAGAAAGCGGTGGTGCGGCGGACATCGAGCCCGTATCGTGCCCGCTCGCGACGCCCGCCGACAAACGACATTCCCGCGCGGCATGCGTGAGAAAATTGCACGCATGCCGCTTCGCGAACCGCCCCTTCATGCCGTGCGCGCCTTCGTGGCGGCGGCTCGCCACCTGAGCTTCACGCGTGCCGCGGTCGAGCTGCACGTGACGCACAGCGCGGTGAGCCGGCAGATCAAGAGCCTCGAGGCCTGCCTGGGCGTGGCGCTGTTCGAGCGCCGCATCCGGCAGGTCACGCTGACGCCCGAGGGCCAGCAGTTCTTCGCGGAGACCGAACCCGCGCTCGCGCAGATTCACGCGGCGGCCCGCGCGCTGCAGCTGCAGGGCCCGGCGCGCGCGGTGCGCATCAACGTGCGGCCGTCGTTCGCGGTGCGTTGGTTGATTCCGCGGCTGCCATCGTTCGTGGAACGCCATCCCGATATCGAGCCGCAGGTCGTCACCAGCACCGTCATGCCCGAGCAGGCCACGGACAGCTTCGACATCGCCGTGCGCCGCGGCCTCGAAGGCTGGCCGTCGTCGATCCAGGTGCGCCCTTTCCTCGAAGACGAAGTGCTGGTGGTCGGCGCGCCCGGCCTGTTCAATGCGCAGCCGCTGCCCGACCTGCGCGCCCTCGCCTCGCATGTGCTGCTGTCGGCGCGCACGCGCAAGGACGATTGGGACGACTGGAAGAAGCAGGTCGGCGCACCGCGCGCACGGCCGGCCGGCCGGCTGCAGTTCGATCACCTGCACTTCGTGCTGCAGGCCGCGGTCGACGGGCTGGGCATCGCGCTGGCGCCGACCTCGCTGGTGGCGCACGACCTGGCCTCGGGGCGGCTGCAATCGCCGCTGCCTGGGTTACGGATGACGCTGGAGCGCTACTACTATGGCCTCGCACCCGATGCGGCGCCCGAGGCAGTGTGTGTGGCCGAGTGGTTCGAGCAGATGAACGCGGGCTGAGGCTTCCACGTCCGTAAACGGCCAGCGGCAGAGGGGCGCGGCCCCGAGGATGCGGTCTTTCTCTTCGTGTGCCGCCCATGCCCTCGCCTCTTCCCCGTTCCTTCTCCCACCTCGCCTGGGCCAATCTTGCGGCGCAGTCCGCCGAACAACTGAGCCTCGCGGCCGTGCCGCTGGTGGCCGTGCTCGCTCTCGGCGCCGGCCCCGGCGAGATCGGATTTTTGGCTGCCGTGCAAACGCTGCCCTTCCTGCTGGTCTCGTTGCCGATGGGGCTGCTCGCGGACCGCATGTCGCGCCGACGCCTGATGGTGTGGGCCGAGGGCCTGCGCGCGGTGTCGCTGCTGGCCTTGCTCGGCATGGTGCTGTCGTCGACGCTGGGCATCGGCGGGCTGGCCGTGCTCGGGTTCCTCGGCGCGGTCGGCACCGTGGGCTTCAGCGTCACGGCGCCCGCGCTGGTGCCGGCCCTCGTGCCGCGGGACGCGCTGGCGCGCGCCAACGGGCGGCTGGAGCTGGCGCGCAGTGCCGCCTTCACGGCGGGCCCCGCGCTCGCGGGCGCGCTGGTCGCGTGGGCCGGCGCGTCGTCGGCTTTCGTGCTGGCGGCGGTGCTGTCGGTGACGGCCGTGGGCCTGTTGCTGCGTTTGAACGAAGCGCCCCGCCCTGCAGCCCCGTCGCGCCATCCGCTGCGCGAGGTGCACGACGGTGCGCGCTTCGTCTGGCAACACGCGTTCCTGCGGCCCATGCTGATGACCGGCGCGGTCTTCAACATCTCGTGGTTCGTGTTGCAGGCGGGCTATGTGCCCTACGCCGTGCGCGTGCTGGGCCTCGGCGCGCAGGCCGTGGGCTTCACGCTCGCGATGTACGGCGCAGGCATGGTGGTCGGTGCGCTGCTGACCTCGCGCGTGACGGCACGACTGCCTTTCGGGCGCGCGATCCAGGTCGGGCCGGCGGTGGCGGTCGCCGCCGCCGCGACGATGGCGGCCACGCTCGTCGTGCCGACCGCTTCGCTGGCCGCGCTTTCGTTCTTTCTGTTCGGCGCGGGGCCGATGGTCTGGGTCATCACCTCGACCACGCTGCGCCAGAGCGTGACGGCCTCGGCGATGCTGGGCCGGGTGTCGGCGGTGTTCCTGACGGTGAACGCAGGTGCGCGCCCGGTCGGTGCAGCGCTCGGCGGCCTGGTCGGTGCGATGTGGGGCGAGCCGGCCTGCCTGCTGCTGGCGCTCGCGGGCTTCGTGCTGCAGGCCGCGATCATCTTCGGCTCGCGCATCGCAGGACTGCAGCAGTTGCCCGTGCCGGCGGCCTGACCGTTCAAGCTCAGAACAGCGAGCGCGTCCCGCTCGGCGTGGCGCCTTCGATGTCGAGCATGCGCAGCTTGGTCAACGCACCGCCGCCCGCCGAGAAGCCGCCCGGCTTGTTGCCCGCAGCCAGCACGCGGTGGCACGGCACGACCGGCGCGAAGGGGTTGTGGCCCATGGCCTGGCCGACCGCGCGCGACAGGCCCTTGTCGCCCAATTCTTCGGCCACCTCGCCGTAGGTGCGCGTCTGCCCCGGCGGAATGCGCCGCGCGATCGCATAGACGCGCTGATGGAACTCGGACACGCCGCGCATGTCGAGTTCGATGTCGCACAGGTCGTCGGTCGCGCCTTCGAGCAGCGCCTGCACGCCCGCGATGGCGTGCTGCGCGCGCGCCGACGGCGGGGCTTCCTCCAGGTCAGGAAAGCGCCGGTGCATGCGCGCACGCGTCGCGGCCTCGCCCCGCTCTTCGGGCAGCTGCACACCGACCAGCCCCTGCGGCCCCCAGGCCAGCGCGCAGACGCCGATGGCGGTCGGAAACAAGGCAAAGCCGGATTCGGAAGGGGATGCGGCAGTCATCGAAGCATTGTGATTCAAGGTTGAAAAACGACGCGCGGACATGGGCGTGAAGCCCACTTCCGCAGAAGAGAAAAAGTACCAGCCGAAGACCTCGAAATACCAGACTTTCATTCGGCGCTTCGAGGCATTTCCGCTCATCCTTTCGAACGCACCGAACGTCGGCAAGCCGTTGTCGGACATGTGCATCGCCCCCTAGTCTCGCGCCCAGAAGTTGTCGGCTGAAATTCCAAAACAACAGGGAGACACATGCACATGAGGCCACGCGATTCTTCGCGGCCGGCGCGGCTGCGCGACCAGCGCGGACTGACCGCCATCGAGCTGATGGTCACGCTGGCGATCCTCGCGATCCTGATCGGCATCGCGGCGCCTTCGATGACGCGCTTCATCGTGCAATGGCGGCTGTCCAACGCCGTCAACGCCGTGACTGGCTCGCTGCGCACCGCACGCACCGAAGCCATCGCCCGCGCAAGACCCGTCGTCGTCTGCCAATTGCGCGCAGGCACCGCGGTCGAGTGTGAAACCGGCTCGGGCGGCAACGATTTCGCGGCCGGCTGGATCGTCTTCGCCAAGAACGACCGCGACGCCGACTTCGCCTATTCCGAGTCGACAGACGAAGTGCTGTTGCGGCAGGACGCACTGCCCGGCATCGCGAAGATTGCCCTGGGCAAAGCCGGCCGCTTTGTCTTCCTGCCCAATGGTCTGGTGAGCTCGGGGAGCAACAGCATCACGGTCGAGGCCCCCGGTTTCGAAGCAGCCAGTACCACCCCATGGGCACGCAGGACGCTGTGCATCAGCAAGCCCGGGCGCATCCGCTACGCCGCGGATGGCGAAGACTGTTCGGGCAACGACGAATGAAGCGCTCCACACAACAGCGCGGTGCCACCCTCATCGAGGTGCTGGTCGCCATCGTCATCCTGGCCATCGGCCTGTTCGGCATGGCGGGGCTCACCTCGGCGGCCCTCAAGTACAACCAGTTCTCGCGCATGCGCGCCACCGGCCTGAGCCTGGTGAACGACTACGCGGAACGTGCCCGCGCCAACCTCGCGGGCTTTGCCGGCTACACCCACGCCAAGGCCTACAACGCCAGCACGCGCGAGGCTGCCTCCACGGACCCCACGCCGCCGCCCGCCGCGTGCGAGGTCGACACCTCCGTTCCCGACAGGCCGGTCAACACCTGTGGCGCGGCCATTGCCGCCTACGACCTCGCGCAGTGGCTCACGAATGTCGGGAACCGGCTGCCCGGCGGCACGGCCTACGTCACGACGGAACTGGTCGACGCGGCCTCCGGCGTGAACGGCCTGCCGGCCACGCGCGTGCTGAACATCTGGCTGATCTGGCGCGCCATCGCGGAGGACACGGGCTTCGCGCTGCACCAGACCTGCCCCATCGCTGGCGCCAACATCGCGGCCCCGGCGGAGGTGAACTGTATGTACTTCCGGATCACGCTGTGAGTAGCGCCTTCACTGCACTCCCACGCATGCGCAACGCGGCCCGCGGCTTCACGCTGATCGAGCTGATGATCTCGCTGACGATCGGACTGGTGATCCTGGCAGCCGCTCTGTCCACGTTCTCGACCTCCAGCCGCAGCAGCCAGTTGTCGCAGGCCGAGACGCAGTTGAACGAGGACGGCATCCTCGCGCTCAACCTGATCCAGCAGCAGCTCAAGCAGGCCGGCTATTCGCAGCAGCTCATCCCGAGCAACGGCGCCACGGTGATGGGCAACTACGCCGGCCCCGCCGTGCGCGGATGCACCGGCGGATTCACCGACGCCGCAGCCGCCTTCGACAAGCTGTCGTGCACAGGCAAGGGCAGCGACGCCATCGTCATCCGCTACGAAGCCACCACCGACAACACCATGCCCACGGGCACCGACGCCAAGCTGGCGACGAACTGCCTGGGCAACGGCATCAACGCGCTCACGCCGTCGCAGGTGAGCCCGCGGCCCACGCCGCCCCCCGGCGCGCGCCCACCCGCCAACTACGCACTGGCCGACAACCGCTATCTGGTGACAGACGCGAGCACGGCGCCGATGCTGTCGTGCCGCGGGATGGAAAAGCGCGACGCCGTCAACGCCATCGGCCCCTCGCAGCCGCTGCTGGCCAACGTCGAGAGCATGCGCATTCTTTATGGCGTGGCCAGCCGTCCCAGCATCGAGCTGGCGGCCACCTACGACCCGCTGCGACACCAGATCGTCAAGTACCTGGATGCCGCGGGTGTCGATGCCCTGCCGGGCAGCGGCGTCCTTGCCGATCTCGCCGAAGACCGCTGGAGCCGCGTGCTGAGCGTGCGCGTGTGCCTGCAGATGCGCAGCGACCGGCCGGTGCGCGACGTGCCCGACGGTGGCCTTGCCTACAAGCGATGCGACAACACCGACCGCACCGGCACCGACGGCTACCTGCGCAGGACCTTCACCACCACGGTGCTGCTGCGCAACCGCCTGATCACCCCATGAACACGAAGCCATCCCCTCCTGTGCACCGTATCGCCGGCACGCGCGAACGGGGCGTGGTGCTGATCGTCACGCTGATCCTGGTCGTGATCCTGTCGCTGGTCGGCACCTTCGCGATCCGCAATGCCACGCAGAGCGAGCGCAGCGTGAACGGCATCCGATCAGCCGAAGTGGCCCGCGAGGCCGCGGAGACCGCGCTGCGCTTTTGCGAACAGGTGGCCATCTTCGACGGTGACGACAAGGACTACACCGAGTACGCCTCCGTCGGCATGCGCGCCCGGATCATCACGACCCCCATCGGCTCGGAGTTCGACGAAACCGCGGAATGGCGCAAAAAGGCCAGCTGGGCGGGCAACAGCGCGATCGTCGTTCCGAAGGCCTACGTCAACAAGAAGCCCACCGGCACCACGGTCGACGTGACGCCCCTGGAGATCGAACCGCGCTGCCTCATCCAGAAGATCGCCACCACTTCGACGCCCAGTCTGACCGGCTACCTGATCACCGCCCGGGGCTTTGCCAACAACGCCAGGTTCGAGAAGTCGACCGGCATCGCCACCCAAGGCGCCGAAGCGTGGCTGCAGTCCGTGCTGACGCGCGACAAATGACTTCATGACCTTCATCGCCATGACACACCTGTCCCCCGGTTCCTTGCACTCCCGCCGCGGCTTCACGCTGATCGAAGTCATGGTCGTCGTCGCGATCGTCGCCATCCTGGCCGCCATCGCACTGCCGAACTACCAGGAGCACGTGCGCCGCTCCAAGCGCGCCGAAGCCCAGGGCATCCTGATGGAGGCCGCGCAGTTCATGCAGCGCTACTACTCGGCGAACGACCGCTACACCGCTGCCGCGGGTGATGCCGGCGAGGAGACCGAGCAGAAGAAAGGCGCAGAGAGCCTGTTGCCCAAGGCCTTGCAGCAGTCACCGAAGTCCGGCGCCGCCAACTACACCATCGCCGTCTTCGCGCGCGACAGCCCACCCAGCTACATCCTCAAGGCCACCCGCACCGGCAGCATGACCGGCGATCGGTGCGGCACGCTGACCTTGAGCGGCCTGGGTGTGAAGGACATGGACGACGAGGTCGCGGGACTGCTGACGAAGGAGTGCTGGCGATGAATCTCGCACGCCTTATCAGCGCCCCACTTTCAACCGCAGGGAAAACCGCATGACCGCCACGCGCCCGTTTCTTTTTCCGGCACCCGCCAGGGCCGCACGCACGCTGCAAACCTTCGTCAGTCTCGCTGCCGCGTGGGGCGCGGCGGTTCTTCCCCTTGGCGATGCGCTGGCTGCCACGACGCCGAGCCAGGCCCCGCTGTACAACGCCGTGCCGGGCGCCAAGCCCAATCTGATGTTCGTGCTGGACAACTCCGGGTCGATGGCGGAGGAGGCTCAGGACGGGTATGCGGTCGAAGACAACTGCCCCAAAAGTGGCCGGAATTGCGACGGAAGGTACGGCTGGTATGCCATGCGGTCCAGCGACGTCAACACGCAGTACTACAACCCGGCCATCACCTACACCGCCCGAGTGAATTCGAACGGCACGCCGCAGAGCAATTCGACGTTCTTCGTGGACAACCAGTTGTCAGACAACCGAAGACCGGATCACAACGCCGGTACAACGGCCGGGTCGAGAAAGTTCACCTACGTCCAATGCAAGAACGGTGACTGTTCCAGCGCCGCAAACCGGTCCGAGACCACCATCAGCAATCCGTCCACTTCCGACACCGTCAAGTTGCCCCTCGGCCACAAGCGTACCGACTGCGGGCCGAATGCCGCCCAGTGCACCACGGAGCAGGAACGCCAGAACATCGCGAACTGGTATGAGTGGTACCGCTCCCGCACGCTGGCGGTCAGCACGGCCCTGGGCCTGGCGATGCAAAGCTACGACAACAAGTTCAGGGTGGGCTACGTCCAGTACAACAACAACGGAGACGATGCGCTGGGCATCGTGAGTGGCGTCAACTACTTCAGGGACGAAGCGGCCGCGAACGGAAAGAAGTGGAAGACCAACTTCTACGATTGGATCTACGGCATCAACCCCAAGGGAGGAACACCAAGCCACAACGCCCTGGTGCTCGCGGCCGACTACTACGCCGGCAGCACGACGAAGCCCATCACGTCTGCCCCCCTGAACACCCCCTGGAAGAACGATCCCAACGACCCGAAGAGCGGCGAACTGAGCTGCCGGCGCGCCTACAGCATCGTGCTGTCCGATGGCGCCTGGAACGCGAAAACCGCGCAAGGCATCGACACGCAAAAGACCGCCAGCAGCGCAAGCATCAATTTCGACGGCAAGCCGTCGGCAAGTGCCACTGCATTCAGCTACGACCCGAAGGGTGCGCCCGGCTACGACAGCACGGATGCGCTGAAGAAGCTGAACGCCAGAAACACGTACATCCCCTACGGCGACGGCGGCACCAGCAGCAACGGGTTCGCCGACCTCACGGCCCGCTACTTCTGGCATACGGATTTCTCCAAGACGCTCCCCAACGACGTTCCCCCGATGGGCGGCCAGCACAACCCCACGTTCTGGCAGAACATGACCACCTTCACCATCGGCTGGGGCCTGACGCCTTCGGGCGACGCAGGCAGGACCGGCGGGCTGACCTGGGCGCAGATCGAGAGCTACAACAACGATTGGCTCGCCGGCAACGCGGCGAAAAAACCCAACTGGCCCACCAGCGACCTGAACGATGGCGACAAGACGAGCGATGCACAGCGCGTGGACGATTTCATCCACGCCGGCTTCACCGGTGGCGGCCGTGCCTACAGCGTGTACTCGGGCGACGACGTGCGCCGGGCGCTCGACAACGCACTGAGCAGCATGGTCGGGTCCGGCAACGACGCCGGCGTGGCCGTGTCGGGCAACAGCAACGAGTTCCAGACGCTGCAAGGCCAGTACAAGTACACGACCGAATACCAGACCGCGGACAACAGCGGCGACATCAAGGCCTTCGAACTGAATGCCGACGGCGACTACAACGCGGTCGACAAAGCAGGCAAGCCGATCCCGGCCTGGTCCGCCAATGCCAGGATGCCGGCCGTGGACAAGCGCACGATCCTTGCCTTGTCGAACTACGACCCCAACGCCCCCGGGAACGCCCAGCGCACGGCGCTCACCTACGGCACCCGGCTGAGCGACCTGCCGAGCGATCTCCAGGCCCTGCTGAACGCCGACAAGCAGCAGGCCACCGACACGCGCTTTGTCCGCTACCTGCTGGGCGAGGACCCGCAGAAGGATGTCGGCGGCACGGTCTACCGGCTGCGCAGGCAGCCCATCGGCGCCTCGGTCAACTCGCCGCCGGTGTTCGTGGGGGGACGCTTCGACATGGGCTACGGCGCCTTCGGCTCCGTCGACGGCAAGGACACCTACGCCGACTACAAGGCGCTCAAGACCACGCGCCCTCCCACCATCTTCGCGGCCACCAACAACGGCAAGGTCCATGTGCTGAACGCCGGCAGGAGCGACGCCGCAGGCAGCGAGCTGGCCGCGTTCATGCCCAAGGGCGCCATGGCCTCGCAGATCGACCTCGCCGGCGCGAACTTCCGCTTTCGCTACACGCTCGACGGCCCGCTGGTCGAGCAGGATGTGTACGACAGGAACGGCCAGACCCCGGCCGGCGAAAGGAACACCTGGCGCCAGCTGGTGCTGGGCACGGGCGGACGCGCGGGCCCTTTCATGTACGGACTGGAATCGCCGTTGAACAACGCCGACCGGACCCCGGGCAAGGAACACTTCCTCTGGGAAGTGAACAACAAGCACAAGGACTATCCCCACCTGGGGCATGTGACCAACAACCCCGCCGCGGGCCAGCTGGACGACGGCACCTGGGTCATGCTGACCGGCAACGGCCACTACCCCGAAACGCAGAAGGTCGGGCTGTACGTGGTGGAGGCGCTCACCGGCAAGCTCAAGCAGTTCATTCAACTCCCCACGGGCTATGGCGGCGAGGTCAGCGGCGGCAACCGCGGCCTTGGCGGCGTGGTCGCGGTGCGGGACAGCACCCGCCGCATCGTGGCGGCCTACGCCGGCGACGCCAATGGCAACCTGTGGCGCTTCGACCTGCGAAGTGCGAAGCTCGCGGCCTCGGTTCCCAGGCGGCTTTTCACCACGCCGTCGGGCAGGAAGCAGCCCATCTATGCCGCACCGACCTGGCAGGTCCACCCGGGCGATGGGAGCACGTGCACCTACAGCGCCACCTCGCAGTGCGGCGCCATCGTGGTGATCGGCACGGGCATCCTGCTCGACGAGGACGACCTGGCGATGCCGGCCACGAAGCAGGCCCTCTACGGCATCTGGGACCAGACCCCGATCGGAGGCGACGACAAGGCCGGCGCCGTCGCGCTCAGCACCTCGAACCTCGTGACGCAAACCATCATTCCTGTGGCGAAGACCGGCGCCGGCATCGAGGAGGGAAAGGACTTCTACCAGCTCAGCACGAATGCCGTCGATTGGAAAACCAAGAAGGGATGGCAACTGAACCTCGGCACCATCACCCACCCCGGCGCAATGGCCAACGGCGAGCGCGTGGTCGGCGACCTCGCCAACCTGGGCAGCAGCGTGATCGTCTCGTCCTTCCTGCCGGAGGACAAGAAACAGGGCATCGAGTCCTGCACGGCCACGGGCAGCCTGCCCAACATCATCTACGTGCTCGACGCCCTCACCGGCAAGAACAAGAACTCCTTCGACGTGGATGGCAACGGCAGCTTCGACGCGTATTCAGTCGTCTCGATCCCCACCGGCGGCTTCACGCGCGGCAACGTGAACTCGCGCAACATGGTCGGCCAGCCCAACGAAGGCCAGCCGGACGGCAAGCCCAGGAGCAACTGCACCAACGAAACCGGCTTTCTCACCGGTGTGGGCGGCACGCAGAAAGCCGGTGACGGCTGCCCGGACTCCCGCACCTGGCGCCGCAGCTGGCGCCAGGTGGTCTCGCCACCCTTCTGAGTTCCGAAAGAGAAAACCGCAGCCGCCTCAGAGCATCATGTGCCGCGCCAGCAGCACCGCCACATGCACCGCTTCGCGCTGCGCGCCGTCGCCGATCTGGTGCCTGCAGCTCGTGCCGTCCGCCACCACGATCGCATCGGGCCGGGCGCGGATGGCGGGCAGCAGGCTCGCCTCGGCCATCTGCATCGACACCTCGAAGTGGCTGGCCTCGTAGCCGAAGCTGCCGGCCATGCCGCAGCATGAACTCTCGATGAGTTCGGGCTCGGCGCCGGGAATGAGCTTCAGCACGTCCATGATCGGGCTCACCGCGCCGAAGGCCTTCTGGTGGCAGTGGCCGTGCAGCAGGATCGGCGCGGTGGCCGGCTTCAGCGCGAGTTCGAAGCGGCCGGCCTTGCGTTCGCGGGCGATGAATTCTTCGAACAGCAGCGCCTGCTTCGCGACGGCCTGCGCCTTGTCGCCGAAGCCCATCACCAGCGTTTCGTCGCGCAGCGTGAGCAGGCACGAGGGCTCGAGACCGACGATGGGAACGCCGGCCTGCGCCAGTGGCAGCAATGCATCGATCAGCGCTCCGGCGCGCACCTTGGCTTCGTCCACCATGCCGCTGGCCAGGAAGGTCCGGCCGCAGCAGTGGTGCCCGCCGCCCTTCTCCACCGTGTGCAACGCATAGCCCGCGGCGTGCAGCACGCGCGCCGCCGCAAAGACGTTCTCGCTTTCGAAGGTGCCGTTGAAGGTGTCGACGAACAGCACCGCGACCTTCTCGCCACGCGCTGCAGCGGCCAGCACCGAGGCCTGATCGGAAAACAGGCCGGCCGCCACCGCGTCCTTCGCACGCCAGAAGGTGTCGGCGCGCCATTCGGGCAGCGAGCGCTTCGCTGAAAAGCCCAGCATCTTCTCGCCCAGCCATGCCGCGCCCGGCACGCGGTTGCGCAGGTTCAGCAGCCACGGCATGCGGCTGGCGCGGTGCGCGTAGTCGGGCATGTAGGCGACCAGCTTGTCCTTCAGCGTGTGGCCGTGGCGCTTCTTGTAGTGGTCGAGAAACTCGACCTTCATCTTCGCCATGTCCACGCCCGTCGGACAGTCGCGCTTGCAGCCCTTGCAACCCACGCACAGGTCCATGGTCTCGTGCATGGCCTCGCTGGTGAAGGCGTCGGCGCCGAGCTGGCCCGACAGCGCCAGGCGCAGCGTGTTGGCGCGCCCGCGCGTCAGGTGCTGCTCGTCGCGCGTCACGCGGTAGCTGGGGCACATGGTGCCGGCATCGAACTTGCGGCAGTGGCCGTTGTTGTTGCACATCTCCACGGCCTTGGCCAGGCCGCCGGTGCTGTCGCCGCCCGTGCCCGGCGCGGTGGTCACCTCGGTCACCGGGTCGGCGTTGACGTTCCAGCCCGACCAGTCGAGCACGGGCTTCAAGTCGATGCGGCGGTACGGCTTGGGCGCCGTGGGCGGCGCGAAGCGGAACAGCGCGCCGTCGTCCATGCGCGGCGGGTCGATGATCTTGCCGGGGTTGAACAGGCCGATCGGATCGAGCTGCTGCTTGATCGCGCGAAAGGCCTCGTTGATCGCCGGGCCGAACTGCCACTCGATCCATTCGCCGCGACACAGGCCGTCGCCGTGCTCGCCGCTGAAGGCGCCCTTGTACTTGCGCACCAGCGCACTGGCCTCTTCCGCGATGGCGCGCATCTTGGCCGCGCCGTCGGCGCGCATGTCGAGAATGGGTCGCACGTGCAGCGTACCCACCGAGGCATGCGCGTACCAGGTGCCACGGCTGCCGTATTTCGCGAACACCTCGGTCAGCGCGTCGGTGTATTCGGCCAGGTGTTCGAGCGGCACCGCGCAGTCCTCGATGAAGCTCACGGGTTTGCCGTCGCCCTTGAGGCTCATCATGATGTTGAGGCCGGCCTTGCGCACTTCCCACAGGTTCTTCTGCCGGCCGTCGTCGGGCATCTCGACCACGCTGCCGGGCAGGCCCAGGTCGCCCATCAGCTCGACCAGCTGCTTCAGCTGCGGCAGCAGCGCAGCCTTGTCGGCGCCCGAGAACTCGACCAGCAGGATGGCGGCGGGCTTGCCGATCAGCGCCGTTTCCACGGTCGGCTTGAACGCAGGGTTGGCCAGGCTCAGCTCGATCATCGTACGGTCGACCAGCTCCACCGCCGTCGGCCCGAGCTTCACGATGTGCTGCGCCGCGTCCATGGCCGCATGGAAGGTCGGGAAGTTCACGATGCCCAGCACCTTGGCGCGCGGCAGCGGCGCCAGCTTGAGCTTCAGGCTGCGCGTGTAGGCCAGCGTGCCTTCGGCGCCGATGAGCAGATGCGCGAGGTTCACGCTGCCGTCGGCCGTGTACGGTTTCTCGCTCTGGTTGTCGAAGATGTCGAGGTTGTAGCCCGCCACGCGGCGCATCACCTTGGGCCAGTGCTGCGCCATGGCGTCGCGGTGCTCTTGCGCCAGCCCGTGCACGAACTGCGCGATGCCCGCCGCGCGTGCACCGAGCGCGCCCACCGGACCAAATTCGACCAGCTCGCCACTCGACAGCCACGCGCTCGCGCCCAGCACGTTGTGCACCATGTTGCCGTAGGCGATGGAACGCGAACCGCAAGAGTTGTTGCCCGCCATGCCGCCCAGCGTGGCCTGCGCACTGGTCGACACGTCGACCGGGTACCACAGCCCGTGCGGCTTGAGCTGCGCGTTCAGGTGGTCGAGCACCAGGCCCGGCTCGACCGTCGCAGTGCCCTCTTCCACGTTCACCTCGAGCACCTTGCGAAAGTGCTTGCTGTTGTCGATCACCAGCGCCGCGCCCGTGGTCTGGCCGCACTGGCTGGTGCCGCCGCCGCGGGCCAGCACCGGCACCTTCAGGTCGCGCGCGATGTCGATGGCGGTGGCGATGTCGCGCTCGTTCGTGGGCACGAAGGCGCCCACCGGCGTGATCTGGTAGATCGACGCGTCGGTGGCGTAGCGCCCGCGCGAGCCGTCGTCGAACAGCACCTCGCCCTGCGTGTCGGTGCGCAGCCGGCGCGCCAGCAGTTCGCAGGTGTCGTTGGGCGGAAGAACGGTTCCGGCTGGCTGCATGTGGCTGGCGGGGTCGATGCGCATGGTGGGATGTCAGCTCGCTTTGTTGGTTGTGCTCTTGGCTTGCGGGTAGATCTGCCCGGCGCGCAGCAGCTCCAGCACGGTGTCGCGCTTGCGCAGCACGTGCGCCGTGAGCACCTTGCGCATGGCCTGCGCGTCGCGCGCGGCCAGCGCCTGCACCATCTGCTCGTGCTCCTCGACCGCGTGCTTCCACTTGGTCTCGTCCTGGTTGGTGCGAAAGCGCAGCGACTGCACGCGCGCGTTGATCGAGCGGTAGGTGTTCGACAGCACCGGGTTCGCCGCCGCGTCGTTGATGGCCGTGTGGATGCGCGCGTTCAGGCGGTAGTAGCCCGACAGGTCGCGCCGCGCGAAGCAGGCCATCATTTCGTAGTGCAGCGCACGCACCTCGGCCAGTTCCTCGTCGGTGATGCGCTTGGCCGCCAGCTCGCCCGACATGCCCTCGAGCATCGCCAGCACCTCGAAGGTGTTGAGCACGTCGGCCTCGGTGAGCTTCACCGCCACCGCGCCGCGGTTGGGCAGCAGGTCGACCAGACCTTCGGCCGCCAGCAACTTGATGGCCTCGCGCAGCGGCGTGCGCGACACGTTCAGCTGCAGGCACAGCTCGCGTTCGTTGAGCTTGGCGCCGGGCGCGATGCGCCCCTCCACCAGCATGGTGCGCAGGCGCGACGCCACCTGGTCATGCAAGGCCAGCCTGGAGATTTCGATGATTTCAGCGGTCATATGGGGTTCCCTTGTCTGCATTTTGAATGCAAAAAATAGCCGATACAACCTGGGTTGATAGGTGTAAACCAGCATACATAAATGCATTTTGAATGCAAAACTGAGCACACAAGGAGAGCCCATGCTGCAACTCGACATCCACCCCACCGGCCGTCACTTCCTCCAGATTCCCGGCCCCAGCCCGGTCCCCGACCGCATCCTGCGGGCCATGAGCCTGCCCACCATCGACCACCGCGGGCCCGAGTTCGGCACGCTGGGCCTGAAGGTGCTCGGCGGCATCAAGGAGATCTTCAAGACGAAGCACCCGGTCGCGATCTACCCGGCCTCCGGCACCGGCGCCTGGGAAGCCGCGCTCGCCAACACGCTCAGCCCCGGCGACCACGTGCTCATGTACGAGACCGGCCACTTCGCGTCGCTGTGGCAGAAGATGGCCACGCGCCTGGGCCTGTCGACCGAGTTCCTGGCCTACACCGGCACCGACGCCCACCTTCCGAACGCCCCCAGCTGGCGCCGCGGCGTGCAGGCCGAGCTCATCGAGGCGCGCCTGCGCAAGGACACCGAGAAGAAGATCAAGGCCGTGTGCGTGGTGCACAACGAAACCTCGACCGGCGTCACCTCCGACATCGCCTCTGTGCGCAAGGCCATCGACGCGGCGGGCCACCCTGCGCTGCTCATGGTCGACAGCATCTCGGGCCTGGCCAGCGCCGACTACCGCCATGACGAATGGGGTGTCGACGTGTGCGTGAGCGGCTCGCAGAAGGGCCTGATGCTGCCGCCCGGCATCAGCTTCAACGCCCTCTCGCCGCGTGCCCTCGAAACCGCGAAACACGCCAAGCTGCCCAAGGCCTTCTGGGCCTGGGACGAGATCGTCGAGATGAACAAGGACGGCTACTGGCCCTACACGCCCAATACCAATCTGCTGTACGGCCTCTCGGAATCGCTGGACATGATCCTGGGCGAAGGCCTGGACAACGTGTTCGCGCGCCACCAACGCTGGGCCGCCGGCGTGCGCGCCGCGGTCAACACCTGGGGCCTGCCGATCCAGTGCGCCGACCCGTCCGTGTACTCGCCCGTGCTCACCGGCGTGATCACGCCCGAGGGCGTCGATGCCGACGCCGTGCGCCGCCTCATCCACCAGCGCTTCGACCTCTCGCTGGGCACGGGCCTGGGCAAGCTCAAGGGCCGCATGTTCCGCATGGGCCATCTGGGCGACAGCAACGACCTCACGCTCGTGGCCATGGTCGCGGGTGTCGAGATGGGCATGAAGCTCAGCGGCATCAAGCTGGCGGGCAGCGGCGTGCAGGCGGCCATGGACTACTTCGCGAGCCACCAGGCCGCACCGGTCGGCCTGCAAAAAGCAGCCTGAACCCGGCGCACGCAACCCACACGGGCCGCAGCGCATCGCTCGAACGATGCGGCGGCCCACCACCACCCTGCCGGGCCCGCGCAAGCGGCTCCCGGCACGCATCGGATTCCCCAACCGACGGAGACAAAGAAGATGCAAAGACGTTCCCTGATCCAGGCCGCCGCCGGCGCGGCCGCCACGCTGGGCGTGCCCCGGCTGTTCGCGCAGGAGTGGCCCACGGGCCCCGTGCGCATCGTGGTGGGCTTTCCACCGGGCGGCGGCACCGACGCGCTCGCGCGCGTGGTCGCGCAGAAGCTCACGACCATGTGGGGCCAGCAGGTCATCGTCGAGAACAAGGCCGGCGTCGCCGGCGTGCTCGCGGCCGACTACGTGGCGCAGCAGCCCAGCGACGGCAGCACCCTGCTCATGGCCCACATCAACAGCCACGCGCTCGCCCCCAGCCTGCAGCCCAAGCTGCGCTACCACGTGGAGCGCGACTTCGTGCCGATCGTGCTCGTGGGCGTCACGCCCAACCTGCTCATCGCCAACCCGGGCCAGAAGGCCCTCAGCGTGAAAGACATCGTCGCCGCCTGCAAGGCCGCGCCCGGCACCGTGAGCTTCGGCTCGGCCGGCGCGGGCTCGGCGCAGCACCTGGCGCTGGAGATGTTCAAGCTGCAGGGCGGCGTCGATGCGTTGCACGTGCCGTACAAGGGCAGCGGCCCGCTGCTGGCCGACCTGATGGGCGGGCAGATCCAGTACAGCTTCGAGACCATGACCGCCGCCACCCCGCACGTGAAGAACGGCCGCGTGCTGGCCGTGGCGCAGACGCGCACCAAGCGGGCCAAGGGCCATCCGAACGTGCCGACGATGCAGGAGCAAGGCTTCGCAGGTTTCGAAGCGACCACCTGGTACGGCCTGGCCGGCCCCGGCAAGCTGCCCCCGGCCATCGCGCAGAAAGTGAACCGCGACGTCAACACCGTGCTCGCGATGCCCGATGTGCAGGAACGGCTCGACACCTACGGCGCGGAAGACGGCGGCGGTTCGCAGGACAAGTTCAAGCAGTTCATCAGCACCGAGATCGCCAAGTGGGCGAAAGTCGTCAAGGACGGCAAGGTGCAGGTCGAGACTTGACGGTCGTTGTTCAGGGCGACGCTCCCGCCGACGGGGCACCTTGCTCCGCGAATGTCCCCCGGGGCTTCGCCCCTCCTCCTTGATTTCGCTGCGCAAGGCACCCCATCGGCGTGAGCGAGTTCAGAGCGGTTGTTGATCGGCCGCACACCAGCAGCGCGTCCATGTGCCCAGGACACTGGGTGCTTCCCGCAGCGAAATCAAGGAGGAGGCCGCAGGCCGGGGGACATTCGCGGAGGGAAGTACCCGGTGGCCTGGGCACGCGCCCTGAACAAACGAACCCAAGAGAAACTGAGAAGATCCCAAAAATGACGCCCGACCAAAAAGCCCTCACCGAAGCCCTCATCGCCGCACGCCAGGCCAACCGCACGCTCGACGCCACGCCCTGGACTGACGCCCTGCCAGACGCAACGCAAGCCTACGAAGTGCAAGACGCCGTAGCCGCAGCCCTCGGCTGGTTCAACGGCGTCCCGAAGACCTGGAAGTCCGGCGGCAGCTCCCGCAGCGCCACGCTCACACACGCCCCGCTGCCCCCATCCGGCGTGCGCCAGAGTCCCGCCAACTTCAGCGACCTCACATTCCACACCCCCGGCATCGAAGCAGAGATTGCACTAAGGCTCAGCCAGGACGTCACACCCGCCCAAGCCGCCGCGCTCGACCACGACAACTCGGCAGCCCTCATCGACGCCATGGCCGTCTCCGTCGAAATCGTCGATGCGCGTTGGCAAGACCTCGCAGCCACGCCCGCCCTGCTGCGCCTGGCCGACTCGCAGGTCCACGGCGCACTCGTGCTCGGCGACTGGCAACCGTACGCCGCCGTCGACTGGGCCTCGCAGCGCTGCGAAACGAAGATCGGCGACGCAGAAACGGTGGTGCGCGAAGGCACGCATCCGCTGGCCGACCCGGCCTGGCTGCTGCCGATCTGGCTGCGCCACCTCACGCGCCACGGCCAGACCGTGCCCGCCGGCACGGTCGTCACCACCGGCTCGTGGGTCGGCGTGCTGCCCTGCCGCCGCGGCGATCAGGTGACGGCAGAGTTCCCCGGCATCGGCGCCGTGCGCTTGAGCGTGTAACGCCCGCCGCCCACGCCCGAACACGCCACCAGGAAGTCGAGCACCGCCCGCACCCGCGCGGGCAGCGTGCCGGCCTTGCCGATGTACACCGCGTGGATCGGCTCGATCTCGCCCGGGTTGAACTCCTCGAGCAGCGGCACCAGCCGGCCGGCATCGATGTCGTGCTGGATGTGATACAGCGACAAGCGCGCCACGCCCGCCCCCGCAATCGCCAGCTGCCGCAGCGTCTCGCCGTCGCCCGCGCGCACCGGCCCTGCCACCGGCAACATCACCATGCGGCCATCGACACGCAACGGCCAGTCGGGCGTGTTGCGCCGGTAGCTCCAGCCCAGCCGGTTGTGCGCCTCCAGCTCCTGCGGCGTGCGCGGCGTGCCGTACTTCGCCAGGTAGTCCGGCGCGGCCACGATGGCCTGGCTGGTTTCGCCCAGACGCCGCGCCACCAGGTCGGACGACGGCAACTGGCCCCAGCGGATCGCGATGTCGGCGCGCTCGTCCATCAGGTCGACGATGCGGTCGGTCAGCGCAATGTCGAGCGTGATCTGCGGATGCATCTCGAGCAGGCGCGGCACCAGCGGCACCAGCTTGTGGTGCCCGAAAGACACGCTGGCGTTGATGCTCACCCGCCCGCGCGGCGCCGCACCGGCTGCGGCACAACGCTCGGCCTCGTCCATGTCGGCCAGCACGCGCGTGCTGCGCTCGTAGAAATGCAGCCCCTCGGGCGTGAGCTGCAGCTTGCGCGTGGAGCGGTGCACCAGCTGGATGCCCAGGCGCAACTCGAGCCGCGCCACCAGCTTGCTGACGGCCGAGGGCGTCATGTCCAGCAGCCGCGCCGCCGCCGAGAAACCGCCCGCCTCCACCACCTGCACGAAAGCCTCCATTTCACCGGAGCGGTTGACGTCGATGCGCGGCATGGCCTTCCTTTGCTGTGACTTGAATTCACAAGTGCATGTACTGGCGGCATTCTAGTCATCGAGGTCGATCGTCCGCACAGTACAGGCATCATGCCCATCGCTCTTCTTGCCCTCACCGCCGGTGCCTTCGGAATAGGCACCACCGAATTCGTCATCATGGGCCTGCTCCTGCAGGTGTCGACGGACCTTCACGTCTCCATCACGGCCGCCGGCCTGCTGATCTCGGGCTACGCGCTCGGCGTCGCGGTCGGCGCGCCCGTGCTCACCATCGCCACCCGCAAGCTACCGCGCAAGACCGTGCTGCTCGCGCTGATGGCGATCTTCACGCTCGGCAACCTCGCCTGTGCGCTCGCGCCCAACTACGAAATGCTGATGGCCGCGCGCGTCATCACCTCGCTGGCGCACGGCACCTTCTTCGGCGTCGGCTCGGTGGTCGCCACCGGCCTCGTGGCGCCCGAGCGCCGCGCCTCGGCCATCGCGATCATGTTCACCGGCCTCACCGCCGCCACGCTGCTGGGCGTGCCGGCCGGCGCATGGCTGGGCCTACAGCTGGGCTGGCGCTCGACCTTCTGGGCCGTGACGCTGATCGGCGTGCTGGCCTTCGTGGTGCTCGCGGCCTTCGTGCCCCGCATGAAGGGCGAGGCCAAGCCGGCACCGCTGCGCGAAGAGCTGGCCGTGCTCGCCCGCCCGCAGGTGCTGCTGGGCCTGGCGATGACGGTGCTCGGCTTTGCCGGCGTGTTCGTGGTCTACACCTACATCCAGCCGCTGCTGACGCAGGTCACCGGCCTGTCGGAATCGGCCGTGTCGCCGATCCTGCTGGTGTTCGGCGGCGGCCTGGCCGTCGGCAACATCCTGGGCGGCAAGCTGGCCGACCGCGCGCCGATGGCCGCCGTGCTCGGCACGCTGGTGGCGCTGGCCGTGGTGCTCGGCGCGATGCAGTTCACCATCGGCACGCCGTTCACCGCCGTGGTCTTCGTCGGCCTGCTCGGCGTGGCCTCGTTCGCCACCGTGGCGCCGATGCAGCTGCGCGTGCTCGAGAAGGCCTCGGGCGCGGGCCAGAACCTCGCCTCGAGCCTGAACATCGCGGCCTTCAACCTCGGCAACGCGCTCGGCGCCTGGGTCGGCGGCGTGACCATCGACCACGGCCCGGGGCTGCGTGCCCTGGGCTGGGTGGCCGCGCTGCTCACGCTCGTGGGCCTGGCGATCGCGCTGTGGAGCCGCGCGCTCGACCGTCGCGCACAGAAGACCGGTCAGCTGCCGGCCGACGGCGCCTCGGCACGAGCCTGATCCTGCACCCCGAGGCGGCGCGCGAAGAACGAAAGGATCTCGTCGCGCGCTGCAATCGTCGGCTGGCCGGCCTCGTCGATCAGGTGTGCCGTCACCACGCTGTGCGGGCTCGCGACCACCTGCGAGAAGAACGACGGCAGGTCGCGCGTGTTGGCCGCGCTGTCGGGCAGCACGCGGGCCACGAAGCGGTCGCCCAGTGCGTCGGCATAGGCCGCGAAACGCTGGGCCCGGCAGAAGCGGTCGCCCTCGAAGCGGTAGGCCATCACGGTCAGGTCGTCGCGCTCCAGGCGCTGGCGCACCTGTGCGATCTCTTCCTTCGAGATCTCGATGCCACCGGGGTTGTCCAGCGGCAGCGACGGCTGCGACAGCACGGGCGCCAGCACGGCAGGCTCCAGCATCATGGTGAGCGCGAAGTTGCCGGTGAAGCACATGCCGATCGCGCCCACGCCCGGCCCGCCGCACTCCGCATGCGCCAGCCGCGCGAGCGCGCGCAGCCATTGCGTCACCGGGCTCGAGGCGTTGCCCGCGAAGGCGCGGAACTCGGCGCTCACGCAGGCGCGCTGGAACACGGCCTTGCCCTCCTCCGCATCCGGCACCGCGCCGTCGCGCCCGAACATCGAGGGCATGTAGACCGTGAAGCCGGCGTCGCGCACCCAGCGGGCGAAACGCGCCACGTGCGGGCTGATGCCGGGCATCTCGGTCATCACGATCACGGCCGGGCCGGTGCCGGCCACGTAGACCGCCTTGGTGGCGCCGTCGAGCGTGATCTCGCGGCGGGCGAAGTCGTCGAGCGGGTCGGTCATGGCAAGGCCTCCCGGGCGTACAGGTGGGCGCCGTGAGGAGCAAGGGCAAGGATGTAGGACACGAAGGCACTTTCGGTGTTGCGACGATGCCCATTGCACCCGAGCACGCACTAGACTGCCAGTGTCCATTCAGACGCCTATCGGGCGTTTTCTGCCATGCACGATTTCACCGTCCTCGTCCTTCCCGGCAGCTTCGCCACCAGCACCGCCGTCACGCTCGACGTGCTGGCGGCCGCCGCCACGCTCGCGCCGCGCCACCAGATGCCCCGCCCCACCTGGCGCGTGGTGTCGCCCGATGGCGGCAGCGTGCCGCTGAGCAACGGCCTGCAGATCGACACGCTCGCCATGCCCCGCCGCGCGCGCGCCGACGGCTCGACCTGGATCGTGCCCGGCCTCTGCGTCGACAAGCCGGCCGACCTCGCACTGCGCC
Organism: Variovorax sp. GW822-FHT04E09; assembly: GCF_058800845.1. NCBI lineage: Bacteria > Pseudomonadati > Pseudomonadota > Betaproteobacteria > Burkholderiales > Comamonadaceae > Variovorax > Variovorax sp. GW822-FHT04E09. Next base: position 468,340 of record NZ_JBXAMR010000001.1, read on the forward strand.
TGACCGACGACCACGCCCGCGCAGCCATCGACGCGGTGCGGCGCCATGCCGCGCGCGGCGGCGCGGTCGCGGCCTCGTGCTCGGCCGTGTTCCTGCTGCAGGCAGCCGGCCTGCTGTCGCAGCGCCGCGTCACCACCTCGTGGTGGTTGGCGCCCGAGCTGCGCCGGCTCGAACCGGCCTGCCACGTCGATGCCGACCGCATGGTCTGCGCCGACGGGCCGGTGAGCACCGCGGGCGCGGCCTTTGCGCAGTCGGACCTCATGCTGCACCTGCTGCGCACGCGCTTCGGCCCCGCGCTGGCCGAGGCCGTGAGCAAGGTGCTGCTGATCGACGGCCGCCAGGCGCAGGCCCCGTTCGTCGTGCCCTCGATGCTGTCCAACGGCAACGAGCTGGTCGCGCGCCTCACGCGGCGCATCGAGGCCGCGCTGCCCACGCCGCCCAGCGTGGCCGCGCTGGCCGAAGAGTTCGCGATGTCGCAGCGCACGCTGGCGCGGCGCGTGCGCGCCGCCACCGGCCTGGGGGCGCTGGCACTGGTGCAGAGCGTGCGGCTGAACCGCGCGCGCCTGCTCATCGAGAGCAGCCGCATGACCATCGAGCAGGTCGCGGCGCAGGTCGGCTACGAGGACGCCACGGCGCTGCGGCGGTTGATGCGCAAGTCGGCCGGTGCGCCGCCGAGCCGGTTCCGGTCCGCGCTGCAGGCGGCGTGACGCGCTTGTCGCAGAATGCGCCGCACCATGAACCGTCCGCCTGTCACCCTTCGCCCCGCCACCGCAGCCGACGCGCACACGCTTGCCGCGCTCGCGATCTAGGTCTGGCTCGACACCTACGCCACCGACGGCGTGAACGACGTGCTCGGGCGCTACGTGCTCTCGACCTTCACGCCGGCAGCGTTCGCCGAGTGGTCGGAATCGCCCCATGTCGCGCTGCGCGTGGCGCAGGTCGGCGACCAGCTCGTGGGCTATGCGCTGCTGCAGTTCGGCACCGCACAGCCGCTGGCGCCGGGCTGCGACACCGAGCTGCGCACGCTCTACGTGCAGTCACCTTTCCAGCGCAGCGGCGTCGGGTCGATGCTGCTGCGCGAAGCCCGCAGCGCCGCCCATGCACACACGGGCAGCGACGGCCTGTGGCTCGCGGTGTACGCGAAGAACCCGCGCGCCGTCGCGTTCTACGAAAAGCAGGGGCTGATGGCGATGGGGCTGACGCAATTCATGCTCGGTGGAACGCCGCACGACAACCACGTGATGGCGACACCGGGCCGCTGATCAGCCCAGCGGCAGCTCGATGCACGCGGCCAGCGGCACCTCCGTGACGCGCTCGCTGCTCGCCACGACCACCGCCCGCCCCGGCTGCGCAACGCGCCGTTCGATCGCCTGCCACAGGCCGTGGATCGAACGCGCGTCGAGCGCGCCCACCGGGTCGTCCAGCAGCACCACGGGCCGTCCCGACGCGAGCGCGGCGGCCAGCCCGACCTTGCGGCGCGAGCCGGTCGACAGCATGAACATCTGCTTTTCCAGGTGCGGCACGAGAGAGAAGGCCTCGACGAGGCGCTGCCACTCGGCCTTGTCGAACCCCGCATCGCCCTCGCCCAGCAAGGCCGTGCAGGCCTGGACGCTGAGCGCATCGAAGGCTTCCGACGCCGGCTCGCAGAAGAAGACCTGGCGCCGGTAGGCCGCGGGCTCGGCGTCGAGCGCCACGCCGGCCGCGCGCAGTTGCCCGGCCGACGCGGGCTGCTGCCCCGCGAGCACGCGCAGCAAGGTCGACTTGCCGCTGCCGGTGTCGCCGTACAGCAGCGTGACGCCCTCGCCGATGCTGGCGGACCAGCGGTCGGCCAACGCAGGCTGGTCGAGGTACGCGAAGCGCAGGTTCTGGATCTCGAGGAGAGAGGGAGCTATGGAAAGCCTCATGCGGAATATGTATCTGTAACGCTAGACTGAACGCCATTTGTAACCGCACCCGCCGCGAGTCGGGCAGGACAGGACACAACGCCGTGAGTCTCTCCGATCTTCTGGGCAGCGCCTGGCAGGGCCTGCACTCCGCATCGAACCCCGACGAGACGCCCGCCGCCGAAGGCCTCGAGGACTGTCTCGTCTTCTTCGCCTGGAGCGACGGCACGACGCAGGCACGGGTGCTGTCCGGACGCGGCATGGACCTCGAAGCCGCCTGGGCACAAGGCACGCGGGCGCTCGAGGCGCAGGCCACGGGCGTGCCGCGCGACCTGCGCGTCGACTGGGTCCGCCGCCTGCGTCCGCTGCGCTGGGCCACGTTCAAGGACGGCCTGGACTTCCCTGCCACCGAAGGCCTGGCCTTCGACGCGCGATGCGAGTCCGCCCTGCTCGCCCCGCAGGTCGACAGCCAGCGCCGGCGCCTCCTCAACGCCCCCACCGACGACGACACCACCGTGTGGGCCTTCCAGACCCGCGCGGTGCACGTGGACGCCAGTGGCGTGCACGTCCTCGCCGCCGACGGCCATCGCGAACTGCAGCCCATCGACGTGGCCTTGCTGCGCCGCCTCGTCGCGGCCGGCGCGGACCATCTCGCCGCCCGCGTGCAAGCAGACGGCACGCTCGCACCGAGCACGCCCGATGCCGACGCCCCCCGCGCCGCCGACCACGCCCACGCCGTGCGCGCGCTGCTGGAGGCCTGGGACCCGGCGCAGGCCGAAACCCGGCAGGCCGCGATCCACCGCGCGCTCGCGCGGCTGACGCGCACACTGATCCGGCCGGCCGCGCTGCCCAACGGCACGCACGTCGCCTGCCTCGTGGAGCCCGGCAGCAACGACACCTCGCTGGGCGCCAACGCCGCCTGCATCGGCGCGCTGGTGCGCTACACCGAGCTCAGCCGCGACCGGCGCTACCTGCCGCTGCTCGACCAGCTCGCGCGCACCGTGCTGCACATGCAGGACCCGATCTCCGGCCGCTTCGCCCACACGCTGCACCACCCGTCGATGGCCGAGAAGGCCGAAGCGCCCGGCGATGCGCGCGAGGACGACCAGGCCGTCGTCGCGTTGCTGCGTCTGTACGGCCTCACGGGCAACCGCCGCTGGTTCGGCGCCGTCGAAAAGGCCTTCGAGCATTTCGTCGCCGCCAGCTACGCCAACGCACAAGACCACGCGCTGTGCCGCGCCACCAGCGCGTTCGCGCGCTACCGGCCCGAGCCGCGCCACTTCCAGTTCGGCCTGCAGAACCTCCACGCTTCGCTCGACTTCGCGCTCGCACAGACCACCGCCGTGGCGGCCCTGCCGGCCCAGCTGGCGGCCGGCGCCGAACTGGTCGCGCGGCTCGACGCCAACCCCGCCGAGCAGCCGCTGCTCGACGGGCTCGACCGCGTCGCGCTGCACCGTGCGCTGCTGCACAGCATGCAGCGCCTCGCCGACAGCCACGCCGGGCCCGAGCGCGCGATGTTCTTCGCGCAGCCGGCGGCCGTCGAAGGCAGCTTCTTCGGCGACACGGCGCAGGCGCTTGCCGACGCCATGGCCTGCCTGAAGCTGATGCAGTCGCCGGCCGGCGCGCCGTTGCGCGACGAGGCCCTGGCCGAGGCCGTGCGCACCGCCGCGCGGCAGCCGCTGGTCGACGCGGTGCTCGATGCCGTGCCGCGCGACGTCCGCTTCACCCACCCGCTCACGCTCGGCCCGCTGCGCCTGCTCGGTGCGCGCGTGCGCCCGCGCGAGATGACCGGCCCCGGCCCGCTCACCGTCGAGACCTGGTGGCAGGCCGACGCGCCCGTCGACACCGACTGGCGCCTGGACATCGGCACGCGCCCCGCCACCTGCGTCACCGCGCCGGCCTGGGGCCTGTCGACCGGCCATGCGCCCTGCCAGGGCCGCCATCCCGTCAGCCGGTGGACGCCGGGCAAGGTCTACCGCGACGTCCACGTGCTGCGCCCGCCGCTGGCCACGCGGCTGTACGACGTCGACATGCAGATGGAAGCCGGCCTGATCGGCCCCGGCCAGCGCATCGAGCGCCTGCGCATGCCGCGCTTCTTCGACTTCGTCGTGCAGGAAGGCAAGGCGTCGCCGGCGCCGATGTGGCGCTATCCGCCGGTGCCGCGCTACCGCGTCGTCGCGCCCGCGTCGCTGCCGCCCGACCAGCCGGGCGAGTCGCGCCAGACCTGGAACGCCGCGCAGATCGAAGCCGTGACGGGCGGCACCTGGCATGTGGCCCCGCCGCCGGGCTGGTTCATTCGCTCGCTCACGCGCGGCGAAGGCCACACGCCGCTGGTGCCGCCGCCCACGATGTTCGTCGCCTCCGACTACTGGACCCTCGCGACCCACGAGCGCTTCGGCGACAACGAGAGCGAGCGCAATTGGGACTGGTCGGAGTCGGTCGCGCGCATGCAGCCCACGCTGGCCGGCGCGGTGCTGCGCAAGCCCGTCCCGGGCCTGGCGCCCGACTTCCCGGTGCTGCTGGTCGACGACCCGATCCAGGCGCTGGTCGAGCTGGGCATTGCCGCGCGCGAACGGCTGCAGGGCAAGGTCATCGGCATCACGGGCAGCGCGGGCAAGACCTCGGTGTGCCACATGCTCGACCACGCCTTCGCGCCCACGCACACGCGCTTCGCGACCATCGACAACTACAACTCGCGCGTGGGCATGCTGTCGATGCTGGCCAACACGCCCGCGCAGACCGACCTGGTGATCCTGGAGGTGGCCGTCAGCGCGATCAACGCGGTCGACTACCAGAACATCAAGCGCGTGCGGCCCGACCTGGCCGTGCTCACGAACATCACGGCCTCGCACCTGGGCGAAGGCGAAACCGTGATGGACGTCGCGCGCCGCAAGGCCAACATCTTCGAGGGCATGCAGCCCGGTGCCTGGGCCGTGATCTGCACCGACACCGACCACTTCGACTACCTCGTGGAGCGTGCGCGGGCGCGCGAGCTGCGCGTGCTGACCTACGGCAGCGCCGCATCGGCCGACTTCCGGCTCGACGCGCACGACCCGGCCACCGGCCACGTCCGCGCCCGCCGCCCCCACAGCGACGGCCAGCGCTTCGAATACACGCTCGGCGCCAAGGGCCGCCACATGGCCGTCAACAGCCTCGTGTGCTTCGCCGTGGCGCATGCGCTGTCGCTCGACAGCGGGCGCGTGCCCGAGCAGCTGGCCTCGTTCGCCGCCGTGAAGGGGCGCGGCCAGGAGCTGTCGTTCACGCTCGGCCACAGGCGCTTTCGCGTCATCGACGAGTCGTACAACGCGAACCCGCTGTCGATGACGGCGGCCCTGGCTTCGCTGGCCGACCGGCCCGACGAACAGGGGCGCAAGCTGCTCGTGCTCGGCGACATGAAGGAGCTGGGCGACGACACGCAGCGCCACCACGATGCGCTCGTCGAGCCCATCGTCCAGTGCCATCCGGCGCGCGTGTTCCTGCTGGGCGAGTGCATGGCGCGGCTGCACGACCGCCTCGCCGCCGCCTTGCCGCAGGGTGCGACCGTGCAGGCCTTCGATACGCTGGAGGCGCTGGAGCGCGCGCTGCTCGAACAGGTCGCCACCGACGACACCGTGCTCTTCAAGAGCTCCAACGGCACGGGGCTGTGGCAGATCGTGCGCACCATGACCGAGCGGCAGGAAGAAGAAAAGGAAAAGGAGCAGCAACGACAGGCACGCCTCGCGCGCGAACGCGCGGCCGCGGCGGCTGCTGCTGCAGCAATGCCGAAACCGCCCGTGCTTCCCCCCATGCCCCAGCCGCCCGCCGTCGTGATCCGGCGCACCGGTTCGCCGGCGGAGAGCGCGCAGCCCACGCCGAGCTGGGTGCTGTACGACCTCACGCACGACCGGCTGCTGACGCATCAGCCTTCAGAACACAGCTTTGTGCCCGCCTCGCTGTCGAAGCTGGTCACCGCCGCGCTGGTCGAGCAGAAGCTGCGCGACGACCGGCTCGACCGCCATGCCGAAGCCGTGCAGGTGCCCGTCGACCCCGTGCCCGCGCGCGACGATCCGTCGGCCGCGCTGTATGCGGCCGGTGCGCCGCCGCTGCCCGTGCATCGCCTGCTCGAAGCGGCGCTCGTCGTGTCGTCCAACAAGGCGGCGCTCACGCTGGCGTCGTGGCACAGCGGCGACTTCGACAGCTTCGTCGCGGCGATGAACCGCCAGGCGCAGGCCTGGGGCATGCACGACACGCACTTCGCCTGCCCCGCCGGCCTGGTGCGCACGGCGCGCACCACCGCGGTCGACATGCTCACGATGGCGCGCCACGTGCTGCGCGACTTTCCGTCACTGCTCGAGATGGCCGGCAAGGACCGACTCGACGGCGTGCCCGCCGAAGCCCCGAGCACCAACCTGCTGCTGGGCCGCGTGCCCGGCGTGGACGGCCTGAAGACCGGCTCGCTACCGGGCCTGGGCGCGCACCTGATCGCCACCGCGCAGCGCGACCAGCGCCGGCTGGTGTCGGTCGTGCTCGGCGCGCCGGATCGCCAGACCTGTGCGCGCTTGTCGGCGTTGCTGTTGCAGCGCGGGTTCGAGACGCCGGCGGCGCCTGGTCTGCAGTAGCAGGGTCAGCGCCCGGCGGCGGCTGCGTCCAGCGGCGACAACCCCTTCACCCACTCGAACACCGCCGCCACGTTCGGATCGTCTCGCCGCGCCTGCGGGCACACTAGGTAGAACGGCGAGCCCTGCAGCACCGGCCCGAAGGGCTGAACGAGGTTGCCCGCGCGCAGCTCGTCGGCGATGAGCGCCAGGCCCATCAGCGCCACGCCCTGCCCCTGCAGCGCGGCCGAGACGGTGTGGGTCTCGTCGGAGAACACGGGGCCGGCCGACACGTCCAGGCCGGGCACCTGGGCCACCTGCTGCCATGCGGCCCAGGTGCCCGGCTGGGTCTTGCTGTTCGGCACGGCGAAATGCAGCAACGTGTGCTTCACGAGGTCGGCCGGGCGGCGCAGCTTGAGCGCGGGGCTGCAGGCCGGCGCGAAGACGGTGTCGAACAGCTTCTCGGCCACGAGGCCCGGCCACTGGCCCTTGCCGTAGCGGATGGCGACGTCGGCCGTGAGGCCGTCCAGCGGCACGGCGTCGTGCGAGGCGTGGATGCGCAGGTCGAGCCGGGGGTGCGCCGCGCGCAGCGCCCCCACGCGCGGCAGCAGCCAGCGCGCGGCCACGGCGGGCGTGGTCGACAGCGTGATGGCACTGCGCTCCGGCGGCGCCCGCAGGCGTGCCACGGCCTGGGCCATGGCAGCGAACGAATCGCTCAGCACCGCCTGCAGCTCGCGGCCCTGCGGCGTCAGCACGAGCTGGCGCGGCTGGCGCACGAACAGCGCCACGCCCAGCGACTCTTCGAGCTGGCGCACCTGGTGGCTGATGGCCGTGGGCGTGACCGACAACTCGTTCGCCGCGAGCTTGGCGCTGCAATGGCGCGCGGCGGCCTCGAAGGCGCGCAGCGAGGCCAGCGGAGGCAGGGAATGCAGGAGGGCCATGGCGTGCTGATAGATGAATTGAATTTTCTGCAGCGAGAAAAATTCGTCGTTTGTCCGGCCATGAATGCTTCGATAGATTGGGAACCGTGTCAAGCAGACAGCTGAATTCCCTTCATCCAACCGAGGACCACGCCATGACCACCACCACCCTGCTCCACATCGATGCCAGCCCCCGTTCCGGCCGTTCGGGCGCCGTCGTCCACGGCTCGCATTCGCGTCGCCTGAGCCACCACTTCGTCAGCACCTGGCAGGCGGCCCGCCCGCACGACGAGGTGATCTACCGCGACTTCGGCATCGCGCCGCCGCAGGCGGTCACCGGCGACTGGATCCACAGCGCCTACACGCCCGCCGAAGCGCGCGAGCCCTGGATGCACGAGGTGCTGGCCGAGAGCGACACCTTCATTGCCGAGCTGCGCCGCGCCGACGTGATCGTGATGGGCACGCCCATGTACAACTACAGCGCCCCGGCCACCGTGAAGGCGTGGATCGACAACATCGTGCGCGTCGGCGAGACCTTCGACATGGACCCGAGCCTGGACGACCCCTATGTGCCGCTGCTGGCCGAGCGCCCGCGCCGCACGGTGCTGCTCACCGCGCACGGCAGCAGCGGCTTCGGGCCCGGCGGCATGCAGGCTCATCTGAACTTCCTGGTGCCGGGGGTGAAGGCCGCGTTGGGCCTGGTCGGGCTGCGCGAGGTGCACGACATCGCGGTCGAGCACGCGGAAGACCGGGGCGACCTGTTGGAGCGCTCGATGGCCGAGGCGTTGTCGGGCATCGAGCAACTGGTGCGCGACCTGCAGGCGAAGGTGCAGGCCGGCTGAAGGCGGCCCGCGAGGGACCGCCTCAGGAAGGGATCAGGCGGAACGCAGCTGCTCGCGCAGCTTTTGCCCGATCTCGGGGCGTTCGAGGAATGGGTCGGCCGGGTTGGTGATCGACACGATGTTCTCCATGCGGCTCTTCACGTTGCCCAGCGCCTTCGGGTGGCTGAACACGTAGAACTGGTTGTCGCTGATGGCCTCGAACACCTTGTGCGCCACCTCGGCGGCCGTGATCTTGCCGCTGCTCACCGCCTTGTTGCTCATGGCCTGGCCGATGAGCTGGCTCTTGGTGAGCTCGGTGTCCTTCGGTGCGTTCGGGCGGTTGCGCTCGCTGCTCGTGATGCCGGTGGGCACGAAGTACGGGCACAGCAGGCTGGCGCCGATCTGGTCGGTGACCAGGTTCAGGTCCTGGTACATGGTTTCGGTCAGGCTCACGACGGCGGCCTTGGCCGCGTTGTAGATGCCCATGTTGGGCGGCGTGAGCAGGCCGGCCATGCTGGCAGTGTTGGTGATGTGGCCGCGGTAGCTCGGGTCCTTGGCGGCGGCCTCGAGCATCATGGGCGTGAACAGGCGCACGCCGTGGATCACGCCCCACAGGTCGACGCCCAGCACCCATTCCCAGTCGGCCACGGTGTTTTCCCACACCAGGCCGCCGGCGCCCACGCCGGCGTTGTTGAACACGAAGTGCGGCGCACCGAAGCGCTCCTTGACGGCGGCGGCCAGCGCTTCCATCTGGGCCGCATCCGACACGTCGACCTTGCGCGCCAGCACCTGGACGCCCAAGGCTTCCATTTCTGCCTTGGCCTTGTCGAGTGCGTCCTGCTGCACGTCGACCAGCACGAGGTTCATGCCGCGGGCGGCGCCGATGCGCGCGCATTCGAGGCCGAAGCCCGAGCCTGCGCCGGTGAGTACGGCGGTCTTGCCCTTGAAGTCCTGGATCATTTGCCGGTGTCCTTGTCTCTGACGTTGAAGCGGAAGCCGCTATTGAAATACGGAACGCGCGCCGGCGCAGTCACGAAGGTGCCCCGACCCGCGCCCGCGTCGGGCGTTTTCAGGCCTCTGCTTTCTTCAACACATACCCGATGCGCGGAAAGTGCACATGCACCGTGCCCGTGCGCTCGCTGCTGCGCTCCAGCGTGTAGTGCGTGCGCGTGGCGGCCACCAGCGTGCCCGCCGTCTCTTCGAGGCCGAAGCTCTCGGCGCGGATGGTGACGGCGCTGCCCAGCGCAATGCCGTGGTCGTCCTGGAAGGTGCTGTCGGTCAGCAGCGTGTGCGGCGTGGCGGCCTTGGCGACGGCAATGGCCTCGTCGCTGGAGAACTTCGACGAGGTGCCGTGGCCGATGGCCGCCATGCGGTCCATCCAGTCGAGCACCGCGGGCGTCAGGTCGAGGATGCCCTTCACCGCCTCGATGCGGCGCGTGTACCACAGCGGGTGGTAGGCCGAGAAGTCGGCGATGCATGGCACTTCGCCCAGCAGGAAGGGCTTGTCGTCGAGCATGTCGGACAGGCGGCGCAGGTACGACTTGTAGGCGCCGGTGGCGTCGGCCGGGCGCAGGCGCGTCATGTTGCCGGCGCTCATCTTGCCGCGGTCTTCGCCGAAGGCCTTGATGGCTTCGGGCGGCGCCTTGGCGAACACCTCGGCAGCGCCCTTGGGCTGCAGGCTCCAGGCCATCGCGGCCCAGAACAGCGAGGTGTCGGCCCACTGCGCGAGGATGCGCGACATGCCCTTCTCGGGCTGCGGGTAGAGCGTGGGCTCGGGCTGCAGGTGCTCCAGCACGTCGGCGATGAGCGCGCTGTCGCAGTACATGTCGGCGCCGATCTGCAGGAACGGCGTCTTGCGGTAGCCGCCGGTGAGCACTTCCACATCGGGCTTGGGCATGATCGGCGGAATGAAGACCGACTTCCACGGCAGCTTCTTCGCGCCGAGGATCGTGCGCACCTTTTCCGAGAACGGCGAGGTGGTGTAGTGGTGAAGGATGAGGTCGGCCATGGTGTCTTTCGTGGAGGTGTTCTTGTCGGGGCTCAGCGCGGCTGCGCCCGCTGGATGATCGAATCGAAATCGGTGCCCGCGCCCAGCGTACCGAAGGCCTGGCCCCAGTCGCCGCCCAGGCGCGAGGCGCAGAAGGCATCGGCCACGGCGGCGGGCGCGGTCTGTACCAGCAAGGCGGCCTGCACGGCCAGCGCCACGTCCTGCGCGAGGCGGCGCGCCTCGGTCTCGGAGGCCATGGCCTCGATGCGTGCGGGCAAGGCGTCGGCCAGGCGGTCGAGGGCGGCCTGCTGGCCGCGCGCGGGGGCCAGTTCGTGCGCCAGCGCGGCCACGGCGTCGCCCTTGCGCAGGCCGCGCAGCAGGTCGAGCGCCATGATGTTGCCGGCGCCCTCCCAGATGGAGTTGAGCGGCATCTCGCGGTAGATGCGCGCGAGGATGCCCTCGCCGCCCTCTTCCACGTAGCCGTTGCCGCCCAGGCACTCCATGGCCTCCTGCGCGAAGTGGCTGCCGCGCTTGCAGATCCAGAACTTGGCGACCGGCGTGAGCAGGCGCGCCATCAGGTTCTCGTGCGCGTCGGCCTGGCGGTCGAAGGCCCGTGCGAGGCGAATCGCCAGGGCGGTGGCGGCTTCGCTTTCGAGCGCGAGGTCGGCCAGCACGTTCTTCATGAGCGGCTGTTCGACCAGCGGCTTGCCGAAGGCCTGGCGCTGCGCCGTGTGGTTCAGCGCAATGCCCAATGCCTGGCGCATGAGGCCGCTGGTGCCGAGCGAGCAGTCGAGCCGCGTCATCGTGCCCATCTCGAGGATCTGCGGAATGCCGCGCCCCTCCTCGCCCACCAGCCAGGCGCTGGCGCCGTGGAACTCGACCTCGGAGCTGGCGTTGGCCTTGTTGCCGAGCTTGTCCTTCAGGCGCTGGATGTGGATGGCGTTGCGCGAACCATCGGGCAACACGCGCGGCAGGAAGAAGCACGACAACCCGGCCGGTGCCTGCGCAAGGATGAGGAAGGCATCGCACATCGGCGCCGAAAAGAACCACTTGTGGCCGGTGATGGCGTAGCGCTCGCCCCAGGCGTCGCTGCCGTCGCGCACGGCCTGCGTGGTGTTGGCCCGCACGTCGGAACCGCCCTGCTTCTCGGTCATGCCCATGCCCATGGTCACGCCGGGCTTGTCGTGCAGCGGCTTCAGCGCGGGGTCGTACCAGAGGCTGGCGAGCTTCGGGCCCCAGTCGGCATGCACGCCTGCGTTGCCGCGCAAGGCGGGCGTGACGGCGTAGGTCATCGAGATCGGGCACAGGATGGACGGCTCCAGCTCGGTGAAGAGCATGAAGCCCGCGGCGCGCAGCACGTGTGGCGAAGCCGACGTGCCGGTCCACGGCGTGCCGTGCAGGCCCGCACCCACCGCGGCGGTCATCAGCGCGTGGTAGCTCGGATGGAACTCCACCTCGTCGACGCGACGGCCGAAGCGGTCGTGCGTGTGGAGTTCGGGCGTGTGGATGTTGGCCAGCCGCGCATGCGTCTGCATGGCGGCCGAACCGAGGGTGGCGCCCAGCTCGTGCAGCTGCGTGGTCTGCAGCGCGGGCGCGTTGAACTTCAGCGCATCGCGCAGGGGGCGGTGGGTGTCGAAGAGGTTGTAGTCGACCAGCGGCGTGGGCTGGTTGAAGACCTCGTGCGTCATGTCCATGTCCGGCCTCCTTGCCGTGCGTTTCAGTGCATCAGATCAGCTTGACGAGTTGCTTGCCGAAATTCTTGCCCTTGAGCAAACCCAGGAAGGCTTCAGGGGCGGATTCGATGCCCTGCGCGATCGACTCGCGCGGCTTGAGCTTGCCGGTGCCCACCAGCGTGCCGAGTTCGGTCAGCGCCTCGGGCCACACTTCCATGTGCTCGCTGACGATGAAGCCCTCGATCTTCAGGCGGTTGATGAGGATCAGCGCCGGGTTCGCCAGCGGCAGCGGCTGGCCGTCGTAGCCCGCGATCATTCCGCACAGCGCCACGCGCGCGAAGGCGTTGGTGCGCAGCAGCACGGCGTCGAAGATGTAGCCGCCGACGTTCTCGAAGTAGCCGTCGATGCCGTTCGGGCAGGCTTCCTTGAGCGCGGCGCTCATGGTCTTCACGTCGGGGTGCTGGCGGTAGTCGATGCAGGCGTCGAAGCCGAGCTCGTCGGTCACGTACTTGCACTTGTCGGGGCCGCCCGCGATGCCGACCACGCGGCAGCCGCGCGCCTTGGCCAGCGCACCGAAGGCACTGCCCACGGCGCCGCTGGCGGCGGTGATGACCACGGTCTCGCCGGCCTTGGGCGCAATGATCTTCACGAGGCCATACCAGGCCGTCACGCCGGGCATGCCGACGGCGCCGAGGTAGTGCGACAGCGGCACGCGCGTGGTGTCGACCTTCTTCAGCGCGCCGGGCTGCGAGGCATCGACCACGCTGTATTCCTGCCAGCCGCCGAAGCCGACGACCTTGTCGCCCACGGCGAACTTGGGGTGCTTGCTCTCGACCACTTCGCCCACCGTGCCGCCCTGGAACACCTGGCCCACGGGTTGCGGCTGCGCGTAGCTCTTCGCGTCGTTCATGCGACCGCGCATGTACGGGTCGAGGCTCATGTAGTGGTGGCGCACCAGCACCTGGTTGTCGGCGAGCGCGGGCGTCTCGACAGTCACCAGCTTGAAGTTGCTGGCCGTGGCTTCGCCCTCGGGGCGGTTGTCGAGGTGGATCTGCTTGTTGGTGGGCATGGAAGTCTCCGGGGAAATGGGATGTCAGTCGGTGGATGGCGGACGCATCGCGTTCGCGCTCGCGGGGCCGGTCGGCAGCCGGCGCTTCACGTACTTGAAGGTGCCGGTGGCATGGGCGCACACGCGCTCCTGCTCGTCGTAGATCTTGGCTTCGGTGAAAGCCAGCGTCGCGGTGCGGTGCAGCAGCGTGCCGCGTGCGTGCAGCGGGCCGACCGACGGTTGCATGAAGCTGGTCTTCATCTCGATGGTGACCACGCCGGTCTCGGGCGCCACGCTGCGCGCAGCGGCCGCCATGGCGATGTCGAGCAGCGTCATGCAGGCGCCGCCGTGCGTCACGTCGAAAGTGTTCAGGTGCTCGGGCTTGGCGGTGTAGATGATCTCGGACTGGCCGTCCTCGAACTTCGTGAGTTCGAAGCCGAGGTGGCGCGCGAACGGAATCTGGCTCGTGTACGAGCGGATGTTGATGTCGCTGGACTTTTCAGGCGAATCGGACATGTCAGGCCGCACCCAGCACCACGCTCACGCCGCCATCGACCGCGACCCACTGGCCGGTGATGTGCTTGCCGGCATCGCTCGCGTACAGCAGCGTCAGGCCCTTCAGGTCTTCGTCGTCGCCCAGGCGGCCCAGCGGTGCCGAAGCGGCCATGTGCTCTTCGCCCAGGGTCTTGATCAGGCCGGCGGCCATCTTCGTCATGAAGAAGCCCGGGCAGATCGCGTTGACGTTGATGTTGTACTTGCCCCATTCGGCGGCCAGTGTCTTCGTGAAGCCGATCACCGCGGTCTTCGAGGTGTTGTAGGCCAGCGTCTGCATGCCGGGCGGGTTGCCGTTCAGGCCCGCGATCGAGGCGATGTTGATGATGCGCCCGCGCTTCTTCGGGATCATGTAGCCGTTGGCAACCTGCTGCGCGAGGATGAAGTAGCCGCGCACGTTGAGGTTCATCACCTTGTCCCAGGCCTCGACCGGATGGCTCTCGGCCGGCGAACCCCAGCTGGCGCCGGCGTTGTTGATGAGGATGTCGATGCCGCCCATGCGCTGCAGGGTCTCGTCGGCCAGGCGGCGGGTGTCTTCCTCTTTCGAGCAGTCGGCGGCGATCCAGCGCGCGTCGATGCCGGCGGCCTGCAGCTCGGCGGCGGCCTGTTCCAGGTCGTCGGCCTTGCGCGAGCTCAGCATGATCTTCGCGCCGGCTTCGCCCAGCGCATGGGCCATCTGCAGGCCCAGGCCGCGCGAGCCGCCGGTGATGAGCGCCGTCTGACCCGTGAGGTCGAACAGCTGTTGGGTGGTGCGTGGCTTCGTCATGTCGGTGTCTCCGGTGTGGATGATGAAAGAAGAGGGTTGCGTTGGCGATGAAGGCGGTGGCTTCGGGCCGTCAGGACGCGATGTCGTCGGCCTCGACGGCGGCGGCCTTGCCGGCGGCCACGGCTTTTTTCAGCCGGCGCCAGTCGGCCTGGTTCACGTCGGCATAGCCTTCGGCGAAATCGGCGAGCGCCGTGTTGAAGCTCCTGGAGCGCCCCAGGTAGCCGTCAATAGCCCAGGCGTCGCCGCCCTTGGCATGCGCGCGGGCCAGGCTGTAGCCGCAGGCCTCGGCGAACTCGAGCAGGTCGACCGGCTTGAAGTCCTCGAGCTTGTAGGAGGCCTTCATGTCGCGCAGCTGCCGCACGTAGAAGCCGCGCCCGCCCGGTCCCTGGGCCCAGCCCAGGAAGACGTCGCTGGCGGCCTGTGCGAGCCGCTGGCCCTGCACTACGCGCTGGCCCGGCGACGCTGTGTCCGGTGCCGCGCCCAGCGGGGCTTCGAGCACCGACTCGCCGGCCTCCTTGCACTGCAGGAACAGCGGGTGCGCGCGGTCGGCCACGAACAGCAGCAGGAAGCAGCGCCGGCCGACCGAGCCGACGCCGGGCGTGAGCACCGCGACATCGTGCAGCTCGTAGCGGTCGAACAGCCGCTGGCGCTCGGGCGGCAGGCTGGCGCGGTACTGCGCCAGGAAGGCCGGCAGCCCGGCGCGGAAGCGCTTGATCTCCCGCGCCGTCGCACGGGCGTCGTGGTACACGAAAGGCGGCTGGTCGCGGATCATGAGGCGGCCGTCGACCGTCTCGGTTGCGCTGTCGGCGAACACGCGCGAGGTGCTGCGGCGCGCCTTCTTGATGACCGCGAGCTCGGTCGCGTCTTCGGCACCGAGCTTCAGCAGGGTTTGCGACGTGAGCCGCGCGTACCAGGCCTCCAGCGTATCCATGCGCGCGAAGGCCCGCATGCGGTCGCGGTAGGCCTCGGCCAGCTGCTGCACGGCCTCGCGCCCGATGCGCGGCTTGAAACCCCGGTCGCGCGCGGCCACCACGAACGAGGTGGCCAGCCGGCGCACGTCCCAGTCGAAGGGCCCTTGCAGGGTTTCGTCGAAATCGTTGATGTCGAAGACCAGCGCGCGCTCGGGGCTGGCAAAGAAGCCGAAGTTCGCGAGGTGCGCATCGCCGCACAGCTGCGTCGCGATGCCGCTGTGCGGCAGCCTGGCGAGGTCGTTCGCCATCAGGCTGGCGGCGCCGCGGTAGAACGTGAAGGGGCTGGCCAGCATGCGGCCGTGGCGCACCGGCACCAGCTCGGGCACGCGGCCGCGGTTGGACGCCTTCAGCCAGCCGAGCGGATCGCGGTCGGTGGCGTCGGGCCGGGGCACCTGCGCCCACTGGCCAAGCGCACAGCGCTGGCGCTGCGCACGGCCGAACGCCCGCCGCTCGGCCGGTGAGGCCGTGGCGTCGGGCGCGTGGGGTTCAGAGCTCATAGTCCATGCACTGGCGGGCTTCGCGCACGGCGCCGATGAAGGGCTTGAGGGCCACGTGCTGGGGATGGTCCGCATAGGCCGCCAGCGCGGCGGCGTCGGTGAATTCCGAGTTGAGGATCAGGTCGTAGGTGGCCTCGAGCCCGGGCTGGGCGATGACCACCTCGAAACGGTGCGTGCCGGGCGAGAGCGTCGCGCAGGCATCGAGCAGCGCCTTGGCCTTGAGCAGGTTGGTCGCCTTGTCGGCGCCCTCGGCGTGCTCCTTGAACTTCCACATCACGATGTGCTTGAGCATGGTCGGTCCTTGCCTTGTTCTTACTTGAGCCGCGAACGCACGTAGATGAGCACGACGCCCACCGCGGCGACCACGACGCCGGGCACGGCCATCGACCAGCCCAGCGTGGGCTCGGTGCGGCCCGTGGCGATGCCCAGGATCACGAGGAACAGGCCGCCGTAGATCAGGATCCAGATCCACTTCTCGAGCCGCGCATGCGGCTTGGGTGGTTTCGGCGGTTGGGCGGCGGGCGGGGGTGAGTTCGGGGCGGCGTTGGCCATTGTCAGAAAGCGTCCTCGGGCAAAGCGGTACAGGTCGGGTCACGGGTTTCGACCACCTGGAGCCAGGCACCGATTTTCGGCAGCTCGTAGTGGAA
This sequence comes from Variovorax sp. GW822-FHT04E09, assembly GCF_058800845.1. Classification (NCBI taxonomy): domain Bacteria; kingdom Pseudomonadati; phylum Pseudomonadota; class Betaproteobacteria; order Burkholderiales; family Comamonadaceae; genus Variovorax; species Variovorax sp. GW822-FHT04E09. The sequence continues at coordinate 484,679 of NZ_JBXAMR010000001.1, forward strand.
GAAATAGTCCGTGGCGCCGATCTTGCCAGCTGTTACCGCCCTCGCCTTCTGTGCGTCGATTTCCAGCGCCCGCAGCGCCACGTCGAGCCAGAGCCAGGCCAGCACCGTGTGGCCGAAGGCCTGCATGTAGGGCACGGCGTTGGCCAGCGCGTCGGCCGGGTCACCGGTGGACCAGGCCGCCTCCGTGGCGCTGCCGATGTGCTGTAGCGCGGCACCCAGCGCCTTGGCGTGCGGCGCCAGCGCGGGCACCTTGGCCGCGCGGCCGATGGTCTCGGTGACGCGCCCGGCCAGCAGCTGCAGGCCGCGGCCCTTTTCCATCAGCACCTTGCGGCCCAGCAGGTCGGCCGCCTGGATGCCGTGTGTGCCCTCGTGGATCATGTTCAGGCGGTTGTCACGCCAGTACTGCTCCACCGGAAAGTCGCGCGTGTAGCCGTAGCCGCCGTGCACCTGGATCGCCAGCGAATTCGCCTCCAGGCACCACTCGCTGGGCCAGCTCTTGGCGATGGGCGTGAGCACTTCGAGCAGCAGGCGGGCGTCGTCGGCCTGCGCGGCGTCGCCGGTTTTTTGCGTGTCGACCAGGCGGGCGCAGTACAGCTCCAGCGCCAGCGCGCCCTCGCAGTACGCCTTCTGGGCGAGCAGCATGCGGCGCACGTCGGCGTGCTCGATGATGCGCACCTGCGGCGCGGCCGAGTCCTTGACCACGGCGGCACCAGCGGCCTCTGGCTTCTTCACCAGCCGGCCCTGCGGGCGGCTCTTGGCGTAGTCGAGCGAGGCGTAGTAGCCGGCCATACCGAGCATGGTGGCGGCGGTGCCGACGCCGATGCGGGCCTCGTTCATCATGTGGAACATGCAGTGCAGGCCCTTGCCGGGCGAGCCGACCAGGTAGCCCACCGCGCCGGCCTTGCCGCCGACCGGGTACTTGCCTTCGCCGAAGTTCAGCAGCGTGTTGGTGGTGCCGCGCCAGCCGAGCTTGTGGTTCAGGCCGGCCAGCGCCACGTCGTTGCGCTCGCCGGTGAGCTCGCCCTGCGTGTCCACCATGCGCTTGGGCACGATGAAGAGCGAAATGCCACGCGTACCGGGAATGAGCTTGCCGTTCTCGTCGGGAATCTTGGCCAGCACGATGTGCACGATGTTCTCGGTCAGCTCGTGGTCGCCGGCCGAGATCCACATCTTGTTGCCCGTGAGCCGGTAGCGCGGGCCCAGCGGGTCATTTTGATGGTCGGCGCCGTCGGGCACGGCGCGCGTGGCCACGTCGCTCAGCGACGAGCCGGCCTGCGGCTCCGACAGGCACATGGTGCCCGCCCAGCGGCCCGAGAATTCATTCTTGGCAAACACCTCTTTCTGCATCTCGGTGCCGTGCACCATGAGCAGGTTGGCGTTGCCGCTGGTGAGCATGTTCGAGCCGATGCTCACCGAGGCCATCGCGAAGAAGCTGTTGGCCGCGGCCTGCACCGTGTAAGGCAGCTGCATGCCGCCAATGTCGTAGTCCTGTGCGGCGCTCAGCATGCCGGACTCGACGAAGGCCTTGTGCGCGTCGTGCGTGGCCTGCGGCAGGATGACCTTCTCGCCGTCGAAATGCGGCTCCTGCGTGTCGACGGTCCGGTTGAACGGCGCGTACTTTTCGCGCGCGATGCGCTCGCAGGTGTCGAGCACGGCGTCGAAGGTCTCGCGCGAGTGGTCGGCAAAACGCTCGCTCTGGTTGAGCTTCTCGGCGTCGAGCCAGTCGTAGAGCAGAAAGTCGAGGGTGGGACGCAGGCTCATGGTGATGTCTTCTTCAGGCTACGACTTCGCGGGCGACGAAGTCTTCTTCGGGGAATCGGGCAGCTTGGCGATGGTGCCCTGCGCCAGCGCGCAGAGCTTCTCGGTGCCGTCGTCGGCCACCGCCACCACCTCGCAGGTGCACACGGCCTGCGAGCTGCCGGTGTGCACGGCCCGGGCGCGCGCAATCAGCCGCTGGCCGATGGCGGGCCGCACGTAGTTGATCTTGAATTCGGAGGTCACGACCGGCACGCGCAAGGCGCTGCCGCCCGCGAAGGTCAGCGCGTTGTCGGCCATGTAGCTCACGATGCCGCCATGGGCGAAACCGTGCTGCTGCTTCAGCTGCGCGCCGAGCGGCAGCTGGAGCTCTGCATGGCCCGGCGCGAGTGCATGCAGCTCGGCGCCGATCAGCACGCTGAAGGGCTGCGCGGCCAGCACGCTGCGGCCGTAGGCCAGGGCGGCTTCGGGCGAGACCTCCTGGTCATTGCCCAAGCCGGACATGGTTACAGGACCTCGAACACGCCCGCAGCGCCCATGCCGCCGCCGATGCACATCGTGACCACGACCTTCTTGGCGCCGCGGCGCTTGCCCTCGATGAGCGCGTGGCCCGTGAGGCGCTGGCCGCTCACGCCGTAGGGGTGGCCCACGGCGATGGCGCCGCCGTTCACGTTCAGGCGGTCGCCCGGAATGCCCAGCTTGTCGCGGCAGTAGATGACCTGCACGGCGAAGGCTTCGTTCAGCTCCCACAGGTCGATGTCGTTGACCGTGAGGCCCAGGCGCTTGAGCACCTTGGGGATGGCGAAGACCGGGCCGATGCCCATTTCGTCGGGCTCGCAGCCGGCCACGGCGAAGCCGAGGAAGCGGCCCAGGGGCTTCAGGCCCTTCTGCTGGGCGTACTTCTCGTCGACCACCACGCAGGCGCCGCCGCCGTCGGAGAACTGGCTGGCGTTGCCGGCCGAGATCAGGCCACCGGGCATGGCCGAGCGGATGCCGCTGATGCCTTCCTTGGTGGTGCCGGGACGGATGCCTTCGTCGTTCTCGATCGTGACTTCCTTGGTGCGCAGGCCCATCACGGGGTCGGCCACGCCGGCCAGCACGGTGATGGGGGCGATTTCAGCCTTGAAGAGGCCGGCTTCGAGCGCGGCGGTGGCGCGCTGCTGGCTTTGTGCGCCGTACTCGTCCATGGCGTCGCGGCCGATGTTGTAGCGCTTGGCGACCTGCTCGGCGGTCTGCAGCATGTTCCAGTAGATCTCGGGCTTGTGCTTCACGAGCCACGGGTCGGCCAGCATGTGCGTGTTGGCCTCGTTCTGCACGCACGAGATGCTCTCGACGCCACCGGCCACGTACACGTCGCCCTCGCCCGCGATGATGCGCTGGGCAGCGGTGGCGATGGTCTGCAGGCCCGACGAGCAGAAGCGGTTGATGGTCATGCCCGAGGTGGTGACCGGCAGGCCGGCGCGCAGGGCGATCTGGCGCGCGATGTTGGAGCCGGTGGCACCTTCGGGCGTGGCGCAACCCATGATGACGTCGTCGACCGAGGCCGGGTCGATGCCGGCGCGCTGCACCGCGTGCTGCACGGCATGGCCGCCCAGCGTGGCGCCGTGCGTCATGTTGAAGGCACCCTTCCAGCTCTTCGCGAGCGGCGTGCGGGCGGTGGAAACGATGACGGCGCTGGTCATGGTGAGGTCCTTTGAAGATGGAAGGGAAAAGAGGGAGAAGACGGGGTCGTCATTGCGCCGGAGCAGCGTTGGTGTTGCTCAGGAGCTGGTGATAGAAGCCGATCATCTCGCCGTAGTTCGAGATGGCCAGGCGTTCGTTGTTGCCATGGAAGCGCGCCAGGTCTTCGCTCTTCACGCGGAACGGCGAGAAGCGAAAGACGGCGTCGCTCACGAGGCTGAAGTGGCGCGAATCGGTGGCGGCGGTCATGAGGCCGGGTGCCACCACGGCATCGGGGAAGCTCTGGCGCACCGCCTGCTGGATCGCACGGTAGCCGGTGCTGTCGGTGGGCGACACGGGCGACGGCTCCGAGTTGCCGGGGTACTGCTTGATCTTGATGTCGTCGTTGGCCAGCGTCTTGCGCAGGTGCGCCTCGACGCTCGCGATGCTGTCGCCCGGCAGGATGCGGAAGTTGACGGCAGCCTCGGCGCGGCCGGGCAGCACGTTGTCCTTGTTGCCGGCGCGCACGATGGTCAGCGCCGTGGTCGTGCGCAGCATGGCGTTGCTGCTCGGGCTCTTCTCGAGCTGGCCGCGCACCAGCGACTCGGTGAGCCACAGGTTGGACAGCATCACGCGGTTGACGCCGCTCATTTCGGGCGCGAGCGCGCCGAACATCTGCCCCGCCACGCCTTGGATACCGCCGGGCATCGGGTTGGCTTCGAGCCGGGCCAGCGCGGCGCTCATGCTGCCGATGGCGCTGTGTTGCGGCGGCATCGACGAATGGCCGGGGGCGGTGTCGAGCGACAGGAAGAAGGTGCCGTAGCCCTTCTCGGCCAGGCCGATGAGCGCTGCGGGCTTGCTCAGGCCGGGCAGCACGCCGTCGAGCACGAGCAGGCCTTCGTCGAGCACCCAATCGAGGCGCACGTTGCGCGACTTGAGCAGTTCGGCGATGGGCAGCGCGCCGCGCAGGCCGCTCACTTCTTCGTCGTCGCCCATCACCAGATAGACGGTTTGCTTCGGCTTGAAGCCGGCGCCGATGAGAAGCTCGATGGCTTCCATCTGCGCGAAAAGATTGCTCTTGTTGTCGAGCGTGCCGCGGCCCCAGACGAAACCGTCCTTGATCTCGCCAGCGAAGGGGTCGACCGTCCAGGCTTTTTCAGTGCCGGGGGCGATGGGCACCATGTCCTGGTGCGCCATCAGCGCGATGGGCTTGGCGGACGGGTCGGTGCCGGCCCATGTGTAGAGCAGTGCCTTGTTGCCCACGACTTCCTTCTTCAGGGTGGCGTGGACTTTGGGGTACTGCTGTTCGAGGTAAGCGTGGAGCTTGTCGAACTCGGCCGCGTTGGCCGCCGAGTCGTCCATGCTCGACACCGTGCGGAACGTGATCGCCGTAGACAGCCGTTTGGCGGCTGCCTGCAGGTCGATGTCCAGCTTGGGTGCGGGCGCCACCGCAAGTTGTTGCGATGGCGTGGTCCAGGTCTTGACCGCCACGGCCGCCACCAGTGCCAGGAGCACCAGCAGCAGCCCGAGGAAGATGCGTTTCAACATGGGCGGTCTTGATCCGGGTTCAGTCGTCTCAGCTGAAGGACTTGCCTTCGGCCACCAGCTTCTGGATCAGCGGTGCGGGCTGCCAGAACTCGCCGTCGTCGCGCGGGTTCTGCGCAAAGCGCTTCATCGTCTCGGCCACGTTGTACAGGCCGACCTGCGAGGCGTAGTGCATCGGGCCACCGCGGTAGATCGGGAAGCCGTAGCCGGTCAGGTACACCATGTCGATGTCGCCCGACTTGGAGGCAATGCCGTCTTCCAGGATGTGCGCGCCTTCGTTGACGAGGGCGAACACCAGGCGCTGCACGATTTCCGTGTCGGAGATCTTGCGCGGCGTGATGCCCAGTTCCTTGCGGTGGTCCTCGATCATCTTGTTGACGAGTTCCGACGGAATGGCGTCGCGTTTGCCGGCCTGGTAGTCGTACCACCCTGCCCCGGTCTTCTGGCCGAAGCGGCCCAACTCGCACAGCTTGTCGGCCGTGCGGCTGTACTTCATGTCGGCGCGCTCGACGGCGCGGCGCTTGCGGATCGCCCAGCCGATGTCGTTGCCGGCCAGGTCGCCCATGCGGAACGGGCCCATGGCGAAGCCGAACTTCTCGATGGCCTTGTCGACCTGCTGCGGCGTGGCGCCTTCGTCCAGCAGGAAGCCGGCCTGGCGGCTGTACTGCTCGATCATGCGGTTGCCGATGAAGCCGTCGCACACGCCCGACACGACGGAGGTCTTCTTGATCTTCTTGCCGATGGCCATCACGGTGGCCAGCACGTCCTTGGACGTGGCCTTGCCGCGCACCACTTCGAGCAGCTTCATCACGTTGGCCGGGCTGAAGAAGTGCATGCCGACCACGTCCTGCGGACGGTCGGTGAACGAGGCGATCTTGTCGACGTCGAGCGTCGAGGTGTTCGAGGCCAGGATGGCGCCCTTCTTGGCGACGCGATCGAGTTCCTTGAAGACCTTTTCCTTGACGCCGATTTCTTCGAACACCGCTTCGATGATGAGGTCGGCGTCCTTCAGGTCGTCGTAGCTCAGCGTGGTGCTCAGAAGCGCCATGCGCTGCTCGTACTTGTCCTGCTTGAGCTTGCCCTTCTTGACCTGGGCTTCGTAGTTCTTCTTGATGGTGGCAATGCCGCGGTCGAGCGCCTCTTGCTTCATCTCGAGGATCTTCACGGGGATGCCCGCGTTCAGGAAGTTCATCGAGATGCCGCCGCCCATGGTGCCGGCGCCGATGACGCCCACGGCCTTGATCTCGCGCTTGGGCGTGTCTTCGGGCACGTCGGGAATCTTGCTCGCGGCGCGCTCGGCCATGAACAGGTGGCGCAGGGCCAGCGATTCGGGCGTGAACATCAGCGCGGTGAACAGACGGCGCTCTTCGGCCATGCCGTCGTCGAACTTCATCTTGGTCGCGGCCTGCACCGCGTCGACGCACTTCAGCGGCGCAGGGTAGTTCTTCGACATGCCGCCGACCATGTTCTTGGCGAACTGGAAGTAGGCATCGCCTTGCGGGTGCTTGCACGGCAGGTTGCGCACCAGCGGCAGCTCGCCGCCCTTGGCAGCGACCGACTTGGCGAACTCGACGGCTTCGTCGAACACCGACTCGGCCGAGGCGGCCAGCTTGTCGAACAGCTTCTGGCCCGGCAGGCTGGCGAGCAGTTCGCTCTTCACCGGCTCGCCGCTGACGATCATGTTCAGGGCGGTTTCCACGCCGATCACGCGCGGCAGGCGCTGCGTGCCGCCGGCGCCCGGCAGCAGGCCGAGCTTGACTTCAGGCAGTGCCACGCTGGTGCCCGGTGCGGCCACGCGGTAGTGGCAGCCCAGGGCCAGCTCCAGGCCGCCGCCCATGCACACGGAGTGGATGGCTGCGACGATGGGCTTGGGCGAGGCTTCGAGCGAGAGGATCACGCTCAGCAGGTTGGGCTCTTGCAGCGCCTTGGGCGTGCCGAATTCCTTGATGTCCGCACCGCCCGAGAACGCCTTGCCGGCGCCGGTGATGACGATGGCCTTGACGGCGCTGTCGGCATTGGCCTTGGACAGGCCGTCGGTGATGCCGATGCGTGTCGAGAAGCCGAGACCGTTGACCGGCGGGTTGGTCAGGGTGATCACGGCGACATCGCCGAGCACTTTGTATTCAGCCGTCATGCTGCGTTCCTTGGTGTGTGAAGAAAAAGAAGAAAAAGCACGAGTGTTCTTTTTCGAAGATTCTAGGCGTTTTGCGTGGCCGAACAATGGCACGCAGTCGCTGTCGGGACAAGGGCCTCAAGAGAGAGCCGGACTTTCCAGGAACACCGCGGAACCGGCTTTGCCGGGCCGCAGGTGTTGCCCCCTGCAAGGGGGTTGGCGCGCGCGACACGAAGCGCGCGAAGCCTGGGGGTTTGCTTAAACCTCCAGCCACTCCCTGCGGGTGGTGCCGTCGGCGCGCAGGCTGTCGGGCGTCCCGTCGAACACGATGCTGCCGTGGCCCATGACGAGCGCGCGGTCCGAAATCTGCATCGCGATGGTGAGCTTCTGCTCGATGAGGAGCACCGAGATGCCCTTGTCCTTCAGCGTGCGCAGGTACTGCCCCACCAGCTCGACGATCTTGGGCGCGAGGCCTTCGGTGGGCTCGTCGATGATGATCAGGTCGGGGTCGCCCATGAGCGTGCGGCACAGCGTGAGCATCTGCTGCTCGCCGCCCGAGAGCACGCCGGCCTCGGTGTGCTGGCGCTCCTTCAGGCGCGGGAACATGCCGTACATGTCGTCGAACGACCAGCGGCTGCCCTTGCCCGAGCCCTTCTGCCCCAGGAGCAGGTTCTGGTGCACCGTGAGCTTGGGGAAGATGTCGCGGTTCTCGGGCACGTAGCCGATGCCCATGTGCGCGATCTCGTAGGCCTTGCGACGCAGGATGTCGCCGCCCTTCCACTGCAGCGTGCCCTCGGCATGCACCAGGCCCATGATGGCCTTGGCCGTGGTCGAACGGCCCGAGCCGTTGCGACCCAGCAGGGCCACGATCTCGCCCGGGCGGACGTCGAAGGAAACGCCATGCAGCACATGGCTCTTGCCGTAGTAGGCGTGGATGTCGTGAAGCTTCAGCATGTCAGTGTCCCGCCCCTTGCGCGTCGGCAACCGACGAACCCAGATACGCCTCCTGCACGCGTGCATTGGCGCGCACGGCAGCCGGCGTGTCGAAGGCGATGACTTCGCCGTAGACCACCACCGCGATCTTGTCGGCCAGCCCGAAGACCACGCCCATGTCGTGCTCCACCGTCAACAGCGTCTTGCCGACGGTGACGTGCTTGATGAGCGAGATGAAGTGCGAGGTCTCGGTCTTGCTCATGCCGGCCGTGGGCTCGTCCAGCAGGATCACGCCGGCGCCGCCGGCGATGGTCACGCCGATCTCGAGCGCGCGCTGCTCGGCATAAGTGAGGTTCACCGCATGCACGTCGCGCTTGCGCTCCAGGCCGATCTGCTTGATGAGCTCTTCGGTGCGCGCGTTGGCGTCGTCCAGGTTCGAGAGAAAGCGCAGGAACGTGTACTTGTAGCCCAGGCTCCACAGCACGCCGCAGCGCAGGTTCTCGAAGACGCTGAGCTTCGGGAAGATGTTGGTGATCTGGAAGCTGCGCGACAGCCCCAGGCGGTTGATCTCATAGGGCTTCTTGCCGTCGATGCGCTGGCCGTTGAGCAGCACCTCGCCGCTGGTGGGCGTGAGCCGCCCGCTGATCAGGTTGAACAGCGTCGACTTGCCCGCGCCGTTCGGCCCGATCACGGCGATGCGTTCGCCGGCCTTCACCGCCAGGTCCACGCCGCGGATGATTTCGGTCTTGCCGAAATTCTTGCGCAGCGCCTTCAGTTCCAATGCGTATTGCGCGCTCATTTACGCCGCCTCCCGACGTTTGATTTCTGCTTCGATCTCTTCCTGCGCCTGGCCCCAGACCCGCACGAATCGGCGCCGTGCCACCTCGAGCAGGCCCAGGCCGACGGCCAGGATCGCGATGGCGCCCAGCCAGCTGGTCACGCCCGCCGTGTTCAGCATGGTGCCGAAGAACTTCAGATCCGGGCCCATCGCCGCGTTGAGCTGGATGTGATAGATCATCTCGATCAGCGCGGCAGCGCCGACCACCACCGGCACCAGGGCCACGGCGAGCGCGGCGTACAGGCCCCAGAAGCGGTTGAACTTGCCGAACTTGGCCACGCGCAGGTTCATCATGACCAGACTGGCGATGCCACCGGGGGCGAACATCACCATGAACACGAACACCAGGCCGAAGTACAGCTGCCAGGCCTTCGACAGTTCGGACAGCAGGATCGAGGCGAACACCAGCAGCACCGCGCCGATGATCGGGCCGAAGAAGAACACCGCGCCACCCAGGAAGGTGAACAGCAGGTAGCCGCCCGAGCGGATGGCGTTCAGGCTGTCGGCCGCGTTCACGATCTCGAAGTTGATCGAGGCCAGGCCGCCGCCGATGCCGGCGAAGAAGCCCGCGATGATGAACGCGAAGTAGCGCACGCGCTGCGTGTTGTAGCCGATGAACTCCACGCGCTCCGGGTTGTCGCGCACCGCGTTCAGCATGCGGCCCAGTGGCGTGCCGGTGAAGGCATACATCAGGGCGGTGCACACGAAGCAGTACGCGGCGATCAGGTAGTACACCTGGATCTGCGGGCCGAAGGTGAAGCCGAAGAAGCTCGGGCCGTACACGCGGTCGGTGGTGATGCCGCCCTCGCCGCCGAAGAAGCTGGGGAACATCAGCGCCATCGAGGCCACGAGCTCGCCGATGCCCATGGTGATCATGGCGAAGGTGGTGCCCGACTTCTTGGTGGTCACGAAGCCCAGCAGGATGGCGAAGAACATCCCCGCCAGACCGCCGACGAGCGGAATGAGCACCAGCGGAATGGTCGGGCCGCCCTTGGTCGCCATGTTCATCGCGTGGATGGCGATGAACGAGCCCAGGCCGGTGTAGACGGCATGGCCGAAGCTCAGCATGCCGCCCTGCCCCAGCAGGATGTTGTAGCTCAGGCAGATGATGATCAGGTAGCCCATCTGCGAGAGCATCGTCAGCGCCAGGCTGCTCTTGAACAGCATCGGCGAGATGATCAGCACCAGGGCGAACAGCGCCCAGACCAGGTAGCGCCCGATGTTCCAGGGCTTGAAGCGGTAGTACCGCGTCGGGGTCGTCGGTGAAGTGGTGGTTGCGGTGGTCATGGTGTCAGTCCTCCCGGGTGCCCAGAAGACCCTTCGGGCGGAAGATGAGGATCAGCACGAGGAACAGGTACGGCAGGATCGGTGCGACCTGCGAGATGGTGAGCTTGAGCAGCTCGTAGCCGAAGGTCTGGTCGCTCACGGCCACGCCCAGGGCCTGCAGCGCGGTGGCCAGCGAGTGGTCCAGCGCAACGGCGAAGGTCTGGATGATGCCGATCAGCAGCGACGCCAGGAAGGCGCCGGCCAGCGAGCCCATGCCGCCGACCACCACCACCACGAAGATGATGGTGCCGACCGAACCGGCCATGGCCGGTTCGGTGACATAGGTGTTGCCGCCGATCACGCCCGCCAGGCCGGCCAGCGCGGCACCGCCGCCGAACACCAGCATGAACACGCGCGGCACGTTGTGGCCCAGCGCCTCGACCATGTCGGGGTGCTTCAGCGCCGCCTGGATCACCAGGCCGATGCGGGTGCGCGTGAGCAGCAGCCACACGGACACCAGCATCAGCATCGCCACCAGCATGATGAACGAGCGCGACTTGGGGAACTGCGTGCCGTACAGCGAGAACAGCGGCCCCTGCAGCGCCTCGGGCAGGCCGTAGGGCACCGTGGAGCGGCCCCAGACCAGCTGGACCAGCTCGAGGATGAGGTACGAAAGACCGAAGGTCACCAGCAGCTCGGGCACGTGGCCGAACTTGTGGACCCGGCGCAGGCTGTAGCGTTCGAAGGCCGCACCCAGTGCCCCCACCAGCAGCGGCGAGAGAAAGAGCGCGGGCCAGAAGCCGACGATGCCTGACAGGGTGTAGGCGAAATAGGCGCCCAGCATGTAGAAGCTGGCGTGTGCAAAGTTGAGCACACCCATCATGCTGAAGATCAGCGTAAGGCCAGAGCTCAGCATGAACAACAGCAGGCCGTAGCTGACGCCGTTGAGCAGTGAGATGACGAAGAATTCGACGTTCATCGGTCTTCCGTGTCGGTTGAAAAAGAAAGAGGCCCGAGTGTTGAAGTCGGGCCTCGACCGGTCAGGGGGCGATCAGCAGGCGATCAGGAGGCGCCGCCGGGTCGCTTCATCTGGCACGAGGTGGGCGTGCTCGAGACGTAGGGCTCGTAGTACTTGACCGGTGCCAGCGTGTAGCCGGTGTTTTCCGGGCTGTACGGGCTCTTCGCGTCGGCCTTCTGCCAGCGCGTGATCCACAGGCCCTGCTGCAGCTGGTGGTCGGACTTGCGCATCTCGACGTCGCCGTTGAAGCTCTTGAACTTCATGCCTTCCATGGCGGCCGCCACCTTGACGGGGTCGGTCGACTTGGTGCGCACGAAGGCTTCGGCGAGCATCGCGTACACGGTGTACGGCGACGTCGTGTACAGGTCTTCGTTGAAGCGCTTCTTGAACTCGTTCATCATCGGCGCGATCGGGCCCGGCGCGTTGTAGTGGCTGTAGCCCACCATGTAGACCTTGCCGTCCGAGGCCGCGCCCATGGCGGTCGGCGTGCCGTTGGTCACGGCGTAGTAGGTGTAGAACTTGACGTTCAGGCCCGCGTCGTTGGCCGACTTGATGAGCAGCGCGAGGTCGGAACCCCAGTTGCCGGTGATGACGGTGTCGGCGCCCGAGGCCTTGATCTTGGCGATGTAGGGCGCGAAGTCGCGCACCTGGGCCAGCGGGTGCAGGTCGTCGCCGACGATCTGCACGTCGGGGCGCTTGGTCTTGAGGTTGTCCTTGGCGTACTTGGCGACCTGCTGGCCGTGCGAGTAGTTCTGGTTGATCAGGTACACCTTCTTGATGTCGACCTGGTCCTTCATGAAGGTGGTCAGGGCTTCCATCTTCATGGAGGTGTCGGCGTCGAGGCGGAAGTGCCAGTAGCTGCACTTGCTGTTGGTCAGGTCGGGATCGACGGCCGCGTAGTTGAAGTACACGACTTCCTTGCCCGGGTTGCGGGCGTTGTGCTTTTCGAGCGCGTCCATGATGGCCAGCGCCGGGCCGGAGCCGTTGCCCTGCACCACGTAGCGCGCGCCCTGGTCCATGGCCGAGCGCAGCGCGGCGGTGGTCTCCTGGGGGCTGAGCTTGTTGTCGATGCCGATGACCTCGAACTTCACGCCGGCCACGTTCTTCTTGTTGAATTCTTCGGCCAGGAACTGGAAGGTCTTGAGCTGGTTGGTACCGACGGCCGCCATCAGGCCCGACAGCGGGTCCAGCCACGCGATCTTGACGGTCTCACCCTTCTGGGCAAGGGCACCGGTGGCACTTGCCGCGAGCACGGCGGCGGTAGCGATCTTCAGAGCGAACTTCAATCTATATCTCCTGGTCAAACCGATATCAAAAACGCTGCACAAGCGTACAAGTCTTTGCCACCCCACCCCTCAGGGAATGCCCGTAAGGAAGGGGCTGCAAAGGCACGTATCTATCGCGCAGGCGACAGTGCATTTCCTTCTTTTGCTACCCGGCGGTAGGTATCTTCTACCGATGGGTAGGAAATGCGTTCACAAAGACGCCTAGGGGCGCTTCATCTGGCAGGTCGTGGGCGTGCTCGCCACATACGACTCGTAATACTTCACGGGGACGTTGGTGTAGCCGGTGTTCTCGGCGTCGTAGGGGTACTTGGCGCTGGCCTTCTCCCAGCGCGAGATGTACAGGCCCTGCTGCAGCTGGTGGTCGGCCTTGCGCATCTCGACCTCGCCGTTGAAGCTCTTGATCTTCATGCCTTCGAGCGCCGCGGCCACCTTGACGGGGTCGGTCGACTTGGTCTGCACGAACGCAGCATCGAGCAAGGCGAAGGTGTGATAGATCGAGGACTGCGTCAGGTCGTCGTTCATCTTCTTCTTGTAGCCGGTCAGCAGCCGCTGGATTTCGCCGCCCATGTTGTAGTGGGCATAGGCCACGGTGTAGACCTTGCCGGCCGAGGTGGCGCCCATGGCCGTGGGCGTGCCGGCGCCCGGTGCGTAGTACGTGAGGAACTTGACGTCCAGCCCCGAGTCGTTCGCCGCCTTGATGAGCAACGAGAGGTCGGAGCCCCAGTTGCCGGTGATGACCGTGTCGGCGCCCGAGGCCTTGATCTTGGCGATGTACGGCGAGAAATCGCGCACCTGCGCGAGCGGGTGCAGGTCGTCGCCGACGATCTGGATGTCGGGGCGCTTGGTCTTGAGGTTGTCCTTGGCGAACTTGGACACCTGCTGGCCGTGGGAGTAGTTCTGGCCCAGGATGTAGACCTTCTTGATGTCGGCCTGGTCCTTCATCCAGGTGGTCAGCGCTTCCATCTTCATGGAGGTGTCGGCATCGAGGCGGAAGTGCCAGTAGCTGCACTTGCTGTTGGTGAGGTCGGGATCGACCGCCGCATAGTTCAGGTACAGCAGTTCCTTGCCGGGATTGCGCGCGTTGTTCTTCTCGACGGCGTCGATGATCGCGAGCGCCGGGCCCGAGCCGTTGCCCTGGGTGATGTAGCGCGCGCCCTGGTCCTGCGCCGAGCGCAGCGCCGCGGTGGTCTCCTGCGGGCTCAGCTTGTTGTCGATCGCGATGATCTCGAACTTCACGCCCGACGCATTCTTCTTGTTGAACTCGTCAGCCAGGTACTGGGTCGTCTTGAGCTGGTTGGTGCCCACGGCCGCCATCAGACCCGACAGCGGGTCCAGCCAGGCGATCTTGACGGTTTCGCCCTTCTGGGCGAACGACGCTGAAACACTCACCAACATGGCGCAGGCGGCCACTGACTTGATACCGAAGTGCATGAAGAGTCTCCTGGTTGAAAGGCGGGACGCCAGCGTACAAGCGCCCTTTTCTTCGCCGCACAGGGAATGCCCGGAAGGAAAGCCGCCGGGGCGGCCTTCCTATCGCGTGCGCGACAGTGCGGGTGGGCTTTGACCGTGCGTCAGAGGCCCGGCAGCTTGTAGTCCTTGAGCAGTTCGCGAAGCTTGGTCTTGAGAATCTTGCCGGTGGCGCCGATCGGAATGGCCTCCACGAACACCACGTCGTCGGGGATCTGCCACTTGGCGGTCTTGCCCTCGTAGAACTTCAGCAGCTCCTCGCGGGTGACTTCGGCGCCGGGCTTCTTCACGACCGCGATGATCGGGCGCTCGTCCCACTTGGGGTGGAACACGCCGATGCAGGCCGCCATGGCGATGGCCGGGTGCGCGACGGCGATGTTCTCGATGTCGATGGAACTGATCCACTCGCCGCCGGACTTGATCACGTCCTTGCTGCGGTCGGTGATCTGCAGGTAGCCCTCGGCATCGATGGTGGCCACGTCGCCGGTGGGGAACCAGCCGCGGCCCGCAGCGTCGGCGACCAGCGGGTTGCCGCCCTCGCCCTTGTAGTACTCCTTGACGACCCAGGGGCCCTTGACCAACAGGTCGCCGTAGGCCTTGCCGTCCCAGGGCAACTCGTCGCCGTTGCCGTCGACGATCTTCATGTCGACGCCGAAGATGGCGCGACCCTGCTTCATGCGGATCTGCAGCTGCGCATCGGCGGGCAGCGACAGGTGCTTGTTCTTCAGCGTGCACAGCGTGCCCAGCGGGCTCATCTCGGTCATGCCCCAGGCATGCAGCACCTCGACGTTGTAGTTCTCCTGGAACGCCGTGATCATGGCCGGCGGGCAGGCCGAGCCGCCGATGACGGTGCGGTTCAGCTTGCTGAACTTCAGGCCGTTGGTCTGCATGTGGCCCAGCATCATCTGCCACACGGTGGGCACGCCGGCCGCGAAGGTCACGCCTTCGGACTCGATGAGCTCGTACACCGACTTGCCGTCCAGCGACGGGCCCGGGAACACGAGCTTGCAGCCCACCAGCGCGGCCGAATACGGAATGCCCCAGGCGTTGACGTGGAACATCGGCACCACCGGCAGCACCGAGTCTTGCGCCGAGATGCGCATGACGTCGGGCAGCGCGGCAGCGTAGGCATGCAGCATGGTCGAGCGGTGGCTGTACAGCGCGGCCTTCGGGTTGCCCGTGGTGCCGCTCGTGTAGCACATGCTCGAGGCCGAGTTCTCGTCGAAGGTGGGCCAATCGTAGGTGGTGGACTGCGTGCCGATCCAGGCCTCGTAGCTCACGAGGTTGGGCACGCCGCTGTCGGCCGGCAGCTTGTCGGCGTCACACAGTGCAACCCATTTCCGGATCGTGGGACAACGCGCATGCACCGCCTGCACGAGCGGCAGGAAGCTCAGGTCGAAGCACAGGATCTGGTCTTCGGCATGGTTGGCGATCCACGCGATCTGGTCCGGGTGCAGGCGCGGGTTGATGGTGTGCAGCACGCGGCCGCTGCCGCTCACGCCGTAGTACAGCTCCAGGTGGCGGTAGCCGTTCCAGGCCAGGGTGGCGATGCGGTCGCTGAACAGCAGCTGCTCGCCATCCAGCGCATTGGCCACCTGCCTGGCGCGCGATGCGATGTCGCTCCAGGTGCAGCGGTGGATATCGCCCTCGACACGGCGCGAGACGATCTCGCCGTCGCCGTTGTGGCGCTCGACGAACTCGATCAGCGACGAGATCAAAAGCGGTTGGTCTTGCATCAAACCCAGCATCTACGGACTCCTATGTGAAATGACTTCAAAAAGCGTTGCGAACGAGAGATTCACGCAAGCTTCGGCCACTTGCACAATGACACAAACCCGCACTGCATGATTGAACGAAGCGGCTCTTCAAGGGACGTTCACCGGCGTGATCTTGGCCGCCGTTGGCGTGGCATCCAGCAGCATCTGCGAAGGCCACGTTCCCCAGGTCGCACCGAGTTCGGGCGTGTTCGGATCGCCGTTGCGCATGAAGGCCCCGACGCTGGCCATGACGGCCTTCGACAGCGCCACGCGCCCCTTCTCGTTGGCCTTGCCGCCCATCACGTTGCTGAGCAGCGAACCCTCGAAGTTGCCGAACACGAACGGCAGGTCGAAGGCGTGCGATGCGCCGTACACGTCGTTCCACGGCGCGGCCTCCTGCGACCAGTCGAGACGGTAGTGCCAGATGTTCGACTGGCGCGTCTTCATGGTGTTGAGCAGGTTGTCGCGGTTGGCCTCGAAGAGCCCCTTCGTGATGAGCGCGGTGGCCGCGTTGTAGCCGGTGCCGGCCTTGTCTACCGGGAGGTAGAACGGGTCGATGATGTGGTCCACCGTGAGCGTGGGCGCAGCATCGGGGTTGAAGTTGAACATCATCGAGAAGCGCGGGGCATCGGTGACGATCCAGCCCGACGTCGGGAAGCCGATGGTGCCCAGCAGCGACGCGAAGAGCTTGCCTTCGTCCCGTGTATTGCCCGCGAGCATGGGCACCTTGACGTACTTGTCGGCTGCGATGGCAGCGATCGGGTCCGCCGGCAACACCGTGCCATCGGGAATCGGCGCCACGTTGCCCTGCCCGGCTGCCGTGACCTTGGTCAGCAGCGCCCCACCCTCTTGCGCACGCAGGTACTCGGCGATCTGCGCCGGCGAGCGCGTGCCGATGTGCACCTTGGCCGCCGCTTCATCGGCCACGGTGCCGTCGGCGACCAGCAGCTTTTCGAGGATCGTCTGGCCCTGCGTCAGCGAGGCCGAAGCCGGCTGCAGCGTCGGCAGCGTCCCGGGCGGCAGATTGGTCTTGAGCGAAATGCCGCCGCTCATCTCGAAGGCCTTGTGGAACAGGCCCTTGGCCATCGGCGAAGTCATCACCGCCAGCAGGTTGGTCGCACCGGCCGACTCGCCCGACAGCGTGACGTTGCCCGGGTCGCCGCCGAAGTTGGCGACGTTGCCCTGGATGAAGCGCAGCGCCGCCATGTTGTCCAGCAGCGCGAAGTTGCCCGAGTCGTCGCCCGCCGTGCCGCCCGGTCGCAGCTGCGGCATGTTCAGGAAGCCCAGGATGCCCAGCCGGTAGCTGGCGGTGATGACCACCGCATTGGTGGCCTTGGCCAGCGCCGCGCCGTCGTACAGCGGATCGGCCGTGTAACCCGAAATGTTGCTGCCGCCATGGATGAACAGCAGCACCGGCAGGTTCTTCTCGGTGGTGGCCGGGCGCCAGATGTTGACGAACAGGCAGTCTTCGCTGCCGACCGGCTTGCCCAGGTTGGTGCCGATGGTGGCGTCGTAGGTGTTGCTGGTGCCGGGGCTGAAGATCCGGCCGATCTGCAGGCAGGCGTTGCCGAAGGCCTTGGCCGGGCGGATGCCGGTCCAGGCTTCGGGCTCGACCGGTGCGCGCCAGCGCAGTGCGCCGACCGGCGGCTGGGCGAACGGAACACCCTTCCAGGACCAGGTGCCATTCCTGGCGCTGTCGTCCGTGCCCTCGACCTTGCCGGCCGTGGTCTGGCGCACCATCGGGCCGTCGGCGGCGGGTGCCGGAGCGGGCGCGGGTGCCGGAGCCGGTGCAGGCGGCAACACGGGAAAGGCGGTCGCCCCGGACGAACCGCCACCGCAGGCTGCAAGCGCCGCCGCAGCGGCCAGCGTGGCCACGGTGGCGATGGCGCGCGCCATCGCCGTCTGTCCTGCCGCACCCTGGTTTTGTGCTGTTGTCGTTGTCTTCATGTTTTGTCTCCACACCGGGTTAATCGGAATTCCTGGCTTGGCGCGCGGCACCCATACTCCGGGCCGCCGTGCACTGGAAAAATTCTAGGAACCGGCCCCGTTTTCACCGCTATCGCAAGCGAGCCAATCGAATGACTTCAGAAGCCTCCCTGCCGCGCCATTCGCGCCGGCCGTCGCGCCGCCCCGGCTGTCCGCAGCCGGAGCTGCGCACCAGCTCGGCCGCATGGCTGGAGGGGGTGCTGTCGATGTTCGAGGCCGAGGGGCTGAACGTGCCCACGCTGCTGCGCGATGCCGGCTTCGACCCCGACTCGCTGCACCGCCAGAACGCGCGCATCCCGGTCGACGAGATCTCCGTGCTGTGGCAGGTGGCCGTGGCGCACGCCGGTCGGCCCACGCTGGGCCTGGACCGCGACCTGGCCGCCACGCACAGCAAGCTGGGCACCGTGGGCCACGCCATGGCCTGCAGCCCGAACCTGGGCGCGGCGCTCACGCGGCTCACGCGCTACATGGCCGTGATTTCCGACGCCACCGCCTTCTCGCTGCAGTCCGACGCGCGCGGCTGCTGGATGGTCATGGAGCACACTGGCGGCACCCTGCCGATCCCGCGCCAGCGCGTCGAATACGCCCTGCTCACCGTCTTCATGCAGTGCCAGTGGCTCACGCGGCGCGAGCTGCAGCCGCTGGCCATGGAGTTCGTCTACCCGCCGCCGGCCGACGACCGGCTGCACCGCGAGGCCTTCGGCTGCGAAGTCCGCTTTAACGCGCCCGCCAACCGCCTGCTGCTGTCGTCGGCTGACATGACCATGCCGCTGCCAACCCACCACGCGGCGCTGGGCGAGATGCAGGAGCACCTGCTCGACGACCAGCTCAACCTGCTGGGCCAGACCACCACCGCCAGCCTGGTGTGCGCCGAGATCGCGCGCCGGCTGCAGCACGGCGAGCCGCGCCGCCAGGACGTGGCCTCGGGCCTGGGCTTGGCTGACCGCACGCTGCAGCGCCGCCTGCAGGAGGAGTCGGTGTCGTTCCAGGCGCTGCTCGACCGCACCCGCCGCGAACTCGCCAGGCAGTACCTGGCCGAACAGCGCCACACGCTCGCGGACGTGGCCGATCGGCTGGGCTTCGTGGACGTCAGCAACTTCTTTCGCGCCTGCAAGCGCTGGTTCGGCCTGCCGCCGGCCCAGTACCGCGCCAGCCTGGCGCTCGACGGCGCCGGGGTGCTGCGCGGCGCACTGCTGAACTGACCGGCGGCGCCCGCCTCACGCACCCGATGGCCTCAGCGGCCTGGGGTTTCGCGCGCTGCCGGACAATCCGGGCATGAGCTTGTTAGCCGAAGACACCCCGGTCGCCGACCTGGGCCTGCGCTGGAAGCCCGGCTTCTCGACGCTGGGCCCCGCTTTTTTCACCGAATTGCGCCCCACGCCGCTGCCCGACCCGTACTGGGTCGGCCACAGCGACGCCGTGGCGCGCGAACTGGGCCTGCCGCCCGGCTGGCGCGACTCGGACACCACGCTCGCCGCGCTCACCGGCAGCCTGCCGGTCGTCGGCACGCGGCCTTTCGCCACGGTCTACAGCGGCCACCAGTTCGGCGTCTGGGCCGGACAACTGGGCGACGGGCGCGCGATCCTGCTCGGCGAGACCGAGGGCGGGCTCGAGGTGCAGCTCAAGGGCGCGGGGCGCACGCCCTACTCGCGCGGCGGCGACGGCCGCGCCGTGCTGCGTTCGAGCATCCGCGAGTTCCTGTGCAGCGAGGCCATGCATGGCCTGGGCATTCCGACCACGCGCGCGCTGTGCGTGACGGGCTCGGACGCCCGCGTGCGCCGTGAGGAGTTGGAAAGCGCTGCCGTGGTCACCCGCGTGGCGCCCAGCTTCATCCGCTTCGGCCACTTCGAGCACTTCGCCGCCAACCAGCGCGAAGACGAGCTGCGCGCGCTGGCCGACTACGTCATCGACCGCTATTACTCCGAATGCCGCGCCACCGCGCGCTTCAACGGCAATGCCTACGCCGCCTTCCTCGAGGCCGTGAGCGAACGCACCGCCGCCCTGCTCGCCCAGTGGCAGGCCGTGGGCTTCTGCCACGGGGTGATGAACACCGACAACATGAGCATCCTCGGGCTCACCATCGACTACGGGCCGTTCCAGTTCCTCGACGGCTTCGACCCGCGCCACATCTGCAACCACAGCGACACCCAGGGCCGCTACGCCTTCAACCAGCAGCCCAACGTCGCCTACTGGAACCTGTTCTGCCTGGCGCAGGCGCTGCTGCCGCTCATCGGCGACCAGGACATCGCCGTGGCCGCGCTGGAGTCGTACAAGACCGTGTTCCCCAGCGCCTTCGAAGACCGCATGCGTGCCAAGCTGGGCCTCACGGCACCCGCCGAGGGCGACCGCGCGCTGATCGAGGGCGTGCTCAAGCTGATGGCCGCCGAGAAGGCCGACCACACCATCTTCTGGCGCCGCCTGTCGAACCACATGGCCGACGGCAACGTCGAGGCGGTGCGCGACCTGTTCCTCGACCGGGCCGGCTTCGATACCTGGATGCTCTCTTTTTCGGAGCGCCATGCACAATCGCAGCGCGCCGAAGCGGCAAAATTGATGCTGCAGTCGAACCCCAAGTTCGTGCTGCGGAACCACCTGGGCCAGCAGGCCATCGAAGCCAGTCAGCAAAAGGACCACGCGGGTGTGGCAACCTTGCTGACGCTGCTCCAAACCCCATGTGAAGAACACCCCGGTGCCGACGACTACGCCGGCTTCCCGCCCGACTGGGCCTCCACGATCGAAATCAGCTGCTCATCATGACCACGCCCGTACAGAAAACCGACGCCGAATGGAAAGCCCTGCTCGCTGAGAAGGGTGCCGAACCCGCCGCCTTCGAGGTGACGCGCCACGCCGCCACCGAACGTCCCTTCACCGGCAAGTACGAAGCCCACTGGGACGACGGCACCTACCACTGCATCTGCTGCGGCGCCAAGCTGTTCGAGGCCGCCACCAAGTTCGACGCCGGCTGCGGCTGGCCCAGCTTCTCCGAAGAAGCGGTGCCCGGCGCCATCCGCAACATCGTCGACCGCTCGCACGGCATGGTGCGCACCGAGAACGTGTGCGCCAATTGCGGCGCCCACCTGGGCCACGTGTTCCCCGACGGCCCCACCGAAACCGGCCTGCGCTACTGCATGAACTCGGCGTCGCTCGACTTCCAAAAGAAATGAAACTGCTCCTCGACTTCTTCCCGATCCTGCTGTTCTTCGGCGCCTACAAGTTCGCCGACATCTACACCGCCACCGGCGTTCTGATGGCCGCCACCGTGGTGCAGATGGCCGTCATCTACGCCATGGAACGCAAGCTGCAAGCGATGCAGAAGGCCACGCTGGTGCTGATCCTGCTGTTCGGCACGCTCACGCTGGTGCTGCACGACGACCGCTTCATCAAGTGGAAGCCCACGGTGCTGTACGGCGCCATGGCCGTCGCGCTGGCGGTGGCGCTGTGGGCGCTGAAGAAGAACTTCCTGAAGATGCTGCTGGGCGCACAGCTCGAGCTGCCCGAGCGCATCTGGGGCCGGCTCAACGTGGCGTGGATCGGTTATTGCCTCTTCATGGCGCTCATCAACGGCTACGTGGCGGCGTACTTCACGACCGAGGCCTGGGTCAACTTCAAGCTCTGGGGCTACGTGTTCCCGATCGTCTTCCTGGTGGCGCAGGGCCTGTACATCGCGCCGCACCTCAAAGAAGACAAGCCGACCGCATGACCGACGCCACCACCTTCCCCCTGCCCACCGTGGCCGCGCTCGAGGCGGCGCTGCGCGCATCGCTTTCGCCCACGCAACTCGAAGTGATCGACGAAAGCGCCGCCCATGCGGGCCATGCGGGTGCCAACGCCGAGGGCTACGGCACGCATTTCCGGGTGCGCATCGCCTCCCCGCTGTTCGACGGAAAGCCCCGCGTGGCGCGGCATCGGCTTGTGTATGATGCCCTCCAAGTTTTTATCGCACAGGGTCTGCACGCCATCGCCATCGAGGTGCTCTGAGTCGTCCAATCGGTTGCTTGCCGCGTTCGCCGCGGCCGCCCACCCTCTCCTTCTTTTCTCCTGATTCCTGCTTTCTTTCCCGCGCCTTTTCCTACACGCGCATTTCCTCTCCAGCCTGATATTCATTTCATGAAAAAACACATCTTGCAGGCCGTTGCGGCCGCAGCGCTGATCGGTGCACTCCCCCTGTCGGCCCTGGCGCAGAACGCAGCCATCGTGAACGGCAAGCCGGTGCCCAAGGCCCGCATGGACGTCCTGGCCCAGCAGCTGGCTGCCGCCGGCCGCCCGGTGACGCCCGAGATGCAAAGCCAGCTGCGCGAGGAAATCGTGGCGCGCGAAGTGTTCATGCAGGAAGCGCAAAAGCAAGGCCTGGACGCCACCGAGGACTACAAGAACCAGCTCGAACTCGCCCGCCAGGCCATCCTGATCCGCGCGCTGTTCGAGAACTACCGCAAGACCAACGCGGTGTCCGACGCCGACGTGAAGGCCGAGTACGACAAGTTCGTGGCAGCCAACGGCGGCAAGGAATTCAAGGCCCGCCACATCCTGGTCGAGACCGAAGACCAGGCCAAGAAGATCATGGCCGACCTGAAGAAGGGCGCCAAGTTCGAAGACATCGCCAAGAAGCAGAGCAAGGACCCGGGTTCGGGCGCCAACGGCGGCGACCTCGACTGGGCCAACCCCGCCAGCTTCGTGCCCGAGTTCTCGGAAGCGATGATCAAGCTCAAGAAGGGCGAGACCACCCCTGCCCCGGTCAAGACCCAGTTCGGCTACCACATCATCCGCGTCGACGACATCCGCCAGGCTCAACTGCCGAAGCTGGAAGAAGTGAAGCCGCAGATCACGCAGCAGCTGCAGCAGCAGCGCTTGCAGAAGTACCAGGAAGACCTGCGCGCGAAGGCCAAGGTCGAGTAAGCCTGCGGCCCATCGCCCAAGAAAAAGCCCCGCAATCGCGGGGCTTTTTTCATTGCGGCGTGATGTTGAAGTCTTTGACGAACCGGGCGTAGTCGTTCGACTCCTTGCGCACGAAACTTGTGAAGTCCGCCGTCGAGCCGCCGATGACTTCCAGGCTGAGGTCGGTGAACTGTTTTTGGGTGTCGGCGTTCTTGAGCAGCGCCTGCACCTGCTCGTTGAGCTTGGCGATGACCGGTGCCGGGGTTCCGGCCGGCGCCACCAAGCCGACCCAGCCCATGAACCGATAGCCCGGCACGCCGGACTCGGCCACCGTCGGCACGTCGGGCAAGGTCGACACGCGCTTGTCGCCCGTGACCGCCAGCGCCTTCAGCTTGCCGCTCTTGGCGTAGGGCACGGCGGTCGGCGAGGTTTCGAACATCATGTCGATCTGCCCACCGACCAGGTCGGACAGCGCGGGCGCCCCGCCCTTGTAGGCCACGTTGAGCAGATCGGTGCCGGTCATCTGCATGAAGCGGCGCGCGGCCACGTCCTGCGGGCCGCCCACGCCCGAAGTGCCGACACTGAGCTTGCCGGGGTTGGCCTTGGCATAGGCCACCAGCTCGCCGACGTTCTTGAACGTCCACTTGGGATTCATGATGAGCACGTTGGGCTGATCAGCCACGCGGATCACGGGCGCCAGGTCCTTGATCGGGTCATAGGGCAGCTTCGCGAACATGTGCCCGTTGGAAGCCAGGCCGGTGTGCACCATCAGCAAGGTGTAGCCGTCCTTGGGGGCCTTGGCGACGTAGTCCATGCCGATGTTGCCGCTGGCGCCGGGACGGTTGTCCACCAGCACGGGCTGGCCCAGCGCCGTCGAGAGCTTCTGGCCGACCAGGCGCGCCGTCATGTCGATGCTGCCGCCCGGCGGGAACGGCACGACCATGCGGATCGGCTTGGACGGATAGGCGTCCTGCGCGTGGGCGACGGGCACGATGCACGCCAGGCCGGCGGCAAGACAGGCAAGCGAGGCGAGCGGGAAACGGAAGCGCTGGGTCATGAGGTTCTCCGGAGTTTCTTGAGGGTGGGCAGGCGGGTTAATCGGCGGTGGCGCGCAGGGTGCGTTCGATGTCGGCGGCCCACGCGAGCAGCGCGGCGTCGCGCATCGGCAGGCCAGCAAGGCTCAGGCCCACGGGCGCTTCGCCGGCCGCGTGGCAGGGCAAGGAGATGGCGCAGCCGTCCATGAAGTTGACGATGGAGGGGTTGCGCAGCATCGCGACGTTGACGGCGACGTACTGCGCCTCGTCGGCTTCGAGGGCCTCGATGCGCGGCGCCACCAGCGGCACGGTCGGCATGAGCCAGCCGTCGAATTCGCCCAGGCGCGCGGCCACGCGGCGCTGCCAGTCGGCCCGCTGTGCTTGCAGCGCGAGGTAGGCGCGCGCCGTGAAGTCCTTGCCGCGCAGGATGCGGCTGAGCACGCGCGGGTCGTAGCCGCTGCCGCTGCGCTCGATCAGTTCGGCGTGCCACGCCCATGACTCGGCGGCGCTGAAGCCGCCTGCGGCATTGATGGCCGCGAGCTCGTCGAACTCGGGCACCGCCAGCTCGACCAGCTGCGCGCCGGCGGCCGAGAGACGCTGCAGCGCGCGTTGGAAGGTTGCGGCGACGTGCGCGTCCATGCCGTCTTGCACCAGCGAGGTCGGCACCGCGAAGCGGGCCTGGCGCAGGTGCTGCGTTCGGGGCGCCTCGGACACGCCGGACAGCACCGCATCCATCGCCACGCAACCGGCCACGTCGAGCGCCATCACGCCGACCGCGTCGAGACTGTGCGACAGCGGCACGAGCCCGGTGCCGGGCATGCGGCGCGCCGTCGGCTTGAAACCCGTGATGCCGCACAGCGCCGCCGGAATGCGCGCCGAGCCGCCCGTGTCGCTGCCGACGCTCGCGACGCACATGCCGTCGGCCACAGCCACGGCCGCGCCCGAGGACGAGCCGCCGGGAATGCGCCGCTCGCCGCGCTGCCACGGATTGGCCGGCGTCCCGTAGTGCGGATTGAGGCCGAGGCCGGAGTACGCGAACTCGGTCATGTTGGTCTTGCCGACCAGCACCGCGCCGGCCGCCAGCAGGCGCCGCACGGCCTCGGCGTCGTGCGTGGCAGGCGGCGCGTCGCGCAGCACGACGGAACCGGCGGTCGTCGTTTCGCCGGCCACGTCGAACAGGTCCTTGACCGAAACCGGCAGGCCTTCGAGCGGCGAACGCACGACGCCGGCTTCGCGCAGGCTGTCGGAGGCGCGCGCCAGGTGCTGGGCGCGGTCTGCCAGCACGCGCGTGAAGGTGCGAGCGCCTTCGCCGGCGGGATCGGCGATGCGTTGCAGCGCCGATGCGGTCAGCGCGACGGAGGTGGTGCGGCCTGTTGCCAGGTCGGCGCGGGCGGCTTCGAGGGAGATCGCGGCGGACATGTGCGGTCCTCGTGCGTCAGGCGACGACGGGCAGCGAGACCGCGCGGTACTCGTGCGCGATGCGACGGCTCGTGTGTTCGTCCACCAGCTCCATGCGAAAGCGCGCGGCCGGGCGGATGCCGCCGATGGCGCCGACCGTGCCGCAGGTCATCGCGAAGCCGTCGGTCGGTTCGCCGTCGGCCTCGGCGCAGCGCGCCAGCAGATCGGCCGGCGGGCGCAGCGCGGCCAACGTGCCTTCCTGGTACAGACGCCATTCACCGCCCTCCTCGATCCAGGAGCGCAGCACCAGCGTGTCCCAGCGCTCCTGCACGTCGGCCAGCCGCCAGGCGCTGCGCGCCACGGGCTTCACGCAGATCTGCTTGGACAGCGCCACGCTGTGCGCTTCCAGCGCGCGGTCGGTGTGGTCCGAGCCGATCGAGACGAAGAACTCGCCCCCGTGCAGGAACAGCAGCGGCTCGACCTCGCCCGAGGTGTCGGCCCCCACCACCTGCACGACGTCGGCCTGGCTCAGCTGCTGGGTGGCCACCCGGTAGAACAGCGGCACGGTGCTGGGCGCGGGCACGCCGAGCTCGGCGAGTTCCTCGATGTGGTGCTCGATGGCGGCGGTGTCGCGCCCAGTCCAACCGGCGATCACGAGGTGCCGGGCCTCGAAACTCAGCGTTTGCGGGGCATTCCCCTCGGGAAGTTCGAAAGACAGTTTCATGGGTGGCAGCTCGATTGAAGTTTCAGTGAAATTTCACAACGATATTACAGTGAGTCCACAAAAACTTCAAAGGGATTTCCCGCAGGTACCATCGGGGAACTCCACCATGACCCTCCCGCCCCGATGAACGCAGCCACGCCCGCCCGCAAAGCCCCCGTCCGGCGGCCCGAAGCAGCCATCTCCCTCAACGAAACCGCCTACCTGCGTCTGAAGGAAGCCCTGGTGACCCTGGCCTACAAGCCCGGGGAATACCTCAACACCGCCCAGGTGATGGAGCGGCTGGGCGTGGGCCGCACGCCGGTGAACCAGGCGCTGCACCGCCTGTCGGCCGAGGGCCTGGTCCGCATCATTCCGCGCAAGGGCGCGATGGCTTCGCCGCTGTCGATCAACGACGCGCTGGAGCTCATCGAGGTCCGGCTGGTCAACGAGGTGCTGTGCATGCGCCTGGCCGCGGCGGCCATCACCGAGGCCGAGCTGGCCGAGCTGCAGGCCATCGCCGAGCAGTTCGAGGCGGCGGCGCAGCGGCGCGATGCGATGTCGGTGATGAACCTGGACCGCCTCTTTCACGAAAAGATCGCTGCGGCGGCGCGCAACGCGATGCTGCAGGACATCCTGAGCGTGCTGCATGCGCGCTCGCAGCGCTTCTGGGCGATCTCACTGGCCGCCGAGGGGCATCTGGCCGAAGTGATCGAGGAGCACCGCACCATCGTCGCCACGCTGCAACGGCACGACGCCGACGCGGCGGCCGAAGCGGCGAAGACGCATGTGCTGTCGTTCAAGGCGTCGATGCTGAACAGCCAGCGTTGATCGACGGCGCTTCAGGCGCATCGATCCCCATGAAAAATGCCCTCCAGACCCAAGCCTGGAGGGCATTTCTTGTTGACCTGATTCAGGCCGCTCGCACGGCCTGAGGGCGCCCGATCAACCCACCCACTTGCGCGCGTTGCGCCAGATCTGCATCCACGGGCTCAGCTCGCCCTTGTCGCCCGACGTCCAGCTCATCTGGATGTTGCGGAACACGCGCTCCGGGTGCGGCATCACGGCGGTGAAGCGGCCGTCCGGCGTGGTGACCGAAGTCAGGCCGCCCGCGCTGCCGTTCGGGTTGAACGGGTACTGCTCGGTCGGCTGGCCGTGGTTGTCCACGAAGCGCATCGCTCCGATGGCCTTGGCGGCGTCGCCGCGGTGCTTGAAGTTGGCATAGCCCTCGCCGTGCGCCACCGCGATCGGCAGGCGGCTGCCGGCCATGCCCGCAAAGAAGATGCTGGGCGACTCGAGCACCTCGACCATCGACAGGCGCGCCTCGAAACGCTCGCTCTGGTTGGTGGTGAAGCGCGGCCAGGCCTCGGCGCCCGGGATGATGTCGGCCAGCTCGGCAAACATCTGGCAGCCGTTGCACACGCCCAGGCCGAAGGTGTCGGCGCGACCGAAGAAGGTCTTGAACTGCTCGGCCAGCTTCGGGTTGAAGGTGATGCTGCGCGCCCAGCCAATACCGGCGCCCAGCGTGTCGCCGTAGCTGAAGCCGCCGCAGGCGACCACGCCCTTGAACGCAGCCAGGTCCGCCCTGCCCGTCTGCAGGTCGGTCATGTGGACGTCGAAGGCCTCGAAGCCGGCTTCGGTGAAGGCATAGGCCATCTCGACGTGCGAGTTGACGCCCTGCTCGCGCAGGATCGCAACCTTGGGGCGCGACTGCAGGATGGCCGGCGCTGCGGGCTGTGCGTTCGGCAGGAACACGTGCATGCCCGGGTCGTTCGGCACGCCGGCCGCGGCGTGCTCGGCATCGGCGCAGGCCGGGTTGTCGCGCTCGCGGGCGATCTTCCAGCTGACCGAATCCCACACCTGGTGCAGGTCGTGCAGCGAGGCACTGAACACCGACTTGGCATCGCGCCAGACTTCGAGCTTGCCCTTGCCGGCGTCCATGGCCGAGCTGGCGGGTCGCGTCTTGCCGACGAAGTGGCTGTGCGTGCTCAGGCCGTGGGCGCGCAGCACCTGCATGACGTCGTTGCGCTCGGCGGTGCGCACTTGCAGCACCATGCCCAGCTCTTCGTTGAACAGCGCCTTGAGCGTGAGTTCTTCGCGGCGCGCGCTGACCTGCTGCGCCCAGTTCTTGGCGTCGCCGGTTTCCATGCGGCTGTCGGAAATGCCGTCGCCTTCGGTGACGAGCATGTCGACATTCAGCGCCACGCCGACGTGGCCGGCAAAGGCCATTTCGCAGGCAGTGGCGAACAGGCCGCCGTCGCTGCGGTCGTGCATCGCGAGGATCTTGCCGTCGGCGCGCAGCGCGTTCACGACGTTGACCAGCGCGACCAGCTGCGCCGGGTCGTCGAGGTCGGGCACGGTGTCGCCGCTCTGGTCGAGCGTCTGCGACAGGATGCTGCCGGCCATGCGGTGCTGGCCACGGCCGAGGTCGATGAGCACCAGCGTGGTGTCGTCTTCGGTCACGTCGAGCTGCGGCGTGAGCGTGCCGCGCACGTCGGCCAGCGAGGCGAAGGCGGTGACGATCAGGCTCACGGGCGAGGTGACCTTCTTGGCTTCGCCGTTGTCCTTCCACTGCGTGCGCATCGACAGCGAATCCTTGCCGACCGGAATCGACACGCCCAACGCCGGGCACAGCTCCATGCCCACGGCCTTCACGGTCTCGTACAGCGCGGCGTCTTCGCCGGGCTCGCCGCAGGCGGCCATCCAGTTGGCGGACAACTTGACGCGCGAGAGTTCGATCGGCGCGGCCAGCAGGTTGGTGATGGCCTCGGCCACGGCCATGCGGCCCGAGGCCGGCGCGTCGAGCGCGGCCAGCGGCGTGCGCTCGCCCATGCTCATCGCTTCGCCGGCGAAGCCCTTGTAGTCGGCCAGCGTCACGGCGCAATCGGCCACGGGCACCTGCCACGGGCCGACCATCTGGTCGCGGTGCGTCAGGCCGCCCACGCTGCGGTCGCCGATGGTGATCAGGAAGCGCTTGGAGGCCACGGTCGGGTGCGCGAGCACGTCGATGGCGGCCTTCTGCAGGTCGACGCCCGTGAGGTCGAGCGGCTTGAAGCTGCGCGCCACGGTCTTCACGTCGCGGTGCATCTTGGGCGGCTTGCCCAGCAGCACGTCCATGGGCATGTCGACGGGCTGCACAGCCGCGCCTTCATCGGCCACCAGCAGCTGACGCTCTTCGGTCGCCACGCCGACCACCGAGAACGGGCAGCGCTCGCGCTCGCAGAAGGCCTTGAACTGCTCGAGCGATTCGGGCGCGATGGCCAGCACGTAGCGCTCCTGGCTCTCGTTGCACCAGATTTCCTTGGGCGCCATGCCCGACTCTTCGAGCGGCACGGCGCGCAGGTCGAAGCGCGCGCCGCGGCCGGCGTCGTTGGTGAGCTCGGGGAAGGCATTGCTTAGGCCGCCGGCGCCCACGTCGTGGATCGCGAGGATGGGGTTGGCCGCGCCCTGCTGCCAGCAGTGGTTGATGACCTCTTGCGCGCGGCGTTCGATTTCTGGGTTGCCGCGCTGCACCGAGTCGAAGTCGAGTTCGGCCGCGTTGGCGCCGGTGGCCATCGAGCTGGCGGCGCTGCCGCCCATGCCGATGCGCATGCCGGGGCCGCCGAGCTGGATCAGCAGCGAGCCAGCCGGGAACAGGATCTTCTTGGTCTGCGTGGCGTCGATGCTGCCCAGGCCGCCCGCGATCATGATGGGCTTGTGGTAGCCGCGCTGCACGGTGTCGAGGTCGCTCGTCACAGCCTGCTCGTACTCGCGGAAGTAACCCAGCAGGTTGGGACGGCCGAATTCGTTGTTGAACGCGGCGCCGCCCAGCGGGCCCTCGGTCATGATCTGCAGCGGGCTGGCGATGTGCTCGGGCTTGCCGTAGTGGCCCTCTTCCGGCCAGAGCTTCGACACGGTGAAGCCGGTCAGGCCCGCCTTGGGCTTGGAGCCGCGGCCGGTGGCGCCTTCGTCGCGG
Source organism: Variovorax sp. GW822-FHT04E09 (assembly GCF_058800845.1). NCBI lineage: Bacteria > Pseudomonadati > Pseudomonadota > Betaproteobacteria > Burkholderiales > Comamonadaceae > Variovorax > Variovorax sp. GW822-FHT04E09. The sequence goes on from NZ_JBXAMR010000001.1 coordinate 514,261, forward strand.
ATTTCGCCGCCCGCGCCGGTCGAGGCGCCGGGGAACGGGGAAATGGCCGTGGGGTGGTTGTGCGTCTCGACCTTCATCAGCACATGGCTCAGGGCGCTATCTTTTTGATAGCTCTGCGAGCCGTTCGCCGGAATGAAGCGCTCGATGGTCGCGCCTTCCATCACCGAGGCGTTGTCGGCATAGGCGATCACCGTGTGCTGCGGGTTCTGCTTCTCCGTGTGGCGGATCATCGAGAACAGGCTCTGCGGCTGGGCCACGCCGTCGATGGTGAAGTTGGCGTTGAAGATCTTGTGGCGGCAGTGCTCGCTGTTGGCCTGCGCGAACATCATGAGTTCGACGTCGCTGGGGTTGCGGCCCAGGCGGGTGAAGGCTTCGACGAGGTAGTCGATTTCGTCCTCCGCCAGCGCCAGGCCGAAGCCGGTATTGGCCGCCACCAGGGCGTCGCGCCCGCCCGTTTGCACGTCGACCTGCGCCATCGGCTGGGCCGGCAGTTCACTGAACAGGCTGGCCGCCTGCTCGACCGCGGCGAGCACCGATTCGGTCATGCGGTCATGCAGCGGGCCGGCCACGGCGGCCAGGGCGTCGCCCTCGAGCACGGGGGCCTTGCCGATCAGCGGCGTCTTGAGTTTCAGGTGGTACTGGGTGACACGCTCCACGCGGCGCAGCGCCAGGCCGCAGTTGTGGGCGATGTCGGTGGCCTTGGAGGCCCAGGGCGACACGGTGCCCAGGCGGGGCGTGACGACCACCGAGGCGCTCGCCTTGGCCGCCGGGGCCTCGAAGGGCTCGCCGTAGGTCAGGAGCGCGGCAAAGCGCTCGCGGTCGGCGTCGCCCAGCGACGCATCGGTGACCACCAGATGCACGAAACGGGCCGAAATGCCCTCGATGCGCGGCTCGATGGCCTGCAGCTTCGGCAGCAGTTGCCGCGCACGGAAGTCGCTGAGTGCGCTGCCGCCCTCGAACATGGTTACGACAGGAAGGGCTTGGGGTGCGGGCTGCGTCACGGTCGATGGGGCCTCGGGGGGCGCGTTGGAAATCAAGGAATCGAGGCGGATGGCCGCTGACTGGGGTCATCCGCGTTAACCCGGAATTTTAGCTTGCCGAATGGGATAATTCGGGGCATGAGCATTACCTACAAAGACGCCGCAGGCATCGAAGCCATGCGGGTCGCCTGTCGCCTCGGTTCCGAGGTGCTGGACTACCTCACGCCCTTCATCAAGCCCGGCATCACGACCAACGACGTGGACCGCCTGGCCGCCGAATACATGGTCAAGCAGGGCACCACCTCGGCCACGGTGGGCTACATGGGCGCCAGCAGCGTGCCGTTCCCGAAGTCGCTGTGCACCTCGGTGAACCACGTGGTGTGCCACGGCATCCCCAATGACAAGCCCCTGAAGAAGGGCGACATCATGAATGTCGACGTCACCGTCATCAAGGACGGCTGGTTCGGCGACAACAGCCGCATGTTCGTGATCGGCGACGCTTCCATTGCCGCCAAGCGCCTGTGCAACGTCACCTTCGAGGCCATGTGGCACGGCATCCTGCAGGTGCGCCCCGGCGCCCACCTGGGCGATGTGGGGCATGCGATCCAGAAGTTCGCCGAGGGCCAGGGCTTCTCGATCGTGCGCGAGTTCTGCGGCCACGGCGTGGGCCAGCGCTTCCACGAAGAACCCCAGGTGCTGCACTACGGCCGCCCGGGCACCATGGAAGAGCTCAAGCCCGGCATGATCTTCACCATCGAGCCGATGATCAACGCCGGCAAGCGCGACGTGAAGGAAGACTTCAAGGGCGGCCAGTACGACGGCTGGACCATCGTCACGCGCGACCATTCGCTGTCGGCCCAGTGGGAGCACACGGTGCTCGTCACCGAGACCGGCTACGAGGTGCTGACGCTCTCCGAAGGCAGCCCGCCGCTGCCGGCCTTCGTCACCTCCACCAAAACCTGACGCGCCCCAGCGCGCCCCCGCCGTGATCGAAGCAGCCAAGATCGACGTGGCGACGCTGCGCGAAGCCTATCGCGCGAAAAAGCTCGCCCTTTTCGACACCCTGCGCTTCGCACGCGCGCCCACCCGCAGCGTCCACACGGTGCTGCGCCAGCTTTCGGCGCTGGCCGACCAGACGCTCACTGCGCTGTGGAACGAGGCCGGCTTCGGCGACGCCTTCGCGCTGGCCGCGGTGGGCGGCTACGGGCGCGGCGAGCTGTTTCCGTACTCCGACGTCGACGTGCTGCTGCTGCTGCCGCCCGAAGGCCAGGACAGCGGCGTCGAGCCGGCCCGCATCGAGGCCTTCATCGGCCAGTGCTGGGACGCCGGCCTCGAGATTGGCTCCAGCGTGCGCACGCTCGAGGAGTGCCTGGACGAGGCCGCCAAGGACATCACGGTCCAGACCTCGCTGCTCGAATCGCGCCTGATCACGGGCGACAAGAAGCTCTTTGCGGCCTTCCGCCGCCGCTTCACCCAGGCCATCGATCCGCAGGCCTTCTTCGTGGCCAAGTCGCAGGAAATGCGGCACCGCCACCAGAAGTTCGACAACACGCCCTACGCGCTCGAACCCAACTGCAAGGAATCGCCCGGCGGCCTGCGCGACCTGCAGACCATCCTGTGGATGAGCAAGGCCGCCGGCTTCGGCAGCCGCTGGGACGACCTGGCCAAGAACGGCCTGGCCACGCCCTTCGAGGCGCAGCAGATCAAGCGCAACGAGGCCCTGCTCTCGCTCATCCGCGCCCGCCTGCACGTGATCGCCAACCGGCGCGAAGACCGACTGGTGTTCGACCTGCAGACCGCCGTGGCCGCGAGCTTCGGCTACGAGAGCGAGTCGCAGCGCAAGTCGAGCGAAGCGCTGATGCGTCGCTACTACTGGGCGGCCAAGGCGGTGTCGCAGCTCAACCAGATCCTGCTGCTCAATATTTCCGAGCGGCTGCAGCCCATCGACGAGCAGCCCACGACGATCAACGAGCGTTTCTACGAACGCGCCGGCCTGATCGAGATCGCCAGCGACGACCTGTACGAGCGCGAGCCGCATGCGGTGCTCGAGACCTTCCTGCTGTACCAGAAGACCATCGGCGTGAAGGGCCTGTCGGCGCGCACGCTGCGCGCGCTGTACAACGCGCGCCACGTCATGGACAGCAAGTTCCGCAACGACCCGGTCAACCACGTGACCTTCATGCGGATCCTGCAGCAACCCTACGGCATCACGCATGCCTTCCGGCTCATGAACCAGACCTCGGTGCTGGGACGCTACCTGCGCGTGTTCCGCAGCATCGTGGGGCAGATGCAGCACGACCTGTTCCATGTGTACACGGTCGACCAGCACATCCTGATGGTGCTGCGCAACGTGCGCCGCTTCTTCATCGCCGAGCATGCGCACGAGTACCCGGGCTGCTCGCAGCTCGCGGCCGGCTGGGACAAGCCCTGGATCCTCTACGTCGCCGCCCTCTTCCACGACATCGCCAAGGGCCGCGGCGGCGACCACTCCACGCTCGGCGCGCGCGACGTGCAGCGCTTCTGCAAGCAGCACGGCATTGCGCGTGAAGACGCCAAGCTCATCGAATTCCTCGTGGCCGAGCACCTGGTGATGAGCCAGGTCGCGCAGAAGCAGGACCTGGGCGACCCCGAGGTCATCGGCGCTTTTGCCAAGCGCGTGGGCAACGAGCGTTACCTCACGGCGCTGTACCTGCTGACGGTGGCCGACATCCGCGGCACCTCGCCGCGCGTGTGGAATGCCTGGAAAGGCAAGCTGCTCGAAGACCTGTATCGCTTCACCCTGCGCGCCCTGGGCGGGCGCATGCCCGACCCGGACGCCGAGGTCGAGGCCCGCAAGCGCGAGGCGCTGGTGCAGCTGGCCCTGCACGCCCAGCGCTTCGAGGCGCACAAGGCGCTGTGGGACACGCTCGACGTCGGCTACTTCATGCGCCACGACGCCACCGAGATCGCCTGGCACGCCAAGCAGCTGTCGCGCTTCGTGCCGCCGAAGAACGTGCCCATCGACCCGAAGGCCCTGCCCATCGTGCGCGCGCACCTGTCGCCGGTGGGCGAAGGGCTGCAGGTGGTGGTCTACACGCCCGACCAGTCCGACCTGTTCGCACGCATCTGCGGCTATTTCGACCAGGCGTCGTTCAGCATCCTCGACGCCAAGGTCCACACCACGAGCAACGGCTACGCGCTCGACACCTTCCAGGTGGTGACGACCTTCCAGCCCGACCACTACCGCGACCTGATCAGCATGGTCGAGACCGGCCTGGCGCAAACGCTCACCGAAGCCGGCGCCCTGCCCGCCCCCAGCATGGGGCGCGTGTCACGCCGGGTACGCAGTTTTCCGATCAAGCCACGCATCAGCCTCGTGCCCGACGACAAGGCGCAGCGCTGGCTGCTCAGCATCTCGGCCAGCGACCGTGCGGGCCTGTTGTATTCGGTGGCGCGCGTGCTCGCGCGGCATCACCTGAACCTGCAGCTGGCGAAGGTGACGACCCTGGGCGAACGGGTGGAAGACACCTTCCTGATCAGCGGGCCGGAACTGCAAGGCCAGAAGACGCAGCTGGCCATCGAGACCGACCTGATGGAGGCACTGGCCTCCCAGTGAGGCCGCGGACTTGGCGGGTGCGGCTCAGCCGCAGTACGCGCCGAGGATGCGACCCGTGGGATCGACCTGTGCATTCAGACGCGTCGCGTCCTGCGCCGGGTCGGCCGGCGCCGTGGCCGGCACGGTGCGGGCGGTTTTCGCGCCGGCGCGCTGGCGCATCTCCTCCAGCAAGGGGCGGGTTGCTTGCATGCCGAGCGCAAAGCGCACTTCCGGCGCCTGGCAACTCTCGGGCGGTGGCGCGAAGCTCGGCGGCGCCGGCACTTCGGAGGTGAGCGGCCGGTCCTTGGGCGGGGCCTCGCAGCCCGCGAGCACCACAGCCAGGGCCGCAGCCGTCAGAAGAAACCCGTGCCGGCCAAACGTCATGCGCATCTTGTCTTGCTCCTTGAAACCAGCCTGAAGCTTAGCCGCCCGCGGTGGCCCGCTCATGACCCCTTGCGCTGCAGCGGGGACAACAGCCCCAGGCGGATGCCCGTGATCACGGCCTCGGTGCGATTGTGCACACCCAGTGCCTGGAACAAGGTGCCGATGTACTCCTTCACCGTGTGCTCGGACAGGCCGAGCTCGCGCGCGATCGACTTGGTCGGCAGCCCGCGCGCCAGGCCGTGCAAGGTGTCGGTCTGGCGCGGGCTGAGCGTCGGCCTGGCAGTGCTCTTCGGCCCCAGGTGCAGGATTTCCTGCGGCAGGTAGACCTCGCCCGCCAGCACGGTCTCGAAGGCCCGCTTCAGGAAGTCGGCCGGCATGCTCTTGGGCACGAAGCTCATGGCTCCCGCCTCCAGGCAGCCGCGGATGATGTCGACATCGGTCGAGGCCGACACCACCACGGCCGCGATGTCGGGCGCCGCCGCCTTCAGGCGCACCAGCGCATCCAGGCCGTACTCGCCGCGCAGTTCGAGATCGAGCAGGCAGATCGCCAGGTCGGGATGGCGCAGCGCCAGGGCGCAGGCCTCGTCGACCGTGGCGGCTTCGAAGATTTCGGCGCTGCGTTCCATGCTCTCCAGCAGCATGCGCAGGCCCGCGCGAAACAACGCGTGGTCGTCCAGCGTCATCACTTTCATGGCACACCCCCTTCGGCCTTTCTGGCCGATATGCACCCTCATTCTGACGCTGGCGCCCACGGGTGCAGCCGCCGCGCGTCGGAACTAGATCACCCTCCATGCAAAAAACTACCAGCCCCTGCGAAGGAGGGGTTGGGTGCCTGGCGCGTTTCGAGGAAATTCAGAGCCGACCGCTGTTGTCGCCAAAGGGGGCCGACCATGAACGCCAGCTTTCAAGACCGCCTGATCTCGCTCGTCGCCGGATCGCAGCCTCAATGGAAATCCGAGCTCGCCCGACAGTGCGGCGTCAGCGCCCCCACCGTGATCCGCTGGCTCACCGACCGCCACAGTTGTGCCGGCACCCTGCACCTGCATGCGATCGCCGCGTACTTCGAGGTGCCGGCCCGGTGGCTGGCCACGGGCGACGGCCCGGAGCGGGTCCGCACGCGGCGCTCACATTGAAAGGGTTGTAAGCGGACCTCTGTGAACGGGCGCGCAGGCGGCAAGCCGCCCCCGCCCATGGCGTATGCTGAAAGGCCGCGCACGGCACCGCTGGCGCGCTCCCTTTCATCACCCGCTTTCGACATGAGCACCTCTTCCCATCCCCTCGCGGGCCAGCCGGCCCCGTCTGATCTGCTGGTGGACGTGCCGCGCCTCGTCTCGGCCTACTACACCGGTCGCCCCGACCCGGCCGTGCCTAGCCAGCGCGTGGCCTTCGGCACCTCGGGCCATCGCGGTTCCTCGTTCGACGACGCCTTCAACGAATGGCATGTGCTGGCCATCAGCCAGGCCATCTGCGATTACCGCAAGCAGCAAGGCATCGACGGCCCGCTGTTCCTGGGCATCGACACGCACGCGCTGTCCACGCCCGCCTTCGCCAGCGCGGTCGAGGTGCTGGCGGCCAACGGCGTCGAGCTGATGCTGTCGAAGGACGACGAATACACGCCCACGCCGGCCGTATCGCACGCCATCCTGGTCTACAACCGCGGACGCACGAGCGGCTTGGCCGACGGCATCGTCATCACCCCCTCGCACAACCCGCCCGAAAGCGGCGGCTTCAAGTACAACCCGCCGAACGGCGGCCCCGCGGGCACCGACATCACCTCCGCCGTCGAAGCGGCCGCCAACAAGATGCTGGCGAACAAGCTCGACGGCGTGAAGCGCATGCCGCTGGCGCAGGCGCTGAAGACGTCCACCACGCACCGCCACGACTACCTGAACACCTACGTCGAAGACCTGGCCCAGGTGCTCGACATGGACGCGATCCGCGGCGGCACCATCGACCTGGGCGTCGATCCGCTGGGCGGTGCCGGCGTGCACTACTGGCCCGCCATTGCCGCGCGCTACAAGCTGCAGCGCCTGAACGTGCTGAGTCAGGCGGTCGACCCGACCTTCCGCTTCATGTCGCTCGACTGGGACGGCCGCATCCGCATGGACCCGTCGTCGCCCGATGCGATGCACGGGCTGGTCGCGCTGAAAGACCGCTTCGGCATCGCCTTTGCCTGCGACACCGACCACGACCGCCACGGCGTGGTCACGCGCAGCGCGGGCCTCATGCAGCCGAACAACTACCTCGCGGTGATGGTCGACTACCTCTTCACGCACCGCCCACACTGGCCGGCGCAGGCAGCCGTCGGCAAGACGGTGGTCAGCAGCCGCATGATCGACCGCGTGGCTGCGCAGCTGGGCCGCCCGCTGTACGAGGTGCCCGTGGGCTTCAAGTGGTTCGTCGACGGCCTGGTGGACGGCTCGCTGGGCTTCGGCGGCGAGGAAAGCGCGGGCGCCACCTTCCTGCGCCACGACGGCAGCGCATGGACCACCGACAAGGACGGCATCGTGCCCGCCCTGCTCTCTGCCGAGATCGCCGCGCGCACGGGTCGCGACCCCGGCGAGCGCTTCACCGAGCTGACGCAGGCACTGGGGCGCCCTGTGTCCGACCGCGTGGACGCGCCCGCCACGCCCGAGCAGAAAAAACGCCTGTCGGCCCTGTCGCCGCAGCAGATCACCTCGACCACGCTGGCGGGCGAGAAGATCGAGAACGTGCTGAGCCACGCCCCGGGCAACGGCGCGGCCATCGGCGGCGTGAAGGTCGTCACCGAGAACGGCTGGTTCGCCGCACGGCCGTCGGGCACGGAGAACATCTACAAGATCTACGGCGAGAGCTTCCTCGGCGACGACCACCTCGCGCGCATCCTCGGCGAGGCGCAGCAGGTGGTCGACAAGGCGCTGTCGGCGAGCTGACGCGAGGCGCACGCGCATGGACACGCTGGTGCTGCGGCTGCAACCGGGCGACGACCTGCGCGCGGCGCTCGACGCCGTGCTGAAGCAACCCGGCATCGGCGACGCGGCCTTCGTGGTCTCGGGCATCGGCAGCCTGCGCGGCGCGAGCATCCGTTTCGCGGGTGCCGAGTCGGCGACGCGGATCGAAGGCGACCTTGAAATCCTCACGCTCGCCGGCACGCTGTCGCCCGACGGCTCGCACCTGCATCTCAGCGTGTCGGACGGCGACGGCCGGGTGTCGGGCGGCCATGCCGCGCCGGGCTGCGTGGTGCGCACCACCGCCGAGATCCTCGTCGCGGTGCTGCCCGAATGGCGCTTCTCGCGCGAGCCCGATGCGCAGACCGGCTACGCCGAGCTGGTGCCCAGGCGCCGCTCGAGCCAGACGCTGTAGCGCGACAACCCGAAGCACAGCAGCCAGTAGACGGCCGCCACGAACAGGTAGCCCTCGAGGTAGAACGGCCGCCAGACCGGATCGCCGCCCAGCGCCAGCCCGAGCGCCCCGGTCAGCTCGAACAGGCCGACCACGGTGACCAGCGAGGTGTCCTTCAAGGTGCCGACCACGCTGTTGGTCAGCGCGGGCACCACGAGGCGCAGCGCCTGCGGCAGCACGATGTCGCGCTGCACCGGCCAGCGGCCGAAGCCCAGCGCCATCGCCACCTCGGTCTGCCCCCGCGGCACGGCCTGCAGGCCGCCGCGAATGATCTCCGCAAGATAAGCAGCGACGAACAGCGTGAGGCCCATGAGCACGCGCACCAGCACGTCGGGTTGCCAGCCCGCGGGCCACAGCAGCGGCAGCAGGAACGAGGCCATGAACAGCACCGAGATCAGCGGCACGCCGCGCACCAGCTCGATGTAGCTCGCGCTCAGCGTGCGCACCACGGGCCATTCGGAGCGCCGCCCCATCGCGAGCAGCAGCGCCAGCGGAAAGGCCAGCGCCAGCCCGACCACGGCCAGCCCGATGGTGAGCGGCAGGCCGCCCCAGCGACTGGTCGGCACGGTGCTGAGCCCGGCCACGCCGCCGTGCATCAGTCCGACGAACAGCAGCAACACCACGAGCCACAGCGGCGCCAACCACCAGCGCCAGCTGCGCGGCCACGCGCTGAGCACGGTTACCGCGGACAGCACGACGACGGCGACGGCTGGGCGCCACTGCTCTTCATACGGAAAGCGACCGAACAGCATCGGCCGCCACTTCTCGGCCACCACGCCCCAGCAGGCGCCGTGCTGCACCGCGCGGCAGGCCTCGGCGTCGGGGCGGAACACGGCGTGCACCACGCCCCATTCGAACGCGTGGAAGCCGGCCCAGGCCAGCAGGCCCAGCAGCAGCACCGTGGCCAGTGCGCGCAGCGGCGACCCCCACAGCTCGCTTCGCCATGCGATGGGGCCTTGCGCGACGTTTCTCATCGCCAGCCTCGCAGCGCGACGCGCGCGTTGTAGCGGTTCATGCCGAAGGAGATCACGAGCGACAGCAGCAGGTACACCGCCATGATGATCGCGATGCACTCGAAGGCGCGCCCGTTCGAGCCGATGGTCGTGTTCGCCACCGACACCAGCTCCGGATAGCCCACGGCCACGGCGAGCGACGAGTTCTTGGTGAGGCTCAGCAGCTGGTTGGTGAGCGAAGGCACGATCACGCGCAGCGCCTGCGGCAGGATCACGATGCGCAGCTGCTGCACCGACGACAGGCCCAGCGCCTGCCCCGCCAGCACCTGCCCCTGGGACACCGAAAGGATGCCGGCGCGCACGATCTCCGCGACGAAGGCCGCCGAGTACAGCGACAGCCCGGCGACGATGGTCACGTACTCCGGGCTCAGCGCGGCGCCGCCGCTCACGCCGAAGTCACCGCGCTCGGGCCATTCGAAATGCGTGGGCCACCAGCCGCCCTCGCCCGCCACCGGCCAGGGCACGCTGAGCCCGCCCTTGCTGAGCCACACGCCCGGCAGCAGGTGCACGGGCTCGGTCGGGTCGGGCAGCAGGTTGGCCATCGCGAAAGCCAGCATCAGCAGCTGCACCAGCAGCGGCACGTTGCGCAGCAGCTCCACGTACGCGGTGCAGATGCCGCGCAGCAGCACGTGCGGCGCGAGCCGGCCGATGCCGATCAGCGTTCCGAGCACCACCGCGAAGATGGCCGCCGGCACGGCCGCGCGCACGGTGTTGATCAGGCCCGCGAGGAACGCGCGCCACGACGGCTGGCTGGCGTCGAAGTCGAGCCAGCCTTCGCTGATCGAAAAGCCCGCGGGCTCGGTGAGGAAGTCGAAACCCGAACGCACGCCGCGTGCGCGCAGCACCTCGAGCGCATGGTTCACCACCCAGAAGGCGCCGGCCACGACGGCCAGCACCAACAGGGCCTGCACGAGCCAGGCCAGCCAGGCGCCGCGGCGCGAGGCCTGCCGACTCATCGAACAGGAGGTGCGTAGATCAGGCCGCCTTTGCTCCACAGATTGTTGGAGCCGCGCGGCAGCTTGAGCACCGACTTCGGACCGACGTTGCGCTCGAACATCTCGCCGTAGTTGCCCACGGCCTTGATGGCGCGGTACGACCAATCCTTGTCGAGACCCAGCAGCTTGCCGAGGTCTTCGCCGGCGCCGAGCAGGCGCTGCTGGGCCGGGTCCTTGCTGCCGGCCTTGAGCTGGTCGGCATTCGCCTGCGTGACGCCGAACTCTTCCGCCTCGATGAGCGCGTTGGGCACCCACTTGGCGATGGCGAACCACTCGTCGTCGCCGCGGCGCACCAGCGGCGCCAGAGGCTCCTTGGAGATCAGCTCGGGCAGGATCAGGTAGTCGTCGGGGTTCGGCGCTTCCTTGTTGCGCAGGCCGGCCAGCGCCGAGGCGTCGGTGGTGAAGGCCTGGCAGCGGCCCGAGAAGAAGGCCTTGAACGAGGCTTCGAAGCTCTCGAACACCACGGTCTTCACCGGGATGTTCTGCGCGCGGAAGTAGTCCGACACGTTCTTCTCGTTGGTGGTGCCCGACTGCGTGCAGATGGTGGCGTTCTTGAGCTGCTTGGCGCTCGTCACCTTGAGCTTCTTGGGCACCAGGAAGCCCTGGCCGTCGTAGTAGGTGATGGTGGTGAAGTTGAAGCCCAGCGAGGCGTCGCGCGTGAGCGTCCAGGTGGTGTTGCGCGCGAGGATGTCGATCTCGCCGGCCTGCAGCGCCGAGAAGCGCTGCTGCGAGTTCAGCGGCACGAAGTCGACCTTCTTGGGATCGCCCAGCACGGCCGCGGCGATGGCGCGGCAGGTGTCGACGTCCAGGCCCGACCAGTTGCCCTGCGTGTCGGGGGCCGAGAAACCGGCCACGCCGTTGGTCACGCCGCACTTGACGCTGCCGCGCTGCTTGACCGCGTCGAGCGTCTTGCCCGCAAAGGCCGGGGCCGCGGCGGCCAGCGCGAGAACGGAAGCGGCGGCCAGCAGCGCCGGGCGGAATCGGGTGCTTGTCTTCTTCATCATCATTGGTGTGTGCTCCTCAACAGTAGGCAAAAGGCAGTGTACGGGGCGATGCAGGCCGACGACAAAGAACCCTGCGTTGGATACATATGTCGATCCGCTCGCGGGCGATCGGTTGGCGGCGCGGCGAGTTTCACTACCATACGGCCCTTTCATCACTCCCGAACAGGAATCACACCATGGTCAAGTCCGACGACACCGGCAAGCTCATCCTGCGCGTTGCGCTGGGCATCCTCATCCTGCTGCATGGCATTGCCAAAGTCGGCAAGGGCGTCGACGGCATCGGCGGCATGCTCGCGTCGCACGGCGTGCCCGCGGTGCTGGCCTACCTTGTCTACGTGGGCGAGATCCTGGCGCCGGTGCTGCTGATCGTCGGCCTGTTCACGCGGCCCGCCGCACTGGTCGTGGCCATCAACATGGTGGTGGCGATCTGGCTGGCCCACCGCAAGGACCTGGGCGCGCTGAACGGGCAAGGCGGCTGGGCGCTGGAGCTGCAGGGCATGTTCCTGTTCGCGGCTATCTCGCTCGCGCTCACGGGCGGCGGGCGCTTCGGGCTCAACAACAAGTAAGCGAGGAGGCGGCTGGTAAATCAGTCGTCGTCCGCCGCATCGAGGCCCGGGAACAGGACCTCCGTGTAGCCGAAGCGCGAGAAATCGCGCACCCGCATCGGGTACAGCTTGCCGAACAGGTGATCGACCTCGTGCTGCACCACGCGCGCATGAAAGCCGTCGGCGGTGCGGTCGATCGGGTCGCCGTACAGGTCGAAGCCCGTGTAGCGGATGTGGGCGAAGCGCGGCACCACGCCGCGCAGGCCAGGCACCGACAAACAGCCTTCCCAGCCCTCTTCCTCTTCATCGCCCAGCGGCATGATGACGGGGTTGAGCAGCACGGTGCGCGGCACCGGCGGCGCGTCGGGGTAGCGGGGATTGACGGTGTCGGTGCCGAAAATCACCAGTTGCAGGTCGACGCCGATCTGCGGCGCCGCAAGGCCTGCGCCATTGACCGCCTGCATGGTCTCGAACATGTCGCGCACCAGCAGGTGCAGTTCGTCGGTGTCGAAAGCGGCGACCGGCTGCGCGGTGCGCAGCAGCCGGGGGTCGCCCATCTTGAGGATTTCGCGGAAGGCCATCGCGCAATTATCGCGAGAGCCTCATGCCACGATCACGGAATACCGCCGGGATTGTTCTTCGAGTCCGGCGAGGTCCACAGCCGCGCAGGGCCGCGGGGCATCTGCTGCGGCTGCGAGGGCGTGATGCCGGGCACGCCACCCCCGCCGGGTCGCACCGGCGGCACCACGGCAACTGGCGGACGGCCACCGCCCCAACCCGGGCGGGTCGTCGGGTACGAGGGGCGCACGCCTGGGTACGGGTAAGCCGGCCGACGGCCGTCGTAATAAGGACGGCGGTCGTAGTACGGACGCCGCTCGTAGTAGCCGCCACCCTGGATGTACACCGGCGCCGGCACCACCACGGGACCCGGATCGGAGTAGTACGGTTCGGAATAGCCGCCGGAGTAGTACGGATCGCCAGGAACGGCCACGCAGCCGCTCAGCAGCGCGATGCCGCCGAGTGCGAGGCTGGTAGCGAGAACACGAATTTTTTGCATGAGAGACTCCTTGTCGGCCTTCTGTGATCGTTCAACGCCCGCTTGTAGACCCTGTTGACTGCGCTGGTGTGAAGTCGCGTAACGGCCGGTAAGGGCCCGGTGCCGGGGCGCCGGCGACTCAGGCGTCAGGCGCCGGCGGAACACCGCTGGCGAGGATCTCCAGCATACGCGCCTCGTCGATCACCGTGACGCCGAGGTCGCGCGCCTTGTCCAGCTTGCTGCCGGCCTCTTCCCCGGCCACGAGGTAGTGGGTCTTCTTGCTGACGGAGCCGGCCACCTTGGCGCCGGCTGCCTCCAATTTATCCTTCGCTTCGTCGCGGCCCAGCGTAGGAAGGGTGCCGGTGATCACGAAGGTCAGTCCCGCCAAAGGCTTGGGCGCGCGGGCTTCGGGCTCGAATTCTTCCCAGGTCAGGCCGCAGGCGCGCAGCTGCTCGACCACCTCTCGGTTGTGCGGCTGGTCGAAGAAGGTGCGCAGGCTCTGCGCCACCACCGGGCCGACGTCGTTGACCTCGAGCAGCTGCTCCTCGGTCGCGTCCATGATGGCGTCGAGCTTGCCGAAATGCTTGGCGAGGTCTTTCGCCGTGCTCTCGCCGACGTGGCGGATGCCCAGGCCGAACAAAAAGCGCGGCAACGTGGTCTTCTTAGAGGCTTCGAGCGCATCGACGAGGTTCTGGGCCGACTTCTCGGCCATGCGGTCCAGGCCCGCCAGCGTGACGAAGCCGAGCTTGTAGAGGTCGGGCAAGGTGCGGATCAGGTTGGCATCGACCAACTGTTCGACCAGCTTGTCGCCCAGCCCGTCGACATCGACCGCGCGCCGCGCCGCGAAATGCAGGATGGCCTCCTTGCGCTGCGCCGCGCAGAACAGGCCGCCGGTGCAACGGTAGTCGACCTCGTCCTCCTCCCGCACCGCCTCGGAATCGCACACGGGGCACTTGTGCGGCATGGTGAAGACCGCGCCGCGCTGGTCGTCGGGCTTGGCCAGGCTGTCGGGCGCCACGCCCACCACTTCGGGAATCACGTCGCCGGCACGCCGCACGATCACCGTGTCGCCCACGCGCACGTCCTTGCGGCGCGCTTCGTCCTCGTTGTGCAGCGTGGCGTTGGTCACGGTCACGCCGCCCACGAACACCGGCGCCAGCTTGGCCACCGGCGTGAGCTTGCCGGTGCGGCCCACCTGGATCTCGATGCCGACCACCTCGGTCAGTTGCTCCTGCGCCGGGTACTTGTGGGCCACGGCCCAGCGCGGTTCGCGCGAAACAAAACCCAGCTGGCGCTGCAGCTCCAAGCTGTCGACCTTGTAGACCACGCCGTCGATGTCGTACGGCAGCGCATCGCGCTGGCGGCCGATGGTTTCGTGGAACGCTATCAGTTCGATAGCGCCGGTCGCCCGCGCGGTCTGCGTGGCCACGGGGAAACCCCAGACGTGGAACTGTTGCAGCCAGTCGAACTGGGTCGCGATGTCGGGGCCGCCTTCGGTCGCGGGCGAAACCTCGCCCAGGCCGTAGGCAAAGAAGCTCAGCGGCCGCGCCGCCGCGATCGCCGGGTCGTGCTGGCGCACCGCGCCGGCCGCCGCATTGCGCGGGTTGACGAACACCTTCTCGTTCTTCTGCCCGGCGGCGATCTTCTGGCGCTGGCGCTCGTTGAGGGCGTCGAAATCGGCGCGTTTCATGTAGACCTCGCCGCGCACCTCGACCACGGGCGGGGCCGCGCCCTTGAGCTTGAGCGGAATCTCGCGCACGGTGCGGATGTTCTGCGTGACGTCCTCGCCCACCTCGCCGTCGCCGCGCGTGGCGGCCTGCACCAGCACGCCGTGCTCGTAGCGCAGGCTCATGGCCAGCCCGTCGAACTTGAGTTCGCAGACGTAGCTGATCTGCGGAGCGTCTTCGGCCAGGCCCAGTTCGCGGCGCACGCGCGCGTCGAAGGCGCTGGCGCCGGCGGGCGTGATGTCGGTCTCGGTGCGGATCGACAGCATCGGCACCCGGTGGCGCACCTTGGCCAGGCTGTCGAGCACCGTGCCGCCCACGCGCTGCGTCGGCGAATCGGGCGTGCGCAGTTCGGGAAACTCGGTCTCCAGCACCTGCAGGCGCTGGAACATCTTGTCGTACTCGGCGTCGGGCAGCTCGGGGGCGTCGAGCACGTAGTACAGATGGGCGTGGCGATGCAGCTGCTCGCTCAGTGCGGCGGCTTCGCGTGCCGCTTCGTCGCGCGTTGTCATGGGGTGTCCCTCGGGGAAAAGACGGATCAGCTGAAGAGGCGTCGCGCCAGCGGCGAGCCCGCGGCGAGGTCGCGTGCGTCAAGCGTGTCGTACAGCTGCTCGAGGTCGGTGCCGATCACGTCCATGGTTTCGTCGCGCAGCAACTGGCCGTCGCTGTCGGTCACCACGCCGTCCATCTCGCGGGCGAGCGTGGCGGCGGCTTCGCGCATGCGACGGAACGGCTCTTCGCCGCGATCGACCTGCGGCACGTCCAGGCTCAGGCTGAGCTCGCGGATGGCCGATTGCGCCGGATCGTCGGCCAGCGCGGCCTGGGTGTCGAACGAGAGCCCGAGGATCGGCGGCAGGCCGGCCTCGCTGGTCGGCAGCACCATGCGGCCCGGAATGATCCCGGCCACGAAGCCCAGCCGCGCGGCGTTCTGCTGCACGTAGCCCGGGCTCCAGGCCGCGTGCAGCGCGCGCAGCACGAAGCCCAGTTGCGCGTCGTGCGCGCTGGCGAACTGATCGAGCTCGCGGGCGCGTGCCACTTCGTCGAGCATCTCGGGAAACTCGGGCGCGCCGTTCACGGCATCGGCAAAGGCCTGCGCCTTGACCACGAACTCGGAGTACTCGATCTCGTTGAGTGCCCCGGTGCGGTTGGCCAGCTGCACGCCGACCTGGAACGCGCGGTAGCGCTGCCCGGGCGCCGGCGGCTCCCATTGGCTGGTGAGGTCGTTCAGGCCTTCGATGGCCACCGGCTTGCTGCCGGCGCGGCGCGTCGACGGCATGGACGCGAGCGCGGCATCGCCCGAGGCCAGGCCTTCGAGCGAGATGGGCGCGATGACGTCGATCAGCGGATCGAGCCCGCCGCGGCGCTCGCCGGTGGGCACGGGCACGCCGCTGGGCGCAGGCAGGTCGGGGTCGAACAGCGGCTCGTGGCGGTCGCTGCCGGCCACCTGGCTCGGGTCGGCATGGAGCATCGGCTCCACGCCCCCGTCGCTGCCGCCGGCCAGCGCGCGCTCGGCTTCGGCCAGGGCGACATCGACCGCATCGGGCTGGCGCGGCGCATTGCGGCGCGACATCAGGGTGTTGTAGGCCACGACGGCCGCGAGAACGAGGCCGCCGAGGATCGCCAGGGCGAGGGTGAGATTGCTCATGCGCGCGCCTGCCTTATGCCGCTTCGACCATCGAGACTGCCGACTCCATGTCGACCGCAACGATGCGCGACACGCCCTGCTCCTGCATGGTCACGCCGATCAGCTGTTCGGCCATTTCCATGGCGATCTTGTTGTGACTGATGAAAAGGAACTGGGTTTCACGGCTCATGGCGGAGACGAGTTTGGCATAGCGTTCGGTGTTGGCGTCGTCCAGCGGCGCGTCCACTTCGTCCAGCAGACAGAAAGGCGCAGGGTTCAGCTGGAAGATGGCGAACACGAGCGCAATGGCCGTGAGCGCCTTCTCGCCGCCCGAGAGCAGGTGGATGGTCTGGTTCTTCTTGCCGGGCGGCTGGGCCATGACCTGCACGCCGGAATCGAGGATTTCGTCGCCCGTCATCATCAGCTTGGCGTTGCCGCCGCCGAACAGCTCCGGGAACATGCGGCTGAAGTGCTCGTTGACGATCTTGAAGGTGCCGCCGAGCAGGTCGCGCGTTTCGGCGTCGATCTTGCGGATGGCGTCTTCGAGCGTGCCAATGGCTTCGTTCAGGTCGGCCGACTGCGCATCGAGGAATATCTTGCGCTCGCTCGCAATCGCGAGTTCGTCGAGCGCGGCCAGGTTGACGGCGCCGAGCGCGACCACCTCGCGGTTCAGGCGGTCGATTTCGCTTTGCAGGCCGGTCAGGCGCACCTTCTCGGTCTCGATCGATTGCGCCACCGCTTCGAGGTCGGCACCGGCGTCGTCCAGCAGCTGCTGGTACTGCTCGACGCCCAGGCGCGCGGCCTGCTCCTTGAGCTGGAACTCGGTGATGCGCTGGCGCAGCGGATCGAGTTCGCGCTCCAGCTGCAACCGGCGCTCGTCGCTGGCGCGCAGCTTGAGCGTGAGGTCGTCGTACTGGCTGCGGGCCGCGCCCAAGGCGGTCTCGCGCTCCAGCTTGAGCGACAGCGCGTCCTGCAGGCCGGCTTGCGCGGCGGCATCCGACAGGCGGCTGAGCTCGGCGCGGGCGCGCTCGTCTTCGTCGGTCAGCGCCACGGTCTGCTGCGAAGCGGTTTCGATGCTGCGGTTCAGTTCGCCGCGGCGCGCTTCGAGCGTGCGCTGCGAGAAGGTGGCTTCCTGCGCCTGTCGCTCGAGGCTGCGGTGCTGTTCGCGGCTGGCCGTGAGCGCGCGGCCGGCTTCGATCACGCGCTCGTCGAGCTGCGCATGGCGCTCCTGGCTGTCGGCCAGCTGCATGTCGAGCTCTTCGAAGCGGCCTTCGGCGGCGATGCGCTTTTCCTGCAGTTCTTCGAGCTGGGCATCGACCTCGCCGAGGTCGGCGGCCAGCTGCTGGCTGCGTGCGCGGGTCTGTTCGGCGAGCTGCGTCATGCGCAGCGTTTCGACCTGCAGTTCATGGGCGCGCGACTGCGTTTCGGCGGCTTCGCGGCGGGCCGTGACGAGGCGCTGTGCGGCATCGCCGTAGGCCGCTTCGGCGCGGACCAGCGCGGTGCGCGCCTCTTCGTTGATGAGCGTCTGGGCCTTGAGCTGGCGCTCGAGGTTTTCCATTTCCTGCTGACGGGCAAGGAGACCCGCCTGCTCGGAATCGGGCGCGTAGAAGTTCACGCTGTGCGACGACACGGCATGGCCGCTGCGCACGTAGATCACCTCGCCAGGCTGCAGCGTGGCGCGCTGGGCCAGCGCCTCTTCGAAAGTCTCGGCCGTGAAGCAGCCGTGCAACCAGTCGTTCAGCAGCGCCTGCTGGCCGGCGTCGTTCAGGCGCAGCAGGCTCGACAGCTTGGGCAGCGCGCCCGCGCCCTGCGGCACGCCAGCGACGGGCGGGCTGTAGAAGGCGAGCTTGGCGGGCGGCGCGTCGTTGCCGAAGGCACGCACCATGTCGAGCCGGCTGACTTCGAGCGCGCCCAGGCGCTCGCGCAGTGCGGACTCGAGCGCGTTCTCCCAGCCCTGCTCGATGTGGATGCGGCTCCACAGGCCCTGCAGGCCGTCCAGGCCGTGCTTGGCGAGCCAGGGGGCGAGCTTGCCGTCGGTCTTGACCTTCTCTTGCAGCGCACGCAGCGCTTCGAGGCGGGCCGAGAACTCGGCATGTCGGGCGCCCTCGGTGTTGACGGCCTGCTGCTTGGCGCGGCGGTCTTCGTCGAGCTGGGGCACGGCCTCCTGCAGTTCCTGCAGGCGGGCGTCGGATTCGCTGGCGGTTTCCTGCGCCGCGGCCAGCTGTTCCTGCATTTCCGTCAGCCGGTCTTCGTCGGGCGCAGCCAGCGCGTTCTGGTCGGCGCGCAGGCGTTCGCTGCGCAGCGTGAGCTGGCGGCTCTGGTCTTCGATGTTGCGCTGGTCGGCGGCCAGCACCTGGATCTGCTGCTGCACCTGCGACACCGTCGCGCGCTGGGTGTTGGCTTCGTTCTGCGCACGCTGCACGGCCTCTTCGAGGTCAGGCAGGCGCGCGTCGTGCTCTTCGAGCTGGGCGGCCAGCAGGATGGCCTGCTCTTCGGCATCGACGCCGGCACCGGCCAGCGTCTCGATCTCGGCTTCGGCCTCTTCGCGGCGACGGCCCCACTGGCCCATCTGTTCGCGCAACTGCACCAGGCGCTGTTCGACGCGCTGGCGGCCTTCGACCACGAAGCGGATCTCGCCTTCGAGCCGGCCGACTTCGGCGCTGGCTTCGTACAACTTGCCCTGCGCCTGGTTCACCAGGTCGCCGGCGCCGTAGTGGGCCTGGCGCACGGTTTCGAGTTCGGATTCGATGCGGCGCAGGTCGGCGGTGCGCGATTCGAGGTCGTTGATGGCCTTTTCCGAATCGGCCTTGATCTTGGCCTGGTCGGCATCGCTTTCGCCGCGCTTAAGGAACCACAGCTGGTGCTGCTTCTTCGTGGCGTCGCCCTGCAGCGCGTTGTAGCGCGCCGCCACCTCGGCCTGCTTCTCGAGCTTCTCGAGGTTGGCGTTGAGCTCGCGCAGGATGTCTTCAACGCGCGTGAGGTTCTCGCGCGTGTCGCCCAGGCGGTTCTCGGTTTCGCGACGGCGCTCCTTGTACTTGGAGACACCCGCAGCTTCCTCGAGGAACAGGCGCAGTTCCTCGGGCTTGGATTCGATGATCCGGCTGATCGTGCCCTGGCCGATGATGGCGTAGGCGCGCGGGCCGAGGCCTGTGCCCAGGAACACGTCCTGCACGTCGCGACGACGCACCGGCTGGTTGTTGATGTAGTAGCTGCTGGTGCCGTCGCGCGTGAGCACGCGGCGCACGGCGATTTCGGTGAACTGGTTCCACTGGCCGCCGGCGCGGTGGTCGGCGTTGTCGAACACGAGTTCGACGCTCGAGCGGCTGGCCTGCTTGCGGGTGGTCGTGCCGTTGAAGATCACGTCCTGCATCGACTCGCCGCGCAGTTCCGACGCACGCGACTCGCCGAGCACCCAGCGCACGGCATCCATGATGTTCGACTTGCCGCAGCCGTTCGGCCCCACCACCCCGACCAGTTGGCCCGGCAGCAGGAAGTTGGTGGGTTCGGCGAACGACTTGAAGCCCGAGAGCTTGATGGAGTTAAGACGCACGACTTGTCGCCCTGCCTTGGCGTAGCGCCAAGGTATTGATTTGTAAGGAAAATTGCACGGGCCCGCAGCTTGAAGCGGGCCGCCGCCCCAGCCGTGGATGATAACGTCAGGGCATGAGCGATTCCCTGGCTTCTCCCCTCGCGGCGCGACGCACCTGCCTGCTGGCGGGCACCGCGGCCGCCCTGCTCGCGCCGCTGGCGCTGACGGGCTGTTCCTCCTTCCGTTCCACCGAGCGCGCCGAGCCCTACGGCAACCAGGAATGGCTGCAATCGGGCACCAACCGCATCGCCAACCTGTCGCTGCGCGACAACCTGCAATCGGTGCGCCGCGTGCAGACCACCTTGTACCGGCGCAACCCGCGCGAATGGCGCAAGTCGGCCGCCAGCATGGAAGAAGCCACGCAGCGCACCTGGGACGCGGTCCTGCAGGGCACGCCGTTGCCCGAGCTGCGCGGCGCCACCGGCATCGACGCCATCCGCCTGGCCTTCGAAACCGGTCCGCAGGCCTACCAGGGCGACCGCGTGGCGGCGCTGGTCGTCGGGTGGGCCTCGATGCTCAAGCAGGCCAACGGCAACACCTGCGACCAGACCATGATCGACGGGGTCGATGCCGAGAACAGCTACCGCACGGCGCGCAACTTCGAGATTTCGCTCTGGCTCATCTCTTCCAAGACCGGCCCCGACGGCCAGCCACTGCTGCTGGCCACCGAGATCAGCGAGCGCGGGCGCAACCTCGTGGCCGACCGCGAGCTGTCGAAGGTGGTGGCGCGGCTCGACCTGCTGGCCGCGCAGGCCGACGAGAAATACCGCCGGGCGGCCCTCGATTTCGGGCAAAACTGGGTGATGGGCGTGGTCATGCCGCTCTTCACGCTGATACCCAAGTAGATTCTTCGCATCGGAAATATGTTTCCCAAATAGGCATTTGCGGTAATATCTTTCCGTGGACAAGCAGGAACTCATCACCGCCCTCACGGCGCGTCGCGGGGCCACCGGCCTCACGAACGCCGAGATCGCCCTGCGTTCGGGGCTCACCGAGCGCTCGGTGCGCAATGCCCTGAGCCTGAAGGGCAATCCGCAACTGTCGTCGCTGCTCGCGCTGGTCGATGCGCTGGGGCTCGAACTGCAGCTCGCGCCCAAGGGTTTCGGTGAAGGCACGGCCGTCGATCCCGGCTACCGCCCGGTCGCCACGCGCGTCGGTCGGGCACTGGCCGAAGCGCCTGCCGCGCCGCCCTACGTGCGGGGCCGCCGCTCACCGCCATGAACGTCAAGATCCTCGAGATTTCGCTCGGCGCGCACCGCCTCGGCAAGCTGTTCCAGTACGCCGACCTGTGCCGCTTCGTGGCGGAGCCCGAGTTGATCGCCAACCCGCCGCCCGGCGTGCTTTCGCTGTCGATGGTCGCGAGCGACCCGGCCGCCCAGGCCGCGTTGTGGAGCGACGTGAAGAACCCGCTGTTCAACGCCCAGGGCGGCCAGTTGCCCGGCTTCTTCCAGAACCTGCTGCCCGAGGGCGTGCTGCGCAGCCACATCGCGCAGTTGCGCGGTTGCCGCGAGAACGACCACTTCGAATTGCTGGCGGCCTGCGGCGGCGACCTGCCCGGCGCCGTGGCCGCGCGCCCCGTGTCGGTGGACCGCGGCACGCTGCAGCGGCTCATCACGCAGGACCAGGACGCGCTCGAGATGTCGGTGGTTGAGCTGCCGATGCCGCAAGGCATCTCGGTCTCGGGCGTGCAGCCCAAGCTCGGCCTGCGCCGCCAGGGCGGACGCTACGTGGCGCGCGTGCGCGCCGGCGCCAGCACGCGGGTGATCGCCAAGCTGCCGGTGGCCGGCCGGCCGCACATGCCGCAACTCGAGATGCTTTCGCTGCAGATGGCCGGGGTGGCGGGCGTCGAGGTGTGCCACGCCGAACTCGCGCCGCTGTCGGCCATTGCGGCGGAGCACAGCTATGCGCTGCCGGACGAGCCCGAGTTCCTGGCCGTCACGCGTTTCGACCGCGATGGCGCGCGCCGCGTCCATTTCGAAGACTTCGCGCAGGTGCTGGCGGTCGACCCGATGCACAAGTACAGCGGAAGCTACCTCGACATGGCGCTCGCGATGCGCGCCTTTCCGTCTCTCGGCGAAGACGCTGTGCTCGAACTGGTGCGCCGGCTCGTGGTCAACGACCTGCTGGGCAACCCCGATGCCCACCTGAAGAACTTCGGCGTGCTGTACCCCGACGGCATCGCACCACGGTTGGCGCCGGCCTATGACATCGTGGCCTACGCAGCGCTGCAGGGCGTCGAGGGCCACGCGCTCCCGCTGCTGCCGGCCCCGGTTAGCGCCACCGCTGCGCGTCGCACCGCGATGTTCACGCCCGCCAACGTGCGCGCGTTCTGTTTCTCGGCTGGCTTGCACGAGCCGCGCATGCGGCGCGTGGTCGCAGACACGGCCCGCCTCGCGCGTGACCAGTGGCCCGGGATGATCGACGCCTCGGCACTGCCGGCTCCGTGGAAGAAACGGCTGCAGCAGCGCCTGCAGGCACATCCCTTGCTGCAGGGCATGAGCAAGCGGGGTCGCTAGCCACAGCGGTGCGACAGGCGACCCCTAGAATGAATCCGCCCTCCTCCACCCCTCAACCCATTCGAGGCAGCAACCACTCATGAGCTCCATCAATTTCATCGGCGGCGAAAAAGGCGGTGTCGGCAAATCGGTCACGGCACGCGTGCTGGCCCAGTACTTCATCGATCGCAGCCGCCCCTTCACCGGCTTCGACACCGACCGTTCGCACAGCTCCTTCACCCGCTTCTACGAGGGCTTTGCCTCGCCCGTGGTGGTCGACAGCTTCGAAGGCTTGGACACGGTGGTGAACGGCTTCGAGACCAACCCGAAGCAGAGCGTGATCGTCGACCTCGCGGCGCAGACGCTGGCGCCGCTGTCGCGCTGGATCAAGGAATCCGACCTGTTCGACGTGTTCGAGGAGATCGACGTCACGGTCAACTTCTGGCACGTGCTGGACGACGGCAAGGACTCCACCGACCTGCTCGGCACGCTGATCGACACCTTCGGCAATCGGCCCAACTACATCGTGGTGCAGAACTACGGGCGCGGCAGCGACTTCGGGATGCTGCTGGCGTCGCAGTCGCTGTCGAAGGCCAATGCGAACGGCGCACGCGTGATTGCATTGCCGCGATTGCATGAGGCCAGCATGCGCAAGATCGATGCGCAGAACACGAGTTTCTGGAAGGCGGTGAACGACCGCGAAGGGCCGCATGCGCTTGGGCTGCTGGAACGGCAGCGCGTGAAGTCTTGGCTGGCTACGGCTTACGCTGCGTTTGATACGCTGCCTCTTTAGGCCTTTTGGGAGCGCCCGACAGGCGGCACGGCGTGGTCGGCCCCACTGTGCCGGCCGCTTCGCGGCTCCCCTGCGGTGCTCGCGTTTCGCGGGGTCTCGCAGAACTCGCCTTCGGCTCAAACAGCGGCGAGCCCTGATCCGCGAAACGCTGCGCTCCTCGGCGGCACAGAGGGGCCGCCCACACCGCACCGCCTGCCGGGCTCAGGGTGAAGTGAATGCCCCGCTCTTCGAAGGAAGAACGAAGCAGCCGGGTCTCAGATCATTCCGCCGTTGATCGAGATGACCTGACCCGTGATGTACGCGGCTTCATCGCCTGCCAGAAACGCCGCCAGCGCCGCCACTTCCTGCGGCGTTCCGGCGCGCTTCACGGGCACCATCTGGTTGATGAGCGCGGGATCGAACACCGCATCGGCCATCGGCGAGGCGATGATCCCCGGCGCGATCGCGTTCACAGTCACGCCGCGCGACGCCACTTCGAGCGACAGCGCCTTGGTCGCGCTGTTCAGCGCGCCCTTGGCCGCGGCGTAGTTCACCTGTCCCTTGTTCCCCGCGATGGCGGCGACAGACGAGATGTTCAGCACGCGACCCCAACGGGTGCGCATCATCGGCAGCAGCAGCGGCTGGGTCACGCGGAAGAATCCGTTCAGCGACACGTCGATCACCTTGTGCCATTGCTCGGCGCGCATGCCGGGCAGCACGGCGTCGTCGTGCACGCCCGCGTTGTTGACGAGGATCTGCACCGCGCCGCCTTCGAGGATGCGTGCGCAGCCGGCCGCGCAGGCTTCGTCGCTGCGCAGGTCGAACACATGGCATTCCGCCTTGCCGCCTGCGGCGGTGATCGACGCGGCCAGCTGTTCGATGGCCTCGGGCCGCGAATTCGCATGCAGCAGCACGGTGGCGCCGTCGCGCGCAAAACGCTCCGCCATGGCCGCGCCGAGCGCGCCGCTGGCGCCGGTGATCAGTGTGCGTTTTCCTTCGAAACTCATGACGGTGTGCTTTCCGTGTCCGCCAGCGGCGTGTTCAAGACCACCACGGCCCGGCCCTCGGCCAGCAGGCGGCCGTCGTCGGCCGCCACCGTGAATTCATACAAGACCTGCCGGTCGTCGCCGGACAGGCGCTTCGCCCGCACCTGCAAGGCCCCGGCAATGTCGTCCAGCCGCGCCGCCGCCAGCTTCACGTTGCGCGCGCTGGCCAGGAAGCCGGCCGACGGCGTGCTGCCTTCGGCGGCCAGCAGGCCGCCGTGCAGTGCCATGGCCTGCGCCGCGTATTCGATGGCGTTCGGCGCGAGCAGGCCGCTTTCGGTGCGCAGCGGGTTGTCCACCTGGCTGTGCGT
Source organism: Variovorax sp. GW822-FHT04E09 (assembly GCF_058800845.1). Lineage (NCBI taxonomy): Bacteria > Pseudomonadati > Pseudomonadota > Betaproteobacteria > Burkholderiales > Comamonadaceae > Variovorax > Variovorax sp. GW822-FHT04E09. The sequence goes on from NZ_JBXAMR010000001.1 coordinate 538,731, forward strand.
CGTGGTGCTGCAGTGGATCGATTCGGCGTCCCAGCCCTCGAGGCGCCCCAGCAGGCACATGCTGCCGCTGTGCGGAATGCGCGCGGCGATGCCCGCGCGGTCGAGCGTCTGCGGTGCCGTCAAGCGGCAGCCTCCAGGTCGGCCACCAGCAGCACATTGGCAAACGGCGTGCCTTCGCTCATCGGCATGCTCTGCACGCGGAAACCCAGGCGCTGCAGCACGGCGATCCACTCGGCCAGCGGGCGGCCCCAGGTCGGCGAGACCTTGTGGCCGCGGATGCGCGTCACGGTGCGATCGACCCACTGGCTGATCGCGAAACCGCGCGTGCTCGACGCGTCGCCCACGCGCAGCAGCAGGCGCGCCTTCGGGTTGCCGCCACGGTGCAACGCGTCGCGCACGCGGGTCAGCACGCCTTCTTGCGCCGCGAGGTCCACGTAATGCAGCACGTCGAGGATCACGACCAGATCGCAGTCGGGCAAGGCGGCCGAGCACATGTCGGCGCACACCAGCCGCGGCGTGGGCTTCAGGTGCCCAACCGACGCCTCGGCGCGCGCCACGTCCTTCGGCATCAGCTCGATGCCCGTGTAGTCCGCGGCAGCGGGCGTGGCGGCCCAGGAGGCCGGCCAACGTCCCTGTTGCTGCATCGTGCTCATCGACGCCAGCAGGCTCACGAAGAGGCCCTGTCCGCAGCCGATGTCGACCACGCGCCGGTGCTGCGCGTCGATCAGCCCGCGTTCGAGCAGGCCGCGGAACACCGGGTCGCGCCCGAGCTTGCCGCGCGCGAACTGCCAGGCGAAGGTGCCGCCCTTCTTGTAGGGCACGGTCGCGGCTTCGTGCAGCTCGCGCCAGGCTTGGTCGGTGGTCATCGTCGATGGCATCACGGCGCTCATGCGGTCTTCAATCCTTCGGGCAGGGTCACGGCGCGCAATCCATCGGTGCGCAGGCGTTGGAGCAACAAGGGCAGGACTTCCAGCAGGACGGGTTGCCCTGCCGCGGTGCGCGCGGCGTTGCCGTCGTGCAGCAACAGGATGTCACGCGCCTGCAGGTGGCGGGCGAGGCGCGCCATCACCTTGGCGGCGTCGCCTTCGCGGGTGTCGAAACCGCGCCGCGTCCAGCTCACGAGCGAGAGGCCGAGGCGGTGCAGCACGGGTTCGAGGAAAGGGTTGCGCAGCCCGGCGGGCGCGCGGAAACAGGTCGGGCGCTGGCCGGTCACGTCGGTCAGGATGTCCTGCGCGCGCGCGATCTCCGCTGCGAAGCCGCGTGGGCCGAGGAAGGAGAAGTTGTGACGGTGCTGCGCCGTGTGGTTCTGGATGCTGTGGCCGCGCGCGAAGATCTCGCGCGCCAGCGCGGGATGCGCCAGCACGCGCTCGGCGATGCAGAAGAAGGTGGCGCGTTGGCCGTGCGCGTCCAGCAGGTCGAGCACGCGGGGCGTGACCTCGGGCTCGGGCCCGTCGTCGATGGTGATCGCCACCTCGCGACGCGCAGCGGCGGCCTCGGGCAGGCGCGTGACGTTCGGGCCGAGCAGGTTGCTGCGTGGCGTGAGACCCGCACCGGTGATCAGCGCATGGTTCAGCACCACCGCGCCGAGCGCCCAGGGCCATGCGCCCGGCACCAGCACACCCGCGCCCAGGGCCGCCACATGCACGGCCGCGCTGGCGCGCATGGCGGGCGGCCAGGGCCAGGATTCGGAGGCGGCAGAACGGGTGGAAGGGGCGGAAGGCGACGACATGGTGGGCCCGGATTTTCCCATCAGCGCGGACGCTGCGGGCTCGGGCCCTTCCCGGGCGCCACGTTGCGCGCGAACGCGGCCGACAGCAGCAGCGCCAGCAAGGCGCCCGGCGCGACCACGCGGCCGATGGACGACAGCGCCGGAATGTCCGAGATCGCGATCAGCCCGAACGACACCACCGTCGTGAGGTTGGCCAGCATCAGCGAGGCCAGCGTGTCTTCGTCGGCGCGCCCGGTCGTGCGCAGCTGGTCGAAGAAGAGCGCGTAGTTCGATCCCACGGCGACGATCAGCAGCAGCCCCACGAGGTGCAGGATGCCGAGCGCCGCCTGCGCCAGCGCCATGCCACCCAGCGTGAGCACCACCGCGAACAGCAGCGGCTGGCACACGGCCAGCAGCCGGCGCCACGAGCGCAGGTACACGCCCAACAGCACCACCACCGCCAGCGCGCCGAGCAGCACCTGCACGAAGGCCTCGTGCAGGTAGCGCTGGTAGAGGCCGCCGAGCTCGCGGCCGACGTCCACCACCTGCACTTCGGGCAGACCGGCCAGCGCCTCCTCGAGGCGCCCCTGTTCGAAGCCCGGGCCGGGATGCAGCACGACCAGCGTGGACCAGCCACCACCCGGTCGCTCGTACATCAGCGTGTTGACCACGGAGCCCAGCGGGCCGCCCATGAGGTCGGCGCGCTGCACCGGCGCCTGCTTGCGCGCGGCCTCCACGTCGGCCACGAAGGGTCCGAGGCGCGATGCCGGCAGCGGCAGGCCCTTGGTCGCCTCGGCCAGGTTGGCGCGCAGCGTGTCGGCGTCGGGCAGGCTGGCCTGGCGCGCCGTTTGCGCGGCCACGCTGGGCAGCACGCGGGTCACGGCTTCGTAGCCGCTGAGCTCGCCCTTGTCGACCAGCGCGTCGAGGCGCGCGGCCGCGGCCTCGGTGTGGCGCAGTGCGGCCTGTTCGTCGTCGCCGAAGGCCACCACGAGCACGCCGCCGTCGCTGGCGCCGATGTCCTTGCGCAGCATCTCGTCGAGCTGCTGGGCCGAGCGCGGCACCGGGCTCATCGCGCTCAGATCGGCGCGCCACAGATGGCCACCTTGCCACAGCACCAGCGCGAGCGCCGCCACGCCGAGCGCCGCCAGCGGCCAGCGCAGGCGCGGCAGGCCGCGCACCAGCAGGCCGGCCAGGCGAGCCATGTGCCGGCGCATGCCCATGCCGGTCGCGCCATCGGGTGCCAGCACGGGCAGCACGTAGCGCGTGGCGAGCGCGGCCGACACCAGCCCGGCGATCGAGAACACGCCCAGCTGCGCCAGCCCTGGAAAGCCCGAGAACACCAGCGCCGCAAAGCCGCACACGGAGGTCAGCAGGCCCAGCCGCACGGTGGGCCAGTGCACCTCGCGCCAGCGCTGCCAGCCGGTGCCGGCCACGGCCGCGCCGCGTGCCTGGATCAGGTAGTAGATGGCGTAGTCGACCGTCTCGCCGATCAGCGTGCTGCCGAAGCCCAGCGTGAGCCCGTGCACCGAGCCGAACACCAGGCTGACCGACGCGGTGCCGACCACCACGCCGGTGGCCACCGGCAGGAAGGCGATGACGAGCGCACGCGGCGAGGCAAAGGCCAGCAGCAGCAGCACGCTCATCACGATGCCGCCCACCACCGCGAGGTGGATGGCTTCGGTCTTGATCTTTTCGCGGCTCATGACCGAGAACACGGGCGGCCCGCTCAACAACAGCTTGGGCGCAGCCTCGCCCATGCCGCGTGCGGCGGCTTCATAGGCGGCCTGCACGCGGGCGATGGCGACGGCCTGCGCATCGAGGTCGCCGCCGGCTGAGCGCGTGGTGGCGATCATGAGCGCACGCGGCGCCTCGCGCGACATCCAGACGCCGGCCTCGCTGCGCGGTGCGCTGGCCGGCACCAGCTCCATCGCGATGCGTTGGGTCTCGCCCGTCGGGTCGCTGTCGAGCAAGGGCTTGATCGCGTTGCCGGCCGGCGTGCCGAGCATCGACAGCGTGTCGACAATGGCCTCGCGCAACCCTTCGGCGGTGAACTGCCCCGGCATCACGCCGGACGACAGCTGGTAGCGGTGCTGGAACACCCAGGTGCCGGCCTCGCTCCAGTCGCTCACGTCGCCGTTCTGCACCAGGTCGAAGAGCTGGCTTTCGCGCATCGCCTTGCCGACGGCACGCGAGACCTCAGCGCGCTGCGCGACGCTGCCGCCCTCGAAGCCCAGCATCAGCGTGCGCGAGGCGACGCCGCTTTGCAGCTGCTCGATGAGCACGCGCTGGCGCAGGTCGGGGCTCTTGGGAAGAAAGGCCGAGAGGTCGGCGCCGATCTGGGTGCGCGCGATGACGACCGCGCCCAGGGCCACGACCAAGAGCCACGCCAGCAGGACGACGATGCGGCGCGACCACCCCGGCGGGCCGCCCGCCTGCGCCAGGCTCACGGCGTCGCGCGCCCGGGGGCGCCGGCCGGCACCGCCGACGGCGGCGCGTTGGGCGAGATGTGCATGACCGAGCGGTCACCGCCCACGAACTCCATCTCCAGCCCCAGCACCTCGCTGTTGCGGCCGGTGATACGCATGCTGCGCACCTGCGCGGCCAGCCGGCTGTCGTTGGGCGTGAGGTCGAGCGTCCACTTGCCGGCGGCGCCGGTCACGGTGCTCTTGAAGTAGCGCTGCAGCGTGGCGCCGTCGCCGCTCAGCGTGCCGCGCATGGCTTCGACCAGGCCCAGCAGCTCGGGCATGCTGTCCAGTGCCAGCGTGCGGTTGCGGTTGCCGCGCGACAGGGTCAGCGTGTTGCCGTCGACGGACATGGTCTCGATGCGCGGCGACAGCGTGCGGCGCACCAGCTTGTCGGGCGCCTCGAAGCTCAGCGTGCCGCTCGCGTCGAGCGGGCCTTCGAGGCCGTGCACGAAGCGCTGCTCGGTGAAGCGTGCCTCGCCGCTCTTCTGCCGGGCCAGCAGGCCCATCAATTCAGGCAGGTCGAACGCCGCCCAGGCCGGCGCGGCACAGAAAGCCACCGCCAGCACCACCACCCTGCAAAGCCGATCAAGCCGCATCTTCGAGCCAGAAATCATGAAAGTTGAACCAGTTGTACGGGTAGGCGCGGCACAGCGCCTCCAGGCGGGCCACATAGGCTTCGACCGCGCTTCGGATGCGGCGTTCACGCTCCGCGGCGTCAGCGAACGGCGTACCGAAGTCGGCCAGCGGGTCGAACCGGACATCGTAGCGGGCACCGCCGCCGTACATGCCGGCCATGAAGAACACCTTGCGGCGCAACAGCGCCGCCAGCCGGAACGGGCCGTCGTTGAAGACGGCCGGCTGGCCCAGGAAAGGCAGCACGATGTTGTTGCCGCGCTGGTTCGCCGGCTGCTCCTCGCTGCCCGGCAGCGTGCGGTCGGCCAGCATGCCGCCGAGGCCGCCGCCGTCGAGCCAGTCGCGCAGCGCGAGCATCGAATGCGGCCGGCCCAGCGCGATCACATGGGGCCGCATCTCGGGCAGCGCGATCGCGTTCAGGATGGCGGTGATGCGCTGCGCGTTGTCCGGGTACATCAGCATCGCCAGCCGCATGCGGTTCTGGTGCTTTTGCTGCTTGCAGGCGCCGAGCACCTCGAAGCTGCCGATGTGGGCGCCGAGCAGGAAAGCGCCCCGCCCTTCGGCCGCCTCGGCCTCGATCGGGGCGTTGCCTTCGATCTTCAGCTTGAACAGGTCCATGCGTCCGCGCAGGAAGTACACGCGGTCGAGCACGGTGGAGGAAAACGCGTGCAGCAGGCGGTAGCCGTCGACCCAGCCCGCGCGCGGGCCGATGGCCCTGAACAGGTAGCGCTTGATGTAGCGGCGCGGTGCCGGCGCGAACAGCAGGAAGTACAGGCTGATCGGCGGCAGCAGCAGCCGCGTGACGTGCCGTCCGCACACCAGCGCCATCAGGCAGATGAAGCGCAGCGCCAGCATGTTGCTGCGCTCGGGCGCGCGCGCCCAGTCGCCCTGCTGGGCCGCCGGGCGGGCGGTCTGCCGCGCCGCTTCGTCCACGGCGCGCGTTTCGGCGTCGGTGTGCTTCATCCCGCCGACTCTGGCACAGCCGTCCAGCGGCCGGTGACAGCCGCCACGCCGTCACAGCGCACGTCGAAACGCACGCCGCGGCCGGTGCCGGCCTCGGGATGCAGCTCGATGGACAGCGTGCTGCCAGGCCGCACGGGCGCCAGGAACTTGGCGGCCGCCAGCGTCGGGCTCGGGCCGAGCCGTGCCGACAGCGCCGGCACGCGCCGCACGACTTCCATGACCTCGGCCAGCAGCAACGCGCCGGGCACCAGCGGCTGGCCAGGAAAGTGGCCGGCAAAGGCCGGATGGTCGACCGGCACCGTGTGCGCCATCTGCACCGGCGTCTGGTCGTCGGCCAGCTGCGCCAGCGCAAATTCGCGCAGCGCCCGCACCGTGAGCTTGCCCGTGCCTTCGCGCGGGAAGGCCTTGACCTGCACCACGCGGCGCGGCACGAACACGGGCTCCAGGCGTTGCCGCAGTGCAGCAATGATGTCCGCCGCCGACAGCGTGGGCGCCACCACGAACGCCACCGGCCGCACCACGCCGTCGGCCACCTCGTCGGGCAGCCAGAAGGCGCCGTCCTCGACGCCGGCGATGCTGTTGAGGTGGTAGTTCAGGTGCGCGAGCGAACTGCGCCGGCCGGCGACGTGGATCAGGTCGTTGGCGCGCCCGAACAGGCGAAAGCGCCGTGCATCGAGCAGCTCGAGCACGTCGGCCATCGGCGTCGGCTCGGGAATGAAATCGCCGCTGAAGATGAAGCGCTCGGGGCCGTCACCCTCCCCCGGCTGCGCATGCACGCGGATCTCGCCGAAGGTTTCCCAGATTTCGCTCTCGGTCGTGCGGCGCGTGGCCACCTGGCCCGATTCGGTGCTGCCGTAGATTTCGAGCAGCACGCCGCCCAGCGCCTGCTCGGCCTGCGCGGCCAGTTGCGGCGACAGCGGCGCGGTGGCCGACAGGATCAGGTCGACCGACGGCAGCTCGATGCCCGACAGCAGCAGCGTCTTCAGGTGAAACGGCGTGGTCACCAGTGCGCGCGGACGCGGCACCGAGGCCAGCGCCTTCGCGACGTCGGCCGGAAAGAACGGCCGCCCGGTTTCAAAGGCGGCGCCACCGAGCATCGCGAGCAGCACCGACGACTCCAGGCCGTAGCTGTGCTGCACCGGCACGGTCGCCACCAGCGTGAGCCCTTCGAGCGTGGGCCGCTGCAGCACGCGGCACAGCCGCTCGACCGCCACTTCGACGTCGCCGACCAGCGTGCGCCAGGCCTTGGCATGCGGTTGCGGCACGCCGGTGGAACCCGAGGTGAGCAGGCTGGCCGCATGCCGGCCGCCGTCGATGGCGGGCACCGGCGCATCGCCGGCCGGGCCGGGCACGGCCTCGACCTGCAGGCGCCGCATGCCGGGCGTGTCGAGCTTGTCGTCGTCGGTCAGCGCGAACAGGTGGGCGCCGCCGGTTTCGGTCAGGCGCGCCAGCGTGTCCGGCCGTGCATCGGGCGGCAGCAGGCTGGCGTGGCCGCGCACCAGCGCGGCGCCCAGGCTCACGGCGAAGGCGTAGCGATCGAGGCAGAGGTTGACGGCAGGCCCCTTGGCAGGCAGTGCGGGCGCCAAGCGCGCGACGTCGGCCAGGAACTGGCGCGTGCTGACCGGCTGGCCGGCGCGCCAGGCCAGGGGCGCGTCGGGGTTGCGGTCCGCGAGCAGCGGCAGGAAGGAAGAAGAAGCGGTGTCGAGGATCACGCGGGCTGCGCCTGTTTCATTGGCCGCCAGCGCCGTTGTCCACCGTCGAGGTGCCGTAGAACGCGCGCACCGCATCGACGAGGCGCGTGCGTTCGAATTCGGGATGCAGGCGGTAGCGCACGAGGTGCTCGCCCACGAAAAGCAGCGCCACGCTCAGCGGCGACAGCACGTTGGCCAGCAGCGACCAGGCCGAGAACGGCATCGTCAGGTAGACCACGATCGACGAGACCACCACCACGGCGAAATACACCGTCCACACCTGCGTGAGGTGCGTCGTGTAAGACAGCATGTGCCCCTTCAGCGGGTGCACGCGCTGCGCGAACTGGGTGATCAGCGGCAGGCCCTTGCCGCGCAGCGTCGAGCCGAACCAGCCGCACAAGGCGCCGTTGATGCCGATGTGCTGCAGCACGTACAGGCGGTTCGTGTCGCCCGCCTCACCGAGGAAGACGAGCGAGAAGCCGCCGATGCCCAGCGCCGCCGCAATGGCCAGGCCCCAGCGGCCGAACCAGCTGGCGGCGCAGCCCATGGCCGCGATCCACAACGGGCCGAGCAACACCACCACAGCCCAGGGCTCGGTGGCGTGGAACAGCGTCATCCAGTGGGAGAGGCCGGCATACGTGACCCCTACCAGCAGCAGGAGGACGAGTCGCCATCGGGACATGGATCAGGTGGCGCTGCGGTGCTCGGCGACGTGGGTCGCGAGCGTACGCAGCGACTGGAAGATCTGCTGGTTGCGCTCGTCGTCCGAGCGCAGCTGGAAACCATAGCGGCGCGAAACTTCGAGCGCGACTTCGAGGATGTCGATGGAGTCGAGGCCCAGACCTTCGCCGTACAGCGGGTCGGTTGGAACGATCTCTTCAGGTGCGACCTCGAGATTGAGCGCGTTCACGAGCAACACGGCCAGCTCTTTTTCGATCGGCGACTGTTCGGATGCATCGCCAGTGGCGGGAATGGGGGGCTGAGCAGTCGATGACAAAAAAACCTCCTGAACTTTTTTCCTGAACGACCGTGCGGGGTCGTGAATTATAGGAGTGGCGGTTGATTAGACTGCGCGCTTCGATACGACCCGGAGCGCCCCATGGCCGACCCCCTTCTGATCGCACGCCACGACACCATCGAGTGCACCCTCCTGCCCGGCCTGGCCAACCGCCATGGCCTGATCACCGGCGCCACCGGCACCGGCAAGACCGTCTCGCTCCAGACCATCGCCGAACAACTGTCGAACATCGGCGTGCCGGTGTTCATGGCCGACGTCAAGGGCGACCTGACCGGCATCAGCCAGAAAGGCAGCGTCAGCGAGAAACTGGCCGCCACGCTCAAGGAACGCGGTATCGACGTGCCCGAGCCGGCCGCCTGCCCCGTCACGCTGTGGGACGTGTTCGGCGAACAGGGCCACCCGGTGCGCGCCACCGTGTCCGACATGGGCCCGCTGCTGCTGGGCCGCATGCTCGACGTGAACGAAACCCAGGCCGGCGTGCTGAACCTGGTGTTCAAGATCGCCGACGACAGCGGCATGCTGCTGCTCGACCTGAAAGACCTGCGCGCCATGCTGCAGTACGTGGGCGAGAACGCGAGCCAGTTCACCACCGAGTACGGCAACATCAGCGCCGCCAGCGTCGGGGCAATCCAGCGCGGCCTGCTGCAAATCGAGACCCAGGGCGGCGACAAGTTCTTCGGCGAGCCGATGCTCAACATCACCGACTTCATGCAGACGGTGGGCGGCAAGGGGGTGGTGAACATCCTGGCGGCCGACAAGCTCATGAATTCGCCGCGCCTGTATGCCACCTTCCTGCTGTGGATGCTGTCGGAGCTGTTCGAGCAGCTGCCCGAAATCGGCGACCCCGAGAAGCCGAAGCTGGCCTTCTTCTTCGACGAGGCCCACCTGCTGTTCAACGAAGCGCCCAAGGCGCTGGTGGAACGCATCGAACTCGTGGTGCGGCTGGTGCGTTCCAAGGGCGTCGGCGTGTATTTCGTCACGCAAAACCCGCTGGACATTCCCGATTCGGTGCTGGCCCAGCTGGGCAACCGGGTGCAGCACGCGCTACGCGCCTTCACCCCGCGCGACCAGAAGGCCGTGAAGGCCGCCGCCAGCACCATGCGCCAGAAGCCCGGCTTGGACATCGAGACCGCCATCACCGAACTCGCCGTGGGCGAGGCGCTGGTGAGCTTCCTGGACGCCAAGGGTCGCCCGAGCATCACCGAGCGCGTGTACGTGCTGCCGCCGGGCAGCCAGCTCGGCCCGATCACGCCCGAGCAGCGCAAGGCGCTGATCGCGGGCTCGCTGGTGGCGGGCGTGTACGAGAAGACCATCGACCGCGAATCGGCCTACGAAAAGCTCAAGGGCCGTGCCGAGAGCGCGCCCGATGCGCCGGCCGCAGCCGGCAAGGGCGCGGCGGCCGAAGAATCGTCCGGCATGGGTGGCATGCTCAACGACATGCTCTTCGGCAGCACCGGCCCGCGCGGCGGCAAGCGCGACGGCCTCGTGCAGACCATGGCCAAGTCGGCGGTGCGCACCATGGGCACGTCGGTGGGCAAGGAGATCCTGCGCGGCGTGCTGGGCGGGATCTTCGGCAGCAAGAAGCGCTAAAAGTAGAAAGCGACTCGCTACCAGCGCAGCAGGCGCGGCCCCAGTGCCGCGCCCAGCAGCACCGGCACCGCGATCCCGCTCACGTACCAGACCGCGAGGAACGGCGCGGTCAGCTCCATGCAGTGCAGCGCATAGACCGACGCGCCCACGCCGCCGGCCAGCGCGCCGGCCGCGGCCCCGGCCAGCGCGGGCCGCGTCGGCGCCAGCCCGCGCAGCGCCACGAAGGTGGCCGCGAACACCGGCAGCGCCATGAAGCCGATGCTCAGGGCGCAGATGCGCCACGACTGGCCCATCAGCAAGGGCATGCGCTCCTCGATCGGCACCGAGAACCAGACGAACGCCGCCAGCCCCCAGATCCCCAGCACCGGCAGCACCCCGCCCCACCACGCGTGGCGCATCCGCACGCCGGGCCGAGCCAGCCGCTGCACCGTCACGAAGGCCGCCGCCGCGATGCACAGCGGAAACAGCACCTTGACCCAGAACATCGGCCAGAACATCGCCTGCACCAGGTCGGGCCGCAGCCCGTACTCGCCGAACAGGATCACGAACGACACCGGCAGCGCGGCCAGCACCGCCAGCCCGATGCGCCCACTGGCGCTGCGCCGCGGCACCGCCACCTCGCCGGCGGCCAGCAGGTTCACGAGGTCGTCGGTCTTCATGGCGCGGCACCTCCCCCGAACTTCGCGGCCAGGGCCTTCAGGCCCCGGTGGATGCCGACCTTCACCGCCGACTCCGACATGCCCGTGAGGCTGGCCGTCTCGGCCACCGAGAGGCCTTCGATCTTCACGTGCACGATGGGCAGGCGCTGGCGTTCGGGCAGGGTCTGCAGCAGCCCGCCGAGGTCGCGCTTCGCATCGCTGGCCTCGGTGGCCGACGCGGCGAACACCGCCAGGTCGTCGTCCAGCGGGTCATGCAGGTCTTCGCGGACCGACTTGGCGCGCAGCAGGTCGATCATCTTGTAGCGCGCAATGGCATGCACCCAGGCCGTCAGCGGCTGGTCGCTCTGGTAGGTGTGGCGCTGGTTGTGCATGGCGAGCAGGCATTCCTGGACGAGGTCTTCCACTTCATCGGGCCAGCCGAACAGGCGCTTGCCCAGAAAAGCGCGCAGGTGCGCGCTCAGTTTCTGCAGGAACTCGCGGTACGCGCCGGCGTCGCCATCGAGGCCGCGAAGGAACAGGAGGCGCAAGGCCGCTTCCGCGTCGCTCGGTGTCGTCCTGCTGCCTACGGTGTTTCGTGCCATCGGGCCGGCCGGTTACAGCCTGGTGAAAAAAGATTGCAAGGGATTGTGCCGCGCCCCCAGGGCGAGGCTTGGGCTAAGCTGCGCCGATGCTGGCCGGACTCGTCTCGCACCCCTGGGCCTACCCGGCGCTGGAGGCGGCGCACATCGTGGGCATCGCGCTGCTGTTCGGCGGCCTGCTGGTGTTCGAGCTGCGCGCCCTCGGCCTGGCCCGCGAGCTGCCGGCGCCGCTGCTGGCGCGCCTCACGCTGCGCCCCGCCCTGCTGGGCTTCGGCCTGTGCGCACTGACCGGCCTGACCATGTTCGCGAGCCAGCCGGGCGAGTTGCTGAACAACACGGCCTTTCGCGTGAAGCTGCTGCTGATCCTGCTGGCCGGCCTCAACGCCGCCTGGTTCCACCTGCGCGGCGACCTCGGCGGGCAGAGCGGATTCGCCAGGTTTCAATGCCTCCTGTCTTTGGGGTTTTGGCTCGCTGTCATCATCTGCGGGCGCTGGATTGCCTATGTCTGACCAAGGAGAACGCGATGCTGCATCGACGCATGTTCGTGACCGGTTCGATCGCACTGGCCCTGCCCGCCTGGGCCCACCACGGCTGGAGCAGTTTTGACCAGGAACGCCCGCTCTATCTGGAAGGCCGCGCCACCAAGGTGAGCTGGCGCAATCCGCACGGCGAGCTGGAGATCGAGCTGCCCGAGAACCTCGCGCTGCCGCCCGACCTGAAGCAGCGGCCCCTGCCCAAGCAAAGCGCCACGGTCGACGGCGCGGCGCTGCTGGCCAAGGCGCAGCTGCCGACGCGGCGCGACCGCAAGTGGCAGATCGAGCTGGCCCCGCTCACGCGGCTGCAGGCCTGGGGCGTCGAGGAAATCAAACCCGGCACGCCGGTGGCCGTGCTCGGCTTCACCTTCACCGGCGAGAAAGGCGACGCGGTGCTGCGCGCCGAGTACCTGTTCGTGCACGGCAAGACCTACGGCCTGCGCTCCTCGCCTGCATGAATGCCAGTGCGGCCAGACCGCGCGGGCCCTCGCTTGCCAGCCGCACAAGTGCTCGGTACATTGCATTTTTTGAGGGCCTCAAATGTCTGCAGACAGTACCGCGCTCCCTTCCGCCTTGCCGACCGCGACCGGTGCCAGCCCGGCGCAGAGCCCTCCGCTCCACCCCTCGTCCTCGACCGGCCACATCCGCCTGACCTCGCATGCCGGCGGCTTCGGCGCCCTGCCCATCCACTGGGGCGCGGCCACCGCCACCGAGCGCGGGCCCGTGGTCGGCACGACCACCAAGCGCGCGCACCGCAACGTCATCGGCACGCACAGCGGCTCGTACAGCGTGTACCGCGCGCTGGCCGTGGCGGCCGGCGCCCTGAAGCGCGAACACAAGGCCGACCTCACCAACACCGCGCCCACCGACGTCATCGGCCCCTATCCGCAGTGGAGCGAGCCCGGGCGCATCGTCTCGCTCGACCCCTGGGGCGCGCTGGTGGCCGACGTGTTCTCCACCGAACTCGCGGCCGGCTACGACATCCGCCCGACCATCGCGATCACCAAGGCGCATGTGATCCTGCCCGAGGTGATCGAGGCGCTGCAAAGCGGGCGCCTGAAGGCTGACGGTCACTTCCTCACCACGGGCGGCGCCGCGATGGTGACAAAGGCGGCCATCGAGCCCGTGTGGTACCTGCCCGAGGTGGCGCGCCGCTTCGGCTGCTCCGAGACCGACCTGCGCCGCACGCTGTTCGAGGAAACCGGCGGCATGTACCCCGAGCTGGTCACGCGCTCCGACCTGGAGGTGTTTTTGCCACCCATCGGCGGGCAGACGCTGTACATCTTCGGCAACCCGCGCGACCTGGCCAACCCCGACGTGGAGCTCACCGCGCGCATCCACGACGAGTGCAACGGCTCCGACGTGTTCGGCTCCGACATCTGCACCTGCCGCCCCTACCTCACGCACGCGATCGAGGAATGCATCCAGGGCGCGCAGCGCGGCGGCGTGGGGCTCATCGCCTACTCGCGCAAGGAAGGCCGCGCGCTCGGCGAAGTGACCAAGTTCCTCGTCTACAACGCCCGCAAGCGCCAGGTGGGTGGCGACACGGCCGACCAGTATTTCGCGCGCACCGAGTGCGTGGCCGGCGTGCAGGACATGCGCTTCCAGGAGCTGATGCCCGACGTCTTCCACTGGCTGGGCATCAAGAAGATCCACCGCCTCGTGTCGATGAGCAACATGAAGTTCGACGCCATCACCGGCTCGGGCATCGAGATCGGCGAGCGCGTGAACATTCCCGACGAACTGATCCCGGCCGACGCCCGCGTCGAGATGGACGCCAAGATGGCAGCCGGCTATTTCACCCCCGGCCCGGTGCCGGACGCAGAGGAACTGAAAAAGGCCAAGGGCCGGGGATTGAGCGAATGAGCCGAAGCACCGACATCGACCTGCCCGCCGACGGTTCCGGCAGCCTGCGCCCCGGCGGCGCGGGCGCTGTCGATCCGTCGATCGAGTTCGCGCCCGACACCGCCCACCCGGCCGGCGCCGCCACCTTGCTGCGCACCACCACCGCCATCCGCCAGCGCGCGGGCGCCCTGCTGGCGCGGGCGCGCCGCGGCGAATCGCAGTGGTTCCGCATCGGCAGCGACGACGCGCTCGAAGACGCGGCGCGCACCGTGGCCGAGGTCACGCGCGAGCGCTACCCCTGGGACACAATCCCGTACCACAGCCGCTGGCGCCACTTCGAGGCCGGCGGCGTCGACCGCCGCCTGCAGCTCGACGCGCTGCTCGGCAAAGGCCTCGACGCCCGCCAGCGCGCCCGCGCCCACATCGACCTCACGCTGGTGAGCGTGCTGCTCGACGCCGGCGCCGGCCCGACCTGGCACTACACCGAACCGGCCACCGGCCTGCGCTTCACGCGCTCCGAAGGCCTGGGCGTGGCGTGCTTCCATGCGTTCACCAGCGGGCTCTTCTCGTCCGACCCGAACCACCCGCTGCAGGCCGACGCGGCCGGCCTGCGCGGCCTCGTGACCGAGCGCCTGGGCGACGCCTTCCAGGTGAGCGAGGTCAATCCGCTGGTCGGCCTGTCCGGGCGCGCGGTGCTGCTGCGCCGCCTCGGCGAGGCCATGAGCGAGCAGCCCGAAACCTTCGGCGACGACGGCCGGCCCGCCGGCCTTTTCGACGCGCTCGTGGCCCCGCTGGGCGCGGCCTCGCCGCCCACGGCCGAGATCACGGCGCACCAGATTTTGTCGCTGCTGCTCGACACCCTCTCGCACATCTGGCCCTCGGCCAACGCCATCGACAGCCTGGCGGCCGACGGCAGCGACAACGTCGGCGGCTCCGGCGACCCGGCCTTCGCGCTGGGCGACTGCTGGCGCCACAGCGCCGTCGCCGGGCCCGGGCTCACCAACGGCTGGATGCCGTTCCACAAGCTGTCGCAGTGGCTCACGTATTCGCTGCTCGAGCCCTTCGAATGGGCCGGCGTGAAGGTACGGCATCTCGACGCGCTCACCGCCCTGCCCGAGTACCGCAACGGCGGCCTGCTGATCGACAGCGGCGTGATCGTGCCGCGCGAGCCGGCCTTTCTCACCCGCCGCTGGAAGGCCGGCGACGAGTTCATCGTCGAGTGGCGCGCCCTCACCGTAGCACTGCTCGACGAAATCGCCCCGCGCGTGCGCAAGGTGCTCGACCGCACCGAGGAAGAGCTGCCCCTGGCCTGCGTGCTCGAAGGCGGCACCTGGGCCGCCGGCCGGGTGCTGGCACAGCGCTTGCGAAACGGTGCGCCACCGCTGCAGATCGAGAGCGACGGCACCGTCTTCTAGTCTTTTAGACTCTCCTGTTTTCCGCAACGGCACACCAAAAGAAGACTCCAATGAGCAACGTCCACCTCGTCGACCACCCCCTCGTCCAGCACAAGCTCACGCTGATGCGCCGCAAGGACGCCTCCACCAACAGCTTTCGCCGGCTCTTGAACGAAATCAGCATGCTGATGGCCTACGAGGTCACGCGCGACATGCCGATGCAGGACATCGAGGTCGAGACCCCGCTGGAGACCATGCAGGCCAAGGTCATCGACGGCAAGAAGGTGGTGCTGGTGTCGATCCTGCGCGCCGGCACCGGCATCCTGGACGGCATGCTCACGGTGGTGCCGGGCGCGCGCGTCGGCCACATCGGCCTGTACCGCGACCCCAAGACGCTCACGGCCGTCGAGTACTACTTCAAGATGCCCGGCGAGATGGAGAACCGCGACGTGATCGTGGTCGACCCCATGCTGGCCACCGGCAACTCGGCCGTGGCCGCGGTCGAGCGGCTGAAGGAACTCAACCCCAAGTCGATCAAGTTCGTCTGCCTGCTGACCTGCCCCGAAGGCGTGAAGACGATGCAGACCGCGCACCCCGACGTGCCGATCTACACCGCCGCCATCGACCGCGAGCTGGACAGCCACGGCTACATCCTGCCCGGCCTCGGCGACGCCGGCGACCGCATCTTCGGCACTAAGTAGGCTCGCCCCCAGGCTTCGCGCACTTCGTGTCGCTTCGCCACCCCCCTACCGGGGGCAACACCTGAGGCCCGGCGGAGCCGGTTCCTCGGTGTTTGCTGGAAGGGAGCCGGCCGCGAGCGGCCGGCTCGATTCGGTGGGTGGGCATGGGGATTGCAGGGCTGGTTCTTTCATTTCATCGAGGAGAAGACCGTGACAGCACGCCGTCAATTGATCGTTCGTTCCATCGCCGTTGCCGCAGCGCTTGCGGCGGGCGCCCCGGGCCTTGCGCTCGCGCAGGCCAAGCTCAAGGTGGCTGCCGTGTACACGGTGCCGTTCGAGCAGCAATGGGTGGGCCGCATCCACAAGGCGCTGAAGGCGGCCGAGGCGCGGGGAGAGATCGAATACAAGGCGACCGAGAACGTGAGCAACGCCGACTACGAGCGCGTGATGCGCGAGTACGCCACGGGCGGCAACCAGCTGATCCTGGGCGAGGTGTTCGGGGTGGAAGCGGCGGCGCGCAAGGTCGCGAAAGACTTCCCCAAGGTGGCGTTCCTCATGGGCTCGTCGCTGAAGCCGCAGGCGCCCAACTTCTCGGTGTTCGACAACTACATCCAGGAGCCGGCCTACCTCAGCGGCATGGTCGCGGGCGGCATGACCAAGAGCAACCGCATCGGCATGGTCGGCGGCTTCCCGATTCCCGAGGTGAACCGGCTCATGAACGCGTTCATGGCGGGCGCGAAGGAAACGAACCCGAAGGTGGAGTTCAGCGTGAGCTTCATCAACAGCTGGTTCGACCCGCCGAAGGCCAAGGAAGCGGCCTTCGCGATGATCGACAAGGGCGCCGACATCATGTACGCCGAGCGCTTCGGTGTGTCGGACGCGGCCAAGGAAAAGGGCAAGCTCGCCATCGGCAACGTGATCGACACGCAGGCCCAGTACCCCGACACGGTGGTGGCCTCGGCGCTGTGGAACTTCGAGCCCTCGGCCGACCGCGCCATCAAGCTGGTGAAGGAAGGCAAGTTCGCCGCCGAGGACTACGGCGTTTACTCGCACATGAAGCACAAGGGCTCCGAGCTCGCGCCGCTGGGCACCTTCGAGAAGAAGGTGCCGGCCGACGTCGTGGCCAAGGTGAAGGCGAAGCAGGCCGACATCCTGGCCGGCAAGTTCACCGTGAAGGTGGACGACGCCCAACCGAAGTCCACCGCCAAGTAACAAGCAGACAGACAAGCGAGCAGACCCGAACCCATGAAGCGTGCGCGATGGCAGACCGCAATCCATGGCGTGGCCATCGCGGCGTTGGCCGCCGGGCTCGCCGCCTGTCAACCTGAGCCGGCGGCCACGGCCCCGGCCCCAGCGGCCGAGGCGCCCGCATCGGCCGAGGCGCCCGCATCGGCCGCCTCGGCACCTGCTGCCGTTGCACCGCCGGTGGTCGCGGCGCCGGTCGGCATTCTGGCCGCGCTGCAGGCACGCGCCGACGCCCTGCTCGCCGCGCACCGCCAGATGATCGTGCTGATGACCGGCGAACGTGCGCTCGAGGCGGCCGAGAAGCGCGCCGTCAGCGCCGTCGGGCAGCAGCTCTTTCACGAGATGCAGGAGCGCCAGCAGGCGCTGATCGCCCAGGCCGCGGACATGACGGACCCCGCTGCGGTGGCGGGCCTGAACGCCCTGCTCGACCGCATCGAGAGCGAGCCGAGCTGGTTCGACGCGGACCGGCTGGCGTTCAAAGAGTTTCTTTCGGAGCTGAGCACGCGCTACAGCCAGGCGCAGTCGCTGTCCGGGCTCAAGCTCGGCCGGCGCGCCAGCGAAGACCTGGCCGTGCTCGCCGAGATCGAGCAGGCCTACGACCGCGAGCTGAAAGACGTGTTCGGCCGCTTCGCGCCGCGCGGCATCGAGCCCAAGCGCGAGAAGTGGGCCGACTACGTCGCGAAGCTGCAGGGCCTGTACTCGCGCGAGCAGATCCTGAAAGACTTCGGCGCCATCGTCCCCTACACGCAGCCCCCGGGCGGCGCCAAGGAAAAGGACAGCGTGGACGCACGCGAGATCTTCGGCACCTCGCTGCCCGCCAAGACCGTGGTACTGACCTTCGACGACGGCCCGCACGCCAAGCACACCGACGAGATCCTCGAGATACTGAAGCGCTACGACGCGCCCGCCATCTTCTTCCAGCTCGGGCGCAACCTGGGCAAGCTCGACGCGCAGGGCAAGGCCCAGCTCAGCGCCACCGGCGCGGCGGCCAAGCGCGTGCTGGCCGCCGGCCACGTGCTCGCCAACCACAGCTTCAGCCACGGCATGATGGCCAAGATGACGGACGACGCGGTGCGCGTCGAAGCCAGCGAGACCGAAGCGCTGCTCGACGCCACCGGCCGGCCGCAGTCCACCCTCTTTCGCTTTCCCTACGGCGCGCGCAACGAGGCCAAGCTGAGCACGGTCGAGGCGCTCAAGCTGCGCTCCATGATGTGGACCGTCGACTCCATGGACTGGGCCGACCCGGTGCCCAAGTCGATCGCCGACCGCGTGCTGGCTGAGGTCGACAAGGCCAAGCGCGGCGTCATCCTGTTCCACGACATCCAGGGCCGCACCGTGCAGGCCCTGCCCACGGTGCTCGACCAGCTGGTGGCCGACGGCTACCGCTTCGCCACCTGGCGCGACGGCAAGTTCGTCGTGAGCGCCTCGAAAAAGGCGGCGCCCGACGACGGCGTGGCCGCCACCTCGGGCGACACGCTCTACCGCGAGAGCCACGCGCTGGTGATCGGCATCGACAAGTACGCCAAATGGCCCGGCCTGCACCACGCCGTGCCCGACGCCAAGGCGATGGAGCAGCTGCTCGTGACGCGCTTCGGCTTCAAGCCCGAGAACATCACGGCGCTGTACGACGACCAGGCCACGCGCGCCAACATCCTGCGCGCCCTGAACGAAAAGCTGACCGACGGCAAGCGCGTGAAGCGCGACGACCGCGTGCTGGTGTTCTTTGCCGGCCACGGCAGCACCCGCAAGCTCGCGAGCGGGCGCGACGTCGGCTACATCGTGCCGGTCGACGCCACGCTGGACAACCTGCCCTCCGACGCCATCTCGATGCCGCAGCTGCAGGAGGTGGCCGAGGCGCTGTCGGCCAAGCACGTGCTGTTCCTCGTGGACGCCTGCTACTCGGGCCTGGGCCTCACGCGCGGCGGCGCGGCGCAGGGCAACAGGAACTTCCTGACCGACAACGCGCGCCGCATCGGCCGCCAGATGCTCACCGCCGGCGGCGCCGACCAGCAGGTGGCCGACGACGGCCCCGGCGGCCACTCGGTCTTCACCTGGACGATGCTGCAGGCGCTGTCGGGCAAGGCCGACCTGAACGGCGACAACGTCATCACCGGCACCGAACTCGCGGCCTACGTGGCGCCGGCGGTCTCGGCCATCGCGCGGCAGACGCCGGCCTTCGGCAGCCTGCCGGGCTCGGAGGGCGGCGAGTTCGTGTTCGCGTTGCCCGTCGAACGCGAAGGCCTCAGCGGCGACAGCCTGCAGCTCGACGCCGCCGCCAGCCAGGTCAACAAGCGCATCGACCAGGCCAACGAGCAGGCCGTGCATGCGGCGGCCGTACCCAAGACGGCCAAGGCGGCCAAGGCCGGCCCGGCTGCCGTCGAAGTGGTGGTGAAGAACCTCGAAGGCGCCGACACCAAGCTGACCATGCCGGCCGCCGCGCCGCTCACGCCGCGCGTGGCCGCCCAGCGCGCCAACGACCGCGGCCTGCAGCTGTACCGCGAGCGCCGCTACGACGAGGCCGAAGCCGCCTTCACCGAGGCACTGAAGCTGCAGCCGCGCTTTGCACTGGCGGCCAACAACCTGGGCTTCGTGTACTTCAAGCGCGGCAAGCCGGTCGAGGCCGCGCGCTGGTTCGAGCAGGCCATCGACATGGACGGCAGCCGCGCCCTCGCCTACCTGAACCTGGGCGACGCCTACCTGCAGGCCGGCAACGACGCCAAGGCGCTCGCCGCCTACACCACCTTCGTCGGCCTGGCACCGAAGCACGCGCGCGTCGCCGCGCTGCAGGCCTGGATCGCCACGCCCGACGCCGCACACCGCCCCTCACTCCCGCCCACCAACTCCTGATGACCATGACGAACACTTCCTCGCTTCTCCAGCGCCTGCGCGGCCCGGTCCTGGCCGCCGCGCTCGGCCTCGTGCTGACGGGCTGCGTCGGCGTCTACAAGTCGGACGTCGTCAGCATCAACAGCAGCACGCGGCTGGACGACACGCCGCGCCTGGCCGTGATCTCGGCCTTCGAGCCCGAGCTCAAGCTGCTGCTCACGCGCCTGCAAGGGCCCCGCAAACACAGCGTGAACGGCGTCGAGTTCACCACCGGCACGCTCGAAGGCAAGCCGGTGGTGCTGTTCCTCTCGGGCATCAGCATGACGAACGCGACCATGAACACGCAGCTCGTGCTCAACCGCTTTCGCATCAGCGGCATCGTGTTCAGCGGCATCGCGGGCGGCGTGAACCCGTCGCTGCACGTGGGCGACGTGACGGTGCCGGCCCAGTGGGGCCAGTACCTCGAGGTGCTCATGGCGCGCGAGACCGCGCCCGGCAAGTACAGCGCGCCGCCCTTCATCACCGACGCGACGCTGCCCAACTTCGGCATGAATTTCCCGCGCCCGGTCGAGGTGCGCTCGGCCGCCAAGCCGGGCATCGAGCGCAAGTTCTGGTTCGCGGCCGATCCGAAGATGCTCGAAGTGGCGCGCAGCATCCGCAACGTCGAGCTGGCGAACTGCGGCGCCGGCAAGTGCCTGCCGCGCAAGCCGCAGCTGGTGGTGGGCGGCAACGGCGTGTCGGGCCAGGCCTTCATGGACAACAAGGCCTACCGCGAATACACCTACAAGACCTTCCAGGCCAACGTGCTCGACATGGAAACCGCCGCCGTGGGCATGGTCGCCTACAGCAACGGCGTGCCCTACATCGCCTTCCGCTCGCCCAGCGACCTCGCGGGCGGCGGCGACGGCGAGAACGAGATGGGCACCTTCATGAGCATCGCGGCCGACAACTCGGCCAAGGTCATGCTGGCCTTCCTGGCCGCGTGGAAGTGACGGTGGCGCCCGGGCGCCTGCCTCGTCTGGTCTTGCTGCCGGGCATGGACGGCACCGGCGATCTCTTCGCGCCGCTGGCGCAGGCCCTGGGGCCGCAGGCCACCATCGACGTCGTGCGCTACCCGGGCCGCGAGGTGCTGGGCTACGACGAACTCGAGCCGCTGGTGCGTGCGCAACTGCCGACGCAGCAGCCCTTCGTGCTGCTCGGCGAGTCGTTTTCCGGGCCACTGGCCATCTCCCTTGCAGCCTCGCGTCCGCCGGGGCTGCGCGGCCTCATCCTGTGCTGCAGCTTCGCGCGCCGGCCCGCGCCCGGCCTGGCGCTGATGCGCGCGGGCCTGCTCGACCTGTCGATGCGCCTGCTGCATTCGAAACACATGCGCGCGCCGATGCGGCACCTGCTGCTGGGCGGCTCATCGTCGCCACACCTGTCGGACATGCTCCAGGCTTCGCTGAAGCAGGTGTCGGTGGCCGTCATGACCCACCGCATGAAGGAAGTGCAGCGCGTCGACGTGCGCGACAAGCTGCCGCGGGTCGGCGTGCCCGCCATGTACCTGCAGGCGCTGCAGGACCGCGTGGTGCCGCGCCGCGCGGTGGCCGCCATTCAGCGCGGGCTGTCGGCGTTGCACCTGGTGCAGCTCGACGGCCCCCACGGCCTGCTGCAGGCCTCGCCCGCCGCCTCCGCCCGGGCCATCGAGAATTTCTGCCGCGACCTGCCGTCGCCACCTGCCTGCCCATGAACCCCACCGTGCTCCGCCTCCAGGGCATCACCAAGCGCTTCGGCCCGCTCGTGGCCAACGACGCCATCTCCCTCGACCTGCAGGCCGGCGAAGTGCTCGCGCTGCTGGGCGAGAACGGGGCCGGCAAGTCGACGCTGATGTCGATCCTGTTCGGCCACTACGTCGCCGACGAAGGCCGCATCGAAGTCTTCGGCTCGCCCCTGCCGCCCGGCAACCCCAAGGCTGCGCTGGCCGCCGGGGTGGGCATGGTGCACCAGCACTTCACGCTGGCCGACAACCTCAGCGTGCTCGACAACGTGACGATGGGCACCGAGCCGCTGTGGCGCCCGGTCTCACGCCGTGCGGCGGCCCGTGCGCGGCTGCTCGAGGTGGCGCAGCGCTTCGGCCTGCCGGTGCAGCCCGACGCGACCATCGGCAGCCTCTCGGTCGGCGAGCGCCAGCGCGTGGAAATCCTCAAGGCGCTGTACCGCGGCGCGCGCATCCTGATCCTCGACGAACCGACGGCCGTGCTCACGCCGCAGGAAAGCGAGGCGCTGTTCGCCACGCTCGCGCAGATGGTGACGCAGGGCCTGTCAGTCATCTTCATCAGCCACAAGCTCGGCGAGGTGCTGCGCGTGTCGCAGCGCATCGCGGTGCTGCGCGGCGGCAAGCTCGTGGCCGAGGCGCGCACGGTCGACACCACGCAGGCGCAGCTCGCGCTGTGGATGGTCGGCCATGCGGTCGAGGCGCCGCAGCGCCGGCCCGCGAAGTCGGTGGGCGACGCGGTCTGCGTGCTCGACCACGTGAGCACCGCATCGACCAAAGACGGCGGGCAGGACCGCCTGCGCGAGGTGTCGCTCACGCTGCGCGCGGGCGAGATCACCGCCATCGCGGGCGTCTCCGGCAACGGCCAGGTCGCGCTGGCCGAGCTGCTGAGCGGCACGCGCCGCGCCGTCTCCGGCAGCGCGCAGTTCATGGGCCGCGCGCTGCCGCCCTCGCCCGCCCGGCTGGTGCAGCGCGGCGTGGCGCGCATCCCCGAAGACCGGCACGCGGTCGGCGTGGTCGGCGACTTGCCGGTGTGGGAGAACGCCGTGTCCGAGCGGCTGCGCAGCCCTGTCTTTTCACGCTGGTCGTTCATCGTCCGGCGCGCGGCCGCGCGGCTGCACGCCCGGCGCATCGAGAAAGCCTTCGACGTGCGCGGCGCCGGCCTGATGTCGCCGGCCCGTTCGCTCTCGGGCGGCAACATGCAGAAACTGATCCTGGGGCGGGCGCTGCTGGCGCCCGAGCAAGTGGAACAAGACACCGACAACAAGAAATACCCGAACCGCGCCCCGCGCCTCATCGTCGCGCACCAGCCGACCTGGGGCCTGGACATCGGCGCCGTCGCCTACGTGCAGCAGCAGCTCATTGCCGCACGCGATGCCGGCGCGGCGGTGCTCGTCATTTCCGACGACCTCGACGAAGTGCTCGCGCTCGGCGACCGCGTGGCCGTGATGCACGGCGGCCACCTCGGCGAAGCGCGCCCGGCCGCGGCCTGGACACGCGAGGCCATCGGCCTGGCGATGGCCGGCGCCACCGCGCCGCAACGCCCGGGAGCCGCCGCATGATGCGCCTCGAACGACGCCACGAAAGCTCGCGCGCCGCGCTGGTGCTGGCCCCCATCGGCGCGGTCGTGTTCACGCTGCTGGTGAGCGCGCTGCTCGTGCGCTGGGCCGGCGCGCCGGTCGGGCGCACCTACGCGCTGCTGCTGCAGGGCGGCTTCGGCTCGGTGTTCGCATGGAGCGAGACGCTGACGCGGGCCATTCCGCTCATCCTCACCGGCCTGGCCGCCACGGTCGCGTTCAAGGCGCGGCTCTTCAACATCGGCGCCGAGGGGCAGCTGTTCGCGGGTGCGCTGGCCGCCGTGGCCGTGGGCGGCATGCACGGCGGCACGGGCTTCGAACTCTCACCCTGGCTGCTGTTCCCGCTGATGATGCTGGCTGCTGCGGTGGCCGGCGCGCTGATGCTGCTGGGCCCGGCGCTCATGAAGAACAAGCTCGGCGTCGACGAAGTGGTCACCACGCTGCTCATCAACTTCATCGTGCTGCTCGGCGTGTCGGCGCTGCTCGACGGGCCGATGAAAGACCCGAGCGCGATGGGCTGGCCGCAGAGCGTGTCGCTGCAGTCCGACCTGGAGCTGGGCAAGCTCATCGCGCAGACGCGCGTGCACACCGGGCTGCTGTGGGCGGTGTCGCTCGCGGTGAGCGTGTGGGCGATCTTCAAGTACACGGTACTGGGCTTCGACATCCGCGCCGTGGGCGCCAATGCGCGTGCAGCCGCCTTCGCCGGCGTGCCGGTGACGCGCACCGTGGTCATGGTGGCGCTGCTCTCGGGCGCGCTGGCCGGGCTGGCCGGCGCCATCGAGGTGGCGGGCCGCACCAGCTACGTCACGCTCGACATGTCGCCGGGCTACGGCTACACGGGCATCGTGATCGCGATGCTCGCCGGGCTGCACCCGCTGGGCGTGATCGCCGCCGGCGTGTTCGTGGCCGGCGTGCTGGTCGGTGCCGACACCATGAGCCGCGCCGTGGGCGTGCCGACCTACATCGCCGACGTGATCGTCGCGGCCTCGCTGATCGCGGTGCTGGTGGCCACGCTGCTCACGCAGTACCGCGTGCGGGTGACGAAATGACCGACCTGCTCGACATTCTTTCCAACCCCGCCTTCTGGGTCGCGGTGCTGCGCATCGCCACGCCGCTCATCCTGGGCACGCTGGGCGTGCTGCTGTGCGAACGCGCGGGCGTGCTCAACCTGGGCATCGAGGGGATCATGGTCGCGGGCGCCTTCACCGGCTGGCTCGCGGTGTACGCCGGCGCGCCGCTGTGGGCCGGCGTCGGCGTGGCCGCGCTCACGGGCATGGTGTTCGGATTGCTGCACGCCTTTTTGACCGTCGGGCTCGCGCTGTCGCAGCACGTCTCGGGGCTGGGCATCACGTTATTGGCCACAGCGCTGAGCTACTTCGGCTACCGCGTGAGCTTTCCGAAGGTGAACACACCGCCGACCATCACGCCCTTCGCGCCGATGGACTGGCTGCCCGTGCCCATCCTCGGCGCGCAGACCGCGCTCACGCTGTTCGCGCTGCTGCTGGTGCCGGCGGTGGCCTGGGTGCTGTACCGCACGCCGCTGGGCCTGGCGCTGCGCATGGTGGGCGAGAACCCGCAGGCGGCCGAGAGCCAGGGCGTGTCGGTCGCGGCCACGCGCACCGGCGCCATCGTGGCGGGCTCGGCGCTGATGGGCGTGGCCGGCGCGTTCCTCACGCTGTCGGCCTTCAACGCCTTCTTCTTCAACATGGTGAACGGGCGCGGCTGGATCTGCGTGGCGCTGGTGGTGTTCGCCTCGTGGCGGCCCGGCAAGGCCCTGCTCGGGGCGTTGCTGTTCGCCTTCTTCGACGCGCTGCAGCTGCGGCTGCAACAATCGGGCGATGCCGTGCTGCCTTACCAGCTGTACCTGATGCTGCCCTACCTGCTGTCGATCCTGGCGCTGGTGCTGGTGGCGCGCAAGGCCAGCTACCCGCAGGCGCTGATGAAACCCTACCGCAAGGGAGAACGCTGACATGCCGATGACGCGGCCCCGCCTTTGTCGCCTGCTGGCCACCGCGCTGCTCGCCCTGGCCGGCAGCGGCGCCCACGCACTCGGCGCCGACTACGGCCCCGAGCGCTTCGCCACCCACGACGCCGTCACCTGGGTGCAGACCTGCGGCACCTGGGGCACCGACCACCGCGGCACCTACCGCGTGGTCCACGCCGAAGCCTTCGCGCAGTCGTTCCTCTACGTGCAATGGATGGCGCGCGGCGAAGCCGACCGCAGCTACAGCCTGTACGCCGTGCACACGACTGCCATCGCCGAACTCGACAACGACCACGCGGAAATCTCCCTGAGCGAACTCACCTGCCGCGCCACGCCGCGCGGCATCGTGGTGACGGCCAAGGCCGACTCGGGCCACGACGACAAGCTGCGCCGCGTGACCATCGAGGTCGGGCCGGCCGCAGGGCAATACCGCTTCCGCGCGCAGCGCACGCGCTGAGCGCCCCTCGAAAAAAAGACACCCGCCGATGCTCGACCTCCTCATCACCCACGCCACTCTCCCCGACGGCCGCACCGGCATGTCGGTTGCCGTGCAGGACGGCCGCATCGCCGAGGTCACGCCCGGCCTGGCCGCGCCCGCGCACGAGACGCTCGACGCCCAGGGCCTGCTGCTCGCGCCGCATTTCGTCGACCCGCACTTCCACATGGACGCCACGCTGAGCTACGGCCAGCCGCGCGTCAACCAGAGCGGCACGCTGCTCGAAGGCATCGCGCTGTGGGGCGAGCTCAAGCCGCTGCTCACGGCCGATGCGCTCATCGAACGCGCGCTCGCGTACTGCGACTGGGCCGTGGCCAAGGGCCTGCTGGCGATCCGCTCGCACGTGGACACCAGCGACCCCAGCCTGCTCGCGGTCGATGCGCTGCTCGAGGTGAAGCGCCAGGTGGCGCCCTACATCGACCTGCAGCTGGTGGCCTTTCCGCAAGATGGCGTGCTGCGCTCGCCGGGCGGCGTCGACAACCTCACGCGCGCGCTCGACAAGGGCGTGGACGTGGTCGGCGGCATACCGCATTTCGAGCGCACCATGGCCGACGGCGCGGCCAGCGTGAAGCTGCTGTGCGAACTGGCCGCCGAGCGCGGCAAGCTGGTCGACATGCACTGCGACGAGTCGGACGACCCGCTCTCGCGCCACATCGAGACCCTGGCCGCCGAAACGCTGCGCCTGGGCCTGCAGGGCCGCGTGACGGGCTCGCACTGCACCTCGATGCACTCGATGGACAACTACTACGTGAGCAAGCTGCTGCCGCTGATCGCCGAGAGCGGCGTGAGCGTGGTGTCGAACCCGCTCATCAACATCACGCTGCAAGGCCGCCACGACAGCTACCCCAAGCGCCGCGGCATGACGCGCGTGCCCGAGCTGCTGGCGGCCGGCGTCAACGTCGCCTTCGGCCACGACTGCGTGATGGACCCGTGGTACGGCATGGGCTCGGGCGACATGCTCGAGGTGGCCCACATGGGCCTGCACGTGGCACAGATGACCGGCCAGGCCGGCATCCACCAGTGCTTCGAGGCCGTGACCACGCGCGCGGCGCGCGTGATGCACCTGGACGGCTACGGCCTGGAGGCCGGCTGCGACGCCAGCTTCGTGCTGCTGCAGGCGCGCGACCCGGTCGAGGCCATCCGCCTGCGCGCGACACGGCTCAAGGTGTTCCGCAAGGGCCGGCTGCTGGCCGAGACGCCCGCGGCCACCGCCGCGCTGCACCTGCCGGGACGCGGCGACCGCACGCGCTGGATGCTCGGCGAGCGCTGATCCTGTTTCGGGTGGACAGGCGCCGCGCCTGCCGCGAACATCCGGGTTCCCCGATGACAAGGACACCCGACATGAGCGCCCCACCCCTGCTGCGCACGCTGTTCCAGTACCACGCGTGGGCCAACGACGAGTTGCTGGACCGCATGGCCAGCCTCGACCCCGTGCAGCACGCCGACGCCCGGCATGCCGCGATCCGCGTGGTCAACCATGCGCATGTGGTGAACCGGATCTTCGCGGGCCACCTCACGGGCACGCCGCACGGTTTCGCCGACGACAACACGCCCGAAACGCCCACGCTGGCCGACCTGCGCGCGGCCGTGGCCGAGTCCGATCGCTGGTACCTCGCCTACCTGGACACGCTCACGCCGACGCTGCTGGCCGAGTCGTTGCCCTTCGTGTTCACCGACGGCGACAAGGGCTGCATGACGCGCGAAGAGATGCTGGCCCACGTTGTGACGCACAACGGCTACCACCGGGGCGAAGCCGGCCGGCTGCTGGCGCAATGCGCGGTGCGCCCGCCGCGCGACACGCTGGCGGTGCACCTGCACCGCAGCGAACCCGCGCGCCGCGAGCGCGGCTGACGCAGTCGATTCAGGCTGCGTGGGTGGTCGCGACGGTCATCTCGACCTCGACCGTCGCGTTCTTCGGCAGCGCATAGACGCCGACCGCCGTGCGCACATGCACGCCGGCCTCGCCGAACACGCGGTGCAGCAGGTCGGACGCGGCATCGGCCACCTCGCTTTGCTGCGTGAAGTCGGCCGTGCACTGCACAAACACGCCCACGCGCAGCACCTTCTCGACCGCATCGAGCGAGCCGAGTGCGCGTCGAAGCAGCGCGAGACTGCGCAGCGCGCAGATCTGGGCGCCCTCGCGCGCGGTGTCGAGCGACACGACATCGCCCACGCGGCCGGTGACGACCACCGTGGTGCCCACGCGCGGCACCTGGCCGCTGAGGTAGACGGTGCGGCCGTCGCGCACCAGCGGCACGTAGTGGCCGCCGGCCAGGATCTCGCCGTCGAAGCGGTGGCCCAGTTCTGCGGCAATCAGGTCGGCGATCTGGTCGCGGCTGTGTGGTTCTGTCATCGGATGTCCAGGAAAACGGGCCTCGATTGTCGCCAACCGGTCCGGCGCGAACCGATACAGATCACGCCCGCCGCAGGCAGAACAGTTCAGCCTTCGAACGCCAGGAACACCCGCCCGCCTTCGATCTTCACCGGGTAGGTGCGCAGGTCTTCGGTGAGCGGCGCGCACATCGCCTTGCCGCTGCGCACGTCGAAGCGGCCCTGGTGCAGTGGGCATTCGATCTCGTGGCCTTCCAGGAAACCGTCGCACAGCCGCGCATGGCCGTGCGTGCAGATGTTGTCGGTGGCGTGAATGCCGTCGTCGGTGCCGTACAGCGCGATGTCGCGCCCCTGCACCTCGATGCCGACCACGTCGTCGGCGGGAACGTCGTCGACCGCCGCGGCGTCGACCCAGGTCATCGTGCTCATCGTGTGCTCCCTTTTCTCAATCGGGCTTGAGGCCGGCGCGGTCGATCACCGGCTTCCAGCGGCGCAGCTCCTCGTCCATGAACTTCGACAGGCCTTCGGGCGTGCTGCCCACGGGGTCGAAGTACGCGGTCTGCAGGCGCTTGACCGTGTCGGGGTCTTTCAGCGCGGCAGCAATCTCGCGGCTCATGCGCTGCACCACGTCGTTCGGCGTGCCCTTGGGCGCCATGTAGGCGAACCATGGCACGGCCTGGATGTCGGGCAGGCCCGACTCACGCAACGTCGGCAGCTCGGGCAGTAATGCCGAACGCTCGGCCGAGGTGACGGCCAGCGCCTTCAGGCGGCCGGCCTTGGCCTGCGGCATCACCGTGACCGGCGGCAGGCAGGCGTACTGCACGTCGCCCTGCACGATGGCCGTGACGGCCTGGCCCGACGAGGCGTACGGAATGTGCACCGCGAACGACTGCGTCTTGGCCTTGATGAGCTCCACGCCCAGGTGCGAGATCGAGCCGTTGCCGGTCGAGGCGAAGTTGAACTTGCCGGGGTTCTTCTTCATCGCCGCCAGCCAGCCCTTGACCGAATCGACGCCCATCGAATTGGAGACCGCGCAGACGTTCGGCGTGGTCGCGGCGAGCGACACGGGCACGAGGTCCTTGAACGGGTCGTACGGCAGGTTCTTGTAGAGGATGGTGTTGTAGACCAGCGGCGCGTTCACCGACAGCAGAAAGGTGTAGCCGTCGGGCTGCGCCTTCGAGACCGCGTCGGTGCCGCTGTTGCCGCCCGCGCCGGGCTTGTTCTCGACGATGAGCGGCTGGCCGATGCGCGCCGCGAGCTTGTCGTTGACGATGCGCGCCAGGATGTCGGGCGACGAGCCTGCCGCGAACGGCACCACGATGCGCACGGGGCGCTGCGGCCATTCCTGCGCATGGGCGGCCGCGGCCAGGGCCACGGCGGTGAGTGCGACGAAGAGGCGTGCGCGCGTCATGGCTGCACCTCCACGGCGACCATGCCCAAATGGTCCTGCTGCTCGCGCGCGATGAAGCCCGCGATGAGCGCGCGGTAGGCGGCCTCGACCACCTCGGGGTAGGCGCCCTCCTTCTCGGCGAGCGCCTTCACCTTGTCGATCACTTCCTGCTGGCGCTGCGGCGCGGACACCTGGAAGGCGTCGCGCTTGAAGCGCGCGGCGTCCTTCACGTAGCGGCCGCGCTCGGCCAGCAGCGCGACGATCTGGCGGTCGAGGCGGTCGATGTTCTCGCGCACCTCGGCCAGGTTGGCGCACAGCGGCACGTAGGCCGGGTCGGTGAAGCGGCGCAGGGGCGCACCGTGGGTCTCTGGTTCTTTTTCTGTCATGGCTCGGTTTCAGATGGGGTAGATGATGGAGTTCGGGATCATTTCGCTGTCGAACACGCAAAGGCGCGACGCGAACTTGAGGCCCTCGGGGGTCTGCACGACCTTGTCGATGTAGCGCCCGACATTGAACACGGTCGACGGCCCGTCGAGCTTGGTGCGGAACACCGCGTAGTTGGCCTCGCTGTGGATGGTGCCGTCGTCGTCGACGCGGTGCACCAGCGGCAGGCCCACCACGTGGCGCTGGTAGTACGGGTCGTGGAACAGCGTCTCCTTGATGCCGTAGACGCGGTCTTCGAGCATGCCCCGGCTTTCGAACGAGAGCGTGGCCAGCGGCAGGCCGCGTTCGTGGTTCTCCCGCGGCTGCAGGCGGTAGCTGCACTGCTCGGTGAAGAACGCGGGCCACAGGTCCCAGTCGCCCGAATCGACGGCGTGCGCGTAGGCCGCATACAGGCGCGACAGGTCGAGGTAGGTGGCGGTGTCGAGCGTGCTCATGCGGCCTCCATCACTTCGCGCCAGTAGCGGTACATGCCGCGGATCAGCGTCTCGGTCACCATGTGGTCGGTGTTTTCGACCTCGCGCCCGCCGAGCTCGGCCAGCGTGCGGTGGTAGGGCTTCTGCTCGAAACCTTCCTGCGAGAACTCGATCACCTCGCCGTCGTCGGCCGACACGAAGCCCGCTGGTCCGAACAGGTTGGCCTGGCGCAGGCGGCGCTGCGTCATCTCGGGCGTGTCGTCCTCGAAGCCGAAATGCGTCCACACGAAATCGAAGGCGTCGTGGCCCACGGGCTGGATGTGGCGCGTCGACACGCTGTTGACCTGCTGCTGCAGGATGAGGCTGGGGAACAGCGTCATCATCACCGCCGTCGGCCCGCCCCACCAGGGCTCGGGCACGATGTCGAGAAAGCGCGGGTCCTTGAGCCGCATGCTCTCCTTGAAGCTAGACACCTGCGTCACCTGCGCGGCCTTGCCGGCGCTGCCGCGCGTGGAGATCATCGCGGCGTGGCGGCCGCGCGCGTCCATCTTCAGCTCCGACTTGTTGTCGGCGCGCCAGAGCCCGAAGGTCACGAACCAGGTGTGCAGCAGGCCCGGGTGGTACGGGTCCTTGATGTTCTCCTGCATGAGCTTCCAGTTGCCCGGAATGCGCTGGCGGCTGTAGCCCAGGATGGTGAGCTTGCGCCCGTCGAACAGGCGGTCAAAGTAATGAAGGATGTCGGGCCCGAGGAAGTCCTCGAACGATTCGATGGCATGGTCGAACGACGCGAACACCACGCCGCCGCGCGACGCGACCTTGAGCTTGTTCAGCCCGTGGTCTTCGGTCTTGAAATCGGCCGGCATGCCGCCGTGGACCTTGCCGTCCTGCTTCACGCCACGGCGGAACGGCACGCCCTGCAGGTCACCCTTGAGCGTGTAGTTCCACTGGTGGTAGGGGCAGACGAACTCCTTCTTGTTGCCGTGGCGCTCGCGGCAGAACTGCATGCCGCGGTGCGCGCAGACGTTCTCGAACACATGAATGGCACCTTCTTCGTCGCGCGACAGGATGACCGAGCGCTCGCCGATGGCGGTGCGCTTGAAGTCGCCCGGGTTCGGAATCTCGGCTTCGAGGCCGACATAGCACCAGTGCTTGTCGTAGAAGAAGCGCTGCAGCTCTTTCTTGTGCAGCGCCTCGTCGGTGTAGGCCATGAAGGGAATGCGGCTGGTCTTTTCGCTCTCCCAGTGCAGTTCGATGGGGAAGACGGCTTGCGTGGTCATCGGGTCTCCTTTTCTCTTGTTCGGTTCTTCAGGTGCCTTGCAGGTAGAAGGCATCGGCGTGCGTCTGCTCGGGCGCCAGGCCGTGCGCCTGCACCAGCCGGCTCGCGGCCTCCACCATGGGCGGCGAGCCGCACAGGTAGGCACGCCAGCCGTCGAGCCCCGCGGGCAGGTCGGCGCGGATCGCATCGGTGATGAGCCCCAGCCGCTGGCCGTCGCGCGCGGGGCCGGCGACCACCACGACGTGCACCTTCAGGCCCGGGTGCTGCGCCTGCAATTCGCGCAGCTCCGGCAGGCCGTACACGTCGGCATCGGAACGCACGCCGAGGTAAAGGTGGATCGGCTGCGTCAGCCCCGCCGCGACCGCGCCGCGCACGATCGACAGGATGGGCGCGAGCCCCGTGCCGCCCGCCGCGCAGAGCATCGGCCCGCGGTGCTTGGTGCGCAGGTAGGCGGTGCCCAGCGGCCCGCTCACGCGCACGGTGTCGCCCACGCGCAGCTGCTCGAAGATGTGGGCCGTGACGCGGCCGCCCGGCACGCGGCGCACATGGAATTCGAGCTCCGCGTCGCGGCTCAGCCCGGCCATCGAGTACGGCCGCGCCAGCTCGGGGCCGAACTGCAGCTGCGCGTACTGCCCCGGCGAGAACTCCAGCGGCTTGTTGGGCTTGAGGCGCAGGCGGCGGATGTCGTGCGTGAGCACGTCGATGCCCGTGACCGTGGCCTTGAGCACGCGCGCCGGGTGCACCACCACCTCGTCGGGCTCGGGGATCTCGATGGTGCAGCTTTCGGTCAGCGTGCTCTGGCAGGCCAGCACGTAGCGCTCGCCCTGCCCGTCGGGCCGGATCGCGTCCTGGCCGCCGTCGAGCAGCTGGCCCGACACCACCTTGCAGCGGCAGGTGCCGCAGCGCCCCGACATGCAGCTGTACGACACCGGCACCTGGTGCTCGCGCAGCACCTCGAGCAGGTTCGCGCCGGGGCGGACCTCGAGGGTGCGGGCAAGGGGGTGAATGTGCAGGTCCATCGTCGGGCTCTCTTTTTCTGGCGCCGGCAGCAGGGCCGGCTTGTCTCTGGGCACGGATGATGCGCGGACTCTTCCGATTGACCAATAGAATCTGGTGAATCGGCTGTATCACCGGCATGAATAAAGGTGCGCCATGCAACTCAAGGACATCGACCTCAACCTGCTGCTGGTATTCGACCGCATGCTGGCCGAGAAGCGCGTGTCGGCCGTGGCCGAATCGCTGGGCCTGTCGCAGCCCGCCATCAGCAACGCGCTGGCGCGCCTGCGCAAGCTGCTGGGCGACGAGCTTTTCTTGCGCACCGCGCGCGGCATGGAGCCCACGCCCTTCGCGCTGCAGTTGGCCGAACCCGTGGCCTACGCCATGGGCGCGCTGCACACGGCGCTCAACCAGCAGGTGGTGTTCGACCCCGCCACGAGCACGCGCAGCTTCACGCTCGCCATGACCGACATCGGCGAGATCTACTTCACGCCGCGCCTCATGGAAACGCTCTCGGCCGCCGCGCCGGGCGTGACCATCAGCACGCTGCGCAACAACACCGCGACCCACCTGCGCGACGACCTGGAGGCCGGCCATGTCGACATCGCCATCGGCCTGCTGCCGCAGCTCAAGTCGGGCGTGTTCCAGCGCCGGCTGTTCCTGCAGCGCTATGTGTGCCTGTTCGCGGGCACGCACCCGCTGGCGCGCAAGCGCAGCGTGTCACTGAAGGACTTCAGCGCGGCCGACCACGTGCAGGTGCAGGCCGCCGGCACGGGCCACGGCAAGGCCGACGACGTGATGGCGGCGCAAGGCATCCAGCGCCGCATCCGGCTCAAGGTGCCGCACTTCGTGGCCATCGGCCACATCCTGCAGTCGAGCGAGATGATCGCGACCGTGCCCGAGCGGCTGGCGCGCAGCATCGCCGAGCCCTTCGGCCTGGTGTGGCGACCGCACCCCGTGGCGCTGCCGCAGATCGCGATCAACCTGTTCTGGCACGCGAAGGTGCACCGCGACCCGGGCAACCAGTGGCTGCGCGGGCTGCTGTTCGACACCTTTGCCGATCAGGACGGCGCCTAGGCGGGCCAGCGGCCCAGCACCTCGTGCACGCCCCCGCCCACGTGGCTGTCGATGAGCACCAGCGAATGGGCGGCCCACCGCGCCGGCGCTTCGAGCGCGTGCTTTTCGAGCTTGCGCCGTGCATAGGCGACGGTCATGTGCGGCGTGAACGCGCGCGAGGGCTTCAGGCCGACATCGGCCAGCGCCTCGCCCAGGCGCTGCCTGAACGCGCGCAACGCCGCAACGTTGGCCTCGTCGTCGGCGTACAGCACCAGCGCGCCCTTGGCGTAGCTCATGGACTTTTCGAAAACGACATCGAGCGCCGGCACGGACACCGCGGCGGCCGCGGTCGATGCCTGGGCCACCTTGTCGGCCGGCACCTGGTCGTGGTTGCCGAGGTCGAACAGCGTGACATGCAGGCGCTGCGCCTCGACCACCGTGCCCTTCAGGGCGTGTTGGGAGTTCATGCGCGCACCGAGCGCGGCGATCGTTTCGGCGTCTTGCGGGGCGGGAAGCAGTGCGAAGAAAAGCGAGTGCGGCAGCGGCGCCTTGCGAGGGGCCTGGGTGCCGCGAGGCCGCGGCAGGGGCCGCGGCGGGGGATCGATTCCGGGAAGAAGAAGCTGAGCTGACATGTGTCGATCATCGCCCATGGCGGGGGCCCTTCATGAGGCCTTCAGCAAACGCGAAGCTCGTCTTCAGCTTGGTTTTTGAGAATCGTCGGACGGTGGCGGCAAGGCGAACAACGACACGCCGCCCATCCACGCATTCATTCAATCGATCAATCAACCAACAGGATTTCATCTTGACGAAAACGCAAGCCCGCCTCGCACTCGCAGCTCTCTGGCTCGGCACCGCCTCCGTCGGCGCCTTCGCCGCCGGTCTCGACAAGGACACCGGGCTGTATGTCGGCGGCGCCATCGGCCGCTCCAGCTACAGCCTGTCGTCCTCGAAAAACGCCCCCGTGCCCGTGCCATGGGGCGGCAAGAAGGCCGACAAGAGCGGCACGTCCTACAAGCTGTATGGCGGCTACCGCCTGACCGAGCACTTCGGCGTGGAAGCCGGCTACGCCCGCCTCGGCAGCGTGAGCCAGTGGAGCTCGGCCTACGGCGGCTCCAGGCTGCAGACCGGCACCGGCCAGGTCTTCTACGCCGCCGCCACCGCCCGCATGCCGCTGGGCGACGCCTTCGCCCTCAACGGCCGCCTCGGCGTGGCACGCGGACGCATCTCCGGCGACAACAAGTGGGCCCCGCCCAACCAGCGCATCTCGGGCAGCGGCACGGGCCTGATGGTCGGTGTCGGCGCCGAGTACCGCATGACGCAGAACCTCGCGATCACGGCCGACTACGACTACTTCGGCAAGCTGTCGAAGCAGGCCAAGGGCGGGATGTTCACGGTGGGCTTGAAGGCGAACTTCTAAGCGGTCGCCGCCCAAGCGCCGACGCCGGCCAGGAAGCGGTCGGCGGCGCGCAGTTCGCTCGCGGCAATCCACTCGTTGGGCTGGTGGGCCTGCCCGATCGCGCCGGGCCCGCACACCAGCGACGGGATGCCCGCCTGCTGGAAGAACCCGGCCTCGGTGCCGAACGGGATCTCGCCCGGAGGCCACAGTGCGCCCCAGCGCCTGGCGGTCTCCGCGGCAGCGCCCTCACCTTTCTGCGCGCAGAGCGCCGGCACGCCGGCCAACTGTGTCATCTCGACGGCCACTTCGGGCGACACGCCTGCGAGCAGCCGCGCCACTTCTCCTGCCACCATCGCCGTACTGGCCGCATCCGTCGGCCGGAACTCCCACGTCACTTCGCAACAGCCGGGGACGATGTTGATCGCCGTTCCGCCATGGATGCAGCCGACGTTGAAGGTGGTGCGGTTGCCCTGCGCGCGCAGCGTGCGCCCGAAGCGCGCGAGCTGCGCGATCAGTTGCGCGGCCGGCTCGATCGCGCTCACGCCCAGGGTCGGATCGCCGGAATGGACCGGCCGCCCGCTGAAGGTGATGCGGTGGCCGAAGAAGCCGCGGTGGGCCAGCCCCACGCGCATCTGCGTCGGCTCTCCGATGACGGCCAGCGCCGGTGTCGGCATATCGGCGCGCATCGCGGCGATGAGGCGTGGAACGCCGAGGCACCCGACTTCCTCGTCATAGGACAGCGCGAGGTGGATCGGACGGCGCAGCTCAAGGCTGCGCCATGAAGGTACCGCTGCGAGGCACGCTGCGATGAAGCCCTTCATGTCAGCCGCGCCACGGCCATGCCACCGGCCCTCGCGCTCAACGAGCGTGAAGGGGTCCGAGTCCCAAGCCTGACCGTCGACGGGCACCACGTCGGTGTGACCGGACAACACGATGCCGCCTGCCGCGTCAGGGCCGAGGGTCGCCAGCAGGTTGGACTTCTCGCCGTCGTCGCTGGGGATCAGCCGCGCCTCGACGCCGTGCGCCGCCAGGTAGTCGGCCACCCAGTGGATGAGGCCGAGGTTGGAGCGGTGCGAGGTCGTGTCGAACCCGACCAGGGTGCGCAGCAATTCGACGGTGTTCATCGGCTCAGGCCGCGACCTTCGCGCGCCTCGCCGGCTGGAAGGTCGTGACGAAGAAGCCGAGCAGGATCAGCGCAATGCCGGCGATGTGGAAGCCGCGCACGGGCTCGCGCAGCACGAGAAATGCCAGCAGCGCCGTGAACAGCGCGACGAGATGGAACGACACGCCCGTCACCGTCGCGCCCAGCGTCGCGACACAGCGGCTCCACAGGATGAAGGCGAACAGCGACGCGAAGAGGCCGATGTAGAGCACCGCGCCCACCGAGGCCACGTCGGTCGGAATGCGCGCGCCGCGTGCCAGCTCGAGCGCCCAGAACGGCATCAGTACCACCAGCCCGGCAGCCATGGTCGCGGCCAGAAACACCAGCGGACTGAGGGCGGCCGGCTTGCGCCGCAGCAGCACCGAGTACACGGCGTAGTTGGCCACGGCCAGCAGCACCAGCAACTCGCCGCCGCCCAGTCGCAACGCCTGCAGGTGCGCCAGTTCGCCGCGCGCCACGATCCAGGTCACGCCGAGGAACGAGATGCCGATGCCGAGCAAGGCCTTCCAGGTGATGCGCTCGACACCGAGCACCACGGCGGCGAGCGGCACCATCAGCGGCAGCGTCGAATTGAGAAACGCAACGCTGGTGGCGGGCACCGTCTGCAAGGCCAGGTAGCCGAGCGCGTTGTAGCCGGCGATGCCAAAGGCGCCGCAGGCCACGATCAGTCGCCAGTGCCGTGCAAGCAGCCCGCGCTCGCGCCACACCTGCGCGCCGACGAACGGCGCCAGCACCGCCAGCGCCACGACCCAGCGCCCCACCGCGAGCGACACCGGCGGAAAGACCGGCCCGAGCGCACGCCCCAACACGAGGTTGCCAGCCCAGAAGGCCGGCGGCACCCACAGCAGCCACACCGGATGCGCCCAGAGCGCCAGCAGCGACCTGCGCATGCCTACAGCCCCTGCAACCCGATGCGCACGCGGCGGTTGGAGCGGCCCTTGTTCTCGATCTTGAGAATCCGCACCGGGCGCGACGCGCCGGTGGACGCGAGGTGCGTGCCGCCGCAGGCTTGCCGGTCGAGCCCGGCGATCTCGACGATGCGGACCAGGCCCTCGGCCGAAGGCGGCGGCGCCACCGAGCGGGAGCGCAGCAGCCCCTGCTCGCCATAGGCGGCGGTGACCGACACGTAGTGCGTCTGCACCGCGAGGTCCTGCGCGATCACGTCGTTCAGTTCGGGCTCGAGGGCCCGCAGGCGGTCGTTGTCGGCGCCGGGCAGATCGAAGTCGATGCGCGCGGTGCCGTCGTCGTTCATCTGCACGCCGGTGACCAGCGCGCCGTCGAAGTCACGGAAGACCAGTGCGTTGAGCACATGCAGGTCGGTGTGCAGTTCGCGCATGCATTGACGGAAGACCGGATCGACCTCGGTTTGGACCTCGCCTGTGATCTCGATGCGATCGGGCAGCTGGACCCAGACGAGGCCGCCCTCTTCGGAAAAACCGGTGACGGGCACCTCGCCGCCCCGCCAGCGGACAACGCCGCGGTCCGGCAACTGCCCGCCGCCGCCGGGATAGAAAGGATGTTGCGACAGCCGCACGGCACCGGGCCGCGATTGAAGGACCTGGGCGTCCAGCCGCAGGATGTCGGCATGTTCCTGGCAGAAGAGTCGTGTCATGGGTGGCCTTGCTGAGAAGCCTCAGCATGGCAGGACGACCCGAAACGCTATTGGTTGAAATTGCGCCCGCGGCTCGATCAGTTCGCCCGGGCGCGCACGTACTGCAACGGCGTCATGCCGAAGGTGCGCTTGAAGTGCTTGTTCAACGCGCTCTGGTCGTAGAAGCCCGAGGCCAGCGCGGCCTCGGCCACGGGCTGGCCCGCATCGAGCTGCCGCAGCGCGGCCCGCAGGCGCAACTGCGTCAGGTAAGTGTGCGGGGTTAGCCCGAGCGTGCGGTGGAAGGCGCCGATCAGCTGGAAGGTCGTCAGGTCGGCGGCCTGCGCCATCTGCTCAAGCGTCAGCCGCTCGGCATGGCCATCGCGCATCAGCTCGAGCACAGGCGCGAGCACGTGCGCATCCCAGGGCGCGGCCGGCACGCGGGGGCCGGCCTGTCCGTGCGCGGCGAACAGCGCACCGAAGCTGCGCACGAGCAGTTCCTGGTGCAGCAGCGCGTCGGGTTCGCCGTCGAGGGCGCGGTGCAGCGCCAGGAAGCGCGCGATGAGGTCCGGGTCGCGAAAGACGTTCGATGTGAAGTGCCGGGGCTGGTCGATGCCCAGCGATGCGAGCACGCCCTGGAGCCCCTGCCCGGCCAGGTAGAACGACCGGTAGCGCCAGCGCAAGCTGCCGGCCATGCGGCCCGAGTGCGGCTCGCCGGGGTTGAAGACGAGCAGCGCCTGCGTGTGGGCCACGTCGGTGCGGCCCCGGCTCCTGAACTCCGAGCCGCCCACTTCCGTCACCGCGACCACGAGGGAGTCGTGGACATGCGGGGCGTAGTCGTGCGTCGTGAAATCGGCATGGAGCATGTCCATGCCCGGCACGCCAGGTGCATGCCAATACCGCGAGGTGTTGCGAGGATCAGAGCGGGCCAACGGGCGTCCTTTCGCGCGAAAGGCGGCTGCATTCCGAGCCGCAGCATCAGGTGCGATTAGATCGCAAGCGGTGTGCCAGCGCGTGCCTAGGTGCACGTCAGATGAGTTCCATGCACGCGGCGCGATCGATAAATCGAGAGGCGTACCAACCAGCCACCTACGCCCCTAGCGAAACACCCAATCTCTACAGCGTGTTGAGGTGATAGTGGTCATGTCCATGGAACGTCAATGGCCTCGCTCGAGTGATATTGCAGTCCTCCGGTCCCGGCCGGTGCTTTAGCTGGGCATAGCCAAGCATGTCGAAGAAGCGATTCGCATCAACGAGCTCGACCGGCATGACCGCTTGCGTGCTACGTTTAGCCGCTTCGCGCGCACCGCGACCAAAGCGCGATGCGCATACATACACGCCCCGCGTATAGCCGCCCAACACCAAGGCCCCTAGAAAGGCCCGGATTTGCTCCACATCCACCGCATCCCTGCGCCGCTTGACTTGAACTCCGACCCTGGCGCCTGAACCATCCTCCAGTATCACGTCGACCCCACCATCGTTCGAATAGGCGGTCGCATATGCCTGGTACCCGAGATCGCCGAAAACGCTGGCCACGGTCAACTCGAACAGACGCGGGTGCATTGACGCACGCGCCTCGAACTTTCGCATCAGGTAGCGTCGCACCTGTTGCAGGGGCAGGCCGATGTCGTCGAGCGCCAGCTCTTCCAGGGCGGGGGCTGAAGCCAGCGTCACAGCCCAGTGCTGCCAATGCATTGCTGGCAGAACCGCGCGATCCTCCGCAATCCACCAGCCGCAAGCAGGACAGACATGCAGACACACCTTCCTCTCCACGATATCCCCCCGAAGGATTACGTGAGGATGCCCTAGAGGAGGGCCATTGAAGTAGGGATTCTGAATCTCGAGATCGTGGACGGCCGCGAAATCCTTGTAAGCGACATCCCATAGGTCCAGGTCATAGTGGTCATCCATCTGAGCAGCGCAGTAGCTGCAATGAACCGGGTCCTCCTCCTCAACGTTCCAGCGCCAGAAGGGAAGATCGCACCCGGACTCACTCGAAGAAATTTCCGATGGGACATGTCGCCTTGGTTGATTCATACATGGCCTCCGTTCATCCTGTACCTCGCGAGGAGGGTGAGGCGGAAAACCCGACCTATACGGCATCATCAACAGCGGTGACCTGTACGCAGGAGTCCGCCGTCACCACTAGATCGCAGAACCGTGCGTCGCCAGCTTTTTGAAACCAAATCCTGCGTCTGGAAAGCATGCAGCATGCGACCAGTCAATGCAATCGCGTCTCCCGCCGCGCAGCGCCGCATGCCACCCAACAATCTCGTCTGCTCGTGATGGGCCTAAAAACACAAGCGTTCTTAGCCCAACAGCTTTCGAAGATTTTTCTAGAGTGAGCGATGCCCCGGCATCACTCCCACTCGATCGTCGCCGGCGGCTTGCTCGACACGTCGTAGGTCACGCGGTTGATGCCGCGCACCTCGTTGATGATCCGGCCCGACACCTTCTTGAGCAGCGCGTACGGCAGCTCGGCCCAGTCGGCGGTCATGAAGTCGCTGGTCTGCACGGCGCGCAGCGCGACGACGTAGTCGTAGGTGCGGCCGTCGCCCATCACGCCCACGCTCTTCACGGGCAGGAACACGGTGAAGGCCTGGCTCGTGAGGTCGTACCAGGTCTTGCCGGTCTCGGCGTCGGTGAAGTTGCGCAGCTCTTCGATGAAGATCGCGTCAGCGCGGCGCAGCAGGTCGGCGTATTCCTTCTTCACTTCGCCCAGGATGCGCACGCCCAGGCCGGGGCCGGGGAACGGATGGCGGTAGACCATCTCGGGCGGCAAGCCGAGGGCCACGCCAAGTTCGCGCACTTCGTCCTTGAACAGGTCGCGCAGCGGTTCGAGCAGCTTGAGGCCGAGCTGCTCGGGCAAGCCGCCCACGTTGTGGTGGCTCTTGATGGTGACGGCCTTCTTGCTCTTGGCGCCGCCCGATTCGATGACGTCGGGGTAGATCGTGCCTTGCGCCAGGAAGGTCGCGCCCTTGTGGCCGCCATCGCCGGCCTTGAGCTTGGCAGCCTCTTGCTTGAACACGGTGACAAACTCGCCGCCGATGATCTTGCGCTTGGCTTCGGGGTCGCTCACGCCGGCGAGCTTGCCCAGGAACAGGTCGCTGGCATCGACGCGGATGACCTTCGCGTGCAGCTTGCCTTCGAACATCTCCATGACCATGTCGCCTTCGTTCAGGCGCAGCAGGCCGTGGTCGACGAACACGCAGGTCAGCTGGTCGCCGATGGCGCGGTGGATGAGCGCGGCAGCCACGCTCGAATCGACACCGCCCGAGAGGCCCAGGATGACTTCTTCATCGCCCACCTGTTCGCGGATCTTCTGCACGGCTTCGGCGATGTGATCGCGCATGACCCAGTCGGGCTTGGCTTCGCAGATGCCGAGCACGAAGCGGTCGATGATGGCCTTGCCCTGCACCGTGTGCGTGACTTCAGGATGGAACTGCAGCGCGTAGTAGCGGCGCGCCTCGTCGGCCATGCCGGCGATGGGGCAGCTGTCGGTGCTGGCCATGAGCTTGAAGCCGGGCGGCAGCTCGGTGACCTTGTCGCCGTGGCTCATCCACACGTTGAGCATGCCGAAGCCCTCGGGCGTGGTGAAGTCGGCGATGTCTTTCAGCAGCGCGGTGTGGCCATGGGCGCGCACGGCGGCGAAGCCGAATTCGCGCTTGTGGCCGCCTTCGACCTTGCCGCCCAGTTGGTGCGCCATGGTCTGCATGCCGTAGCAGATGCCGAGCACCGGAATGCCGAGGTCGAACACGGCTTGGGGGCACTTGTCGGTGGTCTCTTCGTACACGCTGGCGTGGCTGCCCGAGAGGATCACGCCCTTGAGGTGGCCGTCGGCCGCGTATTCGCGCACCCACTCGTCGGTGACGTCGCAGGGATGCACTTCGCTGAGCACATGCGCTTCGCGCACGCGGCGTGCGATGAGCTGGGTGACTTGCGAGCCGAAGTCGAGGATGAGGATCTTGTCGTGTTGCATGGCGAAAGGACTCAGAGCGTTGAAATGTCGAACAGCTTGACGCCCGCGTGCGGCGCCGCCTGGATGAGGTGCTCGTCGAAGGTGGCGAGCGGAAGGTTGAGCGATTTGGCGAGCCAGAGGTAGCCCGCATCGTAGAGCGAGACGCCCGCGTCGATGGCCACGGCGAGCACGGCCTTGTGCTGGGCCGGCGCGAGGTCGTGCAGCTCCACGCGATGGCGGATGGCGTCGAGCACGCTCCACAGGCCTTCGACGGCCGATGCCGGAATGCGGCCGCTGCGCACGCCATTGGCGAGGATGTTGGCGCACTCCCATTGCCAGGCGTTGGGCGCCTGCGGCTCGACCTCGTCGCGGCGGATGGCGGCGTAGAGCCTGCGGGTGTGTTCGCTGGCCTGGTCGGGCAGCAGCCAGGCGGCAGTGACCGAGGCGTCCATGACGAAAGCGGTCATGGCTGGCGTCCCTGGTCCAGGAGCTCGCGGGGCGTGGGGCCGGGCTGGATGGTGGCGTGCAG
Organism: Variovorax sp. GW822-FHT04E09; assembly: GCF_058800845.1. NCBI lineage: Bacteria > Pseudomonadati > Pseudomonadota > Betaproteobacteria > Burkholderiales > Comamonadaceae > Variovorax > Variovorax sp. GW822-FHT04E09. The sequence goes on from NZ_JBXAMR010000001.1 coordinate 580,908, forward strand.
CGCGTCGATCTGCCCGAGCTCGCGGGCGATCTGCTCGTCGGTGATGACGGGTTTGCGGCGCACCGGCAGCATGCGCACGACTTCCTTGCCGTGGCGGGTGATGCGAACCTCCTCGCCCTTTTCGACCAGGTCGATCAGGGCCGAGAAGTTGTTCTTGGCTTCAGCGATGCCGATGGATTGCATTTGGGCCAGAAAATTTGAATCTGGCCCAAATTTTAAGCCGAGTCTGGCCTGACTTTCAATGTCTGGCCAGATTGGGCTTACTCGGCGCGGTAGTTCGGGGCTTCCTTCGTGATCTGCACGTCGTGGACGTGGCTCTCACGGATGCCGGCCGTGGTGATCTCGACGAACTCGGCCTTGTTCTGCATGTCCTCGATGGTCGCGCAGCCGCAGTAGCCCATGCTGGCCCGCACGCCGCCGGCCATCTGGTAGACGATGGAGACGATCGAACCCTTGTAGGGCACGCGGCCTTCGATGCCTTCAGGCACGAGCTTGTCGGTGTTGGGGTTGCCGGTGGTCGATTCCTGGAAGTACCGGTCGGCACTGCCCTGCTGCATCGCGCCGATGGAGCCCATGCCGCGGTAGCTCTTGTAGCTGCGGCCCTGGTACAGCACGATTTCGCCCGGCGCCTCTTCGGTGCCGGCGAACATGCTGCCCATCATCACGGTGCTGGCGCCGGCCGCAATGGCCTTGGCGATGTCGCCCGAGTAGCGCACGCCGCCGTCGGAGATCAGCGGAATGCCCGTGCCCTGCAGCGCGGTGGCGACGCTGTCGACCGCCATGATCTGCGGCACGCCCACGCCGGCGACGATGCGGGTGGTGCAGATGGAGCCGGGGCCGATACCGACCTTGACGGCGTCGGCGCCGGCGTCGGCCAGCGCACGCGCGGCGTCGCCGGTGGCGATGTTGCCGCCGATGACGTCGACCTGCGGATAGTTCTTCTTGACCCAGCGCACGCGCTCGATCACGCCGGCGCTGTGGCCGTGGGCGGTGTCAACCACGATGGCATCGACGCCGGCCTTCACCAGGGCTTCGACGCGCTCTTCGGTGCCGTCACCCACGCCGACCGCCGCGCCCACGCGCAGGCGGCCGTTGGCGTCGCGTGCGGCATTGGGGAAGCTGGTCTGCTTGGTGATGTCCTTGACGGTGATGAGGCCCTTGAGCTCCCAGTCGCCGTTGATGACCAGCAGGCGCTCAAGCTTGTGCTTGTTCAGCAGCGCCTTGGCTTCGGCCAGCGTGGTGCCGTCGGGCACGGTGATGAGCCGGTCGCGCTGCGTCATGATTTCGCTGACGGGCACGTCGTAGCGGTTCTCGAAGCGCAGGTCGCGCCCCGTGACGATGCCGACGACCTTGCCGCCGTCGATCACCGGGAAGCCCGAGATGCCGAGCTGGTCGGACAGTGCCATCACCTGGCGCACGGAGTGCGTCGGCGTGATCACCACCGGGTCGCGCAACACGCCCGACTCGTAGCGCTTGACGCGGGCCACTTCGGCGGCCTGCTGCTGCGCGGTGAGGTTCTTGTGCACGATGCCGATGCCACCCTCTTGCGCGATGGCGATCGCGAGGCGGGCTTCGGTCACGGTGTCCATGGCCGCCGAGACGAGCGGCAGGTTCAGCGTGATGTTGCGGGAGAACTTGGTGGCGAGAGACGTGTCCTTGGGCAGGACTTGGGAGAATGCTGGCACCAACAACACGTCGTCGAAGGTGAGCGCTTTGCCGAGAAGGCGCATGGGTGAGGCTCCAAAAGTCGGATTGTAACGAGGCCCTCGCCCGCTTCGCCGGCGCGGGTTCTTTTTGACCGTTGCAAAACCGCCTATTCCGGATGTTGCAAAAAGTAAGGCCCGGCTAAACTCCGCGCATGAATCTCCTGCATTGGCTGGTACTGGGTTGCGCGTGCGCGCTGCCGCTCTCGGCGAGCGCGCAATGGCAATGGGTCGACAACAGCGGCAAGAAGGTCTTCAGCGACCAGCCGCCGCCCACCGACATCCCCGAGAAGAACATCCTGCGACGCGCCGGCCCCTCGCCGTCGGCCCGTGCGCCCGCCCCGGCCGCGCCGGTCCCGGAGGGAAGCAGCGACACGGCCGCAGCCCCCAAGGCCGCGCCGCCGCCCAAGCCCACGGGCGTGGACAAGGAACTCGAGGAAAAGACCAAGAAGGCCGAGGCTGAGCAGAAGGCCAAGGAAGCGGCTGAAGCGGCAAAGATCGCCAAGGCCAAGGCCGAGAGTTGCGCCCGTGCCCGTGAAGGCAAAGCCACGATCGACAGTGGCATCCGCCTCGCCAAGGTCAACGCCAAGGGCGAGCGCGAAATCATGGACGACGCTGCGCGCGCTGCCGAGCAGAAGCGGGTTCAGTCGGTCATCGACAGCGACTGCAAGTAAGCCCGCGACGGCCGCTCAGTAGCCGTCCTTGCCGCCCTTGCGCTTGTTCGCGAACAGGCCCGTGCCGCGCGCCCCCTGGCGCTGGAAGCGTTCACGGCGCGCCACCTTCGGATCGACCGTGAGCGGACGGCACAGCTCGATGCGGTCGCCGTCCTTCAACGGCTGCTCCCACGCCACCGCCCGGCCCCAGATGCCCGGCGTCATGGCATGCCGCCAGTCCAGGTCGGGAAAGCGCTGCATGAGCTCGCTGGCCTTCACCGCCTCGGCCACCGCGGTGCCGGGCGCGAGCTGCAGGACCTGCTCGAACACCTCGCGCGCCGCCGGCGAACAGCTCAGCGTGACCTCGATGCGGCGATCGGCCATCAGCCTTCGCCGTAGACCTGTTCGGCGCGCTTGACGAAGGCCTCGACCAAGCTCGAGGCGATGGTGTCGAACACCGGCCCCACCAGGGCCTGCAGCGCGAAGTTGCTGAAGCCGTAGCTCATCTGCAGCTCGACGCGGCAGGCGCGTTCGCCCTGTTCGCCCACGGGGTGGAATTTCCAGGTGCCGTCGAGGTTGGAGAACGGCCCGTCGACCAGCTTCAGCTGCACCTCGCGGCCCGCGATGTGCGTGTTGCGGGTGGTGAAACTCTGGTGCAGCCCGGCGAAGGCCAGGCCGACTTCGGCGGTCATGCCGCCCTCGTCCTGCTCGATGACGCGCGACTTGTCGCACCAGGGCAGGAACTGCGGGTACTTCGCCACATCGGTGACGAGCGCGTACATTTCTTCGGCGCTGTACCAGATGAGGACGGACTTGTGGACTGTTTTCATAGAATCGGCACAGCGTGCGCGACGGATTGTATTGAAGCCATGCGCCCCCAACTTCTCGAGCCATGGCCACCAAGAAACAAGACACCTCCTCCCGCATCGCCGACAACAAGAAGGCCGCCTACAACTATTTCTTCGAAGAACGCTTCGAGGCCGGCATGGTCCTCGAGGGCTGGGAAGTCAAGTCGCTGCGCGAAGGCAAGGTGCAGCTGACCGACGGCTACGTGGTGATCCGCGACGGCGAGCTGTTCGTGGTCGGCTGCCAGATCAACCCGCTCAAGAGCGCCTCGACGCACGTCAATCCCGATTCGGTCCGCACCAAGAAGTTGCTGCTGCACAAGGAAGAGATCAAGCGCCTCGTCGGCAAGGTCGAGCAAAAGGGCTACACGCTGGTGCCGCTGAACCTGCACTGGAAGGCCGGCAAGGTGAAGTGCGAGATCGCGCTCGCCAAGGGCAAAGCCGAGCACGACAAGCGCGACACCATCAAGGACCGCGAAGGCAAGCGCGAAGTCGAGCGCGCGATGAAGAGCCGCAATCGCTGATTTTTCTTTTTTGGGCGGCATGGAATAAAACGCGCTCTGCGGGCGTTTGTGCGGTGTCATCGATCGTCGATGCCATCAACCCAGGAGTCTTTCCATGTCACCTATCCGCATGTCCTCCGTCGGCATCGCCGCCGCACTGCTCGGCAGTCTGCTCGCCCTCCCCGCGTTCGCCCAGCCCAAGGCCGCCGATGGCGCGCTGGTCGGTGCGAACGGCATGACGCTCTACACCTTCGACAAGGACACGGCCGGCAGCGGCAAGTCGGCCTGCAACGGCGGCTGTGCCACCAACTGGCCACCCTTCATGGCAGCCGACAGCGACAAGCCGAGCGGCGACTTCACCATCGTCACGCGCGACGACGGCAAGAAGCAATGGGCCGCCAAGGGCTGGCCGCTGTACTACTGGGTGAAGGACACCAAGCCGGGCGACAAGACCGGCGACGGCGTCAACGGCACCTGGAAAACCGCCAAGCCCTGACACGGACAGGCTCACGGCCTACCCATGGACGCCCGCCTGCTGGTCGAGCACATCCCGAGCCTGCGCCGCTATGCGCGTGCGCTCACGGGCAATGCCTGGGCGGCCGACGACCTGGTGCAGGACACGCTCGAGCGCGCCTGCGGCAAGTGGCGGCTCTGGGTGGTGGGCACCGACCTGCGCGCCTGGCTCTTCACGGTCATGCACAACCTCTTCGCCAGCCAGGTGCGGCGTCGGCCGCCACCGCATGCGGTCGTGCCGCTGGAGGAGGTAGCGCCCGAACAACTGCAAGGCGGCGCCGACCCGAGCCTCGGCCTCGACCTGCAGCGCTGCCTGATGCAACTGCCCGAGGAGCAACGCGCCGTGCTGCTGCTGGTGACGCTCGAAGACCTGTCCTACGCCGAGGTGGCGAAGGTGCTCGGCATTCCGATCGGCACCGTGATGTCGCGCCTCTCGCGCGCCCGCCTTCGCCTGCAGGAACTGATGGACGGCGCCGCCGCGTCCAACCGCCCCGGCCTGCGCCGCCTCAAGTGACGTGAAGCAACCCGCCATGAACCGCCCCCCCCTGCCCCCCACCGACGACGAGCTGCACGCCTGGGTCGACGGCCAATTGCCGCCCGAACGCCGCGAGGCGGTCGAGGATGCGCTGGCGCGCGATCCGGCCGTGGCGGCCCGCGTGGCGGCCTGGCATGCCCAGCGCGACGCGTTGCGCCGCCTCCACGGCGGCCTGCTCGACGAACCCGTGCCTGCGCCGCTGATGGGCGTGCTCGAGCGGCGCCGTGCCGAGGCTGGTCGCTCGGCCCCCTGGCTGCGCTGGGGCGGCATGGCCGCCGGCCTGCTGGTCGCCTTCGCGGCCGGCTGGCTCGGCAATGCCCAGTGGTCGGGCGCGTCGCAGGCGGCCGGGGCCTCCCTGGCGCGCGCACCGGCTGTGCGCGAGTTCGTGCGCGATGCCTCGGTGGCCCACGTCGTCTACACCCCTGAGAAACGGCACCCCGTCGAAGTGGCCGCCACCGAGCAGCAGCACCTGGTGCAGTGGCTGTCCAAGCGCCTCGACCACCCGCTCAAGGTGCCCGATCTGTCCTCGCTCGGCTACACGCTGGTCGGCGGACGCCTGCTGCCCGGCGAAACCGGCGCGCGCGCCCAGTTCATGTTCGAGGACGCAGCGGGTGAACGCATCACGCTGTACATCGGCACGCTCGACGCGCAGGCCGCGGACACCGCTGCCTCGCGCGAAACCGCCTTCCGTTTTGCTTCGGACGGCGCCGTGCCGAGCTTCTACTGGATCGACCGGGGTTTCGGCTATGCCGTGGCCGGTCGCCTGCCGCGCGATGCGCTACTGAGACTCGCGACCCTGGCCTACCGCGAGTTATCGTAGCGACGGCATAAACTGCCGGTTCGCGCATTCACCTGGCTTGTTTTCGCGATTGATTTTTCAACTGAAGGAGAAACTGCATGAAATTGCTCAGCGCCTCGATCCTCGCAGCGGCTTTGCTCGCCGGCTGCGGCGGCATGTCCACCAAGACCGCTGGAGCGCCCGACACGCCCACCCGCACCGCCGACGGCGTGCTGGTCGGCCCGAACGGCATGACGCTCTACACCTTCGCCCGCGACACCGCCAATGCCGGGACCTCCGCCTGCAACGGCCAATGCGCCACCAACTGGCCGCCGCTCGCCGTGGCCGACGCCGCCAAGCCCATGGGCGGCTACACCATCATCGTGCGTGAAGACGGCAAGAAGCAGTGGGCCTACAAGGGCTGGCCGCTGTACTACTGGGCCAAGGACACCAAGGCCGGCGACAAGACCGGTGACGGCGTGGCCAACGGTGCCTGGAAGGTTGCCCGTCCCTGATGCGGTCGATGTGATGGCGCCGGCCTGACCGGCGCCGCCACCCACGAAAGCCTCGGCATCCGCCGGGGCTTTTTTCATGGTGCACGGCAGAATGGCCCGATGACTTTTGCCGACACCACCCCGGATGCCTTCCACGCGCTTGTGTCTCACGGCCTCATCACCGACGCGCAGCACGATGCCGCGCTCGCACACCCCGAGGCCACAGCCCTGCCACCGATTCCCGGCCCCGCGCATGCACTGGCCTGGATGCGCCTCAAGAATCTGATCGCCGAGGAAGAACTGGATGCAGCGGTGGAACGCCTCGAAGCCGCCTCGCCGGCCGTCACGGCGTTCACCGAAGCGGAAGACATCGCCTACAACGCGGACGACCTGCTGGACCTCGGCAAGACCGGCATCACGCACGAGGCCGTGATCGCGCTGTTCAACGAAGGACTGATCGACACCGAGACCCGCGACCTGGCGCTGCGTGCCGCGCCTCTGACCGGCGCGCCCGCCGCCCTGGGCCCCACGCTGGGCTGGCTGGTGACCGACGGCCTGCTCGACACGGAACCGTTCGAAGCGCTCCGCACCCGTGTCGCCGCCGAGCCGGCCTTTGCGACGGCAGCCGACCATCGGCGCATCCTCGACGAGGCCCAGGCGATCGTCGCCGCCGACGAGCAGGAGACGGCCGACATGCTCAAAGAGTTCGCGCGCAGCCAACAAGCCAGCTGGCGCAACTTCGGAATGATCGTGGTGGCCGTCGTGATCGTGATCGGCTGGCACCTCTTCGGCCGCTGAGGGCGGCGAAGGGTCAGTGCGCGCCCGGCAGCGCGCTGTCCGCCAGCGTGGTGCGGCGTCCGCGCAGCGCGAGCAGCTCGTTGAACACCAGCGCCCCGATCACGAGCACGCCGCCGGTCAGCACACTCGCCGCGGGCGTCTCGCCGGCACCCAGCCAAGCCAGCGCGATACCGAAGATCACCTCGAGCAGCGCCAACAACGCCACCTCGGGCGCCTTGAGCACCTGTGCGCACAGCACCGAGAGCACGCAGGGAATCGCCAGCTGAAAAACACCCAGGAAGGCCAGCAGGCCCAGGTCATGGGGGCCGGCATGGAACGGCCAGGCCAGCGGCAAGGTGACGAGTGCGGAGAGGGTCGCGCCGATCAGCACCGCGGGCACCAGGTCGACATCCTGCCCCTTGGCGTGCGCATGCTGGACCACGGTCCATTGCGTCGCGCCGGCCAGCGGCACGCACAGCGCCACCAGCGTGCCGACGAGCGACCCACCGCCACCGCCCAGCAGCTGCGTGCCGTACATCCAGCCGATGCCCAGCCCGGCGACCACGATGGCCGCCCAGGTGCGTGCGGGCAACCGGTGCCCGATGAAGAGGCGCGCGGCCAGTGCGGTGAACAGCGGCCCGAGCGACATCGTGACCAGCACGCTCGCGGTGGAGGTGAGGGTCAGTGCCACCATGAAGGCCGTGAACATCACGGCCCAGCAGACGCCCGAGATCCAGAGCGAGTGCCCGCCGCGGCGCAGCTGCGAGAACACCGCCCGCCCCCGCCAAAGCGGCAAGATCACCAGCAGCGCCAGCATCGTGAAGAGGCTGCGCCAGAAGGTGATCTCGAAACTGTGCGCCTGCGCCAGGTGCCGCGTGACGACGCCCGCCGTGCCCCACATGAGGGTCACGACGACCATCAGCCCGACAGCGGCGCCGTGCGTCAGGCGCATGGCCGATCGAAGGCGATCAGCCGTTCGACGTGTCGCGGCCGGCGCGCTTGCGGTCGCTTTCCTTCAGGAAACGCTTGCGCAGGCGAACGCTCTTGGGCGTGATTTCGACCAGCTCGTCGTCCTCGATGAACTCGACGCCGTATTCCAGCGTGAGGTCGATCGGGGGCGTGATCTTGATCGCGTCTTCCTTGCCGCTCACGCGGAAGTTGGTCAGCTGCTTGGTTCGCGTGGCATTCACGACCAGGTCGTTGTCGCGGCTGTGGATGCCGACGATCATGCCTTCGTACACCGGATCGTTCGCCTTCACGAACATGCGGCCGCGGTCGTCCAGCTTGCCCAGCGCGTAGGTGAAGATTTCACCGTCGTCCATCGAGATCAGCACGCCATTCTTGCGGCTGCCGATCTCGCCCTTGTGGGCTTCGTAGCTGTCGAAGATGTTGCTGATGAGGCCCGAGCCGCGCGTCAGGTTCAGGAATTCGTTCGTGAAGCCGATCAGGCCACGCGCCGGAATGCGGTACTCCAGGCGCACGCGGCCACGGCCGTCCGGTTCCATGTTGACCAGCTCGCCCTTGCGTTCGCCCAACGCCTGCATCACGCCACCCTGGTGGGTTTCCTCGATGTCGGCCGTGACCAATTCGATGGGCTCGTGCTTCTCGCCGTTCACGGTGCGGAACACCACGCGCGGCTTGGACACGGCCATTTCATAGCCTTCGCGGCGCATGTTTTCCAGCAGGATGGTCAGGTGCAGTTCGCCGCGGCCCATGACTTCGAAGATGCCTTCTTCGTCGGTCTCGCTCACGCGCAGTGCCACGTTGTGCTGCAGCTCCTTTTGCAGGCGGTCCCAGATCTGGCGGCTGGTCACGAACTTGCCTTCGCGGCCGGCCAGCGGGCTGGTGTTCACGCAGAAGTTCATGGTCAGGGTCGGCTCGTCGACCTTGAGCATGGGCAGCGGCGCAGGCTTGTCCTTGTCGGTCACAGTGACGCCGATGCCGATGTCGGCGATGCCGTTGATCAGCACGATTTCACCGGGGCCGGCTTCGGTCGATTGCACGCGGTCCAGGCCCTGGAAGGTCAGCACCTGGTTGACGCGGCCCTTGACGGTCTTGCCGTCTGGACCTTCCATGACCAGCACGTCGGTCATGGGCTTGAGCGTGCCCTGGCTGATGCGGCCCACGCCGATGCGGCCCACGAAGGTCGAGAAGTCGAGCGCGGAAATCTGCAGCTGCAGCGGTGCGTTCGGGTCACCCTTTTGCGACGGCACGTGCTTCAGGATGGTGTTGAACAGGGCCGACATGTCGGGGCCCCACTGTTCGCCGGGAGCGCCTTCTTCGAGCGATGACCAGCCGTTGATGCCCGAGGCGTACACCACGGGGAAGTCGAGCTGTTCGTCGGTCGCGCCGAGCTTGTCGAACAGGTCGAAGGCGGCGTTGACCACCTTGTCGGGGTTCGCACCGGGCTTGTCGACCTTGTTCACGACCAGGATCGGCTTCAGGCCCAGGGCCAGCGCCTTCTTGGTCACGAAGCGCGTCTGGGGCATCGGGCCTTCCTGCGCGTCGATCAGCAGCACCACGCCGTCGACCATCGACAGTGCGCGTTCCACTTCACCGCCGAAGTCCGCGTGGCCCGGGGTGTCGACGATGTTGATGTGCGTGCCTTCCCAGGTCACGGCGCAGTTCTTGGCCAGGATCGTGATGCCACGTTCCTTTTCGATCGCGTTGTTGTCCATCACCGTGTCGACGACCTTCTCGTGCTCGGCGAAGGTGCCCGACTGGCGCAGCAGCTGGTCGACCATGGTGGTCTTGCCATGGTCCACGTGGGCAATGATGGCGATATTGCGGATTTGCTTGGTACTCATGGTGTCGCTTCGGTCTGTGGTGCGTTCAAAAGAATTTGCTGAATTTCGATGGGGTTCAGCAAGCGCCCCGGGATCAGTTCGCCGGCGCTCACGTGGGCGGTGCCCAGGAACGCCTGCGGGTCGGTGCCGAACACGGCCACCGCCTCGGCATCGGCCCAGCCGCCGCGGCGGCGCAGGCCCGAGAGAAAACGTGCGGCATCTTCGGCCGCGAGCGTGACGCGGCTGTGGCCGTCGACCAGCGCTTCGGGAGGCAACAGGCGTGCCAGGCGCTCGTCTTCGGTCATGGCTTCGAGCGCTTCGATGGTGACGCACTGCGCCTGACCGAAACCGCCCGTGGCCGTGCGGCGCAGCGAGGTCAGGTGCGCGCCGCACCCGAGGGCCTCGCCGATGTCCTCGCCCAACGTGCGGATGTAGGTGCCCTTGCTCACGCTCGCCACAATGCGGATGCTGGTGTCATCCAGCCGGGTCAGCGCGAGCTGGTGAATGACGACGTCGCGCGGCGCGCGCTCGATCTCGATGCCTTCGCGCGCGTACTCGTACAGCGCCTTGCCGTCTTTCTTGAGTGCGCTGTGCATCGGCGGCACCTGGCGAATCGGGCCGGTGAATCGGGCCTGGACGCGGGCCAGGTCTTCTGGCGACACCTGCACCGGCCGTTCGGCGATCACCTCGCCCTCGGCGTCACCGGTGGCGGTCTTGACGCCCAAGCGCGCGACCGCCTCGTAGGTCTTGTCGGCGTCCAAGTGCAGTTGGCTGAATTTGGTGGCGGCGCCGAAACACAGCGGCAGCACGCCTGTGGCGAGCGGATCGAGCGTGCCGGTGTGGCCCGCTTTTTCGGCGCGCAGCAACCACTTGGCCTTTTGCAAGGCCTGGTTGCTGGAAAACCCCAGCGGCTTGTCGAGCAGCAACACCCCATGCACAGGGCGCCGCTGCACCCGTGTGCGTGGCGCGTTCATCGCTAGTCGTCTTTCGAGCGCGAAGCAACGGCCTGAGCGATGAGCGCATTCATGTCGGCCGCACGCTCGGTGGTGCGGTCGAACAGGAAGTGCAGCGTCGGCACGGTGTGGATGTGCAGGCGCTTGAACAGGCCGTTGCGCAGGAAGCCCGCGGCCTGGTTCAGCGCTTCGGTGGTCTCGGCCACGTCGCCCGTGAGCAGGCTGAAGAAGACCTTCGCATGCGCATAGTCGGGCGTGACCTCGACCGCCTGGATCGTGACCATGCCCACGCGCGGGTCCTTCAACTCGCGCGCGATCAGCTCCGTCAGATCGCGCTGGATCTGGTCGGCGACCTTGAACGCGCGGTTGGGTGCGGCTGCTTTTCTTTTCGGCATGGACTCTTTCGCGTCGAACGCTTACAGCGTCCGGGCGATTTCCTTGATCTCGAAGAATTCGAGCTGATCGCCTTCCTTGATGTCGTTGTAGTTCTTGAGCTTGATACCGCACTCAAAACCTTCGCGGACTTCGCGGACATCGTCCTTCATGCGCTTGATCGAGTCGACTTCGCCGGTGTAGATCACCACGTTGTCGCGCAGCAGGCGGAAATGCGCGCTGCGGTTGACCGAGCCCGAAGTGACGTACGAGCCGGCCACGGTGCCGATCTTCGAGGCCACGAACACCGTGCGGATCTCGGCCGAGCCGATGATCTCTTCGCGGCGCTCCGGTGCCAGCATGCCCGACATCGCGACCTTGATCTCGTCGACGGCGTCGTAAATGATGCTGTAGTAGTTCAGCTGAACGCCATTGCCTTCGGCCAGCTTGCGCGCACCGGCATCGGCACGCACGTTGAAGCCGATGACCACTGCCTTCGACGCGATCGCGAGGTTGATGTCGCTTTCGCTGATGCCGCCGACGCCGGCGTACACGATCTGCACCTTGACTTCTTCGGTCGCCAGCTTGAGCAGCGACTGAGCCAGTGCTTCCTGCGAGCCCTGCACGTCGGCCTTGATGATGATGCGCAGCGTCTGCACTTCGCCGGCCGACAGGTCGGTGAACATGTTCTGCAGGTTCGCGGCTTGCGCCTTGGCCAGCTTGGTGTTGCGGAACTTGCCCGCGCGGTAGGTGGCGATTTCGCGCGCACGGCGCTCGTCGGCCATCACCATGAACTCGTCGCCCGCCTGCGGCACTTCGGTCAGACCCTGGATTTCGACCGGGATCGACGGACCTGCCGACTTGGTGGCCTTGCCGTCTTCGTCCAGCATGGCGCGCACGCGGCCATAGGTCGAGCCGGCCAGCACCACGTCGCCGGTCTTGAGCGTGCCGGACTGAACCAGCACGGTCGCGACCGGGCCGCGGCCCTTGTCCAGCTGCGCTTCGATGACCAGGCCCTTGGCGGCGGCATCCACCGGCGCCTTGAGTTCCAGCACTTCGGCCTGCAGCAGCACCTGCTCGAGCAGGTCGTCGATGCCCTGGCCGGTCTTGGCCGACACCGGCACGAACGGCACGTCGCCGCCGTACTCTTCGGGCACGACCTCTTCGGCCACCAGTTCCTGCTTCACGCGGTCCAGGTTGGCGTCGGGCTTGTCCACCTTGTTGATCGCAACCACGATCGGCACACCCGCCGCCTTCGCGTGCTTGATGGCTTCCTTGGTCTGGGGCATGACGCCGTCGTCGGCCGCCACCACCAGGATCACGATGTCGGTGGCCTGCGCACCGCGGGCACGCATGGCGGTGAACGCCTCGTGACCCGGGGTGTCGAGGAACGACACCATGCCGCGTTCGGTTTCGACGTGGTACGCACCGATGTGCTGCGTGATGCCGCCGGCTTCGCCCGCGGCGACCTTGGCGCGGCGGATGTAGTCCAGCAGCGAGGTCTTGCCGTGGTCGACGTGACCCATGACGGTCACGACCGGTGCGCGCGGCAGGGCTTCGGCCTGTTGCGCCGACACGTCCTCGTCGGTGAAGGCTTCGGGGTCGTCCAGCGCGGCAACCACCGCGTTGTGGCCCATTTCCTCCACGATGATCATCGCGGTGTCCTGGTCGAGCGACTGGTTGATGGTCGCCATCATGCCCAGCTTCATCAATTGCTTGATGACTTCCTGCGCCTTCACGGCCATCTTGTGCGCGAGCTCGGCGACCGTGATGGTCTCGGGCACGTGCACTTCGAGCACGCGCGCCTCGACCGGTGCGGCCGGTGCGTGCTGCTCGTCATGACCGCCACGGTCGTTGCCGCGACGGCCACGCGGGCCTCCGCGCCAGTTGCCGCGGCTGACACCCCCGCTGGCATCGCCGCGGGTCTTGATTTCCTTCTTCTTGGCAGGATCGCCGGCCCAGCTCGACGAGAGCTTGGCGGACTTGACTTCCTTGCCAGCACCGGCAGCGGCAGGCGCTGCGGCGCCAGGGGCCGCAGGGGCGCCCGGGCGGCCCGGCGGCGTGGCCGGCTTGTGCAGCGTTCCCTTGACCGTCGACTTTTCAGGCTGCGGCTTCTCGGGCGCCTTGTGCGGCACCAGCACGCGGGCCGGTGCGTTCATCATGGCGCGGATGGCTTCGGCTTCGGCCAGGGCCTTGCGGCGACGCTCGTCGAGGTCCTTGGCGCGGGCGGCTTCTTCGTCGGCACGGGCCTTCGATTCGGCGGCGGCCTTGGCCTTGGCGTCTTCCTTGGCTTGCGTGGCGGCGTTCTGTGCGGCCAGCTTGGTGTCGGCAGCCTGCTTTTCGGCAACGGCAGCGGTCTCTGCAGCAGCAGCAGCAGCAGCCACGGCGGCCGGTGCGGCCGGGGCAGCCACCGGCTGCTTCGCAGCTTCCTTGGCCGAAGCGGCGGCGGCTTCAGCGGCCTTCTTCTCGGCGGCGATGCGCGCAGCTTCCTGCTCGGCCTGTTCGGCGCGCTCGGCCTTTTCGGCCTGCTCGCGTTCGCGGGCTTCGGTTTCTTCGCGCTGGCGACGCTTCTCGGCCAGCTCTTCTTCCTGGCGGCGGATCAGCTCGGCCTGGCGGCGTGCGTCTTCCTCGCGGCGGGCCAGTTCGGCTTCGTCGATCTGGGGTGCTGCCGGTGCGGCGGACGTTTCGGCCGCCTGCTGCTGCGCGCCTTCGGCCGTGGCCGGGTGGCCTTCATCGCGCTGGATGAAGGTGCGCTTCTTGCGCACTTCGACCTGGATGGTGCGGGCGCGACCGGTGGCGTCGGCCTGCTTGATCTCGCTGGTCGACTTCTTGGTCAGCGTGATCTTCTTGCGCTCGGGCTCGGCCGTGCCGTGGCTGGCCTTCAGGAAGCCGAGCAAGCGCTGCTTGTCGGCCTCCGTGAGTGCATCGGTGGCGGCCGCTTTGGGCACGCCTGCGCTCTTGAGCTGGTCAAGCAAGGTTTCGGGAGTCTTCTTGAGCTCGTTCGCGAACTCGGCGACAGTGGTACTGGACATATTGCTTTCGTGCCTCCATACCGTCACTCTTGGCCGGCGAACCAATGTTCGCGGGCTTTCAAGATGAGGGCTTTGGCGTCATCGGCGCTCAGGCCGGTGATTTCGGTGAGTTCATCGACCGCGAGGTCGGCCAGGTCGTCACGGGTGTTCACACCCGCTTCAGCCAGCTGCGGAATCAGGTCGGGATTGAGGCCTTCGAGGTCGCGCAGGTTCTGCGAGACGGTTTCGACACCTTCTTCCTTGGCGATTTCCATGGTCAGCAGCGCATCCTTTGCACGCGCGCGCAGCTCATTGATGGTGTCTTCGTCGAAGGCCTCGATCTCAAGCATCTCGGAGATCGGCACGTAGGCCACCTCCTCGAGGCTGTTGAAACCTTCCGAAATCAGGATGTCGGCGATTTCCTCGTCGACATCGAGCTTTTCCATGAAGAGCTTGCGGCTGGCATCGGTCTCGGTCGCCTGCTTCTGGGCCGACTCGTTCGCGTCCATGATGTTGATCTTCCAACCGGTGAGGTCGGAAGCCAGGCGCACGTTCTGGCCGCCGCGGCCGATGGCGATCGCGAGGTTTTCCTCGTCCACCACCACGTCCATGGCGTGCTTTTCTTCGTCGACCACGATCGACGAGACGTTCGCCGGCGCCAGGGCGCCGATCACGAACTGGGCCGGGTCTTCGCTCCACAGCACGATGTCCACGCGTTCGCCGGCGAGCTCGTTCGTGACGGCGTTGACGCGGGTGCCGCGCACGCCGACGCAGGTGCCGATCGGGTCGACACGCTTGTCGTGCGAGAGCACGGCGATCTTGGCGCGCGAACCGGGGTCGCGGGCGCAGCTCTTGATTTCGAGCAGGCCTTGTTCGATCTCGGGCACTTCCTGGCGGAACAGCTCGATCATGAACTCGGGAGCCGAGCGCGACAGGATGATCGGCGCGCCGCGCAGCGTCAGGTCGACCTCCATGATCATGGCCCGCACGCGGTCGCCATTGCGCAGGTTTTCCTTGGCGATCATCTCGCTGCGGCGCAGGCGGCCTTCGACGCGCCCTGCTTCCACGATGATGTCGCCCTTGTCCAGGCGCTTGACGGTGCCCACGAAGATCTTGTCGCCGCGCGACATGAAGTCGTTGAGCAGCATCTCGCGCTCGGCGTCGCGGATCTTCTGCAGGATCACCTGCTTGGCAGCCATGGCACCGATGCGCCCGATCGGCACCGAATCGACGGATTCCTCGATGTATTCGTCGACCTCGATGTCGGGCATCTCCTCACGAGCCTCGAAGAGCAGGATCTCCTGGTCGGGCAGTTGCAGGCCGGCTTCGTCGGGAACGACGTGCCAACGGCGGAAAGTCTCGTAGTCGCCGCTGTCGCGATCGACCGCCACGCGGATATCCACGTCACCCTGATGGAGCTTCTTGGTGGCTTGCGCCAGTGCGGATTCGACCGCACCGAAGACCACGTCGCGCTCGACGTTCTTCTCGCGCGAGATCGCATCCACCAACATCAACATTTCGCGATTCATGCCACCACTCCTCTTGTTCAGTCCGGAACGTTCGTTCCGTCGTCAATATCCGAAAAACCCGGTTGGGTTTTGGCCTTGCGGCCCTTGAAATCCACAATCGGCGCGAGCCGCGCATCGCGCAGCTCGTCCAATACGAAGCCCAGCGCATGCAACGGTGCAGGCGCGCGCTTCTTGCTCACTTTTTGACCCGGCTTGGTCTCGGGCGCATCGCTCCAGACGATCTGCCAACCCGAACCGCCTTCAGCACGCTCCAGCGTGCCGCGAAACTTCTTGCGATTGGCCGACACCTGGCCCGCCGCGGCAGCGCCCATGGGCGCCTTGAGGGTGATGTCGATCACCGCGCCCACGAATCGCTCGAAATCCTGTTCATTGCGCAAGGGGCGATCGATACCGGGCGAGGAGACCTCGAGCCGCTTGTAATCGACCGCATCGACTTCCAGCGCGAATTGCAGCTGGCGCGTGACCTTCTCGCAGTCTTCCACCGTCACGAAGGGTTCGGGCACGCCGGCCGCCACATCCTCAGAGGTGGGGGGCGTCCAGGGCAAATCAATCGTCACGCGCAGCAATCCACCGGCCGAGCGTTCGACCTCGACCAGGTCGTAGCCGAGACCGGCCACGGTTTGTTCTACTGTTTGCTGCAATGCCACGTGTTTGAAAGCGCCTTCTGAATCAATGCCCAAGCCGCAGCACCCGCCCACCACGGATGCCACGACGCCAAATAATTGCTGTTTGAGAATGCATAGACCAAAAAAAACGGGCGGTTGGTACCCGCCCGTTTGGTCGTGAGCCTCGAATTATATGCTATTCGCGTGCATAAATGAAGGACATCGGTATTCAGGCGGCCACAGGGCGCCGGTATTTCGACCAGACCACGGCAAACAGCACCGCGCCCAGGGCCAATGCGGCCGCCGCCACCAGCAAAGGCAGCTCGAAAGAACCGGTGCGTTGGGCCAACGGCGCCGCAAAAAGCGGCCCGATGATCTGCCCCACCCCGTAGGACGCCGTGGCATAGCCGATCAGCCCGGCCGCGGCATTGCCGCGCAGCCGTCGGGCTTCCCGCATGGCGAAAAGCGTGATGGCGGTGAAAGGCATGCCGAGCAGCAGGCTGCCCAGCGCAAAACCCGCAATGGTCGGCCAGGCCACCGAAAAAACGACGCCAAGCGCCTGCAATGCATAAGCGGCGGCCAGCAGCAGCCGGTTGTCCCAATGCACCGGGGCGCGGGCACCGATCAATGCGCCCGGAATGATCGCCGCGCCGAACAACGGCCAGAAGAAATCCGGCCACGGCGATCCCGGCAGCGCCTGCCGGGCGATCACGGGCAAGAAAGTGGCGGTAATGATGTAACCAAAGCCTGCCAACCCATAGAGCGCGACCAGCCAGATCGCATCGCTTCGGGCTGACGCCGATCCAGAGGCACTGCCCGCTGCAACAGCCGGACTCGCCACCGCCCCGCCCGCTACCGCCCCCACCCGCTCGCCATCGTCGAACACCCGCCAGATCACGGCGATCAGCACCACGGCCAGCAGCCCGAGGCCGATCCAGCCCGCCTCCGAACCCCAGCGACCCAGCGCACCGCCCAGCAACCCGGTCATGGCGATCCCGATGCCCGGCCCGGTGTAGATCACGCCGGCCAGCATGGGCGAATTCGTCTCGGCCAGCCGGCGCAGCCCCCAGCCCGAGGCGAACACGAAGACCCAGGCGCTCATCACCCCGGCCGCCGCGCGCAGCACGCCCCACCCGATGAAGCTGTGCAGCAGCCCCATGCCGACCAGCAAGGCCGCCGTGGCCAGCAACCCGCCACGCATCATGCTCGACGCCTTGATGCCGATGGCCGCGCAGCTGACCGCGCCGAAGAAATAGCCCAGGTAATTAAGAGACGCCAGCAAACCGCCGCCGGCCAGCTCGAGCTTTCCCTCGCTCAGCATGATGGGCAGCATGGGCGTGAAGGCGAAGCGCCCCAGGCCCATGGCCACCGCCAGCGTGACCATGCAGGCCAGCGCCGCGCGCCAGGCACCGCGCCGATCGTGTCCGATATTCGACATTTCTACCCGTCTCCGTTTTTTATTCCAGCAGCGCCGCAGCCACCAGCTTCTGTGTGTAGGGATGCTCGGGGGCGTCGAGGACGCGCAGGGCTGGCCCGGATTCGAGGATCGCGCCGTCCTTCATCACGATGACCTGGTGCGCCATGGCGCGGATCACCTCGACGTCGTGCGTGATCAGGAGGTAGCTCAGCCCCCGCTCGCGCTGCAGCCGCTGCAGAAGGCCGAGCACCTGCTTCTGGATGGTCACGTCGAGCGCGCTGGTGGGCTCGTCGAGCACCAGCAGCCGCGGATCGACGATCAGCGCCCGGGCGATCGCCAGCCGCTGGCGCTGCCCGCCCGAGAACTCGTGCGGATAGCGGTCGAGCAGCGCAGGAAACTGCGCCTCGCTCAGCCCCACGTCGGCCAGCGCCGTGAGCGCGCGCGCCCGGCGGGCCGCGGCGTCGAGCTCGGGCGCATGCACTCGCAGCCCCTCGCCCACGATCTGCTCGACCGTCATGCGCGGCGAGAGCGACGAGAACGGGTCCTGGAACACCACCTGCATCGTGCGGCGCAGCGCGAGGTCGGAGGCGCGGTCCACCGCCCAGCCCTTCCCCGTCACCTGCAGTTCGCCCCGGTGCTTGAGCAGGCCGAGCGCGGCCAGCGCCAGCGTCGACTTGCCCGAGCCCGATTCGCCGACCACGCCCAGCGTTTCGCCCGGCGCGATCCGGAAATCGGCGCCCTGCACGGCAACGAACTCTCCCTTGCGGAACCAGCCCGCGAAGCCGGGACGCGACACCGGATAGCTCACGCGCAGCGCCCGGGCCTCCAGCACCGGCGGCGCCGCGCCATCGGCGGCCGCCTCGGCCACGTCGCGCGCCGGATGGCTGTCGATCAGCTTGCGGGTGTAGGCATGCTGCGGCGCCTCGAACACCGTGCCCACCGGGCCGTGCTCGACGATGTGGCCGCGTTCCATCACCGCCACGCGGTCGGCGAAACGGCGCACCAGGTTCAGGTCGTGGGTGATGAGCAGCACGGCCATGCCGTATTTGCGCTGCAGCTCGGCCAGCAGCTCGAGGATCTGCGCGCGCACCGTGACATCGAGCGCCGTGGTCGGCTCGTCCGCCAGCAGCAGGCGCGGTTTGCAGGCCAGGGCCATCGCGATCATGGCGCGCTGGCGCTGCCCGCCCGAGAGCTGGTGCGGATACGACCTCGCCCGCCGTGCCGGTTCGGGAATGCCGGTGTCGGCGAGCAACTGCACAGCGGCCTCCTGCGCGGCGCGGGCCGA
Organism: Variovorax sp. GW822-FHT04E09; assembly: GCF_058800845.1. NCBI lineage: Bacteria > Pseudomonadati > Pseudomonadota > Betaproteobacteria > Burkholderiales > Comamonadaceae > Variovorax > Variovorax sp. GW822-FHT04E09. Next base: position 599,667 of record NZ_JBXAMR010000001.1, read on the forward strand.
CAGCCCTTCGTGCAGCTCGAGCACCTCGGCGATCTGGTCGCCCACGGTGTACAGCGCATTGAGCGCGGTCATCGGCTCCTGGAAGATCATCGCGATCTCCTTGCCGCGGATGCCGCGCAGTTCGCGCTCCGGAATCGACAGCAGGTCGCGCGCACCGCGCTGCGCCTGCGCCCCCGACAGGGTTGCCACCCCGGCGAGGTCGGCGTTCTGCACCAGCCGCAGCAGCGACAGCGCCGTGACCGTCTTGCCCGAGCCCGACTCGCCGACCAGCGCGAGTTTTTCGCCGGCCGCAATCTGCAGGTCGATGCCATGCACCACCGGCTTGCCGCCGAAGGCGACGCGCAGCCCCTTCACGTCGAGCAAGGGTTGATTCTTCGTCGTGTCGCGCATCGTCGTCATTTGTCGGCCTTGCGGGGGTCGAGCGCATCGCGCAGCGCGTCGCCCATGAAGGTCAGCAGCATCAGCGTGACGACCAGCACGCAGAAGGTGGACAGCGAGATCCACCACGCATCGATGTTCCCCTTGCCCTGGCTCAGCAGTTCGCCGAGAGACGGCGTGCCGGGCGGAACACCCAGGCCAAGGAAGTCGAGCGAAGTCAGCGCGAGGATGGCCGCGCTCATGCGGAACGGCAGGAAGGTGACGACCGGCACCATGCTGTTGGGCAGGATGTGGCGCCACATGATCTGCAGGTTGCCCACGCCGAGCGCGCGCGCGGCGCGCACGTAATCCATCTGGCGGTTGCGCAGAAACTCAGCGCGCACGTAGTCCGACAGCCCCATCCAGCCGAACAGGCTCAGCAGGATCAAGAGCAGCGACACGCTCGGCGTGAAGATCGCGCTGAAGATGATCAGCAGGTACAGCTCGGGCATCGCGCTCCAGATCTCGATCAGGCGCTGGAAGGTCAGGTCGATCTTGCCGCCGAAGAAGCCCTGCACGGCGCCGGTCGCGATGCCCAGCACCACGCCGACCACCGTGAGCGCCAGCGCGAACAGCACGCTCACGCGAAAGCCGTAGATCAGCTGGGCCAGCAGGTCGCGCCCGCGCTCGTCAGTGCCCAGCAGGTTCTCGTGCGAGGGCGCGGCAGGGTTCGGCGGCTTCGAGAAGTAGTTGAGCGTGGCCGGGCCGTAGCGGTTGGGCGCATACAGCGCCCAGTTGTCGCCCTGCGTGATGCGCTGCTCGATGAAGGGGTCGAGGTAGTCGGCGGGCGTTTCGAAATCGCCACCGAAGGTCTTCTCGGAATAGTCGCGCAGCACGGGGAAGTAGGTCTGGCCTTCGTAGCGAACCACCAGCGGCTTGTCGGTGGAGAGCACGTCGGCGAACAGGCTCAGCACCACCAGCGCCGAGAAGACGACTAGGCTCCAGAACCCCAGCGGGTTGCGGCGGAAACGGCGCCAGGCACGACGCCCGGGGCTCACGGACACGGCGGCGGCTTCAGTCAAACTTCACCCTCGGATCGACCCAGACGTAGCAAAGATCGGAGATGAGCTTGGTCACCAGCCCGATCAGCGTGAACAGATAGAGCGTGCCCAGGAACACCGGGTAGTCGCGCCGCAGCACGCTCTCGTAGCTCAGCAGGCCCATGCCGTCGAGCGAGAACAGCGTCTCGATCAGCAGCGCGCCCGAAAAGAAGGCGCCGATGAACGCCGTCGGAAAGCCCGTGATGATCGGGATCAGCGCGTTGCGGAACACGTGCTTCCACAGCACCTGCCGCTCGGCCAGCCCCTTGGCCCGCGCCGTCAGCACGTACTGCTTGCGGATTTCCTCGAGGAAGGAGTTCTTGGTGAGCATCGCGGTGATCGCGAAGCTGCCCAGCACCATGGCAGTCACCGGCAAGGTGATGTGCCACAGGTAGTCGACGATGCGCGCCCCCCAGCTCAGCGACTCCCAGTTCGGCGAGGTCAGCCCGCGCAGCGGGAACCACTGCAGCTGGCCGCCGAAGATCACCAGCAGCGCCACGCCCAGCACGAAGCCCGGGATGGCGTAGCCGACCAGCACCAGCAGCGTCGTGAAGAAGTCGAAGCGCGAGCCCGCGCGCACGGCCTTGGCCACCCCGAGCGGCACCGCGATCAGGTAGCTGATGAAGAAGGTCCACAGCCCCAGGCTGATCGACACCGGCAGCTTCTCCTTGATGAGCTGCCACACGTCCTTGCTCTGGAAGAAGCTCTTGCCCAGGTCGAAGCGGGCGAACTGCTTGAGCATCTGCCAGAAGCGCTCGGGGGCCGGCTTGTCGAAACCGTAGAGCGCCTTGATCTCGGCCACCTGCTTGGCGTCGAGCGTGCGGCCGGTGGGGCCGCCCGAGATGCGGTTCTCTTTATTGGTGAGTTGCGAGAGCAGCTGCTCGGCCGGGCCGCCGGGCACGAACTGCACGATGGCGAAGTTGAGCAGCAGCACGCCGAACAGCGTGGGGACGATCAGCAGGAGGCGTCGGATCAGGTAGGCGGCCATGCGTGTTCTTGTTCTCTTACTTGGCGCTCGGCTCGATCCACCACATCGTCAGCATCGCCGACCCCGCCAGCAGGCGTTGCGGCAAGGGCGCGTCCGGGCGACGCAGCTTTCGCTTGTGGGCAATGAAATACTGCTTGCCGTAGTACATCGGGGTCATGTAGTGCTGGTGGAGCAAGTAGCGGTCCAGCAGCCGCGCGGCCGCCGCGAGCGAGGCGCGGTCGTGGCTGTTGACGATCACCTCGACGATCTCGTCGACCACCGGGTCGCTGATGCCGCTCAGGTTCTGGCTGCCCTTCTCGCTCGCCGATTTCGAGCCGAAGTCGTCGTACAGCTCGTTGCCCGGACTCGACGAGCCACCGACGAGGCTGATGGCCATGTCGAAATCGAAGTCGTCCAGCTTCTTCTTCAGCAGGCTCGGGTCGCGGAGGCGGTAGTCGAGCCGGATGCCCAGCTTGCCGAGGTTGCGCGCATACGGCGCGAGCACCACGCCCGAGCTGCGATCGGCGATGTCGATGGTGATCACGAACGGCGTGCCGGCCTTGTCGCGCAGCGCGCCGTCGCGGTAGGTCCAACCGGCTTCCTTGAGCAACTCCTGCGCCTTCACGAGGTTGCGCCGCAGGCCTTCGGCGGTGTCGCCGCTGCTGTCGGGGCGCGGCAGCTCGCCCTTGGTGTTGTCGAGGTAGCGTTGCCGGGTCTTGAGCTTGTCGATCAGCGCCTGCTCCTCGGGGCTGACCTCGGGCTGGGCCATGAGGTCGTCGCTGTTCTGGAAGTAGCTCTGGGTGCGCCCGCGGCGGCCGTAGAACAGGTGGGCGTTGAGCCAGTCGAAGTCGAAAGCCAGCGCCAGCGCCCTGCGCACGCGCATGTCGGCGAAGCGCGGCTGCCGCAGGTTGGGCGCCAGGCCCTGCATGCCGGTGAAGCGGCGGTGCGCGATCTCTTCCTTGACCAGCTCGCCGGAGTCAAAGCGGCGGCCCTTGTAGCGGCGCACCCACGCGATGATCGAGCGCTCTTCCATCGCGTCGAGCGCGCCGGCCTTGAGCGACTCTTCTTCGCCGAGCGAGTCCTTGAAATACTGGTACGACACCGTGTCGTAGTTGAACATCCCCTTGCGCACCGGCAGGTTGGCGGCCCAGTAGTCCGGGCGCCGGCGGTAGGAGATGAACTTGCCGAAATCGACCCTGTCCACCATGTACGGCCCGCTCGCGATCGGCGCCTCGGTCACGATCTGGTCGAAGGGCTTGCCCTTGCCCCAGGCGCTGGAGAACACCGGCAGCCCGCCGATGATCATGTGCAGCTCGGCGTTCTGGCGCACGAAGTCGAAGCGGATGGTGCGCTCGCCCGTCACCACGGCCTCCTTGATGTCGGCCCAGTACGAGCGGAAGGTCGGCCCGGCCGCCTTGCTGCGCAGGGTGTCGAAGGAGTACTTCACGTCTTTTGCCAGCACCGGCGAGCCGTCGGAAAACCGCGCCTTGGGGTTCAGCCGGAAGGTGACGCTCAAGCGGTCGGGCGCCAGCTGGATGTCTTCGGCCAGCAGGCCGTACTGCGAGAAGGGCTCGTCCTCGCTCGGCGTGGTCAGCGAATCGAAGAGCAGGCCGTACTCTGAGAACACGAAGCCGTTGGCGCTGTAGCCCATGCCCACCGGGGGCGCGCCGCGCAGGGTGAAGGGGTTGAGCTTGTCGAAGCTGCCGGCGGCCGACAGGGTCAGGTCGCCGCCCTTCGGGGCGTTGGGGTTCACGTAGTCGAAATGCGTGAACGACGCCGGGTACTTGGGCTCGTAACCCATGCCCAACCCGTGCGCCGCCCACGAGGGCAGCGCCAGGAGCGCCAACATCCAGAGCAGCCAACCTCGCATGCGAGAATTCTGCCCAAGATTTTCACGAGGCAACTTCATGGGCTTTCTTTCCGGCAAGAAACTGTTGATCACCGGTGTGTTGAGCAATCGCTCCATTGCATATGGCATTGCCAAGGCCTGTCACGACCAGGGCGCGGAACTCGCCTTCAGTTATGTCGGCGAGCGATTCAAGGACCGTATCACCGAATATGCCGCAGACTTCGGCTCGAAACTGATTTTCGACTGCGACGTGGGCGACGACGCGCAGATCGACAAGCTCTTCGCGGACCTCACCCAGACCTGGCCCACCTTCGACGGCTTCGTGCACAGCATCGGCTTCGCCACGCGTGAATCGATCGCCGGCGACTTCCTGGAAGGCCTCTCGCGCGAAGGCTTCAAGATCGCGCACGACATCAGTGCGTACAGCTTCCCGGCCATGGCCAAGGCGGCCCTGCCCTACCTCAACGACAAGTCGGCCCTGCTCACGCTGACCTACCTAGGCGCCGAGCGCGCGCTGCCCAACTACAACACCATGGGCCTGGCCAAGGCCTCGCTCGAGGCGTCGGTGCGCTACACCGCCGCCTCGCTCGGTCCGAAGGGCATGCGCGTGAACGGCATCAGCGCCGGCCCCATCAAGACGCTCGCCGCCAGCGGCATCAAGAGCTTCAGCAAGATCCTCACGGCCGTGGCCGACGCCTCGCCGATCCGCCGCAACGTGACCATCGAGGAAGTCGGCAACGTGGCCGCCTTCCTGCTGAGCGACCTGGCCAGCGGCGTGACCGCCGAGATCACCTACGTGGACGGCGGCTTCAGCAACGTGGTCGGAGGCATGGCGGAGTAATTTCCCCTCTCGGCTCCCAGCGCCTGCCACCGTGTTGAATCGACGCTCCCTCCTCCTGCTTGCGGGACTGGGCGCAGCCCTTTCGGGTCGCGCCGCGTTCGCGCGCGCGGCCGCCCCCGCCCTGATGCTGGCCGAGGTCTACCGCCCCGGCATGTCGCTCGCGGGCTACTGGGTCAGCGAGAAGTTCGACGGCGTGCGCGGCTACTGGGACGGCCAGAAGCTCTGGACCCGCGGCGGCGAACCCGTCGTGGCGCCCATCTGGTTCACCGCCTCGCTGCCCAAGCAGCCGCTCGACGGCGAACTGTGGGCGGGACGTGGCCGCTTCAACCACACGATGTCCACCGTGCGCAGCCAGACGCCCAATGACGCCGCTTGGCAAGAAATCCGCTTCATGGTGTTCGACCTCCCGGCCCAGGGCGGCGACTTCAACACCCGCCTCGCGGCGCTGCGCAAGCTGCTGCCGATCACCGACGCGCCCTGGGTGGTGGCCGTGCCGCAGCAACCTGCCACCACGCACGAGGACCTGCAAGCGCTGCTCGACAAGACCGTGAAGATGGGCGGCGAAGGCCTGATGCTGCACCGGGGCGCGTCGATGTACCGCGGCGAGCGCAACAACGACCTGCTCAAGGTCAAGCCCTTCGAAGACGCCGAGGCCCGCGTGGTCGCGCACCTGCCCGGCAAGGGCAAGCACCACGGCCGGCTCGGCGCGCTGATGGTCGAGATGCCCGACGGCCAGCGCTTCCGGCTCGGCACCGGCCTGACCGACGCCGAGCGCGACCAGCCGCCGCCGATCGGGAGCTTGGTCACTTACCGCTACAACGGCACGCACCCCAGCGGGTTGCCCAAGTTCGCTCGCTTCATGCGGGTGCGCGAAGGCTAGCCCCGCCTTCGCAGACCGTGCCCCTCAACGGGGCACGCTCCTCTCTCAGCTTGCCTTGCGCACGCAGTCCGCGTAGTACCGCTTCTTGCCCGTCTCGTCGATGCGCGCCACCAGGCCGTGGATGTCGGTCTCGAAGCCCGGGCACTGCAGGTTGAACTCGCGCGAGAACTTCAGGTAGTCGACGATCTTCTTGTTGAAAACTTCGCCCGGAATCAGCAGCGGAATACCCGGCGGGTACGGCGTGATCAGGCTGGTGGTGATGCGGCCCTCGAGCTCGTCGATCTCCACGCGCTCGGTCTTGCGGTGCGCGATGTGGGCGAAGGCGTCGCTGGGCTTCATGGCCGGCGTCAGGTCGCTCAGGTACATCTCGGTCGTGAGGCGCGCCACGTCGTAGCGCGCATACAGCTGGTGGATGTGCTGGCACAGGTCGCGCAGGCCCAGGCGCTCGTAGCCCGGGTGCTGCTGGCAGAACTCGGGCAGGATGCGCCACATCGGCTGGTTGCGCGCGTAGTCGTCCTTGAACTGCTGCAGCGCCGTGAGCAGCGTGTTCCACCGGCCCTTGGTGATGCCGATGGTGAACATGATGAAGAAGCTGTACAGGCCCGTCTTCTCCACGATCACGCCGTGCTCGGCCAGGAACTTGGTCACCACGCTGGCGGGGATGCCGGTCTCGGCAAAGTTGCCTTCCAGGTCCAGGCCCGGCGTGACGATGGTCGACTTGATCGGGTCGAGCATGTTGAAGCCGTCGGCCAGTTCGCCGAAGCCGTGCCAGTTGCGCGGCGACTTCTTGCTCTTGGGCTTGCCGTTCTTCTCGCCGTGCATGATCCAGTCTTCGGCGCGGCCGATGCCTTCGTCGACGAGCTTCTCGGGCCCCCAGACCTTGAACCACCACTCGTCCTTGCCGAACTCTTCCTCGACCTTGCGCATGGCGCGGCGGAAATCGAGCGCTTCCAGGATGCTCTCTTCCACCAGCGCGGTGCCGCCGGGCGGCTCCATCATGGCGGCGGCCACGTCGCAGCTCGCGATGATCGCGTACTGCGGGCTGGTCGACGAGTGCATCAGGTAGGCCTCATTGAAGAGGTCGCGGTCCAGCGCGCGGTTCTGCGAGTCCTGCACCAGCACGTGGCTGGCCTGGCTGATGCCGGCCAGCAGCTTGTGCGTCGACTGCGTGGCGAACACCAGCGATTCCTTCGGGCGCACGCGGCGCTTGCCCATCGCGTGGTAGGCGCCGTAAAACGGGTGGAAGGCAGCGTGCGGCAGCCAGGCCTCGTCGAAGTGCAGCGTGTCGACGTAGCCGTCGAGCATGTTCTTGATGGTCTCGGTGTTGTAGATCACGCCGTCGTAGGTCGACTGGGTGAGCGTCATCACGCGCGGCTTGACCTTGTTCGGATCGACGTCGGCGAGCAGCGGATTGGCCTTGATCTTGGCCTTGATGGCGCTCTGCTCGAACTCGCTTTTCGGAATCGGGCCGATGATGCCGAAGTGGTTGCGCGTGGGCTTCATGAACACCGGAATCGCGCCGGTCATGATGATCGCGTGCAGGATCGACTTGTGGCAGTTGCGGTCGACCACCACCACGTCGTCGGGCGCCACCGTGTGGTGCCACACCATCTTGTTGCTGGTGCTGGTTCCGTTGGTCACGAAGAAGCAGTGGTCGGCATTGAAGATGCGCGCCGCATTGCGCTCGCTGGCCGCCACCGGGCCGGTGTGGTCGAGCAGCTGGCCCAGCTCTTCCACCGCGTTGCAGACGTCGGCGCGCAGCATGTTCTCACCGAAGAACTGGTGGAACATCTGGCCCACCGGGCTCTTCAGGAACGCCACGCCACCCGAGTGGCCCGGGCAGTGCCACGAGTACGAGCCGTCCTCGGCGTAGTCGATCAGCGCCTTGAAGAACGGCGGCTGCACGCCTTCCAGGTAGCTCTTGGCCTCGCGGATGATGTGGCGCGCCACGAATTCGGGGGTGTCCTCGAACATGTGGATGAAGCCGTGCAGCTCGCGCAGGATGTCGTTCGGGATGTGGCGCGAGGTCTTGGTCTCGCCGTAGATGTAGATCGGCACGTCGGCGTTCTTGCGACGCACCTCGCCGATGAAGCTGCGCAGGCTCAGCACGGCCGGGTCGAGGTCGGGGCCGACCGAGAACTCTTCGTCGTCGATCGACAGGATGAAGGCGCTGGCGCGGCTTTGCTGCTGCGCGAACTGGCTCAGGTCGCCGTAGCTCGTGACGCCCAGCACCTCGAAGCCCTCGCTTTCGAAGGCCTGCGCGAGCGCGCGGATGCCGAGGCCCGAAGTGTTTTCGGAGCGGAAGTCCTCGTCGATGATGACGATGGGAAAGCGAAATTTCATGAGCGGGGCTCCGGACGGGCAGTCAGACAGGCAATGAGCGAGGCGCGAAGTGTACGGAATTCGGATGACGGATTGCGCCAGGCGCCTGCAAGCCCCGCAGGGCAAGCCGGCCCAAGCAGCCCCACCGGGCGCCATATCCCTACGCGACACAGGCGCATGGCGCGCCATGCCGCAGAATGGCGAAGGTCCAAGTAACAAAAGAAGAGAGGAGTTGCCATGGGAAATCCCACCTTCTGGTGGTTGATCGCAGGCGCGGCCATCGTGGCCGAGTTGTTGTCCGGCACGGTGTACCTGCTGCTGCTGGCCGCCGGCTTCGCCGCCGCAGCCATCGCCGCCCACCTGGGCTTCAGCCTCGTCACGCAACTGCTGGTGGCCGCCGTGGTCGGCGTGGGCGCGGTCGTGACCTGGTACCTGATCCGCCGCAACCGCCCTGCCGAGCCCTCCAGCGAGGCCAACCGCGACCTCAACCTGGACATCGGCGAGAGCGTGTACGTCGACGCCTGGAACCTCGACGGCACCGCCACCGTGCGCTACCGCGGTTCGCAATGGACCGTCGTGCTGCGCGCGGGCCATGCGCCCTCCACCGGCGAACACCGCGTGGTCGAGGTGGTCGGCAGTCGCCTCGTGGTCGACAAGATCTAGCAGTTCAATCGGTCAGTCAGAAAAACGCATTCGAAAAGGAAGCAACACCATGGAATTTTCAGTTCCTCTCATCATCCTGGTCATCGCGATCATCTTCATCAGCCAGTCGGTCAAGTTCGTGCCGCAGCAGAACGCATGGGTGCGCGAGCGCCTGGGCAAGTACCACGGCACCATGACGCCCGGCCCGAACTTCCTGATCCCGTTCATCGACCGCGTGGCCTACAAGCACAGCCTGAAGGAAATCCCGCTCGACGTGCCCAGCCAGATCTGCATCACGCGCGACAACACGCAGCTGCAGGTCGACGGCATCCTGTACTTCCAGGTGACCGACCCGATGCGCGCCAGCTACGGCTCGTCGAACTACATCGTGGCCGTGACCCAGCTCGCGCAGACCTCGCTGCGCAGCGTGATCGGCAAGCTCGAGCTCGACAAGACCTTCGAGGAGCGCGACGTGATCAACGCCCAGGTGGTGGCCGCCATCGACGAGGCCGCGCTCAACTGGGGCGTGAAGGTGCTGCGCTACGAAATCAAGGACCTGACGCCGCCCAAGGAAATCCTCTTGGCCATGCAGGCGCAGATCACCGCCGAACGCGGCAAGCGCGCGCTCATCGCCGCCTCGGAAGGCCGTCGCCAGGAACAGATCAACATCGCCACCGGCGAACGCGAAGCCTTCATTGCCCGCTCCGAGGGCGAGAAGCAGGCGCAGATCAACAACGCGCAAGGTGAAGCCGCTGCCATCACGGCCGTGGCCACCGCCACGGCAGACGCCATCGAGCGCGTGGCCGCCGCCATCCGCCAGCCGGGCGGCGAACAGGCCGTGCAGCTGAAGGTGGCCGAGCGCGCCGTCGATGCCTACGGCAAGGTGGCCGCCGATTCGAAGACCACACTCATCGTGCCGAGCAACATGACCGAGACGGCCGCGCTGATCTCGTCGGCCATGCGCATGATCCAAACCGGGAAAAGCGCCGGCCCGAACTGAAACGGCTGAAAACCCGCGCTACAATCGTGGGCTCAGGAGCGGTGGATGAGCGGTTTAAGTCGCACGCCTGGAAAGCGTGTGAGGGTTAATAGCCCTCCGCGGGTTCGAATCCCGCCTGCTCCGCCAAAACGATGCCCCAGTAGCTGCCAAGCTGCTGGGGCTTTTTGTTTGTTGGGCCCCCGCAATGGGTCTGCCTGTGCCTTGTGGACATCGGGCATGCCATTGCCCAACCTCCTCCGGTTCAGCTGAACACGCTTTCGAGATCAACCTCTTCCGCGCTGTCGTCCAGCTTCAGGCTCTGCTCGATGTGGTCGAGATGATGCAGCATCAGCTTCTCGGCCCGCGCAGCGTCGCCGCGGTTCACGGCGGCGACGATTTCCTCGTGCTCGTCGGCGCGGCAGCTGGTGGCTGTCGGCGCGTCGTACAGCGAGATGATGAGGCAGGTCAGCACCGACAGCTCGCGCATCGAGCGCGCCAGCGCCGAATTGCCGGCCAGCTCGGCCAGCAGCACATGGAACTCGCCCGACAGCCGCACGATGGCACGCTTGTCGTCGCGGCGCCGTGCGTCGGCCTCGAGCTCGATGTGGCGTTGCAGGCGCTCCCGCTTGGCGTCGTCGAGCGTGCGGATGAGGCGGCGCAGCACGCCGGGCTCGATGAGGCGGCGCGCCTCGAACACGTCCTGGGCCTGCTCGATGGTGGGCTTGGCGACGAAGGCACCGCGCTGCGGCACCAGCTCGACGATCTGTTCGTGCGCCAGCCGGGCCAGCACCTCGCGCACCTTGGCGCGGCTGGTCGCGAAGATCGTGGCCAGCCGGTCTTCGCCCAGCTTCGTGCCCGGCGCGAGACGGTGTTCCAGGATGGCGGCCGAGATCTTCTCGGCGATCTCGTCGACGCTGTGTTCGCGGACGGGGGTGGCACCGGTCGTGCCGGTGGCGCCAGTCGCGCCGTTCGCGCTGGTCTTGCGGGCTGGGGCTTTGGTGGGCATCGGCGCCGATTCTATCGACGCCCCCTCGAGGCTGCAGAGCGTCACGGGGCCCGCGACCTCAGCCTGGCGCGCGGGCGCCGTCGCGTGCCAGGAGCCGTGCCAAAGCCTCGGGCAGCCCGTGGTTCGGCTTGATCGGCGGCGGCGCAAAACTGCCCAGGCGCGCCGGTGCAGGTGCCAGCGAGACGAGCGTCTGCGCATGGCACACGGCGCTCGACACGCCGTCGACCACGGGAACCGGAATGCGGTCCTTGATCGAGCGCGCCAGGCCCGCCAGCGGCGCGCCGGCAATGATGATCACGTCCGCGCCGTCGTCCTCGATGGCCGACATGCACAGGGCCTCCAGGCGCTGGCCGTGGTCGTCCTGCACGTGGCCGATGTCCTTGAGCGGACCGTCCAGGCTGCGGATGCTCGCCAGCCGGTCGATGAGGCCGTTGGCCTGAACGCACTCGCGGTACCAGGCCGTGATGCGCCGCGAGATCGCCACGATCGAGAAGCGCTTCCCCAACAGGCACGCGCTCATGAGCGCGGCTTCGGTGAGGCCGACCACGGGGATGTCGAGCGCCTCGCGCAGGCCGTCGATGCCGGGGTCGCCGAAGGCCGCGACCACGATGGCGTCGTGCCGCGTGTGGTGCTCGGCCGCGAGCGTGGCGGCGGCGTAGGCGCCGATCAGCGATTCGAAACGCGTCTCGATGTAGGCCACGCCGAAGGGCGCCGTGAGCACCTCGATGTGCGTGTCGCTCGCGGCCGCGCGCCGGGCCTCGGCCGCGATCAGGTCGGAGACGCTTTGCGAGGTGTTGGGGTTGATGAGCAGCAGGTTCATGGCGATGGCTCCAGGTTCAGGCGGGTCGGCGGCTCGGCAGCAAGGTGGGCTCGCCCCGGCGCAGGAATTCTCCGCGTCCGGCGCGCGGATGGAAGCGTTCGCCGTCCCACACGACCTCGCCGCGCGCCAGCGTCAGCGCCGGCCAGGCCTTCACCTCGATGCCCTCGTAGGGCGTGTAGTCGACGTCGTGGTGCAGGTCGGCGTTGCGGATGGCGCGCGGCGTGGTGCCCCAGACCACGAGGTCGGCATCGGCGCCCACGGCGATCGTGCCCTTGCGCGGGTGCAGCCCATAGGCCTTGGCGGGATTGGTGGACGTCAGCTCGACGAACTTGTTGATGGTGATGCGCCCGTCGAGCACGCCGTGCGAGAACAAGAGCGGCAGCCGCGTCTCGATGCCCGGAATGCCGTTCGGGATGTGGCGGAACGCGACCTCTTGGCCGCCGGGCTTCTTGCCCTCGGGCGCGTCGTAGCGGAACGGCGCATGGTCCGACGAGAAGATCGTGAACAGCCCGTCGGACAGCCCGTTCCAGATCACCTGCTGGTTCTCGCGATTGCGCGGCGGCGGGCTGCAGACGCACCGTGCGCCCTGGTAGCTGTCGCCGATGCCCAGGTCTTCGGCGGTCAGGAACAAATACTGCGGACAGGTTTCGGCGAACACGCTCAGGCCGTGCGCGCGCGCCCAGCGGATCTGCTCGACGGCTTCGCGCCCCGACACGTGCACGATCATGATCGGCACGTCGACCAGCTCCGACAGCGCGATGGCGCGGTGCGTCGCCTCGCGCTCCACCAGCATCGGCCGCGAGTGCGCATGAAAGCGCGGCGCGGTGCGCCCGCTGGCTTCGAGCCGCTTGGTCAGCCACTCGATGCAGTCGGCGTTCTCGGCATGGATCATGGCCATCGCGCCCTGCTCTCTCGCCACCGACAGCACGTCGAGGATCTGGCCGTCGTCCAGCTTCAGATCGTCGTAGGTCATGTAGATCTTGAACGAGGTGTAGCCCTCGGCGATGAGTTGCGGCAGCTCGTGCTTGAGCACTTCCTCGGTCGGGTCGCTCACGATCAGGTGGAACGCATGGTCGACGTGGGCACGGCCCTCGGCGCGCTGGTGGTAGTCCTGCACGGCGGCGCGCAGCGACTGGCCCTTCTGCTGCGCAGCAAACGGAATCACGGTGGTGGTGCCGCCGCAGGCCGCGGCGCGGGTGCCCGAGCCGAAGTCGTCGGCCATGCGCACGGGCGGCTCCATCGGCTGGTCGAGGTGGCAGTGGGCGTCGACGCCGCCCGGCGTCACGTAGCGGCCGGCGGCGTCGATCTCCTGCCGGCCGGGCGGCAGGCCGAGGCCGAGCTGCACGATGCGGCCGCCGGCGATGCCGATGTCCGAATCGAAGGTGTCGCTGGCGGTGGCAACGCGGGCGTTGCGCACCACGAGATCGAGGTCGCGGAAGGTCATGGTCTTTCTTTGCTTTTCTGTCTGTGTCGGGGACGGTGGCGAACACTCAGGCGTTCGCGTCGAACAGCCGGCCCCAGCCCTTCACCGCGCCCGGCGCGACGCCGACCGTCTTCAGCGCGCGCCAGACCACGGTGGCCACCGAGTCGTAGATCGGGATGCCGAGCTCGCGCTCCATCTCCTCGACCAGCTGCGCGCCGCTGAGGTTGGTGCACATGATGGTGATGGCGTCGGGACGCTGCTGCGCCACCTCGCGCAGCATGCGGCGCAGCGTGTCGGGCTCGACCTCGCTGAACGAGAAGTTCACCGTGAGGTCCAGGTGGCGCTCGGCCACGCAGTCGATGCCGATGCCCGCGTAGTTGGCGACGATGCGCCGCTGCACGTCCTCGACGTACGGCGACACCAGCCCCAGCGTGCGCGCGCCCTGCGCGGCCAGCAGTTCGTTGAGCGCCAGCACCGAGGTGGTCGCCGGGATGCCGGTGGCCTCGGTGATGCGCGCGCACAGCGCCTGGTCTTTCTCGAAGCCGAGCCAGCTGGCCGAGGTGCCGCTCCAGCAGATGGTGTCGACGCGCGCATCGGCCAGCAGCCGCGCGGCCTCGAGGATCTTGCTGTCGTCGAACTGGTTCAGCGATGCGTCGCGCATCGAGATCTCGGTGACGGTGAAGCGCGAGAAGTGCGCCGAGACGCCGGGCACGGCCGCGACCATCGCGCTGGTCAGCGGCTCGAGCGCGGTGTTCGAGGACGGCGTGAGCACGCCGATGAGTTTGCGAGAGGTCATGGGATGGAAGTCGGGGTGATTGGCATCAGACCGGCAGCTTCTTGCTGTAGTCGATCAGCATCGTCGAGCAGACGAACAGGCCCGCACCGGCTGCGGTGAACAGCATGAGCGCCATGAAGTACGAGCCGGTGGCCTGCACGATGAGGCCGACCACGATCGGCACGCCGATGCCCGCCACGTTGCCGCCCAGGTTCATGGTGCCGCCCAGGAAGCCGACCCGGGCACGCGTGCCGAGGATCGACGGCACGCACCAGAACAGGCCGCACCAGCGCAGGAAGAACAGCGTGACCGACAGCAACACGACCACGGCGACCGGGTCCGTGATCCGCGTCACCATGAAGATGGCGATGGTCGCGATGATCGACGAGATGCCGAACAGCGTGCGCAGCACCTTGCTCTGCGAGGCGCCGGCCGCCATCCACTTGTCGGCCAGCCAGCCGCCGAACATTTCGCCGACGAAGCCCGAGAAGAACATGATGAACACCGCGCCACCCATCTGCTTGATGTCGAAGCCGTGCACCTTCGACAGGTAGTTGGGCATCCAGGTGAGCAGGCCGTAGAACAGCGCGTTGAAGCACATCCAGCCGAAGAACATGCCCCACACCGAGCGGTAGCGGAAGAAGTCGAGCACGCGGCCGCTGGCATTGGCCGATTCCTTGGCGGCGTCGGCGGCGTGGCTGGCCTCGATGTAGCGCGCCTCGGCTTCGTTCACGTCGGGATGCTGGCGCGGATGGTTGCGGATGTAGCGCCACGCGAAGTAGCCGGCGATGACGGTGCCGACACCGGCGATCACGAAGGCCAGGCGCCACGAGCCGAGCACGGCGATCAGCGCCGAGATCAGGATCGCGCCCAGCGCCGCGCCCAGGGGCGCGCCGCCGTCGAGCAGGGTGGCGCCGCGTCCGCGTTCGGTCTGCGTCATCCAGATGCCGTTGAGCTTGCCGCCCGCCGGGTAGATCGGCGCCTCGGCCGCGCCCAGGCCCAGCCGCGTGAGCAGCAGGGGCACCCAGCCGGTGCAGGCCGCGGCGATGGCCTGGAAGAAGCCCCAGCCCACGGTGGCGCCGGCAATGACGACGCGCGGGCCGTAGCGGTCGGCCAGCATGCCGCCCGGGATCTGCATCAACGCATAGGTCCAGAAGAACGAACTGAGCAGCAGGCCCTGCACGGCCGGGCCGATGTCGAATTCCTTGGCGATCAGCGGCATGGCCACCGAGAGCGAGGCCCGGTCGATGTAGTTGATCGAGATCAGGAACAACATCATCAGGAAGATCTTCCAGCGCACCTTGGTGGGCTGGAGGGCGGCGTCGGGCGCTGCGGCGGTCGCCTCGGCGCCGTCCGTCATGGTGTTTTGCATCGGTTTGTCTCCTTGCAGTGGCACGGATGCCAGCTTGCAAGGAAACGACCCGGCACGCTGGCGAACTTTGCAGTCGCGGGTCGGGCTGGTCCGGTCCAGTGCACCACCGAGGCTGTGGAGCGAAATTTAGGCTTTGTCGAAATTAACGTCAACATCAATGTTGACAATCCTGTTGACGATAATGGCAAACACCTAGACCCCAGCCCCTTCCCGAGGGATCAGGCGGCGTTGGCGGCCGGTGTTTCCGCAAAGTACGCCATGGCCGCCAGCACCCCGCTGCCGGCCACCGGCACGCCCGCCAGCTTGAAACCCATCTCGATGCCGGTCAATGCCGCCATCAGCGTCAGGTCGTTGCAGTCGCCCAGGTGCCCGATGCGGAACATGCGGCCCCGCAGCTTGCCCAGGCCCGCGCCCAGCGAGAGGTCGAAGCGCTGGTGGATGAGGCGGCGCAGCGCGTCGGCATCGACGCCCTGCGGCGTGATGACGCCGGTCAGCACGGGCGAGTGCACGCGCGCGTCGGCGCACTGCGTCGGCAGGCCCCAGGCCTGCACGGCGGCGCGCACGCCGCGGCCCCAGCGCTGGTGGCGCGCGAAGATCACCGGCAGGCCCTGCTCGAGCACCATGTCCAGCGCTTCGCTCAGGCCGTACAGCAGGTTCGTGCTCGGCGTGTAGGGCCAGTAGCCGCCCTGGTTCATCTCGATGATCTCGTCCCAGGCCCAGAAGGCCTTGGGCAGGCGCGCCGTCTTGGCCACCTCGAGCGCCTTGGGCGACACGGCGTTGAAGCTGATGCCCGGCGGCAGCATGAGGCCCTTCTGCGAGCCGCTGACGGTGACGTCCACGCCCCACTCGTCGTGCCGGTAGTCGGCGCTCGCCAGGCCCGAGATGGTGTCGACCATCAGCAGCGCCGGATGGCCCGCCGCATCGATCGCGCGGCGCACCGCGGCGATGTCGGAGGTGACGCCGGTCGAGGTCTCGTTGTGCACCACGCACACGGCCTTGATGTGGTGCGTGGTGTCCTGGCGCAGGCGCTGCTCGATCAGGTCGGCCTGCACGCCGTGGCGCCAGCTGCGCGGCAGGCCGGTCTCGTCGACGCCTTCGAGCGCGAGGAACTCGGGCTCCAGGCCGAGCCTGCGCGCCATCTTCTGCCACAGCGTCGCGAAGTGGCCGGTCTCGAACATCAGCACGTGGTCGCCCGGGCTCATCACGTTGACCAGCGCCGCCTCCCACGCGCCGGTGCCCGACGCGGGATAGACGACGACCGGGTGCCGGGTCTGGAACACCTGCTGCAGCCCGGCGATGACCTTCTTGCCCAGCGTGGCGAACTCGGGCCCGCGGTGGTCGATGGTCGGCAGGCTGATGGCCCGCAGGATGCGGTCGGGCACGGGGCTGGGGCCCGGGATCTGCAGGAAGTGGCGGCCGCTGGGGTGGTTGTCGAGCGCGATCATGGGGGTTGTCTCCGTTCTGGATGGGTTGTGGAAATTGCTAGAGCTGCACCGACGCGTGGCCGATGCCCGGGAATTCGGCGGTGACGAGGTCGCCCTCGCCCGCTTCGAGAATGCCGACCCAGGTGCCGGTCGTGACCACGGTGCCGGCCGCGACGGTCTGGCCGTGGCGCGTGGCATGGCGCAGCCACGCGGGCAGCAGCCAGGCGGGGTCGCCGAGCGAATGCGTGCCGCGGCGCACCACGCTCGCGCGCGCGCCGATGCGCACCTCGCAGGCCTGCGCGGCCCAGTCGCGGGCCACGAACGGCACCCACTCGCCGAGCACCAGCGCGCCGTGCGATTGCAGGTCGGCCAGCTTGCACAGCGCGGGCGCGTCGAGGGCCTCCTGCCAGCGGGAATCGACGATCTCGATCGAGACCGTCATGGCGCCGACCAGGGCGCGTGCGCTGTCCGCGTCGAGCTTCGATGCCGACGCCGCATCGACGTCGCGCCCGATGCGCAGCGCGATCTCGGCCTCGATGCCCCGGAGGTGGAACGGCCAGTCGCCGGCCGTCGCCGGGCTGGTCCACACGCCGCGCGGCGGCAGCGGCGCATGCGTCAGCACGGCATCGCGCGACGGGCCGCCGGCCTTCCAGTACCGGGGCGGCGCCACACCGAACCAGCCGAGCGCCTGCGCCACCTGCTGCTGCACGGCGTAGGCCTCGTCGGCCTGCGCGAGCCCTCCGGCCACCTCTGCCGCCGGGCTCGCGACGTGCGCGCCGCGCGCACGCACCAGCGCCTGCGCGACCGCGTCGATCGTTGAATGGGACATATCGGGTTCCTCCAGTGATCCCAGGAAAAAAATCAGAAGTGCGCGTGCAACGGCGCGAGCCCCTTCACTTCCGCCCGCACAGCCGTGCCCTGCGAAGCGAACAACATGCCGGTGCATGAACCGGTCGTCACGACCTGGCCGGCCCGCAGGCCTTCGCCCCGGGCCGCGCCTTCGTTGGCCAGCCACACGAGCAGCGCGCCGACATCGGGGTGCGTGTGCTCCCCGACCGTGTGGGCGACGACCTGCGCGTCGAAATGCATCACGACCTCGGTCTGCGCGAGGTCGAGCCACGCACGCTCGAAGGGCGCGGGCTCGCCGAGCACGAGACCGCCGTGGCACAGCAGGTCGGCCAGCAGCGCAGAAGGGCTGGCGTCGAGCCAGTCGATCAGGCGGGTTTCGGCCACCTCGATCACGGGCAGCACCGCGTCGATGGCATCGGCGACCTCGTCGCGGGTGTAGGGCAACCCACGCGGCGGCAGGTCGGCGCCGAGGCGGAACGCGAGCTCGGCCTCGACGCCGCGCAGATGCCATGCACCGCCGACCAGCGACGCGCCGCCGGGCACCAGCCCTTCGGCCGGCAGCGGCGCGCACACGGGCTCGCGGCCCGGCGCGCTCGCGCCGACCTTCCAGCCGCCGACCGCGCCAAGCGCCGCCAGCGTCGCGTCCTGGATGGCGTAGGCAGCGCGCCGGTCGTGCGACGGCAGCAGCGCCGACATCACGCGCCGCCCGTCGCGCCGCGCGCGGCACAGCGCCTGTGCGGCCTCGGCCGGCGCGAGCTGCGCCGCCACGGCCTCGGCCAGCGTCACAACGCGGGGAAGCGCCGCCACGGATGGGCCTGTTCGAACGAGCGCGCGAGCGCGAGCAAGGCGTCGTCCGCGCCTTCACGTGCCACGAGCTGCACGCCGACCGGCAGCGGCCCTGCAAAGCCGCAGGGCAGCGCGATGGCGGGCAGGCCCACGGCGTTCGCGAAGCCGGCGAACACCGCATGGCCGCGCGGGCCGACCTCGCGCCCGTCGATGCGCGTGGGATGCGTCTCGCCGGCGGGCCAGGGCAGCGCGGCGGCGGCGGGCGTGAGCAGGAAGTCGTAGCGGTCGAACAGCTGCGCCAGCGTGTTGCGCAGCCGCTCGGCCTCGTACAGCAGCTCGAACAGCTCGCTCGCGCTGGCCTTGCGGCCGTTCTCGGCGTTCGCCTGCATCGCGGGGCCGAACAGCGAGGCGTCGAAGGGCCGGCTCGACAGCTCCTGCGGATGCGCCACCAGCCAGGCCAGGCCGACCTGCGCCAGCAGCGGCCAGCGCTGGTTGACCGCCTCGGCGATGCCGAAGTCCTGCGCGGTCGTCACCTCGTGGCCGAGTTCGGCCATGTGCCGTGCGGCGGCTTCAGTGAGCGCCGCGATCTGCGGATCGACCGGGTGATCGCCGAAGCGTGGGATGAAGAGGATGCGCGCGCGTCGCGGGCCCGCGCCCTCCTCCACCGGCCGGTCGCCGATCACCTGCATCACCGCCGCCACGTCGGCCACGCTGCGCGCGATCGGGCCCGCGACCTCGAAGCCCAGGAAGATCGGCGGCAGCCCGTCGCCGCGCGGGACGCGGGCGCGCGAGGGCTTGAAGCCGACCAGGTTGGTGTGCGAGGCCGGCCGGCGGATGGAGCCGCCGCCGTCGGTGCCCAGCGCAATGGGACAGCCGCCCGCGGCCACCAGCGCCACCGCGCCGCCCGACGAACCGCCGGGCGTGAGCGCCGGGTCCCACGGGTTGCCGGTGGGGCCGAACACCGGGTTGTCGGTGTAGCCCTGCATCGTGAACTCGGGCACGTTGGTCTTGCCGAAGATCACGGCGCCGGCCTCGCGCAGCCTGGCCACCGGCAGCTCGTCGCGCTCGGCCAGCACACCGGCCAGCGCGCGGCTGCCCCAGTGCGTCGGCAGGCCGCGCACCTGCAGGTTGTCCTTGATGGTGACGGGCACGCCGTCGAGCGCGCCCAGCGCCCGGCCGCTGCGCCAGCGCGCGCTGCTCTGCTCCGCCGCATGCGTGGCGCCTTCGCTGTCGAGCGTGATGAGCGCGTTCAGCCGCGGGTTGACCTCGGCGCTGCGCTGCAGGCAGGCATGCAGCGCGTCGGTCGGGGTGAACGCCGCATCGCGAAAGCCTGCGGCGAGCTCGGTCGCGGTGAGTTGCCAGAGCGATGGCATACCGGGCTACTTGAGACCGACCACCGGGCCGACGACCTGCTTCCAGGTGGCCGAGCACTTGTCGTAGGACTTGTCGCAGAGTTCGCTCCAGATCGGCAGCGACACCGTGGTCAGCGCGTCGCGGATCATCTGCTGGTCGCCCGGCTTCACCGGCACGTCCTTCATCGCGAACTTCTTGACGGTCTTGCACGGCTCCTTGCCGACATTGCAGCGCGAGGCATCGTCGAACAGCTCCTTCGAGTAGCCCCACACCTCGGTCTCGAACTTGCGGAAGGCGTCGGTGAGCTTCGTCTTCTGCTCGGCGCTCAGCGCGTTCCACTTCTGCAGGTTGATCGCATACGCGTTGAGCGCGATCTGGAAGCCGATCGGCATGAAGTGCGTGGTGACCTCGGGCCAGCCGGCCGAGTTGGCCGAGCTCGGGCCGGTGATGGCGCAGTCGGTCACGCCGCGCTCCAGCGCCTGCTGCGTCTCGCCGAAGGGAATGGTCACGGGAATGCCGCCGAGCTTTTCGATGAACTTGGCGAGCGACTGGTCGTACACGCGCACCTTCTTGCCCTTCAGGTCCGCCAGGCCACCGATCGCCACCTTGCAGAACACCACCTGCGGGCCGAAGGGATAGATGCCCAGCAGCTTGCCGCCGTGGCGCTCCTGCAGCCGCTTGTCGAAAGCGTCGCGGTAGGCGTCGACCACCTTGCGCGCCACCTCGTAGTCGGTCGACAGCCCCACGATGTCGGGCCCCAGGAAGAAGGGCTCGTCGCGCGACACCTGCGCCAGGCGCAGGGTGACGATGTCGAACAGGCCCGACTTCAGCACGCGCAGGCCGTCGGCATCTTTCACGCCCAGCACGTCCATCGGCTTGTAGTCGGCGTCGATGGGCAGCCCCGTGTTCTTCGCGAAGTTCTCGAAGAAGGGTTGCTCCTTGGTCTGCTGGATCAGCCCGGTGGCGACCAGGTTGCCGGCCACGCGCAGGCGGGCGTTGTCCGCGTGCGCCGGCAGTGCCAGCGCCAGGGTGGCCGCGATCAGCGGGAGAACGAATTTCAGTTGCATGCCTGACTCCTTGAAAGGTTGAAAGGTGGTTCGAGAGCGGGAGAAAAAGGGGCCGTCACTTGCCGAACAGCAGGTTCGGCAGGTAGGTCGCGATCCAGGGGTTGTGGATCAGGATCGCGGTCATCACGACCATGGCGACGAAGAAGGGCAAGGTGCCCTGGAACACGTCGTTGATCGAGCCTTCGCCGCGCACGCCCTGGATCACGTAGAGCGTCATGCCGATCGGCGGGCTGATCAGCGAGATCTCGCACATCAGCACCATGAAGACGCCGAAGAACACCGGGTCGATGCCCGCGGCCTGCACGATGGGGAACACCACCGGCAGCGTGCCGACCAGCATCGGCATCGTCTCCAGCGCGATGCCGAGCACCAGGTACAGCGCCGCCAGCATCCACAGCAGCATGATGGGCGACACGTCGGCCGACTTGATGAGGCTGGCCAGCGCCTGCGGCACGCCCAGCATCGAGAGCACGAAGTTCAGGTACAGCGCCGCCACCAGGATCAGCGCCGTCATCGCGGTGAGCCGCATGGTCGAGCGGAAGCACTCGTGCAGCATCGAAACGTTCAGCTTGCGGTAGCCCGCCGCGATGGGCAGGCAGACGATCACGCCCAGCGCCGCGCTTTCGGTGACGGTGGCCCAGCCCGTGTAGATGCCGCCCATCACCACCGCGAACACGGCCAGCGGGCCCAGCAGGTGCACCGAGTGGCGCAGCTTCTCCGCCAGCGCGGTGCGGCCCTCGCGGATGCCCGCCACCGACGGCCGCCACACGCAGATCGCCAGGATCGTGAGCAGGAACAGCACCGTCATGATCGCGCCGGGCAGGATGCCGGCCATGTACAGCCGCGCCGCCGAGGTGTTGGTCATCGAGCCGTAGATGATGAAAGCCACCCCGGGCGGAATCAGGTTGCCCAGGCTGGCGCCGGCGGCGATGGTGCCCAGAACCATGCGCTGGTCGTAGTTGCGGTTCTTGAAGGCGGGCAGCGCAACCGTCGAGATGGTGGCCGCGGTGGCCACCGACGAGCCCGACACCGCGGAGAACAGCGCCGATGCACCGATGTTGGTGTGCAGCAGCCCGCCCGGCATGCGGTTGAGCCACTGGCCCAGCGACTGGTACATCTTGTCGGTGGCACCGCCGCGCATCAGGATCTCGCCCAGCAGGATGTACAGCGGGATCGACAGCAGCAGGTAGTCTTCGCCGGCGGCCCAGAGCTGCTCGCCGACGGCGTTGATGGCGGGCATGCCGAAGTGGATCAGCGACCCGAGCAGGCCGACGACCAGCATCGTGGTCGCGACATGGAAGCCCAGGAACATCAGGCCCAGCATGATGGCCAGGCCGGCCAGGATTTCGAGCGGCCCGATCACGAGGCGGCTCCGGTGGCGTTGGTGACATTGGCGGCGGCGGCATGCGCGGTCGACGCCTGCGCCGGGGCCTTGATCTGGACCTCGGTCTCGGCCTCGATCTCTTCCTCGAGCGTCTGCGGACCGAAGCGCTCGTTGAGCTCGCCCGTGCGGCGCCGCACGAACAGGCGCAGCGCATCGAAGGCCGCCCAGGCCGCGACCAGCGCGAACATCAGGTAGCCGCCGAGCCAGATCGATTGCGGAATCCACATCGGCGTGGCGAGCGGCGTGGCGGCCGTGCTTTGCAGTTCGATGCTCTCGACCACGACGTTGTAGCCGCGCCAGAGGCACAGCACCGCCAGCGCCGCGAGGCTCACCATCGCGAGCATGTTGAGCAGCGCGCGCGTGCCGACCGAGAAGCGCGACAGCAGAAAGTCGACCCGCGTGTGGCTGCGCGTGATCAGCGTGTAGGCGAAGCCGAAGGCGCCGACGATGCCGTAGGTGTACGAGCCGATCTCGTCGATGCCCTGCAGGCTGAACGAGAACACCTTGCGGCCGAGCATTTCGACGCAGGTCATGACGGACAGCGCGATCAGCCACCAGCCGCAGGCGATCACGGTCCAGTCGCAGACCCGCGTCAGCGTTCGGCTGATGCCGTGCTGTGGGAGCAATGTTTTCATGGTTTTTTGCAAGGAGGTGCGGTTGAAGGGCAAGCCATTGGAGCGCGCGCCGCACGCGCGCAGCGGACTATCCCGCTGCGCGGGACGGTCGGAAAAACGGCTTAGGAATCAAGCACTTGGCGCGCTGCGCCAGTGGAATGCGCGCGCCTCAGCGGGCGCGACCGCCGTAGGCGGCGGTGATCTCGTCGGCGGCGGCGCGCACGGTGGCGCCCAGGTGCGGGAAGTCGGTGCTCTTGATGCGCTGCGTCGGGCCGACCAGCGAGATCGCCCCGAAGGGCTGGCCATGCTCGTCGCGGATGGCCGCGGCAATGCAGCGCAGGCCGACGGCGTTCTGCTCGTCGTCGATCGCATGGCCCGCGCGGCGCACTTCGCCCAGCGTTTCGTGCAGCCGCGAGGCGCGCGCGATCGTGTTGTTCGTGAGCTTGGGCAGGCCGTAGGTGCGCAGGTACTGCAGCACGTCGTCTTCCGACATCGCCGCCAGGATCGCCTGCCCCATCGCGGTGCCATGCAGCGGCGCACGAAAGCCCGGCTTGCCGATGGCACGCATGAGTTCGCGGCTCTCCACCTGCGTGACGAAGACGATGTCGCCCAGGTCGGCAATGCCCAGGTTGATGCTCTCGCCCGTGCTGTCGCGCAGCCGGCGCATCACCGGCAGCGCCAGGTGCGCGATGCGGCGGCGGCGCCCGAAGGCCGCGCCCACCGAGAAGCAGCGCACGCCCACGTACCAGAGGTTGGTCTCGCGATCGAACTGCACGAAGCGCCGCTGCTCGAGCGTGGTGAGCAGCCGGTGCGCGGTGGACGACGACAGGCCCGTGTGCGCCGCGATGTCGACCAGCCG
Organism: Variovorax sp. GW822-FHT04E09; assembly: GCF_058800845.1. Lineage (NCBI taxonomy): Bacteria > Pseudomonadati > Pseudomonadota > Betaproteobacteria > Burkholderiales > Comamonadaceae > Variovorax > Variovorax sp. GW822-FHT04E09. The sequence goes on from NZ_JBXAMR010000001.1 coordinate 623,336, forward strand.
GAAGCCCTCGTCGTCTTCGGCCAGGAGTTCGAGCAGCTGCATGGCGCGCGTGAGCGACTGCACGGTGCTGTCGTTGTCGCGGTCGATGCGGGTGACCTTGGGGGCCTTGGCGGAGGTGCGCGGCGAGCTGGCTGTCATGGCGTGCCTTGTGCAAATTGCGTGCCATCCGGCCTGCCCGTCCGGCACGCGATCTGGCCGCCGATGGTCTGCGACGAACGATCTGTCAACCACGGTGTTTGCACCAATGTCGACATTTCTTGATACAGCGCTCACCCGATGCGCCCCGCAGGCGTGCATCGCGCCCGTCCCCACGGTGCGCCCACACGCACGGCAGTGCCCTACCATCGCGGGCATCTTCTTCCTGCCCGCGCCGGTCACACGGATGCCATGATGCCCAGCGATCTCCCGCGTTTCTTCGGCTTCGGCGCCTCGCGCGCCACCCCACGCGGTGTGATCAGCCTGCTGAACCGCTACCAGCGCGCGCTGCTGTACGTGGGCGGCGCCGTCACCTCGCTCGTGCTGCTGGCCGCCACCGGCGTGATGCTCTCGTCGCAGGTGCGCGACTACGTCGCCGAACGGCAGGCCGAGTTCAGTGCGCGCAAGGCGCTGCTTCACCTCGAACTCTTCGTGCGCCAGGGCTCGGCGCGGATCAACATCTTTCACGAGGAAGGCGCCTGGGAGCGGCGCGCACGCGCGCCGCAGTCGCTGGTCGACGCCTTTGCCGCGCACGAGGGCCGGCTGGTGCTGCCCAGCAACAAGGACTTCCCGCCGATGCTGCTGCTGGGCGACCTCTCGGCGCAGCGCCCGGCCGACAGCTTCGCGCAGTACCTCGGGCTGGCCGAAGAGGTCGGCTACCGCTCGGCGGCCTACACGAAGACGCTGACGCTGCACTCCAGCTACTTCTACGCGCCCGACCTGCGCTTCCTGGCCGTGGTGCCGGCCCCCGCCGCGGCCGACCTGTTCGAGCGCCACGGCGCGCGCAGCACCGAAGACCTGCTCCAGCGCATCGCGCCGCCCGAGCTCGGCGACCTGAGCGACCCCGCCGTCGTCGCCCGCCTGCGCGACAGCGGCACGGCCGTGTGGCTGCCGCCGGCCGTGAGCCCCTTCACCGGCGAGACGGTGCTGCGGCTGGCGCAGCCCGGCTTCCACGACGGCAAGCCCTTCGTCGTGCTGGTGAACGACTACCCGCTGGACATCATCACCGCGCACCTGTCGAACGAGCGCCACGACGAGGCCTCGATGTTCGTGGACCCGTCGGGCCGGGTGATCGCCGAGACGCACGGCCCCAGCGGCACCGAAGGCCTGCAGGCGCGCGCGCTGCAGCTCTCGCAGCCGTCGCTGGCCGCCAACGGCGCCACGCTGCAGTACCGCGACGGCCTCTTCACGCTGCGCGCCCCGATCGCCGACGCCAACTGGACCTACCTCTACGCCTTCTCGTGGCGCACCATCGCGTCCGAGCTGGGCCTGCGGCTGGCGCTCTATGCGGGCGCCATGCTGCTGCTCATCGCCTTCGTCTGGGCCGCGCTGCTCCTGCTCGACCGCAAGGTGTTCCGGCCGGGCTATGCGCGCTCCCAGCGCATCGTGGAGAGCGAGAACCTCAACCGCACCATGGTCGCGACCACGCCCTCGGGCCTGGCGCTGCTGCGCTACCCCTCGGGCGAGGTGCTGCTGCAGAACCAGGTGATGCAGGCCTGCACCGACAACGCGCGGCCCGAAGACCCGCCCCTGCCGCAGCGCCTGCTGCGCCTGTACGACGACGCGCCCGGCGCTCCCGAATGGCTGCCCGACCTGGAGCTGCCCGTGACGCTGGCCAGCGGCGAAGTCACCGAGCTGCTGGTGAGCGTGGTGCGCACCAAGTACCAGGGCAGCGACGTGCTGCTGTGCAACTTCTCCGACATCACGACGCGCAAGAACGCCGAGCGTGCACTCGAAAGCGCGCGCGAGGCCGCGCACCAGGCCAACCATGCGAAGTCGGCCTTCCTGGCCATGATGAGCCACGAGATCCGCACGCCGCTGAACGCGATCATGGGCAACCTCGAGCTGCTGCAGCGCTCACCGCTGTCGGCCGCGCAGAACGAGCGGCTCGGCGCCGTGACGTCGTCGTCGACCGCGCTGCTGGGCATCATCAACGACATCCTCGACTTCTCGAAGATCGAGTCGGACCAGATGCGGCTGGAGTCGATCCGCTTCGACCTCGCGGACACCGCGCGGCAGGTGATCGCGGTCTTCACGCCGCTGGCGCAGGCCAAGCGCCTGGCGCTCGATTGCGTGATCGACGACGCCCTCGCCCCGCACCACCTCGGCGACCCGACGCGCCTGCGCCAGTTGCTGATGAACCTGCTGAGCAACGCCATCAAGTTCACCGACACCGGCGACGTGCTGCTCGAGGTCTACCTGAAGGACGACGCCGACCCCGCCTCGCCGGTGGTGATCGGCGTGAGCGACACCGGCATCGGCATGACGGCGGCGCAGCAGAAGGCGCTCTTCGAGCCCTTCACGCAGGCCGACAGCAGCATCGCGCGCCGCTTCGGCGGCACCGGCCTGGGGCTGGCGCTGTGCCGCCGGCTGGCCGGGCTCATGGGCGGCGACATCCAGGTGGTGAGTTCGCCGGGCAAGGGCAGCACCTTCCTGGTCACGCTGCCGCTGCCGGCCGCGCCCGCCCTGCCCCCGCGCGCGCCCGCACCGCCGGCGGCCAGCGCCGACACGGCTGCGCCGGCGGCGCACATCCTCGTGGTGGACGACCATCCGGCCAATCGCGAGCTGGTAAAGATGCAGCTCGAGGCGCTGGGCTACACCTCCGACCAGGCCTCGGGCGGCCTGCAAGCGCTCGACCTGTTCGCCCAGCGGCGGCACGACCTCATCATCACCGACATCAACATGCCGGGCATGGACGGCTACACGCTGGCACGCGCGCTGCGCGCACAGGGCTCGCGCGTGCCCATCGTGGCGCTCACGGCCGACGTCGCGGTGCGCGAACGCGAACGCTGCGAATCGGCGGGCATCGACACCGCGCTGATCAAGCCCATCCTGCTGGACACGCTCGACCAGACCGTGCGGCAGTTGACCCTGCGCGACCCCGAGGCCGCACCATTGGCCGGCGCCCGGCGGCAGGACATCGCCCAGGGCACCCTGCCCGTGTCGGTGCACCGGCCGCTCGTGCAGTCGCTGGCCGATGCCGCGGCGGCCATCCGCGCGGCGCTGGACGCCGGCGACAGCGCCGCGCTCGGTGCCGGGCTGCATTCGCTGCGCGGCGCCTTCGCGCTGATCCACGAAGCGGGACTCGCGGCCGACTGCGTCGCGATGGAAGCGCAGCTGCGCGACGCCGACCTGCCCGCGCTGGCGCAGGCCTTCGAGCGCTTCGAACCGGCGGCGCGCGCCGCGCTCGCACGCCGGGCGCCCGAGGGCGCGGCCGCGGCCTGAAGCCGCCCGGGTCCGAACCCGTTTTCGGACCCGATCCGATCCGCCGGCGCCCCCGGTCCTAGCCCTTCGGGCCCCGCGTCTTACAAATTAGGACGGGTCCTATGCATTGGCGGCCCGCTATCGGATCAGGCCGCTTAACGCAGGACCGACGCCCTCCTAAAGTCCAGTCATCCCCTGCTGGCACCGCCCGAGGCACCCGCCACCGGCCCCTTTTTCAGACGTCCCCGACGCCGGGGGCCGGGCGTTCGACAGCAGCCCTTCCTGCACGCGGCGCGCGCAGGTTCGATCCCTCTGTGTTCCACAGGTCCGCCATGAAGCCATTCAATCTCCGCGTCCTAATCGCGGACGACCATCCCGCCGTTCGCATCGGCATCGAGAGCACGCTGCGCGAAAGCCAGGCGGTCACCGTCGTGGGCGCCGCGCGCGACTCCACCGAGATGATGGAGATGCTCAAGCAGCACGACTGCCAGATCCTGGTGTCCGACTACGCCATGCCCGGCGGCCTGCACGGCGACGGCATCGCGCTGTTCGCGCTGGTGCGCCAGCGCTACCCGCGGCTGAAGATCGTGGTGATGACCATGCTGGACAACCCCGGCATCATCCATTCGCTGCTGGACATCGGCGTGCCCTGCATCCTGAACAAGGCCGACTCGGTGAGCCACCTGCTGCCGGCCGTGCATGCGGCCTACGCGAGCGGACGCTACCTGTCGCCCAGCATGGCGGAGATCGCCGCGCGCACCGCGCCGCACCGCACCGACACCCAGCCGCACGCCATGCTCTCCAAGCGCGAGCTCGAGGTGGTGCGCATGTTCGTGTCGGGCCTCACGGTGACGGAAATTGCCGAGCGGCTGCACCGCAGCAAGAAGACCATCAGCACGCAGAAGGGCTCGGCCATGGCCAAGCTCGGCATCCTGCGCGACATGGACCTCGTGCGCTACGGTATGGAGACGGGGCTCATGAGCACCTCGGCGGCACCGCCGGGCCTGCCGGCGCTGCCCTGGCCCTGAGGCCACGCGCGGGTCAGCCTTGCGGCGCGCCCGTCACCGTGGCCGTCAGGCCGTTTTCGAGCGCGTAGCGCAGCAGGTCGACATCGCGCTCGATGCCCAGCTTTTCCATCGCCTTGGTCTTTTGCGTGCTGATGGTCTTCTTGCTGCGATGCAGCTGCTCGGCGATCTCGTTGATCGTGAGCCCCGACGCATACAGCCGCACCACCTCCGACTCGCGCTGGCTCAGCACGCCCGCGGCGTTGCGGCTGCGCACCTCCCAGTCGATGGTGCGCACCACCGCGTCCATGGTCGGCGAGTAGTACGTGCCGCCGGTGCGGGCGGCGTGGATGGCGGGAATCAGGTGCGCCACCGCATCCGATTTGCTCACGATGCAGCGGATGCCGCTGGACACCAGCGAGTGCAGCACCGCCGGGTTGTCCAGCATGGTCATCACCACGATCTGCGTGTCGGGAAAGCGCCGCTTCACCAGCTTGAACAGCGGCACGCCGTCGCCGAACTCGCCGGCCGGCATCGCGTAGTCGGACACCAGCACGTCGCAGGGCGTGGTCTCCAGCAGCGCCATGAGCCCGGTCGAATTGGCCACCTCGCCCACCAGCGTGAGGGTCTCGACCGACGCCAGCTCGTGCCGGACCCCGGCCAGCATGCCGGGATGGTCGTCGGCCAGAACGACGCGGATTTCGAAGCGGTCCATTGCCATTGTTTTTTCCCTTTCGCTTGCCGGCGTGGCCGGCGGACGAGGGTCCGGGCGCTGCGCCGGGGCATCTTACCCGCCGGTCCTGCGCGGGCAGGCCGCGTCGCGCAGGTGAAAGGCTCAGGCGGTTTCGGTGGGCGGCGCCGCAGCAGCGGCCTGCGAAGCGCGCGCGCCCGAGGCCGACAGCATGTCGCCCGGGAAGGCCTGCGCGATGGCCTGGAGCGCCGCGTGCGCGGCTTTCTTGCCAGCGTCGTCCGAGGTCCGGTAGGCGCGCAGCAGCGACACCTCCTCGCGGCTCACCGACAGGTCTTCGGTGCAGGTGGGCATGCCGGTCACGACGTACAGCACGTCGATGCCGATGACGGCCATGGTGGCCAGGTAGGCCGCGTCGGGATGGCGCGCGCCCTTTTCGAAAGCCTCCTGCACGGAGGCATCGACGCCACCGAGCACCGCGAAGGCGGCGGCGCTCAGGCCGAGCCTGCAGCGCTCCATGGACAGGCGGTGTCCGATCATCCGCATGAGCGCGCTCCCCATGAAGGGTCGAGGCCCCATCCGCCTGCGATCTTGATCAAGGCCAAATGCGACCGCCTGCTCAAAGGAAGTCGTCGTTCCGAGCCATGGCCGATGGCTTATTTGCCAGCACCAAAGCGCCGAACAACGCGCTTCGCCGCGTGCAGCCGGTTGCCTGCATTCGCTTGCCACGCAGGAATTCCCACAATTTCTTGATCCACAAGATATTCGTCATCGACGACCTCCAAAAAATATTCAATCCAGCGCCCTTGCACAGGTGCCAGAGAGGCGACAAAGGTAATTTTTCAATCCTATGTTTTCAGCCTCAAAAATCCAATCGGACCTGTCTGAAAATCGCTCGCACGGTGCTTGCCTATTGGCAGCTCATCGTGAAGGTCGCGCGGCCATTGGCACTGCCGCTCTTCACTGTCGATTTGCAGGGCAGCCTTGCCGACCCAGCGATCTGTTCGCAGGAGATCCACTCCACCCGAATAGATGATTTATTTTTCATCGACACCTATGACTGCAAAACACAGATGGAAATTTCAGAAACCCTCGCTCATCGGCTCAGCCGAATCCTGAAAAATAAAGGCCTGCATAGGACCAGTCCTATAAACAGAAGCACTCCTGGAATTCACGGAAATCCACGCGCAATTCGCCCTACCATTCCAGTCGATTGTTTTTAATTCGCGTCCTTTTCGCCATTTTTTTCGCCATGTCCCCGCCCGCCCTCCCCGCCAGCGCCCCTGCGGCCCCGACACCTTCCCGGCAGGCCCAGGAGTTGGACCTGCTGCGCCGCTACCAGCACGCCCTGCTCTATGGCGGCGGCGCGCTGCTGTCGCTGCTGATCGTGCTGGCCGCGGGGCTCGTGCTGTACAACGCCGCCGCCAATGCGCTCGCGAACCTGCGTACCACGCTGGCCGCACACAGCGCGCAGATGCAGCTCGACATCGAGGAAAAGCAGGCGGCGATGCGCCGCGGCGTGGTGAATGCCGAGCTGCTCTGGAACAGCCAGGCGCCGCCGGCCGCCGGCACGCTGGAGGCCTTCGTGCGCGACGGAGGCCAGGTGGTCCTGCAGGCCGGGGCCCAGCTGACACCGGCCATCGCCGCGGTCGACACCGCCGACACCGATGACCTGCACGCGTTCGCCCCCTACCTGGGCATGCTCGAAATGCAGGCCTACAGCGTCACCGCCGTCGCACAGCTGCGCAATTCGCCGCTGGGCGCCTACGCCTACACCCCCGACCACCGCCTGCTCACGCTGATGCCCGCGCCCGAAGGCGGCCTGCAGGGCGCGCTGGCCCGCACCGGCCTGCCGGACACCGCCGCGCTCATCGCGCGCCTGAGCTACGACATCGGCGATCTCGCCAGCGACCCGGCGCTCGCCGCGCAGTGGCGCACGCAGCGGCGCGTCGCCTGGCAGCCGCCGGCGCCCGACCTGCTGGCACCGGGGGCATCGCCCTTCAAGCTGGTGCAGCCCGGGTTCGACGCCCAGGGTCGTCCTTTCATGGTGTTCGTGAGCAACCTGCCCTCGGGCGTGCTGCAGGACCGCCTGCGCCACACGCCGCCAGACACGGCCGCCCTGCTGGTCGACGCGCAGGGCCGGGTGCTGCTCTCGGCCGACCGCACCGGCGACGCCATCGACGGCGCCGCGCTGATGGCCACGGCGCTGGCCCACAGCCTGCGCCAGGCCGGCCCCACGCTGCCGCGCGAAACCTACCGCGCGGGCGTGTTCAGCCTCTCGACGCCGCTGGCCGGCACCGGCTGGTCGCTGGTGTACGCCTATTCGTGGCGCACGGTCTTCGCCACGCTGAAGCCGCAGCTGCTGCGCTACGGCGGCGCCACGCTGGTGGTGCTGGGCACGCTCTGGGGCCTGCTGCTGCTCTTCAGGCGCAAGCTGCTGGAGCCCGCCTACCGCCGCTCGCAGCGGGTGTTCGAGAGCGAGCAGCTCAACCGCGCGATCATCGCCACCTCGTCGTTCGGCGTCTGCCTGATCGCGCTCGACGACGAGCGCGTGCTGCTGCAGAACACCCTGATGGAACACTATGCGGCGGCCACCGCGCCGCCCGAGCCGCTGCACCGCCAGATGGCCGCGCTCTACCGCGAACGCGCCCAGGGCGGCACGCTGCACGACGCCGACATGCCGCTGGCGCTGAAGAACGGCCAGGCCTGCGAGCTGCTGCTGCAATGCACGCGCACGCGCTACCAGGGCGCGGACGCCCTGCTGTGCAGCTTTGCCGACACCACCGAGCGCAACGAACTCGACAAGAAGCGCGAAGAAGCCCGCGAGGCGGCCGAAGCGGCCAACCGCGCCAAGTCGGTGTTCATCGCCACCATGAGCCACGAGATCCGCACGCCGCTGAACGCGGTGCTGGGCAACCTCGAACTGCTCGGCCAGGGCGCGCCGCCCGAGGTGCAGGCCCGGCGCCTGCAGTCGGTGCGCCAGGCCTCGCGCACCCTGCTCGAGATCGTCAACAACATCCTCGACCTGTCGAAGATGGAATCGGGCCACCTCAAGCTCGAAACCACGCGCGTGGCGCTGCCCGAGATCGTGCAGGCTTGCGCGCAGATGTTCGAGCCCTCGGCGCACTCCAAGGGACTGCGGCTCGACTGCGTGGTGCACCCGGGCCTGGCCGCCGGCTATGAAGGCGACCCGACGCGCATCCGCCAGATCGTCGTCAACCTGCTGAGCAACGCGATCAAGTTCACGGCCTCGGGCACGGTGACGCTGGAGGTCGAGCCGCTGTCGCCGGGGCAGGCCTCGCCGCTGGCGATCCGCGTGGCCGACACCGGCATGGGCGTGCCGCCCGAGCAGATTCCCCAGCTGTTCGACATCTACATGCAGGCCTCGGCCTCGACCGCGCGCGAGTTCGGCGGCTCGGGGCTGGGGCTGTCGATCTGCCAGCGGCTGGCGCGCAAGATGGGCGGCACGATCGCAGTAAGCAGCCAGCCCGGCGCGGGCTCGTGCTTCACGGTGAGCTTGCCGCTGGTGGCGCTGGCGCCCGAAGTTGTCGCGCCATCGGACACCCGTGCTGCCCTGCCCTTGCGTCCCGTGCGCCTGCTGGTCGTGGACGACCATCCGGCCAACCGGGCGCTCATCAGCGACCAACTCGACGCGCTCGGCGTCGCCGCCGACGTGGCGCCCGACGGCGAGGCCGCGCTGGCCCTGTTCGCCGCGCAGCGCTACGACCTCGTGCTGACCGACCTGAACATGCCCGGCATGGACGGCTACACGCTGGCCCGCCGGCTGCGCGAGCACATGCCGTCGATCCCGCTCGTCGCCATCACGGCGCACCTGGAGCAGGAGGGCTACCAGCAATGCTCGCTGGCGGGTTTCGCGGGGGTGCTGCTCAAGCCGGTGCTGCTGCCGGCACTGGAGCAGGCGATCCTCAAGACGCTGGGCGCGGCTGCGCCGCCACGGGTGGCCAGCGCCCCGGTCGCGCCTGCGCAAGCGCCGCACGCACCGCTCGACGCACGCCTGCACGACGCGATGGTCTCGTCGCTGGCCTCCTCCGCGCAGCAGGTCCACAAAGCCCTGGCGACCGGTGACCGGCGCGTCATCGGCGACGAGTTGCATGCGGTGCGCGGCGCCTTCGCCATGATCGGCGAGCCGGCCATCGCCGCGATGTGCGGCCGGCTCAGCGCCGTGGTGAAGCAGGAGGACATGACAGTGATCGCCCCCGGCTGGACCGCGCTGCAGGCAGCCGCCGAAGCGGTGCTGGCGCGACGCGCGGCCTGAGCGCGCGTCGCCCGATCGTCAATCGGCGTTCCGCTGCGCCTGCGGGCGCCCCGCCGCATACCGCAGCAGCGCTGCGTACTGCACGAAGGCCGACTCGGCCATCGGCGCGGCGTGCTGCGCACCCTGCGTGAAGTGGCACCCGAGGCTGCGGGCCAACGCGAGGTCATGCTCGCCGTCGACGCCCTTCACGAGCAGCGTCGCGTGCTGTTCGCGCGCCATCGCGATCACGCTCGCGAGGATGTGGCGGGCATGCGGGTTCTCGCGCGCTTGCGCGAGCTGGCGCGCGTCGATCTGGAGCTCGCTGAACGGCACCTTGAACCAGCGGCTCAGGGTCGAGTCGCCCTGGCCGAAGCGGTCGATGGCGCAGTGGAACCCGCGCAGCCGCAGGTGCGCGACCGCGCCGGCCAACACCTCGTTGCAGCGCGCGCCGCCGTCTTCGGCGATCTCCAGCACGAGCTGGTCGGCGGCGATGCCGGCGCGTTCGGCCTGCTCGGCCACGCCCTGCGCCCAGGACACCGAGGCGGCCACCGACGCGGGTACGCGCACGCCCAGGCGCAGGCCGTGGTCCTTGTGCATGTAGCCGAGCAGTTCGAAGGCGCACTCGAGCATGCGCTGCACCAACGCCTTTTGCAGGCCGACCTGTGCAATGGCGGGCAGGAAGTCGGCCGCGGGCAGCCAGGTGTCGTCGGGCCGGTACCAGCCCGGCTGCAGTTCGGCGCCGTGCAGCACGCCCGTGCGCGCGCAGTGCCGAGGCTGGAAGTGGGCGGCGATCTGGCGCGTGGCCAGCGCCTCGCGCAGGACTGCTTCCGTGAACGCCGGTGCGCCGTTCGCAGGTGGGGCGCTCCCGCGCCGCAGCCCGGCCCGGTGGCGCCGTTCGCGCGCCATGGCCTGCGCCGCCGACGCCATCGTGACCATGGTGCGCGGCTTGGCGATCGCCGAGAGCACGCGCGCGCCGCGGGCCCGGGCGTAGTCTTGCACCGCCTGCAGGATGCGCGGCAGCTGGGCGCTCATGAGCACCAGCGCCGCGGGGCTGCCGGCCTCGACCACCGCGTCGATCATCTGCAGGCCCGTCAGCTCGGGCGTGTCGATGTCCACCACCAGCAGGTCGTGGCGCCGGTGCTGTACTGCCTCGACAAAGCCATGGCCGCTGCGCGTCACGTCCACGCGGGGAATGCCGGCGTAGCGCATGAAAGTGGCCAGCGCGAGGCCGGTGCGTTCGACCTGGTCGATCACGAGTGCGTGTCTGATCATGGCGAGCCTTGGAGGGGGAAGAGGATGTTCTGCATCTTCCCGGGGGCGGCAAAAATCCCCCATCGGCCCAGTCCGAAACTCGCGGCCGATTCCGTAGGACTTCGGCTGGACCCTGTTGCCACGCAGCAACTGTTGCCAATCCTGAGCAAGGCCGCATCTGGCGGTACGATGCGCGGGATCGAATCGACCGACATTCCACCCCACTTCGCCTGCCGCAAAGGAGCCTCGATGGCCGGACCTTCCCCCACCTTGACGCGCGGCACCACCTCGCTGGACAAGACCCTGAAAAAGAGCGAGCAGGTGGCCGCCGATGTGCAGCGCGCCTCGGACAACCTCGCCGTCGTGAGCACCGTGCTGGAACAGGAACTGCCGGACGAGGTCCAGGTCGGCGAGGTGGCGCAGGCCATCGAGCACACCAGCCAGCTCGAGGAAAAACTCGCCCAGTCGGCCGAGAAACTGGCCGAAGTGAATGCGGCGCTGAGCGAGGAAATCGAGAAGCGCCTCGAAGTGACCGCCGAGCGCGACGAGAGCCAGGCGCTGGCCGAGCAGCTCAAGGCGCGCATCCGCACCCAGGCGACGTCGGACAAGCGCTGATCGCCGTTGTTTCCGCACGGTTTGCGTGCGTCGTTCTCCCTTCTCCTACGCGGAGACCACTTGCGCCACGCTACGCTATTGGTTCACACATCAAAACCGCGGCATGGCCCTCATCACGTTCCTCGTCGAGGACAACAAGACCATCAGGGACAACCTGGTCCCGGCCCTCGAGGACCTCGTCAACGGCCATGTCGTCGGCTATGCCGAAACCGAATCGGGCGCGCTCGCCTGGCTCGCCGCTCACCCCGATGCCTGGCAGTTGCTCATCGTCGACCTGTTCCTCAAGGAAGGCTCGGGCCTGGGCGTGCTGTCGGGCTGCCGCGAACGCGGCCCGCACCAGCGCGTCGTGGTGCTGAGCAACTACGTCACCCCCGACATCCGCACGCGCTGCCAGGCACTGGGCGCCGACGCAGTGTTCGACAAGTCGCGCGACCTGGACGCCTTCATCGAGTACTGCAACGCCGACCGCCCCTCGGGCCTGGCCGCGCTCTGAAGGCAGCCCCGCGCAACGGCTGCGCACCCCTGAATGAAAAAAGGGCCCGAGGGCCCTTTTGTCATGGAACGACCCGGTGAAGGGTCGTTGGCTGCAATGCGATCAGCGCACCACGGCGATCTGCGTGCGCACGCCACCCTTGTAGGTGAAGAGCGTCAGGGCGCCGTTCTTGATGTCGCCCTTTTCGTCGAAGGCGATCGGGCCGGTCACGCCCTTGTATTGCACCTTGCCGACTTCAGCCAGGTACTTTTCCGGGTCGGACGAGCCAGCCTTGGCCATGGCTTCGGCCAGCACGTTGACCGCGTCGTACACGTACGGTGCGTAGATCTGCACTTCGACGCCGTTCTTGGTCTTGAACTTGGCCTTGAAGTCTTCCAGCGGCTGCTTGAAGTCGCCGTCGACACCGCCGGCTTCGGCGCAGACCACCATGTCTTCACCGATGGCGTCGCCTGCCAGCTTCGGCAGTTCGCCGGTGCACAGGCCGTCGCCGCCCATGAACTTGACGTTCAGGCCGAGTTGCTTGACCTGCTTGAGCATCGGGCCGCCCACGGCGTCCATGCCGCCGAAGAACAGCACGTCGGGCTTGGCAGCCTTCAGCTTGGTCAGGATGGCGTTGAAGTCGGTCGACTTGTCGGTCGTGAACTCGTGGCCCACGATGGTCGCGCCTGCCGCCTTGGCAGCCTTCTCGAACTCTTCGGCAACACCCTGGCCGTAGGCCGTGCGGTCGTCGATCACGGCGATGTTCTTGCCCTTGAGCGTTTCGACGGCGTACTTGCCGAGCGTGCCGCCCAGCTGCGTGTCGTCGGCCACCACGCGGAACGTGGTCTTGAAGCCCTGGCGGGTGTACTTGGGGTTGGTGGCCGACGGCGAGACCTGCGGAATGCCGGCGTCGCTGTACAGCTTGGAAGCGGGGATCGTGGTACCCGAGTTCAGGTGACCGACGATGCCGTTGACCTTTTCATCGACCAGCTTCTGGGCGACTGCCGTGCCTTGCTTCGGATCGCCAGCGTCGTCTTCGGGAACCAGCACGAACTTGGCAACCTTGTCGCCGATCTTGAAGCCCTTTGCATTCAGGTCTTCGATGGCCATCTTGGCACCGAGCTCGTTGTCCTTGCCGAGGTGGGCAATGGGACCGCTGGTCGGGCCGACGTGGCCGATCTTGACGACCAGGGCATCAGCAGGAGGCGCAGCAGGGGCCGGAGCCGCAGCCGTGGGTGCCGGTGCCGCCGGAGCAGCAGCTTCTTCCTTCTTGCCGCAAGCCACGAGCGTGAGTGCAGCCAGTGCGACCGCAGTCCATTTCAATTGCATGAGAACCTCCAGAACTTGGATGAAAAGATATAAAAACCGGTCGTTCGATCCGGGCGTTCAGACCTCGCAAGTTTCGCGCCGCAGACCAGCGGCACCCTCACGCCATTCCGACCTGCGGCGCAGTTTAGCCGAGGATTTATGCGCCGGAAGTTGGCGTAGACCCTGTGTTTTCCCCTGTGTTTTCACAGAGTTCAGCGGCCATGGATTCGATGACGAGCGCACGCAGCACGGCCTCGATTTCGCCGCGCAGACGCGGCACCATTTCGTCGAGCTGATGCTGAACGGCAGCTGACACGGCGTCGCTCAATCGCTCCTCCAGCGACAGGTCGACGCGCTGCAGCACGCGGTGCAGCAATTGCTCTTCGAGGCTGACGATTTCGGCCGGCGTGAGCGACACCGACGGCGGCAACGCCACGGCGCTCGCGGGGTCGGGCGGCGGGGGCTGCGACACCGGCGCACCCGTGGGTCGCACCGTCTCGGCGACCGGCACGGGCTCGGCCGGAATCTCGAGCACGGTCGTCAGCGTCGGGACGAACCGGGGCGGCGTGCGCAGCGTGCTGGCCATCAGGAAGCGCTCCTTGCGAAATCGTGCGGCTGGATCGTGTAGCCCCGGTCGGCGTAGTGGCGCCAGCGGGTGCGGCCGACCTGCCGGTCGTTGGCCTCGTCGCTCACGATGTCGATCATGCGTTCGAAGCGTTCGAAGCCGGCCGGCACCTCCAGGCCCAGGTTGACCAGCATCTCGCGGTGCGGCAGCGAGGCCGCGTCCGAACCTTCGGCGCACAGGATCACGGGCGAGCGCGCCACCACATGGGCCGGCGCATCGGCGCGGCAGTGCGCGACGAAGTCGACCGGCGAGAGCTGCCAGAGCGCGGCATCGACCGTGTCGAGCGCGCGCGCATCGCCCACCATCACCACGCGCAGGCCGCGTGTGTTCACGGCCTTGCGAACCAGCCGGCAAGCGTAGGTGAGCTTGTCGGGCGCGTTGTAGTGAAAGCCGATGTCGGTCACTGCGCGGACCGGGCCTTTCGGGCCGGCTTGGCCGGGGCCTTGGGCGACGCGGCCTTCTTCACAGGCTTGGCAGCCTTGCCGGCCTTCGGCGCGGCGGCCGCGGCGTTGCTGCTGCCCGCGCGGTTCGTCAGGTACGACACCAGCAGGCCGACGGGCCGGCCGGTCGAGCCCTTGGCCGCCCCGCTCTTCCAGGCCGTGCCTGCGATGTCCAGGTGCGCCCAGGCGTAGTCGGCCGTAAAGCGCTGCAGGAACTTGGCCGCGGTGATCGCACCGCCGGCACGCCCGGCGATGTTGGCCACGTCGGCGAAGTTGCTCTTGAGGCCTTCGGCGTAGTCGTCGTCCAGCGGCAGGCGCCAGCAGCGGTCCTGCGAGGCCTCGCCGGCCGATTCGAGCGCGGAGGCCAGCGACTCGTCGCTGGCGAACAGGCCACTTCGCACGCCGCCCAGAGCCACCACGCAGGCGCCTGTGAGCGTCGCGATGTCGATGACGGCGGCGGGGTCGAAGCGCTTGGCATACGTGAGCGCGTCGCACAGGATCAGCCGGCCTTCGGCGTCGGTGTTCAGGATCTCGATGGTCTGCCCGCTCATGCTGGTGACCACGTCGCCGGGCTTGACGGCCTTGCCGTCGTTCATGTTCTCGCACGAAGGGATCAGGCCGACCACGTTGATCGCCGGCTGGATCGCACCGAGTGCGCGGAAGGTGCCGAGCACGCTGGCGGCGCCGCACATGTCGAACTTCATCTCGTCCATCTCGGCCGCGGGCTTGAGCGAAACGCCGCCGGTGTCGAAGGTGATGCCCTTGCCCACGAGCACCACGGGGGCCTCGTCCTTGGCGCCGCCCTGGTAGCGCAGCACGATGAAGCGCAGCGGTTCGGCCGAGCCCTGGGCCACGGCGGCGAACGCGCCCATGCCGAGCTTCTCGACTTCCTTCGGGCCCAGCACCTCGCACTTGATGCGCGGCAGCTTCGCCAGCCCCTTGGCGGCTTCGGCCAGCAGCGTGGGCGTGGCGTGGTTGGCGGGACGGTTGCCCCACTCCTTGGCCAACTCGATGCCGGCGACCGTGGCGCGGGCGTCGTCGAAGGCCTTGGCGACGGCGGGGCTGGCGGCCTCGGACACGCCCAGCGTCAGGTGGCGGATGCTGCGCGGCTCGGCCTTCGACTTGGTCGTGGTGTAGACATAGCTGGCATCGGCCGCGGCCGTGACGGCGGCGGCCACCGCAGCGGCGTCGGCCGGCTGCGCGAAGACGATCACGACGCGCTTGGGGCCATTGGCCTTGGCGGCGGCAACCGCCGCACTCACGGCGCTGCGCACCGAAGCGGCCTTGCCGTCGCCGATGGCGGCCAGCAGCACGCGCGAGGGCACCACGGTCTCGGGGCGGTACAGCGCGAGCAGCTTGCCGGCCTTGTCGGGCAGGTCGCCGGCCTTGCGGGCGCTGGCGGCGAGCACGGAAACGGGGTCTTTGGCGGTGGGGAGAGCGCTGCCGACGAGCACGATGAGGAGGTCGGATTTCTCGGCGGCGGCCTGGGCGACGGTGAGGGTCTTGAGTTGAAAGTCCATAATCCTTTTTTTCCTCGAACGATGTTATTCCATTCTTCCCTACGCAAGGAGCTGTCGCGCAGCTTCGGAGCGACCCTCGTCGTCCTGGTCACCATCGTGATGACCATGATGCTCATCCGTACGCTCGGGCTGGCGTCCAAGGGCAGCGTGAACCCGCAGGAGGTCTTCCTCGTGATGGCGTACACGGTGCTCGGCTACATGCCGACCATCCTGAGCCTGAGCCTGTTCATCGCCATCGTCGGCACGCTCTCTCGCATGTACCGCGACAGCGAAATGGTGATCTGGTTCTCCAGCGGGCGCGGCCTGGCCGATTTCGTCCAGCCGCTGTTCCGCTTCGCCTGGCCGGTGCTGCTGCTCATCGCAGTCATGGCGCTGGTGGGCTGGCCCTGGGCCAACTCGCAGACCATCGGCATGCGCCAGCAGTACGAGCAGCGCAGCGACATCGAGCGCGTCACGCCGGGTGAGTTCCGCGAGTCCTCGGGCCGGCTGCGCGTGTTCTTCATCGACAAGGACACGCCCGACGGCGCCACCGCCACCAACGTGTTCATCTGGGCCGTCGAGCGTGGGCTGCAGATCACCACGTCGGCGCGCAGCGGCCGCATCGAGGACATCGACAACCATCGCTTCCTGCTGCTGAGCAACGGCCAGCGCCTGGAGCGCCCGCTGTTCACGGAATCGGGCCTGAAGATCAGCGAGTTCAAGACCTACGGCACGCGTGCTGGCGGCAGCTCGAACGCCACCGGCGACAGCACGCCCACGCGCGCGCGCTCCACGCTCTCGCTGCTGCGCGACCGCAGCGATGCCAGCCTGGGCGAGCTGGGCTGGCGCTTCGGCATGCTGCTGGCCGCCATCAACTTCGTGCTGCTGGCGCTGACGGTGTCCAGCGTCAACCCGCGCGTGGGGCGCAGCGGCAACCTGGTGTTCGCGCTGTTCGCCTTCGTCGTCTACTACAACCTGCTGAACCTGGGCCAGAGCTGGATCAGCTCGGGCCGCTACGGCATGGGCTCCTTCATGCTGCTGCTGCACGGCGGCGTGTTCCTGTTCGCCACGGCCTGGCTCACGCTGCGCAACAACAACTGGTCGGCCCGCCGCCAGGCCCGCGCCAGCGCCGCAACGGCCGGCGCCCTGCCGGCCGTACCGCCTTCCCGGATCGACCCGACCTCGTGAAAACCATCCGCCGACTGATCTACGTCGAGGCACTGAAGGCCGTGGCCTTCGTGACGCTCGGCTTCCTGAGCCTGTTCTTCTTCTTCGACTTCGTCGACGAGCTGCAGTCCGTGGGCAAGCCCGAAAGCCTGGCCTACGGGCCGGTGCAGGCGCTGATCTACGTGCTGCTGCTGGTGCCCAGCCACCTGTACGAGCTGCTGCCGATCACGGTGCTGATCGGCTGCATCTTCGTGATGGCGCGGCTGGCACAAAGCTCCGAATACACCATCCTGCGCACCAGCGGCCTCGGCCCGTGGCGCGCACTGCGCACGCTGCTGCTGCTGGGGCTGGGCTTCGTGGTGCTCACCTTTGCCATCGGCGACTACATCGCGCCGCTGTCGGGCCGCACCGGCCAGCTGCTCAAGTCGCGCTACCAGGGCACCTATTCGCTCGTGGGCAACACCGGCGCCTGGCTGAAGGAAAAGCGCGGCGATACCTCGTATGCGGTCAATGTGCTGTCGATTTCGCGCGACGGCTCGCTGCAGAACACGCGCATCTTCGAGTTCGACGGCAACGGCTACGTGAGCAAGCAGCTCATGGCCAAGTCGGCCCGCATCCTCGACGACAGGTGGGTGCTCTCCGAGGTCGAGCAGCAGGACTACGAAACCCGCAGCGCCGACAAGGCCCGCATCACGACCACCCATGTCGAGAAGATGGACTGGCCCACCTCGCTCACCGCCGAAATGGTGTCGGTTGCGCTGCTGCGGCCCGACCGCATGAGTACCATCGACCTGTTCGACTACATCCGGCACCTGAACGCCAACGGCCAGACCGCGCAGCGCTACGAGATCGAGTTCTGGCGCAAGGTGTTCTATCCGCTGTCGTGCCTGGTGATGGTGGTGCTCGCCCTGCCCTTTGCCTACCTGCACTTCCGCCAAGCCGGCATCACGACCTACGTGTTCGGCGGCGTGATGATCGGCATCAGCTTCTTCCTGCTGAACAACGTGTTCGGCTACCTCGGCAACCTCAGCAACTGGTCGCCCTGGCTCACGGCGGCGGCGCCGGGGCTGATCTATTCGGTGCTGTCTCTCACAGCCTTCAGCTGGCTGGTCCTGAGGCGATGACCACGCAGGTGCCGGGCACGGTGCTGCTCGCGCACGGCTCGCGCGACGCGCGCTGGCGCGAGCCCATCGAGGCGGTCGCCGCCCGCATGCGCGAAGATGACCCCACGGTGCGCGTGAGCTGCGCCTACATGGAATTAGCAGCCCCCGACCTGCCAACCGCCGCCGCAGCCCTGATCGCCGACGGCGCCACCGCGGTGCATGTGGTGCCGCTCTTCCTGGGCATGGGCAAGCACGCCCGCGAAGACCTGCCGCTGCAACTGGACGCCCTGCGCCTGCGCTGGCCCGACGTGAACTTCTCGCTGGCCCCGATCGTGGGCGAATCGCCTGAACTGGTCGCTTTGCTGGCCCGGATTGCCATCAAATCCTGAAGTCCCGGTCATTTTTATAGACTTCAAAGGCATAATGAATTCCGCAATCAGACGGAATTTGATATGAATCTGCACCAGTTCAAGTTTGTTCAGGAAGCCGTGCGGCGCAACCTGAACCTCACCGAGGCGGCCAAGGCGCTCCACACCTCGCAGCCCGGCGTCTCCAAGGCGATCATCGAACTCGAGGAAGAGCTCGGCGTCGAGATCTTCGCCCGCCACGGCAAGCGCCTGAAGCGCATCACCGAACCCGGCCAGCACGTCATCGCCAGCATCGAACTCATCATGCGCGAGGTCGGCAACCTCAAGCGCATCGGCGAACAGTTCAGCGCGCAGGACAGCGGCACCCTCTCCATCGCCACCACCCACACCCAGGCGCGCTATGTGCTGCCGGTGCCCGTGGCCAACCTGCGCGAGGCTTACCCGAAGGTCAACGTGAGCCTGCACCAGGGCTCGCCCGACCAGGTGGCGCGCATGGTGATCGACGAGATCGCAGAGATCGGCATCGCCACCGAATCGCTCGACGGCTACGCCGAGCTGGTCACGCTGCCCTGCTACGAATGGCAGCACGTGCTGGTGCTGCCCAAGGACCACCCGCTGGCGGCCAAGGAGCGCGTGTCGCTCGAAGACCTCGCGAGCGAGCCGATCATCACGTACCACCCGTCGTTCACCGGGCGCACGCGCATCGACCACGCCTTCGCCCAGAAGAAGCTCACGCCGCGCATCGCGCTCGAAGCCATCGATTCCGACGTGATCAAGACCTACGTGCGCCTGGGCCTGGGCGTCGGCATCGTGGCCGAGATGGCCGTGCGCGACGAGTCGAACGCCGACCTCGTGGTGCGTCCGATGGGCCACGTGTTCGGCCAGAACATCGCGCGCGTCGCCTTCAAGCGCAGCGCCTACCTGCGCAACTTCGTCTTCAAGTTCGCCGAGCTGCTCTCCGACCGCCTCGACCGCAACCTGATCGCGAAGGCCCTGAGCGGCCACCAACAAGACTACGAACTCTGACCTTTCGCTTTTTCCCCCGCGACGACCGACCATGAGCACCGCCACCCCTTCGTCTTCTCCCCGCACGCCCGAGATCACCACCAAGCTGCCGGCTGTCGGCACCACCATCTTCACCGTGATGTCCACGCTCGCGGCCGAGAAGAACGCCGTGAACCTCGGCCAGGGCTTCCCCGATTTCCACTGCGATCCGAAGCTGCTCGAAGACGTGACCGCCGCCATGGCGGCCGGCCACAACCAGTACCCGCCGATGCCGGGCATCCCGTCGCTGCGCGATGCCATCGCCGCCAAGATCGAGGCGCTCTACGGCCGCAGCTACAGCGCCGCGACCGAGATCACGGTCACGGCCGGCGCCACGCAGGCGATCATCACGGCCATCCTGGCCATCGTGCGCCCCGGCGACGAAGTGATCGTTCTGGAGCCCTGCTACGACAGCTACGTGCCCAACATCGACCTGGCCGGCGGCAAGGTCGTGCGCGTGCCGCTCGTGCCCGGCACCTTCCGCCCCGACTTCGACAAGATCGCCGCCGCGCTCACGCCGAAGACGCGCGCGATCATCATCAACACGCCGCACAACCCGAGCGCCACGGTCTGGACCGAGGCCGAGATGCGACAGCTCGAAGACCTGCTCGCGCCCACCGACGTGTTCGTGATCAGCGACGAGGTCTACGAGCACATGGTGTTCGACGACGCGCGCCATGAAAGCGTGGCGCGCTTCCCCGGCCTGGCGGCGCGCAGTTTCATCGTCAGCAGCTTTGGCAAGACCTACCACGTCACCGGCTGGAAGGTCGGCTTCGTGGCTGCGCCCGCGCCGCTGATGGCCGAGTTCCGCAAGGTGCACCAGTTCAACGTGTTCACGGTGAACACGCCGATGCAGCACGCGCTGGCGCAGTACATGGCGCGGCCCGAGCCCTATCTGGAGCTGCCGGCCTTCTACCAGCGCAAGCGCGACCTGTTCGCGGCCGGCCTGGCCGAGAAGACCCGCTTCAAGCTGCTACGCAGCGAAGGCAGCTACTTCCAGTGCGTGGACATCTCGGCGGTGAGCGACCTGTCGGAGGCCGACTTCTGCCTCTGGCTCACGCGCGAGATCGGCGTGGCGGCAATCCCGCTGTCGGCCTTCTACGGCGACGGCTTCGACCAGCGCGTGGTGCGCTTCTGCTTCGCCAAGAAGGACGAGACGCTGCTCGCCGCGCTCGACCGCCTCGCGAAGCTCTGACGCCGGCGGCCACGCTCCGGGGGCAGCGATGACGATGAACCGGCCGCGCTGGATCCTGCTGGCCCTGGCCCTCTCGTTCCTCGTGGTGGGCGTCGCCGACGCGTTCCTGCCGCCGCTGCGCGGCAAGGACTACACCGCGCTGGACGTGGCGCATGTGTTCCTCATCTCGGCGCTGTGCTACACGTGGTGCCGGGCCGACGGCCTCGCCCGCGGCGTGCCGGCGCCCGGCCGCTCGGCGCTGCTCGCGGGCATCTTTCCGCTGCTGGGCATCCCGGTCTATCTCTTTCGCACGCGCCCCTGGCGACGGGCCTTGCTGGCCACGCTGGGGGCCGCGGCCTTCCTGGTGTCGAGCCTCGTTCTGGCCGCCGTGGGCACCTTGTCGGCCGAGTGGATGCGCAACTGAAAGCCGCCCGAATGAACCCCACCCGCCTCATCACGCGCATCTTCACGCTCGTCGGCGCGCTCATGCTCCTCGGCGGCTGGCTGCTCTACCAGAACACCGCGAAGTTCATCGCATCGGCCGGCAAGGCGCAGGGCGAGGTGATCGCGCTGCAGTCCGCGGGAGGCTCGAGCCGCAGCAATTCGCCGACGTGGCGCCCGCTGGTGCGCTTCACGCTGCCGTCGGGCGCGATCGTCGAGTTCTCGCCGTCGAGCAGCAGCAACCCGCCGGCCTACGACAAGGGCGAAATCGTGGGCGTGTTCTTCAACCCCGCGAACCCGCAGGACGCCCGGCTCGACGGCTTCTTCGACCTGTGGGGCGGCGCCGCCATCGTCGGCGGGCTGGGCGCCATCTTCCTGGCGGTGGGCGTGGCCATGCACTTCCTGCTGGCAGGCGCACCGGTAAAGCGCCGACGCCCGCGGTAGGACAGCCCTGACCGCGTCAGGGGCGGCTCTCCGGCGCTCGCGGCGCCCCGGGACGATGAGCATGGAGGCTCGTGACAACAACGTCCCAGGAGAAAAAACATGTCCCTCTCGTTCATTCTGCTGATCGTCCTGATCCTGCTGCTGATCGGCGCGCTGCCGAGCTGGGGTTACAGCCGGTCCTGGGGCTACGGGCCCAGCGGCGGCCTCGGGCTCGTGGTGCTGGTCCTGGTGATCCTCGTGCTCATGGGCCGCATATAGCGCCCGCGCCATCATGAAAAAAGCCCGCGTCGCCGCGGGCTTTTTTTACGCCTGAAGCTGCGCCCAGGCCTTGTCGAGCCGCTTCACGCTCACCGGTTGCGGCGTGCGCAGCTCCTGCGCGAAGAAGCTCACGCGCAGCTCCTCGAGCAACCAGCGGAATTCGAGCATGCGGTCGTCCACCACGCCCTTGCGCTCGGCCACGAGGCGCCAGTAGCGCTGCTCTTGCGGCTTCAGCTCGGCCAGCTTGGCCGTGTCGCGCGCGGGGTCGGCACGCAGCTTGTCCAGGCGCAGCACGATGGCCTTGAGGTAGCGCGCGAAGTGCTGCAGCTGCGTCCACGGCGCGTCGGCGATGAAGCGCTTGCCCACGAGCTTCTGCAGCTGCTGCGCCGCATCCTGCACCGCCTCGGGCTGGATCTTCGTGTCCTTGATCTTGCGCGCCGCCGCCGCGTACTCCACGAGGATGACGCCCGCGAGCCGCGCCACCTCGTTGGCGATCAGCGTGAGCCGCCCGCGCCCCTCTTCGAGCCGCTTCTTGAAGGCGAACTCGTCGGTGGGCAGCGGCTCCTGCAGGAAGGCGCGGTCGATCGCCACGTCGATGATCTGCGTGCGCAGTTCTTCCGACGTGCCCAGCGGCATGTAGGCGACCGACATCTTCTGCAGGTCGGGGATGTTCTTCTCGAGGTACTTGAGCGCGTCCTTCAGCTGCAGCGCGAACAGGCGGCGCAGGCCGGCGCGGTGCTTGGCCGCCGCCACGGCGGGCTCGTCGAACACCTCGATGGTCACGGCATCGCCTTCGTCGCGCAGCGCCGGGAAGCCGATGAGCGACTGCGAACCGCGCCGCACTTCCATCAGCTCGGGCAGCTCGCCGAAGGTCCAGCTCGTGTAGCGCTGGCCGGCGGGCAGCGTGGGTGCGGCCTTCTCGGGCGCGGCGTTCTTCGCCGGGGCCTGGGCCCCGTTCGCAGGCGCGGCCTTGGGGGCCGGCGACGCCTTCACGTTGAGCCCTGCGAGCGCCTGGAATGCACCGCGCGCCTGCGCGCCCAGCTCCGCCTTCAGCGCGCCGAGGTTGCGGCCCATGCCCAGCTGGCGGCCATGCTCGTCGACGATGCGCAGGTTCATGAACAGGTGCGGCGCCAGCATGTCGAGCTTGAAGTCGGCGCGCTTCACGTCGATGCTGGTCAGGTCGCGCACGCGCTTGAGCAGCACGTCGGTGAGCGAGCCGGTGCCGAACAGTTCGGGCTCCGACAGCTCTTCCGCGAGCTTCGTGGCCGACTCGGGCAGCGGCACCAGCCGCGAGCGCGGGCGCTGCGGCAGGCTCTTGAGCAGCGCCTGGATCTTGTCCTTGAGCATGCCGGTCACCAGCCACTCGCAGCGCTCCTCGTTCACCTGGTTGAGCACGAACAGCGGCACGCTGACCGTGAGGCCGTCCTTTGCGTCGCCCGGTTCGTGCAGGTAGCTCGCGGCGCAATCGACACCGCCCAAGCGCAGCGTGGGTGGGAACGACTGCGTCGTGATGCCGGCCGCCTGGTGGCGCATGAGCTCGTCGCGCGTGAGGTACAGCAGGCGCGGCTGGTCTTTCGAGGCGTGGCGGTACCAGTTCTCGAAGGCGATGCCGCTGGCCACGTCGGCCGGCAGCTGCGCGTCGTAGAAGGCGAAGATCAGTTCGTCGTCGACCAGCACGTCCTGCCGGCGCGCCTTGTGCTCCAGGCCTTCGACCTCGCGCACCAGCTTGCGGTTGGCCGTGAGGAAGGGGAACTTGCTTTCCCATTGCCCGCCGACCAGCGCTTCGCGGATGAAGATCTCGCGCGCCGACACCGGATCGACCTTGGTGAAATCGACGCGCCGCCCGCTGTAGACCACGAGGCCGTACAGCGTCGCGCGCTCCAGCGCCGAGACCTGCGCGCCCTTCTTCTCCCAGTGCGGGTCGAGCAGCTGCTTCTTCAGCAGGTGCCCCGCCACCTGTTCGAGCCACTGCGGCTCGATGTTGGCGATGCCGCGCCCGAACAGGCGCGTGGTCTCGACCAGTTCGGCCGCGACAATCCAGCGCCCCGGCTTCTTCTTCAGGTGCGCGCCGGGGTGCTTGTAGAACTTGATGCCGCGTGCACCGAGGTAGGCCTCGTCGTCTTCCAGCTTCCAGCCCACGTTGCCGAGCAGGCCCGCGAGCATCGACAGGTGCAGCGGCTCGTAGCCGGCCGGCGTGGCGTTGATGCGCCACTTGTGCTCGGTGACGACCGTGAGCAGCTGCGAATGGATGTCGCGCCATTCGCGCACGCGGCGGATGTTGATGAAGTTCTGGCGCAGCAGCTGCTCGTACTGGCGGTTGCTGAGCTTGTGCGTGTCGCCGTGGCCGCCGCGCGCGTCGGAGATCCATTTCCAAAGGCGCAGGTAGCCGCTGAACTCGCTTTTCTCGTCGTCGAATTTCGAGTGCGCCTGGTCGGCCTGCTGCTGTGCGTCCATCGGGCGGTCGCGCACGTCCTGCACGCTGAGGGCCGAAGCGATGACGAGCACTTCTTCGAGCGCACCGCGCGTGCGGGCTTCCAGGATCATGCGGCCCACGCGCGGATCGAGCGGCAGCTTGGCCAGCTCGGCGCCGGTGGCCGTGAGTTCGTTGGCATCGTCGACCGCACCCAGTTCATTGAGCAGCTGGTAGCCATCGGCAATGGCGCGCGGCGATGGCGCTTCGAGGAACGGAAAGCGCGCGACGTCGCCCAGCCGCAGCGACTTCATGCGCAGGATCACGCCCGCGAGCGACGAGCGCAGGATTTCCGGATCGGTGAAGCGCGGGCGACCCGCAAAGTCCTTCTCGTCGTACAGGCGGATGCAGATGCCGTTCGCCACGCGGCCGCATCGGCCCGCGCGCTGGTTGGCCGCGGCCTGGCTGATCGGCTCGACCAGCAGCTGCTCGACCTTGCTGCGGAAGCTGTAGCGCTTGACGCGCGCCGTGCCGGTGTCGATCACGTAGCGGATGCCCGGCACGGTGAGCGAGGTCTCGGCCACGTTGGTGGCCAGCACGATGCGTCGGCCGTGGTGGCTTTCGAAGATGCGGTCCTGCTCGGGGCCCGAGAGCCGGGCGAACAGCGGCAGCACCTCGGCATTGCGGAACAGCGGCTGGTGGCTGACGTGGCGGCGCAGGTGGTCGGCCGCCTCGCGGATTTCGCGTTCGCCGGGCAGGAAGATCAGGATGTCGCCCGCGTTGTGCGGATCGCGCCAGAGTTCGTCGACCGCATCGGCGATCGCGTCGTTCAGGTCGTGCTCGCGCGATTCCTCGAACGGCCGGTAGCGCTGCTCGACCGGGAAGGTGCGGCCCGACACCATGATCGTCGGCGCCGGCCCTTTGGCCGAAGCGAAGTGCTGCGCAAAGCGGTCGGCATCGATGGTGGCCGAGGTGACGATCACCTTCAGGTCGGGCCGGCGCGGAAGGATCTCGCGCAGGTAGCCCAGGAGGAAGTCGATGTTCAGCGAGCGCTCGTGGGCCTCGTCGATGATGAGCGTGTCGTAGGCCTTGAGCAGCGGATCGGTCTGCGTCTCGGCCAGCAGGATGCCGTCGGTCATCAGCTTCACCGAGGCGTCGCGGCTCAGGCGGTCCTGAAAACGCACCTTGAAGCCGACCACATCGCCCAGCGGCGTCTTCAGCTCTTCGGCGATGCGCTTGGCGACCGAACTCGCGGCAATGCGTCGCGGCTGCGTGTGGCCGATGAGGCGGCCCTTGCCGGGCTCGGCGTTGAGCTTGCCGCGCCCGAGCGCCAGCGCGATCTTCGGCAGCTGCGTGGTCTTGCCCGAGCCCGTTTCGCCGCAGACGATCACGACCTGGTGCGCCGCAATGGCGGCCATGATCTCCTCGCGCCGGCCGGAGACCGGGAGCGATTCGGGAAACTCGATGCGCAGGGGGGCGGGAGGTGTGAGGGTCGTCAAGGCAAAGCAGTCGTCGGTCGTTGCGCGCGGCGGCAGGCGGGCAAACCGCCAATTATCGCGGGGGCCCGGCGCTGTTGCATGGCATCCACAGCGAGGCCGCATGCAGCAGGTGGCGCAGAAAATTTCGTAAAGACTCTTTACTCTACCGCATGCCGCCGTTACGATCGCGGCCATGACCTCCTTCCTTGCCCCCCTTTCGATGCGCATCCGCTGCGCAAGCCGCGTCCTTGCACGCGGCGGGGTCAAGGCGACCCGCCCGGCCTGACGAAGCCCGCGCGCCGGCTTCAGCTTCCTTCGCGGAACTGAACGCCCACCGCTCGCGCTTCACTTCGGTCGAAGCGCGCCAGCCTGACCCGCACAGCGCCTGCACCACCGCCCTCCTCGCATCTCGCGTGGAGAAGCGGCCGCATTCCTGTTTCCGTGTCCCGAATCATTCGAAGAAAAAAAGAACCTCATGTCGCATCCAGACATTTCCCGCGACCTGCACACCACGCTGGCCGAGCGCACGCGCCACCTGCAGGCCATTGCCCATTCGCTGAAGGCCGAGCTGTTCGGCATCGACGAGATCATCGATCGCGTGATCGATTCGCTGCGCGCCTGGTACGTGCTGCCGCAGCTCATCAGCCGCCCGGTCGTCATCTGCCTGTGGGGCCTGACCGGCACCGGCAAGACGCAACTCGTGCGGCGCCTGGCGCAGCACCTGGGCTTTTACGACCGCTTCATCGAAGTGCAGATGGACGGCTTCAGCCACGGCTCGGGCCACCGCACCGCCGGCTCGATCTCGGCCATGCTGGCCGAGTCGGGCATCGCCGAGGGTGCGCCCGGCATCCTCGTGCTCGACGAGTTCCAGCGCTTTCGCACCGTGGACGCCAGCGGCAAGGAAGCGCGCGTGGAGCGCTACCAGGACGTGTGGGCGCTGCTCTCGGACGGCCGCCTGCCGCCGTCGCTGTCGGTGCTCAGCGAGATCGAGTCGTCGCTGGCCTGGGCCGAGTACGACCAGGACCGCCGCACCGATGACGACGAAGAAGACGAAGAGGAAGACGCTGCCAAGGCTGGCAAGACCAAGCGCAAGCGCCGCCTGCAGCTCTCGCCCTGGGAAGCGCAGGAGTTCAAGCGCTGCCTGAAGCTGCGCGAGTCGCTGCTCGAGATCATGACCTGGAAGCCCGACGAGATCCAGGCGCGGCTGCGCGCCTTCCGCGCCTCGCAGGACAACTGGGAAACCGACTACTCCAAGCTGCTGGTCTTCGTCTCGGGCAACCTCGACGAGATGTACGCCGAGACCGCCAAGCGGGTGGAAGACTGCGACACCGACGCCGACATCTTCCACGCGCTGACGAAGAAGCTCTCGCTCATCGACGTGAAGAAGGCGCTGGCCGAACGCTTCAAGCCCGAGCAGGTCGCGCGGCTGGGCAACAACCACGTGATCTACCCCTCGTTCAGCCGCGCCACCTACGTGCGCCTGATCCTGTCGATCTGCGACCGCTACGTGGGCGAGATCCAGGAAAGCTCGGGCGTGCGCTTCGTACTCGACGCGAGCGTGTACGAGCAGATCTACGCCAACGCCGTGTTCCCGGCGCAGGGCACGCGCCCGCTGTTCTCGTCGATCCACGCGATCCTGAGCGCGACGCTGGTCAACGCCGCGCTGTGGGCGCTCGAACAGGGCGCGCACGGCAGCGAGCCCGTGTGGCTGATGCTCGACCCCGGCGAGGTCACGCCCGGCGGCCCGCGCCTGGTCGCGCGCTTCCGGCTGGCACGGCGCGAGTTCCCGGTGGCGCTGGAGCTGAACCGGCTCAAGCAGCGCGCCAACGCCGACTTCCGTGCGCTGCTCGCGGTGCACGAGGCCGGCCACGGCCTGGTGTACGCCCTGCTCTTCGGCCGCGCGCCGCAGGAGATCCGCATCAACGTGGCCTCGTTCGAGGGCGGCTACAACAGCTACGTGAAGCGCAAGGCCTGGTCCAAGCGCAACCTGCTCGACAGCGTCTGCGTGAGCCTGGCCGGCCGCGCGGCCGAGCGGCTGGTGTTCGGCGAATCGGGCTGCACCACCGGCGCCGAGCGCGACCTGATGCAGGCGACCGCCACGGCGGCGCGCCATGTGCGCCACCTGGGCTTCGGCGCCCGCTGGAGCCGCACCGACGTGACGACCGATTCGAACGACAACCTCAACACCGACGTGGCCGCCACCAACCGCGAGATCGAGGCCATCCTGGCGCGCGAACACACCCGCGCGCTGGGCCTGCTCGAAGCGCACGCCACCGCCTTCATGGCGGTGGTCGATGCGCTGATGGCGCAGGGTTCGATCGCGCCGGACGAGCTCGCCGGACTGCTCGGCCTGCCGCTGGCACCGGCCGCGCCGGCGGGTGCGGCCGAGGCGGCGGTCGAGCCGCTGGACGCCTACGCCGACCAGCTCGAGGCCTTCAAGGCCCGCGGCACGCCCGCCGCGGCCGGGGCCGGCCGGCTGCTGCGCGCCCTGGCATGACGCGCTGCACCAAAACCTTGCCAAGAATGCACAATCACGCCCCATGTCCACCGTCTTCAATTTCACCTTCGTGCCCTGGTTCCGCTCGGTCGCGCCCTACATCCACACGCACCGCGGCAAGACCTTCGTGGTCGCGCTGGCGGGTGAGGCCATCGCGGCGGGCAAGCTGCAGAACATCGCGCAGGACCTGGCCCTGATCCAGAGCATGGGCGTCAAGATCGTGCTGGTGCACGGCTTTCGCCCGCAGGTCAACGAGCAGCTGGCAGCCAAGGGCCACGAGGCGAAGTACTCGCACGGCATCCGCATCACCGACGCCGTGGCGCTGGACTCGGCGCAGGAGGCCGCGGGCCAGCTGCGCTACGAGATCGAGGCCGCCTTCAGCCAGGGCCTGCCCAACACGCCCATGGCCGGCTCGACGGTGCGCGTGATCTCGGGCAACTTCATCACCGCGCGCCCCGTGGGCGTGGTCGACGGGGTGGACTTCAAGCATTCGGGCCTGGTGCGCAAGGTGGACGCGGCCGGCATCCGCCGCACGCTCGACTTCGGCGCGATGGTGCTCATGTCGCCCTTCGGCTTCTCGCCGACCGGCGAGGCCTTCAACCTGACGATGGAAGAAGTGGCGACCAGCGTGGCCATCTCGATCCAGGCCGACAAGCTGATCTTCCTGACCGAAGTGCCGGGCATCCGCGTGGACAGCGAACTGCCCGAGAGCGAGGACAACCCGATCGACACCGAGCTGCCGCTGGCCGCCGCCGAGAAGCTGCTGGCCTCGCTGCCGCCCGCGCAGAAGCCGACCGACACCGCCTTCTACCTGCAGCACTGCGTGAAGGCCTGCAAGGGCGGCGTGGAGCGCAACCACATCCTGCCGTTTGCGCTCGACGGTTCGCTGCTGCTCGAGATCTACGTGCACGACGGCGTCGGCACCATGGTCATCGACGAAAAGCTCGAAAGCCTGCGCGAAGCCACGGTGGACGACATCGGCGGCATCCTGCAGCTCATCGAGCCCTTCGAGCGCGACGGCACGCTGGTCAAGCGCGACCGCACAGAGATCGAGCGCGACGTGGGCCACTACACGGTCATCGAGCACGACGGCGTGATCTTCGGCTGCGCGGCGCTGTACCCGTACCCCGAGGCGAAAACGGCCGAGATGGCCGCGCTCACGGTGTCGCCGCAGTCGCAGTCGCAGGGCGACGGCGAACGCATCCTCAAGCGCATCGAGCACCGCGCCAAGGCCATGGGCCTGGAAAGCATCTTCGTGCTCACCACGGTCACGATGCACTGGTTCCTCAAGCGCGGCTTCCAGCAGGTCAACCCCGACTGGCTGCCCGAGGCGCGCAAGCGCAAGTACAACTGGGATCGCAAGAGCCAGGTGCTGGTCAAGAAAATCTAAAGAAGAAACCCACCCGAAGAAAGACGCCCCGATGACGCTCGCCACCGCCCTGCTGTTCGCCATCGTGGCCTTCGCGGCCATCGCCACGCCCGGCCCCACGGTGCTGCTAGCCCTGAGCAACGGTTCGCGCCACGGCGTGCGCCGGGCGCTGCCGGGCATGCTCGGCGCGGTGCTGTCCGACTTCGTGCTGGTCGGCGCCGTGGCGCTCGGCCTGGGCGCGCTGCTGGCGGCTTCGGAGTTCTGGTTCTCGATGCTCAAGTGGGTGGGCGCGGTCTACCTGGCCTGGCTCGGGCTGCGCATGCTGCGCTCCCAGGGCGGCTTCCAGCTGCCGAGCGCGGACGCCGCGGCCACCGTCACGGCGATCGAAAGCCGGCGCATCTTCTTCAAGTCGTTCCTGGTGGCGGTGACCAACCCCAAGGGCTACATCTTCTGTTCGGCGCTGCTGCCGCAGTTCATCGACCCGGCCGCCGCGCAGGCGCCGCAGTACCTGATCATTGCGCTGATCTTCGCGGGGCTGGACATGGCGGTGATGCTGGCCTACGCCTTCGTCGGCGCCCGCGCGATCCGGCTGCTCACGGTGTCAGCCACGCGCTGGATCGACCGCGCCTGCGGCGGCATGCTGCTGGCGCTGGCAGGCTCGCTCGCTTTCTACCGGCGCAGCGCGGCCACCGCCGTCTGACCCATCCCGCCCCCTCGACCGCTGTCCTCAGGCAGCGGCGCTCCTCCCCACGATGTTTTTCCGGCAAGCCGCCGTTCCGCGGCCTGCCCGTGCTGTTTTTTTCAACGGAGGAAATGAAAGAATGAAGAACTACCAGGCCCTGCTGGGTGCCACCCTCGTCGCCGTGTCGGCGCTCGTCGCGGGCTGCGGCGACAAGACGGACAAGACGGCCCCGCCCGCTTCCGCCGAAGCCAAGCCCGCCGCCCCGGCCGGCAACGACCAGCAGCAGCTCGTCGAGAAGTACAACCTCTACGTCGACGTCTCGAACAACCTGCGCACCTCGTTCCAGGAAGCCCGCGAAAGCTATGTGACCGGCCAGGTGCCGCTGCTGCAGGCCAAGGCGCCGCTCACCAGCCTGCGCATCCAGAACGACATCCTGGTCGATCGCTCGGCCAGGAAGCTCGATGCCGCCGCCGCCATCGCCGCGCCGCTACCCGAGATCGACGAATCGGCCAAGGCCTTCTCGGCCGCGCTCAAGGTGCTGTCGCCCCTGAGCCGCGAGCTGAACGACTACGCCAATTCCAAGGGTTACCTCGCCGACAACGGCGACAAGGCCCGCCAGATGAGCGCCGACTACCTGGCCGCGCTCACCACCGTCGCGCAGGCCGAAGCGGCCTTCGACAAGGGCCTGAGCGCCCGCGACCGGGCGCTCACCAAGGAAGCCTTCGAGAAGGCGCCCAAGGACACCGCCGCCTACTACCGCGCCGGCCTGATCTACCACGGCAAGCTCAACCACGCCGACGCCATGGCGCTGTTCGCCGCGCCCAACGACCCGCAGGCGCTGGCCGCCTTCGAGGCCTCGCTGGCGCTGGTGGCCGACTCGGCCGCAGGCTGGAGCAAGAAGACCAGCGAGCAGTCGACCCAGAACGGCAAGAGCTGCAGCGGCGGCATGCTGCAGATCAACGAGTTCATCGGCCAGTCGCGCTCGGTGATCAAGGACACCAAGGACGGCGTGTTCAAGCGCAAGGAAACCGGTGCGATGGCCCGCATGGGCCGCTCGGCCATCGTCGACGCGGCCAACCGCTACAACCAGAACTTCGCCAACATGATCGGCCAGTTCAACCGCCCGCTTTGCTGAGCGGGCCAAGGGGCACGGGGCGTGCGGGCCGCCCGGCCCGTCGCCGATAATCCGGGGCATGAATCCCTTGCTTGCCAAATTGCAGCCGTACCCGTTCGAGCGGCTGAAGCAACTGTTCGCGGGCGTCACGCCCGCCCCCGAATTCGCCCCCATCAGCCTGGGCATCGGCGAGCCCAAGCACGCCACGCCGGCCTTCATCAAGGATGCGCTGAGCGCCGGCCTCGGCGCCCTCGCCGCCTACCCGGCCACCGCCGGCGAGCTGAAACTGCGCACCGCCTTCACCCATTGGCTGCATCGCCGCTACAGCCTGACGCTCGACCCGGCCACCCAGGTGCTGCCGGTCAACGGCTCGCGCGAGGCGCTGTTCTCGCTCGCCCAGACCGTGGTCGACGCCAGCGCCCACCCGAAGCCGGTGGTGATGTCGCCCAACCCGTTCTATCAAATCTACGAGGGCGCGGCCCTGCTCTCGGGCGCCGAGCCGTACTACGCGCCCAGCGTGCCCGCGCGCAACTTCGCGGTCGACTGGGACAGCGTGCCGGACGACGTCTGGGCCCGCACCCAGCTCGTGTTCGTCTGCTCGCCGGGCAATCCCACGGGCGCGGTGATGTCTCTGGACGAGTGGAAGAAGCTCTTCGCGCTGTCCGACCGCCACGGCTTCGTGATCGCCGCCGACGAGTGCTACAGCGAGATCTACTTCCGCGACGAGCCCCCGCTGAGCGGCCTGGAAGCCTCGATGAAGCTCGGCCGTCCCGATTTCAAGAACCTGATCGCGCTCACCTCGCTTTCGAAGCGCAGCAACGTGCCCGGCCTGCGCAGCGGCTTCGTGGCCGGCGACGCGGCGCTCATCAAGGGCTTTTTGCTCTACCGCACGTACCACGGCAGCGCCATGAGCGGCGCCGTGGCCGCCGCCAGCATCGCGGCCTGGGGCGACGAGTCGCACGTGGTCGACAACCGCGCCCAGTACCGCGCCAAGTTCGCGGCCGTCACGCCGCTGCTCGAACCCGTGCTCGACGTGCGCCTGCCCGACGCCAGCTTCTACCTCTGGGCCGGCGTGCCCGAAGTGTGGGCTGGCGACGACGAAGCCTTCGCCCGCGCGCTCTACGCTCAATACAATGTCACGGTTCTGCCGGGGAGCTATCTGGCGCGCGACACCGACCACAGCGCCAACCCGGGCCGCGGTCGCATCCGCATGGCGCTGGTGGCCGAAACGGCCGAGTGCGTCGAGGCCGCCCAGCGCATCGTCCGGTTCGTCAAAGACGGCCGCCGCTGACCCCCTGTCGCCCCGCTTCCCTGCCCCTTTTTCACCCGAGACTCTCTCCATGACACAGCAACTGCAACAAATCATCGACGCCGCGTGGGAAGACCGCGCCAACATCTCGATCAACGCCGCCCCCGCCGAAGTGCGTGACGCCGTCGAGCACGTGATCACCGAGCTGAACAACGGCAAGCTGCGCGTCGCCACCCGCCAGGGCGTGGGCCAGTGGACCGTGCACCAGTGGATCAAGAAGGCCGTGCTGCTGTCGTTCCGCCTGAAGGACAACGAGCAGATCCAGGCCGGCTCGCTGGGCTTCTACGACAAGGTGCCGACCAAGTTCTCGCACCTGTCGGCCGCCGAGCTGAAGGAATCGGGCGTGCGCATCGTGCCGCCGGCCGTGGCCCGCCGCGGCAGCTTCATCGCCAAGGGCGCGATCCTGATGCCCTCGTACGTGAACATCGGCGCCTACGTGGGCGAAGGCTCCATGGTCGACACCTGGGCCACCGTCGGTTCGTGCGCGCAGGTCGGTGCCAACGTGCATCTGTCGGGCGGCGTGGGCCTGGGCGGCGTGCTCGAGCCGCTGCAAGCCAACCCGACCATCATCGAAGACAACTGCTTCATCGGCGCGCGCTCCGAAGTCGTCGAAGGCGTGATCGTCGAAGAGAACTCGGTGCTGGGCATGGGCGTGTACCTGGGCCAGAGCACCCCGATCTTCAACCGCGACACCGGCGAGATTTCGTACGGCCGCGTGCCCGCCGGCAGCGTGGTCATCAGCGGCAGCCTGCCCAAGAAGACCAAGTCGGGCCAGGACTACAGCACCTACGCCGCGGTCATCGTGAAGACGGTCGACGCGCAGACGCGTTCGAAGACCAGCCTGAACGACCTGCTGCGCGACTAAAACGCACCCACCACCGGCCGCCTGCTTCAACGCGCGCGGCCGGTTCGCTTCTTCCCTGAGAAAAAAACAGCACCGAGGAGAGAGACCGATGAACATGATGGAACGGATTCTTCGTTTGATGGCCGAGCGCAAGGCCTCCGACATCTACCTCTCGGCCCACTCCCCGGTGATGATCCGCATCAACGGCAACTGCCTGCCGATCAATGCGCAGGTGCTGCCCCCGACCGCGCCGCTGGCGCTGCTGTCGGAAGTGGTGCCCGAAGCCCGCATCCAGGAACTGGAAAACACGGGCGAACTCAACATGGCCGTCGCCCTCGAAGGCGCCGGCAACTACCGCATCAGCGCCATGCGCCAGCGCGGCAGCTACGCCGTGGTGGTGCGGCACATCGCCTCGGTCATCCCCAGCTTCGACGACCTGAACCTGCCCGACATCCTGAAGTCGCTCATCATGGAAAAGCGCGGGCTGATCCTGATGGTGGGCGCCACCGGCGCGGGCAAGACGACCACGCTGGCCTCGATGCTCGACTACCGCAACGAGCACGCCAGCGGCCACATCCTCACGGTCGAGGAGCCGATCGAGTTCACCTACACCAACAAGAAATCGCTGGTGAACCAGCGCGACGTGGGCAGCGACACCACCTCGCTGCAGGTGGCCCTGAAGAACGCGCTGCGCCAGGCGCCCGACGTGATCCAGATCGGCGAAATCCGCGACCGCGACACCATGACGGCCGCCATCGCCTACGCGCAGTCGGGCCACCTGTGCGTGGCCACGCTGCACGCCAACAACAGCTACCGCGCGCTCAACCGCATCCTGAGCTTCTTTCCGGTCGAGGTGCGCCCCACCCTGCTGGGCGACCTGGGCTCGGCGCTGCGCGCCGTGGTGTCGCAGCGCCTGCTGCGCACGCCGGCCGGCGGGCGTGTGCCCGCGCTCGAAGTGATGCTGAACACCGCGCTGGTGGCCGACCTGATCGAAAAGGGCGACTTCTCCGGCGTCAAGGAGGCCATGGAGCAGTCGATGGCCGAAGGCTCGCAGACCTTCGAGGAAGACATCGCCCGCCTCATCACCGAGGAACGCGTGACCCGCGAAGAAGGCCTGGCCAACGCCGACTCCCCCACCAACCTGATGTGGCGCCTGCAGAACCGCGACGCGCCCAAGAAGCAGGCCGAGGATCGCGACCTGACCGACCAGCTCGACGAACCCACCTTCACCGACATCACGCTAGACGTGAAGTTCTGACCGCCCCTTAATCCCCGCTCCCTCGATGTCCCGTACGCTCCAGCTCGCCGAACAACTGATCTCGCGCCCTTCCGTCACCCCCGACGACGCGGGTTGCCAACAGATCCTGGGCGAACGCCTCGCCGCGCTGGGCTTCACGCTGGAAACCATCGAGAGCGGCCCGGCCGATTTCCGGGTCACCAACCTCTGGGCCGTGCGCCGCCCCACCAACGGCAAGGCCACGAAGACGCTGGTCTTCGCCGGCCACACCGACGTGGTGCCCACGGGCCCGCTCGACCAGTGGAGCAGCCACCCGTTCACGCCCACGCACCGCGACGGCAAGCTCTACGGCCGCGGCGCCTGCGACATGAAGACCTCGGTCGCGGCCTTCGTGACCTCCATCGAAGAATTCCTGCAGGGCGAGCCCGACCCGACCCTCACGCTGGCGCTGCTGCTGACCAGCGACGAGGAAGGCCCGGGCGTCGACGGCACCGTGATCGTCTGCAACGCGCTGGCCGCACGCGGTGAAACCATCGACTACTGCATCGTCGGCGAGCCCACCTCGGTCGCGCGCTGCGGCGACATGATCAAGAACGGCCGCCGCGGCACCATGAGCGGCAAGCTCACGGTGAACGGCGTGCAGGGCCACATCGCCTACCCGCACCTGGCGAAGAACCCGGTGCATGCGGTGGCGCCCGCGCTGGCCGAGCTGGTGGCGATCAACGCGGCCGGCGGCTGGGACGCGCAAAGCAACCCCTACTTCCAGCCCACCAGCTGGCAGATCAGCAATTTCCACGCGGGCACCGGCGCGAGCAACGTCATTCCGGGCAGCGCGGTGATCGACTTCAATTTCCGCTTCTCGACCGAGTCCACGCCCGAGTCGCTGCAGCAGCGCGTGCACGCCGTGCTCGACGCACACGGCGTCGACTGCACACTGGCCTGGACCGTCGGCGGCCTGCCCTTCCTGACCACGCCCGGCGAACTCGTCACGGCGGTGCAGGCGGCGATCCGCGAAGAGACCGGCCTGGACACCGAGCTGTCGACCAGCGGCGGCACCAGCGACGCGCGCTTCATCGCCAAGATCTGCAAGCAGGTCGTCGAGTGCGGCCCCGTGAACGCCAGCATCCACAAGATCGACGAGCACATCGAGGTCGCCGAGATCGAGACGCTGAAGAACATCTACCTGCGCACGCTGCGCGGGCTCGACGCGGCGCTCGCCCAGGGCGCGCGATGAGCACGGTCATTGAACTGATCGAAGCCGGCGCCAAGCGGCTCGAAGACGCCGGCGTGGCCTTCGGCCACGGCACCGCCAACGCCTTCGACGAAGCCGCCTGGCTCGTGCTGTGGCGCCTGAAGCAGCCGCTGGACGACCTCGACGCGGTGGCTGACACCCCCGTGTCGCAAGCCGACGCTGCCAAGGTGGCCGCCCTCATCGACGAGCGCATCGCCACGCGCAAGCCCGCCGCCTACCTCACCAAAGAGGCGTGGCTGCAGGGCGTGCCCTTCTACGTGGACGAGCGCGCCATCGTGCCGCGCAGCTTCATTGCCGAGCTCATCGCCGACGGCAGCATCGACTACTGGCTGGGCGAGCACACACAGCGCGTGCTCGACCTGTGCACCGGCAACGGCAGCCTCGCGGTGCTCGCGGCGCTCACCTACCCAGATGTGACGGTCGATGCCGCCGACTTGTCGACCGAAGCGCTCGAAGTGGCCGCCATCAACGTCACGCGCCACGCGCTCGACGCGCGCGTCAAGTTGATCGAATCGGACGGCCTGAAGAACGTGCCCGGTACGTACGACCTCGTGCTGTGCAACCCGCCCTACGTGAACAGCGCCAGCATGGCCGCGCTGCCCGCCGAATACCGCGCCGAGCCCGAACTGGCGCTGGCCGGCGGCACCGACGGCATGGATTTCGTGCGGCAACTGTTCGCCGACGCGCCCGCCCGCATGAGCGAGCAGGCCGTGCTGGTGCTGGAGATCGGCAACGAGCGCGACTACTTCGAGGCCGCGTTTCCGCAGCTCGAGGTGGTCTGGCTCGAAACCTCGGCCGGCGAAGACCAGGTGTTGCTGGTCACCCGGACGGCGCTGCTGGCCGGCGCCGGCGTGCGTTAGCGACGCCCGCCGCCCCCGCTTCACCGCCTTGCACGCAGCCTCCGGGCTGCGCCCCCTTTCATCGGGCGATGTCCGCCTTTGCCCCTTCGCGCCGGGTCGCCGAAGGCCGGGCGGGATAATCGCCCCTACGGTTCCTCACTCATGATCACTCTCAAAAACGTCATTCTTCGCCGCAGCGCCAAGAAACTGCTGGACGGCGCCACCGTCAATCTCAACCCCGGCGAAAAGGTCGGCCTGGTGGGACGCAACGGCGCCGGCAAGTCGTCGCTGTTCGCGCTGTTCAACGGCACGCTGCACGAAGACGGCGGCGATTTCTACATTCCCAAGCAGTGGCGCATGGCCCAGGTGGCACAGGACATGCCCGAGACCGAGGAGTCGGCCACCGACTTCGTGGTCGGCGGCGACACGCGCCTGACCGAACTGCGCGCCACGCTGGCCGCCATCGAGGCCGCCTACGCCGAGAACCCCGACGACGCCGACATCGGCATGGAGCTGGCCCACGCCTACACCGACCTGGCCGATGCCGGCGAGCACGACGCCGTGCCGCGCGCGCAGGCGCTGGTGCTCGGGCTGGGCTTCAAGTCGCACGAGCTCGACGAGCCCGTCAACAGCTTCTCGGGCGGCTGGCGCATGCGCCTGCAGCTGGCGCGCGCGCTGATGTGCCCGAGCGACCTGCTGCTGCTCGACGAACCGACCAACCACCTGGACCTGGACGCGCTCGTCTGGCTCGAAGCCTGGCTGCAGAAGTACCCGGGCACCATGATCGTCATCAGCCACGACCGCGAGTTTCTCGACGCCGTGACCGACGTCACCCTGCACATCGCCAACGCGCAGCTCACGCGCTACGGCGGCAACTACAGCAAGTTCGAAGACATGCGCGCGCTGCAGATGGAACAGCAGCAGGTGGCCTTCAGCAAGCAGCAGGACAAGATCGCCCACCTGCAGAAGTTCATCGACCGCTTCAAGGCCAAGGCCAGCAAGGCCAAGCAGGCGCAAAGCCGCGTCAAGGCGCTGGAGCGCATGGAAAAAGTGGCGCCGCTGCTGGCCGAGGCCGACTTCACCTTCGAGTTCAAGGAGCCGGGCAACATCCCGAACCCGATGCTCTCGATCGACAACGCGAGCTTCGGCTACGAGGTTGAAGGCGAAGCGCCCAAGACCATCCTGCGCGGCGTGAGCCGCTCGGTGCTGGCGGGCCAGCGCATCGGCATCCTGGGCGCCAACGGCCAGGGCAAGTCGACGCTGGTGAAGACCATCGCGCGCGAAATGGGCGCGCTGGCCGGCCAGGTCACCGAAGGCAAGGGCCTGAACATCGGCTACTTCGCGCAGCAGGAACTCGACGTGCTGCGCCCACAGGACAACCCGCTGGAGCACATGGTGCGCATGGCGCGCGAGCTGGGTAGCAATGCCAAGGAAGCCACCGGCGAGCAGGCCCTGCGCGGCTTCCTGGGCAGCTTCAACTTCAGCGGCGACATGGTCAAGCAGCCCGTGGGCACCATGAGCGGCGGCGAAAAGGCCCGCCTCGTGCTCGCGATGATGGTCTGGCAGCGCCCCAACCTGTTGCTGCTGGACGAGCCCACCAACCACCTGGACCTGGCCACCCGCGAGGCCCTGGCCGTGGCGCTCAACGAGTTCGAAGGCACGCTGATGCTGGTGAGCCACGATCGTGCGCTGCTGCGCTCGGTGTGCGACGAGTTCTGGCTCGTGGGCCGCGGCGTCGTCACCGACTTCGACGGCGACCTGGACGACTACCAGCGCTACCTGCTCGACGAATCCAAGCGCCTGCGCGAAGAGGCCAAGGTGGCCGTGCGCGAAGCGGACGCCGTGGCGGCGGCAGCTGCGGCCGCCGCAGCGGCAGCGCCAGTGAAGAGCAGCAACACCCCCGAGCAGCGCAAGCAGGACGCCCAGGAGCGCCAGCAGCGCAGCGAGCAGGCCAAGCCGCTGAAGAAGGAGATCGCCAAGATCGACGAGCGCATGGCCGCGGCCAGCACCGAGCGCAGCACGCTCGAAGCCCGGCTGGCCGAACCGCTGC
Organism: Variovorax sp. GW822-FHT04E09; assembly: GCF_058800845.1. Lineage (NCBI taxonomy): Bacteria > Pseudomonadati > Pseudomonadota > Betaproteobacteria > Burkholderiales > Comamonadaceae > Variovorax > Variovorax sp. GW822-FHT04E09. The sequence goes on from NZ_JBXAMR010000001.1 coordinate 661,972, forward strand.
CGCCCGCGGAGATCGCCGACGCCGGCAAGCGGCTGAAGGCGCTCAACGACGAGATCGCGCAGCTGGAAGAGCGCTGGCTGGCGCTGTCCGACCAGCTCGAAGCGCTGGCGGCGTAGGGCCTGTTCACCCTATTTCTGGCGTCGCGAAGGTCTGCCACGGCGGGCCAATCAAGGCGCGTGACGCCGCGTGTGCATGCGCACACGCAAGGAGCGCAACGCCGAGTGGCCCGCCGTGGCAGACCTTCCCTTCGGGTTGGCTGGCAAAGGGGCCGTCTGCGGCGTTGCCCGCGCTTGCAAGGCTTCAGCCTTGCTGCGCACGGGCGCCTTGCAGCCAGCCCCTTTGCCAGCCAACGCGACGCTAGAAATAGGGTGAACAGGCCCTAAGCCCCCTGCCCGCGCGCGGCTGGCAACCCGCCGGCCGGTGCGGGCCGGGTAGCATGACACGCTCAGGGAACCCGCCAAGGAGCCACGCTGCATGCCTTCTTCGATCGAACTCGCCCGGGGCGATGAAAGACTCATCGCGGCCATCCACCGCAGCCGACGCCTGATCGGCCGCAAGGCCCTCATGGCCGCCGCCGCCAGCGCCGTGCCGCTGCCCGGCGTCGACTGGATGGCCGACGCGGCGCTGCTGTCGCGCCTCGTGCCGCAGATCAGCGCAGAGTTCGGGCTCTCGGTCACCCAGGTCGAAAAGCTCGCGCCGCACCAGCGCGAGCGCATCCAGAAGGCCGCGACCACGCTCGGCGCCCTGCTCGTGGGACGGCTCGTCACGCGCGAGCTGCTCATGAAGCTCGCCCGCCACGCCGGCATCCGCCTCACCGCCAAGCAGGCCACCAAGTACGTCCCCATCGCCGGGCAGGTGGTGTCGGCCGCGCTCGGCTATGCCGCGTTGCGCGCGCTGGGCGAACAGCACATCAAGGACTGCGTGCGCGTGAGCACCACGCTGGCCCTGACGCCGCCCGAGCCCGCCGAACGGCTCAAGCCGGCCTGATCCGGCCACTTCCGGCTCAGTTGCCGGCTCAGTCGCCGGCTCAGTCGCCGGCTGGCGGCGGCCCATAGTGCGGGGCCGGCCGCAGCGCCTCTTCCTTCATGCGCTGCTCGTAGGCGGCCAGCAGCGCGACGTAGTGGCGCGACATCACGTCGCTCACCCGCCCCAGCCCGATCTTGCTGACCGTGGGCTGCGGAATGCCCGTGCGTTCCTGGATCTGCTTTTGCGTCAATCCGAGCGCTCGCAGCGCCTGCACCAATTCGCGTGGCTTCATATCGATCCTCCCTTTTTTTCCTATTTTAGAGTCCAATACGAATATTCATCTGCGCTTGAATCTCCACCCCATGGAGACTATTGCTTCACGTGCCCTGGCCGCACGCAAATTCGCCAAGATGACGCAGAAGCAGGCCGAGGCCGCTTCGGGCGTCAAGCAGTCGAGCATCTCGAAGATCGAGCGTGGCGACACCAGCCGGTCGATGAGCGTGCTCGCCCTGGCACGCGCCTACCGCGCCGACCCCAACTGGCTCGACACCGGCGACGGCCCGGCCCCGTGGGACGAGGTGCAGATCCGCCTGGCACGCGACAACGCCCACGAGCCGCCCGGCCCCTACCGCGTCACCCGCATCGCGCCCGTCGGCCCGGCCTTCGCACCCCAGACGCCCGGCACCGTGCCGCTGATCTCGTGGGAGCAGGCCGGCGAATGGCGCGGCGCCGAATCGCCGCCCCGGCCCACGCTGGCCGAACGCTGGATTCCCTGCATCGCGCACCACAGCGCCGGCACCTACGCGCTGCGCGTGCGCGGCGACAGCATGACCTCGCCGCACGGGCACCTGAAGAGCTACCCGGCCGGATCGATCGTCTTCGTCGACCCGCAGCACACCACGCCCGACGACGGCGAGCGCGTGGTCGCCAAGCTCGACGACGACATCCGCGGCGAAGTCACCTTCAAGGTCTACAAGGAAGACGCGGGCCGCCGCTGGCTGCTGCCGCTGAACCCCGCGCACGAGGCGGTGCGCGTGCCCTTCACCGTGCTGGGCACCGTGATCGGCAAGTGGGAAGACGAAGACTGAAGGCCCAAAGGGCCTCTTTTCGCGAGGTCAGGTTGCGTACAGATTCGCCGGGCACAGTGAGGTTTCTCCCGGTGGCTTGCACCTCTGATCCTCCCTCCTCCAGCAAGTCACCTTCCAGCCCGCCCTCGTGCGGGCTGTTTTTTTGCCTGCACCGCTGCGCGCCGGGCAGAGGCTTTTGATGGGGTCGATTCTTTCTGGTATATAATTCGCGGTTGCCCGAAATGATCGGGCATTTGCCTGGCCAGGCAAGCTGAATCTCATACCAGCGCGTCGAAGTCATAGCGACGAGAAAAACAACAATGACTTCCGCAAACGAATCTTTGCCGTAGCGTGGACCGCGTAAGAGTTCACGACCACATTCCGACAAAAGCCCTCCTCGCGAGGGCTTTTTCATTTCTGCGCGCTGGCGCCCCCAAGGCGTCCGCCTTCCGTCAACCCCTCTTTTTTCCTACACGGTGTAACGGAATGCGACCTACGCAGTACCACGCGGGCCCAAGAGACGATTCGTTCACTGTCAGCACAGGGAACAAAGGGAATCACATGAGCCTCAGGGACATCCGCGAACGCTACGGCGTCAGCTTCGAAAGAGGAGCCCGCGTCATCTGCGGCGGCCGGCTCGGCACCGTCGCCGGCGCGAGCAATTCGCACATCCGCATCAAGTTCGACGGGCGCCAGATCAGCAGCCCGTGCGATCCCCTGGAGGTTCAGCCCTGCCACGAAGGCGCCGTGAACCTCTCGCCGCAGACCACGCAAGACTGGCACGCCCCGGCGTAGCCCTGCCTGCGTGCCCGATGGGGCACATCTTCCTTGGCGTCCACGGTGTGGCGCAGCCGTCGCGTAGCATCGGCGCGCACCCCTCACACCGCCAAGGAAACCCATGAAGACACTGAAGAGGACACTGGCACTCGCGACGATCGGCCTGGCAGCAGTGGCTACGTCGGCGCAGGCGCAGACCCGACCCGTCGTGCAGTTCATCGCCACGGGCGGCACCATCGCGATGAAGATCGACCCCGTCACCAAGGGCGTGGTGCCCGCGATCTCGGGCGACGACCTGATGCAGACGGTGCCCGACGCCGGCAAGTACGCGACCATCGAGGTCAACAACTTCTCGGCCATGTCGTCCAATTACATCGAGGCGAAATGGTGGACGCGCCTGACCAAGGCCGTCGACGATGCGCTCGCGCGCCCCGAGGTGGCCGGCGTGGTCATCGCGCACGGCACCGACACCATGGAAGAAACGGCCTACTGGCTGGACCTGACCGTCAAGTCCGACAAGCCGGTGATCCTGATCGGCGCGCAGCGCAATGCCTCGTCGCCCGACTTCGACGGCCCGCGCAACCTGCTCAACGCCATCCGCATCGCCACCACGCCCGAAGCGCGCGGCAAGGGCGTGATGCTGGCGATGAACAACCAGATCAACGCGGCGCGCAACGTCACAAAGACGCACACCGCCAACGTCGAGACCTTCAATTCGGGCGACTTCGGTTTCCTGGGCGAGGTGTGGGACGACAAGGTCGTCTTCACCCGCGCGCCGCTGCGCCGCCAGCACATCGACATCGGCACCGCCGAGATGCCGCGCGTGGAAATCGTCGCCATGTTCGGCGGCGCCGACGGCTCGCTCATGCGTTACGCCGTCGACCAGGGCGCCAAGGGCATCGTGGTGCAGGCGGTGGGCATGGGCAACATGAACGTCTCGATGTTCGAGGCGCTCAAGTACGCGCTGTCGAAAGGCGTGCCGGTGGTCGTCTCCACGCGCGTGCACAACGGCCGCACGCGCCCGGTCTACGGCTTCGTGGGTGGCGGCAAGACCAGCGACGAGGCCGGCGCCGTGATGGCGGGCGACCTGAGCCCGCAGAAGGCGCGCCTGCTGCTCATGCTCCAGCTGCACCGCGGCGTCACCAGCAAGGCCGAGCTGCAGGCCGCGTTCGACCGCTGAGCCCCGCGCACCGCGTCAGGCCGGCGCGCCGGCCAACGCATCGATCAGGGCACGCGAGGCGGACGACAGCCGCCGGTGCGGCGCATAGATCACCGACACCGGCCGCGAACGCCCGCATGCCGGCGCCAGCACCTCCACCGCGCGGCCCTGCGCGAACAACGGGCGCGCGATGAAGTCGTAGGTCTGACAGATCCCGAGCCCGCTCAGCGCGAGCGCAACCACGCCCAGCACATCGTCCGACACCTGGAGGCTGCCGTGCGGCGTCCAGTCCACGTCGCGCCCGTCCTCCTGAAGAATCCACGGCGCCACGCGGCCGGTGCTGGGCATCACGAAAGGCAGGCAGGCGTGCTGCGCGAGGTCGCCGATGCGCGCCGGCATGCCTGCGCGCGCGATGTAGTCCGGCGCGGCCAGCAGGCACATCGGCGCGTCCTCGAGCTTGCGCCCGACCAGGCCGCTGTCGGGCAGCGGACCCATGCGGATCGCGAGGTCGTAGCCCTCGGCCACGAGGTCGACGTTGCGGTTGGTGATGTTCAGCTCGACGCGCACCTGCGGATGGCGGGTGCAGAAAGGCTGCAACAGCGCCGGCAGCCGGTGATGGGCGTAGGTGGTGGGCACGCTCAGGCGCACGCTGCCGGTCAGCTCATCGCCCTGCCCCTGCATCGTGCGCTCGGCATCGTCGATGAGCGCGAAGGCCGCGCGCGACTGCTCCAGGTACAGCCGCCCCTGCTCGGTGAGGCTCAGGCGCCGCGTCGTGCGGCGCAGCAACTGCACGCCCAGCCGCGCCTCCAGGCGCGTGATCGCGCGGCTGAGCACCGAGGGCGTCGTCGCCAGCGCCACGGCGCCGGCCGTCATCGAGCCCTTGTCGACCACAGTGACGAAGGTTTCCACATCTCCGAGGTGATCGAATCGGCGGCTCATCTTGTCTCCTGAAGAACAAATGTTTTCCTGACCGGCCAGTTTATCGCCGGAGAGGCAATCAATACATTCGATCTCGAGGGCCGCAGGGCCCGGCCTCTTCACCCTTTTCCAGGAGCTACAGATGACTTCCACCACCACCGCCCCGTCGATCCGCCCCGTGCTCATGGTGCTCACCAGCCATGGCACCAAGGGCGCTACCCGCGGCGAGCCGACGGGCTTCTACCTCGGCGAACTGACCCACCCGCTGGCCGAGCTCGAAGCTGCCGGCATCCCCTTCGAACTCACGTCCATCCAGGGCGGCGAACCGCCGGTCGATGGCCTGGACCTCGGCGATGCGGTCAATGCGCGCTACTGGAACGACAGCGGCTTTCGCGACGCCCTGCGCCACACGCAGCGCCTGGGCGACGTCGACGCGTCAAGGTACAGCGCGATCTTCTTTGCCGGCGGACACGGCGCGATGTGGGACTTTCCGACCAGCCCCGACGCGGCGCGCGTGACCCGCGAGGTCTATGAAGCGGGCGGCGTGGTGAGCGCGGTGTGCCACGGCCCCGCGGCGCTGGTCAACGTGACGCTCGGCAACGGCGCCTACCTGGTCGCGGGCAAGAACCTCAGCGCCTTCACCGACGACGAAGAACGCGCTGTCGGCCTCGCACAGACCGTGCCCTTCCTGCTCGCCACCACGCTCGTGCAACGCGGCGCGCACCACCATCCGGCGCCCGACTGGGCGGCGCAGGTCGTGGTCGACGGCCGGCTCGTCACGGGGCAGAACCCGCAATCGGCCGCGGGTGTCGGCGCGGCGATGCGCGAGCTGCTGCTGCGCCAGAACTGAAAGGAAAGAACGTCCATGAACTCGCTCCACAAACTCGCCGCCCTCGTGACCCTCGGCATGGCCGCGCTCGGCGCGCAGGCTGCCAACGTGCTGGTCGTGCTGTCGGATGCCGACCACCTCGACCTGAAGGACGGCAAAGTCTTCGCCACCGGCTTCTATCTGAACGAGCTGATGCAGCCGGTGAAGCTGCTGCTCGACGCCGGCCACCAACTGACCTTCGCCACGCCCCAGGGCAACGCGCCCACCGTGGACGCGTCGTCGGTCGACAAGATGTATTTCGATGGCGACGAAGCCGCCCTCAAGCGGCACAAGGCGCTGCTCGACAAACTGAAGCTCACCTCGCGCACGGACTCGCCGGTGATCAGCCTGTCGCGCGTGGCGCAGATCGGCTACGCCCGCTTCGACGCCGTCTATGTGCCGGGCGGCCATGCGCCCATGCAGGACCTGCTGACCAGCCCCGCGCTGGGCCGGCTGCTCGCGGACTTTCATGCGCGCCACAAGACCACGGCCCTCGTGTGCCACGGCCCGATCGCACTGCTCTCGACCTTGCCCGATGCACAGGGCTTCACGAACCGGCTCGCGGCGGGCGGCACGGTCGAACAACGTCCCGACTGGATCTACGCCGGCTACCGCATGACCGTGATCAGCAATCAGGAAGAGGAGCTTGCCAAGGCGGCGCTGCAGGGCGGCACGATGAAGTTCTATCCGCAGACCGCGCTGCAGCAGGCCGGCGGTGCCTACAGCAGCAACCAGGCGCCGTTCACGCCGAACGTGGTGATGGACCGCGAGCTCATCACCGGGCAGAACCCGGCGTCGGCGCTCGGCGTGGGGCGCGAACTGCTCAAGCGGCTCAGGCAACAGCCGGCGTCCTGACCGCCTTTCTCGCGTCGGACCCAAGAAAAAAGCCAGCTGTCAGGTTGACAGCTGGCTTTTCATGTTTCGCATGGCTCGGTGGTAGGACGTACTGGATTCGAACCAGTGACCAACGGATTAAAAGTCCGCTGCTCTACCAACTGAGCTAACGTCCCGGAACCATTTTTTTTGCTTCTTGCCGACGTTGAATCCAGCAAAGCCTTGGATTATAGCGTGGTGTTTCTCGCAATTTCGTCGAGCACCCACCCTGCCGCACATTGACCGAAGGTGGCGGTCACGCTGACCACCGATCCGTAGCCGTGGCAGTTGAGCGAACCGTCGCCCGCATCGATCTGGCAGGACGCATCGGGCGGTGCCACGCTCTCGCGACTGAACACGCAGGCCAAGCCGATCTTGCGGCCTTCGCGCGGTGCGCCGTGCAGTTTGCGCAGCCGCTGGCGAAGCTGGGCCAGCAGCGGGTCGTGGGTGACGAGCGACAGGTCGTCGATGTCGACCTTGTGCGCCTGCCGCTTGCCGCCCGCCGCACCGACGGTGATGAACGCGGTGCTGCGCGACACGGTGCGCGCCCAGGCGGCCATGGCGAGCTTGGCCTTCACCTGGTCGCAGGCATCGATGACCGCGTGCACCGGCCCGTGGGCGGCCTGTGCGGTCTCGAGCAGCGACGCCCAGTTGTCGGGCTCGACGAACTCGTCGATGGCGAGCACCTGGCAGTCGGGGTTGATCTGCGCGATGCGCTCGCGCATGGCCTCGACCTTGGCCTGCCCGACGGTCGAGTCGAGCGCGTGGATCTGGCGGTTGATGTTCGACTCCGACACGTGGTCGAGGTCGATGAGCGTCAGTCGCCCCACCCCGCTGCGTGCCAGCGCCTCCACTGCCCACGAGCCCACGCCGCCGATGCCGACGACCAGCACATGCGCGTGACGGATGCGCGCGGCACCGGCCACGCCGTACAGGCGCTCGAGGCCGCCGAAGCGGCGCGCAAAGTCAGGCGCCGCGGTGTCGGTGAGGACATCCGCGGCGGCCATGGGGAGGGGCGAGGCTTCTTCAGCCGAAGGCATCATCGAAGCACTCTCAAGCGGAACACTCCGCCGAAACGGTCATTGCATCAACGCAGGCGCGACAGACGCTCGCGGCCGGCCTGTGCGGCTTCCGACTGCGGGTAGGCCTTGGTCAGGTCTTCCAGCGTGCGGCGTGCGGCGCGCGTGTCCTTCAGTTCGATCTGGCAATTCGCAATCGACAGCACGGCTTCGGGCGCCTTGGCGTGGTCGGGCGCGAGCGAGAGCATCGAGCGGAAATTGGCGATGGCTTCGTTGTAGTTGCGCGTGGCGTACTGCGCATTGCCGAGCCAGAACAGCGCGGACGCGTTGTAGCCGCTTTGCGGGTAGCGCTTCACGAACTCGGCGAAGGCGGTCTGGGCCTGGGCGAACTGGCCCGAGCGGAAGACGCCCAGGGCGGCTTCGAAGTCGGCCTTTTCCTTCGGATCGGCGTTGAACTCGCGGCCGTCGATCGAGACCTTGGAAGGCTCGTTCTGCTTGAGCTTGTCGTCGATCGTGGTCTGGCGCGACTGCATTTCGCTCAGCGTGCGCGTGAGCTGCTCGTTCTGGCCGGTCATGCGTGCCAGCTCGCCGCGCATCTGCTCGATCTGGCTTTGCAGGTCGAGCAGGCTGCGGCGCAGCTGGCCGTTCTCGTCGGCCAGGCGCTGGTCGGTCTGCTGGCGCATGGCTTCGACGCGCTGGCGCAGGTCGAGGATGGCGCGGCGCGCCTCGTCGTCCTCGAACAGCGCCGCCTGCGAGCCGGCCGACGCGCAGAACAAGGCGGCGGCGAGGGCCGCGCCTCGCCACAGGGCACGTGGCTGCATCACCGGGTGTAGCGGATTTCAGCGCGGCGGTTCTGCGCCCACACTTCTTCACCCGAGCCTTGGGCCGCGGGCTTTTCCTTGCCGAAGCTCACGGCTTCGATCTGGCTGTCGTTCACGCCCAGCAGCGTGAGCGCACGGCGCACGGCTTCGGAACGCTTCTGGCCGAGGGCCAGGTTGTACTCGCGGCCGCCGCGCTCGTCGGTGTGGCCTTCGATCGAGATGCGACGTTGCGTGGCGCCCTTGAGGAAGCGTGCATGGCCGTCGATCACCGACTGGAACTCGGGCTTGACCGTGTAGCTGTCGTAGTCGAAGTACACGATGCGTGCCACGCCGACCGGACCTTGCGCCGTGTTTGCGTTGGGGTCGATGGTCACCGGGGCCACGGCGGTTGCGCCGCCTTGCTGGCCGCCGGCCGTGCCGCTGCGGTCGGTGACCGGCGTTTCGTTGAGCTTGGTGCCCGACGAGCAACCGGCGATGAGCGCCACGATGGCGAGCGAATAGATCGTACGTTTCAACATTTGCGAACTCCTCAAGTAAATTTATCTGGTCAATGCTTATTGCTTCTGAAACGGACCCCAGTCCGGTTCACGGATGTCTCCCGCCTGACCCGCGAGGCGGGCCTTGATCTTTCCGTCCAGCGTGGTCGTCATGAGCGCCTCGCGGCCCTGCAGGTGCGTGGCATAGACGATCAGCTTGCTGTTGGGTGCGAAGCTCGGGCTCTCGTCGGCCGTGGTGTCGGTGATCGCGGCGACATTGCCGCTGGCCAACTCCATCACGTGGAGTTTGAACGCACCGCCGACCCGCGAGATGTAGGCCAACCACCGGCCATCGCCGCTGACAGATGGAGAAATGTTGTAGGTGCCGCTGAAGGTGACCCGCGTCGGGTTGCCGCCGCTGGCGCTCATCTTGTAGATCTGGGGCGCGCCGCCGCGGTCGCTCACGAAGTAGATCGTGCTGCCGTCGGCCGAGTACACGGGCTCGGTGTCGATGCTCGAGCTTTGGGTGAGGCGGCGCGGTTCGCCGCCGCTGGCCGGGATGGTGTACAGCTGCGAGCCGCCGTCGCGGCTGAGCGTGACGGCCAGCGAGCCGCCGTCGGGCGCCCACGCCGGAGCGCTGTTGGAGCCCTTGAAGTTGGCGAGCAACCGGCGCTGGCCGCTGGCCACGTTGTGCACGTAGACCACGGGCTTGCGCGACTCGAAGGACACATACGCCAGCTGCTGGCCGTTGGACGACCAGCAGGGCGAGATGATCGGCTCGGGGCTGGCGAGCGCGGCCTGCGCGTTCTCGCCGTCGGCGTCGGCCACCCACAGCGAGTAGCGGCTGCCGCCCTTGGTGACGTAGGCGATGCGGGTCGAGAAGATGCCCTTCTCGCCGGTCAGCTTCTCATACACGTAGTCGGCGATGCGGTGGGCTGCCAGGCGCAGGTCGCCCTGCGGCACGGTGTAGCTCTGGCCGCCGAGGTCGCGGTCTTTCACGACGTCCCACAGGCGGAAGCGCACGTCGTAGCGGCCGTCGCCCAGCCGGCTCACGCTGCCCACCACGAGCGAGTCGGCGGTGCGCTGGCGCCACAGGGCGAGGTCGGGGCGCGAGGACTCGTCGAGCGCCTGGCCCGAGGCATCGACGCCGCGGAACTGGCCGCTGCGTTCGAGGTCGGCCTGGACGATGTCGGAAATCTTCTGGGGCGAGGCGTCCTGCCCCCGGAAAGGCACGAGCGCGATCGGCAACTGCGTCAATCCCACGCCCGACACCTCGACCCGGAACTGGGCCATGGCGGGAAGCATGGGAGAGGCAGCAAGGGCCGCGATGAGGCTGCGGCGTGCAATCAACGATGAAGAAGGAGTTGGGGAAAGATCTGGCAACGGCTTGTTCATGCGGTTCGGAGAGGTTTCCGGGTAAAAAGTTTCTCCCCGGCGTTTCACGGGCCACATGTTACACACTGGGTTGAACCCGCCGTCACAAAACGTTTATCCGGCGAAATGGTCCTACAGCCCTTCAAAAAGGCGGTCGGAGCCGCCCCGTAAAATCCGCCGCCATATGCAAGCATCCCCCGGCAGCGAGAGCGCCCGCCCTCCCCTCATGCGCAGGCTGGCGCGACTCATGACCTGGTTCGGCAGTTCGCGCCAATGGTGGGCCGTGGGGCTGATCGGCGCCCTGCTGGCCGCGCTCACCGAGCCGCTCATGGCCGCCCTGCTCAAGCCGCTGCTCGACCGGGGCTTCACGCGCGGCGAAATGCCGCTGTGGTTCATTCCGGCCGCCGTGCTCCTGCTGTTCGCGGTGCGCGGCATCGCGCAGTTCATTTCGCAGTACGCGCTCTCTCGCATCGCCAACGAAGGCATGCAGAAGCTGCGCCGCGTGCTGTTCGAGCGACTGCTCGGCGCCGAGCTGGCGCTGTTCGCGCGGCAGTCGGCCAGCGCACTGTCGAACACCGTGGTGTACGAGGTGCAGACCGGCGCCATGCTGCTGGTGCAAGCGCTGCTCGGGCTCTCGCGCGACGGCTTCACGCTGATCGCGCTGCTGGGCTACCTGGTCTACCTGAACTGGAAGCTCACGCTCATCGTCGCCTTCCTGGTGCCCAGCATCTCCTGGATCATGAAGGTGTTCTCCAAGCGCCTGTACAAGCTCACGCAGCAAGGCCAGCAGGCCACCGACGAGCTGGCCTACGTGGTCGAGGAAAACGTGCTGGCCCACCGCGTCGTGCGGCTGCACGGCGCGGAGCAGGCGCAGGAGCGCCGCTTCGAACAACTGAGCCAGCGCCTGAACCGCCTCGCCGTGAAGTCCACCATCGCCCAGGCCGCCACCACGCCGCTGACGCAGATGATGGCCTCGCTGGCGCTGTCGGTGGTGGTGATGATCGCCCTCTGGCAAAGCGGCAAGCAGGGCTTCACGGTGGGCGGCTTCGTCGCCTACATCACGGCCATGCTGATGCTGATCGCACCGATCCGCCGCCTGGCCGAAGTGGCCGGGCCGATCACGCGCGGCCTTGCAGCGCTGGAGCGTGGGCTGATCCTCATCGACGAAGTGGCGCCCGAATCGCAGGGCACCTTCAGCATTGCGCACGCGCAAGGCCACATCGAGCTGCGCAACGTGCAGGTCAGCTACCGCGGCGACGACGAACAGCGCGCGCTCGACGGCGTGAACCTCGTCATCGAGCCCGGCCAGGTGGTGGCCTTCGTCGGCCCCTCGGGCTCGGGCAAGACCACGCTGGTCAACCTGCTGCCGCGCTTCGTGCAGCCCAGCGGCGGCCAGGTGCTGCTCGACGGCCACGACACCAGCGAATGGCAGCTCAAGAGCCTGCGCGCCCAGTTCGCGATGGTGAGCCAGGACGTGGTCATGCTCAACGACACGCTCGCCGCCAACGTGGCGCTGGGCGGCGACATCGACATCGCGCGCGTGCAGTCCTGCCTCGAGGCGGCCAACCTGAGCACGCACGTCGAGACCCTGCCGCAGGGCATCGACACCGTGCTGGGCCACAACGCCACGCAGCTGTCGGGCGGCCAGCGCCAGCGGCTGGCGATTGCCCGCGCGCTCTACAAGAACGCCCCCGTGCTGCTGCTCGACGAAGCCACGTCGGCGCTGGACACCGAATCGGAACGGCTGGTGCAGGACGCCCTGCAGCGCCTGATGCAAGGCCGCACCACGCTGATCGTGGCGCACCGCCTGTCGACCATCCAGCACGCCGACCGCATCATCGTGATGGAGCAAGGCCGCATCGCCGAGCAAGGCAGCCACGAGCAGCTCATGGCGAGCGACGGGCTCTATGCGCGGCTGCAGACGCTGGCGGTGCGCAGCGCGGCGCCGGGGCAGGACCCGACGCTCTGACCGTCAGCGCGCGGTGCCCGCCGCAGCGCGCGCCTTCTTCGCCGCCGGCGCAGCGTTCTGCGGCGGCAGCGTGCCATCGGACACCAGCACGCCCGTCGACAGGATGAATTCCGCAGCGCTTTCGATGTCGCCCTGCAGCGCGGCACGGGCCTTGGCGCCGTCGCGGCGCTTCAATGCGGCCAGCAGCGCCGCATGGTGCGACATCGCCACCTTGTCCCCCACACGGCGCGAGCCGGCCCGCAGGTCGTAGTTGAGGATGGGGCCGATGCGCAGCCACAGCGCCTCGATCATCTGCAACAACACCGGCATGTCGGCGGCGGCGTAGACCGCGAAGTGGAACTCCTTGTTGAAGGTGACGAGCTTCGAGCCGTCCGGGCTCGCCGCATTCATCTCGGCCGCGAACTCGTCGTGCCAGCGCGTGATGTCGCGCAGCGCCACCGCGCCCGACGCCGAGGCCGCCAGCTCCGTGGCCAGGCCTTCGAGGTTGGTGCGGATGGTGGTGATTTCCTTGAACTGTGCCGCCGTCATCCGGGGCACGCGCAAGGTGCGGCTGGGCGTGAGTTCGAGCGCCTGCTCGGCCACCAGGCGTTGCATCGCCTCACGCACCGGCATCACGCTCACGCCCAGTGCCTCGGCCGCGCTGCGCAATGAAATCTGCTCGCCCGGCATCATCTGCCCGCTCATCACGAGGTCGCGCAACTGGTCGTAGACGTTGGCGCTGAGCGTCTGGCGCTTCAGGGGGGTGACGAGATCGGTGAGGCTCATGCGTCGAAGTATATGACCGGGGTATTCCCTATGATTTATCTGTGATCACAGATATACGATCCCCGTCATTCCGAAATCGACCTCAAGGATCTCTTCAGCATGTGGAACAACAACTCCCTCGCCGGCCGGCGCGTGCTCGTCACCGCCGGTGCCAACGGCATCGGCCTGGACATCGTGCGCAGCTTCGCGGCGGCGGGCGCCAAGGTCTTCGTCTGCGACGTGCAGGCTGCCAGCCTCGACCAGCTCGCGCGTGAACTGCCCGAGGTGGGCCGCTGCGTCGCCGACGTGTCCAATGAGGACGACGTGGCCCGCCTCTTCGAGGCCGTCGACCGCGAACTCGGCGGCCTCGACGTGCTGGTGAACAACGCCGGCGTGGCCGGCCCCACCGGGCCGGTCGAGACCGTCTCGCTCGCCGACTGGGAACGCACGATGGCCGTCAACGTCACCGGCCAGTTTCTCTGCGTGCGGCTGGCCGTGCCGCGGCTGCGCAAGGGCCGCCTGCCGGCCATCATCAACCTGTCCTCGGCCGCCGGGCACCTGGGCATGCCGGGGCGCTCGCCCTACTCCGCCTCGAAGTGGGCCGTCATCGGCTTCACGAAAACGCTGGCGCTCGAGCTCGGGGCCGACGGCATCCGCGTCAACGCGATCCTGCCGGGCGCGGTCGACGGTCCACGCATCCGTGCGGTCATCGCCGCCAAGGCCGAGGCGCTGGGCAAGCCGCTCGACGAAGTGACGCGCGCCTACACCGCGCAGGCCGCACTGGGCCGCATGGTCACAGCGACAGACATCGCGAACATGGTTCTGTTCGCCGCCAGCGACCTGGCCGCCAGCGTCACGGGCCAGGAGCTCGTGGTGGACGGCCACACGCAGGCGCTGAGCTGATCCGCTCGCACGCCCTCTCTTTCCCTCTTCTTCTTTCCGGATACCTCATGGCCCAACGCTCCAAAGCCATCATCACCTGCGCCCCCACGGGCGCCATCCACACGCCCAGCATGTCGCCGCACCTTCCCGTGACGGCCGACGAGATTGCGCAAGCCTCGATCGAAGCCGCCCGCGCCGGCGCCGCGATCCTGCACCTGCATGCCCGCGACCCGAAGGACGGCCGCCCTTCGCAGGACCCGGACCTGTTCCGCCCCTTCCTCTCGAAGATCAAGGCCGCGACCGATGCGGTGATCAACATCACCACCGGCGGCAGCCCGCACATGAGCGTCGAGGAGCGCATGCGCCCGGCCACCACCTTCAAGCCCGAGCTCGCGTCGCTCAACATGGGCTCGATGAACTTCGGCCTCTTTCCGATGCTGGAGCGCTTCAAGTCCTTCGAGCATGAATGGGAGCGCGAGCACCTGGAGAACAGCCGCAACCTGATCTTCAAGAACACCTTCGCCGACATCGAGAACATCCTCAAGCTCGGCAACGCCAACGGCACGCGCTTCGAGTTCGAGTGCTACGACGTGAGCCACCTCAACAACCTGCGGCACTTCCTGGACCGCGGGCTGGTGCAGGCGCCGGTCTTCGTGCAGACGGTCTTCGGCATCCTGGGCGGCATCGGCGCCGATCCCGAAGACCTGATGCACATGCGCCGCACCGCCGCGCGGCTGTTCGGCGACCGCTTCGAATGGTCGATCCTCGGCACCGGCCGCAACCAGCTGCCGCTGGCCACCATCGGCGCGGCCATGGGCGCGCACGTGCGCGTCGGGCTCGAAGACTCGCTGTGGATTGGCCCGGGCCGGCTCGCCGCGTCGAGCGCCGAACAGGTGCTGCGCATCCGCACCGTGCTGGAGGCCCTGAACATCGACATCGCGACACCCACCGAAGCCCGCGAGATCCTCGGGCTCAAGGGCGCGGCGAACGTCGACTTCTAGCCCTGCGCCAGAACCACTGACCCGACTCGGCCCGGCCCATGACCGGGCCGCATCTGCACGCCCGCCGGCTCCCGCCGACGACCTTCCGCCAGAACACGACAGGACAGGAGAGAGACATCCCATGCAACACCCATCCATCCCCGCCACGCCGCCGGGCCTGCGCGCCAGCCAGGCCGTCGACGAGCAGGCCTCGCTCAATGCGCTGATCTTCCGCAAGCTCATGCCGCTGCTGGTGCTGGCCTATGTGATCAGCTTCATCGACCGCACCAACATCGCGCTCGCCAAGAGCCACATGGCCGTGGACATCGGCATCTCGGCGGCCGCCTACGGGCTGGGCGCGGGGCTGTTCTTCCTGAGCTACGCGCTGCTCGAAGTGCCCAGCAACCTCGTGATGCACCGCGTGGGCGCCCGCTGGTGGATCGCCCGCATCATGATCACCTGGGGCCTGCTGTCGGCCGGCATGGCCTTCGTCACGGGCGAGACCTCGTTCTACGTGATGCGCATCCTGCTCGGCGCGGCGGAAGCCGGCCTGTTCCCGGGCGTGATGCTGTACCTGAACTACTGGTTCGGCCGCAAGGACCGCGCACGCGCCACGGGCTATTTCCTGCTCGGCGTGTGCATCGCGAACATCCTCAGCGGCCCCGTCGGCGGCGCGCTGCTGCAGATGGACGGCCTGTGGGGCTGGCACGGCTGGCAATGGATGTTCGTGCTCGAAGGCCTGCCCGCCGTGGCGCTGGCCTTCGTGGTCTGGCGCAAGCTGCCCGACGGCCCCTCCAGCGCCAGCTGGCTCACGCGCCCGCAGGCGCAGGCCATCGAACGCCAGCTCGCCGCCGAACGCGCCGAGGACGTGGCCAACGGCCAGGTCGGCGAGTCGTTCCGCGCCTGCCTGGTCGACCGGCAGATCTGGCTGGCGATCTTTGTCTACTTCTGCCACCAGATCAGCATCTACACGGTGATCTTCTTCCTGCCGAGCATCATCGGCACCTACGGCAAGCTCTCGCCGCTGGAAATCGGCGCGCTCAACTCGCTGCCCTGGGTGGCCGCCGCTGTCGGCGCCATTGCGCTGCCGCGGCTCGCGGTCACGCCGCAGCGCGGCCGGCTACTGCTGCTGGTCGGGCTGGTCTCGATGGCGGTGGGCTTGCTGATTGCAGCCTTCGCAAGCCCGGCCGTCGCGCTGGCCGGCTTCTGCCTCACGGGCTCGATGTTCTTCGTGGTGCAGTCCGTGATCTTCCTGTTCGCGTCGTCACGGCTGGCCGGTGTGGCGCTGGCAGGTGGACTCGCGTTGGTCAACACCTGCGGCCTCGTGGGCGGCTTCATCGGGCCGTCGGTGATGGGCTGGATCGAGCAGAGCACGGGCAGCACGAAGAACGGGCTGCTGCTGATCGCCGGCATGCTGGTGGCCGCCGCGCTGGCCAGCGTCTGGATGCGGCAGGGCCAGGAGTCGAAGCGCTGACCCGTCGTTGCAACGGGCCGCGCGCTCCTGCCATCAGAGCAGCACGATGTCGTACTGCCCCTGCCCGATCGCCGGCTCCGACTGCAGCGAGATCGGCTTGCCGATGAAGTCGCTCAACCCCGCGAGGTGCTGGCTCTCTTCATCGAGGAACAGCTCGATAACTTGCGGCGAAGAAACGATGCGGAACTCGCGCGGCGTGAACTGCCGCGCTTCGCGCAGGATCTCGCGCATCACGTCGTAGGCCACGCTGCGCGCGGTCTTCACGATGCCCTGCCCACCGCAGGCCACGCAGGGCTCGCACAGCATGTGGGCCAGCGATTCGCGCGTGCGCTTGCGCGTCATCTCGACCAGGCCGAGCTGCGAGAAACCGCCGGCCGTGGTCTTCACGCGGTCGCGCGCGAGCTGCTTGCGGAACTCGGCCAGCACCTGCTCGCGGTGGTCGTCGCGTGCCATGTCGATGAAGTCGACGATGATGATCCCGCCCAGGTTGCGCAGGCGCAGCTGCCGCGCAATGGCCTGCGCGGCCTCCAGGTTGGTCTTGAAGATGGTGTCGTCGAAGTTGCGCGCACCGACGAAGCCGCCGGTGTTCACGTCGACGGTGGTCAGCGCCTCGGTCTGGTCGACCACGAGGTAGCCGCCCGACTTCAGGTCGACGCGCCGGCCCAGCGCCTTCGCGATTTCCTCGTCCACCGAATACAGGTCGAAGATCGGCCGCTCGCCCTTGTAGTGCTGCAGCTTGCCGGCCGCCTGCGGCATGAATTCGAGGCCGAACTTCAGCAGCACCTCGAACTGCTCGCGCGAGTCGATGCGGATGGTCTGCGTGTCTTCGCTCGTCATGTCGCGCAGCACGCGCTGCAGCAGGCTCAGGTCCTGGTGCAGCAGCGACATGGCCGGCATCCGGCTTGAGGCCTCGCGGATGCGCGTCCAGGTCTTGCGCAGGTAGGCAATGTCTTCGGCCAGTTCGGCGTCGGCGGCGTCTTCACCGTTGGTGCGCAGGATGAAGCCGCCCGTGTTCACCGGCACCACGCCGCCGCTCTCGGCGGCCGCGGCCGCTTCGATGAGCGCCAGCATGCGGTTGCGCAGCGACTCGCGCTGATCGGGCGGGATCTTCTGCGACACGCCGATGTGGTTGTCCTGCGGCAGGAACACCAGCAGCCGGCCCGCGATGCTGATCTGCGTGGACAGCCGCGCGCCCTTGGTGCCGATCGGGTCCTTGATGACCTGCACCAGCAGCGACTGGCCTTCGAACACCTGCTTCTCGATGGGCACCATCGGCCCGCCGTTGCGGTGGTCGCGTTCGGGCGGCGCGGCGCTCGGGCGCGAGCCCGGCGTGAACGGCGAGACGATGTCGGCCACGTGCAGGAAGGCGGTGCGTTCCAGGCCGATGTCGATGAAGGCCGACTGCATGCCCGGCAGCACGCGCGAGACCTTGCCCAGGTAGATGTTGCCGACCAGCCCGCGCTCGAGCGTGCGCTCGACGTGCAGCTCTTGCACCGCGCCGTGCTCGACCAGCGCCACACGGGTCTCCTGCGGAGACCAGTTGATCAGGATGTCTTGCATGGATGTCTTAAGTATTGAAACCGACGCCTCGAAGCAGCTGCGCGGTCTCGAACATGGGGAGTCCCATGATGCCCGAATAGGAGCCGCTGATGTGCTCCACGAACGCAGCCGCTGCGCCCTGGATGGCATAGGCGCCGGCCTTGCCGAGCGGCTCGCCGCTGGCGGCGTAGGCCGCGACCTGCTTCTTGGTGAGCGTGGCGAAGCGCACGCGCGACACGCTGAGCGCCGCATGGCGGCGACGGCCGTTCTGCAGTGCGACTGCGGTGAGCACGCGGTGCGTGGCGCCGGACAGGTGCGCGAGCATGCGCTCGGCATCGCGTGCGTCCTCGGGCTTGCCAAGGATGGTGCGGCCGAGCGCGACGGTGGTGTCGGCGCACAGCACGGGCGCATCGGCCAGGCCCAGGCGCTTGCGGCGCGCAACGGCGGCATCGAGCTTGAGGGCGGTGACGCGCTGCACGTACGCTGTGGGCGACTCGTTCGGCAGCAAGACCTCGAGCGCCTCGGCGTCTTCGTCGGCGCCGGCCAGCAGCAGTTCGTGGCGCACGCCGAGCTGGCCGAGCAATTGGGCGCGGCGCGGGCTTTGCGACGCGAGATAAATGAAGTCAGGCAAGTTCAGGTCTCCGAGGTGGGCCCCACCGCCGGCCCCGTGGTCATTCCCGGTGGTACGGATGGCCCGCGTTGACCGACCACGCCCGATAGAGCTGCTCGACCAGCAGCACGCGCGCCATGGCATGCGGCAGGGTCAGGTCGGACAGGCGGATGCGTTCGTGCGCCGCGGCCTTGAAGGCCGGGTCGAGCCCGTCGGGGCCGCCGATGACCAGCGCGACGTCGTCGCCCTCGCCCTGCCAGGTCTGCAGCCGTGTGGCCAGCGCCTTGGTGGTGAGCGCGGTGCCGCGCTCGTCGAGCACGACGATGCGCATGCCGCGGGCGATGGCGCCTTCGATGCGCTCGCGCTCGGCGGCATACAGCGTTTCGAGTGTCTTGGAACCGCGCGGCTCGGTCTTGACGGCGCGCAACTCGAGCTTGAGCTCGGGCGGGAAGCGCTTGGCGTAGTCGTCCCAGGCAGTCTGCGCCCAGTCGGGCATGCGCTGCCCGACGGCGACCACCAGCAGCTTCATGCGCGGCGGGCTGGCGCCTTCTTGGCCGGCGCCTTCTTCGCAGCGGTCTTCTTGGCGGCCGGCTTGCCGACCACCTTCACCGGCACGCGCGCGGTGCCCGTGGCGGACTTCTTCGCAGGCGCCTTCTTGGCGGCAGTCTTGCCCGCGGTCTTCGATGCGGCCTTCTTCGCCGGGGCCTTGGCGGCCTTGGCTTCCTGCTCGGCCGCGCGGATCGCGGTCTTGGCGGCGCTCGAACGGCGCAGGCTCGGCGTCTTGGCGGCGGCCGTCTTCTTCTCTTCGGCGCCCTTGACGACGGACGAGGCGGTGGCCAGCGCGGGCTTGGTGGCGCCGAGCTTGGCGCGCACCGGCTTGTCGCCCCAGATCTCTTCGAGGTGGTAGTACTGGCGGATGGCGGGCTGCATGATGTGCGCCACGGCCGCGCCGCAGTCCACGATGATCCACTCACCGTTTTCCTCGCCCTCGGTGCGCGGCTTGGCAAAGCCGGCTTCACGCACGGCGTCGCGCACGCTCGAAGCGAGCGCCTTGGTCTGGCGGTTGGAGGTGCCCGACGCCACGATCACGCGCTCGAACAGCGGCGAGAGGTGCTCCGTGTCGAATACCTGGATGTCCTGCGCCTTGACGTCTTCGAGACCATCGATGATGGCTCGCTGGAGTTTTTGGATGTCTTTTTTGGCGGCGGCTTCAGTGGTCATCAGGCAGAGCGGTAGAGGTGGTGTTGGTCAATATAGCGTGCAACCGTGGGCGGAACCAGCGAGGAAATGTCCACACCCGACGCCACACGCCGCCGGATATCGGTGGCGCTGGTGTCCATGGCGGCAGGCAGTTCAAGCGCCTCGAAACGCGCGCCAGCCGGGAGGCCGGGCAGCTGTTTCGG
The DNA here is from genome assembly GCF_058800845.1 of Variovorax sp. GW822-FHT04E09. NCBI lineage: Bacteria > Pseudomonadati > Pseudomonadota > Betaproteobacteria > Burkholderiales > Comamonadaceae > Variovorax > Variovorax sp. GW822-FHT04E09. The sequence continues at coordinate 681,891 of NZ_JBXAMR010000001.1, forward strand.
ATCAAAACGAGTGACGTCACCCGTCGATAGTGCGCGATACGCTACAGAAACGATAGCAATGCCGAGTATATCCTGCCAGCCGTGCCAGGTCGGCAAGGCCGCCGCCTGGTCCGCGCCCATCACCAGCACGAGCTGTGCGCCGGGCTGCTCTTTCTGCAATTCATGCAGCGTGTCGAGCGTGTAGGTCGGGCCGTCGCGCAACACCTCGCGGCTGTCGATGACGACCTTGCCTTGCAAGTTGCCGAAGGCCAGTTGCGCCATCGCGAGGCGGTCTTCCTTCGGCGTGAGCGTGCGGCTCTTGTGCCAGGCCTGCCCCGTGGGAATGACGTGCAACTCCGTCAGATCGAGCTGCGCCAATGCAGCTTCGGCCAGGGCGACGTGCGCGTTGTGCGGCGGGTCGAAGGCCCCGCCGAAGACGCCGATGCGCAAAGCGGAACCGGTGGGGCTCACACCCAGTCCCGGCGCACGATGAAGTCGCTGTACAGCGCGGCTTCGGGGCTGCCCGCTGCGGGCTGTTGCCGGTAGGCCCAGCTCGCGAGCGGCGGCATCGACAGCAGGATCGATTCGGTACGCCCGCCCGACTGCAGGCCGAAGTGCGTGCCACGGTCCCACACGAGGTTGAACTCGACATAGCGCCCGCGCCGGTACAGCTGGAACTCGCGTTCGCGCTCGCCGTACGGCATGCTGCGGCGGCGCTCGACGATCGGCAGGTAGGCCTGCAGGAAGGCATCGCCGACCGAGCGGATCAGCGCAAAGCCGTTCTCGATGCCGCCCTCGGCGAAGTCGTCGAAGAAGATGCCACCGATGCCGCGCTGCTCGTTGCGGTGCTTGAGGAAAAAATACTCGTCGCACCAGGTCTTGAAGCGCGGGTACTTGTCGACGCCGAACGGTGCGAGCGCGTCGCGGCACACGGTGTGGAAGTGCACCGCGTCTTCTTCAAAGCCGTAGCACGGCGTGAGGTCCATGCCGCCGCCGAACCAGCACACGGGATCACCGCGGCCCGCGGGCTGCGCAGCCAGCATGCGCACGTTCATGTGGACGATCGGCACGTAAGGATTGCGCGGATGGAACACCAGCGACACGCCCATGGCCTCGAACGGTGCGCCCGAGAGCTCGGGGCGGTTCTGCGTGGCCGAGGGCGGCAGCTTGGCGCCGCGCACCTGCGAGAAGCCGACACCGGCGCGCTCGAACAGCGCGCCGCCTTCGAGGATGCAGGTCAGGCCGCTGCCCTGCAGCGGCTCGCCGGGTTCTTTCTGCCAGGCATCGCGCACCGCGCTGCCGCCGTCCGCCGCCTCGACCGCCGAGATGATCGATTGCTGCAGTCCGCGCAGGTAGTCGCCGACCGCCTTCGGCTGGGTGGCTGGCATCAGGCGTGGGGCGTGTTGCGCGCGTTGACGGCGCGGTAGCCGATGTCCTTGCGGTACTGCGCACCGTCGAACTGCACGCGCGCCGCGACCTCGTAGGCGCGCTGCTGCGCCTGCTTGACGCTGTCGGCCAGCACGGTCACGCAGAGCACGCGGCCGCCGCTGGTCTTGAGCTCACCGTTCTCGAGCGTGGTGCCCGCGTGGAACACCACGGCATCGGGCGCCTCGGCCGGGATGCCGCTGATGCGGTCGCCCTTGCGCGGCGACAGCGGGTAGCCGTGCGCGGCCATCACCACGCCCAGCGCCACGCGCCGGTCCCACTGCAGCTCGACCTGGTCGAGCGTGCCGTCGGTGGCGTGCCAGAACACCTCGAACAGGTCGGACTTCAGGCGCATCATGATCGGCTGCGTCTCGGGGTCGCCCATGCGGCAGTTGAATTCGAGCGTCTTGGGCTGGCCGGCCGCGTCGATCATGAGACCGGCATAGAGGAAGCCGGTGAACGGAATGCCGTCCTTTTCCATGCCGCGGATGGTCGGCAGGATGATCTCGCGCATGGCGCGCGCATGCACCTCGGCCGTGACGACCGGTGCGGGCGAGTACGCGCCCATGCCGCCGGTGTTCGGGCCTTCGTCGCCGTCGAGCAGGCGCTTGTGGTCCTGGCTGGTGGCGAGCGCGGCGACGTTCTTGCCGTCGCACATCACGATGAAGCTGGCTTCTTCGCCTTGCAGGAATTCTTCGATGACGACGCGCGCGCCGCCTTCGTTGTGCGACACGCCGAACTTGTTGTCGACCAGCATGAAGTCGACGGCCTCATGAGCTTCCTGCGCGGTCATGGCAACCACCACGCCCTTGCCGGCGGCCAGGCCGTCGGCCTTGACGACGATCGGTGCGCCCTTGGCGTCGATGTACGCATGGGCCGCGGCGGCGTCGGTGAAGGCCTCGTATTCGGCCGTCGGGATCTTGTGGCGCTTCATGAAGGCCTTCGAGAAGGCCTTGGAGCTTTCGAGCTGCGCAGCCGCCTGCGTCGGGCCGAAGATGCGCAGGCCGTGCGCGCGGAACTCGTCCACCACGCCCGCCGCCAGCGGCCCCTCGGGGCCGACCACGGTCAGCGCGATTTTCTCGGCCATCGCCCACTCGCGCAGCGCGGCGGGTTCGGTGATGTCGATGCAGTCGTAGCGTTCGTCGCTCACGGTGCCGCCGTTGCCGGGCGCCACGTAGACGCGGCTGACCCGGTTGCCCTGCGCCAGCCGCCACGCCAGTGCGTGCTCGCGGCCCCCTCCTCCAATCACCAGTACCTTCATTCGCGGGCTTTCGTTTGTCGCTGTGGATCCATCATTCATTCGTTCAGTCGGACAGTGCGGCGTTGTGATACACGTCCTGCACATCATCCAGGTCCTCGAGCACGTCGAGAAGCTTCTGCATTCTGGCGGCGTCTTCGCCGGTCACGTCCACGGTGTTCTCGGCGCGCATCGTGATTTCGGCGGCGTCGGGCTTCAGGCCCGCGGCTTCGAGCGCATTCTTCACGGCCTCGAAGTCGCCGATGGCGGTGAGCACCTCGATGGCGCCGTCGTCGTCGGTGATCACGTCCTCGGCGCCGGCTTCCAGGGCCACTTCCATGACCTTGTCCTCGCTGGTGCCGGGCGCAAAGATGATCTGGCCGCAGTGCTTGAACTGGAAGGCCACCGAGCCTTCGGTGCCCATGTTGCCGCCGTGCTTGGAGAAGGCGTGGCGCACTTCGGCCACGGTACGCACGCGGTTGTCGGTCATGGTGTCGACGATGATCGCCGCGCCGCCGATGCCGTACCCTTCGTAACGAATTTCTTCGTAATTGACGCCTTCGAGGTTGCCCGTGGCCTTGTCGATGTTGCGCTTGACGGTGTCGATGGGCAGGTTGACCGCCTTGGCCTTTTCGACCGCCAGTCGCAGCCGGGGGTTGGCGCTGAGGTCGGCGCCGCCGGCGCGTGCCGCCACCGTGATTTCACGGATGGCGCGGGTCCAGAGCTTGCCCCGTTTCTCGTCCTGGCGGCCCTTGCGGTGCTGAATATTTGCCCACTTGCTATGTCCGGCCATGGCTTTCTCTCTCGCTGTCGTGTGTTTTCAAAGCAAGTACGGAGTTTACTGTCCGGCGCACACAACGCTCCCCCGGCGCCCGGGATTTCGGCCCGGACCTTTTGGTGATAATTGTTCGATGACGCCATCGCCCATTGCCGGTACGGGAAATCCCGACGCCCTGCCGCCGCACGCCCCGCTGCCGCTGTACTACAACACCGAAGCGGAGCACCAGGCGTTCCTGCGGCGCATCTTCGACAGCACGGCCGCGGACTACGACCGCATCGAAGCCGTGCTGGCCTTCGGCACCGGCCCCTCGTACCGGCGCGATGCACTGAAGCAGGCCGGCCTCACGGCGGGCGCCCAGGTGCTCGACGTGGGCATCGGCACCGGGCTCGTCGCCCGCGAAGCCCTGAAGCTCATCGGCTCCACCGGCAAGCTCACCGGCGTCGACCCCAGCGTGGGCATGATGGGTCAAGTCCGGCTGCCCGGCGTCGAACTCATTCAAGGCGTCGCCGAGGCCCTGCCCCGCCCCGACGCCAGCTGCGATTTCGTGAGCATGGGCTACGCCATGCGCCACATCAGCGACGTGGCCGCCGCCTTTTCCGAGTTCCATCGCGTGCTGCGACCGGGCGGGCGCGTGGTGGTGCTCGAGATCACCAAGCCAGAAGGCCGCATCGCCACCGCGCTGCTCAAGGGCTACATGCGCGCCGTGGTGCCGCTGATCGCCCGCGTGGTCGGCCGCCGCAGCGACACCTCGGAGCTGTGGCGCTATTACTGGGACACGATCGAGGCCTGCATCCCGCCCGAGCGCGTCATGCAGGCACTGGGCGCCGCCGGCTTCAGCGACGTGCGCCGGCATGCGAGCCTCGGGGTCTTCTCTGCCTACACCGGTCGCAAACCCGAATCCACCGCCGACGAGGTTCGCTGAACGTGCGCCCCCAGGACGACCGCCTTCATTCCCCCCTGCGCGTGGAGCGCCTCTCGCTGCCGGACAGCCTTGCGCTGGCCACGCACAGCCATGCGCCCTTCGCCGCGCTCGGCTACGGCACGCCGCACGGTGTCGCCTGGATGCCCACGGTCAACGCGCGCGTGCTGTCACCGCAAGGCGCGATGGCCGATGTGTGGCACGTGGGGCACGTGGGTGACGGCACCCAGGTCCGGTCGGGCACCACCGGCATCGCGCGCTGGCGCACCGACGGGCACTGGCTGCTCGGCGCCATCGACCTCGATGAAGCCGTCGAAGGCCAGGGCCTGACCGAACTCGCGCAGCGCGCCTACCGCGACCTGTTCCGCACACTCGAGCAGGCCGGCACGCCGCACCTGCAGCGCATCTGGAACTACCTGCCGCGCATCAATGCCGACGGCGGCGGGCTGGAGCGGTATCGCCAGTTCAACCTCGGTCGGCAAGAGGCCTTCTTCGAAGCCGGCCGCGCCGCCTTCGAAGGCGCACCGGCCGCCTGCGCACTGGGCATCCGCCAGGGCGCGCTGTCGATCCGCTTTCTCGCGGGACGTGCCGCGCCGCTGCCGGTCGAGAACCCGCGGCAGGTGTCGGCCTACCGCTATCCCGAAACCTACGGCCCGCGCTCGCCGACCTTCTCGCGCGCCGCGCTGGCGGACATCGGCGACGGCCAGGTGGCGCTGTTCATCTCGGGCACGGCGAGCATCGTCGGCCACGAAACGGTGCACCACGGCGACGTGCGTGAGCAGGCCCGCGAAACGCTGCGCAACCTCGAGGCCGTGATCGCCTCCGCCCATGCGCAGACCACGGCGCGCTTCTCGCTCGATGCGCTCGATTGCGTGGTGTACGTGCGGCATCCGCCGGACACCGAGGCCGTGCGCGAGGTGATCGAAGCCGCGCTCGGCGCCTCCGCGCCGATGGCCCGCCATGCGGTGTACCTGGAAGCCGACATCTGCCGCAGCGATCTGCTGGTCGAGATCGAGGCCCACACGGTCGCCGCCGGCCGGCTGCAGGCCGCCTGAGCGGCCCGCCGTCCGCCTGCTCGACCGACACCACCCATGAACGTGCTGCGTCTTCTCACGTCGATCCCGCTCGCGCTGATGCTCTATGCGCTGCTGCTGTTCCTCGGCCTGATCTCGCTGGTCTGGAACTTCGTCGCCATGCTGCTGTACCCGGTGATGCCGGCCGTACCGGCGCGCGCGCTGGGCCGCATGACCATCGCCTTTGCCTACCGGATGTTCTGGTGGCTCGCTTCGGTCACCGGCATGATGCGCATCGACGCCTCGTGCCTGGACCCGATGCGCAACGAGCCCGGCGTGATCTTCGTGGCCAACCACCCGACCATGCTCGATGCGCTGCTGCTGGTGGCGCGGCTGCCGCGCAGCGCCTGCATCATGAAGGCCGAGCTGATGGGCAACATCTTCCTCGGCGCCGGGGCCCGGCTGGCGCGCTACATCAGCAACAAGTCGGCCCGCACGATGGTGCGCCTGGCGGTCAACGACCTGCGCCAGGGCGGCCAGCTCGTGATCTTTCCCGAAGGCACGCGCACGGTGACGCCGCCGCTGAACCCCTTCCGCCCCGGCACCACGCTGATCGCCAAGCTGGCGCAGGCGCCGATCCAGACCGTGTTCATCGACACCGACTCGCCCTACCTCGGCAAGGGCTGGCCGCTGTGGCGCGTGCCGCCGCTGCCCATCGTCTTCACGCTGCGGCTGGGCAAGCGCTTTGCACCAACGCAGGACAGCGATGCGTTGCAGGTCGAGCTGGAGCACTATTTCCGTCAACACATGGAGCAGCGCGCCACCGACGCGTCCCCCGAATGCCAGCAGACGCCTCGCGCACCCACCTTGTCCTGATTCCCAGCTACAACACGGGCGAGCGCCTGTTCTCGACGGTCGCCGCCGCGCGGGCCCAATGGAACCCGGTGTGGGTGGTGATCGACGGCAGCGACGACGGCACGGGTGAACGGCTGCAGCAGATGGCAGCCAATGATCCGGGATTGCGCGTGTGGGTGCTGCCGCAGAACCAGGGCAAGGGCTCGGCGGTGCTGCACGGCTTGCGGGTCGCGAAAGAAGCGGGCTTCACGCACGCGCTCACGATGGATTCCGACGGGCAGCATCCGGCGGACCTGATCCCCTCTTTCATGAACGCCTCGCTGGCGCGGCCCGAGACGATGGTGCTGGGTCGACCCGTGTTCGACGCCAGCGCGCCGCTTTTGCGGGTGCGCGGGCGGCGGGTGTCGAACGGCTGGACGCAGCTCGAGACGCTGTTCGCGGGCGTGAGCGATTCGCTCTACGGCTTTCGCGTGTACCCGGTGGTCGACCTGATCGCCGTGATGGCGCGGCAACCGTGGATGCGGCGCTTCGACTTCGACACCGAAGCGGTCGTGCGGCTGGCCTGGCGCGGGGTCAAGCCGGTGAACATCGATGCGCCTGTGAAGTACCTGACGGCGGAGGAAGGCGGGGTGTCGCACTTTCGCTATGGGCGGGACAATGTGCTGCTGACCTGGATGCACACGCGGTTGATGGTCGAGTTTGTCTTGCGGTTGCCGGGGTTGCTTTTTCGCAAGCTGCGGGGGGCGCCGCCGTTTCAGGCCTAGCCTTCTTTTGAGGGGCGCCCGGCAGGCGGTTCGGCGCGGTCGGCCCCACTGTGCCGGCCGCTTCGCGGCTGCCCTGCGGTGCTCGCGTTTCGCGGGGTCTCGCAGAACTCGCTTCGCTCAAACAGCTGCGAGCCCTGATCCGCGAAACGCTGCGCTCCTCGGCGGCACAGAGGGGCCGCCCACACCGCACCGCCTGCCGGGCACCTGCCGTGGCGTGAAAGCACCCTGCCCTTCTTCCGCTACTCGACGATCGTGCCCCCGCCCAGTGCCTTGTAGAGCGTCATCGTGGCGTTGAGCTGGTTCAACCGGTTCTGCGCTACCGACACCTCCGCGAGGCGGCGCTTGTCCTTGGCATCGAGCACGGGCTGCAACGCGGTGGCGCCGGCGCGGTAGCGCACTTCCGACAAGGCCTCCGCGCGTTGCGCTTGCTGCAACGCCAGGGCCAGCTTCACGCTTTCGTCCTGCAGCTGGGTGCGCGACGACAGCGTGTTCTCGACCTCGGACAGCGCGGTGTACAGCGACTGGCGGAAACCGACGACCGCTTCTTCATAACGCGTCTGGGACACGGCGACGGTCAGCCGCGCGGTGTTCCATTGCAGGAAAGGCAGCACCAGGCCGGCACCGAGGGTCGCGACCGGGTTCTTCAGCACCTCGCCCAGGGCATTGCTCCCCGCGCCCAGCGAACCCGTGAGGCTCAGCACCGGATAGAAGCTGGTGCGCGTGGCATCGACGTTCGCCAGCGAGGACCGCAGGCGCTGCTCCGCAGCACGCAGGTCGGGCCGGCGGCCCAGCAGGCTGGCAGGCAGGCCGGCATCGATCACGGGCAAAGCGGTGTCCGGCAGCTGCGAGGGCTCTTCCCTCGGGGCGTCGGGCGGCATGTCGAACATGATCGCCAGCGCGTTGCGCGCCTCGACGCGCTGCTGCAGCAACTGCGTGTGGGCCGCCTCCTGGCTCGCAAGGTTCTGGCCGGCCTGCGCGACATCGAGGCCGGACACGGCACCTGCCGCGTACTTGGCGCGCACCAGCGCCTGGATACGCCGTGCATCGGCCATGCCGGCTTCGCTCAGCGCGATGCGGTGGTTCAGGTAGCCGGTCTGCCAATACAGCCCGGCCGTGGTGCCCACCAGCGCCAGCGCCGTGGCCTCGCGGTCGGACTGGGTGGCCTGCAGCTCCCAGTCGGCGACGCTGCGCTGCGCCGACAGGCGGCCCCACAGGTCGACTTCGTAGCTCAGGCTCAGTGAAGAGTTCGCGCTCGATGCGGCCACGCCGCCGCGCTTCAGGTCGAAGCTGCGTTGGGTGCCCAGTTGCCCCGTCACGCCCGGCGTGAGGTTGGTGTTCGCTAGGCCGGCCTGCAGCTGCGCCCGCTGCACGCGGATGCCGGCAGCGGCCAGGTTGTTGTTGGTGCGCAGGGCGCTGTCGATGAGGGTGTCGAGCCGCGCGTCGTGGAAGGCGGTCCACCAGCGGGCCTGCGGCACGGCCGCTGCGTTCTGCGGCAGGGGCTGTTGCTGCTGCCAGGCCTGCGGCACGCCGAGCGGTCGGTGTTCGCGCCGCTCCGGCGCGAACAACGTGCAGCCGCCGAGCGCCAGCGCGATGGCGAGGCCCGCCAGGGTCGGTCGCGCGCTACTCACGCGCCAGCGCCTCGATGGGGTCGAGCCGAGCAGCATTGCGCGCCGGCAGGTACCCGAACAGCACGCCGATGAGCGACGCGCACAAAAAAGCCGACACAACTGCCCCCAGCGAAAAGATCATTTGCCATTGCTTCACGAACAGCGAGAACACAAAGCTGATGCCGTACGACAGCAGCACGCCGATGAAACCGCCGACCAGGCACACGAGCACGGCCTCGGTCAGGAACTGCTGCAGCACGTCGCTCTGGCGCGCGCCCACGGCCATGCGGATGCCGATCTCGCGGGTGCGCTCGGTCACCGACACCAGCATGATGTTCATCACGCCGATGCCGCCCACCACGAGCGAGATCACCGCGATCAGCGACAGCAGCAGCGTGAGCGACTGGCTCGTGCGCTCGGCCGTCTTCACGATGCTGTCCATGTTGAAGGTGAAGAAGTCCTTGCCGCCGTGGCGCAGCGTGAGCAGCCGCACGATGCTCTCTTCGGCCGCCTTGGTGGGCTGGTCGTCGCGGATGCGCACGGTGATGCTGTCGAAGTGCTGCTGGCCGAACAGGCGGCTCGCGCCGGTGCTGTAGGGCAGCCAGATGTTGAGCGACTTGTTCTCGCCGAACATGCTCTTCTTTTCCTGCGCCACGCCGATCACGGTGCATGGCAGGCTGCCCACCAGGATGATCTTGCCGACGGGGTCGGTGCCGTCGGGAAAGAGCTTGCGCCGCGTGTTCTGGTCGATCACCACCACCTGCGACTGGTGCCGCAGGTCGTTGGCGTCGAAGGCCGTGCCGCTGGCCATCTGGATGTCGCGCACGCTGAAGAAGTTGTCGCTGACGCCGTTCACGTTGCCGTTGACGTCGGCGCTGCGGTAGCGCAGGCGCAGGCTGCGCATGGTGGTGGGCGTGACGCTGTGCACGTAGGGCTGCGCGGCGATGGCCTGCAGGTCGGCCGGCAGCAGCGTGCGGATGCTCGCGGCCTTGTCGTCGCCGAAGTCGTGGCCCGGGTAGATGTCGAGCGTGTTGGTGCCGATGGCCTTGATGTCGGCCAGCACGAAGCGCTTGGCGCCCTCCCCGATGGCCACGATCGACACCACCGAGGTGATGCCGATGATGATGCCCAGCATGGTCAGTGCCGTGCGCATTCGGTGCGCCATCATCGAGCGCCAGGCCATGCGGAAGGCTTCGGAGAAACGCGCCCAGCCGGTGCTGAAGCGCGCAATGCCCAGCGTGGGGCGCGTCATGGCGGGCGGCGTGGGGGTGTCGTCGCCCACCGTCTGCGCGGGCGCGGCCACGGTCGGCACGTTCGGCCGGTCACCCACGATCACGCCGTCGGCGATCTCGATGATGCGTTCGGTGCAGCGCGCCACCTGCATGTCGTGCGTCACGATGATGATGGTGTGCCCCTGCGCATGCAGCTCGCGCAGGATGCCGATGACCTCCTGGCCGCTCTTGCTGTCGAGCGCGCCGGTGGGCTCGTCGGCCAGGATGACCTGCCCGCCGTTCATGAGCGCGCGCGCGATGCTCACGCGCTGCTGCTGGCCGCCCGAGAGCTGGCTCGGCCGGTGTTCGGTGCGGTCTTCCAGGCCCAGGCGCGCGAGCAGTTGCCGCGCCCGCGCGTCGCGCGCCGCGCCCTCGGTGCCGGCATACACGGCGGGCACCTCGACGTTGCCGGTGGCCGTCAGGTGCTGCATGAGGTGGTAGCGCTGGAAGATGAAGCCGAAGTGCTCGCGCCGCAGCGCGGCGAGCGCGTCGCTGTCGAGCGTGCCGACGTCCTGGCCCGACACGGTGTAGGTGCCGGTGCTCGGCCGGTCGAGGCAGCCGAGGATGTTCATGAGCGTCGACTTGCCCGAGCCCGAGGCGCCGACGATGGCCAGCATTTCGCCGTGGCCGATGTCCAGGTCGACGTCCTTCAGCACCTGGACTTCCTGCTCGCCCGAGGGAAAGCTGCGGCCGATGCCGCGCAGGGTCAGCAGCGGCTGCGTCACTGGCGCGGCCTCCGGTTGCCGCTGTCATTGCCGTCGGTCTTCTCCAGCGCCGAGGCATCGCCGGTGATGACGCTGTCGCCCTCCTTCAGGCCTTCGAGCACCTGCGCCTGGAAGTTGTTGCTGATGCCCACGCGCACCTGCCGCTTTTCCACGCGCTGGTCGGGCAGGAGCACGCGCACTTCGTGGCGGCCGTCCTTGTCGCGCGTGCCGAGCGCGGTGAGCGGCACGGTCAGCGCCTGCTTGGCCTCGCCCAGCAGGATGGCGACCTGCGCCGTCATGTCGACGCGCAGCGTGCGGTCGGGATTGGGCACGTCGAACAGCGCGTTGAAGAACACGGCGTTGTTGATCTTCTCGGGCGAAGGCTGCACCGCGCGCAGCGTGCCGTGGTAGCGCGTGTCGGGGTCGCCCAGGATGGTGAAGTACACCGGCTGGCCGGCCTTCACGCGCACCACGTCGGCCTCGGACACCTGCGCCTTCACGGTCATGGTCGACAGGTCGGCCAGCTTCATCAGCGTGGGCACCTGGAACGAGGCCACCACGGTCTGGCCTTCGAGCGTGCTGATCGACACCACGTCGCCGTCGATGGGCGCGACGATGCGGGTGTACGACAAGTTGGTCTGCGCCGAGGCCAGGGCCAGCTTCTGCTGGCGGATCTGCGCGTCGAGCGAGACGGCGTCGGCGCGCAGCGCGCGCAGCTCGGTGTCCGCGCTTTCCAGGTCCTGGCGCGCGGCGGCGTCCTGCGCCAGCATCTCGCGCTGGCGCGCCCAGGTGAGCTCGGCCTGCTTCACACGCACTTCCTTGGCGAGCTTCTGGGCCTGCAGGTTCTCGAGCTTGGCCTGTTCCTGCGCGAGCGTGTTCTGCGAGATGACGGGATCGATCTCGGCCAGCCAGTCGCCCTTCTTCACCGTCTGGCCGAGCACCACCTTCAGCGACTTGAGCTGCCCCGACACCTGCGCGCCCACCTCGACCTGCTTGAGCGCCTGCAGCACGCCGGTGGCGAGCACCGCGTTCTCCAGGTCGCTGCGCTGCACGGTGGCGGTGAGGTAGTCGCTTTTCTTCGGCGGGCTCAGCCAGAAGAAGGCCGCGATGGCCAGCACGACGAGCAAGGCCAGGCCGACAAGGAACTTGCGCGATCGTCGCGAAGGAGTGGTGGGCATGCAGTGAAGAAGTGGAATGGAACGGGCGGCGAGGCCCGGGAAGGGATGCGGTTCATCCTAGCCCCGGTTGCTGAAGGCCTGCTAAAGCATGCGTTTTGACGGGCTTTTTGCACGGGCCTGCGCAGCGACCCATGAAAACGGCGTGGCCCGCTGCCCTCGAAGGACAGCGGGCCACGCCGCAAAAGACTACTGAAAAAGAACTCAGCGCGCGGTGCGCCGGCGCAAGAGCAAGGTGAGGAGCAACAGCGCCAGCACCGTGAACGCGATGAACGACCAGTTCGCCAGCGTCAGGCCGAACAGCGACCAGTCGATCTTGGAGCAGTCGCCGCCGCCGCGGAAGATCATCGGCAGCGCACGCTTGAGCGGGAAGGTCTCGATCATCCCGTACAGGTCGCGCCCGCACGAGACGACTTCGGGCGGATACCACTGCAGCCAGCTCTGCTGCGCCGCCGTGTAGGCACCGCCCACCGCCGCCGCCAGCGCCAGCACCCCGCCCGTCACCTGCAGGCCGCGGCTGCTGAACAGCGCCGCCAGGCCGGTGAACAGCGCCACGAGCATCAGCGCATAGCGTTGCACGATGCACATCGGGCAGGGTTCGAGCCCGACCACGTGCTGCAGATACAGCCCGAAGGCCAGCATGAGGACACAGGCCACGCAGATCAGCCCGAGCGCGCGGCGCGGCGCGCCGAAGTACCAATGGATCAAGGAGATACCCAATCTTCTTCTACGAACACCCTGGCCTTGCGGGGGTTGGCGACGACGGTGTCGCCTTCCTTCAAGCCCAGGTCGCGGAACTGTTGCGCAGGGAGTTGCGCTTCGATGATGGTTCCGGAGCCCGGATTATCTGGATTCGTTTCGGTGGGCTCAAGTTCCAGCCGCGCGATCGGTCCGACCACGATCGCGCGCGACAGCGTGGCGACGATGCCGGTGGCACCCGACACGTAGCGTGTCACATCCAGGTCATGCGGGCGCACATAGGCCAGCGCCTTGGCGTCGCGCGCGCTGCTGTGCTCGGGCGAGTCGATGCGCATGCCGTCCAGTTGTACGGCGCCGTTGTCGGCCCGGCCGTGGAACAGGTTCACGTCGCCCAGGAAGCCGTAGACGAACGGGCTCGCGGGCTTGTCCCACACGTCCTGCGGCGAACCGACCTGCTCGATGCGGCCCTTGTTGATGACCACCACGCGGTCGGCCACCTCGAGTGCTTCTTCCTGGTCATGCGTGACGAAGATCGAAGTGACGTGCAGCTCGTCGTGCAGCCGGCGCAGCCAGCGGCGCAGTTCCTTGCGCACCTTGGCGTCGAGCGCGCCGAAGGGTTCGTCCAGCAGCAGCACCTTGGGCTCCACCGCCAGCGCGCGGGCCAGCGCGATGCGCTGGCGCTGGCCGCCGGACAGCTGCGACGGGTAGCGGTCGGCCAGCCAGTCCAGCTGCACCAGCTTGAGCAGGTCGGTCACCTTGGCCTTGATCTGCGCGTCGCTCGGGCGCTCCTTGCGCGGCTTCACGCGCAGGCCGAAGGCCACGTTCTCGAACACGGTCATGTGGCGGAACAGCGCGTAGTGCTGGAACACGAAGCCGACCTGGCGTTCGCGCACGTGCACGTCGGTCGTGTCTTCGCCCGAGAAGTGGATGCTGCCGGTGTCGGCCGTTTCCAGGCCCGCGATGATGCGCAGCAGCGTGGTCTTGCCGCAGCCCGAGGGGCCGAGCAGCGCGACCAGTTCGCCCGACTCGACGTCGAGGTTCACGTTGTTCAGCGCGCGGAAGTCGCCGAACTGCTTGCTGATGTTGCGGATTTCGATGCTCATGGTCTTGTTCTCTCGTCTTCTCAGGCCGCCGAAGGCTCGGGGGGACGCTCGGGCGGCAGCTCGGCGATGGCTTTCATTTCGCGCTCATGGCGCCACTCGATGACCGACTTGATCACCAGGGTGACCAGCGCCAGGATCGCCAGCAGCGAGGCCACCGCGAAGGCGGCCACCGACTGGTATTCGTTGTAGAGCACCTCGACGTGCAGCGGCATGGTGTTGGTCTGGCCGCGGATGTGGCCCGACACCACCGACACCGCGCCGAACTCGCCCATGGCGCGCGCGTTGCACAGGATCACGCCGTACAGCAGGCCCCACTTGATGTTGGGCAAGGTCACGCGCCAGAAGGTCTGCCAACCGGTCGCACCGAGCACGATGGCGGCCTGCTCCTCGTCGGTGCCCTGCGCCTGCATCAGCGGAATGAGTTCGCGCGCAATGAAGGGAAAGGTCACGAACACGGTGGCCAGCACGATGCCGGGCACGGCGAAGATGATCTTGATGTCGTGCTCCGCCAGCCACGGACCGAACCAGCCCTGCGCGCCGAACACCAGCACGTAGATCAGGCCCGCCACCACCGGCGACACCGCGAACGGCAGGTCGATCAGCGTCGTGAGAAAGGCCTTGCCGCGGAACTCGAACTTGGCAATGGCCCAGGCTGCGGCCACGCCGAAGACGAGGTTCATCGGCACCGCGATGGCGGCGGTGATCAGCGTGAGGCGGATGGCGCTCCACGCATCGGGCTCCTTCAGCGCCTCGAGGTAGGCATTGAGGCCCTTGCGCAGCGCCTCGACCGCCACGGCCGCCAGCGGCAGCACGAGGAACAGGAACATGAACGCCAGGGCGATGCCGATCAGCGTCCAGCGGACCCAGGCCGACTCGGTGGTGCCGGCCTGCGCGCGGCGGATGATTTTCGAAGGTGCGCTCATGTCATGCCCCCGCGCGCTTGCGCTGCCAGGCCTGCAGGCCGTTGATGACCAGCAGCAGGATGAACGACAGCACCAGCATCACCAGCGCGACCGCGGTGGCGCCCGTGTAGTCGTACTGCTCCAGCTTGCCGATGATGATGAGCGGCGTGATCTCGGAAATCATCGGCATGTTGCCGGCGATGAAGATCACGGAGCCGTACTCGCCGATGGCGCGTGCGAAGGCCATCGCAAAGCCCGCCAGCAGCGCGGGCGCGATCGACGGGAAGATCACCTTGGTGAAGGTCTGCAGGCGCGTGGCGCCCAGCGAGGTGGCGGCTTCTTCGAGTTCCTTCTCGGCGTCTTCGAGCACCGGCTGCACCGTGCGCACCACGAAGGGCAGCCCGATGAAGATCAGCGCGATCACGATGCCCGCCGGCGTGAACGCCAGCTTGATGCCGTGCGGCTCGAGCAGTTGCCCGATCCAGCCGTTGCCCGCGAGCAGCGCCGTGAGCGAGATGCCGGCCACGGCCGTGGGCAGCGCGAACGGCAGGTCGACCAGCGCATCGACGATGCGCTTGCCCGGGAACTTGTAGCGCACCAGCACCCAGGCCACCAGCAGGCCGAACACCGCGTTCACCATGGCAGCGATCAGCGAGGCGCCGAAGGTCAGGCGGTACGAGGCCATCACGCGCGGCGCGGTCACCGACACCCAGAAGTGCTCCCAGGTCATCGTGAAGGTCTTGAAGACCAGCGCCGACAACGGGATCAACACGATCAGGCACAGATAGAAGACCGTGAAGCCGAGCGTGATGTGGAAACCGGGCAGCACGCGCTTGGCGCCCCCTGCCCGGTTGGCACGTGAAAAAGGCGCTCCCGCTGCCGGGAGCGCCGAAGAAGCAGCGCCGCTCATTTACTTCGCGCCAGGGGTGTACAGCTTGTCGAACTGGCCGCCGTCATTGAAGTGCACCTTCTGCGCTTCGCTCAGGCTGCCGAACAGTTCCTGCACCGTGAACAGCTGCAGCGGCTTGAAGGTCGAGGCGTACTTCTTGAGCACGGTCTGCGAACGCGGGCGCAGCGCGTGCTTGGCGGCGATTTCCTGCGCTTCTTCGGAGTACAGCCAGTCGAGGTAGGCCTTGGCCAGCTCGCCCGTGCCCTTCTTCTTGACGGTGCGCTCGACGATGGCGACCGGGTTCTCGGCCACGATGGAAATCGACGGGTACACCGAGTCGACCTTGCCGGTGCCGAACTCACGGTCGATCGAGACCACTTCGGATTCGAAGGTGATCAGCGCGTCGCCGATGTTGCGTTGCAGGAAGGCGGTGGTCGCGTCGCGGCCGCCGCGTGCCAGCACCGGCACGTTCTTGAACAGCTTGCCGACGAACTCGGCGGCCTGGGCGTCGGTGCCGCCCTTCTTCTTGATGTAGCCCCAGGCCGCCAGGTAGGCGTAGCGGCCGTTGCCGCCGGTCTTGGGGTTGACGATCACGACCTGCACGCCCGGCTTGATCAGGTCGTCCCAGTCCTTGATGCCCTTGGGGTTGCCGTTGCGCACCAGCAGCAGCATGGTCGAGGTGGTGGGCGATGCGTTCTCGGGGAACTTCTTGTTCCAGTCCTTGGCGACCACGCCGGCGTTGGCCAGGAAGTCGATGTCGGTCGAGGTGTTCATGGTCACCACGTCGGCATCGAGGCCGTCGGCCACGGCGCGCGCCTGGGCGCTGGAGCCGCCGTGCGACTGGTCGATCTTGACGTCCTTGCCCGTGGCCTTCTTGTAGTTCGCCACGAAGGCCGCGTTGTAGTCCTTGTAGAACTCGCGGGCCACGTCGTACGAGGCGTTCAGCAGCCCCGTGCCTTGTGCGAAGGCGGTGCTGCCGGCGAGTGCGGAGGACGCCAGCGCGAGCACGGCGACGAAGGTCTTGATTCTGGAAGTCATGTGGTTGCCAGGTTTTCTGAAAATTCACGTCCCGCCGACCAGGCGGCGGGTTCGTCGGTCAACGATTGCAGCAGGGCCAGGCCGAGCGGCCAGTCTCCGTGCCCCGAATCGATGTTGATGTGCCCCGCATTCTGCATGCGCACGAACTCGCTGCCCCAGGCGCGCGAGTAGGCGCCGGCGAGGCGGATGGGGCAATAAGGATCGTTGCTGCTCGCCACCACGATGCTGCGGTACGGCAGCGCCGCGTAGGGCACGGGTGCGAAGTCGGACAGCACCGCGCGGCGCTCGGGGTCGGCCGGCGCCACCAGCAGCGCGCCCTGGATGCGGGCGGCGGCCTCGGGCGGCAGGTGCGCCGTGGCGATGCAGCCCAGGCTGTGCGCCGCGATGACCACGGGGCCTTCGCTTTCGAGCACCAGCTTGGCCAGCGCAGGCACCCAGGCATCGCGCTTGGGCGAAGCCCAGTCGTCCTGCGCCACCCGCGCCGCGCCCGGAATGCGTTCTTCCCACAGGCTCTGCCAATGGCCGGGCCCGGAGTCGCGCCAACCGGGCACGATGACGACACGAGTCTGCATGACGGCGCGGTCCTGCGGCTTCTTACTTGTTGGGCTGCGGCGTGATGCGCAGGTAAGGCTTGACGGCCTTGAAGCCCTTGGGGAAGCGCTCGGCCAGCTCGGCCGGGTCCTGGATGCTCGGCACGATGACGACGTCGTCGCCGTCCTTCCAGTTCACGGGCGTGGCGACCTTGTGGCTGTCGGTGAGCTGCAGCGAGTCGATCACGCGCAGGATCTCGTCGAAGTTGCGGCCGGTCGACGCCGGGTAGGTGATGGTGGTGCGGATGACCTTCTTGGGGTCGATGATGTAGACGCTGCGCACCGTGGCCGTGGTCGAGGCGTTCGGGTGGATCAGGTCGTACAGGTCGGCCACCTTGCGGTCGGCGTCCGCAATGATCGGGAAGTTGACGGTGGTGTTCTGCGTCTCGTTGATGTCGCCGATCCACTCCTTGTGCTTGGTGGCCGGGTCGACGCTCAGTGCGATGGGCTTCACGCCGCGCTTGGCGAACTCGCCCGACAGCGCCGCCGTCTTGCCGAGTTCGGTGGTGCACACGGGCGTGAAATCGGCCGGGTGCGAGAAGAACACGATCCACGAATCGCCGGCCCACTGGTAGAAGTCGATCGGGCCTTCACTGGAGTCCTGGGTGAAATTAGGGGCGGTGTCGCCGAGTCGCAGGGTTGCCATGGTCGCTCCAAGGAGGGGGTGAAGCCCTGGATTGTGCGAACCGCTGCTTCAATGGCAAACGAATATCTGTTTGTTTGGATATGACGTTTTTCGCATATAGAACCTGCGAAGACCCACTATGGCGCTATTTTTTAGATAGCAACCTGCCTCAAAACATCCGCATCTGCTCGCTTTGCAGGTGTTCGGACAGAAAGTCGATCAGCCGCCGCACCGCCGGCACCAGCGCCCGCCGCGCCGGAAACACCATGTGCGCCACCACCGGCGACGGCCCCCAGCCGGGCAGCACCCGCACCAGCCGGCCCGCCTCGATGTCGGCGCTGCACATGTAGTCGGGCAGCAGGGTCACGCCGACGCCGCCCAGCGCGCCGAACTGCAGTGTGGCCAAGTCATCCGCCACGTAGCGCGGCGTGTGCACATGCACGTGGCTGCGGCCTTCCGGGCCTTCGAGCCGCCACTCCGAGCGCCCTTCCCCGTTGACCGACATGGCCGCCGTCGGCAGCTTCGCGAGGTCGGCGGGCGTGTCGACCGGGCCCTGGCTGGCCAACAGCGCCGGGCTGGCGACCAGCACGCCGCGGCTGTGGCCGAAGGTCTTGGCCACCAGCACCGTGCTGTCCTCGATGGTCGGGCGCACGCGCAGCGCGATGTCGATGCCCTCCTCGATCAGGTCCACCGGCCGGTTGATGACGCGCATGTCGACGCGCACCGCCGGGTGGCGCGCCATGAACACCGGCATCAGCTGCGCCAGCCCGCTGTGCGAGATGGTGACCGGGCAGGTCAGCCGCACCAGCCCGCTCGGCTCGGTCTGCACCTGCGCCACCGCCTCGGCCGCCGCCTGGGCCGCGTCGCGCATGGCCGAGGCGTGCCGCAGGTAGATCTCGCCGGCCGGCGTGAGCGACAGGCGGCGCGTGCTGCGCTGCATCAGCTGCACGCCCAGCCGTTCCTCGAGCTCGGCCACGCGGCGCGACAGCCGCGATTTGGGGATGCCCAGCGCCCGGCTGGCGGCGGCAAAGCCGCCCCGCTCGGCCACCTCGGCGAAGAACACCATGTCGTTGAGGTCTTGCATGGCTTCATTGTCCTGCAAACAGAACGATCTGATCAAATTTTGGCTACTTATCAGCCACTCACATCAAAAATAGAATTCTCCCAACGCCGGCCACTTCTCAGCGCCGACACCTTGCACAGAAAGTGATTGACTGACATGAAGCTGCTCCACATCGACTCCAGCATCCTCGCCGCCGGCTCCACCTCGCGCCAGCTGACCGCCGAAACCGTCGCCGCATGGCGCGCCGCCCACCCCGACACCCAGGTCGAGTACCTGGACCTCGCCGTGGACGCGCCCTCGCACTTCGGCGTCGACGCCCTCGGCATCAAGACCGGCGTGCAGGCCCAGCCGACCGAAGCGCAACTGCGCGAGAACGCCCTGTCGGAAAAGCTGGTGAGCCAGTTCCTGGCCGCCGACGTCGTCGTGCTCGGCGCGCCGCTGTACAACTTCACCATCCCGACCCAGCTCAAGGCCTGGATCGACCGCCTCGCGCAAGCCGGCCGCACCTTCAAGTACACCGAGAAGGGCCCCGTCGGCCTGGCCGGCGGCAAGACGGTGATCGTGGCTTCGAGCCGCGGCGGCATCTACTCGACCTCGGAAGGCGGCCAGGCGGCCGAGCACCAGGAGAGCTACCTGAAGGTGATCTTCGGCTTCTTCGGCATCACCGACGTGCGCTTCGTGCGCGCCGAAGGCATCGCGATGGGTGACGCGCCCAAGGCCGCCGCACTGGCCGCCGCCCGCGCCGACATCCTCGTGGCCACGACCGAAGCTGCGAACCAGAAGAACGTCGCGCAAGCCGCCTGAAGCTTCCACGGCCGGAACGGACTTGTCTGGCTGATGCAAAAGCCAACAGAACCAGTCGCTTAAGAAGCTGGATGTCATTGCCGCTTGGTTGAGCCCATGCAGCGTAGAGCTGTCTGGGCCAATCGAGCGTTCACGGTGCGCTACCTTCTGCAGACCCAAGAGCTTCAGCTGGAGAATCTTTTGCGGTAGTCCGCAGGTCCGACCCCGAGCCGCCGGTGAAACGCGCGGCGAAGGCCGTCCCCATTGGCATAGCCTACTTCGTCGGCCAAACCCTTCAACGAAACGTTTGACTCCTCGATGCGCCTGCGCGCTGCGTCGATTCGAACGCTCTCGACATAGTCTGCAGGCGTCATGCCAGCCTCAAGTCGAAAAATCCGCGCAAAGTTCCGCTCACTCATCTTTGCTTGCAGGGCGAGCGCAGGCACGCTGAGGTCGGCCCGGAGGTTGCCCAGGACGAAGTCTTGAATCTCACGAATTGCGGAACGCTCGGCGGTCTGGGCCGCGAGGTGCGCACTGAACTGGGACTGGCCCCCGGGGCGCTTCAGAAACATCACCATCTCGCGAGCCACGCGAAGTGCGAGATCGCGCCCATGATCTTCCTTGACCAGAGCGAGCGCGAGATCCATTCCAGCAGATACGCCCGCCGATGTGTAGAGATTCCCATCTCTCACGAATATTGCGTCAGCGTCAACGTCTGTAGTTGGATAGTCCGCGGCAAGTCGGTCTGCTGCATTCCAGTGCGTGGCCACCTTCTTTCCGCTCAGAAGACCGGCTGCTGCCAACACAAAGGCGCCGCTGCAAACCGACCCGATGCGTCGCACCCTCCCACATTGCTGCCGAAGCCACGTCTTGAGCGCTTCGTTGCCCGTCACGCTGTGCACATCTGGACTCCCCGCAACCAGCAACGTGTCGATCGCACCTCGATGGCTGGCAATCGTGGCATCGATCATCAGACGCAGCCCGCTGCTGCTCTTGAGTGCCCCTTCATCTGGGGCGATGACCTGCACGCGGTACGCGCGCGGATCTCCCAGCTGCCTCGAAGCCTCGGCAAAGATGTCAGCCGGGCCGACAACATCAAGCAGCTGAACACGTGGGAAAGCAAGGATGGCGATACGCATCGGGGTGGCTCCGTCATGCGCGCCATGGGCGCGCCGTGCCGGAAGTTTGGCGGGATCTCACGGGATTGGCAATTCAAGCCACGGGGTTTGACCATGCTGTAACGAGGTCGGCTGTATCTGCTTGAACATTGGCAGAAAAGAGCGGAGGACTGCAGCCCGCGCCCTCGCCTGTTGGCGGAAACTTTCGTACATGGCACTTTCCGCCAACATACGGAGCAACAAATGACCGCCAATCTCCTCTCTGCTGAACAGCAGTCCCGCCCTGCAGTAACGGGTTCCATCCGGAATCTTCCTGTCAACCTTTTCGGAGCTGTCATGGGCCTCTCAGGCCTTGCACTGGGTTGGCGCCTGGCCACCCAGTCTCTTGGCTTTGGCGCGCAAGTCGCGGATGCCCTGAGCATCTTTTCCAGCCTCGTTTTTCTGGCCATCACGGTCGCGTATCTTTTCAAGCTGGTGAAGCATCCCGACGCTGTCCTGGCCGAGTTCCGCCACCCCATCGCTGGCAACTTCTTCGGAACAATCACCATCTCGCTGTTGCTGCAGTCAGCCGTACTGGGCCACTACTTCGGGCAGGTGGGACTGGTGTTGTGGATCGTTGGCACCGTCACGACACTCCTGGTGAGCTACGTGGTCGTTTCCCGGCTGCTATCCGGCGGGGGTGACCCCTCGCACGCCGTGCCTGCCTGGTTGATTCCCGGTGTTGCCGCGCTGGACATTGCCGTGACCTTCGCCTACACCGATCTACCGGGCTCCGCCGAGACTTTGCGTGTCGCTGCCGGCATTGGCACGGCCCTCGCCTTGGTGATGTTCACGATGATCGTTGTGAGACTCGTGCAGCGAGAGCCGCTCGCTCCGGCCATGACGCCTTCTCTGATGATTCTCGTGGCTCCGTTTGAGGTTGGCTTCCTCGCCTACACCAATCTCACAGGCGAAGTCGACGCCTTCGCCGCAATGCTCTTTTACTTCGGCCTCTTCCTGTTCCTGGTTCTGGCTCCCAAAGTGTTTCGGCCGGGCATTGCGTTCGGTCCCGCTTGGTGGGCTATCAGCTTCCCCCTTGCCGCGCTCGTCAACGCTGCACTCAAATATGCGTCCGTGCAGTCATCACAGCCCCTGACGTGGCTTGCGTGGGGCTTGCTGATCCTGCTCACCGCGGCTCTGTCGCTACTGACTGTGCGGACCTTCCGTATCGTCTTCAACGGCAAGCTCCTTGCGAACTGAAGTGACCGAAACTCAGCGCTCACCAAGAGGGTCGCAGCCCCTGTCACGCAGGCAGTTTGAGCAGGCACGCGGTACGCACAGCCAACGGCTTCTTGATCTCCGAGCCGCTCGCAGCTTGCCGACAAGGCCGCCATACGCCGTCAGTTTCGAAACCAAGGAGTCGCTTTGGCTGCAGGGCCAGGAAGCCTTGCATGCACAAGGACTCCGAGGAGAAGCGATTGGGAATGAAATCAGCAACTACGTTGCGATGGCTCCTGCACGCAACGAACTGATGGCGCGCATCACATTCGATCCCACGACTGGTCAACAAGAAGTTTCCTCAGCTTCTCGACGTGCCCAACAAACCGATGCCGAGCAGGAAACGGATCTGGTTTTCTGTGGGCATGCAGTAAGGGGCCAACTCAGTAAGCGCGCGTTTGAGCACGGCACAGCATCTGTGCTCGTCTTGTATGTCGGATTTCACTTGACGGACCAACAAGCCGCTCACTTCTGCCTGTTCAGCAGCAAGGTGTCCTTTCACGTTGGTCGCTCAAAGCATCGTGTTGCTTCTGTGCCTTTGATCTTGCGCATGCGACTCGCAGCCGAATGGACCCAATCATGAATGCGGCGACCGCATGGTTAGCGCTCTTTGCTGCTGGGGGACTCGAAATCCTATTTGCCGTCGGGCTGAAATCGGCCACAAGATTCGACCGCCCTTGGGTGTTGGCAGGCACGATCGCTTCGCTTCTCGGCAGCCTGTCACTGCTCACCTTCTCGCTGAGGCATTTGCCAGTCGGTTCTGCCTACGCCGTGTGGACAGGCATCGGTGCGGTCGGAACAGCGATTGTGGGCATGGCTCTCTTGGGAGAGTCGGCTTCGGCACTCCGGCTACTTTGCATTGGGCTGATTGTCATGGGCGTGGTCGGGCTTAAATCGCTCCACTAGCGGTCCCGAAGAAACCCCTCGCTCCGAGGGAGCGAGGAATCTTGTGCAACAGCCAGGTAGCTCCGACACCGGAACGAAAAAGCCGCCCTTGGGGCGGCTTTTTCATTGGCGCTTGCTCTGCGTTCAGGCTGCAGCGTGCGCCTTGACCCAGGCCACGTACTTGTCCATCCAGCCCTGCAGGAATTTCTGCGTGCCTTCGTTGCCGATGTGGCCCTTGTCGTCGAACAGGCCTTCCTTGGCCTGCAGGAAGACCTCGGGGCCGCCCATCGTGGGTGCGTCGAGGTACGCCAGGATGTTGCGCAGGTGCTGCTGCGCCAGTGCGGTGCCGATGGCGCCCACCGAGATGCCGAGCACGCCGGTCGGCTTGCCGGCCCACACGCTCTGGCCGTAGGGGCGCGAGGCGTGGTCGATGGCGTTCTTCAGCACGCCGGGGATCGAGCGGTTGTATTCGGGCGTGACGAACAGCACGCCCTGCGCGGCGGCCACTTCGCTCTTGAGGCGCTTCACCTGCGCGGCCTGGTTGCCGTCGTCGTCCTGGTTGTACAGCGGCAGGTCGTCGATGCGCAGGGTCTCGAACGTGAAGTCCGACGGCGCGAGATGCGCCAGGGCCAGGGCCAGCTTGTGGTTGAACGAATCCTTGCGCAGGCTGCCGACGATGACGGCGATCCGGGTCTGTGCCATGGGTGGAACTCCTTGAAATGGAAAAGGCTGTCGGAATGACCGGGACGATTATGCGAAGCGCTCAAGACCTTTTCCAGAAAAGTTCATGACAACCGGCGCACCCGCCTGCGCGCGGCGCACGACCCCGTGGGCCAGCCGGTCCAGCCCGGTGCACAGCAGCCAGTAGATCGCGCCCACCAGCACGAAGATCTCCGCCGGATAGACCATGGTGCGCGCATTCACCTGCGAGGCCACGAACGACAGCTCGCCCACGCCCACCACGTACGCCAGCGAACTGTCCTTCACGAGCGTGACCCACTGGTTGACGAACGACGGCAGCATCATCCGCAGCGCCTGCGGCAGCACGACGTGGCGCAGCGTGCCCCAGCGCGTGAGCCCGAGCGACAGCCCCGCCGCCCACTGCCCCGCACCGATGCCGCGGATGCCCGCATGCACCGCGTGCGCCAGGTAGGCGCCGCCCACCAGCGACAGCGCGCACATCACCGACAGCACGCCCGGCACGCTCACGCCCAGCGCGAACGGCAGCAGGAAGTAGGTCCAGAAGATCAGCATCAGCACCGGGATCGCACGCAGGAACGCCAGCCCCAGCGTCAGCACGCGCTTCAGCGGCCCCCGCGCCATGGCCAGCCCGATGCCCCACGCCAGCCCCAGCAGCGCCGACGCGATGCCCGAGCCGGCGCTGAGCAGCACCGTGAGCGCCGCACCGCCCAGCTCGCCCTGCGGAAAGGCGCCCCACAGCAGGTACGGCAGGCTGTCCCACAGCATGTGCAGCGCGTCGCTCATGCAGCTGCCCTCCCCGGCACCGCCGATTGCCGACGCGCAGCCCGCGCCGCCAGCAACTCGATCGCGCCGATGGTCACGATGTAGAGCAGCGTCGCCACGCCGAAAGCCTGGAAGGTCTTGAAGGTCTCGGCCTCGACCTGGCGCGAGGCGTACGACAGCTCGACCAGCCCCACGGCCATCGCGAGCGAGGTGTTCTTGACGATGTTCATGTACTGCCCCAGCAGCGGCGGCAACGCGATGCGCAGCGCCTGCGGCAGCACCACCTGCGCCAGCACCTGCGCGCGCGTGAAGCCCAGCGCCTGCGCCGCCAGCGTCTGCCCCACGGGCACGCCTCGGATGCCCGAGCGGATGTCCTCGCCCACGTAGGCGGCCGCATACAGCGTGAGCCCGAGCAGCGCCGACAGAAGTTCGAAGGAAATGAAGCGCCCCGCCAGCAGCCCTTCGCGCAGCGCCTCGGGCAGCAGGCTGGGCGCGCCGAAGTACCAGAAGAAGAGCTGCACCAGCAGCGGCGTGTTGCGAAACAGCGAAACGTACGCGCCGCTCGCGCGCAGCCACGCGGGCCGGCTCGACGAGCGCCCCGCCGCCACGACAACGCCCAGCAGCGTGGCGCCCGCCGCCACCAGCAGCGAGGCGCCCACGGTCACGAGCCAGCCGTCGAGCAGCCAGCCGAGGTAATGGGGCGCGAGCAGGTGCTCGCGCAGGAAATCGCTCAAGGCCGCATCGATCCGGTCGTTGCGTGCCCCATCAGTTGGCGGCCACGCGCTGGTCGCCGATCTTCAGCAGGCGCGGCAGCGGCGCCTTGCTGTTCGGGCCGAACCAGGTGTCGTAGATCGCCACGGCGCGGCCGTTCTTCTCGCTGTCGACCAGCCAGGCGTTGAGCGTCTCGAGCAGGCGCGTCTCGCCCTTGGCCACGGCCGCGCCGAGGTATTCCTTCGACACCGTGATCGCCGGGATCTCGTACTTCTCCTTGTCGGGAATCGCGTTCCACTGCGCCGTGAGCTTCACGCCATCGTTGGTGATGGCCTGCACGTTGCCGTTGCGCAGCGCGGCCAGCGCAAAGGGCGAATCGTCGTAGAGCACGACCTTGGCGTCGGGGTAGTTCTTGCGCAGGTTCGACTCCATGGTCGTGCCCTTCTCGGTGCCGATGCGGATGTCCTTGATCTGCGCGGCCTCCTTCAGCACGCCCTTCTTCGCCAGGAACTGCTGGCCGACCAGGAAGTACGGCGTGGTGAAGTCCACCGCCTTGGCGCGCTCGTCGGTGATGGTGAAGCTGGCGAACACCACGTCGGCCTTGCCCGAGGTCAGCAGCGGAATGCGGTTGGCCGGGTTGGTCGGCACCAGCTCGATCTTCACGCCCAGGCTCTTCGCGAACTCGGTCGCCAGGTCGATGTCGTGGCCGACCTGCTTCTTGCTGGCCGGGTCGATGTAGCCGAAGGGCGGGTTGCCGTCGAACGCGGCCACGCGCAGCACACCGGCCTTGCGGATGTCGTCGAGCTTGTCGGCCCAGGCGATGTTGCCCAGGGTGGTGAGAGCGCCGATTGCCAGGGCCAGGCTGGAAACGGTGAAAGAGTGGGTGTTGCGGGTCATGCCTGCGCTTCGCTGGAAGTGGAAAAAGAGAGCGCGACTCTAGGCAGCGCTGCGTACGGCGCCAACGAAGCAATTTCCGCTTGCATATGCAGCGATGAGTTGCGCATGAACAAATGACAAAAGCTTCGTGGCGCGAGACAGCGTCGGCCCCTAGAGTGGCCAGCCTCTGCCTTCCGACTGACTGCTTTTTTCTTCTTCGGCCGCGCGACGCGGCCCCGCTCTTCCCATGCACTTCCCACGCTCTTCCTCACCCGCCGTCTCCCGGCGCCTTCTGCTTCGCGCCGGTGTCGGTGCCGCCGCCGTGGCCGCATCGGCTCCGCTGTTCGCCCAGACGCGCGCCCGCACGCTGCGCATCGGCTACCAGAAGTTCAACACGCTCAACATCCTCAAGGGCACGGGCCAGCTCGAGAAGGCGCTGGCGCCGGCCGGCGTGAGCGTCGAGTGGCGCGAGTTCCTCGGCGGCAGCCAGCTGTCGGAAGCGCTGGCGGCCGGCGCCATCGACTTCGGCCACGCCTCCGACGGCATCGGCGTGTTCCAGCAGGCCAGCGGCAAGGGCCTGGTCTACCTCGCGGCCGAAAGCCCCTACCCCGGCGGCGTCGGCTTCCTGGTGCCGCGCGACTCGCCGATCCGCAGCGTGCGCGACCTCAAGGGCAAGAAGGTCGTCACCGGCCGCGGCTACAACACGCAGTACGTGCTGATCCGCGCACTCGAAGCGGCCGGCCTGCGCCACGAAGACATCGAGCCGGTCTACATCGTCACGGCCTCCGACACCGTGGCCGCCTACCAGTCGGGCAGCGTCGCGGCCATCGGCCTGTGGGACCCGTTCCTGGCCGGCGCGCAGGTGGCGACCGAGTCGCGCCTGCTGTTCGACGGCACCGGCCTGAGCGGCAACCGCACCTACCACTTCGCGCAACCCGCTTTCGCGCGCGCCAACGCCGACACGCTGCGTACCGTGTTCGCCGAGCTGCGCAAGGCCAACGACTGGGCCCAGGCCCACCCCGGCGACGTGGTGGCCACGCTCGCGCCGCAGCTCAAGGTCGAGCCCAAGGTGCTGGCGCTGGCGACCGAACGGCGGCACTATGGCGTCGTGGCCCTCACGCCCGCCATCGCCCGCGAACAGCAGGGCCTGGCCGACGTGTTCGCGCAGCTGAAGCTCATTCCCCAGCCCATCGTGGTCAAGGATGCGTTTCTCGACCTGAACCTTGTGTGACGACGAAACCTCTCGCCCCGTGACCCGTTCTCCTACTCATTACGACGCGATCGTCATCGGCCTGGGCGCCCTCGGCGCGGCCACCCTCTACCAGCTCTCGCAGCGCGGCGCGCGCGTGCTCGGCATCGACCAGTTCGCACCGCCGCACGACCGCGGCTCCTCGCACGGCGATTCGCGCATCACGCGGCTGGCCGTCGGCGAAGGCGACGAGTACGTGCCGTTGGTGCACCGCTCGCACACCATCTGGCGCGAGCTCGAGGCGCGCACCGGCCGGCCGCTGATGACCACCACCGGCGGCCTCATCCTCGCGCCGCGCGACCGCGTGGCGGCGCACCACGGCAAGTCCGACTTCGTGCGCCGCACCATCGCCTGCGCCGAGCGCTTCGACATCGCGCACGAGGTGCTCGATGCGGCCGGCATCCGCGCGCGCTACCCGCAGTTCCACCTGCAGGGCGACGAGATCGGCTACCTCGAGCGCGACGCCGGCTTCGTGCGCCCCGAAGACGCCATCGCCGCCCAGCTCGCCGTGGCCCGCGCCGACGGCGCACAGACCCGCACCGGCGAGCGCGTGCTGGGCGTCGAGCCCGTGGGCAACGGCGACACCGTGCGCGTGCGCACCGAAACCGCGAGCTTCACCGCCGACCAGGTGGTGGTCGCGGCCGGCGCCTGGCTGCCCGAATTCCTCGGCCGGCAGGCGCGCACCGACTGGCAGGCCCACTTCTCGGTGCACCGCCAGGTGATGCACTGGTTCGACACCGGCCCCGCCGCCGCGGCCGACTTCGCGCCCGGGCGTTTTCCCATCTTCATCTGGATGTTCGGCGACGCGCAGGAAGACTACATGTACGGTTTTCCGGCCTCCGACGCGTCGCAGCCCGCGCTGAAGGTCGCCACCGAGCAGTACGTCGACGCCACCACGCCCGACGCGCTCGACCGCGAGGTGAGCGCCGAGGAAAGCGCCGCCATGTACCGCCACCGCGTGGCCGGGCGCTTTCCGCAGATCGCGGGGCACGCGCTCAAGGCCCGCGCCTGCATGTACACCGTCACGCCCGACCGCCGCTTCGTGATCGACGCGCTCGACGGCCTGCCGAATGTGCTGATCGTCTCGGCCTGCTCGGGCCACGGCTTCAAGCACTCGGCCGGGCTGGGCGACGCCATCGCCGACCGCGTGCTCGGCCGCGAGAGCGCGCACAACCTCGACCTGCGGCCCTTTGGCCGCGAGCGGCTGGCGACCTCGCAACACCCCTGAGGCGCCCGCGCGCGATCCGGGGCATCATCGCTCCCGATCTTCAGTTTCTTCGGAGGCAGCGCGCGATGCGATTCCTGATGGTGGGTGCGGGAGCACTCGGTGGTTACTTCGGCGCACGCCTGCTCGCGGCAGGCCGCGATGTGACCTTTCTACTGCGTCCCGGCCGCGCGGCCCAGCTGGCCACGACCGGTCTCGTGGTGCGCAGCCCCTTCGGCGACCTCGACCTGCCCACGCCGAAGCACGTGCTGGCCCCGCAGATCGATGGCCCGTACGACGTGGTCGTGGTCGGCTGCAAGGCCTACGACCTCGACGCCACCATGGACTCGTTCGCGCCCGCCGTCGGGCCCGACACCGTCATCCTCCCGCTGCTCAACGGCCTGGGCCACATCGACCGGCTGGTCGCGCGCTTCGGCGAGGCGCGCGTGCTCGGCGGCCTGTGCATGATCTCCGCCACGCTCGACGACGAGGGCCGCGTGCAGCACCTGAACGACATGCACAGCCTGAGCTACGGTGAACGCGCGGGCGGGCGCTCGCCGCGCATCGACGCCATCGCGGCCCAGTTCGCCGGCGCGAACTTCACCGCCACCGCGAGCGAGACCATCGCGCAGGACATGTGGGAGAAGTGGGTCTTCATCGCCTCGGCCGCGGGCCTCACGAGCCTGATGCACGCCTCCATCGGCGACATCGTGGCCGCCGGCGGCGAAGACGGCGCTTGCGATCTTCGACGAGTGCTGCGCCATCGCCGCCCACAACGGCTTTGCCCCGCGGCCCGGCGCCGTCACGCGCGGCCGCGCGGTGGTCACGACCGCCGGCTCGCCCATGACCGCATCCATGTACAAGGACATGGCCCGCGGCGCGCGCGTCGAGGCCGACCACATCCTGGGCGACCTGCTGGCCCGCGCACCGCGCAGCGCCTCGGCCACACCGTCGGTGCTGCGCACGGCGTACGTGCACCTCAAGGCCTACGAGTTCCGGCGCGCCCGCGAAGCCGGTTGAACGGCAGCCACGCCATGGCCGACACGCTCGCCTTCCTCCATACCGCGCAGGTGCATGTGCAGACCTTCGGCAGCCTGGCCCGCGAGCTCGCGCCCGAGCTGCGCGTGCAGCACCTGGTGATGGAAGAGCTGCTCGCCGATGCGCGCACCCTGGGCCTCGACCACGCCGGCCTGGTGGCGCGCGTCCACGAGGCCATGCGCGACGCCGCCTTGGACGGCGCCTCGGTGGTCGTGTGCACCTGCTCGACCATCGGCGGCATCGCCGAAAGGACCGCCACCGGCGGCGCCTTCGCCGCCCTGCGCATCGACCGCGCCATGGCCGACCGCGCCGTGCGCAACGGCCCGCGCGTGCTGATCGTCGGTGCCGTCGAAAGCACCATCGACCCGACCCTGTCGCTCGTGCTTTCAGCCGCGCGGCAAGCCGGCGTCGGCATCCGCGCCAGCACGCTGCTGGTCGAGGACGCCTGGGTGCATTTCCAGTCCGGCGACATCGCGCGCTACGTGGCCACGCTGGCCGAATCGATCCGCGCCGCGGCCGACGGCACCGACGTGATCGTGCTGGCGCAGGCGTCGATGGCGCCGGTGACGGGGTTGCTGGCGGACCTCGGGGTCGATGTGCTCAGCAGCCCGCAACTGGGGGTGGCGCACGCGGTGGCGACGTTGCGCGCATCGAACACCGCGTGGGCATCCGCCCGTACCGGCCTGACGGGCTGGTAGCCCCGCGACGCGAACCCGCCTCTGGGCGCGCCTAGTCCGACTTGAGGATCGTCTCCCCCTTCAACGCACCCATGTCGCGGATGTTGAAGCGGTGGCGCTTCCAGCCCGCCCAGGTGCGGCGGAAGTTGGCGAGGGAGATGCCGTAGTACAGCACCTTGAACATGCGCAGCGCGCCCCACATCGGCGTGCCCTTGTAGATGTCGCCGGCCAGCAGCGACATCAGCGCCTCCTTCACCCGGAACGGGTTGCCGGGGTACATGAACATGTCGCGGATGGTCGGGTTGGTCACGCGGTAGATGAACCACGAGTACTCGCGCGGGCCCTTGCGCATCATGGCCTCGAAGCCTTCGCGCGCGCGGGCCAACTCGGCCGGCTGGTCGAGCGCGGTGGCCACCAGTTCGGCGCCGTCGAAGGCGCTGTGCATCGCCAGGTACACGCCCGAGGAGAACATCGGGTCGATGAAGGTGAAGGCGTCGCCCAGCAGCAGGTAGTTGTCGCCGGTGGCGTGCGTGCTCGAGTACGAGAAGTTGCCCGTGGCGTGCACGGCGTCGTCGACCAGGGTGGCGTTCTTCAGGCGGTCGGCCAGCACGGGGCACAACGCGATGGTGTCGTAGAAGAATTCCTTCAGCGATTTTTCGCGCGTCTTCAGGTAGTAGGGCCAGCACACCGCGCCCACGCTGGTCGTACCGTCGGCCAGCGGAATGAACCAGAACCAGCCGTGCGGAAACCAGCAGATGCTGATGTTGCCTTCCTTCTTGCCTTCGAGCCGTTCGGCGTTCGTGAAGTGGCCGAACAGCGCGGTGCTGTTGTGGTCGGGGTTCTTCTGCTTGCAGCGGAATTTGTTGGCCAGCAGCGTGTCGCGGCCCGTGGCGTCGACCACGAAGCGCGCGCGCCAGCTGCGCTTGGCGCCATCATCCATCACGGCCTGCACGGTGGCGCCGTCGGCGTCGAAGGCCACGTCGCGCACCTTGCAGCCTTCGAAGGTCTGGGCGCCGCGCGTGGCGGCGTTGCGGAACAAGAGCTCATCGAGCTCGGAGCGGCGCACCTGCCAGGCGGAGTCGAGCGACTTGTCCCAGCCTTCGGCGAACTCCACGTAGCTGCGGTGCTCATGCTCGGGCGAGACGAACTCGATGCCGAACTTCGGCATGCCGATCTTCTCGACCTGGTCACGCACGCCGAGCCTGTCGAACAGCTCAACGTTCGCGGGCAGCAGCGATTCGCCGATGTGAAAACGCGGATGGTGCTCTTTCTCGACCAGCACCACCCTTCGCCCCTGCTGCGCCAGCAGCGCCGCGACGGTCGAGCCCGCGGGGCCGCCGCCGATCACGAACACATCGCAGGAATCGCTGACAGAAGAAGGAGCACCGGAAGAAGAAACCTGAGGCTGGGACATGCGAAGACAAGCAGCGTGATGGACAGCGACAGAGCATAGCGCGCCCGCATCGCACGACGCAAAACGGGCTGGCGGCGCGGGGCCGGAGGCGGCACACTGGCGGCCTTTTCAGCCCTCGACCCCTTGCGCGCCATGACCCTGCATCGCCTTGCACTGCTCGCCGCCCTCTGTGTGTCTGCTGCATGGAGCCACGCCGCGGGGTTCAGCTTCATCGAGGTGCCGGCCGACAAGGACGGGCCGGCCTTGCGCGGCGCGGTGTGGACGCCTTGCGAGGCGGCACCCGGCGAGATCGCGTTCGGCCTGATCGCCATTTCGGCCACCAAGGACTGCCCCATTGCCGGCACGGGCCTGCCGCTGGTGCTGATGTCGCACGGCTCGGGCGGCTCGTTCCTCGGGCACCACGACACGGCCGCGGCGCTGGCCGACGCGGGCTTCGTGGTCGCCGCCATCAACCATCCGAACGACAACTTCCAGGACATGGAACGCCGGGGCCATCTCTCGACATTTGCCGCGCGGCCCGTCGACATGCGGCGGCTGGCGGATCACATGCTCAAGACGTGGCCCGGCCACACAAAGATCGTCGCCGACCAGGTCGGCTTCTTCGGCTTCTCGCGCGGCGGCTACACCGGCCTCGTCGCGACGGGCGCGGTGCCCGACTTCAAGCTGGGCCTGCGCTTTTGCACGCCGGCGTCGAGGATTCCGTTCTGCGGCCAGATCCAGCGCCAGGAACTGCCCGCGCCGCCGGTGCACGATGCGCGCATCAAGGCGGCGGTGATCGTCGACCCGTTGAGTTTTTTCGATGCCGAGGGGCTGAAGCAGGTCACGGTGCCCGTCCAGCTCTGGGCCTCCGCGCGTGGCGGCGACGGGGTGGCGCTGGATGACGTCGAAGCGATTCGCCGCCACCTGCCTTCCGCGCCGGACTGGTACGAGCCCTCGAACACCGCGCACTTCGCCTTCCTGGCGCCCTGCGCGCCGGCCATGGCCAAGGCCTTGCCGGAGATCTGCAGCGATGCCGGCGGCTTCGACCGCGTCGCCTTCCACGCCGACTTCAATGCCAAGGTGCTCGCCTTCTTCAGGCAGCACCTGGCATCGAAGCCCTGAGCCGGCTCAGCGCGTGCGCCGCTGGCCGGCGAGCCGCCGCACCACCGTCACCAGCCGGTCGATCTCGTCGAAGGTGTTGTAGAACGCCAGCGACGGTCGCACCGTGGTCTCGACGCCGAAGCGCCGCAGGATCGGCTGCGCGCAGTGGTGCCCCGTGCGCACCGCGATGCCTTCGTCGTTGAGCGCGTGGCCCACCTCTTCGGTGGTGTAGCCGTCGAGCACGAAGGACATCACGCTCGCCTTGTCGGCCGCGGTGCCGATCAGCCGCACGCCGGGGATCGCGCCCAGTTGCGCCATGCCGTACACCAGCAGGTCGTGCTCGTAGCGCGCGATGTTCTCGATGCCGACCTTGTTCACGTAGTCGATGGCCGCGCCCAGGCCCACGGCATCGGCGATGTTGCCGGTGCCGGCCTCGAACTTGTTCGGGATCGGCTGGAACACGGTCTTCTCGAAGGTCACGTCGGCAATCATGTTGCCGCCGCCCTGCCACGGGGGCATGTCCTCGAGCACCTCGCGCTTGCCCCAGACCACGCCGATGCCGGTCGGGCCGAACACCTTGTGGCCGGAGAACACGAAGAAGTCGGCGCCGATGTCCTGCACGTCGACGCGCATGTGCGAGACCGATTGCGCGCCATCGACCAGCGCCTTGGCGCCCGCGCGGTGTGCCAGCTCGACGATCTCCTTCACCGGCACCACGGTGCCCAGCGCGTTCGATACCTGCGTGACCGCGACGATCTTCGTGCGGTCGTTCAGCAGCTTGCGGTATTCGTCGAGCAGCACCTGGCCCGAATCGTCCACCGGGATCACGCGCAGCTTCGCGCCCTTGGCGGCGGCAAGCTGCTGCCACGGCACGATGTTGGCGTGGTGCTCGAGGTTCGACACGATGATCTCGTCGCCCTCGCCCACATGCTGGCCGCCCCAGCTCTTGGCCACGAGGTTGATGGCCTCGGTGGTACCGCGCACGAAGATCACTTCGTCGACTTCGGGTGCGTTGATGAACTTGCGCACGCGCTCGCGTGCCCCTTCATAGGCGTCGGTCGCGCGCGCGGCCAGCTCGTGGGCTGCACGGTGGATGTTCGAGTTCTCGTGCTCGTAGAAGTACGCGATGCGGTCGATGACCGATTGCGGCTTGTGCGTGGTGGCGGCGTTGTCGAACCACACGAGCTGCTTGCCGTTCACCCGCTCCTGCAGGATCGGGAAGTCGCGGCGCACAGCGTGCACGTCGAACGGCGGATGCTGGCCGCTGCCCGCGAGCGGCACCGCGTCGGGGCCGCGCGGATCGGGCTTGGCCGGCGTGACGAAGCCGTTGGGCAGGCGCACCGCATCGACGAAGTAGAACTGCGCGTCGCGTCCGACCGGCGCCGAAAGCGGGCTCGGTGGCAATGCGGGCTGCGCCGTCGGCGCGGCAAGGCCCGCGAACGGATCGTGGATCGCGAAGCCGTCACTGGCAGTGGCCGTCGGATGCCCGTAGCTGTGGTTCAGGAAGTAGAACGGCGAGGCTGAAGCCGCCTGCGGCGACGCAGGCGCCCCCACCTGCTGCGGCACGCCCTGCACCACGCCGCCCGAGCGCGGCTCGAAAGCCGGCGCCACCGACAGCACCGTGTCAGGCACGCCGTTGCCCGCCAACGCATGCGGCAACAAGGCCGGCGCGCGGTTCGCGAGCGACGGCAGCTGCGTCGGCGATGCAGGCAGCACATTGGCGCCCGGAATCTGCCCCTGCGGGATCGGCGTGCCCGGCACGCTCGGCCCGAAGCCGGCGGGACTCACCAGCGGCGAGCCCGGCGGCGCGATGTTGGCGGGAAACTGCGCGCCCGGCGGCGCGGAGAACATGGCGCTGGCCATGCGCGCGAGAACGGCCGGATCGAACGGCGCCTCGCCCGGGAACGTGGGTGTGCTGCTCACCGCGGCTTACTTGTAGGTGTCGGGATAGTCGTGGTACTTGCCGATCTCGACGTCGTCGAGCACGGCCAGCGCGTCGGTGGTCAGCACCGCGAGCGAGCAGTACAGCGAGATCAGGTACGACGCGATCGCATGGTTGTTGATGCCCATGAAGCGCACCGACAGCCCCGGGCTCTGCTCGCCCGACAGGCCCGGCTGGAACAGGCCCACCACGCCCTGGCGCTTGTCGCCCACGCGCAGCAGCAGGATCTTGCTCTTGCCGTCGGCCACCGGCACCTTGTTCGACGGAATCAGCGGAATGCCGCGCCAGGTGATGAACTGCGAACCGAACAGGCTCACCGTGGGCGGCGGCGTGCCGCGGCGCGTGGCCTCGCGGCCGAACGCGGCAATGGCCAGCGGGTGCGTGAGGAAGAACGCGGGCTCCTTCCACACCTTGGTCAGCAGCTCGTCCAGGTCGTCGGGCGTGGGCGCGCCGGTCAGCGGGAAGATGCGCTGCTCTTCGCTCACCTGCGCCAGCAGGCCGTAGTCGGGGTTGTTGATGAGCTCGCTCTCCTGGTTCTCCTTGATCGTCTCGATCGTCAGGCGCAGCTGCTCCTTGATCTGGTCGTGCGGGCTGCTGTACAGGTCGGAGATGCGGGTGTGCACATCAAGCACGGTGCTCACGGCATTGAGGTAGTGCTCGCGCGGGTTCTCTTCGTAGTCGACGAAGGTGCGCGGCAGCTGGTTCTCTTCTTCGCGCGAGGTGCAGGTGACCTTGATCGACTCGGGGTTCTTGACCTTGTTGACGCGGTAGATGCCCGCCTCCACCGGCACCCATTGCAGCAGGTGCGTCAGCCAGCGCGGGCTGATGGTCTCGAGTTGGGGAACGGTCTTGGTGGCGTTGGCTAGCTGGCGGGCGGCGTTGTCGCCAAGGGCGGTGGTACCACCGACTGTTGCACTCATGGATCAAGGCTCCGTGGGTTGAGGAAAAAGTGATCGCCAGTGTCTGGCGACCACGGGTTTCCCCTCAACAGGCTATAGCCGCCAAGTTGATCCGCCGTGCAAGGCGCGACTGCTCCAGTTGCTCGCAACGCGCGAGCAGGTTGACGATGTTGATGCCCAGCGCGGTGGCCAGCTTCTGCGCCGTGACGATCGACGGGATCACGCGCCCGCGCTCGATCTCGCCCACGTACGAGCGGTTCAGATCGGAACGCTCGGCCAGCTCTTCCTGCGACCAGCCCTGCCCTTCGCGCAGCTGGCGCACGGTGACGCCGAAGTCTTCGACGAAGGCTTTCATACGCCGCCCGCCTTCGGTGCGCTGTTGTTCTGCAGGCTGGCCTGCGTGACGCTGGCACCGGGCTTCACGTCGTCGGTGATCCACACGTTGCCGCCGATGACCGCGCCCTTGCCCAGCGTCACGCGGCCCAGGATGGTGGCGCCCGCGTAGATGACCACGTCGTCCTCCACCACCGGGTGGCGCGGCAGGCCCTTCTGCAGGTTGCCTTCGGCGTCGGTGGGGAAGCGCTTGGCGCCGAGCGTGACGGCCTGGTACAGCCGCACGCGCTTGCCGATGACGGCCGTCTCGCCGATCACGACGCCGGTGCCATGGTCCATGAAGAAGCCCGCGTCGATCGTCGCGCCCGGGTGGATGTCGATGCCGGTCTGCGCATGCGCCAGCTCGGCCACGATGCGCGCGAGCAGCGGCAGGCCGAGCTCGTAGAGCCGGTGCGCGAGGCGGTGGTGGATCATCGCGAGCACGCCCGGATAGCACAGCAGCACCTCGTCGACGCTGCGCGCCGCGGGGTCACCCTGGTAGGCCGCGAGCACGTCGCTGTCGAGCAGCCGGCGCAGGCCCGGCAGCGCGTTCGCGAACTGGCGCACGGCTTCGGTGGCTGCAGCGTCGATCTCGCTCGCGGGGCGCGGTGCCAGCCGGGCGTTGAAGTTCAGCTCGAGCCGGGCCTGCACCAGCAGTGCCTGCAAGGCGGCGTCGAGCGTGTGGCCCACGTAGAAATCCTCGCTCTCGTGGCGCAGGTCCGGCGGGCCCAGCCGCATCGGAAAGAGCGCGCCCTTGAGCGATTCGACGATCTGCGCCAGCGCATCGCGCGACGGAAACTCGCGCGCACCGGGCTCGCGCGAACGGCGCTGCGAATCGCGCCACTCGTCACGCACCTCGTGCAGGGCGCGCACGATGTCACTCACTTCGAATTGAGCCATGTGTGTTTTCCTCCCGTGTGTTTCTATCGGTGTGGGTTCAGTCCTGCACCCACGGCAGGCCATGGAAACGCCAGCCGTCGGACCCGCCGCGATGCTGCCGCGCATCGATCTCGCCCTCGAAGCCTTCGAGCACGTTGAACACCTGCGTGAAGCCGGCCTTGGCCGCGGCTTCGGCCGCCAGCGCCGAGCGCTTGCCGCTGCGGCACAGCAGCAGCACCACGGCCTCCTTGCCGCCGTCCTTCGCCAGCTTGGCTTCGAGTTCTCGCACGAAGCGCGGGTTGCGGGTGAGCGCGGTGCCCGTGGCCCACGCCACGTGCAGGCTGTCGGGCACGTGACCGACGAACTTGCGTTCTTCGCCGGAGCGCACGTCCACGATCAGGGCCTGGCCGTCCTGCACCAGCTGCCACGCCACGGGGGGCGTCACGCCGCCGGCGTAGGGCCAGTTCTTTTCGATGGCTTGCGCGCGCGCCTGTTCGAGAGCGGGCGGCAAGGCGATGACATCTTCAACTTCCACGGACATGCGGTTCGGCTCCTGTTGTACGTTGGTCATTCCATCTTCCTTGATGGCGATAACCACCACTGTAGGAGTGCGAAGGCCAAGGTCAAACGACTCAAAAGTCGATTCTTAACAACCTTGTGATCTATGGGGTGCAAGGCCCGGGTGCTTCAGGGCGCGCTCCCGCCGACGGGGTACCTTGCTCCGCGAATGTCCCCCGCCCTTCGGGCTCCTCCTTGATTTCGCTGCGCAAGGCACCCCATCGGCGTGAGCGTGTTCAGTGCGGTCGTTGATCGGCTGCACACCACCGCCGCGTCCCGTGCGCAGGACACTGGGTGCTTCCCGCAGCGAAATCAAGGGGGAGGCCGCAGGCCGGAGGACATTCGCGGAGGGAAGTACCCGGTGGCCTGGGCACACGCCCCGAACCAGCGACCTCAAACGAAAAACCCCGGCACCAAAGACAGCACCGGGGAATCGCAAAGCCCGAGGGTCCGTCAGAGCTTGGCGATCGAAACTTCGGTCGACTTCACGAGTGCGACCACGTCGGAACCCACCTTCAGCTGCAGCTCGTCGACCGAGCGCGTGGTGATGACGGAGGTGACGATGCCCCAGGCGGTTTCGACATCGACTTCGGAGACGACGTCGCCGCGGATGATCTCGCGGACCTTGCCCTTGAACTGGTTGCGGACGTTGATGGCTTGGATGGACATGGTGATTTCTCTTTCAGGGTTGACAGGGGTTGTGAGTGAAAACGGCCGGCGCTCAGACGATCTCGGCCACGTCGTCGAACGCCAGCCGGGGCCCGCGTTCGAAAGTGCCGGCGTGGTCGGCCACGCCGAGGTTGACGAGGAAGTTCGCGCGGTAACGGCCGTCGGGGAAGAAGGCCTTGTCGACCAGGTCGGCGTTGAAGCCCGACTGCGGCCCCGCGTCGAGCCCGAGTGCGCGCGCCGCCAGGATCAGGTAGGCGCCCTGCAGGCTGCTGTTGCGAAAGGCCGTGGCCTGCGCGGCGTCGGCGCTCTTCTCGAAGAAGGGCTTGGCGTCGTAGGCCGGGAACTGCGTGGGCAGGTGCTCGTAGAAGCGCGTGTCGTGCGCCACGATCACCGTCACGCCGGCCTGCAGCGTCTGCGCGGTGTTGCCCGCCGACACGGCCGGCTTCAGCTTCGCCTTGGCCTCCTCGCTGCGCACGAACACGTAGCGCGCGGGCTGGGCGTTGTAGGCGGTCGGGCCCCACTTCACGAGGTCATACAGCTGATGGATCAGCGCGTCGGTCACGGGCACCGGCTTGAAGGCGTGCACGGTGCGCGCCTTGCGAAACAGCTGGTCCAGCGCGGCGTCAGGAATGGCTTGCAATGTGGTCATGGCTTGGAACGCTGTCTCAGTTCGATGCGGCGGCCAGCGCCTGGTCGAGGTCGGCAATCAGGTCGTCGATGTGCTCGATGCCCACCGACAAACGCACCGTGTCTTCCGTGACGCCGGCCCGGGCCAACTCTTCGGGCGACAGCTGCCGGTGCGTGGTCGATGCGGGGTGCGTGGCCAGCGAGCGCACATCGCCGATGTTCACGAGGCGCGTGAAGAGCTTCAGCGCATCGAGGAACTTCGCCCCGCCCTCGCGACCTGCGCCGATGCCGAAGGTCAGCACGCCGCTGGAACGGCCGCCGAAGTACTTCTTCGCCAGCGGGTAGTCGGCATGGTCTTCGAGCGCCGCGTAGTTCACCCAGTTGACGGCCTTGCTCTGCTTCAGGTGCTGCGCCACCGCCAGCGCATTGCTGCTGATGCGGTCCATGCGCAGCGCCAGCGTCTCGATGCCCTGCAGGATCAGGAAGGCGTTGAACGGCGAGATGGCCGCGCCCGTGTTGCGCAGCGGCACCACGCGCGCACGACCGATGTAGGCGGCCGGGCCCAGTGCCTCGGTGTAGACCACGCCGTGGTAGCTCACGTCGGGCTCGTTCAGGCGCTTGAAGCGCTCCTTGTGCTCGGCCCACGGGAACTTGCCCGAGTCGACGATGGCGCCGCCGATGCTGGTGCCGTGGCCGCCCAGGTACTTGGTGAGCGAGTGCACCACGATGTCGGCGCCGTGCTCGATGGGTCGGCTCAGGTACGGCGAGGGCACGGTGTTGTCGACGATGAGCGGCACGCCGTGGCGGTGCGCGATCTCGGCGATGGCCGCGATGTCGGTCACGTTGCCCGCCGGGTTGCCCAGCGACTCGACAAACACCGCCTTGGTGCGCTCGTCGAACAGCTTCTCGAAGCTGCTCGGGTCGCGGTGGTCCGCGAAGCGCGTGGTGATGCCGAACTGCGGCAGCGTGTGGGCGAACAGGTTGTAGGTGCCGCCGTACAGCGCGGTGCTGCTGATGATGTTGTCGCCGGCCTCGGCGATGGTCTGGATCGCGTAGGTCACGGCCGCCTGGCCCGAGGCCAGCGCCAGCGCCGCAATGCCGCCTTCGAGCGCGGCCACGCGCTGCTCCAGCACGTCCTGCGTCGGGTTGTTGATGCGGGTGTAGATGTTGCCCGGCACCTTCAGGTCGAACAGGTCCGCGCCGTGCTGCGCGCTGTCGAAGGCGTAGGCCACGGTCTGGTAGATCGGCGGCGCGACCGCGCGGGTGGTCGGGTCGGGCGAGTAGCCGGCGTGGACCGACAGGGTTTCGAATTTCCAG
Organism: Variovorax sp. GW822-FHT04E09; assembly: GCF_058800845.1. Lineage (NCBI taxonomy): Bacteria > Pseudomonadati > Pseudomonadota > Betaproteobacteria > Burkholderiales > Comamonadaceae > Variovorax > Variovorax sp. GW822-FHT04E09. The sequence goes on from NZ_JBXAMR010000001.1 coordinate 721,549, forward strand.
TTCTGCGACATGCGACTGCCTTTCAAAGGGGGAATGGATGAAACGACTCAGATCGCCCAGCGCAGGGCGTGGGCCTGGGGCGTGAGCCAGCTGGCATCGGTGCTTTCCACATCGGTCTCTTCGGACTTCTGCAGCACCCGGTCGAGGATTCGTTTTTCAATCGCGGCAAAGGCCGGGTCGCCCTGCGAGCGCGGGCGGGCCAGCGCGATGTTCTCGTCGAGCGCGATGCGGCCGTCCTCGATGAGGATCACGCGGTCGGCCAGCGCCACGGCTTCCTGCACATCGTGCGTCACCAGCAGCGCGGTGAAGCGGTGGCGCTGCCACAGGTTCTCGATGAGGCGGTGCATCTCGATGCGCGTGAGCGCGTCGAGCGCGCCCAGCGGCTCGTCGAGCAGCAGCAGGCGCGGGTGGTGCACCAGCGCGCGCGCCAGGGCCACGCGCTGGCGCTGACCGCCCGACAGGCGCGCCGGCCATTCGTTCTCGCGGTCGGCCAGGCCGACCTGCGCCAACACTTCCTTGCCGCGCGCCTTGGCATCGTTCGGCAGGCCCAGCGTCACGTTGTCGAGCACGCGGCGCCACGGCAACAGGCGCGCTTCCTGGAACATGATGCGCGTGTCGTCGTGCAGGCCGCTCACGGCCTTGCCGTCGGTGTAGAGGCCACCGGAGGTGGCTTCTTCCAGGCCCGCGATGAGCCGCAACAGCGTGCTCTTGCCGCAGCCGCTGCGCCCCACGATGGCGATGAACTGGCCCGGCTCGATGGTCAGCTGCGTGTTGCGCAGCACCTCGCGCGCGCCGTAGCGCTTGTGCAGGCCGCGCGCCTCGAGGCGCACGCCGCCGGCAATGGCTTGAGGTTGGATGTCTTTCAGAACGGCACTCATGAAGTCAGGCCCCGGGGTTGAACAGCGCCACGTTCAGCGCATCGATTTTTCTGGGCAGCAGCTTCTCGGCGAAGAAGGCATCGGCGATGCGCTGCTGTTCGGCCAGCCCGCCGGCCACCACCGGCCGCACGGCGTAGCTGCGGCGGCTGTTGGCCTGCTCGATGGTCGGGGCGTCGAGCCCCCACACGGGCGCGAGCAAGGCCGCGGCTTCCTTGGGGTGCTGCTTGACCCGCTTGCCGGTTTTTTCTAGTTCGGTGTAGACCACGCGCAGCACGTCGGGCCGCGCCTTCGCGAACTTGGTGCTCGCCAGGTAGTAGCGCTGGTACGACGCAATGCCCGCGCCGTCGGCCAGGATGCGCACCTTCGACTGGCGCTGGGCCGCGGCCAGGAACGGGTCCCAGACCACCCAGGCGTCGATGGCGCCGCGTTCGAAGGCGGCGCGGCCGTCGGCCGGCGTGAGGTAGGCGGGCTCGATGTCCTTGAACGACAGGCCGGCCTTCTCCAGCGCGGCGATCAGCAGGTAGTGCGCGCCGGCCGCCTTCGCAAAGCCGACCTTCTTGCCCTTGAGATCGGCCACGGTCTTGAGCGGCGACTCGTCGCGCACGACGATGGCCTGCGCGGCCGGCGATGGGGCTTCCTGCGCCAGAAAGGTCAGGTCGGCGCCGGCCGCTTGTGCGAACACGGGCACGGTGTCGGCCACGTCGGCGCTGATGTCCAGGTTGTCGAGGTTCAGCGCTTCGAGCAGCGGCAGGCCGCTGGTGAACTCGTGCCAGCTCAGCGTCACATTGAGCGGCACGAGCTGCTTCTCGAGCGTGCCCTGCACCTTCAACAGCGCGATCAGCGTGGACGACTTCTGGTAGCCGAAGCGCACGGTGGCGGGCCGTTGTTGCTGTGCCAGCACGGCACCTGCGCTGAGCGCACCCAGCGTCGCAATGGCGGTGCGGCGATTGATGAGGTGGTTCATGTGCCCTGCCTTCACTTCGCCGGCTTCTTCTGGTAGCCAGGGTGCCAGCGCAGCCACCATTGCTCCAGGCCGCGTGCGAACAGGTCGGCCAGCTTGCCGAGCAGCGCGTACAGCAGGATGCCCACGAGCACGATGTCGGTCTGCAGGAACTCGCGAGCGTTCATCGTGAGGTAGCCGATGCCGGCCTGCGCCGAGATGGTCTCCGCCACGATGAGGATCACCCACATCAGGCCCAGCGAGAAGCGCAGGCCCACCAGGATCGACGACAGCGCGCCCGGCAGGATCACCTCGCGGTACAGCTGCCAGCGCGACAGGCCGTAGGTGCGGCCCATCTCGATGAGCTGCGGGTCGACGTTGCGGATGCCGTGGAAGGTGTTCAGGTAGATCGGGAAGAACACCGACACCGAGATCAAAAAGAGCTTGGCCGATTCGTCGATGCCGAACCACAGGATCACCAGCGGAATCAGCGCCAGCGCCGGGATGTTGCGCACCATCTGGATGGTGGAGTCGAGCAGCGTTTCGAAGAACTTCACCGAGCCCGTGAGCAGGCCCAGCGCGAGCCCCGCGCCGCCGCCGATGGCCAGCCCCGCAAGCGCGCGGCCCGCGCTCACCTTCACATGCGTCCAGAGCTCGCCGGACACGGTGAGCGACCACGCGGCCTTGACCACGTCCAGCGGTGCCGGCAGCACGCGCGTCGAGAGCCAGCCCAGCGACGAGGCGATCTGCCAGACGACGATCAGCCCCACGGGCACCAGCCACGGAATGAGCCGCTTCGCGACGTTGAGGCCGAAGCCCCGCAATGCGTCCCCTGCGGTGTTCGATGCCGGCGCCACCGCCGGCAGTTCCTGTACTTGTTCGGTCATGCGAGTCCTCAGCTTTGCGAGACGAGTCGGGAAGGCGCGTCGAGGTTGGCGACGACTTCGCCGAAAGGACCGCTCAGCGAGCCGCCCGCGAGTTGCGTCTTCGCCTTGCGCGAGAGCAGCGGGAACACCAGCTCGGCGAAGCGGTAGACCTCTTCGAGGTGCGGGTAGCCCGAGAAGATGAACTTGTCGATGCCCAGTGCCGCGTACTCCTCGATGCGCGCCGCCACGGTCTTGGCGTCGCCGACCAGCGCCGTGCCCGCGCCACCGCGCACCAGGCCCACGCCGGCCCAGAGGTTGGGCGCAATCTCCAGGTCGGCGCGCCCGCGCTTGGCGCCGCCGGCGTGCAGCGCGGCCATGCGGCGCTGGCCTTCGGAATCCATGCGCGCAAAGGCGGCCTGGGCGCGCGCGACGGTTTCGTCGTCGACGCGGCTGATGAGTTCTTCGGCGGCCTTCCAGGCGGCGTCCTCGGTCTCGCGCACGATCACGTGCAGGCGGATGCCGAACTGCACGGTGCGGCCCTGGCGCTCGGCGCGGGCGCGCACGTCGGCGATCTTTTTTGACACTTCCGCGGGCGGCTCGCCCCAGGTCAGGTAGGCATCGACCTGCTCGGCCGCGAGGTCATGCGCCGCCGCAGAAGAGCCGCCGAACCACACGGGCGGATACGGTTTCTGCACCGGCGGGAACAGCAGCCGCGCGCCCTTCACGCTCAGGTGCTTGCCCTCGTAGTCGTAGGTGCCGGTCTCGTGGCTGCGCGCAATGATCTCGCGCCAGATGCGGATGAACTCGGCCGACTGCTCGTAGCGCGCCGCATGGTCGAGGTACACGCCGTCGCCTTCCAGCTCGGCCTGGTCGCCGCCGGTGACGAGGTTCACGAGCAGGCGCCCGCCCGAGAGCCGATCGAAGGTCGCGGCCATGCGCGCGGCCAGGCTGGGCTGGTGCAGGCCCGGGCGCACCGCCACCAGAAACTTGAGCTTCTTCGTCGCGCCGATCAGGCTGGACGCGATCACCCACGGGTCTTCGCAGGAGCGGCCGGTGGGAATCAGCACGCCTTCGTAGCCGAGGTGGTCGGCCGCGCCGGCGATCTGCTGCAGGTACGGCAGGTCGACGGCGCGCGCGCCTTCGCTCGTGCCGAGGTAACGGCTGTCGCCGTGCGTGGGGAGGAACCAGAAGATCTGCATCGGAAACTCTCGATCGTTCGTTGGCTTGCCCGTTCAGACGGCAAGCAGGAAAGGAAGGCGGCGCGCCGCGGACACGACGCCCCAGGCGCGCGCCGTGATGGCCAGCACGTGGCCGGCGCGTTCGTGCAGCGCAGTCGACAACACGGCGGCCATCACGCGATCCCCGCGCCGGCGGCTTCGAGCACGTTGATCTTTCTGGGAATCAGCTTGAGCGCGAAGAAGGTGTCGGCGATCTGCTGCTGCTCGGCCAGGATGGCCTTGGTGATCGGGCCGGTGCCGTAGGCGGTGCGGCCTTGCGACAGGTCGGCCACCGCCTTGGGCAGGCCCCAGATGGCCGACAGTTCGGTCGCCAGTTCGTTGCGATGGGCGGCGCCCCACTGGTCGATCTTGTTGACCTCTTCGATCGCAACGGCCAGCACGTCGGCGTTCTTCGCCACGTAGTCGAGCGACGAGAAGTAGTAGGCGCGGTTGCCGACCACGCCCACGGCATCGGCCAGGATGCGCGCGTCGAGCGACTGCTGCGCGGCGGCCAGGAACGGGTCCCAGATCACCCAGGCGTCGACCGAACCCTTTTCGAAGGCGGCGCGCGCATCGGCCGGCGGCAGGTAGACCAGGTTCAGGTCGCTGTACGCCAGGCCGTGCTTCTCGAACAGCTTGACGATGAAGTAGTGGACGTTCGAGCCCTTGTTGAGCGCGATCTTCTTGCCCTTGAGGTCGGCCACGGTCTGGATGGCCGAGCCCTTGGGCACCAGCACCGCCTCGGTCTTCGGGCGCGGCACCGTGGCGCCCACGTAGGCCAGCGGCGCGCCGGCGGCCTGCGCGAAGATGGGCGGCGCTTCGCCCACGTCGCCGAAGTCGATCGAGCCGACGTTCAGCGCCTCGAGCTGCACCGGGCCGGCCGTGAACTCGGTCCACTTCACGGTGGCGCCCAACGGCGCGAGCCGCTTCTCGAGCGTGCCGCGGGCCTTGAGCACGCTCAGGTAGCCCTTCTGATGGCCGATGCGCAATTGGCGCGCGGGGGCCTGCGCCAGGGCGGCGAACGACGACGGCAGCGCGAGGGCGGCGGCCGCGCCCTGGAGCAGGCGGCGGCGGGGAATGGCAATGCGGGTCATGGAATGGGGTCCTTCGAAACTGTTCAGGGCTGGGCCGTGACGACCGCGTCGCTGACCTTGATGGGCTTGGGAATGAGCTTCAGCGCGTAGAAGGTGTCGGCGATCTGCTGCTGGTCGGCCGCGACGGCGGCGGTGATCGGCTTCACGTTGAACTCATAGCGGCGCAGCGCCAGCTCGACCACGTCCACGGGCAGGCCCTGCAGCGGCGCGATCAGCTCGGCGGCCTGGCGCAGGTTCTTCTTGAGCCAGATGCCCTGCTCGACCGAGTCGGCGAACAGCGCATCGATCACCTGCGGGTGCTTCTTCACGAAGCCGCGCTCGCCCAGGTAGTACTGGTAGTTGTTGACCACGTCAGGCGCGCCATCGGCCAGCACGCGGGCGCCGGTGGCCTTCTCGGCGGCGGCCTGGAACGGGTCCCAGATCACCCAGGCGTCGACGTTCTTGCTTTCGAAGGCGGCGCGGCCATCGGCGGGCGCGAGGTACACGGGCTGGATGTCGGACAGCTTCAGGCCGTTCTTCTCCAGCTGCTTCACGAGCAGGTAGTGCACGTTGCTGCCCTTGTTGAGCGCGACCTTCTTGCCCTTGAGGTCGGCCACGGAGCGGATGGGCGAATCCTTGGTGACGAGGATGGCCTCGGCGCGCGGCGCGGCCGGGTCGTAGCCGAAGTAGACGAACTTCGCCCCCGCGGCCTGCGCGAAGATGGGCGGCGCCTCGCCGACATAGCCCACGTCGACCGCGCCGACGTTCAGCCCTTCGAGCAGCTGCGGGCCGGCCGGGAACTCGACCCACTTCACGCCGAAGCCCAGCGGCGAGAGCTTCTTCTCGAGCGTGCCCTGCGCCTTCTGCAACACGAACAGGCTGGCCGACTTTTGGTAGCCGATGCGCAGCTCGCCCCTGGCCTTCGTCTGCGTCTGGGCGTGTGCCGAGGCGGCGGAGATGAAGCTCACGATGAGCGCGATGGCGGTGACGACGATGGCACTGATGGCCAGGTCGCGCAGCGCCTGCCAGAAGGAGCGCGGCGCGACTTCGAACACGGAGTCTTCGGGAGCGACGGGGTTCATGCGGAATTCCTTGGTGCAAAAACGTGGGGCAAAGCGATCCCCCGGCCGCGCGCAGGCGGCTTCAAAAAACGGGGAACGGAAAGAGGTCTGGCCGGGGCCGGGTTCAGCAGCGAACCCGGTCGTCAGACGCTACATCGCACACGGGAGAAAGGAACCGGCTCGAAGCCATGGGTCGCCGGCAGCTTCAGGCCTTCGGTCGCGAGCACCTCGACGGCCTCGTTCAGGCGCTCCGCCAGGTCGTGGTGCACCTGGTAGGCGTTCTCGGGCGTCAGCGCGATCTGCGAATCGCTCGCGTAGACACCCGGCAGGATGTGGCGCGCCGACAGCGACTGCAGCACGGGGCGCAGTGCGTAGTCGAGTGCGAGCATGTGGTGCGGGCTGCCGCCGGTGGCCAGCGGCAGCACCGTCTTGCCCTTGAGCGCATTCTGCGAGAGCAGGTCGAGAAAGACCTTCAGCACGCCGCTGTAGGCCGCCTTGTAGACCGGCGTGGCCACCACGATCACGCGGGCCGCCGCCACCTGGGCAATGGCACGCTCGATGGCCGGATGCGCCCACTCGGCCAGCAGCAGCGCCTGCGCCGGCAGGTCACGGATCGCGAGCCGCTCGATGCGCGCATGGCGTTGGGCCAGCCGCTCGCCCACCGCGTCGAGCAAGGCGGTGGAGCGGGACGGGGCCGAGGGGCTGCCGGCAATCAGGAGAACGGACACAGGAAACCTTGGTTCGATGAAGAGGAGCGCTAACGCGTGGGGGCCGCCGCGCACGGCCGCCCGAAGCGGCCGGCCCGCCCCCGGCAGGGGGGTGGGCGAAGCGACACGAAGTGCGCGCAGCCTGGGGGGTTACTTTTGTTTCGGCGCGTAGATCTGGTCGAAGGAGCCGCCGTCGGCGAAGTGCTCCTTGTCCGCCTTCGCCCAGCCACCGAAGGCCTGGTCGATGGTCACCAGCGTGAGCTTGGGGAACTGCTTGTCGTACTTGGCTTTGGCCTTGTCCGAGGTCGGGCGGTAGAAGTTGCGGCCAGCGATGTCCTGGCCTTCGTCCGAGTACAGGTACTTCAGGTACTCCTCGGCCACGGCGCGCGTGCCCTTCTTGTCGACCACCTTGTCGACCACCGCCACGCTGGGCTCGGCCAGGATGGAGATCGACGGCACGACGATCTCGAACTTCTCGGGGCCGAATTCCTTCAGCGCCAGGAAGGCTTCGTTTTCCCAGGCCAGCAGCACGTCGCCCACGCCGCGCTGCACGAAGGTGATGGTCGAGCCGCGCGCGCCGGTGTCGAGCACGGGCACGTTCTTGTACAGGTTGCCGACGAATTCCTTGGCCTTGGCGTCACCGCCGTACTTGCGCTTGGCAAATTCCCAGGCGGCCAGGTAGTTCCAGCGGGCGCCGCCCGAGGTCTTGGGGTTGGGGGTGATCACCTGCACGCCGGGCTTGACCAGGTCGTCCCAGTCCTTCAGGCCCTTGGGGTTGCCCTTCTTCACCAGGAACACGATGGTCGAGGTGTAGGGGGCGGAGTTGTGCGGCAGGCGCTTTTGCCAGTCGGCCTTGACGAGGCCGCCGTGCGTGGCCAGGGCGTCGATGTCGCCGCCCAGCGCCAACGTGGCCACGTCGGAATCGATGCCGTCGATGATCGAGCGCGCCTGCTTGCCCGAGCCGCCGTGCGACTGCTTGACGCTCACGTCCTGGCCGGTCTTGGCCTTCCAGTACTTGGCGAAGGCCTGGTTGTAGTCCACGTACAGCTCGCGGGTCGGGTCGTACGACACGTTCAGCAGCGTCACGGGGCCCTTGGCACCCGCCGCACCCTGCGAAAACGACGGCAATGCCGACAGGGCCAAGGCACCGGCCACGCCGGCACCCAGGGAAAGCTTGATAAAGTCGCGGCGAAGGCTCATGGTGTCTTGCTCTTAAAAAGGCATATCAATGAAGCCACGTATTCTGAATACGACATATAGGAACTGGAACGACCAAGTTTTCAGTTCTTAATAGCCAAATCAACTAAGCAACCGCTTTCCCCCACAAGAGGCAATCAAATGGCACGCATGGTTCAGTGCATCAAGCTCGGCAAAGAGGCCGAAGGACTCGACTTTCCGCCGTACCCCGGCGACCTGGGCAAGCGCCTGTGGGAAAACGTCAGCAAGGAAGCCTGGGCCGCCTGGCTCAAGCAACAGACCATGCTGGTCAATGAAAACCGGCTGAACCTGGCCGACCTGCGCGCCCGCCAGTACCTGGCGCGCCAGATGGAAAAGCACTTCTTCGGCGAAGGCGCCGACGTGGCGCAAGGCTACGTTCCCCCCTCGAACTGAGTCCGGCGTGGCCGCCGACGGCACCCCGCTCGGCGCGCGCTCCGGCGACACCTCCCCCCTCGACAACGACACACCGGCGCTTTCGCGCCGTGTGTTTTTGGACGGCTGCGGCCTGCCCGCCGCCTGGTCCGGGCGCCCGCAATGGCGGATTCTCGAAACCGGCTTCGGGCTGGGCTTTCATTTCCTGACAACCTGGCAGGCCTGGCGCGCCGACCCGCACCGGTCGCGCCTGCTGCATTACGTCGCGGTCGACGCCCATCCGGCGCCGGCCGGCGATCTGCTGCGCGCCGGTGAGGCCGACCCGGCGCTGGCGCCGCTCGCCGCGGAACTGGCCCGCCAATGGACCGGGCTGCTGCCGGGCTTTCATCGGCTGGCCTTCGACGACGGCCGCGTGCTGCTCACGCTGTGCGTGGGCGAGCTGCAGCCGATGCTGCGCGCCCAGCGCTTCGAGGCCGACAGTCTCTTCCTCGACGGTTTCGGCTCGGCGATGGCCTCACCCGACACGCTCAAGGCGGTGTCGCGCTTCGCCCGCCAGGGCACCGGCCTCGCGGCCCGCACCGACGACGACGGGGTGCGCCATGCGCTGATGCAGAACGGCTTCCAGCTCGATTCGCGCCACGGCAGCCTGCGCGGCGTGTTCGCGCCCGCCTGGACGGTGCGGCGCCGCCAGCCGGTGCGCGAAGGCGTCGACGCGCCCGGCCACTGCGCGGTGATCGGTGCCGGGCTCGCGGGTGCTGCGGTCGCGGCCAGCCTCGCGCGGCGCGGTTGGCGGGTCACGGTGCTCGACGCGGCCGACACGCCGGCCTCGGGCGCGTCAGGCCTGCCGGTCGGGCTGCTGGCGCCGCATGTGTCATCCGACGACGCCTTGCTGTCGCGGCTCACGCGCGCCGGCATCCGCGCCACCTGGACCGAACTGGCGCTGCGGCTCGACCCCGGCCGCGACTGGGGCGCGCACGGCTCGCTCGAACGCCGGCCCGACGGCGACGTGCGCGTGCCGCCCGGCTGGAGCGCTCAGGGCCCGAACGAATCCTGGCCCGCACAGCCCGATCGGCTCGCCGCAGCCGGCCTGCCGCCCGACACGCCGGCGCTGTGGCATGCGCGCGCGGCCTGGGTGCGGCCGCACCGCCTGATCGCCGCGTGGCTGAGCCAACCGGGCGTCGAATTCCGCGGCAACAGCCATGTGGCGCGCCTCGCACGCACGGACAGCAACTGGCAGCTGCTCGACGACACCGGCGCCCTGCTCTCCGAAGCCGACCGCGTCGTCGTGGCCGCGGGCTTCGCATCCCGCCACTTCGCACCCAACCTGCCGCTGCAACCCGTACGCGGCCAAGTCGCCTGGGGCCGCGCGGACCCCGCCGCCCTGCCCGTCACCCCCATCAACGGCGACGGCCACCTGATCGCCGGCGTGCCCGACGGCCAGGCACCGCAGCCGCTGTGGCTGATCGGCGCCACCTTCGACCGCGACAACACCGACCTCGCCCCCAACGACGCCGACCGCCTCGCCAACCGCGACCGGCTCGCGCGCCTGCACCCCGGCGCCGCCGCCGCGCTCGCGCCCGCCTTTGAACGCGGAGACACCCATGCCTGGGTCGGCGTGCGCTGCGCCTCGGGCGACCGCCGGCCGCTGGTCGGCCCGCTGGCCCCGGGGGCCGACGAGGGCCTGTGGGCCTGCACCGCGCTGGGCTCGCGCGGCCTGAGCTTTGCCACCCTGTGCGCCGAGCTGTTGGCGGCGCAGTGGCATGGCGAGCCGCTGCCCTTGCCCGCGACGCTTGCCAAGGCGCTGGGCACGCAGCGGCTCTGGCCCGGATCGGACTGAATCGGCTCGTTCTGGGTTTCCCGTCACCCGAGGTCACGCGCGCATCGCACAATGCGCGCCATGGCCATCCAGTACGACATCACCCACACCACCGTCTACCGCTACAACAAGCCGGTGACCTTCGGCTTGCACCGCGTGATGTTCCGTCCGCGCGACAGCCACGACCTGCGGGTGCTCGCCACCGACCTGCAGGTGAGCCCGCAGGCCCTCACGCGGCTGATCCAGGACCCGTACTCGAACTCCGTCGCGCTGGTGCAGCCGCTGGGCGAGGCGACCGAGCTGCGCATCGTGTGCTCCTTCACCATCGAGCACGTGCCGCCGTCGCAGCGCGACCTGCTCACGCTCGACCCGTCGGCCGAGTTCCTGCCCTTTGCCTATTCGGTGCAGGAGCGCCTGGACCTGGAGCACTACCTGCGCCCGCACCACAACGACGATGCCAACGGCACGCTGATCCGCTGGGCGCACCAGTTCCTGCACACCGACCAGCCCAACAGCACGCGCGACGTGCTCACGCGCATGAACGCGCACATCGGCCAGAGCTTCGAATACAAGGCGCGCGACGAGGAAGGCACGCAGACGCCGCTGGAGACGCTGGCGCTGGGCAGCGGCAGCTGCCGCGACTACGCGCTGCTGATGATGGAAGCCACGCGCCGTCTCGGCATCGCGACGCGCTTCGTCTCGGGCTACCTCTACGACGCCTCGCTGGACAACGACGCCACCGGGCAGGCGCCCGGCGAATCGGTCACCGGCGCCGGCAGCACGCACGCCTGGCTGCAGGCCTACCTGCCGGGCGCGGGCTGGCTGGCCTTCGACCCGACCAACAACCTCATGGGCAGCGGCCAGCTGATCCGCGTGGGCGTGGCGCGCGACCCCGCGCTGGCGGCGCCCATCTCGGGCAGCTGGTACGGCGACGCCGAGGCCTACGAAGGCCTCGAGGCCACGGTGGTGGTGAAGCGGCGCAAGGGCGGCTAAGCCACCGCGCGAACCATCGCGCTCAGCCGCGCGCAGCCAGCTTCGCCTCGAGCTCGGCGATGCGTGCGCGGGCTTCATCGCCTTCCGGAATCGGCCGGCCGCTGTCGCGCCACTGCACCGCGCTCTTGAAGCCTTCGGCCTCGGCCTGGCGGCGGAACCACATGCCTTCGGGGTTGTGACGCGTGATGCCGTCGAACACGGTGGCGAACATCTGGGTCTGCTCCAGCCCCATCGAGTGCCAGACCTGGTTGACGACCATCTTGTGCATCATGAGGTGCGAACTGGGCACGCCCGCGATGCGCTGCGCGAGCGCCAGCGTGGCCTCATCGAGCTGCGCCGCGGGCACCGCGAAGTTGGCCAGGCCCCAGTCGGCCGCCTGCGTGCCGGTGATGGTGTCTCCCGTGAACATGAGCTGCTTGGCGCGCAGCGCGCCGAGGCGGTAGGTCCACATCGCGGTGGTCGGGCAGCCCCACACACGCGTGGGCATGTAGCCGATGCGCGCATCGTCGGCCATGGTGAGCAGGTCGCAGCACAGCGCGATGTCGCTGCCGCCGGCCACCGCGTAGCCGTGCACCTTGGCGATGGTCGGCTTGCGGCAGCGCCACAGCGACATGAAGTCCTCGGTGTTGCGCTTCATGGCGGCGTAGTCGAGCATCGGGTCCCACGGCGTTTTTTCCTGCCGGCAGGGATGGTCGGCCTGGCCTTCGCGGCCGTGGCCTTCGGCGTAGTCGCCCAGGTCGTAGCCGGCGCAGAAGGCGCGGCCCGCGCCCTCGACCACGATCACATGCACCTCGTCGTCGGCCTCGGCCCACTCGACCGCGCGGCGGATGTCGGTCGGCGTGCTGTCGCCGATGGCATTGAGCTTCTCGGGGCGGTTGAGCACGAGGCGCGCGATGCGCGGGTGCTGCGGGTCCTTGTCGATCAGGACGGTCTCGAAAGCGGGCATGGTCGGGGGTCTCCTTCTGTTCTTGGGGGGTGATGCCGCTTCGCTTGTAGCATCGCCCGCCGCCCGCTGGCAAACCCGTCGACCGCCGGGCTCAACGCCCCGTTGCGCCCCCGAGCCGGAACAGGAACACCGCGCCCTTGCCCGGCTGCGGCACGAGCCGGATGTCGCTGCCGTGCAGCTGCAGGATGCGCTGCACGATCATCAGCCCCAGCCCGCCGCCGCGCGCACCGCCGTCGGCAAAGGCCGGCCGCGTGAACAGCCCCTTCTGCAGCTCGCCCGGAATGCCCGGGCCGGTGTCGCTCACCTGCACCGCCACGCCGGCGTCGGACGGGCGCAGGCGCACCTCGATCTCGCCGCCGGCCGGCGTGTGGCGGATGGCGTTGTCCAGCAGGTTGGTCAGCACGCGCTCGATCATGCCGAGGTCGGCCGACACCACGGGCAGGTTCGGCGCGATGTCGGGCTTGAGCTGCTGGCGCCGCGCTTCGGCCGCGAGTTCGAACTTCTGGAACACGTCCTGCACGAGGTCGGCGAGCGCGAAGTTCTCTTTCTCGGGCTTGACCACGCCGTACTCAAGCCGCGCCAGCTCGAACACCTCCTGCGCGAGCCGGCCCACCTTGCGGCTCTGGCCGAGTGCGATCTCCAGGTAGCGGCGGCGCTCTTCCTCGCTGAGCGTACCGGCCTTGAGCAGCAGCGTCTCGAGGTAGCCGTGCAGCGAGGTGAGCGGCGTGCGCAGGTCGTGCGAGATGTTGGCGAAAAGTTCGCGGCGCTGGCGGTCCTGCAGGCTCAGTTCGCGCCACTGCTCGGCGATGCGGCGTGTCATCTGCGCAAAGGCCTGCTGCAGCTGCGCGATCTCGTCGTCGGCATGGCGCGGCGGCGCGGGCATGGGCGCCTCGCGCTCCAGCGCCTCAATGCCCTCGGCCTCGAAACGGCGCACCGCCGCCGTCAGCTCGCGCAGCGGCCGGGTGATGAGGCGGAACGCCACCAGCCCGGCGATTAGCCCCAGCAGCGCCACCAAGGCCATCGACCACAGCGTGGTGCGCAGCACGGTGTCGGCCGACAGGTTGGCGGCCAGCGCGTCGTGGTCTTCGCCCTGCAGCACCACGTACACGTAGCCGGCATCGCGCCCGCCCATGCGCAGCGGCGCGGCGCTGAAGACCTTGGCACCGTCGGGGCTGCGCGGATCGTCGCCCGCGATGGGCAGCCGCTCGCCGGCCAGCAGCCGGCGGATGGGGCCGAGCGCCACCTTGTCGCGCTTGAGGTGGCCGGGCGGCGCGGCCTGGGCCTCGATGCGGCCGTCGAGCCCCAGCACGTAGACCTCGACGCTGGGGTTGACGGTCATGAGCTTGTCGAACAGGTCTTTCACCGCCACCGGGTCGAGGCCGCCGGGCTTCATGAGCTCGGTGTTCTGCGCGATGTGGGCCGCAAGCCCGAGCGACAACCGCTGCGTCACCTCCTGCGCGTGCTGCGCGCCGGCGCGCATCTGCAGCCACGCCGAGGCGCCGCAGCAGGCCAGCAGCAGCACTGCGAACGCGATCGACAGGCGCCGCGACAGCGTGGCCCAGGCCATCGTCATTGAAGCACCCTTGGCGCTTCGCGCCTTCCCGCCAGGCGGGAGCGAGCTTGCTTGGGGCGGCCCGGCGCGGCGCTCATACGTCACCCTTCGGTGCGGCCTCATCGGCCGCGAGCTTGTAGCCACGCCCCCACACCGTGAGGATGCGCCGCGGCGCGGCCGGGTCGGCCTCGACCTTGGTGCGCAGCCGGTTGATGTGCGTGTTGACCGTGTGTTCGTAGCCGTCGTGCTGGTAGCCCCAGACCTGGTTGAGCAGGTCAAGCCGCGAGAACACCTTGCCGGGGTGGCGCGCGAAGAAGTACAGCAGGTCGAACTCGCGCGGCGTGAGTTCGATCGGCTTGCCGTCGACGCGCACCTCGCGCGCCAGCGGCTCGATGTCGAGGTTGCCCAGCGTGAGGCTGCCCGACTCCAGCCGCGCGTTGCGCGCCAGCGCGTCTGTGCGCCGCAGCAGCGCCTTCACGCGCGCCACCAGCTCCAGCACCGAGAAGGGCTTGGCCAGGTAGTCGTCGGCGCCCAGCTCCAGCCCGAGGATGCGGTGCACTTCGCTCGAGCGCGCGCTCACGATGATGATGGGCGTGTAGCGCGCCATGGCGCGGGCGCGGCGGCAGATTTCGAGGCCGTCGATGCCGGGCAGCATGAGGTCGAGCACCAGCGCGTCCCACTGGCCGCGCTCCAGCGCGCGCAGGCCAGCGTTGCCGTCGGCGGCGTGCTCGACCGCGTAGCCCTCGTCGCGCAGGTGCATGCGCAGCAGCTCGGCAATGTGGGCGTCGTCCTCGACGATCAGCACGCGTTTGGCGGTGTCCATGGCCGCGATTGTCCCGCGAGACGCCCCTCGGAGTTATCACGAATCTTTGAACTTTGCGTGATGAATCGGCGAGGGGGTGCGCCCAACAATCCGGCCCATGCAGACACGCGCCGCCCCCGACCACCGACCGATCCACCCGCTGTGGATGCGTGTCACGCACTGGCTCAACGCGCTGGCCGTGCTGGTGCTGGTGACCAGCGGCTGGCGCATCTACAACGCGGCGCCCTTCCTTGCCTTTCGCTTCCCGGCCGCGATCACGCTGGGCGGCTGGCTCGGCGGCGCGCTGCAGTGGCACTTCGCGGCGATGTGGCTGCTGGTGTTCAACGGGGGGGTCTACCTGGTGCTGAACCTTGCCAGCGGGCGCTTCGCGCGCAAGTTCTTTCCGCTCACCCCGGCCGGTCTCTGGCGCGATGCGCGGGCCGCGCTCGGCGGCAGGCTCTCGCACGCCGACCCGCGCCACTACAACCATGTGCAGAAGCTCGCCTACCTGTTCGTGATCGTCGACCTCGTCGCGATCGTGCTGTCGGGGCTGGTGCTGTGGAAGTCGGTGCAGTTTCCGCTGCTGCGCGAGCTGCTGGGCGGCTACGAAGCCGCGCGCCGCGTCCACTTCGTGGCGATGGCGGCCCTGGTGGCCTTCGTTGCCGTGCACCTTGTGATGGTGGCGCTCGTGCCCCGCACCCTGCTCACCATGCTGCGCGGTCGCGCGCCCCACACCCCATGAGCCTCTTTTTCAAACGCCCTCCCCTGGTCGGTGTCGACGGCGACGCCGTGGTGCGCGAAGCCCGCGCCCTCATCGAGCGCCAACTCGACGCCCCCTCGCGCCGCCTGTTCCTGCGCCGTTCGCTGACGCTGGGCGGCCTGTCGATGCTCACCGGCTGCAGCATCAGCGACGACAGCCACGTGGAAGCAGCGCTCTCGAAGGTCTCGCGCTTCAACGACGAGGTGCAGGGCTGGCTCTTCAGCCCGACGCGGCTGGCGCCGACCTACACCGAAGCCGAGATCACGCGCCCCTTTCCGTTCAACGCCTACTACGGCGAGGACGAAGTCCGTGAGGTCGACGAAGCCACCTACCGCCTCGAAGTGAGCGGCATGGTCGCCGACAAGCGCCGCTGGACACTCGCCGAGCTGCGCGCCCTGCCGCAGCAGGACCAGATCACGCGCCACATCTGCGTGGAAGGCTGGAGCGCCATCGGCAAGTGGGGCGGCGTGCGCTTTGCCGATTTCCTGCGCCACGTCGGCGCGGACCTGAGCGCCAAGTACGTCGGCTTCCAGTGCGCGGACGACTACCACACCAGCATCGACATGCCGACCGCGCTGCATCCGCAGACGCTGCTGGCGCTGAACTACGACGGCCAGCCGCTGCCGCCGAAGTACGGCTTCCCGATGAAGCTGCGCATGCCGACCAAGCTTGGCTACAAGAACCCCAAGCACATCCAGGCGATGTACGTGACCAACACCTATCCCGGTGGCTACTGAGAAGACCAGGGCTACAACTGGTTCGGAGGGAGCTGAGGGGCTGCCACAGCCGCTCGACTGCCGAAGAAAGCGCGAGGCCGAATTCCGACAGGGAACCAGGCCGATCTCGACAACAAGACCCAACCTCAACTCAGGAAGACCGACATGAACAAGCTCACCGCCACCCTCCTCGCCACCTGCATGGCCTTCGCCGGCGCCTCGGCCTTGGCCGCGGACGACATGGCCAAGGACGGCATGAAGAAGGACAGCATGGCCAAGGACGGGATGAAGAAAGACGCCGTGGGCAAGGACGCCATGAAGAAGGACGGCATGGCCAAAGATGGCATGAAGAAAGACGCCATGGCCAAGGACGAGATGAAGAAGGACGCGATGGGCAAGGACGAGATGAAGAAGTAAGCCTCTTTCTCTGCCCGACCCGCCGCCATTGACGGTCGGCGGGATCGGGATCACCGTCCCTTTCCTGCGCTCCCTACGAAAGACCGCCATGAAATCCTTCGCCATCGCCGCCGGCACGCTCGCCGCCGCCGCTTTCGCCTGGCACGCGGCCCCCTCCTTCGCCGAGACCGCGCGCCGCGTGCCCGCGCCCACGGTCGACCTCACCGTACCTGCGGGCGCCACCACCGCCACCGCCGTGTTCGCGGGCGGCTGCTTCTGGGGCGTGCAGGGCGTGTTCCAGCGCGTCGAGGGCGTGAGCAATGCGCTCTCGGGCTATGCGGGCGGCGAGGCCCGTACCGCACGCTACGACGAGGTCGGCTCGGGCCGCACCGGCCATGCCGAGGCCGTGCGCATCAGCTACGACCCGCGCAAGGTCAGCTACGGCAAGCTGCTGCAGATCTACTTCTCGGTGGCGCACGACCCGACCCAGCTCAACCGCCAGGGCCCCGACACCGGCCCGCAGTACCGCTCCACCGTGTTCGCCGAAAACGCCGAACAGGCCCGCATCGCCAACGCCTACATCGCCCAGCTGAACCAGGCCAAGACCTTCGGCAACAAGCCGCTGGCGACCACGGTCGAGATGTCCAAGCCCTTCTATGCGGCGGAGGACTACCACCAGGACTACCTCACGCTGCACCCGAACCAGCCCTACATCGCGATCAACGACCTGCCGAAGATCGACGACCTGAAGAAGCTCTTCCCCGAGAGCTACAAGGCCACGCCGTCGCTGGTGCGGGCAACCAAGGCCAGCTGATCAGCGATTGACGACCAGCGCGTTGCAGCGCGCGGTAACGACCTTGCAGTCCTTCGCGTGCGCGGAGCACTCCGCCATCGCTTCCGCCTGCGCCGCGCTTTGCAGCTTGTTGGCTTTCATCGACAGCACGTTGCGGCCCATCACGACCACGCCGCATCCTTCCTGCCAGGTCAGCGTCATGCTGCGGCAGCCGGTGGCGGTACCGCCGTTGCCCACGCACTGGGCGATGGCGTTGTTTTCGGCATCGGCCTGGGTCGCCCGGTTGTCGACCCCGCCGAAGGCGCCCTTCGACTTGTCGATGACGTACGCGCCCCACTTGTACGAGAAGGTGGGGTCGGGCGGCGGCGGCGCCAGGTACTCGTCGGGGTCGCTGTAGCGGCCCGTGCCGCCGGGCAGTATGGGCACGGTGTCCCGGGGCGGCGGCCGGCTGTTGTGGGGCCAGCCCGGCGCGTTCGGTGGCGGGCATCCCGGCTGGCCCGGTCCGCTGCAAGCGAACGCCTGGCCGGACAGCACGCAGGCCGCGCCCAGCAGGAAGATGTGTCGCAACGAGATGCTCATCGCAGCGAATGTAGCCCGCGCCCGGGCCACGCAGGAGTGCCCTAAGTCACGCCCTGCGCCCCACGAAACTCAGAGCAGTTTGGCTTGCTTCGCCTGCTCCGTCAGCTCCGCCCGGAAGTCCGGATGCGCAATCGCGATCAGCTCCTGCGCGCGCTGTTTGGCCGACTTGCCGCGCAGCTGCGCCACGCCGTACTCGGTGACGACGTAGTTGATGTCGTTCTTGCTCGTGCTCACGTGTGTGCCCGGCGACAGCGAGGGCACGATGCGCGAGATGGTGTCGTCCTTCGCTGTGGAAGGCAGCACGATGAAAGCCTTGCCGCCGCGCGAGCGGTTGGCCGCGCGCACGAAGTCCGACTGCCCGCCCGTGCCCGAGTACGGCGCATGGCCCAGGCTCTCGGAGCCGCACTGGCCCAGCAGGTCGATCTGCATGGTGGCGTTGATGGCGATGAGGTTGTCGTTCAGCCCCGCCAGCGCCGGGTCGTTGGTGAAGTTCACCGGGTGCATCTCCAGCCCCGGGTTGCGGTCCATGAAGCGGTACAGCTTGTTCGATCCCAGCGCGAAGGTCGCGACCGACTTGCCCGGCAGGTAGTTCTTGCGGCGGTTGGTGACCGCGCCGCTTTCCACCAGCGTGAGGATGCCGTCGCCGATCATCTCGGTGTGGATGCCCAGGTCGCGCTTGCCCGTGAGCTGCATCACCACCGCGTCGGGAATGCCGCCGTAGCCGATCTGCAAGGTGGCGCCGTCGTCGATCAGGTCGGCCACGTGCTTGCCGATGGCTTCCTGCACCGGGCCGATCTTGGGCAAACCGACTTCCATCACCGGCTCGCTGCTTTCCACCAGCGCCGCCACCTGCGAGATGTGCACGTGGCAGTTGCCGTGCGCATAGGGCACGTTGGGGTTCACCTCGAGCACGACCGCGCGGGCCTTCGCCACGGCCGCCATCGTGTAGTCGGGGCCCAGGCTCAGCGCGAAGTAACCGTGCGAGTCCATCGGCGAAGCCATGCTGAACACCACGTCGGCCGCGATCTGCCCGCGCTCGATCTGCGCCGGGATCTCGGAGAAGTAGTTCGGAATGAAGTCGATCCAGCCGGCCTGCCCGCCCGCGCGCGTGGCACCGCCGAAGAACAGCGCGACGTGGCGCACATGCTCGACCGTCTCGGGGTCGATGTAGGCGTACTTGCGCATCGCCAGGATCTGCGCCACCTTCACGTCGCGGAAGTCGCGGCGCTGCTCGGACAGCGCCGTGAGCAGCGAGGGCGGCTCGCCGACGCCCGTGGGCACGATGATCATGTCGCCGTTGCGCACCTGGCGCACGGCATCGGCGGCGGAAACGCGCTTTTGCGCGTACAGGGTCTGGGCAGTCATGCCTGCCACTATGCCTTCTTTTCGCCAGCGCCGAACTCGCGGTGCACCCAGTCGCGCAACACCCCCGTCGCGGGCCGGGTGGCGGCGCGCGGGCTGTAGACCAGGTCGTAGCGGTAGCTCTCCACCGACAACGCGAAGGGCTGCACCAGCAGGCCCGACGCCAGCTCGTCGGCCACGAGCGCCAGGCTCAGCAGGCCGACGCCCTGCCCCGCGACCGTGGCCTGCACCGCGTGGATCTCTTCGGTGAACGACAGGCCGGCCTGCGCATCGACGTCGGTGCGGCCCGCGCGCGCGAGCCAGGTGCGCCACACGGGCGCCAGCGTTTCGTCGCGCCCCGCGCGCCCCCATTCGAAATGGATCAGCGACACGGCCTTCAGGTCCTGCCGCGCCACGACCGCCAGCGCGGGGCTGCAGACCGGCGCGTAGTGGTCCTGGAACAGCGGCTCCACGACCAGGTCGGCGTAGCGGCCGTTGCCGTAGCGAATCGCCGCATCGGCCTCGGTGTCGAGGTCGACGACCTGGTTGGTGGCGTCCAGCCGCAGCGTCCATTCGGGATGCAGGTCGCGGAAGGTGCCCGCACGCGGCGCCAGCCGCCGGGCCATGAAACCGACCGTGGACGACAGCGTGGCGATGCGCGTGCCCTTCAGCCGGCGCACGCCGTCGACGGCGCGCTCGAAGCTGTCGAAGCCGTCGCGCAGCGCGGGAAACAGCTGGTGCCCGGCGGCCGTCAGGTGCACCTGCCGCGTGCCGCGTTCGAACAGGCGCACCTCGAGCGTTTCCTCGAGCTGCTTGATCTGGTGGCTGACGGCGGTGGGCGTGACGTGCAGTTCGTCGGCAGCCGCCTTGAAGCTCAGCCGGCGGGCCGCGGCCTCGAACACGCGCAATGCGCCCAGGGGAGGAAGTCTTCGCATGCAGACAGATTAGCTTAACTCATCCATCGGTTGAAAAATCAGCCTTTGTCGGGCGCCGTCTTCATCCCTAAATTTCAGGGGTCGCGGGAAGAAATCACTTCCACGGCTGATCTGAAATTCACCATAGAAGGCACCTGTCATGCAACTCCAACCCAAGCAGATCCACACGCAACCCGACCCCTACGCGCCCTTCCTGCTGTCCCAGGCCATCCAGCTCGGCAACCTGGTCTTCGTCTCCGGCCAGGCCGCGATCGGCGACGACGGCGAGATCGTCGGCAAGGGCGACTTCGACCGCCAGGCCGAGCAGGCCTTCAAGAACCTCGACCGCGTGCTGCGGGCCGCCGGCACGGGCCTGGGCAGCGTGGTCAAGGTGACGATCTTCCTGACCTCGATGGCGAACTTTCCGAAGATCGTCGAACTGCGCCGTCAGTGGTTTTCGGCGCCCTACCCGGCCGACACCATCGTGGAGGTCTCGGGCCTGTACTCGCCCGACGCGATGATCGAGATCGAGGCCATCGCCGTCGCGCCCGGAGACGCCCGATGAGCACGCCGCTGCTCGCGCCGGCGAAGCTGCACGGCCTGCAGCTGCCCAACCGGCTCGCCGTGGCGCCGATGACGCGCGTCAGCGCCTCGCCCGAGGGCCACGCCAACGGCACCATGGCCCGCTACTACGAGCGCTTTGCGCGGGGCGGCTTCGGGCTCGTCATCACCGAAGGCATCTACACCGATGCGGCGTATGCGCAAGGCTATGCCCGCCAGCCCGGCTTGATCGATGGCGAACAAGCCCGCGCGTGGCGCCCGGTGGTGAAGGCGATCCAGGGCGCAGGCGGGCGCGCCATCGCGCAGCTCATGCATGCGGGCGCGCTGTCGCAGTTCAACCGCTTTCGCGACCACACGGCGGGGCCGTCGGCCGTTCGCCCGCTGGGCACGCAGATGACGGCCTACCGCGGCGAAGGCGAGTACCCGGTGCCCCGCGCGATGACCGATGCCGACATCGCCGAAGCGATTCGCGGCTTCGCCCGGGCCGCGCTGCTGGCGATGGAAGTGGCGGGCTTCGACGGCGTGGAGATCCACGGCGCGAACGGCTACCTGCTCGACCAATTCTTGAGCGGCCACACCAACACGCGCACCGACCGCTGGGGCGGCGCCCTCGCGCAGCGCGTGCAGCTCACGGTCGAGGTGGTGCGCGCCGTGCGGCAGATGCTGGGCGCGTCGGCGCCGGTCGGCGTGCGCATCTCGCAAGGCAAGGTCAACGACTTCGGCCACAAGTGGCCGGAAGCCGAAGCCGGCGCGGCGACGGTGTTCGGGGCCTTGGCACACAGCGGCATCGACTACCTGCACGTCACCGAGTTCGAGGCCTGGCGACCGGCCTTCGGCGATGCGGGGCCTAGCTTGCTGCAGCTCGCGCGCCGCCACGCGCCCGGCCTAGCGATCGTCGCCAACGGCGGCCTGCACGACCCGGGGCGCGCCGAAGCGGCGCTCGCGGGCGGTGCCGACTTCGTGGCGCTGGGACGCGGCGCGCTGTCGAACCCCGACTGGCCGCGACGCCTGAAGGAAGGTCGCGCACTCGCCGCCTTCGACCCGGCGCTGCTGTCGCCCGTGGGGGACATCAAGCCGGCGGAGCAGCAACCCTAGATGATGTTCTTCTCGCGCAGCGGTCGGCTCTCGAGGATGCGCGCGAACGACAACGGCGACAGGTCGAGGCTGCGGTAGCCGCCGAAGCGGATCAGCTCCGCGATGCCGCGCCCAGCCGCCGGGCACTGCTGCAGCCCGTGGCCCGAGAAGCCGTTCGCGAAGTAGAGGTTGTCGCAGTCCGGGTGCAGGCCGAGGATCGCGTTGTGGTCGAACACGTTCATCTCGTAATAGCCGGCCCAGGCGCCCGTCATGCGGACGGCTTCGAAGGCCGGGATGCGTTCGGCCAGCGCCGGCCAGATGAAGCTTTCGAAGGCCTCGTGGTCGACTTCGAGCGGTGCATCGTCGGGGTCCCGGTCTTCGGGCGGCGCAAAGCCGCAGATGAACTGGCGACCTTCGGGCCGCAGCCAGATGCCCGAGGTGTCGATGACCAGCGGGCAACCCGGCAAGGCACTCGGGCATGAAAAGCTGAACACGCTGCGGCGTCGACCGTGCACGGGCAGCGCGATGCCGGCCCACTGCGCGACCGGCGCCGCCCACGCGCCCGCCGCGTTGACGACGATGTCCGCCTGCAGCGTGTCGCCGCCGTCGAGCTGCACGCCGGTGACGCAGCGGCCCTCGCGCTGCAGACCCGTCGCCCGCGCCTGCACATAGCGCACGCCTTGCGACACCGCCTTCTTGCGAAAGGCCTGCAGCAGGCTGTAGCCGTCGTACCAGCCCTCGCCCGAAAGGCCGAGCGATGCGAGCGCGATGCCCTCGATCGAGATCCACGGGAAGCGCGCCTTCAGTTCATCGGGCGTCAACAGCGCCACGTCCACCGCATGCGCCTTCTGCGTCGCGTGGTTCTCTCGCAGCACCTCGACACCCGCCGGCGAGGCCAGGTACAGGTAGCCCGGCTCGACCAGGCCAATGTCCGGCACGTCGTCGCCCACGCGCAGCGTTTCGCCCAGCGCGCGAAAAAACTCGATGCCGTAGAGCGACATCTCGATGTTGATGGCGGTGGAAAACTGCTGCCGTATCGAGCTGGCCGACAACGCCGACGAGGCCTGCCGGTACGAGAAGTCGCGCTCCACCACCGTGATGTCGAAGGCCTCGCCCGTCGGGTCGGCGCCCAGGAAGTACGCGATGGCCGAGCCGATGGCCCCGCCGCCGATGATCGCCACACGCCGCATGTGATGCCTTTCCGTGTCTTCGATGTGCGGGCCCGGTTCGTTGCCCGGGCCGCGCAAGCTCCCGCCAGAATAGCGCGATGAGAAAAGACATTCCCAACCTCGGCGCGCTGCAGGCCTTCGAAGCCTCGGCGCGCCTGGGGAGCTTCACCCGCGCGGCGACCGAGCTGGCGCTCACGCAAAGCGCGGTCGGGCGCCAGGTGGCGATGCTGGAGCAGCGCCTGGGCGTGCCGCTGTTCTCGCGCGTGCGCAAGCGGCTCACGCTCACCGACGTGGGCCGCGAGTACGCCGCGCGCATCCGCCGCCACCTCGACCAGATCCGCCGCGACACGCTGGAGATCAGCGCCGGCCACGAGATGGGCTTCGTGCTCGAACTGGCCGTGGTGCCGACCTTTGCCACGCAATGGCTCATTCCGCGGCTGCCCGATTTCAGCCGGCTGCACCCGAACATCACGGTGAACCTGTCGGCGCGCTCGCAGCCCTTCTCGTTCCAGGAAAACGCGTACGACGCGGCGATCTACTTCGGCGACCAGTTCTGGCCGAACACGCGCGGCGGGCTGATCTTTTCCGAAGGCGAGATGGTGCCCATCTGCAGCCCCGCGTTCCGCGACGCGCAGGCCCGGTGGGACGAAGCCGGCTTCGAGCGCTGCCGCCACGTGCACCTGAGCACGCGCGCCCATGCCTGGCGCGACTGGTACGCGCAGCAGGAATGGGAGTACACGGTGCACGCCTCGCGCGGGCCGCGCTACGAGCTGTTCACGATGGTGGTGGCCGCCGCGGCGGCGGGCATGGGCGTGGGGCTGGCGCCGCGCATCCTGGTCGAGCAGGAACTGCGCACCGGCGAACTCGTGATCCCGGTGGACCGGCACCTGGACGTGCACCAGGGCTACTACTTCGCGTACCCCGAAGGCCGGCCGGCCTCCGGGGCGCTGGAGCACTTCAAGCAGTGGGTGCTGGGGCTGACACCCGATTGAACCCGCTCAGACCGGGTTCGGGTTGCGTTCCTTGAAGCCCTGCTGGTGCCAGTACGGGTAGGTGCGCGTGGTCGCGCTGGCCGCGTCGAGCTCGGCCACCTGCGCGGGCGTGAGGTTCCAGCCCACCGCGCCGAGGTTCTGGCGCAGCTGCGCCTCGTCACGTGCGCCGACCACCACGCTGGACACTGTCGGGCGTTGCAGCAGCCAGTTGAGGGCAACCTGCGGCACCGTCTTGCCGACCTCGGCGCCGACTTTTTCCAATGCCTCGACCACGCGATACAGCAGCTCGTCGGGCACGGGCGGGCCCATGTCGGCCGTCACGTGCAGGCGGCTGTTGGCCGGCAACGGCTGGCCGCGGCGGATCTTGCCCGTGAGCCGGCCCCAGCCCAGCGGGCTCCAGACCACCGCGCCCACGCCCTGGTCTTGCGCCAGCGGCATCAGCTCCCACTCGTACTCGCGGCCCACCAGCGAGTAGTACGCCTGGTGCGCCACGTAGCGCGCGTAGCCGCGCTGCTCGGACACCCCCAGCGACTTCATCAGGTGCCAGCCCGAAAAGTTCGACGCGCCCACATAGCGCAGCTTGCCCGCGCGCACGAGGTCGTCGAGCGTGGACAGCGTTTCTTCCACCGGCGTGCTGGCATCGAAACCGTGCAGCTGGAACAGGTCGATGTAGTCGGTGCCCAGACGCTTGAGCGAGGCATCGACCGCCTGCACGAGGTGGTGACGCGACGAGCCCACGTCGTTCGGCCCCTCGCCGCTGCGGAAGGTGGCCTTGGTCGAGATCAGCAGCCGGTCGCGCGGCCGGCCCTTGATCGCCTCGCCCAGCACCGATTCAGCGGCGCCGCCCGAGTAGATGTCGGCGCTGTCGAACATGTTCACGCCGGCGTCCATGCAGATGTCGATCAGCGTGCGCGCCTCGGCCACGTCGGTGCTGCCCCATGCGCTGAAAAACTCGCCCTTGCCGCCGAAGGTGCCGGTGCCGAAGCTCAGCACGGGGACCTTGAGGCCTGATTTGCCCAGATGACGGTATTCCAAAGTTCTACTCCTTCAATCAATGAACTGACGAACCAGATGAATGACGCGGCCATTGTTGGCCGCCGCGCAGAACCCCGTTGCGCGTCGGGCTTTGCAGCGCGTCGGCTCGGTACGATCGAACGATGCAGATCTCGATCGAAAACCCGAACCAGCCCGACGTCATCCAACTCATCGACGACCTCGATGCGTACCAGAAGCCGCTGTACCCGCCCGAGAGCCACTACGGCATCGACATTGCCGCGCTGTCGGCGGCGCATGTGCTGTTCGCCGTCGCGCGCGACGTGGCGGGCACGGCCATCGGCTGCGGCGCCGTCGTCATGAACCCCGGCTACGGCGAACTCAAGCGCATGTACGTGCGCCCGCAGAACCGCGGGCAAGGCGTCGCGGCCAAGGTGCTGGGCTTTCTCGAAGGCGAAGCGGCGGCGCGCGGATGCGCGATGTTCCGGCTGGAGACGGGCGTGAGCCAGCCCGAGGCGCTGGCCTTCTATGCGCGCGCGGGGTATGCGCGGCGCGAGCGCTTCGGGGACTACCCGGACGATCCGTTGAGTGTGTTCATGCAGAAGACGGCGGCAGCCCATACCCCCTAAGATCGCCCCGGCTTCCGCCACCACGGTTCTCACCAACAAGGAACACCACATGCAGACAAGAGGGATTCTTCGCCGGCTCATGTTCACAGCGGGCTGCGCCTTGCTGCTGGGGCTTTCAGGTTGCGGCGGCGGAGGGGGTGGTGGGGGCGGCGGAGGCGGTGTGGCGATGCTGCCGCTGCCACCGGCCGGCGGCACGCCGACGCCACCGCCCGCGGACACCGGGCGCAGCCGGGTGGTCAGCAGTTCGATGAAGTCGACCGCCACCGAAGCGACCTACCCGATCCAGGTCTACCTGCCGGCCGGCTACGACGGCGCCACGGCGAGCTACCCCACGGTCTACATCACCGACGGCGACGCGGTCTACAACCAGAGCGTGACGCGCTTCCAGAACTTCACCGACATCCTCGAGAAGGCCGGCAAGAAAGCCATCGTGGTCGGCATCGGGGGCACCTCACGCCGCAACACCGACTACCTGATGCCGGGCGCCAAGGCGTACCACGAGTTCCTCGTCGCCCAGCTGGTGCCGCATGTCGAATCGAACTACCGGGCCAACCCTGCCAGGCGCATGCTTTCGGGCCTGTCGAACGGCGGCGTCTTCACGGTCATCGCCTTCTTCACCGAAGGCGCGGCGGGCACGTTCACCTTCCAGCATTTCTTCGCATCCGACCCGCCCGCCGCCGGCGCGCGCGGCCAGCTCGATCCGCTCGAAAGCCAGATGTACGCCAACAGCAGCACGCGCGACATTCCCGTGACCCTGCTGCTGGGCTATGCCATCAGCAACGTCGGCGGCCCGGAGATCACCGCGCTGCGCGACCAGATCGCCGCACGCAACTACAAGGGTCTGCAGCTGAGCCTGAAGGGCTACGAGGGCGGCCACACGCAGATGGACTTGCCGTCGTTCCAGGACATCGTCGCGCGGTTCATCGATTGAAGCGCGAGGTGTGGGCTCAGGGTTTTTCCTGATCCTGCACCTGTCGAATCGCAGCGGGCTCATCCGACGTCATCACAGAGGGTCGTCCTCTGTACTTCATCAGGAGAAAGCAACCATGGCCACCAACACCGTTCGCCTGCACCGCGTGCTGCGCACCACCCCCGACAAGCTCTACCGTGCCTTCGTGGAGCCCGGCGCCTTCGAGCGCTGGCTGCCGCCCTTCGGCTTCACCGGCAAGGTCCACACCATGGAGCCGGTGGTGGGCGGCGCGTGGCGCATGTCCTTCACCAACTTCGGCACCGGCCACGGCCATTCGTTCGGCGGCAAGTACCTGGAACTCGTGCCCGGCCAGCGCATTGCCTACGACGCGAGCTTCGACGATCCCCACCTGCCGGGCACGATGAAGACCACGGTGGTCCTGACCGCGGTCTCGTGCGGCACGGACATGTCCGTCGTGCAGGAAGGCATCCCCGACGTGATTCCCGTCGAGATGTGCTACCTGGGCTGGCAGGAATCGCTGGTCGCGCTGGCCCAGCTGGTCGAGCCGAACATCCCGGGTTGAGGATCGGCTTCAGGCACGCCGTGCTTCGCAGCCGGCGAAGCCCTTGAGCCCGGCCAGCTCATCGAGGATCGGACACTCCGGGCGCTCGTCGCCTTCGCAGCAGTGGGCCAGGCGCTCCAGCAGGCGCTTCATGTGCGCGAGCTCTTCGATCCGCTGGGCCAGGTCGTCGGCGCGTTCGAGCGCGACGCGCTTCACGTCGAAGCTTGCACGACGACCGTCCTGCCACAGGGCGTGCAGCTCGACGACTTCCGGCGTGTCGAAACCCAGCGTGTGTGCGCGTCGCACGAAGCGCAGTGTCGACACGGCGCGCTCGTCATAACGGCCCGCGTGCGCCGTGTCGTCGAGCAGTCCGAGCGATTCGCAATCGCTCAACAGTTGCGCGGATGCACCGGAGCGCGCAACGACATCGGCTAGAGACAAGCGCGCCGCAGCAGCCGGCGCCGTGGGATGTTCCATGGGGTTCTCCTTCGAGCCAAAGCGCGAAGTCTCAACCTTCACACCATGAGAGAGTCAAACGCAAACGGCGCATGACCTTGGCACGCCAGGGGTCAGGCCTTCGCCGCGCTTGACCTTCACACGATGCCAAGCTTGAGACTGCGAGCCACTCTTTTGAAAGGACTCACCCTCATGCAAGCGTTTGAAATCCAGTCGATGACCTGCGGCAGTTGCGCCGGCCGCATCACTCGCGCCATCAAGGACCTGGACCCGCAGGCCAGGCTCGAAGTGGACGTGAAGCAAAGAACGGTGCGCATCGACACCACCGAAGACCGCCCCTCGCTGGTGGCAGCGTTGACGGAAGCCGGCTACCCGCCGAGTCCTTCCGCCCACTGAGCGCGTGGCGCGAACCGGCTTGCCCGGTTCGCCGCGAAGCCTTACTTGAAGATCCGCACGATCGCGTCGTCGAACGCGAGCACGTCCGTGCCCACGTGCGTGGAATTGAACTCCGTGTCGATGAGCTGCAGCCCCACGTAGCCCCGTTCGGACATCCGCTTGTACATCGCCTTCACCGGCACTTCGTTGCAGCCGCTGGCGCAGTGCGCCAGGATCAGCGTGACAGGCAACGGCCGGCCCGCGAGCGCGTCGAACATCTTCTTTTCGAGCGCGTTGTTCTCGGCCTCCTGCTGCCAGAAGGCCGCCTCGATGGAGATGAAGTACGAGAACACGAGGTTGTCGGGCGCCTCCAGGAACAGTGCTGTCGCCGCGAGGTTGCCGCTGGTCGAGAGGCCTGTGAGCATGCGTTTCTTCGGGTCGGCGCGGTACTTCGATTCGATGAACGGCACCAGGTCCTTCGTGAGGAAGGTGTGGTACGCGTTGGCGCCCGGAAAGTTGTAGTCCTCCTGCCGGCGCGCGGTGTTGCCGATGCCCACGAGGATGGCCTTGGTGCCGCGCTTGAGCAGCACGTTCTTGAGGTTGGTGAAGCGCGTGTCGGGCAGGCCGTTGGTCGCGTCGCCGTCGAAGGCGTAGATGATCGGCACGGCGTCGCTGCTGCTGTCGTACGCCGCCGGAATGAACACCTCGATCGGGTAGCGCACGTTGTTGACGCTCGACGTCACGGTGTCCGACACCACCCGGCCATTGGCCGAAGGCGCCGGCTGCACGGGCGCCGTGCCCGTCGGCGGCAGGATCAGCGGCACACCGCCCCCGCCACCCCCTCCGCCCCCACCGCCGCCGCATGCGGTCACGGCCGCAACCAGCACAAAGCCACCCATCACCGCGCACGCGCGGCGAAGCCATTCCTGTCTCATTTTTTGGTTCCTCGTTCCCCGGTGCCAATCGCACCGCTCGGGATACTCAGGGCTGGCCTGAAGGCCGTCAATGTCGCCATGCAACCCGACCATCGCAGTTAATTCGTTCGTTTCCAAAGCCCCCGATCCCCCGCCCGTGGGGATGAAACGACAGCATCAGGGAAATCCCTGAAGACCGCGCCCCAACGGCCCGGAACACGCCGCCCCACAAGGGAAACACGCCCCTTCCGCCCCTCGCCAAAGCCCCTCACGGCTGGCCCGCTACTTGCGATATCGCTCGGGAATGACAGAAAATTTTCATAACTGACATATATTTGTAAACCGATTTACATCACTCGCACCCTTCCCGGTGCATCGCCCGCCCCATGAGCACCAACGTCGACACCCCAGGCACCACCGTGGCCCAGCGCATTGCGCAGGCGCTGCCGCGGCTGACGCGTTCGCACCGGCAGGTGGCCGACTTCGTGCTCGGGCATCCGCTGCAGGTCGCGACGCTGCCCATCGACGAGCTCGCCGCCGCAGCCGGCGTGTCGGTCGCCACGGCCAACCGTTTTGCGCGCGCGCTGGACTTCGACGGCTACGCGGCCTTCCGCGCCGAGCTCGTGCGCGGCTTCGAGCCGCTGGTGGCACCGGTCGAGCGGCTGCGCGGCAACCTGGAGCACCCGACCACGGTGGCCGAGGTGTTCGCCACCGCGCTCGACGAGAGCCGCCGCAACATCGAAGCCACGCGCCAGTCGCTGGACTACGCCGCCTGCGAAGCCGCGGTGCAGCGCATCCTGAAGGCCCGCTCGATCTACATCGGCGGCTTCGGCGCCAGCGCCTGGCTCGCGGGGCTGCTGCAGCACGGGCTCGATGGCTCCTGCAGCGACGTGCGCATGCTCTCCAGCGTGAGCGGCGTCACGCACTCGGCGCGCACGCTGATGCATGCGGGGCCGCAGGACCTGTTCATCGGCCTCACATTTCCGCGCTACCTCACCGACACGGTGGCGCTGGCGCAGATCGCGCGCGGCCAGGGCTGCGCGGTGCTCGCGCTGACCGACCGGCCCAGCTCGCCCATCGCGCCGCTGGCCGACGTGGTGCTCTATGGCCAGACCGAAACCAGCTACCGCCCCAATTGCGAGACCAGCGTGCTCGCGCTGATCGAGGCACTGACCAGCGCCGTCGCCCTGCGCGCGCCCGGCGCGGCGCAGTCGGCCGGCCGCATCCTGCAGGCGGTGCGCCCGTGGCTGCACGGCGGGCTGGGCCAGGGCCACGCGCGCGGCGAAGTCTCCATGCCCTCCCTCCCCGCCGCCGTCGCTTCCGACGCCGGCAAGAAAAAGAAGAAAGCTCCCCGATGAAGAACGTCACGCCCGTCATCGCCATCCACGGCGGCGCCGGCACCATCAGCGCCTCGACCACCAACCCCGAGCAGGCGCAGGCCTACCACGACGCGCTGCAGGCCATCGTGCGCGCCGCGCAGGCCGCATTGCTCAAGGGCATGTCCGCGCTCGACGCCACCTGCCTGGCGGTCGAGATGCTCGAAGACTGCCCGCTCTTCAATGCCGGCTACGGCGCGGTGTTCACGCACGAGGAAACGCACGAGCTCGACGCCGCCGTGATGGACGGCGCCACGCTCGCGGCCGGCGCCATTGCTGGCGTGAGCCACGTGCGCCGCCCGGTGCGCGCCGCGCGCGCCGTGCTCGAGGACGGCGCCCACGTGCTGCTGGCCGGCGCGGGCGCCGAGGCCTTCGCGCGCGACCGCGGCCTGGAGATGGTCGAGCCCTTTTTCTTCTCGACCGACGCGCGCCGCCAGCAGCTGTACCGCGTGCGCGACACGGGCCGCGTGGTCACCGACCACGAAGGCGCCGCCATGACCAAGCCGCCGCTGGACGAAGACAAGAAGTTCGGCACGGTCGGCGCCGTGGCCCTCGACATGCACGGCCACCTGGCCGCCGCCACCTCGACCGGCGGCATGACCAACAAGCGCGTGGGCCGCGTCGGCGACACGCCGCTCATCGGCTCCGGCACCTACGCCGACGACCGCACCGCTGCCATCTCGTGCACCGGCAGCGGCGAGATGTTCATCCGCGTCGCAGCCGCCTACGACATCTGCGCGCGCATGGCCTACGGCGGCGCCACGCTCGAAGCGGCCACGCACGCCGTGGTGCACGAGTCGCTGCCCGCCATCGGCGGCACCGGCGGCCTGATCGCCGTCGACCGCCACGGCAACCTGAGCCTGGCCTTCAACACCGAAGGCATGTACCGCGGCCACGCGCGCGGCGACGAAGCCCCCGTGACGGCCATCTTCGCCTGACGCCCGCCCTCTTTTTCTCCCGCATCCGCCATGTCCTCCCCTGCCCTGAACCTGCCCGACGGCCGCGTCCTCGCCGTCGACGACCTCACCGTGCGCTTCTCGACCTCCGAGCGCACGGTCGACGCCGTCAAGAAGCTGTCCTTCCATGTCGACCACGGCGAAACGCTCGCGGTGGTGGGTGAATCGGGGTCGGGCAAGTCGGTCACCTCGCTCGCGCTGATGCGGCTGGTGGAACACGGCGGTGGCCGCATCCTCGGCGGCAGCATGGCCTTCCGCCGCCGCAACGGCGAAGTGCTCGACCTGGCGCAGGCACGCGACGGCACGATGCGCGGCATCCGCGGTGCGGACATTGCGATGATCTTCCAGGAGCCGATGACCTCGCTGAACCCGGTGTTCACCGCCGGCGACCAGATCGCCGAGGCCATCCGCATCCACCAGGGCAAGAGCAACGCGGCGGCGCGCGCCGAGGCGCTGCGCATGCTCGAACTCGTGCGCATCCCCGAAGCGCGCAACGTGCTCGACCGCTTTCCGCACCAGCTGTCGGGCGGCATGCGCCAGCGCGTGATGATCGCGATGGCGCTGTCGTGCAAGCCGCAGCTGCTGATTGCCGACGAGCCCACCACCGCACTCGACGTGACGATCCAGGCGCAGATCCTCCAGCTCATTCGCGAGCTGCAGAAAGAGATGCGCATGGGCGTGCTCTTCATCACGCACGACATGGGCGTGGTGGCCGAAATTGCCGACCGCGTGCTCGTGATGTACCGCGGCGACAAGGTCGAGGCCGGCAGCTCCGACACCGTGTTCGCCTCGCCGCAGCACCCCTACACCCGGGCGCTGCTGTCGGCCGTGCCCAAGCTCGGCGCGATGCAGGGCACCGACCTGCCGGCCAAGTTCGAGCTCCTTCGTACCGAATCCGGCACCGAAGACAGCACCGACACCGTGCCCTGCACCGACACCACACCGCAAACCACCGTGCGCGAAGACGCCGGCCCGATCCTGCGCGTGCGCGACCTCGTGACGCGCTTCGACGTGCGCAGCGGCATCTTCGGCCGCGTGAAGCGCCGCGTGCACGCGGTGGAAAAGATCAGCTTCGACCTGTACCCCGGCGAGACGCTGGCGCTGGTCGGCGAATCGGGTTGCGGCAAGTCGACCACGGGCCGCTCGCTGCTGCGCCTGGTCGAGAGCCAGAGTGGCGCGATCGAGTTCGGCGGCAAGAACATCCGCGAGCTGCCCACGCGCGAGCTGCAGGCACTGCGCCGCAACATCCAGTTCATCTTCCAGGACCCGTTCGCCTCGCTCGATCCGCGCGTGACGGTGGGCTTCTCGATCATGGAGCCGCTGCTCATCCACGGCATCGCCAAGGGTGCCGAGGCGCAGCAGCGCGTCGACTGGCTGCTGCAGAAGGTCGGCCTGCCGCCCGAGGTGGCGCAGCGCTATCCGCACGAGTTCTCGGGCGGCCAGCGCCAGCGCATCGCGATCGCGCGTGCGCTCGCGCTGAACCCGAAGGTGGTGGTGGCCGACGAATCGGTGTCGGCACTCGACGTGTCCATCCAGGCGCAGATCGTCAACCTCATGCTCGACCTGCAGCGCGAGCTGGGCGTGGCGTTCCTCTTCATCTCGCACGACATGGCCGTGGTCGAGCGCATCAGCCACCGCGTGGCCGTGATGTACCTGGGCCAGATCGTCGAGATCGGCCCGCGCCGCGCCGTGTTCGAGGCGCCGCAACACCCCTACACACGCAAGCTGATGGCCGCCGTGCCGGTGGCCGACCCGTCGCGCCGCCACAAGCCGCGCGCGCTGCTCGAAGGCGAGATTCCCAGCCCGATCCGCGCCGTGGGCGACGAGCCCGACGTGCCGCCGCTGGTGCAGGTGGCGCCCGGTCACTTCGTCGCACGCCACGCCATCGGCGGGGCTTTCTGAGGCTCGATGCCATCGGCGGCGCCTTCTGATTCCGAACCGTTTTTTCACCCGCAGGCCCCCTGCATTTTTTCCACGAACCGACTGGAGTTCTTCCATGAAGCAATCTTCTTCCTCCCTGCGCTGGGCATCCGCATTGCTGGGCCTGGCCGCGCTCGCCGCCTCGGGCTCGGCACTGGCTGCCAAAGACGTGGTGCTGGCCATCGGCTACCAGCCGGAAACGCTGGACCCGTACAACACCAACACGACCATCACCACGGCCGTGACCAAGACCTTCTATGAAGGCCTGTTCCAGTTCGACAAGGACCTGAAGGTGCAGAACGTGCTCGCCGAGAGCTACGACGTGTCCAAGGACGGCCTGGTCTACACCATCAAGCTGCGCAGCGGCGTCAAGTTCCACGACGGCACCGACTTCAACGCCGAAGCCGTGAAGGTCACGCTCGACCGCGTGCTGAACCAGGACAACAAGCTGCTGCGCTACAACCAGTTCAACCGCGTGGGCAAGGTCGAGGCCGTGAACCCGACCACCGTGCGCATCACGCTGAAGGAGCCCTTCGGCCCCTTCATCAACTCGCTGGCCCACGCCTCGGCCGCCATGATCTCGCCCACCGCGCTGAAGAAGTGGGGCAACAAGGACATCGCCTTCCACCCCGTGGGCACCGGCCCCTTCGAGTTCGTCGAGTGGAAGCAGACCGACGCCGTGAAGGCCAAGAAGTTCGACGGCTACTGGAAGAAGGGCTACCCGAAGGTCGACAACCTGCAGTGGAAGCCGGTGCTCGAGAACAACACGCGCGCCGCGATGCTGCAGACCGGCGAAGCCGACTTTGCCTTCCCCATTCCCTACGAGCAGGCCGAGCTGCTGAAGAAGAGCGACAAGCTCGAAGTGGTGGCCTCGCCCTCGATCATCACGCGCTTCCTGGCCTTCAACATGCTGCAGAAGCCGTATGACAACCCGAAGGTGCGCGAAGCCATCGGCTACGCCATCAACAAGGAAGCGCTGTCCAAGGTCGCCTTCGGCGGCTACGCCTTCCCCGCACAGGGCGTGATGCCCCAGGGCGTGAAGTTCGCCGAGAAGATGGCGCCCATTCCCTACGACGTGAAGAAGGCCAAGCAGCTGCTGACCGAAGCCGGCTACCCCAACGGCTTCGAGTCGGTGCTGTGGAGCGCCTACAACAACACGACCAGCCAGAAGACGATCCAGTTCGTGCAGCAGCAGCTCGCACAGGTGGGCATCAAGCTGCAGGTGCAGGCGCTCGAAGTGGGCCAGCGCACCGAGCAGGTCGATGCCTGGCCCGATCCCAAGACGGCCAAGGTCCGCATGTACTACACGGGCTGGTCGTCGTCGACCGGTGAAGCCGACTGGGGCCTGCGTCCGCTGTTCGCCTCCGAGTCGTGGGCGCCCAAGCTCAACAACATGTCGTTCTACAAGAGCGACGTGGTCGACGCCGCGATCGCCAAGGCGCTCGTGACGGTGGACGACAAGGAAAAGGCCGCGCTGTACAAGACCGCGCAGGAAGAGATCCGCAAGGACCTGCCGCGCGTGCCGCTGGTCACCGAGCAGAACCTGTCGGCGCACGCCAAGCGCCTGTCGGGTGTGTTCGTGATGCCCGACGCCAACATCAACATCGACGCCATGTCGGTGTCGAACTGATCGCAGCTCCTTCGTTTCCTGACTGACTGTCCGGCGGGCGGTGGCACCGTGCCATCGCCCGCTCGCGACAACCGTATCCCATGCTGAATTACTTCCTCAAACGACTGTTGGGCCTGATCCCCACGCTGCTCATCGTGGCAGTGCTGGTGTTCCTGTTCGTCCACATGCTCCCCGGCGACCCGGCGCGCCTTGCTGCCGGCCAGGATGCCGACGAGCAGACCGTGGCCATGGTCCGCTCGGAGCTCGGGCTGGACAAGCCGCTGCCCCAGCAGTTCGTGAGCTTCTTCACCCACATGGTGCAAGGCGACTTCGGCACCTCGATCCGCACGCGGCGGCCGGTGTCGACGGAGATTGCCGAGCGCTTCTTCCCGACGGTGATGCTGACCATCACCAGCATGGTGTGGGCGGTGATCTTCGGCATGGGGATCGGCATCGTGTCGGCGGTGTACCGCAACAAATGGCCCGACCGCATCGGCATGACGCTGGCGGTGTCGGGCATCTCATTCCCCGCATTTGCACTGGGCATGCTGCTCATGCAGATCTTCTCGGTGCAACTGGGCTGGCTCCCCACGGTGGGCGCCGCGACCTGGCAGCACTACATCCTGCCCTCGATCACGCTGGGCGCGGCCGTCGCGGCCGTGATGGCACGCTTCACGCGCGCTTCCTTCGTCGAAGTGATCCAGGAAGACTTCGTGCGCACCGCGCGCGCCAAGGGCGTGCACGAAACCAGCGTGGTGTTCAAGCACACGCTGCGCAACGCGCTGATTCCGGTGGTCACGATGATGGGCCTGCAGTTCGGCTTCCTGCTGGGCGGCTCCATCCTCGTGGAGGCGGTGTTCAACTGGCCCGGCCTGGGCCGCCTGCTGGTCGATGCCGTGCAGATGCGCGACTACCCCGTCATCCAGACACTGGTGCTGCTGTTCTCGCTCGAATTCATCCTGATCAACCTCGTGGTCGATGTGCTGTACGGCTACATCAACCCGACCATCCGCTACAAGTGAGCACGCAGCCATGACGCAAGCTACCGGCGTGTCTGCCGAATCCATCGTTCCACTGTCCCCCGTCGCCGTTGCGCTGACCGCCGGCAAGGTCCGCACGCCCTGGGGCGAATGCTGGCGCCGCTTCAAGAAACAGCCCGTGGGCATCGTCGCAGCGGTGTTCGTGCTGCTGCTGGTGGTGATCGCGGTGTTCGCACCGTGGATCGTGCCCTTCGACCCCGAGAACTTCTTCGACTACGACATGCTGAACAGCGGGCCCTCGGCCACGCACTGGTTCGGCGTCGATCCGCTGGGCCGCGACATCTTCAGCCGCATCCTGGCGGGCACACGCATCTCGCTGGCGGCCGGCTTCCTGTCGGTGCTGGTGGGCGGCATCATCGGCACGGCCTTCGGCCTGCTGGCGGGCTACTACGAAGGCTGGTGGGACCGCATCGTGATGCGCATCTCGGACGTGCTGTTCGCCTTCCCCGGCATTTTGCTGGCGCTGGGCGTGGTGGCCATCCTGGGCAGCAGCATGACCAACGTGGTGGTGGCAGTGTCGGTGTTCAGCGTGCCGGCCTTTGCGCGCCTGGTGCGCGGCAACACGCTGGTGCTCAAGCAGCAGACCTACATCGAGGCCGAGCGCAGCATCGGCGCGTCCGACTGGACCATCATCGTGCGGCACATCCTGCCGGGCACGATCTCGTCGATCGTCGTGTACTTCTCGATGCGCGTGGGCACCTCGATCATCACGGCAGCCAGCCTGTCGTTCCTGGGCATGGGCGCGC
Source organism: Variovorax sp. GW822-FHT04E09 (assembly GCF_058800845.1). NCBI lineage: Bacteria > Pseudomonadati > Pseudomonadota > Betaproteobacteria > Burkholderiales > Comamonadaceae > Variovorax > Variovorax sp. GW822-FHT04E09. The sequence continues at coordinate 757,771 of NZ_JBXAMR010000001.1, forward strand.
AGCCGCCGACGCCCGAATGGGGCGCGATGCTCAACGAAGCCCGCGCCGACATGGTGACCTCGCCGCACGTGGCGCTGTTCCCCAGCCTGGCCATCTTCTTCACCGTGCTGGCCTTCAACCTGCTGGGCGATGCGCTGCGCGACGCGCTCGATCCGAAGATCGACCGCCAGTAAGACCGTTCTTCTTTTTCTCTTCATGGCCTCGACGACCTCCCTGCCCTTCATCGGCACCCTGCCTGCGGGCACGCGCGACGCCATCACCGACGTCGCGGGCGTCACGGTCGGCCACCGCACGCTGGCCGACGGCCCGGTGCAGACCGGCGTGACCGTGATCCGCCCGCACGCCGGCGACCCGTTCCGCGACAAGGTGCCGGCCGCGGCCGTGGTGCTCAATGGCTTCGGCAAGAGCGTGGGGCTGGTGCAGCTGACCGAGCTCGGCGTGCTGGAAACGCCGATCGCGCTGACCAACACCTTCTCGGTCGGCACCGTGGCCACGGCGCAGATCCGCCACTGCGCGGCGGCCAACCCCGAGACCGGCCGCGCGCTGCCCACGGTGAACCCGCTGGTCTTCGAGTGCAACGACGGTTTTCTCAACGACATCCAGCGGCTGGCCGTGACCGAGGCCGACTACCTGCAGGCGCTCGACGCCGCCGGGGCCGATTTCGAGCAGGGCTCGGTCGGCGCGGGACGCGGCATGTCGAGCTTCCAGCTCAAGGGCGGCATCGGCAGCGCGTCGCGCCGCGTGGCGATGGCCGACGGCACGACCCACACGGTGGGCACGCTGGTGCTCGCGAACTACGGACGCCAGCCGCAGCTGGTGCTGGCCGGGCACGCGGTGGGCGAGCGGCTCGCGGCACTGCAGGCAGCGAAGGAAGCAGCGGAGCCCGAGAAGGGCTCGATCATCATCGTCGTCGCCACCGACGCACCGCTCGACGCGCGCCAGCTGCGCCGCCTGGCACTGCGCGCGGGCGCGGGGCTGGCCCGCACCGGCTCGGTCTACGGCCACGGCAGCGGCGACCTGGTGCTGGCCTTCTCGACCGCCTACACCATCCCCGATCGCGCCGACCGGCCCATGCCGGCCGTGGCGATGCTGCACGACACACGGCTCGACGGGCTGTTCCAGGCCGCGGCCGACAGCACCGAGCAGGCCATACTTCATGCGCTGTGGCGCGCCACGCCGGTCACGGGCCGCGACGGCAACCACCGCGCGGCGCTCGGCGAATTGCTGCCGGCGTCTTCCCTTTCACCTCTCGTCTGAACACACGTCCATGAAAGTCCTGATCTCCACCGACATCGAAGGCGTTGCAGGCGTCTATCACCACGAGCAGGCGCGCCAGGGCAACCCCGAGTACGAACGTGCCCGCGTGCTGATGGCGCAGGAGGCCAACGCCGCGATTGCCGGCGCCTTCGACGCCGGTGCCACCGAGGTGCTGGTGAACGACTCGCACGGCGGCTTTCGCAACATGCCGCCCGATGTGCTCGATGCACGCGCCCGTGTCGTGCAAGGCAAGCCGCGCTACCTGAGCATGGTGGCCGGCGTGGAAGAAGGCGTGGACGCGCTGTGCATGGTGGGCTACCACTCGCGCGCGCAGGGCCGCGGCATCCTGGCGCACACGATCAACGGCTTTGCCTTCGCGGGCATCCGGCTGGGCGACCAGGAACTCGGCGAAGCCGGAATCTACGGCGCGCTGGCCGGCGAATACGGCGTGCCGGTCGTGATGGCCAGCGGCGACGACGTGTTCATCTCCGAGAACCGGGCACTCTTCCCGCATGCCAGCTTCGTGCAGACCAAGAAGGCGACCGGCTTCAACAGCGGCGTGTCGCTGTCGCCGGAGCAGTCGCGCCAGGCGATCCGCGCCGGCGTGATCGAAGGGCTGGCCGCGCGCGCCCATGCACGCCCGCTGGTCTTCCAGGGCCCGCAGGTGGTCACGCTGCGCACCCAGTCGCCGATGATGGCCGACCTGTTCTGCCAGTGGCCGAGCTTCGAGCGCGTCGACGGCGTGACGCTGCGCTTCAGCGCCGACTCGGTGGAGTCGGCCGTGCGCATGCTGAACTGCTGCTCGGCGATGTCGTCGATGCTGCGCTGAAGCTGCGCGCCCTCAAGGCACTTCAAGGCAGCGCGAGACTGAAGCGCACGTGACCGTCCTGCCCGGCGCTGTCTAGCCGGGCGTGCCCCCGATGCAACTCGGCGATCTGGTGCACGAGATAAAGGCCCAGCCCGGCGCCCGGTGAGCGCGCCGCCTGGCGGCCACGGAAGTATTTCTCGAACAGCCGCGGCACCTCGTCGTGCGGAATCGCGTCGCCGGGGTTGCTCACGCGGATGTTCAGCCCACCCGCTTCCGCCGGCACCACGTCCAGCACGATGGTCCGGCCCGCCGGCGTGTGGCGGTCGGCGTTGGCCAGCAGGTTGCGCAGCGCCACGCGCAGCAGTCCGGGGTCGCACACCAGCTGCGGCGGCAATTGCCCTTCGTGCCACACGACGCGGCCGTCTGGCCAGTCGGCCACCAGGTCCTCGAACAGCTCCAGCAGCTCGTCGCGCTCGCAGGGGCGCGGCTGGAACGGCGTCTGGCCGGCCTCCATGCGATCAGAAGTCAGGTACTCGTCGACCAGCGCGGTCATGCGCTGTGCGGCGGCGCGCAGGTTCTGGCAGCGCGCCAGCGTCTTCTCGCGCGCGGCGTCGAGGTTCTTCGCGATCTGCTGCGCCGTGGTGTGGATGATGGCCAGCGGCGTGCGGAACTCGTGCGACACCATCGCGACGAAATCCACCTGCGACTGCTTGGCGCGGCGCTCGGTCTCCAGTGCCGCGCGCAGGTCGACCTCGAGGCGCTGGCGCTGCTCGATCTCGCCGCGCAGGTCGGCCGTGCGCCGACGCACTTCCGCTTCCAGCCGGTCGTTCTGGCGGCCGACCACGTGCACGAGGCGCGCCTGCGCAGCCTCTTTCTCCCGGCGCAGCTGGTCGTAGCGGCGGTTCAACCGCATGCTCATGAGCAGCAGGTGCAGCAGCGTGCCGATGGCCGTCGCGTTGTCGGTCCAGGCACCGGCCGGCAGCCAGCCCTGGTTGCGCAGGAAGCTCACCACCACGCCCACGTAGTAGATGCCGAAGATGATGAGGAAGGCCCGCGCCTGGCCCTGGTCGCGCGGCAGCAGCCACAGCGCCGCGCCGATCAGGCACACGATGCACAGCATCGCCGTCCCCTGCACCGCCTGCATGGCCACGCCGTTGGCACCGGCCAGCACCAGCACCGCCCCCACGGCGCTCAGCAGGCCCACCGCGTTCATCGCCACGCGGGTGAAGCGCGGCCACTGCAGGTCGGCGCCCAGCTGCATGACGGCAAACCGGATGCCGATGCCCACGCCGGCGCAGATCGACAGGCTCAGCAGCATGTCGGACAGCCGCGCGGGCATCGCGAACAACTGCTGCGGCAACCCGGCCGACAGGAACTCGACCAGCAGCGCGTTCGAGACATAGACCAGGTACCAGGCGCTCACGCGCTCGCGCGTCATCTGCCAGAACAGGGCGTGGAAGGCGATGAGCATCAGGCCGAAACCGAAGCCCAGGCCGTAGAAGAGGTACTCGCGCCGCGCGGTGCCCGCGTAGACCTCGGGCGCGGCGAAGCCGATGGTGGTCGACATGGCGTTGCGCGACTGCAGGCGCAGCAGCAGCGGCGTGGGCGCGGTGCTCTCCAGGGTCAGCGGCAGCTGCACGTTGCGCGCGTCGATGGGCCAGTTCTCGCGGCCGATGTCTTCGCCCGACTGCACCGCCAGGTGCCAGCGGCCGGCGTCGTCCCGGCGGTACAGCCGCACGTCATCGAGCAGCGCGTTCCTGAACTGCGCCAGCCACCGTTGCTGCGGCACGTCGGCGGGGCGCTGCACCTCGAGCCTGATCCACACCGCATCGCGCGTGAAGCCCGCGTTCACGGCGCCGGGCAAGGCCTTCCAGCCCGGGGCGGCGGCGGCCTCGTCGGCGCTCAGCTGGCCTTCGGGGTCGCGCAGCATGGACAACTGGCCGTGGCTGTCGACGCTCGCCAGCGGGTTCAGCCGCAACACACCGGCGGTGGCCGCAGTCGAAAAGAGAAGGCCCCACACGACGAGGCAACCGCACAACCACAGGCACCGAGCAAGGCGTTTCATGGGCGCGGATTATCGAGGCCGCACCTAGAATCTGCGCGCCCTTCGCCCCGCTTAGAAACGCTCAGATTCCCCCGGTCGCCAGCCCCTACCCTGTTCCCATGCGTGATGTGATCCTGCTGGAAGATGAAGCCGTGCTGCGCGAGGAGTTGAGCGAGTTCCTGACCGGCAGCGGCTACCGGGTTGATGCCGAGGCGTCGCTCGAAGGTTTCCACCGCACCTACGACCCCGCCCGCCACGGCATCGCGCTGGTCGACCTCGGGCTGCCCGACGGCGACGGCCTGTCGCTGATCCGCGAGCTGCGCGAACGCGGCGAGCGCCTGGGCATCGTCGTGCTGACGGCGCGCGGCGGCGCCCGCGACCGAGTGACGGGGCTGGACATCGGCGCCGACTACTACCTGTCGAAGACGACCGACCTCGATGAACTGGCGGCCACGCTGGCGGCGCTGTCGCGGCGCCTGGGCGATTCGCCCGCCGCGCTGCCGGTCGACGCCTGGGTGCTGGAGCTCGGCCCGCGCCGGCTGTCGCCGCCGGGCTTTGCGCCCATTGCGCTGTCGGAGCAGGACCTCACGGTGCTGCACGAGCTGATGCGCAGCGCCGGCGAGATCGCCAGCCGCCAGCAGATCGTGCAAGCCCTGGGCGAGCACTACCTGAGCTACGACCAGCGCCGTCTCGACACGCAGATTCGCCGCCTGCGGCGCAAGGTCAGCGAGGCCACGGGGCTGGTGCTGCCGATCAACACGGCGCGCAACGCCGGCTACCGCTTCCACGCCAAGACGCTCATCCGGCGCTAGCCCGGCGCTGTCCGGGCGCCGCTGCGGCGCTCAGAAACGCTCAGTTTCATTTCGATACCCGCCGCTAATCTGCGGCACAGGCAGCGACTTGAGGCACGGATGAAGGCATGAGCGATCTAGCCAGGACAACTTCTTATGTGGTCCCCTACGTGGTCCACGTCAAAGGCCAGAACTTCACCTTGAAGGACGTCATGGTGGCCGCGGACATCTATCGGCTGCGGATCGAGGAGCAGATCGGCGATCCGCTGCGGGTGGTGAAGTGCTTCCAGGCCTGGTCGAAGGAGCGCCACCACGGCATCGAGCACCTGAACCGGACCGAAGCCCGGCTGGCCCGGGAATGGCTCAATGCGCAGCACCAGGCCGACAAGGCCGCCCGGCAGCTGCTGAGCTCGCCGCAGACCCTCGGCTTCGACTTCAAGCTGCGGTAGGCGCCCTGCGCGGGTGCCCCCGGGTTCCTAGAATCCAGCGTCCGGCGACACCGCGCCGGCCTTCGCGCCTTATCCGGAATAAGCAACCAACCGCCTCGCAACCCGCATGGATGCTGGTGAATAAGCTTATCCGCATAAGACGCGAACCAAAAAATAGTTTGCTTCCATAAGGCGGGCTTTCAGAATCACGGCTTCTTGCTGGGGCGCCCCGTTGTACGTGCGGCACCGCACTTCTTCAAGACACACACGCACGATGTACCAATACACAGAATTCGACCGCCAGTTCGTTCACCAACGCGCTGCCCAGTTCCGAGACCAGCTCGAACGCTGGCAAAAGGGCCGCCTGCACGAGGACGAGTTCCGCCCCCTGCGCCTGCAAAACGGCTGGTACGTGCAGCGCTACGCGCCGATGCTGCGCGTGGCCGTGCCGTACGGCGAGCTGTCGAGCAAGCAGCTGCGCGTACTGGCCCGCATCGCCCGCGAATACGACGAGCCCGAAGCCGAGGTCTATCGCAAGGCCATCGAGACCCAGGGCCTGCTCGGCAGCCACAAGCTGCCCACCCACTACGCCCACTTCACGACGCGCCAGAACGTCCAGTACAACTGGATTCCGCTGGCCAAGTCGGCCGACGTGATGGACCTGCTGGCTTCGGTCGACATGCACGGCATCCAGACCAGCGGCAACTGCATCCGCAACATCACGAGCGACGAGCGCGCCGGCATCGCCGTCGACGAGATCGCCGATCCGCGCCCCTTCGCGGAAATCATGCGCCAGTGGAGCACGCTGCACCCCGAGTTCGCCTTCCTGCCGCGCAAGTTCAAGATCGCCATCACCGGCGCCACCGAAGACCGCGCCGCCACCGGCTGGCACGACGTGGGCCTGCACGTGGTGAAGAACGACGCGGGCGACATCGGTTTCCGCGTGCAGGTGGGCGGCGGCATGGGCCGCACGCCCATCATCGGCACCGTGCTGCGCGAGTTCCTGCCGTGGCAGCAGATCATGAATTACCTCGAAGCGGTGATCCGGGTCTACAACCGTTATGGCCGCCGCGACAACATCTACAAGGCGCGCATCAAGATCCTGGTGAAGGCCGAAGGCCAGCGCTACATCGACGACGTCGAGGCCGAGTACAAGCAGATCCTCGAACACGACGGCGCACCGCACACCATCACGCAGGAAGAGTACGACCGCGTGGCCGCCTCCTTCGTGCCGCCGACGCTGGCCACCCGCGTGCTGCAAAGCGCCGAGAAGACCGACGCCGAACTGCGCGCCCACGCCGCCGACGACGTCATGTTCGCGCGCTGGCTCGCCCGCAACGTCGACGCCCACAAGAACCCCGCGCTGCGCGCCGTGACGCTGTCGTTCAAGCGCCTGAAGCAGGCGCCCGGCGACGCCTCGGGCGACCAGCTCGACACCATCGCCGAGCTGGCCGACCGCTTCTCGGCCGGCGAAGCCCGCGTGACGCACGACCAGAACGTGGTGCTGCCCTGGGTGCACGCCGAAGACCTGCACGCGTTGTGGCTCGCCGCCCGCGCCGCCGGTTTCGCCAGCGCCAACGTGCAGCTGCTGACCGACATGATCGCCTGCCCCGGCGGCGACTTCTGCGCGCTGGCCAACGCCCGCTCCATTCCCATCGCCGAAGCCATCACCGAGCGCTACCAGGACCTCGACGAGCTCGACGACCTGGGCGAGATCGACCTGCACATCAGCGGCTGCATCAACTCGTGCGGCCACCACCACAGCGGCCACATCGGCATCCTGGGCGTCGACAAGGACGGCAAGGAGTGGTACCAGGTCACCCTCGGCGGCTCCGACGGCTCCGCGCTCAGCGGCGCGCCGCAGGCCGGCAAGGTGGTCGGCCCCTCGTTCTCGGCGGCCGAAGTGCCGGGCGTGATCGAGGCCGTGCTCACCACGTACCGCGACACCCGCGCCAACGGCGAGACCTTCATCGACACCCTGCGCCGCGTGGGCCACGACCCGTTCAAGGCCGCAGCCAACGGTGCGCGATTCAAGGTGGAGGAAGCAGCATGAAGAAGACTCTGAACATCCTTTCGGCCGAAGAACACATCGACGACGGCGACCCGAAGGTCCTGCAACTGGCCAACGATGCCGACCCGCTCGCCATCGAGGTGTGCCTGGCCGACATCGAGCGCATCGATCTGAACTTTCCGAAGTTCACCGACGGCCGCGCCTACAGCCAGGCCTTCCTGCTGCGCCGCCGCCTCGGCTTCACGGGCGACATCCGCGCCACGGGCGACGTGCTGATCGACCAGCTGGTGCAGATGGAACGCACCGGTTTCTCCAGCGCCGTGCTCAAGGAAGGCGTGGACGCCTCCGACGCACAGCGCCAGTTCGACCGCTTCGCCACGTTCTACCAGGGCGATGCGGTGAAGACCGCGCCGCACTTCGTCGCCGGCGCCTGAGCAGACAAGAGAGCCCCATGAGCATCGCCACCGACATCGACTTTGCACGCATCAACACCGAACTCGGCCGCAACGCCGAGGGCCTGGTGGACTGGGCCGTCGGCCTGGGCCAGCCCGCGATCATCACCACCAACTTCCGCCCCTTCGAGGCCGTGATCCTGCACATGGTCACGCGCGCCAAGCGGGACGTGCCGGTGGTCTGGATGGACAACGGCTACAACACCGAGGCCACCTACCGTTTTGCCGACGAGGTGACGAAGCTCCTGGGCCTGGACCTGCACATCTACTTGCCGCGCCGCTCGCGCGCGCACCGCGAAGCGGTCGAAGGCGCCACGCCGGCGCTGGACGATCCGCGCCACGCCGCCTTCACCGAAGAAGTGAAGCTGGAGCCCTTTGCCCGCGCCCTGCGCGAGACCGCGCCCAAGGTCTGGTTCACCGCGCTGCGGGCCACCGACACGGCCGTGCGCGCGCAGATGGACCCGGTCAGCGTGAACCCGGACGGCCTGATCAAGGTCGCGCCGCTGCTGCACTGGTCGTCCAAGGACCTGTACGAATACTGCGAAGCCAACGGCCTGCCCAACAACTTCGACTACGTGGACCCGACCAAGGGCGAGGACAACCGCGAATGCGGCTTGCACCTGTCGCACTGAACGATCGCTCTCCGCCTCCAGGACCCATCCGATGAACGCCCGTACCGAAGCCGACCTGCTGCAGCCGCCCATGCATTCACCCGCGAACCTGTCCAACACGCACCTCGACGCGCTGGAAGAAGAAACCATTTTCATCCTGCGCGAAGTGGCTGCCGCCTTCGAGCGCCCCACCCTGCTGTTCTCGGGCGGCAAGGACTCGCTGGTGCTGCTCAAGTGCGCTGAAAAAGCCTTCGGCGTCGGCCGCATTCCCTACCCGCTGCTGATGATCGACACCGGCCACAACTTCCCCGAAGTGACGGCCTACCGCGACCAGCGCGCACAGGAGCTGGGCGCCGAACTCATCGTGCGCAGCGTCGAAGACTCGATGAAGCGCGGCACCGTGCGCCTGGCCCACCCCGGCGAGTCGCGCAACGCGCACCAGTCGGTGACGCTGCTCGAGGCGATCGAAGAATTCCGCTTCGATGCGCTGATCGGCGGCGCCCGCCGCGACGAGGAAAAGGCCCGCGCCAAGGAGCGCATCTTTTCGCACCGCGACAGCTTCGGCCAGTGGCAGCCCAAGGACCAGCGCCCCGAGCTGTGGACGCTGTTCAACACGCGCCTGGCCCCCGGCGAGCACTTCCGCGTGTTCCCGATCTCCAACTGGACCGAGCTCGACGTGTGGCAATACATCGAGCGCGAGAACGTCGGCCTGCCGTCGATCTACTACACGCACAAGCGTGAAGTGGTCGAGCGCCGCGGCCTGCTGGTGCCCGTGACCGAACTCACGCCGCCGCGCGACGGCGAGACCGTCCAGGTGCGCGACGTGCGCTTTCGCACCGTGGGCGACATCACGACCACCTGCCCGGTCGAGAGCCTGGCCGCAGGCGCGGGCGACGTGGTGCTGGAGACGCTGTCGGTCGACGTCAGCGAGCGCGGCGCCACGCGCATGGACGACATGACGTCCGAAGCTTCGATGGAAAAACGCAAGAAAGACGGTTACTTCTGATGAGCGCAACGATCGCAACCCCCGCCACGTCCGACGTCCACGGCGACACCGGCACCGCCCTGCGCTTCATCACCTGCGGCTCGGTCGATGACGGCAAGAGCACGCTCATCGGCCGCCTGCTGGTCGACAGCAAGACAGTGCTGCAGGACCAGCTGGCCGGCGTGCAGCGCGGCGGCGAGACCGACCTGGCCCTGCTGACCGACGGCCTCTCGGCCGAGCGCGAGCAAGGCATCACGATCGACGTGGCCTACCGCTACTTCTCGACCGCCAAGCGCAAGTTCATCATCGGCGACGCGCCGGGCCACGAGCAGTACACGCGCAACATGGTCACGGCCGTCTCGGCCGCCGACGCGGCCGTCGTGCTGGTCGATGCCACCAAGCTGGCCTGGGCCGCCGAGGTCGAAGACGGCACCGTGGTCAAGCGCGAGCTGCTGCCGCAGACGCGCCGCCACACGCTGCTCGCCAACCTGCTGCGCGTGCAGTCGATCGTGTTCGCCGTCAACAAGCTCGACGCCATCGACGACGCCGCGCTCGCCTTCGAACGCATCTCGACCGCGCTGAACGCCTTTGCCGAAGCGGCCGGCGTGAAGGTCGCTGCCATCGTGCCGATCTCGGCCCTCAAGGGCTGGAACGTGGCCACGCGCCATGCCGACTGGGTCGGCTACGAAGGCCCGAGCCTGCTCGAGCTGCTCGAAGACCTGCCCGTGACCGCGCAGGACGAAGCCGTGCCCTTCGCCTTCCCGGTGCAGTGGGTCGAGAAGTTCTCGGCCTCGGCCGACACCTCGCAAGGCCGCCGCGTGTTCTGGGGCCGCGTCGCCTCGGGCCACGTGGAGCCCGGCCAGCGCGTGACCGTACTGCCCAGCAACCAGACCGCCACCGTGGCCCAGGTGCTGAGCCACACGCGCCAGCCGAAGACCGTGCATGCGGGCCACAGCGCCGGCATCGTGCTCGACCGCGAGCTCGACGTGTCGCGCGGCGACTGGCTGCTGGCACCCGAGGCCTTCGAGCCCGTGCGCGAGATCACCGCCACCGTGGCCTGGCTCGACGACGAGCCGCTGGTTGCGGGCCGCGTGTACTGGGCGCTGCAGGGCCACCGCTGGGTCAAGGCCAAGGTGGCGCGCATCGTCGATCGCGTGAACATCACCACCCTCGAATCCGAGCCGGCGACCCAGCTGGAAGCCAATTCCATCGGCGATGTGGTGCTCGCGCTGCAGCAGCCGCTGGCCGTGCTGCCCTTCGCCCAATCGCGTGCGCTGGGGTCACTCGTGCTGGTCGATACGGCCTCTCATCGCACCTCCGCAGCCGTGCTCGTGCAGCCGCCCGCCGCAAAGGCCTAAAATCTAGGGTTTTCCAGCCCCTTCTCCTGACGCTAAAAGACAAATGACCCACGTCGTCTCCGAAGCCTGCATCCGTTGCAAATACACCGACTGCGTGGACGTTTGCCCCGTCGACTGTTTCCGCGAAGGTCCCAACATGCTGGTGATCGACCCGGATGAATGCATCGACTGCGCCGTCTGCATCCCTGAATGCCCGGTCAATGCGATCTACGCCGAAGAAGACCTGCCGGCCGACCAGATCGCCTTCATCAAGCTGAACGCCGAGCTGGCCCTGGCCGACGGCTGGAAGAGCATCACCAAGCGCAAGCCCGCCCTGCCCGAAGCCGAGGAGTGGAAGGACAAGACGGGCAAGATCTCGGAGCTCGTGCGCTGAGCCAGGCGCCCGCACCGATCGAGACCGACGCGCTGATCATCGGCGCCGGTCCGGTCGGCCTGTTCCAGGCCTTCCAGTTGGGCCTGCTCGAGATTTCCTGCCACATCGTCGATGCGCTGCCCGCCGCGGGCGGCCAGTGCGTGGCGCTGTACGGCCACAAGCCGATCTACGACATTCCCGGCACCCCGGTCACCAGCGGGCGCGATCTGGCGCAGTCGCTGCTGCAGCAGGTGGCGCCGTTCAAGCCGCAATTCCACTTCGGCGAGCAGGTTTCTACCCTGGCCCGCCAGGGCGACGACCGCCTGCTGCTGACCACCTCGGCCGGCACGGCCTTCCTCGCGAAGACCGTGTTCATCGCGGCGGGTGTCGGCGCCTTCGTGCCCAAGCGCATCGCGGTCGACGGCATCGGGCAGTTCGAAGGCTCGACGCTGTTCTATCACCCCGATTCGCTCGACCGCTTCGCCGGCCAGACGGTCGTGGTCAACGGTGGCGACGACATCGCGCTGGAAGCCGCCATCGCCCTCACGGCCCTGGCCAAGCAGGTGACGCTGGTCCACCGTCGCGACGGCTTCCAGGCCGACGAGGCGAACGTGGCCGCCATGCGCGCCCTCGTGGCCGACGGCAAGCTGGCCTTCCGGGTCGGCCAGCCGAGTGCCTTCGATGGCCGGCAGCTGCAGATCACCACGCCCGACGCCACCACGGTCGAGCTTCCGCTCGATGCGCTGGTCGCCTGCCTGGGCATTTCGCCGCGCCTGGGCCCCATCGCCGACTGGGGCCTCGAGCTGGAGCGCAAGCAGGTGCCGGTCGACACCGAGAAGTACGAAACCCGCGAGCCCGGTGTGTTCGCGGTGGGCGACATCAACACCTACCCGGGCAAGAAGAAGCTCATCGTCTGCGGCTTCCACGAGGCCACGCTGGCGGCCTGGGGCGCTGCCGCGCGGGTGTTCCCCGGCAAGGCGATCCCGCTGCAGTACACGACCACCAGCACGCGCCTGCACGAGCTGCTGGGCGTGGCGGGCGCTACCCCGCGCTGAGCAGCAGCGGCCGGTAGGCCTCGATGAAGCTGCCCACGGCGGCGACGTAGCGGTCGATATCCTGCGCCGACAACGGCAGCGAGAGCACGACGAATCCACGCGGCGAGGTGTAGATCCCCTCTTTCAGCAGGTGGAAGAACAGCAGCTGCCGCAAGCGCCCGTCCACCGCCGCCAGGTCGGCCACGCGCCGCACCTCGCCCCGCAGGAAATGCGCATTCATGAGTGAGCCCACGCCGGTGAACTGCATCGCGACACCCTCGTGTTCGCACAGCGCATTGAGCCGTGACCGCATCGCCTCGCCGCGCTCGGCCAATGCTGCTGCCGCCTCGGGCGTGAACAGCTGCGTGAGGCCCGCGTAGCCGGCCGCCATCGTCATCACGTTGTTGTTGAAGGTGCCTAAATGCGCGAGTGCCCCGGTGCGCGGGTCAAACTGTGCCATCACGTCAGAGCGCCCACCGAAGGCGCCGAAGGACATGCCGCCACCGATGTACTTGCCCAGCGTCGTGAGGTCGGAGCGAATGCCCAGCCCGTTCGCCAGCCCGTGCGGCCCCAGCCGCGACGTCATCACCTCGTCGAAGACCAGCAGCGCGCCGACCCGCGTGGCCCCGTCGCGCAACGTCTGAAGGAAGTCGCGCCGCCCCGGAATGCAGCCGCTCGCGCCCTGCATCGGTTCGACCAGGATGGCGGCGATGTCCGCACCGTGTTCGTCGATCTGCACGCGCGCCGTGTCCGCATCGTTGTACGGCAGCACGAGGAAGTCGAAGGGCACGGTCGTCGGCGACGGCTGGTCGCCGAAACCGAGCACGCCGCCGTGGTAACCGCCCGAGAACACGACGATCTTGCGCCGTCCCGTGAAGCGCAACGCGGCCGTGAGCGCCATCAGGTTCGCCTCGGTGCCCGAATTGGTGAAGCGCAGCTGCTCGACCTGCGGAAAGCGCTCGCAGATCGTCTGCGCGAGCCGGCCTTCGAGCAGGTTGTGGCCCGTGAGGTTGATGCCGCCCTGCATCGCCTCGATGACCGCCTCGCGGATCTCGGGGGCCGAGTGGCCGTAGACACCGGCCGTGTACTCGGCGATGAAGTCGGTATAGCGATGGCCGTCCGCGTCCCAGAGCGACGCGCCCTCGCCCTTCGCGATGGTCAGCGGGAACGGCGCGTAGAACAGCACCGAGCGGCTGTTGGCGCCGGGCATGTAGCGCGTCTGCGCCTCGAAGCGGCGCAGGCTTTCGGGGTTGCCGTCGGTGAAGCGTTGATGGGCCTGGGCCAGGGCCTGGTCGATGGCGGTCGTCATGGAAGACATCCTTTGGGAGTGGAACGTGCCGGGAGCGCCCGGCCCGTTTAATTGATCAATGCTCAATTAATAATATTTATACAATCAATTCACCCGCTGCACAATGGCCGCATCCATGAAGAAAAAAGCCCCCGAGCCTCGCCCCCGGACGGCCGGCCGCCCTGCCGGCGGTGCGGCGCTGTCGAAGCAGCGCATCGCCGAAGCCGCGCTGGCCCACATCGACGCCTTCGGCCTCGGCGCCTTCAGCATGCGAGAGATCGCGGCGCAGCTCGGCGTGTACCCGGCCACGGTGCACTGGCATGTCAGCACGCGCGAGGCCCTGCTCGCCGAAGTCGCCGCCACGGTCATGGCGCAGGTCACGCCGCCCAAGGGCACGCTCGCCTGGCAGGACTGGATCGCCGAGTTGTTCCACCGCTGCCGCGCGGCGGTGCGGCAGCACCCGAACGTGGCGCAACTGCTCGGGGCGCAGCTGGTGTCCAACGGCAGCCTGCCGACCGAACTGGTCGAAGGCGTGCTGGCGGCGCTGACCGAGGCCGGCTTCGACGGTGAACCGCTGCGCGAGGCCTACAACTGCGTGATCGCCGCGATGCTGGGCTTCCTGACGATGGAGTTCTCACCCCTGCCCGCCGACAACACGCAGGCCTGGGCCGAAGAGCTGCGCGAGCGCGTCCACACGATCCGCCCGCTCGACCATCCGGTGCTCACGCGCCACCTGCCGCAGCTGGCGAACCAGGCCTTCATCCTGCGCTGGGACAACGGCACCACCGTGCCGCTCGACAGCAGTTTCGAGCGGCACATCCAGATCACGATCGACGGGTTGGAAGCGTTCGCGCGCAGGCTCAAGCCGGCGCAGTGAGCGCGATGCGCAGCAGCGCGTCTTTCAGCCACAGCACGCCCGCATCCGAGTTCGAGCGGCGGTTCCAGCAGACGACCGAGCGGTAGCCCGGCAGCTCGAAGGGCAGCGGGTGCACCGCGAGCCGGTCGCGAAAGCGCTCGGCCACACGCAGCGGCAGCACGGCCACATGGTCGGTCTGCGCCAGCAGGTCGACGATCTGGCCGAAGCTGGTCATCGCCACGCGCATGCTGCGCGTGCGCCCCTGCCGCGCCAGCACCTGGTCGATGAGGTCGTCGAGCGCCGAGCTGCCGTAGCCCAGGAACACGTGCGGTGCTTCGCAGAAGGCATCGAGCGTGGCCGCCTCGCCGAGCGTCGGATGGCCGCGCCGCACCGCGACCACATAGCGGTCCTCGTACAGCAGCGCCGATTCGCAATCGCTCGGCGGCTGCAGGCGCGGCAGCACGGCCACGTCGAAGTCGCCCTTGCGCAGGCGCTCGGTGAGCGTGAGGAAGGAGCTGGTCTCCCAGTGCAGGCGGATGCGCGAGCCGCAGGCCGCGAGTTCGTTGGCGAGCGTGGGCAACAGCAGGTGGCTGGCGTAGTCGCTGCCCGAGATGCGAAAGATGCGCTGCGACGCCGCCGGCTCGAAGCCCTCGCCGGGCTCCAGCATCGCGGACAGATCGGCCAGCACGCGCTCGACCTGGCCGGCCAGCGCATGGGCGCGCGCGGTGGGCTCCACGCCGTGGGCCGTGCGCGTGAACAGCGGATCGCCGAAGGTGTCGCGCAGCCGATTGAGCGAAGCGCTCACCGCCGGCTGGCTCAGGAAGAGCCGGGTCGCCGCGCGCGACACGCTGCGTTCGCGCATCAGGGCATCGAAGGTCCGCAGCATGCCGACGTCGAGGCTGCGGATATCACGTTGGGCCATATCTCATATTCAAAGCTTCGAATTGCCCGCGGGGCAGGCTGTCCGTATCGTCCAGCGCACAAGTACAACACGACTGGAGACACGATGAATCGGTTCAGACCCTCGCCGCCCGAGGCGAACAAGACATGCACTGCGCGCCGCCATGCACTCGGTGTGCTCGGTGCCGGCATCGCGGCCCTCGCCGCCGGCCCCGCCTTCGCGCAACCCGCGCCCTTTCCCAACCGCGTGGTGCGCATCGTGCCCTTCGGCTCGCCCGGCGGACCGATGGACGCCATCGCCCGCGTCTACGCCGAGAAGCTCAAGGCGCGCTGGAACCAGCCGGTGATCGTCGAGGCCCGTCCCGGCGCCAGCGGCACCATCGCGGCCGACGCCGTCGCCAAGGCCGCGCCCGACGGCTACACCGTGCTGCTCACGCTGCCGCTCACGCACATCAACAACGTGGTGCTGCAGCCCAAGCTGCCCTATGACCCGGTGAAAGACTTCGAGCCGCTGTCGCAACTGGCCACCGGCGGCCCGATGCTGATCGCCCGCGCCTCTGCGCCCTTCTCCACCGTGCGCGAGTTCGTGGCCTACGCCAAGGCGCATCCCGGCGTCTCGTACGGCACCTGGGGCAACGGCTCCAACGCGCACCTGTTCGGCGAACTGCTGGCGCGCCAGAACCACATCGACCTGGTGCACGTGCCCTACAAGGCCGAGGCCGCCGCGCACAACGACATGTTCGGCGAAGCGCTGGGCGTGGCCTGGGCCAACCCCGCGACGGCGCGCGGACTCGCACAGGCCGGGCGCATCAAGGTGCTGGGCATCACGGGCCGCCAGCGCGTGCGCTCGATGCCCAACGTGCCGACCTTCACCGAGCAAGGCTTCGCTGGCTTCGACCTCGACAGCTGGATCGGCGTGTACGCGCCCGCCCGCACGCCGCAGCCCGTGCTCGACGAATGGTCGCTCGCGCTGCGTGAGATCACGAAGCTGCCCGACATCCAGGAGCGCCTGGCCGGCTACGGCTTCGAGCCGCTGGGCAGCACGCCCGCCGAATTCCGTGCCGGCTACAAGGCCGACTTTCCCCGCGTGGCGGACCTGATCAAGGCCGCAGGAGTCACCCCCGAATGAGCGCCGTTGTCCCGCCCTCCGCCACCTCCGAGTGGCAACCCATCGCCTTCGACACCGGTACCGCCTACGGCCGCAAGGCGCCGAGCCACAAACCCGAGCTGACCGAGGTTGGCGCCGGCACGCCCATGGGCGAGCTGCTGCGCCGCTACTGGCATCCCATCGGCCTGGCCGCCGACGCCACCGACACGCCGCGCCAGGTGCGCGTGCTGGGCGAAGACCTCATCCTGTTCCGCGACAAGAAAGGTCGCGCGGGCCTTGTGCACTGGCGCTGCGCGCACCGCGGAGCGTCGCTCTACTACGGGCGCGTGGAAGAAGAAGGCATCCGCTGCTGCTACCACGGCTGGATGTTCGACGTGCAGGGCCACTGCGTCGACCAGCCCTGCGAACCCGATGGCGGCGCGCGCAGCCGCGGCCGCGTGCGCCAGCCCTGGTACCCGGTGCAGGAGCAGTACGGCCTGGTCTGGGCCTACCTCGGCCCGGCCGAGAAGAAGCCCGTGCTGCCACGCTACGACTGCCTCGAAACCATGGACGACGGCGAGACCCTGGAAGCCGACGGCAACAGCATCGGCGGCGGCGGGCCGCAGGTCATTCCCTGCAACTGGCTGCAGCACTACGAGAACGTGGCCGACCCGTTTCACGTGCCCGTGCTGCACGGCAGCTTCAGCGGCACGCAGTTCGTGGCACTCATGGGTCAGATGCCCGACGTGAGCTTCGAGAGCACCGAGACCGGCGTGACGATCACCTCGATCCGCACGCTCGAAGACGGCAACACCTTCCGCCGCGTGGCAGGCCCCGTGCTGCCGACGCTGCGCGTGGTGCCCAACCCGCGCGTGGCCGCCTACGGGCGCGTCGAGTCGATCGGCTGGGTGCTGCCGATCGACGACCACAGCTTTCGCATCTACACCGTCGGCCGGGTGAAAACCCCGGGCGATCTCGCCCGCGTGCGCTCGCGCCTGAACGGCAAGCTGTGGGAAGAGCTGAGCGAGGCCGAACACCGCGCCTTCCCCGGCGACTACGAGGCGCAGGTGAGCCAGGGCGCCATCACCGCGCATTCGGAAGAGCATCTGGCCTCGTCGGATCGCGGCATCGTGATGCTGCGCCGGCTGCTGCAGCGCCAGCTCGATGCGGTGCGTGAAGGCCGCGACCCGGCCGGCGTGAGCTTCGACCCCGCGGCGGCGCCCGTGCAGTTCGAAGCCGGCAACTTCCTCGTGCCCAAGGAATGAATGGCGTGTCGGGCGGCGCAGGCATCGCGGTGCGGGTGGCGCGCAAGACGGTCGAGGCCGAAGGCGTGGCCGGCTTCAGGCTGGTACCCGTCGATGGCGAGCGCTTGCCGGCCTTCACGCCGGGCGCGCACATCGACGTTGCATTGCCCGGCGGGCTGGTGCGCCAGTATTCGCTGTGCAACGCATCGGCCCCTGGCGACGAGGGGCACTACGAAATCGGCGTGTTGCGCGACGCCGCCTCGCGCGGCGGCTCGCGGGCGATGCACGACGCCGTCCATGAGGGCTCGGTGTTGCAGATCGGCCCGCCGCGCAACCTCTTCGCGCTCGACGAAAACGCAACGCACAGCCTGCTGCTGGCCGGCGGCATCGGCGTGACGCCGCTGCTGTCGATGGCGCAGCGGCTGGCCGCGCTGGGGGCCGACTTCGCGCTGCACTGCTGCAGCCGCTCGGCGGCGCGCGCGCCCTACCGGCGCCGGCTCGAAGACAGCGCGTTCGCGCACAAGGTGTTCTTTCACCACGACGACGGCCCGCCCGCGCAGCACCTCGACCTCGCCGCTACCCTCGGCCGTCCGGCGCCGGGCCGACACGTCTATGTCTGCGGCCCCTCGGGCTTTCTCGAGGCCGTGCGCACGACAGCGCGCGCCCTGCACTGGGCGGACGCGCAGGTGCACTTCGAGTCGTTCTCGGGCGCCGCACCGCCAGCCGATGGACAGGGCAGCTTCGAGGTCGAACTGCACCGCTCGCGCCGCGTTGTCCGCATCCCCGCGACGATGACCGTGCTGGACGCGCTCGCCGCCGAGGGCATCGAGATTCCGGTCTCGTGTGCGCAAGGCGTCTGCGGCACCTGCCTCACGCGTGTGCTCGCGGGCGAGGTCGCGCACCACGACCTCTACCTGACACCCGCCGAGCAGGCGGCCAACGACTGCTTCCTGCCCTGCTGCTCGCGGGCCCGCTCACCGAGGCTGGTGCTCGACCTCTAGGAGTTCGTAGAGCACCATCCGCGTCTGCCTCCCCCGCAGCTCGATCTGCTCCTCGATGCGCCGCGTGGCCAGACGCCCGCCCAGCCCTTCGAAGGTCGCCTCGGACATCAGCGTGCGCGTGCCCAGCTGCTTGTTGGTGCCCTCGATGCGGCTGGCCGCATTGATCACGTCGCCCAGCGCGGTGTACGACAGCCGGTCGCTCGAGCCGAGCACCCCGGCGATCACGATGCCGGTGTGCATGCCGATGCGCGTGCGAAAAGGCTGCAGGCCCTCGGCCTGCCAGCGACGGTTGAGCTCGGTCATCTCGGCGTGCAGTTCGAGCGAGGCCGCGCAGGCGTGGTACTCCGCGTCGGGCAGGTCGGTGGGCGCGCCCCACAGCACCATGATGCCGTCGCCCATGAACTTGTCGATCACGCCGCCGTGGCGCGCGAACACGCGGGTCGCGAGGTTGAAGTAGTCGGTCAGCTGCCGCATCAGCACGTCGGCCGGCATCGATTCCGCGATGGCCGTGAATCCTTCCACGTCGGTGAACATCGCGGTGATGCGGCGCGGCGACCCGTTGGGTTCGAGGGCATGCCCTTCGGCGATGAGCTGTCGGATCACGTCCACCGGCACGAACTTGCGAAAGGCCTGCAGGCTGCGCGCGGATTCGTCCAGCGCCTGGTTCAGGTGCTGGATCTCGAGCACGCGGCTCGACTCGCGCGGCAGGTCGTCGAGCTCCAGCCGCCCGATGCGCCGCGCCGTGCGCGAGAGACTTTCGATGGGCGCGGTCACCAGCTTCGACAAGCGCAGCGAAATGAAGAGCGCGATCGCCAGGAACGCCAACACCAGCAGCAGCGACCACAGCACGTTGCGATGCAGCGCACCCAGCAGCGCCTCTTCGGGCTCCCAACTCACCAGATGCCAGTCGGTGGCCGGAATGCGCGAGGTCTGCACCTGGTAGTGCATGCCCTCGTGCACGAGCGCAAAAGCCATGTCCTCGGTCCAGCCGCGGCTGCCGTTGGCCAGCATGTGGGTGTGCAGCGCACCGAGCACGCCCTCGTCGGGGTCTTCGAGCACGCGCATGGAATGCGGGTGGTCGCTGCGCGCGATCACGTGGTGGTCGGCACTCAACAGCGCGCTGTGGCCGTGGCCCGTGCCGCCGAACAGGCGCACGAGGCTGGAGAGATGCCCGAGCGACACGCTGGCGACCGCCACGATCGTCTGCGTGACGCCCTCCTCGTCCTGCCGCCGGCTCGGCCGCGCGTGGCTCACGCCGAGCTCCTTCATCGAGGGCAGCACGAAGGGCGCGGTCCACACGGCGCGCTGCGCCTTCTCGGCCTGCGTGAACCAGTCCTGGTGCACCGGGTCGTCTTCGCTGCGGAAGGCCTCGATGCGCGTGGTCTCGTAGCGCCGCCGCGGGTCTTCGTCGCCGTCGCTGTCGGGCGGCGACTTGTACTCCCAGGTCTCGGTGCTGAAGTCTTTCTCGCGCAGCACCTGCCGCACCACCGGCGCGGGGTGGCGCATGGCCATCAAGAAATGGCCGTCGTCGCTGCCCACGCCGATGCTGTCGATTTCGGGTGTCTGTTCCAGCGCGGCCCAGAGCAGCTCGGCGGTCTGCTCGCCGTCGTGGCCCGCCGGGTGCAAGTCGGGCGTGTGGGCGATGGCGCGCACCAGGCCCTCCGTCTTGGCCAGGAAGGCGAGGATGTTGTCCTCGACGCGGTCGTGGTTGACCTTGTGCGCCGACTCGCCCACCTTCGACACCAGCTTCTCCGCCCCCCAGTAGCCGAAGGCCACCAGCAGCAGCGACTGCAGCAGCGCGACCGCGCAGATGATGGTGCCGACGTCGACCCGGAAGCGCCGCAGCCGCGCGTGGGGTGCGGGCGATGAGGCCGGTGGTTCCGGGTGCTTGCGGTCGTCTGTCATGTGCGGGGAGCCTCCAGGGCATTCGAAGGCGCCCTCGTGGCGGAGATTCTCACCCGGGCCGTGGGCCCGCGGACCGGCGCATCACGGGTCGGCCGACATCTGGACGATGACCGGCCCGCTTGCCGCTACGCCGCAGTCTTTGAGAAGTCAGGGGCCCGCTTCTCAGCGAACGCCGTGAAGGCTTCGCGCGCTTCGGGACTCTGGAGGCGCTCCACGAACTGCGCGCCTTCGAGGTCCATCTGGGCTGCAACGGCCGCGCCCTGCTTCATCAGGCCCTTCGTCAGCTTCAACGAGCCCGCGGCACGGCTGGCGAGCAGCTCGGCAACCTTCTGCGCCTCGCCGTGCAGGTCCGACACAGGAACGACCCGGTTCGCGATGCCCCAGGCCAAGGCCTGCGCAGCGGACACCGGCAGGCCCAGCGCAAACATCTCGTAGGCACGAACGTGGCCGATGCGGGCAGGCAGCAGCAGGCTCGACGCCGCTTCGGGAACCAGCGCCAGGTTGACGAACGGCGTGGACAGCAGCGCATCCTCAGCCAGCACGACGAAGTCGCAGTGCAACAGCAAGGTGGTCCCCACGCCGACTGCGCGTCCGTTGAGGAATCTGACACGAAGAGCAGGCGCGTGAGTGACGCGATCCGCCGACAGTGTCAACGTCGGCGACGCCATCGAGACGCAAGGCGTCGTGCGCGGCCTTGCCGGGCACCTCCGCAGCATCGACGTGGCACTGCAGGAGATCGGCAAGCGCGCTCGCTCTTCAGGCGCTTGGGCCCCGCCGGCGCTGTACTACGAAGAGCGCGACCTGCTGGACCTGCTGGTCGACCTGCACGGCCACCAGATCCGCAGCCTGAGCTTCGGCGAGTTTTCGAGAGCATGCGACAAGGCAATCGCCCAAACGCTCAACGCCCCGGGCGGGCGCGTCGTCGACCACCAGCAGGGAGTACTAGCATGATCGGCACCCAGCCTACCGGCACTATTCAAGGTGTGGTGATCACCGCGGTGTCGCATGAAGGCCTGCGCGTCAGCGTCGATGGCAAGCCAGCTCGGCTCGCCATCGTGCTCGAGGACGGGACAGTAGTCAGCTCGGGCGATGATGTCGCACGCGAGGCAGAGGCCGTTGCGGTGAATTGCTACCGAAACATGCTGCAGGGGAAAGGCTTCCTGCGAGTACTCAGCTTGCCATTGAACGCGCCTCCGACAAAGAAATGACTGCGTCGCCGGCCCAACTAGAACGCTCTCAACAGTGCGATTTGTACCGCCCTCATTCCCGACAGGCCTGCTCGGCAACGACCTCCGGCATCGTTAGGCGCACTGAATCGAGCCATTGAAAGCAATGCCCAATGGCCGGCATTTTTTCCTCTACGTCTGCCGCGGTCATCGAACCGATCGCATGTTCCTGCACCAAGATCGCGTCTTCGCCTTTATCGGCATTGCCCATGACGTCCTCTAGACAGCCCGCCTTCCAAATCCAGACGCTCTGCGCTCGAAGGCTATCGTGCAGGCCGGCAGTGATGTTCATCCCCTCAGGGTCACGAGCAAAAGCAGCCCAAGAATCCGCTGCGTGCCACCCGGTCTTCTTGTCCTTTACCGGCAGACCGTTGTCGCCCAGAGGGAAATCAAGATCTGTCTGCAGCCGCTTTAGCACAGTTTTGCTGCGCCCAAGCACCTCGTCTTCCTTCGGCAACATTGGCGCTTGGCCCTTACGCGCCTCCGTGAATGCATAGTCAAGGTCAGCGATTGCGCATGCCTGAATCCCCATTGCAGCTAGCACAGGCAGCGCCTTTGGGAGGTCGGAGCATGCGCCCACGGCCACAAAGGCGATCTGATCGAGTTCCGGGTGACGGCCGCGCAGTTTTTCGTAGAGCAGAGGTAGCAATCGCCGCTCGGTCTTTCCCTCGCAGAGCACGACGAGGTCGGAGAAATAGATCTCCGCGAGGTTGCCCAATTCAAACAAGGTTCTGGATTGCGCCTGCGCCTCCTGCAACGCAGCGGGCACCGCGTGACGCAGCGGAAGACGAGTGATCGTTCCCCGTACCTTGTCCTTGCTTACGATGACAGCATCCGCAGCATTCTCCCTACTGAGCATCATTGGAGAGTGCGTTGCGTAAACAACTTGAAAGCCACGATTGGAGAGTTCAGCCAGGGCCTGCCGAAGTCGCTTGACCCCTTGCGGATGCAAGTACAACTCCGGTTCATCGATGAGGAGCAGCCGTCGCGCAGCAACCGGCTTCTGACCAATACGAAGGTCGGCAAGGTGGCGGATTAATGCCATCTGGATGGCACGTTGGGCCCCAGTTCCGAGCTGATCAAAACTCCTGCGATCCCCCGTCACGGAGTCCGTGATGTTCAGACTCCCCGCCTTGAAGAACTCCTTAACTTCGACCGTCTGGAGATCAAGCTCAATGTTAAGGCCCGGAAAGAAGCTGCTGAGCGCAGTTGTCGCCCCCTCATCGAAAACCCTCAGATGATCTGACCGCGCTGCACCTTTGGCGCTCAGAATATTTTGCACGGTTTGCATTGCCGCCTTCAGCTCCGCGTGGGCTTCGACGATCGGCACCATGATCAAGTCCAAGAGTGACTTGAGAGTGCTGCCGGCCTTTGCTTTTCCCAAGTCCTCACCAAGATCCTCCATCGCGTCGATGCGCAATGCTTCAGGCAACAACGCAGACACGGCTTGAGGCAATCCCGTCGGGTACTCTCGCCAGATCTCCGGAAGACCGTCGCCCCGGTACTTCTCGAAGTCGAACACTTCGCAGGAGATTCCCTTGGCCCCTGGGGCTTTTCCAACTACGCGAATCCACATCGAACCGGTCCCGCAAAACGGGGCAATGGCTGCTCGATGCTTTGCGTCTGGAATGAGCTGCAAGATCTCTTCGTTGATGCCATCGATCCTTGCCGTGACCACTACAGGCTCACCGACTTGGAAGAAGTCAGATTGCTCTAACGCCCCTGGCTTCAGCACCCAGCCAAGTGCAAAAAGAATGGTGGACTTTCCGGCGTTGTTTTGGCCCACGAGCGGAGTGAAGGACTCCATTGGCATGCTCACGTGCTGGCAGGCCCGAAGACCCACGATGTCGACAAATCCGATTTTGTGCATGCTCCCCCCTATTGATGCAAGTGTGCGAATCGCATTCCGCCGCCAATATGCGCAGCCCTCGGCCGTGGTAAGGACGAAAAATCAGGGCTCTGGAGAGTAGGTCTTCTGCATCGCTTCCCCGAGGCGATTAGCTCCAAATTCTCGCTCAAGACATTCGCGAGCCAAGCCAACATGAGTAAAAAACACCCCTCTGGAGTTTCGCTCTCTAGAGGTTCCAAGATACTCCCCCTTTTGGGCAACGCGCTTGACATTTTCTTTATCACTCTCAGCAGCCGCATTTCGGTGCCTCGTTAATATATTGCGCAACTTCTCCACATTGTCAACCTCAAGATATAACAAATTCTCAAGAAGCTCCGCATAAGTTTCATTCGCCCCTCTATTTTGTTTTGGAAATACCTCCGACAGAACGGCTTCGATAACGTCCACGTTCAGTGATTGCTCCACATTAGATAGATGGAGTTCTTCCGTAACGTAGTCTTTTCGCTCACTCAGAACTCGATCAAATTCGAGATCTACCATTTCGAGCAAGGCTGAAACACGATGTATAGCCCGACGTAGAGGTGGGGGTACGCTAGACTCGTTTTTGTATTGCAACTTGTGGGAAGCTGCAGCCCAAATATGTTGAGCAAGCGTTCGAATCTGCAACTCTACTTTTATATGACCGAGGCCGGCGAAAGTAGGTATTTCAAGCCAACTCTTGGGAAGACGAACAATATAGTGCTGAGATTGATATCCAAATTGACCTTCAGCAAGTCTCTGCGCCGTGTCTTCACTGCTTATTATATCCAGCCTATTCTCAACCAATCTTTTAACTTGCTCCAAATCTTTGGAGAAAAGAAGAACCATCCGAATTCCGACAATGTCATCAAACTCCAGAATGCCCTTAATTTCTTTTGATTTTCGCTTTATTTTTTCAAGAATAGAAGATAGGGATTTAACGCGTCCTTCCAAGGGCATTCCAAGCGTCACCACTTCAGACTCAAGTAGCCGCTCCAATTGTTGTGACAGAGCTAGCCGAAGTCTTTCAGCGTCCCCGACGATGCGCTGATACTCCAAGGCAAGGTCATCAGGCTTTCTCATACAAAAAAACTCCTAAAAGTCGAATGGGGACGCGCAATGCACCAATACGTGTATCGCATGGTAACTTGCCGTGTAAATATCTCATTGCGGAAACCACCAATCTCCTGCGCAACTAGATCTACAATCGCGCTTCGCTAGGGGTGCTGACACGGGCTATCCGTTCGGCTGAGAAAGTCCCTTTGAACCTGATTGCGCTCACTTTTATTTTGTGAGCCCGAGGTAATCCTCGCGCAGGGAAGCTGGTCCGGTGGCCTGTCGCGTTGTCTCGCGTGATGGCCGCGCCACTGGAGCCTCGCCCACCTGCCAAACCTTTTGCACTGGAGCAAACGGATGGCACACAACGACAACGACAGTTCCGCTTCGTCCGGCAACGAAGCGCTCACGCCCCTGCCCGCCTCCCGGCGCGTCTTCGGCTGGCACGACCACGCCTCGCTGTGGTTCAGCCTCGGCGTCGGGCTGCTGGTGATGCAGATCGGCGCCTACCTGGTGCCGGCCGTGGGCACGCGCGACGCGGCGCTGGCCATCGTGCTGGGCTCGCTGCTCGGCGCCGGGCTGCTGGCCTGGACCGCGCGACTGGGCTGCGAAACCGGGCTGGCCAGCGCCGGCCTGATGCACGCCACCTACGGCAGCGCCTTCGCGCGGCTGCCGGTGCTGCTCAACATCGTGCAGCTGGTGGGCTGGACCACCTTCGAACTCGTGATCATGCGCGAGGGCACGCAGGCCATCGGGCAGCAGGCCTTCGGCCCCGCGCTCAGCACGGCCTGGGGCGGCGTGCTGACCACGCTGCTGTGGGGCGCGGTGCTGCTGGCGCTGCTGGCCGGCTCGATGGTCAAGCTGGTGCGCCGCTTCGTGAGCCGCTTCGGCCTGCCGCTGGTGGTGCTGTCGCTGCTGTGGCTCAGCTGGCAGTTCGCGACGCAGCTGCACGCCAAGGGCCTGGACGCCTTCTGGGCGCGGCCGGGCAACGGCAGCATGGGCATGTTCAGCGCGCTCGACCTGGTGATTGCGATGCCGGTGTCGTGGCTGCCGCTGGTGGCCGACTACGCACGCCACGGCAAGCGCAGCATGGGGGGCGGCCTGGGCAGCGCGTTCAGCGGCACCTGGATCGGCTACGCGCTCGCCAACATCTGGTGCTACGCGCTGGGCGTGATGGTGGTGAGCGTGGCCGAGCCGGGCACCAGCCTTGTCATGGCGCTGCTGCTGGCGCAGGGCGGACTGGTGGCGCTGGGGCTGATCCTCATCGACGAACTCGACAACGCCTATGGCGACGTGTACTCGGGCTCGGTCTCCACGCACAGCCTGCTGCCGCGCTGGAGCGTGAAGCGCTGGGGCCTGCTGCTGGCAGTACTGTGCATCGGCCTGGCGCTGGTGCTGCCGATGCACACGCTCGAACCCTTCCTGCTGCTGCTGAGCTCGGTGTTCGTGCCGCTGTACGGCGTGATCCTCGGGCGGCTGGGCAGCGGCCACGCCGTGTCGGCGAACGGCACGCGCACCATCGACTGGGGCGCGGCGCTGATCTGGCTCGCGGGCATCGCGGCCTACCACGCGCTCGCCAAGTGGGCACCGCAGTTCGGCTCGGCGCTGCCGACGCTGGCCGCGACCTTCGTGCTGGCCTGGCTCAGCCGGCCGACAGCGGCAAGCGGTGGGTCGGCACTGGCGCAAAGCCGTGGTTGAGCGGACCGTGGCCCGCGCCCACCAGCACATCCGCACCGGCGCGCATCGCGCCGAGGATGTACGCGCGTGCGCGCTCGACCGCCTCGGGCAGCGCCAAGCCCAGTGCCAGATGCGCGGCGATGGCCGACGAGAGCGTGCAACCGGTGCCGTGCAGGTTGCGGCTGGCGATGCGTTGCGACGCGAGCCGCTTGCGCGCGCCGCTGCGCTCCAGCAGCACATCGACCACTTCGTCGCCGGGCAGGTGGCCGCCCTTGAGCAGCACGGCCTTCGCGCCGAGCGCGAGCAGCTCGTCGGCCGCGCCGTCGAGCGCGTCGATGCCGCCGATGGCGTGGCCAACCAGCAAGGCGGCCTCGTCGAGGTTGGGCGTGACCACCACGGCGCGCGGGAACAGCTCGCGCACCAGCACCTGCACGGTCTCGGCCGCGATCAGGCGGTCGCCGCTGGTGGCGATCATCACGGGGTCGAGCACCACGTTCTTCAGCTGGTAGCGGTCGATGGCCCAGGCAACCACCTCGACCACCTCGGGCGCGTGCAGCATGCCGAGCTTGACGGCGTCGACGCCGATGTCTTCCACCACGGCCTGGATCTGCGCCTTCAGGAAGTCGGGCGGCACGCCGTGGATGCCCGAGACGCCCACCGTGTTCTGCGCAGTGAGCGCGGTGATGGCCGTCATGCCGTAGCAGCCGAGGGCCGCGAAGGTCTTGAGGTCGGCCTGGATGCCGGCGCCGCCGCCGCTGTCCGAGCCGGCGATGGAGAGCACGCGTGCGTAGCGCTGGGTGGGTGCTTGGGTCATGTCGAAAATTATCGGCGAGCCGACGGAGGCGCCGCATGAGCACACCGCATCCCCTGCCTTTCGGCTCGGCCGCGATCCTCGGCGCGGGCCTGATGGGTCGCCTGATGGCGGTCACGCTCGCGCAAGCTGGCTGCAAGATTGACCTGTACGAAGCCGGCAGCCCCGAGGCCGAAGGCGCGGCCGCGCGCGTGGCTGCGGCCATGCTCGCGCCGCTGGCCGAATCGGCCGTGGCCCCGGTGTCGGTCGTGCGCATGGGCCAGCATGCGCTGTCGCGCTGGCCCGAGCTGCTGGCGCCGCTGGCGCAACCCGTGTTCTTCCAGCGCGAAGGCACGCTGGTGCTGTGGCACCGCCAGGACGCCGCCGAGGCCACGCGACTCGCGGGCGTGCTGGCGCGCACCGGCGCGCAGGTGCCCGAGCTGGCACCGATGCAGGCGCTCGACACGCCCGCCGCCATCGCCGCGCTGGAGCCCTCGCTGGGCACGCGCTTCGCCCGCGGCCTGTACCTGCCGGGCGAAGGCCAGCTCGACAACCGCGCGCTGCTGGCGTCACTGCGCGCCACGCTGGAATCCGATGCGCGCGTGACGCTGCACTGGCAGTCGCCGCGTGCGCCCTCCGACTTTTCGCCCGGCACGGCAGGCCAACCCGACTGGGTGATCGACTGCCGCGGCCTCGGCGCCAAGCCGCAATGGAGCGCGCTGCGCGGCGTGCGCGGCGAGGTGATCCGCGTGCATGCGCCCGAGGTCACGCTGCAGCGGCCCACGCGGCTCGTGCATCCACGCTACCCGCTGTACATCGCGCCCAAGCCCGACCATCTGTTCGTGATCGGCGCGACCGAGATCGAGTCGGACGACATGTCGCCCGCCAGCGTGCGCTCCACGCTCGAGCTGCTGAGCGCGGCCTACGCGGTGCACAGCGGCTTTGCCGAGGCGCGCATCGTCGAGATCGCGACGCAATGCCGGCCCACGCTGCCCGACAACCTTCCCGCCATTCGCCAGCCCCAGCCGCGCGTGCTGCAGATCAACGGCCTGTACCGCCACGGCTTCATGATCGCGCCCGCGCTGCTCGACGCGGCGATGGAACTGCTGGCGCATGGCCGTTCCACGCTCGCACGCGGCTTCGGCATGGACGTGCCCGACGCATGACGAGAACAACGACAAGCCCGATGAACATCCTGATCAACGACAAGCCCTGCACGCTGCCCGAGGGCGCGCTGCTCGCCGACGCGCTGGCCGTGCTGCAGGCCGTGCCGCCTTTCGCGGTGGCGGTGAACCGCGAGTTCGTGCCGCGCTCGGCCTATGCCACGCACCCGCTGCACGCCGACGACCGCGTCGAGGTGATCCGCCCGGTGACCGGCGGCTGAACGACACCACAGAGACAAGACGATGGAGACGACAACCATGACCAATCCTGATCCCCTGGTCCTCTACGGCCAGACCTTCCACAGCCGCCTGCTGCTGGGCACCGCGCGCTACCCCTCGCCCGACGTGCTCGAAGCGGCTGTGCGGCGCGCCCAACCCGCGATGCTGACCGCCTCGCTGCGCCGCCAGACCGCCAGCCAGGGCTCCGGCAACAGCGACCTCGGCAACGGCTTCTGGGAGCTGCTGCGCAAGCTGGCCGTGCCGGTGCTGCCCAACACCGCCGGCTGCCACAGCGTGCAGGAAGTGATCGCCACCGCGCAAATGGCGCGCGAGCTGTTCGACACGCCGTGGATCAAGCTCGAGCTCATCGGTGACGACTACACGCTGCAGCCCGACACGCTGAACCTCGTCGATGCGGCGTCGCAGCTGATCCGCGACGGTTTCCACGTGCTGCCGTACTGCACCGAAGACCTCGTGCTGTGCCAGCGCCTCGTCGATGTCGGCTGCCAGGCCGTGATGCCCTGGGCCGCGCCCATCGGCACCGGGCGCGGGCCGGTCAACCCATATGCGCTGCGCCTGCTGCGCGAGCGGCTGAAGGTGCCGATGCTGGTGGACGCGGGCCTCGGCCTGCCCTCGCATGCGTGCCAGGTGATGGAGTGGGGCTACGACGGCGTGCTGCTCAACACCGCCGTCGCGCTCGCACAGGAGCCGATCGCCATGGCCGGCGCGTTCGCCGATGCGGTGCAGGCCGGCCGCGCCGCCTACCGCGCCGGCGCGATGGCCGCGCAGGACGCCGCGCAGCCCAGCACGCCCGTGCTCGGCACGCCCTTCTGGCATCACGCACCATGAACGCCATCGACACCTCCAACGCCCGCACCGTGGCACAAGCCATCGTTGCGGCCCACGGCTTGCGCTTCGGCGCCGCCACGTCCACGGCCGTGAGCGCGCCGCGTTTTACCTCCGACGACGCCGTCTACCGCGGCGCGAAGCAGGCCTGCACCGCCCTCGGCTTCATCGAGATCGACGCCGAATGCCTTGCCCACGCGTGGCGCGCACAGACCGAACGGCTCAGCCAGTTCGACGCGTCGGCATGGCCCGATGCGCCGGTCGATTTCGGCATGGGCCCGTTTCCGCCGACCGCGCGCGACGACGCCTTTCCGCCCTGCCCCGAACGGCTCGGCCTCTACGCCGTGCTGCCCGACGCGGCATGGGTCGGCCGCATGGCGCGCGCCGGCGTGCCGACGGTGCAGCTGCGCTTCAAGTCGGACGACGCCGTTGCCGTCGCGCGCGAAGTGCAGGCCGCCGTCGATGCGGTGCGCGGCACGGGTGCGCTGCTCTTCATCAACGACCACTGGCAGATCGCCATCGCGGCCGGCGCCTACGGCATCCACCTTGGGCAGGAAGACCTCGACGCGCTGTCGCCCGATGAACTGCAGCAACTGCGCGCCTCGGGCCTGCGGCTCGGCGTGAGCACCCATGGCTATGCCGAGATGGTGCGCGCCGACGCGGTGAGCCCGAGCTACATCGCGATGGGCGCCATCTACCCGACCACGCTCAAGAAGATGGCGACCGCGCCGCAGGGCGTGGCGCGGCTCGCGGCTTACGCGCGGCTGCTGCGCGGCTACCCGCAGGTGGGCATCGGCGGCGTCGATGCCGTGCGGTTGCCCGAGGTGCTCGCCACCGGCATCGGCTCGGTCGCCGTGGTGCGCGCGCTGGTCGCCGCCGACGACCCCGAGGCCACGGCCGCGCAATGGATGACGGCGATGCACGCCGCCCCCGGTTCCCCTGAACGCACAGAATGAACGCTCGACTTTTCTCGCCCTCCCCGCTCTCGCGCGCGCTTGCCGCCGCCCTTCTCACTTTCGGTGCCTGCGGCGCGCATGCGCAGTCTTCATCGCAGGCACTGCCCGAAGTCACCGTGAACGACGGCGCCGCCGCGCCGCAGGCCGAGATCAGCGGCTTCGGCGACGTGCCGCTGCGCGAGCTGCCGCTGTCGGCCACCGTGATCGACAGCCAGCAGCTGCGCAGCAGCGGCGCACGCCGCCTCGCCGACCTGACGCAGTTCGACGCCTCGGTCACCGACGCCTACAACTCCGCCGGCTATTGGGACTACCTCACGGTGCGCGGCTTCGTGCTCGACAACCGCTTCAACTACCGGCGCGAAGGCCTGCCGATCAGCGCCGAGACGGCGATCCCGCTGGACAACAAGGAGCGCATCGAGATCCTGCGCGGCACCAGCGGCATCCAGGCCGGCACCAGCGCGCCGGGCGGGCTCGTCAACTACGTGGTCAAGCGCCCAACCGAGCAGGACCTGCGCGCCATCCGCCTCGAAACCACGAGCCGCGGCAGCGTGCTCAGCGCGCTCGACTTGGGCGGGCGCTTCGGCGAGAACCGCCAGTTCGGCTACCGGCTCAACGTGGCCGGCGAAAAGCTCAAACCGCTCACGCACAACCTGGACGGCAGCCGCCGCCTCTTCTCGCTCGCGGCCGACTGGCGCATCACGCGCGATTCGGTGCTCGAGTTCGAGGTGGAGCAAAGCCACAAGCAGCAGCCCAGCCAGAACGGCTACAGCCTGCTGGGCAACACGCTGCCCCGGCCGGTCGATCCGCGCATCAACCTCAACAACCAGCCGTGGTCGCAGCCCTCGGTGTTCAAGGCGCGGACCGGCACGGTGCGCTTCAGCCAGGCGCTGAATGCCGACTGGCGCTGGAGCGCGCAGATCGGCCAGCAGCGCCTGAAGACCGACGACCGGCTGGCCTACGCCTTCGGTTGCGGCGCCGAAGGCAACTACGACCGCTACTGTTCCGACGGCACCTTCGACGTGTACGACTTCCGCAGCGAGAACGAGCGCCGCACGCAGACCGCGGGCAGCCTGAACCTCAAGGGCAACGTGATGACGGGCAGCGTGCGGCACGAGCTGGGCTTCGGCCTGCTACAAAGCCGCGTGCGCAACCGCTTCCAGGACCAGGCCTACAACTACGTCGGCACCGGCAACATCTGGGCCACCGCGATGACGCCGGCCGACCCGCGCCTGACCGACGCGAACACCAACCGTAACGAGCGCTCGACCGAGCTGTCGGTGCAGGACGCGATCCGCTGGAACGACCGCTTCACGACCTGGATCGGCGCGCGGCACACGCGGCTGTCACGCGACAGCATCCGCACCGACGGCTCGCGCCCCACCGGCTACAGCGACAGCATCACCACGCCGTGGATCGCGGCCAGCTACACGATCCAGCCCGGACTGCTCGCCTATGCGAGCTGGGGCAAGGGTGTCGAGTCGCAGGTCGTACCGAACAAGAGTTCGCAGTACGCGAACGCGGGCGAGGCGCTGCCCGCGCTGCAATCGCGCCAGTGGGAACTCGGCCTGAAGGGCGGCGACGCGGCGTTCAACTGGCAGCTCGCGTGGTTCGACATCTCGCGCCCGATGACCAACCTCGACCTGTGCGGCGTGTCCTGCACGGTACGCAACGACGGCCGCGCAGTGCATCGCGGCCTCGAGGCCGGCGCGCAATGGACGGGTGGCCCGTGGCGCCTGGGCGGCAGCGTGGCACTCATCGACGCCAAGCGGCGCGGCAGCACGGCCGCGCCCGAACTCAACGGACAGGCGCCCACCAACGTGCCCAAGCAGGTGCTGCGCGCACAGGCCGGCTACCGCTTCGCGTCGGTGCCGGGCCTCGAGCTTGCGGGACAGCTGTCGTACGAAGGCCGCCGCAACGTGCTGCCCGACGGCTCCATCCGGCTGCCGTCGTGGACGCGCCTGGATGCGGTGCTGCGCTACGACACCAAGCTGGCCGGCATGGCCACGAGCTGGACGCTGGCCGTCGACAACCTGTTCGATCGCCGCTACTGGAAGGAATCGCCCTACCAGTTCAGCCACGTCTACCTGTTCCCGGGCGCGCCGCGCACGCTGCGCCTGGGCGTGAGCATCGCGATGTGACGACATGAGCGGGGCGCTTCGTCTTCGTCATCGCGGCGTCGTTGCCACGAATTCGTTGCGCGGGCGCCGCGTTGTTTTGGAAGCCCCAAAAATCACGCTATAATCTAAGGCTTGTTCCTCGATAGCTCAGTTGGTAGAGCGCCGGACTGTTAATCCGTAGGTCCCTGGTTCGAGCCCAGGTCGAGGAGCCATCACAAAGCCGCAAGGCCTCTGGAAGGCCCGCTACTCACAAGGTAGCGGGCCTTTTCATTTGCGGAGCCCCACGCGAACGAAGCACGCGGGGGCGAAGACGTGGAAGGTGCGAAAAAAATCAATCGCCCTGCGCGCTTCACCCATCAAAAATGATCGCCGTCGTCTCAGAACGGCGAATTCATTGAATATAATTGAAGGCTTGTTCCTCGATAGCTCAGTTGGTAGAGCGCCGGACTGTTAATCCGTAGGTCCCTGGTTCGAGCCCAGGTCGAGGAGCCACCATTTGCTGAAGGCCCGTTACCCACAAGGTAACGGGCCTTTTCGCTTTGCGGCCCTTTTTGCTTTGGCGCCACACATCGGCCGCCGCCTGCCCGCTCGCGGGCCTGTCCGACACGCGGGCCCCGCCCTGCGTGCAAAACTCCCTCTTTGTTAACGGCTTCTACTGCCCTGCCCCGGGCAAACCCGTGCACGCGACGCGCCGCTCAGGCGTTGTTTGGGCTCAGTCATTCACAAATAACAACCGTCAAGGGCATCACGATGAAACTCACAAGAATTCTTCTGGCCGCCGCCGTGGCCGCCGCCACCTTGCCCGCCGTGGCGCAGGTGTCCGTCAACATCAACGTGCCCGGCCTGATCCAGGTCGCGCCGCCCGCACCGCGCTACGAACCCGCGCCCCGGCCGCGCAGCGGCCAGGTCTGGGTGCCCGGCCATTGGCAGTGGAACGACCGCGCCTACGCGTGGCGCCCCGGCTACTACGTCGCGGCCCGCCCCGACTACGCCTATGCCCCGGGGGGCTGGGTGCGCGCCGACGGCGGCTGGCGCTGGCGCGAAGGCGACTGGCGCCGCGCCGAGCGCCGTGAGGAACGCCGCGAAGACCGCCACCACCGTCACCATGACCACGACCGCTACGACCATGACGACGACCACCGCGGCGGCGGTCACTGCCCGCCCGGCCAGGCGAAAAAGGGACGCTGCTGATAGCAGCAGCAGCTTGTGCGCCTGCTGACGCGCAAGCCCTCAGTTCACCGTCACCCTGAACCGCACGCTGCCCGTGCCACCGGGCGCGAGTTGCCCGGTGAACTTCCAGTCCAGTGAACCCGTTCCGCCCGGCGCCTGCGCGGCCGCGCACGCCACGGCCGGCGCAGGCACTGCATTGGCCGGCGTGTGCTTCATGCATGCGGTCAGCGTCGGCGGGGTCGCGCCTTCCTGCGAGGCGACGAAGCTGGTGTAGACCGGCGTGACGTCGCTCACCGTCAGGCCGCTGATCGGCGTCGCGCCGTTGTTGGTGTAGGTGATGCGGTACTCGAGCGTCTCGCCCGACTTGGCTTCGTTATTGAGCCCGAAGTCGCCGTTCTTCGTCAGGTTGCGCACTTCCTTCTTGAGCTCCAGCGCCGTGCTCGACACGGTCGTGGTGTCGAGCACGAGGTAGCTCGCGCTCAACGCGGGCGATGCGTTCGTGAACACGAAGCTCGCCTGCACCGAGCGCTTGTCGTTGTAGCCGGCGAGCGCGCTGGCCGGAATGAACTCCTGCACCACCACGCACAGGTTCTGCCCTGTCGTCACAGGCCGGGGCACCGCCGGCGGATAGAGCACCGCAGCGCCGGTCTGCAAGGCGCCGGTGCAGCCCGGGTCGTCGAAGATCCTGGCGCTCCAACCGTCGATCGGCGGCGTGGCCTCCGCACCGGCCACGCCGAAGCTCACCGTCCCGCCGGTCTGCGCCACGAAGGTGTGCGCGTGGCTCACGCTGCTGCCGGGCGAGCCGGTGCGGGCGCTGTCGGCGCCGAAGCGGTTGAGGGCCACGTCGCCGAAGTTCAGCTCGCCGGCCCGAGCCTCGTTCCATGCAAAGGCGATGTGATCCGGCGCCCCTGCGGCGGTGCGCGTGTAGGTGTAGGTCCGCCCGCCCACGGCCACGCCCGCGCCGGAAGGCAGCGGCGTGGCGCCGACCGAGGCCCCCGTGGACAGATGCCCCGCCGGCGTCATCTCCTCGACGCACAGCGGATCGCCATCGGACGGCGACGACGGCTGCGACGGCACCTCCAGGCGGTAGTGGCCCGAGCCGTCGGTCACGGCGGTGGACCACACGCCCGCCGCACAGTTGGTGAGCCGCATCTGCACACCCACGAGCCCCGCTTCGCCGCCGTTGGCCACGCCGTCGTTCGGCACGCCCGCGCCGCTGCCGTTGTCGCTGAAGACGCGGCCGGTGATGGCATGCGCATCGCTGTTGACGAAGGTGCATTCAAGGTCCACACCGGCCACCATCCACTCGGCAGGAATCTTCAGCACATTGCCGGCCAGCACCACCGGCGGCGCCGACGCGGCCGCTGCGGCCGGGCTCGAACCCGACACCCCGCGAATGGGCGACGGCGCGATGACGTCCTTCAGGTCGCGGCAGCTGGCGCTCACCGGGTTCACGGGCCAGCCGGCAGGCGACGTTTCGGTGATGGTGACCGGCACGCCCACCTTGCCGGTGATCGTCTGCGCACCGATACCCCGGCCCGGCGCGCTGACCGTGATGGTGTCGCGGGCCACGCTCAGGCCCGACAGCGCAAAGTCGAAGCGATGGGTGCCGGAACCGCTGATCACTTCCTTGACGATGCGAAGTTTCGGAGGCAGGAGGACCGCGACCGGCCCCGTCGAGTCATCGCAGAGCGCTTCGTTCGGCAAGGTGGTGCAAAGCGGATCCCCACCACCGCTCAGGTTGATGGAGTTCGTACCACCCAGCGGCCCGACGGCCGTGGCGTCGACGTGCACAGGAATCTCGACAGAGAAGCTACCGGGCATGACACCCGCAGCCACGCTGCAGCGGACGACCATGGAGCCGGCGGGGGAACAACCGCTCAGGACACCCGTGGTAGTGATCGCAACCAGCACGGGCGGCCCAGCCAGTGTGATGCCCTTGGGCAAGACGTCTTCGAGCACGAGCGGCGCTGTGGTCGCTGCAAAATCCACAACGACGTCGACCACGTAGAGCTGCCCCGGCGCCCCGACAATCAATGGGTGGGGCCTCGAATACTTGAATCCCCGGATGCGCGGCCCAGCAACCGATGTGATTGTCGTGCTCGCGCATGGACCGACACCGTTGCACGCGGGGTCCCCGCCCCCCACGGCCGTTGCCGCGTTGATCACGCGCGGCCTCGCAGCCGGCAGAGGCGTCACCGGGATGACGAACGACGCGGACGTTGCCATGCCCGCAGGCACCGTGCACGTTACGACCTGCCCGGCCCTGCTGCACCCCGAAGGCAGCGTGCCGATCGTCAAGGAGACCGGGAAGGTGTCGGTGATGACAGTGTTCGCCGTCGTCATCCCGGCATTGGTGCTGCTCAGTTTCAGCGTGTAGCTGGCCGGCTCGGCAATGATGAACTGCGCCACATCAGCGATCTTTTCGAGTTTCAACGTCGCTTGAGACACCACGCGCGTGGCCGGCGTGCTCGCATCGCACGCCTCTGCTGGCGCCGTCGTACATGCGACATCCCCACCGCCGCTGAGATTCACCGTGTTCGTGCCGCCCGTTGCGCCCACGGCCGATGCGGCGACGTTCACAGGAATCCGTATTTCGAAGGTGCCGGGCGCGATGCCCGCCGCCACACTGCAGTTGGTCGTGTTCGGTCCCGAGGTCGGGCAACCGCTCAGCACGCCGATGGTCGTTCCCGCCACCAATGTCGGGGCCCCGCGCAGGGTGACGCCCGGCGGCAAGGTGTCCACCACCGAGATCGGCGCCGTGGTCGTGCCGCTGGCCACGGTAACGAGCACAGCGTAGAACTGGTTGGGCGCCCCCACCACCAGCGGGCTGGCGCTGACCGTCTTGGTCGAGGTGATGACGGGCGGAGGCGTAGGGGCCACCGGCGTGGTCACCGTACTCGTGCACGCCCCTGTGTCGTTGCAAGTGGGGTCTCCCCCCCTCGATACCGTGGCCGTGTTGGTCACGCTGGGCACGGCAGAAGGCAGGGGCGTCACCGGAATGACAAAGGACACGGACGACGTGAGCCCTGCGGGCACCAGGCAACCGACGTTCTGGCCTATTCGGCTGCACCCCGGGGGAAGCGTGCCGATGTTCAGCGAAGACGGCACGTTGTCGGTCACCACCATTTCGGAAGTGGTCGCGGTGCCACTCGAGTTCGTCAGCGTGAGTGTGTAGCTGGCGGGCTGGCCGACGACCCATGGGGCCGCGCTGGCTTCCTTCTTGAGCGCCAATGGGGGAACTGGGAGGTTTTCCACGAAGAAGCACACCAGGTTGTCCGACCCATTCGGCTGACCGTAGAGTGGCTCGTGCGAGAGCGTGACGGAAGACACGGATGTTCTCGAAATAAGGGCCCATGCAGAGGCCCCATGACCGAACGAGGTGGCGAGTTCCGCCCCCTCAAGATTGCCGTCTGCGTCGATTTTTACCGGCGCAAGGGCCCTAAACTCTGTGGCCGATAGATCGGAGATAGGCGTCGTGACCTCCGCCGCAGTGAACGGATAGTGGTTTCCGTTGACGGACACCGCCATCTTCTCGCACCCAAAATCGCCGCAGTTGAGCACGTAAGTTCGAATGCTCAGGTTCTTCACCGGTACAGAAAAATTGAACGTGCATGCCTCCCACGCGTTGAAATCTCCCAGCCAGAGATAAGTACCCCATGCGCGCTTGTCCTCCACCCTGCATGCACCCTCCGTGGTGACAGCGACTTCCCCGTAGTTCCCGCTCTTCCATATACATAGCTCCGCAGCCGTGGCCTGCGTGCCGATCAGGAGCGAGGTCAGTGCCAGAAAGGCGACGCCGCGCAAGGCATGAAAGAAGTGCGCCACGCCTCTCGCAAGCGCCATCGCACGCGTCCGCACGGGCAGGCAGCGAAGCGCCGTCGCGCAGCGCATCGAATCAGTTTTTTGCATTTTCATTGGCCATTCCTCCGCGACTTCATCGATCGGTCCGCTCGTCTTTCACGGGGGCTGCCGCGCCCGCCGACGCGGCACCCAGCGCCGTCTCGTCGAACTTGAAACGCAGCCGGATGTACGCGCCCTTGCTCGTGTAGTCGTTGGCCGCCAGGTCGCGGTCCTTCAGGCCCACGAAGTTGTAGCCCGCCGACACCCACAGGTCCTTCATGACCTGGTAGCCGACTTCGATGCCCAAGGTCTTCTGCAGGCCGCCGCCCTTGCCGCGCAGCAGGCCGGCCTGCACGCCGAGGTCCCAGCTGTCGTTGAGGTCTTGCGTGTAGCGCGCCTGCAGCAGATGCGCCCAGTAGGTGCTGCGCAGCACGCCGTCGTCGGCGCGCGACCACTTGGCGGCGTAGCGCCCGTTGATGACGGTGCCGGGGCGCGGGTTGTAGTTGAGGTGGGCCGAGACGATGTCGGCGCTGGTGCGCCCGGGCAGCGCTGCGCTGCCGTTGCCCGCACCGAAGACGCTGGCGCCGTCGAGTGCGCCGGTCGAACTGCCGGTGCCGGTGACGCGCTCGGAACGGCGCTCGTAGCGCATGAGCGCGTTCCAGCTGTCGGTGTCGACCGGGCGGTAGGCCAGGCCGATCTGGTGGCGCGCCAGATGGTGCGCGTTGCCGGCGTTGGCGCCCTGCCCTTCGCTGGCGCTCATCACGCTGCGCGCCAGCAGGCTCCATGACGGATCGATCTTGAAGCCGAAGCCCGCGCTGAACAGGCGCGTGTCCGCGTCGTCGCCGTGGCGGCCTTCGAGGATGCCGCTGGCCTTGATGCGCGCGTCGGTGTATTCCACGCCGCCGGTGATGGCGGTGGAGTCGCCCGCCAGGCCGCTGGCGTGGCCGGTGCCGTTGTTGCCGCTGTTGCGCAGCCCGCCGATCTGGCGCGTGTGCTCGACGCCGCCGGTCAGGCGCCAGTGGTCGTCGACCCTGAAGGTGTTGCGCACGCCCGTGGCGGCCTGCGCGGCGCGCCCGTCGAGGCTGTCTGCCAGGCGGTACTCGCTGTACACGCGCCCGCCCTCCATGTAGGCGCTCTCGATGCCCAGGATGCCCACGTTGTTCGACTGCCCCGCGTTCAGCTCGTACGGCCCGTAGAGGCTGGAGACCAGCTCGTAGCGGCCGTACAGGCGCGTCTTGTCGGTGACGGCGTAGTTGCCGCCCACGGCGAGCACGTGGCGGTCGGACTTGCGGATGTCCTGCTCGCCTTCGACGAACACGTTGGCTTGCGGCACGCCCGGCACCTGCGCCGACAGGCGGGCGCGCACGGTGGTCAGGTCGTCGTCGTTGGCGTTGGCCTGGGTGCCGGCGTTGGCCGCCGCACCGAGCGCGGTGACGTTGTTGGCGGCCACGCCGCTGCCGAGGTTGCCGCTGTAGGTGGAGACCTGGCCGTAGTCGAAGCCCGAGCCGCTGCCCAGGCCCGCGCCGTTGTGGCCGTGGCGCAGGCCGAACTCGCCCACCAGTTGCTCGCCGAACTTTCTCTGCACGCTGGCGGTGATGCCGCGACGGGTGCCTTCGCGCAGGGCGTCCTGGCCGTAGAGCAGTTCGCCGCGCAGCGCGGTGGCGGCGTCGAGCCGGTACTCGGCGCGCGCCGAGGCTTCGGTGCGCCCGGCCGAGAAGCTCGCGCCGGGGTTGTCGAAACCGGTGCTGGTCTTGCTCGCGAGCGCGGCCACGGCCAGGTCTTCGCCCTGGTGGCGCAGCTCGACGCGGGCGCCGCTGCCCTTGCCGTTGCGGTCGGAGTCGGTCTGCACCCATTCGCCGGCGACGGTGGTGTGCTCACCCAGGCGCGCCATGGCGGTGACGGCACCGAGCTTGCGGCGGTTTTCGGGGTTCTCGTCGATGGCCGCGACCACGCCGACCTGCAGGTTCTTGGCCACCTTGAGCTGTACGTCGGCGCCGGCCACGGTGAACTTGGGGCCGCCCGCGTCGACCTCGTAGGTGACGCGGATCGACTGCGGGTTCAGGTTCGCATCGACCGACGCGATGGCGCGCGTGAACAGCAGGCGGCGCGTGAGCGGCTCGACGGTGTAGTCGACGAAGCGCGTCACGCTCGAGCGCTGCAGCACGAGGTCGGGCTGGTTGCGGTCGCGCACGACGATCTCGACCTGCTCGCTGTTCTCGACGAACTCGCCGCCCCGGGCGCCCAGGTAGTACGGGCCCGAGGTGCCGACCGCGCGGAACTCTTCCACCTGCTGGGTCTGCGCGGTGCGCGAGGCGTAGGTGGTGGTGCGCACCTCGCCGTCGTCGTAGACATGCTTGAGGCCCGTGAGCGAGCGGCTGACCTGGCTCAGGCTGCGCACCTCGGTGCTGCTGGCGGTGCTGAAGTCGCCGTACAGCAGGTAGGAGCGGTTCTTGTCGATGCGCACGTAGAGCTTCTGCGTGCTCTGGGCGTCGAAGCCCTTCGCGGACGAGTCGCCGTACACGGGGTAGAACTCGTCGGGTCGGATGTCGCGGAACAGGCGGTCCTTGCGGGTCTTGTCGGAGTCGTAGGCGGCGGTGAGCAGGTAGTCGCCCTTGACGGCGCCCTTGAAGAAGAAGGCAGCGCGCGCGGCGGTACGGCGCTTGTCGTTGCCCTCGTCGGCCAGGCCGGACAGCTCGGCCTCGAAGGCCGCGCCCGCGGGCATCGCGCCCAGCGGCACCTGGCCGCGCTTGGTGAAGTCGAGCACGCCTTCGACGATGCCGACGCCGATCATCGGGCGCAGCGCGGGCAGCAGCGCCAGCCGCGCCTCGCTCGTGAAGCTCGCGGCCGTCACGCGCAGGCGGGCATCGCCGGGTTCGCCGGGCGGCAGCAGGCGGAAGTCGGCCACGCCACCGTCCATGAAGACCTGGGTGCCGGGCTCGGCGGGGTTCAGGTCTTCGTCGAGCCAGCGGCCGCGGTCGGTCTCAAGCGTGAGCTGCGTGCGCGCGGTCACTGGCACGCCGGCCGCGTCGGTCAGGCGCACCTTCACGACGACGGGCGTGCGCAGGTCGGCTTGCGCCGAGGCGGGCACGTCGATGTGGATGGCGCCGAGCTTGTCGGGCGCGGTAACGCTGATCTGCTGCGCGGCGCCACGCACGTTGCCGAACGGATCGACGGCTTCGAGCACGAGGCGGTTGACACCGGGCCGCAGCACGATGCCGATGTATTCCCAGGCGCCGATCCGGCGGCTGGCCTGCTCGGTCTTCTTGCCGACACGGCGCTCCTCGACGCCCTGGCCGTTGACGCTCAGGCGCAGCGCCAGGCCGGCTTCGCCCTTGACGCGCACGTTGAGCGAGGTCGAGGGCAAGGTGTCGCCATCGCGCAGGTCGATGAAGCCGAGGGCGTTGCTTTCGATGCGGGGCAGCAGGGCCTCGAGGTCGATGGGGCTGGGGACGGCCTGCGGCGGCGCCACAGCGGCGGTCGGCTGCGCAATACCGCGGGACACACGCATACCGGTGAAAAGGCTGCCCACGGGGGATGCGCCATCCACCGCGGCGCCGCCGGTCGCCGCGCCGAGCGTGCTGCCCTGGCTGCCCGACGCGCCTCCGATGAAGCTGCTGGGCGACGCCGGTGCGGCGGGCATCGCGATCAGCGGCGCCGAGCTGGCCTGCGTGGTGCTGGTGCCGGTGCTGCCACCCGCGCGCACTTCGCCGCTGGCAGGCAGCGCGCGCCGGTCGCCCACGGGGACGATCCGGCCTTCGGGGTCCAGGCGCATGCGCACCTGGGCTTCGGCTTCGGTGTCGGGCACGGCGGCGATGGCCTCGCGCCGCGCGATGACGTCGCTCATCACCGCTGGTGCGTCGCAGTTGGCGACGACGAAGTTGGCCTTGTGGAATTCGCCCTTCTTGAGATCGACGAAGCGGCTGTCAGGTCGCCCGGCATTGCGGTTGTCGAGCGCTTCGAGCCGCGCGCCGGCGGGCAGCGTGGTGGCATCGAGCCGCAGCACGTGGGTGACGGGCTTGAGGCCGTACAGGCTCCACTTGCCTTCGACGTCGGTGATGACGTGCGTGCCGTCTTCCATGTACAGGCGCACGCCGGGCACGCCGATTTCGTCGACGCCCTGCTGGCGACCGTCGCGCCGGCAGTCCATGTAGACCTTGCCGAAGAGGAAGGCATCGTCGGAGAACACGCCACCGGTCACGCGCACGGTCCATTGGGCGAGGTTCGACTGCATCGGGCCGGAGCTGGCGCGTGCACGGTTGACGGCATCGCCGTTCGTCGGTGCGCCGACACCCACGCGCACGCGGTAGCGCACCGTGGCGGACTGGTCGATGCCAAGCGCGAGGCCGGGCTGGTTGAAGACCAGCCGGGGACCGGCCCCGCCCACGGGCTCAGCCGTGGCCGCACCGTTGAGCCGCGCACTGCCGGCCACGTAGGCGAAGCCCGGGGGCAACTGGTCGGAGAGGCTGAGGCCGGTGACGGGAAAGCCGGTCTTGTTGGTGACGACAAGTGCGTAGTCGAGGAAATCGCCGAACTCGACCTGGCGCTTGCTGCCTTCCTTGCGCAGCACGAGACCGAGCACGTTGCCCGGATCGAGCGGGATGTGGTTGTGCAGCACGTCGCATGCCGCGCCTGAGGCGTCAAACCCGGCCTTGAGCGAGAAGTGGTGCGTGGTGGACTCCGCGCCCTGCGGCAACGCAGCGTTCGGGACGATGGCGCCGCAACGGTCGAAGGTGCCGGGCGTGGCGGGGATGAGCTGCGAAGGCGCCGCGTAGGCACTGCCCGCGGGCGGCGCCACGCCCAGCGCATAGGTGCAGCTGCCGGTGACCGGCGGCGACAGGAAATAGAACTGGTAGCCGCCGTCGGCGCCGGTGGTCATGGACAGGCTGCCGTCGGCGTTGGCGCGGTAGACGCCGCTGTCGCCGCCGAACACTTCGGCCAGGGCCATCGGCCGGGCGGTGCCGTCGCTGCACGACTGGCGGGTGAAGGTGACGACGGCGCCGGCGACCGGTTGGCGGGCGACGGCGTTGTAGACCACGCCCTGCGGGTCGGCCAGCATCGAGGACACGCTGCTGGCGCTCGCGGTGACGAGCGCGGCCGACGACGCAGGAACGGTGTTCTGCTCGAAGGCGGCCGCCCAGGCCTTGTTGGTGAACGGCACGCGGGCGCCGTTGCTGGAAGGCTTGCGGGTGACGCGCACGGTGAATTCGATGTCTTCGCTCTGGCCGGGTGCCAGGGCGCGGCTGCCGTCGGTGAGACCGAGCGCCGCCTGCATCGGCAGCCGCAAGGGATCGGCGCTGACAACGGCCTCGCGATCGCAGGCGGAGCGGCCAGTGAAGCCGGATGCGATCTGCAGCACGCCGTGGCGCACCTTGGGCGCGCCCACGAGTTCCCAGGCGGCGACGAGGCCGTCGGGCTTGTCCATGTCGAAGGTGCAATCGAGGTTGTCGATCACGCGCACGTTCGGGGCCGGGGCTGCACCAGTGTTGCCGACCTTGAAGCGGTAGTCGAGTTCGTAGACGCCCTCTCCCACGCGGCGCGGCTGCGAGACGCTCTTCACGAGCGAGAGCACGGGCTGCTGCAGCTGCACCGGCGTGGGCGAGGTGTCGCTGCCGGGGTTGCCATCGCCGTCGGCATCGGGGTTGCTGCCGTTGACGGAGTCGTCGAAGACGGTGGGCGGGCCGCCGGCGGCGAGCGCGGCCTGTGCGCGCACGGTGTTGAGCAGCGTGCCCGCGCGACCCGACACGTGGAAGCGCACATCGAAACGCACGGTGAACTGGCCGCCCACGGGCAGCACCGCGCCGGGTGAGAGCAGGTCCTGCGCGGAGGCCGTGCCGTTGAACGCGGCGTTGACAGCCGCCACCGTGCCCGCCACGCCATTGCCCGGACCGCCGACGATGGTCAGGGTTCCGGGCACCACGGCGTACTGGCGCGCGCCCGGCACCGCGGCGGTCGTGCGGGTGCCGAACTGCGTCGCGCCCTGCCCTTCGAGCACGTCGGCCAGCTGCACGCCGTGCAGCGCAGTCGTGCCGTAGTTGCGCACATGAACGTCGAAGGTGACGGTGGCCGTGCCGTCGGGTTGGCCGTCCGCGCCGCGGTGCATGCGCGGCGTGGAGGCGGCCTTGGCGACGCCGATGCGGCCCTGGCCTTGCGGCGGCGCCACCGCGATCACCACCGTGTTCGACGGCGACGCGGCGGGTGCGACGCCGTCGTTGTACTGGCTGTGCGCGGTGTTGCGAATGTCGCCGGTGTGATCGGCCTTGACCTGCACCGCGAACTGCATGGCGATGGAGGCGTTGCGCGCGAGCGCGGTGGGCACACCGATGGCCACTTCGATCGCCGCGCCGTCTTCGGCGGTGCGGTAACTGAAGTCGGCGTCGCCGGGCATGCGGAACAGGCGCACCGCGCCGGCCGCCGTGCTCTGCAGGCTGCCAGGCAGGTAGCGCGTGCCGGTGGGCACGAGGTCGCGCAGCAGCAGCAGGCTGCGCGGGCTGCCGTTGACCAGCACCTGCGTGCCGGTGGGCGCGGCCGCGCCGCCGGGCTGCGCGTCGCGCGCGCCGGTGTTGGTGCCCGAGATGCTGAAGTCGATGCGCGTGCTGCCGGGCACGACGGCTCCCGCATGGCTGGCCGACTTGACCAGCGCGAGCACGGCGACGCTGCCCACGTCCACCGTGTCGCGATTGCTCGCGCTCGCGCCCTGCAGGGCGGTGATCGCGCTCAGCACCACGCAGGCGCTGCCGCTGGCCGCGGCGGGAATGGTGCCCTGCACCAGCAGTTCGGCCGTCTGGCCCGGCTCCAGCGCGAGCGTGCCGGCCGCACCGGGCAGCAGCACCAGATCGGAGGCGTCGACGACGCCGTTGTGGTTGGCGTCGCGCGCCACGCGCAACGCTGACAGGTCGAGTCCGTCGGCCGGGCACCCCGCGCCGTCGTTGACGAGGCCCAGGGTGTAGCGCGAAGCCACGTTGCCGGTGTTGGTGAGCAAGTGGTTCAGCGTGACGACGGTGCCGGGCGGGCGGTTCACGCGCTGGTCCTGCGTGAGCGACAACGCCTCCACGGGCAGCACGCTGGCGGTCACGGCATTGGAGATGGCGGTCTCGCTGTGGCCGAGGCCGGCAGGAACGTAGGTGCCCGTCGCGATGCTGCGGATCACGACGCCGCCGGGAGCGCGCGCCGCTTGCGCGACCGGTGCGAACAACATGGCGAATGCAAGTGCGAGGCCGAAGACTGCCATCGCGCTGCGCGCAGGCGCCGCGCAGCCCCACCACCGAGGCAAGCCGGCACGCGAAGAAGAAAGAAGAAATGGCACGCGGTGAACCTTCCCTCGCACCTCCCGCTGCGGGAGACACGTCAAACAGTCGAAGAACTCTTTCCTCTGCCGCCTCGAGGG
Organism: Variovorax sp. GW822-FHT04E09; assembly: GCF_058800845.1. NCBI lineage: Bacteria > Pseudomonadati > Pseudomonadota > Betaproteobacteria > Burkholderiales > Comamonadaceae > Variovorax > Variovorax sp. GW822-FHT04E09. The sequence goes on from NZ_JBXAMR010000001.1 coordinate 802,497, forward strand.
CTGGCAAGGCACGGCTTGCATGTAGCGATGTGCGTGAAAGCGGCAGGGGAAACAGGCGAGGCGCCGTAGATGAACCCGGGCCTCGCGGGAAACGGCCGACGGCCCTGGCGGGGCCGTCGGCGGCGCCGATGTCAGATCAGGGGTTGATCTGCACGGCGAAGGTCAGCGTGACCTTTCCACCTGGGGCCACGGTGTTGGCCGCGCTGCCGCAGCTCACCGCCGTGGCGGTCGATGCGAAGGCCGGCGCCGTACCGCCAATGCCCGGGGCTTCGCACTGCAATGCAGGCTGCTTCGCGCTCAGGACGGTGTACGCCGGCAGTGCGTCGTTGATGGCGATGTTGGTCACCGGCACGATGCCTTCGTTGGTGGCAACGACCTGGTAGACGATGCACTGGCCCGGCTTCAACTGCAGCGACGTTGCCGCGAACGCGGTGTCCGCCACGCCGTCGCAAGTCGCGTCGGCCGCCTGCGTCTTGAGGACGCGGATCTGGCCGGTGATCACGGCCGTGATGTCGGTGGCCGAAGGCGTACCGCAGTTGGGGGCCGGGTCGGTGAAGGTGGCCGTCACCGTCGTGGTGTTACTGACACCCGCGCTCACGCCGCCCGGCGCGAACACGCGCACCAGCAGCTTCTGCGCCGCACCTGCCGGCAGGCTTGCCAGCGGACCGTTCACCGGCGTGTCGCCGGCATCGATCTGGCCGTCGCCGTTGACGTCGAGGTAGACCGTGGTGGTCCAGCCTTGCGCCGCATCTGCCGCAGGCACCGTGGCTGTCAGCGTGTACGCGCCGCAGCTCTGGGCGCCGATGTTGGTCAGCGTGTGGGCATACACCACGGTGCCGCCGGGTGCGACCTGGCCGTTGTTGTTCGGCGTGAGCGAGGCGCCCAGTTGAAGGGCCGTCGAGGTCACCGTCACGGCGTCGGTCTTGACGTCAGACGCGATGCCGCCGGTCGAAGCCACCGCAGTGGATTGCACCTTGAAGTAGATCTTCACTGCAGTGACTGCGGCTTGCGAGGAAGGCGGCGTGACGCACGCTTCGACCGCCTGCTGTCCCCCGGCGATGACTGCGAGGTTCGAGATGGCCGGCGATGCACAAGTGCCGCCAAACGCCACGAACTTGACCGTCCAGCCTGCCGGCAGCGCGCCCGGGAAACCGGTCGTCTGGCTGGCGGCAAGGTTGTAGGTCGCGTCGACCACGTCGTGGTTCTTCACCCACAGCGTGAAGACCGTGCCGGTGCCGGCACCCGTTTCGTGGACCTGCGTCGGCAACGGGCTGGGGCCCGCGCCGAGGTCACCATTGGCAACACTGCCGGTGCCTGTACCAATCTTTGTATTGGTCAGGTCGACTAGGGTCTCGATCACGCGCTCGAGGCGGTCTTCGGTCGCATCGATCTTCGTGTTGTCGTTCACGGAGCGACCGAGCACCGTGGCCACGTAGGCGCCGCCCACCGTGCCCGGCGGCAGTTGCACCTGCGTCACGATGTTGAGGCTCACGCCGGCAGGAATCGGGCCTGTGTCGGGCACGCCGTCGCCGTTCGTGTCCAGCAGCGGTGCGCCGCTGTCGGCCGCGAAGAACTGGAAGCTCGTGCCGGCGGGGAAGGTGCTGGCGGAGATCGACAGGTTCACTGCATCGGCTGCGCCGCCCGTGTTGAACACGGTTTGCGGGAACCGGACGCTGCCGCCCGCGACGGCCAACTGCCTCGTGGTCAGGTCTTGCCCGGCGGGATTGGGCGTGCCGGGTGTCGCGTCGAGTGCCGTTGCAGCCGTGGACGGGTTGGAACCCACCACGATGCCGAAACGCGCCAGGACGGTGTATGCCGACGGGTTGGAGGTCGAGCCGACCGTGCCGATCAACGCCGCGGTCACGCCGGCCGGCGCGGTCGCGGGGTTGTAGCGGGCCACGTTGGTGGTGGTGGACGTGCCGACCGCCGCGGTGCTGTTCACCAGCACCACGAAGCTCAGCGTTTGCGTCACGTTCGGGCTCAGCGAAGCCACCACGGCATTCAGCGTGTTGCCGGTCACCTGGAAGTCGATGCCCGACGGATCACCGCCCACACCGTCACCCAGCGCCGTACCCGACGCACCGCTCCACACGGCCGAACCGGTGACGTAGGTCAAACCTGCAGGCAACACGTCGGACAGCGCGAACTTGCCCGGTGCGCCGCCCGTGTTGTTGAACGTGAGGGTATAGACCGAGTACTGGCAGTTCGCGTTCGACGCGAGACCCGCCGTCCAGCTCGTGGCCGTGCAGGCAGCGGAAGAGCTCGGCCCACTGGCCGGCGCGGTCGGCCAGACGCCGTTGCCCGGCGCTGCGACCGACGGAGTGCCGATGACCTTGGTGAGGTTGAACACCGCATCGGTGGCCAGCTTGACCTCGTCCTTGTCGGCCGCCGAGGTGTTCGGCGCGGTGTACAGCGCCGGGGTGCCCGGGGTGGCGGTGATCGTTGCGGCATCGAAATTGCCGGCGCCGGTGGCCGAGCCCGGGATCGTGTAGGCCACGACGAAACGGAACGCGCCGTTGTTGCCGGGCACGCTCTGCGCCGGGGTCACCGTGCAGACGTCCGTGCCGACCGCCGAGCAGAGCGCCGTCGTGCTGTCGGGCAGCCCGTTGCCGTCGGCATCGGCGAAGACCTCGACGCGCGAGAACTTGCCCGCGTCGGCCTTGACCGTGAGGCCGAAGGTGTCGACGCCATTGCCGGTGTTGGTCAGCACGTGAGGCGCATAGACCGTGGCGCCGGCCGCGCCGGACTTGGTGTTGACGATGGTCGTCGTGACCTGGTTGACGCTGTCGAGCGTGAACGAGCCCACCTGGAGAACGGTGGTCTGCACCAGGTTGGAGGTCGCGACCTGGGTCGTCCCGGCGGCGTCCGAATAGCTGGCGGACGCCTGGTTGCCGATGACGGTGTTGGCGGGCGGCGACGCGGCAAATGCAGCCGGGCTTCCGAAAAGGAAGCCCAGCGTCAACGCTGCGGCGCCTGCCCAGGGCGCGCACGGCTTGCAGCCGCTGGCGCGTTGGGTTGGCTGGGTGGGAATCACGTAGTTTTCTCCTCTGTTGTCGATGAACGGGAACACGAAAGAACCTGGCCGGTACGTTTCGACGGGCGAACGCGTACCTGCCGACTGGCACTCGGAAACAAGAGATCGATGGAAAAGGCGGGCGCCCTCGCCTCGCGCAGCGCGCGAGGGGCGGCGCGGCCTTTACTTGCCGCGCGGGGGCGACGTGGCGGGCGTGGGGGGCGCGGCCGTTGGCGGCGCGACGGTTTCGACCTTGGCGCGCGCGCTCACGGCGAGGCTGCCGTTGGCGGGCAACTGGCCCAGGCTCCAGCGCAGCATGCGGTACTCGCTGTAGGGAACGGGTTCGGTCTTGCCGCCGGGCAGTTTGCGAACGAGCGGCTCGGGCTCGAAGACGGCGGTCTTGGTAGCGGCTTTCACGAGGCTGGCGCCTGGCTTGGCGCTGCGCGGCAGGTATTCCAGCCCCTCGGGGATCGGCAGATCGGCCACGAGGCCCTTGACCGGTTTGCCCGTGTTGTTGGTGTAGGTGGCCTTGTATTCGATGACGTCACCCGGCTTGATGGTGGCCGCGTCCTGGAACTGTTCATTGCCGTCGGGCCCCTTGACCACCTTCGACTGGGAGAGGACGACGGTCACGGCCTGGCTCGCGGCAGGTGCGCGCGGCGCCTCCAGCGAAGCGGTGGGTTGCGCGAACGCGACGGTCGCGGCGCCTGCGGCAAGCAGGACCAGGCCTGCGCGGATCAGCGGGTGGACCGCCCCTGCACGGCCTCGCGACGACGACAAGAACAAGTCCCATGTGGATGCTGTCATTCAAACCCCAATTAACAATATTTGAAATTCATGTCGCAAAATTTGCAATCAACTTCTTATTGCAAACAAATGGCCAACATTGCTTGCAATCGAAGGCAATCGGCCACTTGGATTTTGCGTACTGAATTCTTATGTCTCGGGGCTTTTATGGCAATCAAACAAAAGAACAGAGGATGCGCAAATGAGACATATTGAACAAACAAAATGCATCCACCATTTCATTCGACCTGAAGCCCTCTCAATTGAAGCTTTCAAGCTTCTGGGAGAGTCAAAACAATTGAGAGCGAATGACAACAACAGCAACCCCAGGCGCACCCCTATTCGTGAAATAATATTTTCAATGAATTCAAACTCATAGAATTAATTTAAAACCACTCATTCGATGCGGTACAAGAAATTATTCATCGATGAATTTCGGAGAAATCCCGGCGACCAAAAAAATATCCAACTCACAAAGAATCTAGTAAAGATGAGTGCTTGCCCACCCGTTTTTCATCACTCATTCACGTCGCCTCGAATCACAGGCTCTTGATTTCAATTCAGGCGTTCTACTGATTGAATCCAGAGATTCCACGGCAATTCCTCGCTGCGCCCGTAGGGCCATAATTGGCCAATCTGGCCAGAATCCCCTACACTCGCGGCCCATGGCTCTCCTCTCGCCCCGTCGATACCCTGCGCGCGCAGCCCTGCCCATGGCAGCGGCCGGTCGTCGTGTGGGCGCCGTCGTCGCGGCGGCCACGTCGGTCCTCCGACGCACGTCCGCACATTCCTGAGCCCGGCGGTCCGCTACCTTCTTCTTGATGCGCACACCTTGACCGCCGGGCACCACACCGCGCGGTAGCGACCCTGTCTGTTGGAAAGGCGGGTTGCGTTCATCTGGAGTGCTTCATGCTTTCAACCGTTCACGGGGAGCGCACGCTCACCGAACTCGATTACGTCCGTCTCAGCAAATTCGCGGACACGCCGCTTCCTCCGGCCCTTGTCGATCTGCTCGACACGGCCGACATCCTTCCGTCACGGGAAATGCCCTCGGACATCGTGACGATGTACACCCAGGTGGAAATCGAAGACCTGCCCGCCGGACAGCGGCAGAAGATCGTGATCTGCTATCCCGCCGATGCGAACCCGACCACGGGCTTCATCTCGGTGTTCTCGCCCGTCGGCATCGGCCTGCTGGGCCAGAAGACCGGCGCGGTCGCGCGCTGGAAGACGCCCGGCGGCGGCGAACACAGCGCGCGCGTGATCGCCGTGCTGTTCCAGCCGGAAGCCAGCGGCGACTACACGACCTGAAAGTGCGCCGGTTCAGGCCGGAGGCCGGCGCCCCACCGGCCGGTCAGTGCTGCAGCACGCCGGCGACGCCGGGGCCCCTGCTCTTCGCACTGTCGATGGTCGCGCTGACGGAACTCGTGTTGACCGCCAGCGCCACCAGCACCGCCCCCACGAACGACGGATCGGCGCTGCCGCTGTAGCCCGACGCCCCGGCAATGGCAAGGGCCTGCGCCACCTGTTGCGTCGTCAGTTCGACGGCGGCTTCTCCCACGATATTCCTCTTCTTTGTGGCCATCTGAAAACTCCTGCGAATGGAGTTCGGACTGTAACCAAGCCCCGACAAGCGCCACAAATGTTCCTGACCGTGTGACTTTCGACACTGGCCCCCGCATCGGGCGGCCCGTATCGTCGCGCGGGCGCGGCGCCCGCCGGTGGGGCGGACGCCACATTGTTTTCATTTGATGGACAGGGACATGCCTTTTTCCAAACTCTCTCTCGCCAGCGCACTCGCGGGCCTGCTCGCGCTTTCCGGTTGCCAGACCATGGACATGCAGATGGGCGCTCCGGCGGCCAAGACCACGGCCACGGGCAGCGCCGCCGGCGGCGCCACCTCGGGCGAGAGCAGCCAGCTCGAACGCTGCGACTCGCCGCTCGGTACCGTCTCGCTGATCGAGAACGTCAATGCCGGGTGGTACACGATCCTCACCGGTGAATACCGCCTGCCCCCCACGGCCAACCTGCTGCGCCTGCTGGTGCAGCAGTCGAACTGCTTCGTGGTGGTGGAGCGCGGCGCGGCCGGCATGAACGCCATGACGCGCGAGCGCGCGCTGATGCAATCGGGCGAGATGCGCGGCGGCAGCAACTTCGGCCGCGGCCAGATGGTGGCCTCCGACTACGGCCTGTCGCCCGAGATCGTGTTCAGCAACAACGATGCCGGCGGCATCGGCGGCGCGCTCGGCGGCCTCGTGGGCGGCGGCCGTGGCCGCGCCATCGCGGCTGTCGGCGCCAGCCTGCAGACCAAGGAAGCCAGCGCGCTGCTGACGCTCATCGACAACCGCTCGGGCGTGCAGGTGGCTGCGGCCGAAGGCAGCGCCTCCAAGACCGACTTCGCAGGCTTCGGCGGCCTCGGTGGCCGCGGCGGTGCCGGCGGCATCGGCGGCTACACCAACACCGCGCAGGGCAAGGTGATCGCGGCGGCCTTCATGGACGCCTTCAACCAGATGGTCCGTTCGCTGCGCAACTACAAGGCGCAAACGGTGCGCGGCCAGGGCCTGGGCGGCGGCGGCCGGCTGGGCGTGGACGGCGGCGCCGCCCCGTCGCAGACCTCGGCGCCGGGCGCCGCCCGCCCGCGCCGCAAGTAAGCGCGGCCGTCCATCGTCTTCGAAGTGACCCGGGCCGAATGCCGGCCGGGTTCACAATTCATCCCTCTGGAGGTGAAACACGATGGATGGTTTGGAAGAGTCGGCGGAAGCAGCCAAGGGCAAGCTCGTTTATCCCTTTGCGGAACTTCCGCCACGCGGCAAGTCGATCGAGGTCGCCGACGGGGTCCACTGGATCCGCATGCCGCTGCCCTATTCGCTCGACCACATCAACCTGTGGGCGCTGGACGACGGCGACGGCTGGGCCGTGGTGGACACCGGCGTGCGCACCGAGGAAACGGTGGCGGTCTGGCGCGAGCTGTTCGCCAATTCGCCGGACACGCGCGGCCTCACCCGCGTCTTCGTGACGCACATGCACCCCGACCACGTCGGTATGGCCGGCTGGCTCACGCGCAAGTTCGGCGTGCGGCTGTGGATGACCCGCTCCGAATACCTCATGTGCCGCGTGATGGTGTCCGACACCGGCCGCGAAGCGCCCGACGACGCCATCGCCTTCTACCGCCGCGCCGGCTGGGGCGAGGCGGCCATCGAGACCTACCGCACGCGCTTCGGCAATTTCGGCAAGCACATCCACCCGCTGCCCGACAGCTTCCGGCGCCTGCGCGACGGCGAGGTGCTGCGCATCGGGGCGCACGACTGGCGCGTCGTCACCGGCAACGGCCATTCGCCCGAGCATGCGTGCCTGTACTGCCCCGACCTGAAGGTGCTGATCTCGGGCGACCAGATCCTGCCGCGCATCTCGTCGAACGTGTCGGTCTCGCCCGTCGAACCCGACGCCGACCCGATGGCCGACTGGCTCGCGTCGCTCGCCAAGCTCAAGCGCGAAGTGCCCGACGACGTGCTGGTGCTGCCGTCGCACAACGAGTGCTTCCGCGGCCTGCATGCGCGCATCGACCGGCTGCAGCACGGACAGGAGCGCTCGCTCGACCGCTTGCGCAACGCATTGAAGACGCCGAAGCGCGCGGTCGATGTGTTCACCAGCCTGTTCGCGCGCAGCATCGCCGAGTCCGACGTGCCGCTGCTGGGCATGGCCACCGGTGAAAGCCTCGCCTGCCTCAACTACCTGCGCCACCGCGGCGAGATCGCGTGCGACATCGCCGACGACGGGGTGGCCTGGTACCGGCTGACATCCGCCGGCTGAGCGCCGGTCAGACCTCGAGCACGACCTTGCCGATGTGACCGGCGCGCTCGAGGTAGCGATGGGCCTGCACCACGTCGTCGAGCGCGAAGCTGCGGTCGATGCGCACATGCAGCGAGCCATCGGCAAGGCCCGCATCGATGAAAGCCAGCGCACGGCCCAATGCGCCTTCGTCGCGCGGCAACCCCATGGTTGCAGCACCCGTGTGCTCCAGCACCTTGTAGACGTGGAAGCGCCAGCTCTTTCGGAACTGCGCAATCACCGGAAACCTGAATTCGGCGCCGCCCGACAGGCCATACAGCACATACCAGCCGCCATGCGCGACCACGTCGCCGAGCCGCTCGACCTGCGCGCCGCCCACGCCGTCGTACACTAGGTCGACACCGCGGCCTTCGGTGAGCGCCAGCACGCGCTCGACCACGTCTTCTTCGTCCGTCACGACCACATGCGTCGCGCCCGCTTCCCGCAGCGCGTCGCGCTTGGCAGCCGTGCGCGTGACCGCGATGGCGACGATGCCCGCCACGCGCGCCATCTGCAGCGCCGCGATGCCGGTGCCCGATGACGCCCCGGTGACGAGCATCACCTGGCCTCGCTGCAGCCGTGCGATCTCGAACATCGGGAAGTAGCCCGTGAGGTAGGCCATGTAGGCGCCCGCAGCCTGCGCGGCCGACAGGTTGGCGGGATACCGCACCACGTGCGCGGCCGGAAAGAGGATGCGGTCGCCGTAGGTCGGATACAGCCCCTGGCTCGCCCCCGGCAGCACCGCGACCTTGTCGCCCACGCGTAGCCCTTCGACGCCCTCGCCCACGGCTTCGATGACGCCGGCGGCTTCGTTGCCCAGCCCCGCCGGCAACGTCGCGTCTTCGATGTACAGGTTCTCGCGCCACAGCGCGTCGGCCCGGTTCAGGCCGATGGCCTGCACCGCGATGCGCACTTCGCCAATGCCCGGCGCGGGCACTGCGACCTCTTCGACCTTCAGCACCTCGGCACCGCCGAATGCGTGGAAGCGAACCATCCTGCTCATGACAACTCTCCTTCTTTCTTGAATGACCGAGGGCTTCAATCTAGAGGCCGCAGCGTCATCAAGGAAATCGATTCGCGGGATAGTCGCTATGCGCACCATCGATAACGCCAGGATCCCGATGAAACCCATCGAACTCAACCGCATCGACCTGAACCTGCTCACCGTGCTGGCCGCGCTCATGCGCGAGCGCCATGTCAGTCGCGCCGCCGAGCGGCTGAACCTCGGCCAGCCCGCGGTGAGCCATGCGCTCGCCCGACTGCGCGAGCTCACCGGCGACCCACTGCTGGTGCGCCAGGGCCGCGTGATGGAACCCACCGCACGGGCGCTCGCCCTGATGCAGGGCCTGGGCCCCGCGCTCGCGCAGATCGAGGCCACGTTCCGCGCGCAGGCCGACTTCGAACCGGCGCGCGCCGCACCGGTGTTCCGCATCGGCCTGACCGACGACCTGCAAATCGCGATGCTGCCCCGCCTGCTGCGCGCCCTTAGCACCGAAGTGCCCGGCGCCAAACTGGTGACGCTCACCGTCTGCTACCGCAACGCCATGCGCTACCTCGACCAGGGCCGTGTCAGCGCGGTGATGTCCTTCCTGAAGGACCTGCCCGCCGATGCGAAGGTGCGCAAGGTCCGCACCGCGCGCTTTGCCGTGCTTCGCGCCGACACCGCGCCCGGCAGGCTGTCGCTCGACGACTACTGCCACCGACGCCACCTGCTCGTGACCTATGCCGGCGACCTGTGCGGTACCGTCGACGAAACGCTGGGCGAACTCGGTCGGCAACGCGACGTGCTCTTCTCGGTGCCGCAGTTCGGCAGCCTGCCCGCCGTGCTCGCCGGCACCGACCTGCTGGCCACGGTGCCCGAGCACGTGGCACTGGCGCTGTCGGCGCAAAGCGGCCTGCGCTGCGAGCCCCTGCCCTTCGACAGCCCGAGCTACCCGCTGCGGATGGCCTGGCGCGCGGTGACCGACAAGGACCCGGCGCAGGCGTGGCTGCGCAAGGCCATGCTGCGGGCCGTCAACGATTAGGATGCAGATCCACTTCCCTGGAGGACCCCGCATGCCGAGCACCGAGACCCACTTCGAACTGACCGCCAACGACGGCCATCCGGTGGAGGCCCACCGCTGGCAGGGCACCGCGCCGCGCGCCATCGTGCAACTGGCGCATGGCATGGGCGAGCATTCGCTGCGCTACCGGCCGCTGGCCGATGCGCTCACGCAGGCCGGCTACGTCGTCTACGCGAACGAGCACCGCGGCCACGGCCCCGGCGCCGCCGCGCGCGACGAACTCGGCGAGTTCGGCCCGCGCGGATTCGCCGGCCTCGTGGACGACATGGCGCTGCTCAGCCGCCACGCACGCGCCGAGCACCCCGGGCTGCCGCTGGTCCTCGTCGGCCATAGCATGGGCTCGTTCGCCACGCAGTACTACCTGGTGCGACACAGCGAGCTGCTGTCGGGCGCGGTGCTGTCGGGCACCACGGCGCTCGACCTGCTGGGCGGCGCGCTGCAAAGCGGCTTCCGGCTCGAGGACATGAACGCCGCGCTGCCCGACGTGCGCACGCCCTTCGACTGGCTCAGCCGCGATCCGACCCAGGTCGATGCCTACATCGCCGACCCGCTGTGCGGCTTCACCGTGTCGGCCGAAGGCATGGGCTCGATGTTCGCCAGCCTCGACGAACTCACGCCCGCCGCGATGCAGACGCGCATCCGGCCCGAGCTGCCGCTGTACCTGTTCACCGGCGACCAGGACCCGGTCAGCAACAAGGCCGAGTGGTTCTATCCACTGGTGCAGCGCTACCGAGACGCCGGCCTGCGCGACGTGTCGTGCCATGTGTTCGGCGGTGCGCGCCACGAGACGCTCAACGAGACCAACCGCGACGAAGTCGTGGCCGTGCTGCTGGCCTGGCTGGCGCGCATCGTGCGATGAAGCTCCTCGCCTTCGACGAGAGCCTGGACCAGCGCCACATCCTGCCTTACGACCCGGCGTACGCCGAGGTGTTCGCGCAGGTGCAGCGTGACGTGCAAGCGCAGCTCGAGGGCGTGGAACTCGTGCACATTGGGAGCACGGCCATCGTCGGTTTGCGGGGCAAGCCGATGGTCGATATCGCGGCGATCACGCAGCACGAGAACCTGCGCATCGCCCAGTCGGAATTCGAAGCCCTCGGGTTTCACCGCCGCCCCGTGTGGGTCGACACGGACGAGAAGCCCTACGTCTGCGCGTCCGTGCTGCATGACAGCCGCAGGTTCAACCTCAACCTGCACATCTGCCATCGCGGCGACCCGGTGCATGCCGACTCGCTGGCGTTCATGGAAGTTCTCGACCGGCGCCCGGACCTGCGCCAGAAGTACGAAGAAGCCAAGGACCGAGCCCACGGCATCGACCCGGCCAACCCGCAGATCTACAACCGGGAAAAGGAAGCAGTGATCCGCGAGATACAGGCCCAGGTCGGGCGGGCCTAGCCTAGAGGCTCGCCAGTATCCCGGTCGACGTGGCCTCGGCCGCCAGCTTCCCATCGGGGTTGTAGAGCGCCGCTTCGAGGAACGCCACGCGCTTCCCGCGCCGGATCACGCGCCCCTCCACCCGGCCTTCGCCAGGACCGACCTTCTCGTAGAAGCTCACCTTGATCTCCAGGCTGAAGACCGTCTGCGCCTGCTCCGTGTCGTGCATGACCGCATGGGCCATGGCGGCGTCGAGCCAGGCCGTGATGAAGCCGCCCTGGGCGATCGTGCCGTTCGTGTGGCAGTACTCGCGCCGCACGGTGAAGGCGGCCTTCAGCGTCTTGTGCTCGGCGTCCCAGCCGGTCACGTGGAAGTTGCCCATCGATTCGGACAGCGCCTGGCCCGAGCGGATGCGGGCTTCGAGTTCGTCGTTCATTGGTGTCGTTCGCAGCAGGTGAAGCAACGGACATTCTCATCCGAAAGCGTGCCCCTGCCCTTGACCCGCTCAGAGGTAGCGCACCTCCGCCGGCACCTCGAACCAGTTGTTGTGGCGACCGTCCATGTAGCGCACCGGCGCCGTGGACAGCTCTTCGAGCGTCGCGTCGTCCAGGCAGGAGACGTTCACGCTGACGTACGCACCGCCGATCTCCGGCACGTTGCCGCGCCCGAAGGACTTGACGCCGCAATGGCGGCAGAACAGGTGCTCGGCGCTGAACGAGCCGAACTGGTAGCTCGACAGAGCTTCTTCGCCCGACAGCAGCGTGAAGTCGGCCGGCTTGACGATGGCGCCCCAGCCGCGCGACTTCATGCAGATCGAGCAGTTGCACTTGCCGGTGCCCGCGGCGAGGTCGATGAGCGCCTGGAAGCGCACCTTGCCGCAGTGGCAGCTGCCGTGATAGGTCTTCTTCATGGTCGGTGTCCGTGGAAACGAGTGGAGGAAGCCCAAGGCTACGCCCCATTGCGGACAGATTCTGTCCTCGATCGCAGGCATGATGCGGCCCATGCTGTCCGCTTCCGCCCGCCTGCTTCGCCTGCTCGCACTGTTCCAGGCCCAGCGCGCCTGGACCGGTGCCGCCCTGGCCGAGCGCCTGGAGATCACCGAGCGCACGCTGCGCCGCGACGTCGACCGCCTGCGCAGCCTCGGCTACACGGTCGACTCCACCTCGGGCGTGGCCGGGGGCTACCGGCTGGGCGCGGGCAGCGCCCTGCCCCCATTGCTGCTGGAAGACGAGGAAGCCATTGCCGTGGCGCTGGCGCTCGGCCATGCCGGCACGGGCGAAGGCGATATCGGCAACGCCTCGATGCGCGCCCTCGCCAAGCTCGACCAGCTGATGCCGCCGCGCCTGCAGCGCCGCCTGGGCAGCGTGCGCGCCTCGGTGGTGCCGGTGATGCGAAGCAAGTCGGGCGTGCGCGTGAAGGCGGTGTCGATGTTCGCCGAGGCCTGCACCGAGCGGCGCGAACTGCGCTTCGGCTACCAGGACCACCACCAGACGGCCACGGCGCGCACCGTGGAGCCGCACCGCGTGGTGCAGACCGGCCAGCGCTGGTACCTGCTGGCCTGGGACACGGCGCGCCAGGACTGGCGCACCTTCCGCCTCGACCGCATCGTCGACGCCGAACCGACGGGCGCGCGCTTCACCGCGCGCCGCCTGCCGCTGGGCGACGTCGAGGCCTACATGGAACATGCGCTCAAGGTCTCGCCCTACCTGCATCACGCGCGCGTGATCGTGCATGCCCCGCTCGCGGCGCTGGAACCGCACCTGGGCTGGGTGGGCGGCGTGCCCGAGGCCCTCGACGCGGACCGCACGCGCGTCGTGACCGGCGCCAGCTCGCTCGATGCGCTGGCCGTGTGGCTGGGCTGCCTGGGCCACGCCATCGAGATCGAGTCGCCTCCCGAACTGGTGCAGCACGTGGCGCGCGTCGCCACACGGCTGGACACCATCGCGCGCCAGCAGGGTACCCCCATCCCCCGTCTATAGGATGGGCTCGCCCGATACCGGTCGATAGGCTTGCGGCACCTGCAACCTCCGAACGGAAACGGATCTGCCCATGCGCCTCGGCCCCGGTCTCGCCTGCGGAAGCCCGCCATGCCCCTGACCGCCACCCAGGTCGCCGTGGTCGAGGACGACAGCGGCATGCGTGAGCGCATCGCCCGCGTGATCGGCGCCGACCCGGCGCTGGCGCTGGCCTTCAGCGCCTCGAACGCGGTCGACATCCTGAACTGGCTCACGGACAACCCGGTCGATGTGCTGCTGGTCGACCTCGGCCTGCCCGACCACCCCGGCCTGCAGGTGATCCGCCAGTGCCGCCGCATGCAGCCGGCCTGCGCGGTGATGGTGCTGACGATCTTCGGCGACGAGACCCACATGGTGCAGGCCTTCGAGGCCGGCGCGCGCGGCTACCTGCTCAAGGACGGCACCGAGGCCGACCTGGCGGCGCACCTGCGCCACCTGGGCGCGGGCGGTTCGCCGCTGCCGCCGGGCATCGCGCGGCAGCTGCTGCGCCGCTGGCAGGCCTCCGACGGCGCGCCCGGGCACCTCTCGTCGCGCGAGGCCGAAGTGCTCGACCGGGTGTCTCGTGGTTTCACCTATGCCGAAATCGGCGCGCAGATGGGAGTCTCCGCATCGACGGTTCAAACCCATATCAGAAACATCTACGGCAAGCTGGATGCGCCCCCACCCTCGGACGCCGTGTTGGCGACCCGCCCTCCAGGCCGGCTTTCCTAGCCGCGTGAGCCGCCCCTTCTTTTCCCGCATGCAAGCCGTGCTGCAACTGCTGCTGTGGCTGGTGCTCGCAGCCCCCTTCGTCCATGCCGCCACCCCGCCGGGCACCACCGACGTGGACTGGGCCGAAGCCAGCCTCGAACCCGACGGCCTGCCGATGCAGGTGCGGCAGGTGGCGCTGCCCTTTCGCTGGGACCACGAGTTTCCGGGGCGCGGCGGCAAGGCCAGCTACCGCATCGTGCTGCCCCCGGACGCCGCCCGCGCGGACGACGCCCAGGCGCTCCTGATGTCGGGCCTGGGCAACCAGGCCGCCGTGTGGTTCAACGGCGCGCTGGTCGCCAACTACGGCGTGCTCGGCGACCCGGCCTACGACGCCGGCAAGGCCAACCTGCTGATCCCGCTGGCCGCCGCCCTGCGGCGCGGCGATGGCCAGCCGCAGGAGCTGCTCATCCAGGCCACGATGCAGCGCCAGCGCGGCGGCGGGCTGGCCAGCGTGCTCTACGGCCCCGAGGCCTCCCTGGCCCCGCTGCACCGCTCGCAGCAGAACTGGCGCAACACCTCGGCCATCGTCTACGCCGTGAGCCTGCTGCTGATGGGCGGCCTGGCCGCCGGGCTGTGGCTGCGCCAGCGCGACGCGCTCTACGGCTGCTTCGCGCTGGCCGCGCTCTCGGGCGTGGCGCGCAACCTCGACCGCGTGCTGACCGAAGGGCCCGTGCCCTGGCCGCTGTGGGGTGCCGTGGTGGCGGTCTGCTATGCCTGCCACATCGGGCTGATCGCGCGCTTCGTGCTGCTGGTGCTCGACCGCAACCCGCCCTGGCTGGTGCGTTCCATCTACGGGGCGCTGGCGCTGTCGGTGGTGCTGGCCTGCGCCTCCTTCGCCTTCGCGCTGCCGGCACTGTGGACCACCGGGCTGGCGATCCTGCAGGTCACGAGCACCATCTGCCTGCCCTACGTGGTGCACGGCGCGCTGGTGGCGCGGCGGCGCATCGCGGGCGTGCTGATGGCGGCGGGCACGCTGGCCATCCTGGCGGGCGCCCACGACCTGCTGCTGGTACGCATGGGCCTGTTCGGCGGCGCCTACTACACGCTCACCTCGCACGCGATCTTCTTCTTCGTGATGATCCTGGCCGGCCTCGTGGTGGAGCGCTACAGCCGCACCGTGGCCGACTACCGCTCGCTCAACGCCAACCTCGCCGCGCGCGTGGCCGAGCGCGAAGAGCAGCTGCGCGGCGCCTTCGAAACCGTGCGCAAGCAGCAGGAGGAACAGGCCGTGCTGCTGGAGCGCCAGCGCATCATGCGGGAGATCCACGACGGCGTGGGCTCGCAGCTCGTGGGCCTGCTCAACGTGGTGAACCAGCCCGCGCCCGATCGCGACGTGGTCGAGGAGCACGTGAAGCTGGCGCTCGACGAGATGCGCATGGCCGTCGATTCGCTGCAGCCCATGCACGACGACCTGACCACCGTGCTGGCCACACTGCGCTACCGCCTGCAGCCCCGGCTGGACGCGGCCGGCATCGAGCTGGTGTGGGACGTGGCGCTCATCCCCACGCTCGCGCCCTTTGCCGCGCAGGCCGCGCTGCAGTTGCAGCGCATCTTGCTGGAGGCCTTCACCAACGTGCTGAAGCATGCGGGCGCCACGCGCATCGTGATGCATGTGGGCTGGCACGGCGAGCAGACGCCGCCGCTGGTGCGCATCGTGCTCACCGACAACGGCCGCGGTCTGCCGGCGAACGAACGCCCCGGTGGCCACGGCCTCGCGAACATGCGTTCGCGGGCGCAGGCCATCGGGGCGCGGCTGCAGATCGAGCGGGCCGACGCGCAGGCCGGCGGCACGCGCGTGTCGCTCGACTGGCCCTGCGCGCTGCCCTGAGCGCGCTCTGCTCGGTCAGCCCAGGCGCACCGGCACGAAGATCTTGTCCTCGCCGCGCTGGATCAACAGCGCCACCGACTTGTCCGCCTTGGCCACCGCCTGGCGCACCTGCTCCAGGCTCTTGGCCGGCGTGCCGTTGATCGCCAGCAGCACGTCGCCGGCCTGCACCCCGGCCATCGCCGACGGGCCCGCCACGTCCTCGATCAGCAGGCCGCCGTCGACCGAGGCTGCGCGCTGTTCCTGCGGCTGCAGCGGGCGCAGCGCCAGGCCGAGCTTGCCCTGCCCCGCCGTGTTGTCGGCCTTGGCCACCTGCGCCGGCTTGTCGCTGGCATCGCCGAGCTTGGCCTGCAGCTCCTGGCGCTCGCCCTGGCGCCACACCTCGAGCGTGACCTTCTTGCCCGGCGCCTGCTGGCCGATGACCGCCGGCAGGTCGCCCGACGACACGATGGCCTGGCCGTCGACCTTGCGGATCACGTCGCCCGCCTTCAGGCCGGCATGGTCGCCGGGGCCGCCCTTCTCGATGTTCGAGACCAGCGCGCCCTCGGGCTTGTCGAGCTTGAACGAATCGGCGAAGGCCTGGTTCACCTCCTGCACCGCCACGCCCAGGCGCGCGTGCGTGGCCTTGCCGGTGGCGACGATCTGGTCCTTCACCTGCACGGCGACGTCGATCGGGATGGCGAACGACACGCCCTGGTAGCCGCCGCTGCGGCTGTAGATCTGCGAGTTGATGCCGACCACCTCGCCGCGCGCATTGAGCAGCGGCCCGCCCGAGTTGCCGGGGTTCACGGCCACGTCGGTCTGGATGAAGGGCACGTAGCTGTCGTCGGGCAGCGAGCGGCCCTTGGCGCTCACCACGCCGGCCGTCACGGTGTTCTCGAAGCCGAAGGGCGAGCCGATGGCCAGCACCCATTCGCCGACCTTCAGGTCCTTGGTGTTGCCCAGTGCGAGCACGGGCAGGTTCTTGGCGTCGATCTTGAGCACCGCGATGTCGGTCTTGGCATCGGCGCCGAGCACCTTGGCGCGGTACTCGCGGCGGTCGGTCAGCTTGACGGTGACTTCCTTCGCGTCCTTCACGACGTGGGCGTTGGTCATGATGATCCCGCTCGGGTCGACGATGAAGCCCGAGCCCTGCGAGCGCACCGGCACGGCGCGCTGCTGTTGTTGGCCGCGCGGTCCCATCTGCCCCTGGAAGTGGCGGAAGAACTGGAACATCGGATCGTCCGGGTCGATGCCCTGCAGCTGCGCCATGGTGTCGTCGTCCGGGGCCTTCTCGGTGCCGGTCACGCTGATGTTGACCACGGCCGGGCCATCGCGCGAGGTGATGGTCGAGAAGTCGGGCAAGGTGACCATCGCGGCGGGCGCAGCGACGGCGGCGGTGGTGGCCGACGCACCCACGGCGCGGGCGCTGGTGTAGGCCCCGGCGCCGACGGCACCGATCACGCCGGCGCTGGCCAGCGCGATCACGAGGGCACGGGGGGAAATCAGGGCGGCTTTCATTCTTCGATTCCTTTCAATCCTGCGCCGGAGCGCAAACACGGTGAAAGGAATGTCGCGGCCTTGACTTAGGCGTCGCTTAAACGGAATTCACTTTCTCTGGGGGAGCGAACACCACGCGTACGCACAGCCCACCGAGGCTCGCGGACTTGTCCAGCGCCACCGTGGCGCCGTGCAGGTCGGCGATCGACTTCACGATGGCCAGCCCCAGCCCGCTGCCCGGCGCCTGCGGCTCGCCCGAGCGGTAGAACCGGTCGAGCACGCGCGCACGCTCGGCCTCGGGCAAGCCCGGGCCGCTGTCGTCCACGCGCAGCTCCACCGCGTCGGCGCGCTTCACGAGGCCGACGTCGACCCGCCCGCCTTCGGGCGTGTACTTCACGGCGTTGTCGATCAGGTTGCGCAGCAGCATGCGCAGCGCCTCGGGCTGCCCGCTCACGGTCGCGCCCGCGTCGGACTGCGCCACGCCGATGTCGATGCGGCGCGCCTGCGCGGCGGCCACCGCATCGGAGATCGCCAGGCGCGCCACCTCGGCTAGGTCGACTGACTCAGGCTTCGCGCCTGCGGCCACGCTGGCCTCGTGACGGGCCAGCGCCAGCATCTGCTCGACCAGGCGCGTGGCGCGGTCGATGCCGGCCGACAACCGGCTCACGGCGAGCGTGCGCGCCGCATCATCGGGCGCGCGCTGCAGGCCCTGCACCTGCAGCTTGAGCGCGGCCAGCGGCGAACGCAGTTCATGCGCGGCATCGGCCACGAAGTGCTTCTGCGCGTCGAAGGCATGGCGCACGCGGCCGAACAACAGGTTGAGCTCCTGCACCAGCGGGCGCACTTCTTCGGGCAGGTTCTCTTCGCTCACGGGCGAGAGGTCGTCGGCCTGCCGCGAGGCCACCTGCCGGCGCACGCGCGCCACGGGCGCCAGCGACAGGCTCACCACCCACCACACGACCAGCATCAACAGCGGCGCCATCAGCGCCACGGGCACGATGGTGCGCAGCGCGAGCGAGCCGGCCATGTGGCGGCGCGCCGCCATGTCTTGCGCCACCTGGATCACCAGCCCGCGCGTCTGCATCGAGAACACGCGGTAGGTCGTACCGCGGGCGCGCACGTCGGCAAAGCCGAGCACCGCGAGCTGCGGCAGCGCGGCCTCTTCGGCCGACTCGAAGATGCGCACGCCGTCGACGGTCCACACCTGCACCACGAAATCGAAGTTCTGTTCTGCGCCGCCGAGCCCACCCACGGCCGCGCTCGGCGGCAGGCCCGCGCGCAGCGACAGCGCCATCTGCTGCATGTGGTAGTCGAAGATGTCGTCGGCCTCTTTCAGCACCGTGCGGTAGGCCACCAGCGCCTGCGCGCCGGCCGCGAGCACGATGGCGGCGAGCAAAAACACCAGCAGCCGTGCGCGCAGCGATCCGGTCCATCGCATCACGCGGCGCATCATGCCTTGGGCACCATGTAGCCGACGCCTCGGACATTGCGGATCAGCTCGGCACCGAGCTTCTTGCGCAAGCCGTGCACGTAGACCTCGACCGCGTTGCTGCTGATCTCGTCCTTCCAGCCGTAGAGCTTTTCTTCGAGCTGGGTGCGCGAAAGCACCATGCCCGGGCGGGCCAGCAGCGGCTCGAGCACGGCCCACTCGCGCGCCGACAGCACCACCGGTTCGCCGTTCACCGCGACCTCGCGCGTGGCGGGGTTGATGCTGACGCCCATGTGCTCATACACCGGCTCGGCACGCCCCGATGCGCGCCGCAGCAAGGCGCGGATGCGGGCCAGCAGCTCGTCGAGGTCGTAGGGCTTGAGCACGTAGTCGTCGGCACCGGCGTCGAGGCCTTCGATGCGCTGCTGCACCGAGTCGCGCGCGGTGGCGATCAGCACCGGCATGCGCTGCTTGCGTGCACGCAGGGCGCGCAGCACTTCCAGGCCGTCGCGGCGCGGCACGCCCAGGTCGAGCAGCACCAGGTCGTACTGCTGGGTGCGCAATGCGGATTCGGCGGCGTCGCCGTCCTTCACCCAATCGACCGCGTACTGTTCGGCCCGCAACAGGTCGAGCACGGCCTCGCCGATCATCACGTCGTCTTCGAGAAGCAGGAGTCGCATGGTGGTGTCCGTTTCGGGGGTTCGAGGCCGCGCCGGCGCCGAAAGTTCAGCGCGCCCGCGTTCACAGGAGGGAGCGCACCTCGCGCGCCGCTTCGAACAGCAGCGGCAGCATCTCGCGCTGCAAGGTCTCTTCCTGGTAGCGCGTGCCCGACAGCACCACGTTGAGCGCCGCCACCGTGTGCCCCTGCATGTCCCGCAGCGGCACCGCCAGCGCCTGCACGCCGAGTTCGTGCTCTTCGCTGGCGAAGCAGTAGTCGTCCTTGCGCACCTGCGCGATGCGCTGGCGCAGCGCGCGTGCCTGGGTGATGGTGTGCGGCGTGAGCCGCGCCAGGTGCCGGCCCTTGAGCCACTGCGTGAGCTGCGTGGCGGCCATGGCGGCCAGCAGCACGCGCCCGGTCGAGGTGGCGTGGGCCGGCAGGCGCGCCCCCAGGTGCAGGCCGTAGGCCAGCACGCGCGTCGGCGTGCCGTAGCTGCCGCTGCGCGCGACGATGACCACCTCTTCGCCGTCGAGCACCACGGCGGAAAACGACTCGCCCGTCTGCGCCGCGAGCCGGTTCAGCGTGGGCTGCAGCGCGCGCGGCAGGCGCGACGAGGCCAGGTAGCTGCCCGAGAAGCGCAGCACCTTCGGCGCCATCCAGAAGTAGCTGCCGTCGGTTTCCAGGTAGCCCAGGTGGGCCAGCGTGAGCAGGTGGCGCCGGGCCGCGGCGCGCGTGAGGCCCGCACGCTCGGCCGCCAGCGTGGCGTTCAGGCGCTGGCGCTCGGTGTCGAAGCTTTCGAGCACCGCCATGCCCTTGGCGATGCCCTCGATGAAGTCGGCGCGGGCGATGGTCATTCGTCGTCGGGAGTTCGTCGTGGATCGGTCGGCTGAAGAAGTGTTGCGCGATGATCGCGCACGCGTTCGCATGATCGCACAGAGCCTCGCCAGCCGCCGCCCCAACCGGCCGGCCGCGCCCTACGCTTGGCAAAACCCTTTCGGAGACACGAACATGCGCACCCAGGTCGCCATCATCGGCGCAGGCCCCGCCGGCCTTCTGCTCGGCCAACTGCTGCACAAGGCAGGCATCGACAACATCATCGTGGAGCGCCAGAGCGGCGACTACGTGCTGGGCCGCATCCGCGCCGGCGTGCTCGAACAAGTCACGATGGACCTGCTGGCGCGCGCGGGCGTCGACACCCGCGCCAAGGCCGAGGGCCTGCCGCACGACGGCATCGAGCTGCTGTTCAAGGGCGCGCGCCACCGCATCGACATGCACGGTCTCACGGGCGGCAAGCAGGTCACGGTGTACGGCCAGACCGAGGTGACGCGCGACCTGATGGAAGCGCGCACGGCCGAAGGCCTCTCGACGATCTACAGCGCAGCCAACGTCAGCCTGCACGACTTCGATTCGGCCAAGCCGCGCGTTCGCTACGAGAAAGACGGCCAGACGCACGAGATCGAGTGCGACTTCATCGCCGGCTGCGACGGCTACCACGGCGTGAGCCGCGCCAGCGTGCCGGCCGACGCGATCCAGACCTACGAGAAGGTCTACCCCTTCGGCTGGCTCGGCGTGCTGGCCGACGTGCCGCCGGTGTCGCACGAACTCATCTACGCCAACACCGAACGCGGCTTTGCGCTGTGCAGCATGCGCAGCGCCACGCGCTCGCGCTACTACGTGCAGGTGCCGACCGAAGAGAAGGTGGATAACTGGAGCGACGAAGCCTTCTGGAACGAGCTGCGCGCGCGCCTCGACCCCGAAGCGCGTGAACGGCTGGTGACGGGCCCGTCGCTCGAAAAGAGCATTGCGCCGCTGCGCAGCTTCGTGGCCGAGCCGATGCGCTTCGGCTCGCTGTTCCTGGCCGGCGACGCCGCGCACATCGTGCCGCCGACCGGCGCCAAGGGGCTCAACCTCGCGACGGCCGACGTGGGGTACCTCTCGCGCGCCCTGGAGATTTTCTACAACGAGAAGTCGGCCTCGGCGCTGGACCGTTATTCCGACCTGTGCCTGCGCCGGGTCTGGAAGGCCGAGCGCTTCTCGTGGTGGTTCACCTCGCTGATGCACCGCTTTCCCGAGACGGGCGCCTTCGGCCAGAAGATCCAGGAAGCCGAGCTCGACTACCTCGTGCATTCGCGCGCGGCGTCCACCGCGCTGGCAGAAAACTACGTGGGGCTGCCGCTCGAGGACTTCTGAGCGGCGGGCGACGACAGCATCTCGTCGACCCAGCGCTGGTCTTCGTCGTAGATCCAGCATTCGCTGAGCTTGCCGTCCTTCACGGCGTAGCGCAGCTGGCGCTCCAGCTCGACCGGGCGCCCCTGGTGCTCGAACTGCTCGATGGCGACGATCAGCCCGAAATGCTCGCCGGCCAGCACGTCGCGGATCGCGACCAGCCGGCGGTTCGTGCGCTCCTTCACCTGCTTGAGCACCGCGAGGCAGGCCGCCTTGCCCCGGTGCGTGCCCGCGAGCGGGCTGCGGCCGAAGTAGTGAAAGACGACCTCGTCGTGGTAGCAGTCGACGATGGCCTTCAGGTCGTTGGTGGCCCAGGCCTGCGCGTAGCGCTGCACGACCGCCCGGATCTCGCTCGCGCCAGGGGTTGTCGGCGAGCTCATCGTTCGTTGGCCTTCTCCAGCGTCTTTTTCATGGCCGCTCCGCCCTGCGCCATCATGGGTTCGATGTACGCCGCGAACCCGTCGGGCAGCACGTCGGTGATCCAGACGAAGCGCGACCGGCCTTCGCCGTGTGCGAACACCTGGGCCGAGGCGTGGTGGTGCGTGGCCTTGCCGTCGGTCACGGTGTAGGCCAGCCGGCGGTTCTCTTCGTCGAGCGCCACGAGCAGCTCACGCGCCACGAGGCCGTTGGCAAAGTGGACGATGCGGGCGCCCTGCCCGTCGAGCTCGCAGCCGGTGAGAAAGCCCGGCGCGAGGCGCGTGTGCACGGCGCCGAAGTCGCGCAGCGCGTTCCACACCTGCGCGGCGTCGGCCTCGACGATGAATTCCTTGTAGACGGTGGCCATGGGGTCGGTGCCTTTCGTGTCAGGGACAGACGGCCTCGACGTTGTTGCCGTCGGGGTCGATGAGGAAGGCCGCGTAGTAGGTCGGGCTGTAGTCGGCGCGCGGCCCCGCGCCGCCGTTGTCGGTGCCGCCGGCTTTCAGGCCGGCCTTGTGGAAGGCGGCGACGGCGGCGTGGTCGGGTGCGCGGAACGCGATGTGCGTGCCCGGGCCCTTGGCGCCTTTCGCGGCATAGAGCCACAGCGCCGGTTCGCCGGCCGGGCCGAGGCCGGCGTAGCTGTCGTCGTGGGAGCCCAGCACGTGGCCGAGCGGCGCGAGCGCGGCCTCGTAGAAGTGCCGGCTGGCGGCGAGGTCTTTGACTTTCAGTCCGATGTGGTCGTACATGGCGATGACTTCCTGCTTGAAGGGTGGATCAAGCGGTCATCGTGAAGCAGCGCGGCCAGGCGGTCTTGGAAAATCTTGCGGTCGCCCTTGGCAGCCAGCCGGAAACCGCGCGGCGACACGCCGGCCGCGCGGTGGAAGGTGCGCACGAAGTTGCTCAGGTCGGCAAAGCCGGCCTCGAGGGCGACGTCGGTCACGGCCAGGTCGCTGTCCGCCAGCAGGCGGGCCGCGCGGCGCAGCCGGGAGCGCACGAGGTACTGGTGCGGCGTGACGCCCAGCACCTGGGAGAACAGCCGCAGGAAATGGAAGGCGCTCAGGCCCGCCTGGGCGGCCGCGTCTTCCAGGCCGATCTCGCCGGCGGCGTGGGCCTCGATCCAGGTCGCGGCCTCGACCGCACGGCGACGGTCCCGCGGCGTGGCCGACGGCGGCGCCGCCGCGGGCTTGCCGCGCCCTTTCACCACGTCGAGGAAACGGCTGGCGAAGCCCATGCCCAGCTCGTCCAGGCCCACGTCGCTGCCGCCTTCGACCGCGACCTGCGCGAGTTCGCCCAGCACCATGAGTTCGGGCAGCGGCGGCAACGCCGAGGCATGCCAGCTGCGCCGGTCGCCGCCGATCAGGTCGACGAAGCCCGGCGAGAAGTGGAACGACAGGCACTCGTCGCCACAGGCGAAGTGCTCGTGCGTGCAGACGTAGTCGTCGCCCGGCGCACCGACCAGCACCGCACCGGCCACCAGCTCGTAGTCGCGGCCGAGCGCGCGGCAGCCGAAGCTGCCCTTGCGCACGTACGAGACCGAGTGCGTCTCGTGCATCTCGGTGAACGGCGCCGCGCCGACGCCCGCGTCGCAGCGGTAGGTCGAGACGCGGATCGCGTCGGTCTGCAGTTCGGTGGTGACGCGCATGATGACTTTCGTCGCCCTTCGATCACCGGCCGTGGCGCTCAGTCGATCGTCTGCATGGCCTGCCACACGCGCGACGGGCTCAGCGGCATGTGCAGGCGGGGCGCGCGGGCGCCGAGGCCGTTGCGTGCGAAGGCGTCGGCCACCGCATTGACGATGGCCGGCGTGGCGCCGATGGTGCCCAGCTCGCCCACGCCCTTCACGCCCAGCGGGTTGTTCTTGCAGGGCGTGGATTCGTCCATTTCCATCTGGAACATGGTGTCGACGATGTCGGCGCGCGGCGCGGCGTAGTCCATGAGGCTGCCGGTGACGGGCTGGCCGGTTTCGCTGTCGTACACCACCTGCTCGTACAGCGCCTGCCCGATGCCCTGCACCGCACCGCCTTCGAGCTGGCCGCGCACGATCATCGGGTTGACCACGCGGCCCACGTCGTTGACGGAGCTGTAGGCCACGACGCTGATCTCGCCGGTGGGCGGGTCGAGTTCGATCTCGCAGATGTGGCAGCCGTTGGGCCAGCTCGGCCCGGCCACGGTGCTGGTGGAGTCGACGAAGATTTCGCGCCCCGGCTGCTTGGCGGCCAGGGTGAACAGGTCGAGCTCGAGGTCGGTGCCGGCCACGATGAAGGTGCCGCGGCTGTAGACGATGTCGTCGATGGAGGCCTCGAACTCCTGCGCCGCGAGTTCGCGCGCCTTGTCGATGGTGCGCTCGGCGCCGATGCGCACGGCCGAGCCGCCGGTGAAGAGCGACCGCGAGCCGGCGCTGCCGAAGCCGTCGCCGCGGTCGGTGTCGCCGAGCACCACGCGCACCTTCTCGATGGGCACGCCGAAGGCATCGACGGCCAGTTGCGCGAGCGAGGTCGCGATGCCCTGCCCCATGGCGTTGACGGCCGAGAACACCTCGATCACGCCATCGGCCTGCACCGAGACGGTCACGCGCTCTTCGAACACGTTGCCGCCGGTCCATTCGAGGAACGTGGCGATGCCCAGGCCGCGTTGCTTGCCGCGCGCCGCCGATTCGGCTGCGCGGGCCTCGAAGCCCTGCCAGTCGGCCAGCTGCAGTGCCTGGTCCATCACCGACTCGAACTGGCCGGTGTCGTAGGTCTGCGCCATCGGGTTCTTGTAGGGCATCTGCTCGGGGCGGATGAAGTTGCGCCGGCGCAGCGCGATGCGGTCGATGCCGGTCTGGCGCGCGGCCTCGTCCATCAGGCGCTCGATGGTGAAGATGGCCTCGGGCCGACCCGCGCCGCGGTAGGCGCCGGTGGGCGCGGTGTTGGTGAGCACCGCCTTGAAATGGAAGTCGATGGTCTGGATGTCGTAGACGCTGGTCTGCACCCAGGGGCCGATCAGCAGCTGGATCGCGACACCGGTGCCGGTGGCGTAGGCGCCCACGTTGGCGAGCGTCTTGATGCGCAGGGCCAGGATCTTGCCGTCGGCATCGAGCGCCATTTCGGCGCGCGCCTCGATGTCGCGGCCGTGCGCGCTGGACAGGAACTCTTCGCTGCGGTCGGCCACCCACTTCACGGGCCGGCCCACCTGCAGTGCGGCGTAGGCGACCGCGATGTCCTCGGGGTAGGCGCCGGTCTTCATGCCGAAGCCGCCGCCGACGTCGCCCACGACCACGCGCACTTTTTCTTTCGCCAGGCCAATGGCCGCGCAGACCGAATCGCGCACGCCGGACGGCATCTGGGTGCTCATGCGGATCGTGAGGCGGTCGGTCTTGCTGTCGTGCGTGGCGAGCACGGCGCGCGGCTCGATGGTGAGCGCGACCACGCGCTGGTTGTTCACGTCCAGCGCGATCACGTGGGCGGCGCGCTCGAAGGCGGCGGTGGCGGCTTCGCTGCTGCCGTGGCGCATCTCGGCGGCGATGTTGCCCGTGGCCTCCTCACACAGGAGCGGCGCGCCTTCGGCGGTCGCGCCCGGCAGGTCGACCACCATCGGCAGCTCTTCGTAATCGACCATCACGGCCTCGGCCGCATCGCGCGCCTGCTGCACGGTGTCGGCAATGACGGACGCCACCGGTTCGCCGACGAAGCGCGCGCGCTCGTGCGCCAGGGCGCGGCGGGGCGGGCTGGCGCTGTCGCTGCCGTCCGCGCGCTTGAAGCCGGCCGCGCCGGGCATTGGCTTGACGCCGGCCTCGGCCAGGTCGGCCCCGGTGATCACGCGCAGCACGCCGGGCATGCCGACGGCCGCGGACGTGTCGATCGACACGATGCGCGCATGCGGATAGGGGGAGCGAAGGAAGACGAGGTGCGCCTGCTCGGAGAGCGTGACGTCGTCGGTGTAACGGCCGGCGCCTGCGAGCAGGCTTTCGTCCTCGAGGCGGCGCACCGCCTGGCCGCTGCCGAAGCGCGTGGGATTGGGTTCAGTGGTCAACGTGGTCCTCTTGTGCTGATCCCCGGCGCCCTGCACATGCCTGCCGGATCCGCTGTGGTACTGCGAAAGCAAGCTGTGCACTATAGGTTTTTCGACGGGTCTTGTGGGGTTGTCTCGCGTGCCATTGGCGGTGGCACCAGGGCCGCAGCCTTGTGGACTGTTCCCGTGTGAGCGGGATTTTCCCTCAACTGGCTTGCGTTTTCGAGAAGCCGTGTATACCTGCATCCATGCGACAACTGCCTTGGCTCGAACCCGGAGATGCACTGCCCGACCCCGCTTCGGCGTGGGACGAACGGGACCCGGTGCCCGGCCTGCTGGCGGCCGGCGGCTCCCTCGATGTCGATACTCTGATGCAGGCCTACAGCCGCTGCGTCTTCCCCTGGTTCAGCGACGACCAGCCCATCCTGTGGTGGAGCCCCGACCCGCGCATGGTGCTGCGGGTGAGCGACTTCCGGCTGCATCGCTCGCTGCGCAAGACGCTGGGCCGTTTTGCCGCGACGCCCGGCTGCGAGCTGCGCATCGATCACGATTTTGGAACGGTGATCCAGGCCTGTTCGCAGTCGGCGCGCGCCGGACAGTCGGGCACCTGGATCGTGCCGGACATGGTGAAGGCCTATACGCAATTGCACCGCGCCGGGCACGCGCACAGCGTCGAAACCTGGATCGACGGCGAACTGGCGGGCGGGCTCTACTGCGTGGCGCTCGGCCGGGCCGTGTTCGGCGAGTCGATGTTCACGCGCCGCCCGGACGCCTCGAAGATCGCGCTGGCCGGCCTGGTCGCGCTGTGCCGCCGCGCCGGCATCGCGATGATCGACTGCCAGCAGAACACCGCGCACCTGGCCAGCCTCGGCGCCCGCGAAATGCCGCGCGCGCGCTTCGTCGCACACGTGGCCCAGGCCCGAAAACAGGAGGGCCCGCAGTGGCAATTCGACCCCGTATACTGGTCCGAACTCCTTTCCGAGCGACCTCCTCTTTCGACGTGACGTGACGTGACGCACCTCAAGGATCTCCCGCTTCACACGCTGCAGTTCTACGCGACAGCGCCCTATCCCTGCAGCTACCTGCCGGATCGCCAGGCCCGCTCGCAGGTGGCCACGCCCAGCCACCTGATCCACAACGACGCCTACTCCGACCTGGTGCTCAGCGGCTTCCGGCGCAGCGGCATGTTCACCTACCGGCCGTATTGCGACGGCTGCCGCGCCTGCATCCCGCTGCGCGTGCTGGCGCACAGCTTCAAGCCGAACCGCAGCCAGCGCCGCACCGCCAAGCAGCACGCCGACCTGCAGGCGCGCGTGCTCAAGCTGTGCTTCGTGCCCGAGCACTACCAGCTCTACCTGCGCTACCAGACCGGCCGCCACTCGGGCGGCGGTATGGACCACGACAGCATCGACCAGTACACCCAGTTCCTGCTGCAAAGCCGCGTCAACTCGCGGCTGGTCGAGTTCCGCGAAACCCTGCCCGACGGCAGCCCGGGCGCGCTGAAGATGGTGTCGATCCTCGATGTGCTGAGCGACGGCATCTCGGCCGTCTACACCTTCTACGAGCCTGAGGACGGCGCCGGCTACGGCACCTACAGCGTGCTGTGGCAGATCGAGCAGGCCCGCAAGCTGGGGCTGCCGCACGTGTATCTGGGCTACTGGATCGAGCGCAGCCCCAAGATGCACTACAAGGCCCGCTTTTCCCCGCACGAAGTGTTGGTGGACGGCCACTGGCAGGCACCGAGCGATTTCACAAGGTAAAATGGCGCACGGTCATCACCGCATTGCGCCATGAGAAAAAACCTATCCGACGTTCCCGCCACTCCCGTCATCCAGGTCATCGAGCGCATGTTCTCGCTGATCGACGTCCTGGCCTCGCGCGAAGAAGCGATCTCGCTGAAGGAAATCAGCGAAAAGACGGGGCTTCACCCGTCGACCACGCACCGCATCCTCAATGACCTCGCGGTCGGTCGTTTCGTCGACCGCCCCGAAGCCGGCAGCTACCGCCTCGGCATGCGCCTGCTGGAGCTGGGCAACCTGGTCAAGGGCCGGCTGAACGTGCGCGACGCGGCCCTGGGCCCGATGCGCGAGCTGCACAAGCTTACGCAGCAGCCGGTCAACCTCAGCATGCGCCAAGGCGACGAGATCGTGTACATCGAGCGCGCCTACAGCGAACGTTCGGGCATGCAGGTGGTGCGCGCCATCGGCGGCCGCGCCGCCCTGCACCTGACTTCGACTGGCAAGCTGTTCCTGGCCGCCGACGATCCGCAGCGCGTGCGCAGCTACGCCACGCGCACCGGCCTGGCCGGCCACACCCGCAACAGCATCACCCAGCTGCCCGCGCTCGAGCGCGAGCTGTCGAAGGCGCGTCAGTACGGCATCGCCCGCGACAACGAAGAACTGGAGCTGGGCGTGCGCTGCATGGCCGCCGGCATCTACGACGACCAGGGCAAGCTGGTGGCGGGCCTGTCGATCTCGGCCCCGGCCGATCGCCTCGACGAAGGCTGGCTGCCCAAGCTGCAGGCGACCGCCAATGAAATCTCGGGCGCGCTGGGCTTCAAGGACGGCATGGCCGCAACGCCTGCGTCGGGCGCGAACGTGACAACGGGCGCCTGAGCGCCCGTTTGCTTTCGACTCTTTTCCTCTCTATCCCGGCGAGTCAGCCGGTTGGCCCTCCACGAGGGCTGCAGGCAGGCCGCTGAAGGCCCCCCGTTCAACCGATCTCAGCCGGCGACCTGGAAGCCGCGCGGTCCCGACACGGCGTGCGTGGCCTCAACCCAGCGGCGAACCCGCTCGGCATCGGCGATGCGGCTGAATTTGCCGGCCGAATCCAGGAACACCATGATCAGCTTGCGCCCGGCCACCTTGGCCTGCATCACGAGGCACTGGCCGGCTTCGGAGATGTAGCCGGTCTTCTGCAGGCCGATGTCCCATTCCGGGCTCTTCACGAGGCGGTTGGTGGTGTTGAACTGCAGCACGCGGTTACCGACTTCGACCTGGTATTCCGGCGACGTGGACAGCGAACGCACGGTGGCGTCGGAATAGGCCGCGTTGACCAGCAGCGCCAGGTCTTGTGCGCTCGACTGGTTGCGGCTGGACAGGCCCGTGGGCTCCACGTAGCGCGTGTCCTTCATGCCGAGCATGCGGGCCTTTGCATTCATGATGCTCACGAAGGTCGTGAGGCCGCCCGGGTAGGTGCGGCCCAGTGCGTGCGCTGCGCGGTTTTCGCTGGACATCAGCGCCAGGTGCAGCAGCTCGCCGCGCGACAGCGTGGTACCGACGGTCAGGCGCGAACGGCTGCCCTTTTCGGTGTCGACGTCGTCTTGCGTGATGGTGATGAGTTCGTCGTTCGGCAGATGGGCCTCGCTGATCAGCAGACCGGTCATGAGCTTGGTGAGCGAAGCGATCGGCAGCACGGCGTGGTCGTTCTTGCTGAACAGCACCTCGTGGGTGTCCTGGTCGATCACCAGGGCGACGCTCGACTTCAGGTCGAGCGCGTCGTCGGTGCTGTGCAGGCCGGCCATCTGGCCGAAGGACTGGCGAGCCGGCGTCTCGACGCGCACCACCGAACGGCGCTGCACGGCGACGACGGTCTTGCCGTTCTTCTTGTGGATGGTGGCCACGACATTGCGGCCGCCGCGCACGACCTTGTCGGCCTGCTCGGCGCGACCGCCCCGTGCCACCTTGGAAGCGGACGCATTGCGTTGCTTGGCCTCGGCGGGGGCCTTCGCCTTCTTGGCGACGGCGGACTTGGCGGCAGCGGGTTTTTCCTTCTTCGCGGCCTGGGCGCCAGGCAGCAAAAACGCCGAGGCGCACAGCGCCACGGCGAGGAACTTGAAGGCGGGTAGGAACCGCTGGATGGAAACTCGACGTAGACGGGTTTCAGGCATCAATAAATCTCCAGCGGCAACAAACGAGGACCGCAGTGTATCGAAATCAAAAAAGACACGCAATATCAGTTACTTGCATCCTCTTCTTCATTCGAATACCAAGGAACGCCTGAAAACCTAACCTTGTGCCGCCACTCTCTCAGCTTGGCTCTGTAACTTGTTGAGCGCACTCAAATAAGCCTTTGCCGAAGCGACCACGATGTCGGGGTCTGCACCCACACCGTTGACCACCCGCCCTGCGTTTTGTAACCGGACTGTAACTTCTCCCTGGCTTTCCGTCGAGCCGCTGATGGCGTTTACAGAGTAAAGAACCATCTCGGCGCCGCTCTTGACGTGGGCCTCGATGGCCTTGAGGGACGCATCGACCGGCCCGTTGCCGTCGGATTCGCTGGTGACTTCCTTGCCCTGGACCGTGAACACGATCTTGGCTTGGGGCCGTTCGCCGGTTTCGCTGTGCTGGGAGAGAGAGACGAAAGCAAACTGTTCACCAACGTGCGACAGCTCTTCCGCGCTGACCAGCGCCAGGATGTCCTCGTCGAAAATTTCGGACTTGCGGTCGGCCAGCTCCTTGAAACGCGCGAACGCGGCGTTGACCTCGGTTTCGCTTTCCATCGTCACACCCAGGTCCTGCAGGCGCTGCTTGAAAGCGTTGCGGCCGCTGAGCTTGCCCAACACGATCTTGTTGGCGGTCCAACCCACGTCTTCGGCCCGCATGATCTCGTAGGTGTCGCGCGCCTTGAGCACGCCGTCCTGGTGGATGCCCGAAGCGTGCGCGAACGCGTTGGCGCCCACCACGGCCTTGTTGGGCTGCACCACGAAGCCGGTGGTCTGGCTGACCATGCGGCTGGCGGCCACGATGTGCTGGGTGTCGATGTTCAGGTCGAGCCCGAAGTAGTCCCTGCGCGTCTTCACGGCCATGACCACTTCTTCGAGCGAGCAGTTGCCCGCGCGCTCGCCCAGGCCGTTGATCGTGCACTCGACCTGGCGCGCGCCGCCGATCTTCACGCCAGCCAGCGAGTTCGCCACGGCCATGCCCAGGTCGTTGTGGCAATGCACCGACCAGATCGCCTTGTCGCTGTTGGGAATGCGCTCGCGCAGCATCTTGATGAAGTTGCCGTACAGCTCAGGAATGGCGTAGCCGACGGTATCGGGCACGTTGATGGTGGTGGCGCCCTCGTTGATCACGGTTTCGAGCACGCGGCACAGGAAGTCCGGGTCGCTGCGGTAGCCGTCTTCGGGGCTGAACTCCACGTCGGCGATCTGGTTGCGCGCGAAGCGCACGGCCAGCTTGGCCTGCTCATGCACCTCGTCGGGCGACATGCGCAGCTTCTTTTCCATGTGCAGCGGCGAGGTCGCGATGAAGGTGTGGATGCGCCCGTGTGCCGCGCCCTTCAGGGCTTCGGCCGCGCGCGCGATGTCGCGGTCGTTGGCGCGCGACAGGCCGCACACCGTCGAGTCCTTGATCGCGTTGGCGATGGCCTTCACGGCCTCGAAGTCGCCGTTCGAACTGGCCGGAAAGCCGGCTTCGATGACGTCGACCCTGAGCCGCTCCAGCAGCTTGGCGATGCGCAATTTTTCGTCGCGCGTCATCGAGGCGCCGGGCGACTGTTCGCCGTCGCGCAAGGTGGTGTCGAAAATAATGAGTTGGTCGGTCATCGTGGATCTCCTTGGTTCGTTCCCACCTTGCGTGCGGCTGGTGCCGGTGCGTCAGGCGACTTCAGCCACCGATTGTGCGCTGCGCGCGCCCCGGCCCCTGGCCCGTTGCACCCCCGACACGATCGCCTTCAGCGAGGCCGAGATCACGTTCGCGTCGATGCCGACGCCGAACAGGGTCTGCGACTCGTCCACGCGCAGCTCGAGGTAGGCCACCGACTTGGCGTCGGCGCCTGCGCCGATGGCGTGCTGGTGGTAGTCCATGACGCGCACCGTGTGGCCGGTGGCCTGGCTCAGCGCCTGCGTGAAGGCGTCGATCGGTCCGTTGCCGCGGCCTTCGATGGCGCGCGTTTCACCGTCCCACGGCAGGTCGCCGCGCAGTACCACCGTGGCCTCGGCGCCCTCGCCTTCTTCCTGGATCACGCGGTGCTGCAAGGCCTTGGCGGTCTCGATGCCGTATTCGTTCACGAAGATCTGCCAGAGGTCGGCGGCGGTGAGCTCCTTGCCGCCCACGTCCATCACGCGCTGCACGACCTGCATGAATTCCATCTGCAGGCGGCGCGGCATCTCGAGGCCGTACTCGCTCTCGAGCAGGTAGGCCATGCCGCCCTTGCCCGACTGGCTGTTCACGCGGATCACGGCTTCGTAGCTGCGGCCTACGTCCTTCGGGTCGATGGGGAGGTACGGAATGTCCCAGATGTCGCCGTCCTTGCGCGCGGCGAACGCCTTCTTGATCGCGTCCTGGTGCGAGCCCGAGAACGAGGTGTAGACGAGGTCGCCGACGTACGGATGGCGCGGGTGTACGGGAATCTGGTTGCAGTGCTCGACCGTGGCGCGGATCTCGTCGATGTTCGAGAAGTCGAGCTCGGGCGAGACACCCTGCGTGTAGAGGTTGAGCGCAACGTTCACGAGGTCGAGGTTGCCGGTGCGCTCGCCGTTGCCGAAGAGGCAGCCTTCGATGCGCTCGGCGCCGGCCATCAAGGCCAGTTCGCCGGCTGCGGTGCCGGTGCCACGGTCGTTGTGCGGATGCACGCACAGCACGATGGAATCACGGCGCGCGAGGTTGCGGTGCATCCACTCGATCATGTCCGCGAAGATGTTCGGCGTGGAATGCTCCACCGTGGTGGGCAGGTTGACGATGCACTTGCGCTCGGGCGTCGGTGCCCAGACTTCGGTGACCGCGTCGACCACGCGCTTGGAGAAGACCACGTCAGTGCCCGAGAACATTTCGGGCGAGTACTGGAAGGTCCACTTCGTGTTCGGCTGCTTTGCGGCGAAGTCGTTGAACATGCGGGCATGGCTGCTCGCGAGTTCGACGATCTGGTCCTCGTCCATGCCGAGCACCACGCGGCGCATCACCGGAGCCACGGCGTTGTAGAGGTGAACGATGGCGCGCGGCGCGCCCTGCAACGCTTCGAAGGTGCGTTCGATGAGGTGGTCGCGCGCCTGCGTGAGCACCTGGATCGTCACGTCATCGGGAATGCGGTCTTCTTCGATGAGCTTGCGCACGAAGTCGAATTCAACCTGTGACGCCGAGGGAAAGCCGACTTCGATTTCCTTGAAGCCGATGGCCACGAGGGTTTCGAACATGCGCATCTTGCGCGCGATGTCCATGGGTTCGACCAAGGCCTGGTTGCCATCGCGCAGGTCCGTCGACAGCCAGATCGGGGCCTTCGTCAGCACGGCATCGGGCCAGGTGCGGTCCTTGAGACCGATCGGGGCGAATGCGCGGTATTTGGCTTGAGGTTGCTTGAGCATGTCGATTTCTCTGTGATGGTTGGAACTCAACCAGCAACCCCAAAAGACAAACGGCCCGTTGCTGGTGCGAACGGGCCGTGATGAGGGATTAGCGCGTGCGCTACCGTCTCCGCCCGTGAGGGAGGGCTAGTAGGGCCAGCAACGAAATCTTGGTCATGAGGGTTGCGAATGTAGCACAGCCTTCGCGGGCCTGTGAAGGCCCGGGGCTTCTTCAGTTGTGCAGCCCCCGCTCGTCGGGCTCTTCGGTCGAGGTGCTGATCACGCTCACCGGCTGGCCCTTGGCCTTGCGCCATGCGTACACCACGTAGCCGCTCAGGCCATAGGCCACGAAGAGGCTGAACAGCACCGTCGGCGGATGGATGTTGATGACTGCGATGCCCAGTGCGATCAGCACGATCACGACAAAGGGCACGCTCTTCTTCATCTGGATGTCCTTGAAGCTGTAGAACGGCGCATTGGTCACCATGGTGAGGCCCGCGTACAGCGTGAAGGCGAAAGTGACCCAGGTGATCTGCGTCCACGAGAGGTACAGCACCTCGCCACCACGCTTGCCCCATTCGTTCACGAGCCAGATGAAGCCCGCCACGAGCGCCGCGGCCGCCGGCGACGGCAGGCCCTGAAACCAGCGCTTGTCGACCACGCCCGTGTTGACGTTGAAGCGCGCGAGCCGCAACGCGGCGCAGGCACAGTACACGAAGGCGGCGATCCAGCCCCAGCGTCCGAGGCCCTTGAGCGACCACTCGTAGGCAATGAGCGCGGGCGCGGCGCCGAACGACACCATGTCGGACAGCGAATCCATCTGCTCGCCGAACGCGCTCTGTGTGTTGGTCATGCGGGCCACGCGCCCATCGAGGCTGTCGAGCACCATCGCGGCGAAGACGCCGAGCGCGGCCAGGTCGAAGCGCGCGTTCATGGCCATCACGACCGAGTAGAAGCCGCCGAACAACGCCGCCAGCGTGAACAGGTTCGGCAGGATGTAGATGCCCTTGCGACGCTTGCGCGGCTGCGCGTCGTCGGGGACGGTGTCGTCATGCATTGAATTGGCCTCCGCCCCTCGTGGGAACTGCCCGGTCAGCTATCCATTCGATAGCATCTTGGTCTGTGAATCGCATGCTTCGCAGTGTAGTTCAGGGGACCTGTGCGCTCCCCTTCAAACAAAAGGGCCACCGCGACGGGTGGCCCTCCGAAACAGGGTGCCGAAGCACCCCGTTGGCTCTTGCCTCTGAAGATCAGTTGCGGGTCTGGTCGACCAGCTTGTTCTTCTTGATCCAGGGCATCATCGCGCGCAGCTTTTCGCCGACGACTTCGATCTGATGCTCAGCGTTCAGGCGACGGCGGCTGATCAGCACCGGCTGGCCGGCAGCGGCTTCGAGCACGAAGCTCTTGGCGTATTCGCCGGTCTGGATGTCCTGCAGGACCTTCTTCATGGCCTTCTTGGTCTCGTCGGTCACGATGCGCGGGCCCGTGACGTACTCGCCGTACTCGGCGTTGTTCGAGATCGAGTAGTTCATGTTGGCGATGCCGCCTTCATAGATCAGGTCGACGATCAGCTTCAGTTCGTGCAGGCATTCGAAGTACGCCATTTCGGGCGCGTAGCCGGCTTCCACCAGCGTTTCGAAACCGGCCTTGATCAGCTCGACCGTGCCGCCGCACAGAACCGCTTGTTCGCCGAACAGGTCGGTCTCGGTTTCTTCGCGGAAGTTGGTCTCGATGATGCCGGCCTTGCCGCCGCCGTTGGCGGTGGCGTAGCTCAGCGCGAGGTCACGCGCCTTGCCGCTCTTGTCCTGGTGCACCGCGATCAGGTGCGGCACGCCGCCACCTTGCGTGTACGTGCCGCGCACGGTGTGACCCGGAGCCTTGGGAGCGACCATCCACACGTCGAGGTCGGCGCGCGGCTGCACGAAACCGTAGTGCACGTTGAAGCCGTGCGCGAAGACGAGCGAAGCGCCTTCCTTGATGTTCGGGGCCACGTCGTTCTTGTAGACGGCGGCGATCTGCTCGTCGGGCAGCAGGATCATGACGACGTCGGCCGACTTCACGGCGTCAGCGACTTCAGCGACCTGCAGGCCGGCCTTGCCGACCTTGTCCCACGAAGCGCCGCCCTTGCGCAGGCCGACCACGACCTTGACGCCGCTGTCGTTCAGGTTCTGCGCGTGTGCGTGACCTTGCGAGCCGTAGCCGATGATGGCAACCGTCTTGCCCTTGATGAGGCTCAGGTCCGCGTCCTTGTCGTAATAAACCTTCATGATGTTCTCCAGATAGATAAGCGAGTTGCAGTGTGTTGTTGTGCCGTTCGTCCTGAGCCTGTCGAAGGGCTCAATGCAGTCCCCGCTCGCGCGGAGGCTTCGACAAGCTCAGCCCGAACGGGCAGCGACTGAGCTCCGAATCATGGTGTCAGACCCGCAGGATGCGTTCGCCGCGCCCGATGCCGCTGGCGCCGGTGCGCACCGTCTCGAGGATGGCGCCGCGGTCGATCGCTTCCAGGAAAGCGTCGTTCTTGCCGTGATCGCCAGTCAGCTCGATGGTGTAGCTCTTGTCGGTCACGTCGATGATGCGGCCACGGAAGATTTCCGCCATGCGCATCATTTCCTCGCGTTCCTTGCCCACCGCACGCACCTTCACCATCATGAGCTCGCGCTCGGTGTAGGCGCCTTCGGTCAGGTCGACCACCTTCACGACCTCGATGAGGCGGTTCAGGTGCTTGGTGATCTGCTCGATCACGTCGTCCGAGCCGTTGGTGACGATGGTCATGCGCGAGAGGCTTGCGTCCTCGGTCGGCGCGACGGTCAGCGATTCGATGTTGTAGCCACGGGCCGAGAACAGGCCCACCACGCGGGAAAGAGCACCCGGCTCGTTTTCCAGCAGCACTGCAATGATGTGTTTCATATTGGCGTGACTCCTCTTTTCGCCGCCCTCCCCCGTGCACGGTAATGCGCGGGCTTGGCGGGCAATAGATTCGTCAGTAGAGGTTGAACGAACGAATGTTCCGGATCAGAGATCTTCGGAACCCAGCAGCATCTCGGTAATGCCCATGCCGGCCTTGACCATCGGGAACACGTTCTCGGTGGGGTCGGTACGGAAATCCATGAACACCGTGCGGTCCTTGAGCTTGCGCGCTTCGCGCAGCGCCGGCTCCACGTCTTGTGGACGCTCGATCAGCATGCCGACGTGGCCATAGGCCTCGGCGAGCTTCACGAAGTTGGGCAGCGCGTCCATGTAGCTGTGGCTGTAGCGGCCGGAGTATTCGATCTCCTGCCACTGGCGCACCATGCCCAGGTAGCGGTTGTTGAGCGAGCAGATCTTGATCGGCGTGTTGTACTGCAGGCAGGTCGACAGCTCCTGGATGCACATCTGCACCGAGCCTTCGCCGGTGATGGTGAACACTTCCGAATCGGGCTTGGCGAGCTTGATGCCCATGGCGTAGGGAATGCCCACGCCCATGGTGCCCAGGCCGCCCGAATTGATCCAGCGGCGCGGCTCGTCGAAGCGGTAGTACTGGGCGGCCCACATCTGGTGCTGGCCGACGTCCGACGTGATGTACGTGTCGGCGTCCTTGGTCATGTTCCAAAGGGTCTCGACCACGAACTGCGGCTTGATCACATCCTTGTTGTCGCGGTCGTACTTGAGGCAGTCGCGCGAGCGCCAGCTTTCGATGGTCTTCCACCAGTCGGCCAGCGCGCCGGCGTCAGGCTTGGTGGTGCTCTCGCGGATCATCGAGATGAGCTCGGTGAGCACGTCCTTCACGTCGCCGACGATCGGGATGTCGACCTTCACGCGCTTGGAGATGCTCGACGGGTCGATGTCGACGTGGATGATCTTGCGTTCGTTCTGCGCGAAGTGCTTCGGGTTGCCGATCACGCGGTCGTCGAAGCGCGCGCCCACGGCCAGCAGCACGTCGCAGTTCTGCATCGCGTTGTTGGCTTCGATGGTGCCGTGCATGCCCAGCATGCCCAGGAACTTGCGGTCGCTCGCCGGATAGGCGCCCAGGCCCATCAGCGTGTTCGTGACGGGGTACCCCAGCATGTCGACCAGCGTGCGCAGTTCGTTCGTGGCGTTGCCCAGGAGCACGCCGCCGCCGGTGTAGATGTAGGGGCGCTTGGCCGCCAGCAGCAGTTGCAGCGCCTTGCGGATCTGCCCGCCGTGGCCCTTGCGCACCGGGTTGTACGAGCGCATCTCGACCTTGTCGGGATAGCCGCTGTACGGGATCTTCTTGAAAGACACGTCCTTCGGCACGTCCACCACCACGGGGCCGGGACGGCCGCTGCGTGCGATGTGGAAGGCCTTCTTCATCGTCATGGCCAGATCCTTCGGATCCTTGACGAGGAAGTTGTGCTTGACGATGGGGCGCGTGATGCCGACCGTGTCGCATTCCTGGAAGGCGTCCAGGCCGATGGCGGCCGTCGGCACCTGGCCGGAGATGATCACCATCGGGATCGAGTCCATGTACGCCGTCGCGATGCCGGTGACCGCATTGGTCAGGCCGGGACCGGAGGTCACCAGTGCCACGCCGACTTCGCCGGTGGCGCGCGCATAGCCGTCGGCAGCGTGGACGGCGGCCTGTTCGTGGCGCACCAGCACGTGCTGGATGGTGTCCTGCTTGTAGAACGCGTCGTAGATGTAGAGAACCGCGCCGCCCGGGTAGCCCCAGATGTACTGGACGCCTTCGGCCTGCAGTGCCTTGACCAGCACTTCAGCGCCCATGAGTTCTTGCGTGGTGTTGCCGGCGCCAGAGGACGCGGCTGCTGCGGAAGCGAGTTCCGCCTTCGAGATTTCCATGATCAACCTTTGTGTTTTTTCGGGAACGAAAAACCTTGGGTGCCCCTTGCCAGCCCTTGTGGGGCCGCGCCAGGACTTGAGGCCAAAGCCATGAGCGGACTGATGTTCCGCCGGACCGTGACCCGTTTGCCTTTTGACTTGCAAGGCGGATTATGACACTACCGGCGCGTTCAGACTCGCTTCAGGTGCCCTGTCTTGGCACAAAGGCATAATCCGCGGCATAAAAACATGAGCGTTCGCCAAACATCCTCCCCACGCGGCGCGCCCCGCCGCCCCTTCTCATTTGGCTACTGAACACGAACTCTCCGACTTCCTGAAAAACGTCGAACGACGGGCCTTCAAGCGCTCGGTCTATCACGTGCGGGACGAAGAAGCGGCCTTGGACATCGTGCAGGACAGCATGATGAAGCTGGCCCAGCACTACGGCGACAAGCCTGCCGAGGAACTGCCGATGCTGTTCCAGCGCATCCTGTCGAACTGCACGCTCGACTGGTTCCGCCGCCAGAAGACCCGCCGCGCCCTTTTTTCCAACCTGAGCGACTTCGAACCGGCCGACAACGGCGAAGATTTCGACCTGCTGGAGAACTTCGTCTCGCCAACCGACTCCAGAGAATCGGAGAGCGCCGAAGACACCACCCGCCGCAGCCAGGTCTTTCACGAAATCGAAGAACAGATCGCGGCTTTGCCCGGCCGTCAACGCGAGGCTTTCCTGATGCGTTACTGGGAGGAAATGGACGTCGCAGAGACGGCCGCCGCAATGGGCTGCTCCGAGGGCAGCGTCAAAACCCATTGTTCGCGAGCTGTCCACGCTCTGAGCAAGGCGCTCAAGGCCAAGGGAATATCGCTATGAACACTAAGGTTCCAACCTCTCAATCCAGCGCAGCAGAAGACCGCTTCGGCCAACGGCTGGCGGCCCGGCTGTCGGACGGCAATCAAGCGTTGCCGCACGACATCAGCGAGCGTCTGCGCGTTGCCCGTTCGCAGGCCGTCGCCGCGCGCAAGCAGGCGCCACAGCTGCGCACGGCGCCCGTCGCGGTCCAGTCGGGCCACACGGTCACACTGGGCGGCAGTTGGTGGACCCGCATCGGTTCCGTGGTACCTCTCATCGCCCTGGTGGCCGGCCTGATCACCATCAGCGTGCTGCAGGACGACGACCGCGCCAGCGAACTCGCCGAGGTCGACTCGGCCCTGCTGACGGGCGACCTGCCGCCCGCCGCCTACACCGATCCCGGCTTCGCCCAATTCCTGAAGTCCGACAGCGCCTCCGACTGAACACCTTGCCCGACCGAATGCGACGCCGCTCCGTTTCCCGTGCGAAAGCCCTGCTTCCGTTGCGCCCGCTCCCGGCGGGCGCCGTCGTTTGGGCGGGCGCGCTGGCAGCCGCCGCCTTCGGCCTGACGCTGGCCGATGCACAGACGCTGCCCGAAGCCGCCAAGCCCGCCACGCACGCCGCAGCCACCAATGGCGCGTCAAGCCCCAAGGCCGTCGCCACGACCAAGCCCCTGTGGAACGAACTGAGCAATGAGCAGCAGCACGCCCTGAAGCCGCTGGCTTCGCACTGGAACACGCTGAACGCCGGCCAGAAGCGCAAGTGGCTGGCCTTGTCGCGCAATTACGCGAACATGCCCGCCGACGACCAGGTCACGCTGCACAGCCGCATGATCGAATGGGCGGCGCTGAGCAACCAGCAGCGCGCCCAGGCCCGCCTGAATTTCGCCGAGGTCAAGCGCGTGCCTGCCGACGAGCGCAAGCTCAAGTGGGAGCAGTACCAGGCGCTGAGCGAAGAAGAAAAACGCAAGCTCGCCGAGAGTGCCCCGCCCAAGCCCCGCGGCGCCGCCCTGCCAGTGCGCCCGGTCTCGTCGCAAAAACTCGTGCCTGTGCCGGCCGTCACACCGCCCGGACAGCACACGCCCCGCATCGTGCCGGCCACGCCCCCCACGCCCGTGCTGCCGCCGTCGGCCATCGTGGTGAGTTCGCCGGCGACGCCGCCTGCCGCCGTGGAACGCCCTGCCATGCCGGCCAGCACCGTCGTCGCTCCAGCGGCGTCGGCACCGAGCAGCCTCACGCCGCCGCCGGTGCCCGCCGAGGCCCAGGTGCCGGCGCCGTCCGCGGCCACGGCACCCGCGGCCTCGTCCTCCGCCCCCTGACCGAAGGTTTCGATGGTTTCCAGTTCGCCCGAGGCCTCGGGACCCGGCCAGTCCGCCTCGCCCTCTTCATCCACCCCCAACGCTCCCGCGGTGCCTGGCTTGTGGCGGCGCATGGCCTGCTGGCTCTATGAGGGCATGCTGCTGTTCGCGGTCGTGTTCGTGTCCGGCTGGCTGTTCAGCACGCTGGGCCAGATGCGCGACGCCATGGACGAACGGCGGCACCTGCTGCAGGCCTTCCTCTTCGTGGTGTTCGGCGTCTACTTCGTCTGGTTCTGGGCCAAAGGCCAGACGCTGGCCATGAAGACCTGGAACATCCGCATCGTCGACCGCCACGGCCGCCCCGTCACCCAGGGCCGCGCACTGGCGCGCTACCTGCTGAGCTGGATCTGGTTCCTGCCGCCGCTCGCCGCCATCGCCCCGTTCAAGCTGTCGGGCGGCGAATCGACCGTGCTGATCTTCGGCTGGGTCGCCATCTGGGCGCTGCTGGCCCGTTTTCACCCCGAGCGCCAGTTCTGGCACGACGCCTGGGCCGGTACGCGGCTCATCACCTCCAAGCCGATGAGCCGCCAATGAGTGCCCTGCCCGACCCCGCCGTGAACCCGCAGAAGGCCCGCAAGGGCTTCGAGCGCGTCTGGCATGCCACCCTGATCTCGCTGCACGGCCTGCGCGCCGGCTGGAGCGAGCCGGCGTTCCGCCAGGAAGCCATCTTGTCGATGCTGATGATCCCGGCCGCCTTCTGGCTCGGGCGCAGCTGGGTCGAGGTGGCGCTGCTCGCCGGCAGCGCTGTCCTCGTGATGATCGTGGAGCTGCTCAACACGGCGGTGGAAGCCGCCATCGACCGCATCGGCCCCGAATGGCACGACCTCTCCAAGCGCGCGAAGGACATGGGCAGCGCCGCCGTCCTGCTGTCGCTCACGCTGTGCGGCGGCATCTGGGCCGCGGCCCTGTGGCAACGCTTCGTGTCATGAGCGGGTCCGCCGCCTGCGGCATGATCGCAGGATGACCCCTGAATTTTCGATTTGCGTGTATTGCGGCTCGCGCCCCGGCGAGCGCCCCGAGTTTTCCCAGGCCGCCCAGGCCGTGGGCCAATGGATCGGCAGCCACGGCGGCCAGCTCGTCTACGGCGGCGGCCGCACCGGCCTGATGGGCACGGTGGCCGAGGCCACCCGCCAGGCCGGCGGCCGCGTCGTCGGCATCATCCCCAAGGCCCTGGTCGACAAGGAACTGGCCAATCCCCTGTGCGACGAGCTGCACGTGGTGGACACCATGCACGAGCGCAAGGCCATGATGGGCGAGCGCGCCGACGCCTTCCTCGCGATGGCGGGCGGCATCGGCACCTTCGAAGAACTGTTCGAGATCTGGACCTGGCGCCAGCTCGGCTACCACGACAAGCCGACCGGCATCCTCAACACCGCCGGCTACTACGACGGCCTGCTGGGCTTCCTGGCGCACAGCGTGCGCGAGGGCTTCATGGGTGAATGGCAGATGGACCTGGTGCGCACCGGCACCGACGTGCCTGAGCTGCTGACCGCGCTGCGTGCCGAAGTCCCCCTGCACCCCCGCGACGACCGCCTTTCAGAGAACCTCTGACCGGGCCCCGTCCCATTCCAGCGAACACCGAGGAACCGGCTTCGCCGGGCCTCTGGTGTTGCCCCCGGTAGGGGGTTGGCGTAGCGACACGAAGTGCGCGCAGCCTGGGGGCGAGCTTTTAAACTGCGTTTTCGTTTTCTTCGCCGGTGCGGATGCGCACGATGCGCTCCACCTCGGTCACGAAGATCTTGCCGTCGCCGATCTTGCCGGTGCGCGCCGAGCTCACGATGGCCTCGATGCAGCGCTCCACGTCGCTCTCGTTGACGACCACTTCGACCTTCATCTTGGGCAGGAAGTCGACCACGTACTCGGCGCCGCGGTACAGCTCGGTGTGGCCCTTCTGGCGGCCGAAGCCCTTGACCTCGGTCACCGTGAGGCCGGTGACACCCACCTCGGCGAGGGCTTCGCGCACGTCCTCGAGCTTGAAGGGTTTGACGATGGCGGTGATCTGCTTCATGGTTTTTGTGCTCCGGCGGTTTCGTTGAACTTGCTGGTGATAGGGTAACGCCAATCCTTGCCGAAGCTTCGGTGGGTGACCCGGATGCCTACGGGCGCCTGGCGCCGCTTGTATTCGTTGATCCTGATGAGCCGCGCAACCCGCTCGACCACCGCGCGGTCGTAGCCCGCGGCAATGATCTCGTCGATGCCTTCATCGTCCTGCATGTAGCGTGCCAGGATGCCGTCCAGCACATCGTAGGGCGGCAGGCTGTCCTGGTCGGTCTGGTCGGGGCGCAACTCGGCGCTCGGGGGGCGCGTGATGATGCGCTCGGGAATCGGCGCCGCGCCGGTGCCGTACGGGTCGTGGGCATTGCGCCAGCGCGCCAGCGCGAACACCGTGGTCTTGAGCAGGTCCTTGATGACCGCGAAGCCGCCCGCCATGTCGCCGTAGAGCGTGCAATAGCCGGTGGCCATCTCGCTCTTGTTGCCGGTGGTCAGCACGATGGCGCCGAACTTGTTCGACAGCCCCATGAGCAGCGTGCCGCGGATGCGGGCCTGGATGTTCTCCTCGGCCGTGTCTTCCGGCCGGCCCGCGAACTCCCCGGCCAGCGCGGCCTTGAAGGACTCGAAGGTGTCCTTGATCGAAATCTCGTCGTAGCGCACGCCCAGCCGGCCGGCCATGTCGCGCGCGTCGATCCAGCTGATGTCGGCCGTATAGGGCGACGGCATCATCACCGCGCGGACCTTGTCCTTGCCCAGCGCGTCCACTGCGATCGCGAGCACCAGCGCCGAGTCGATGCCGCCCGACAGCCCCAGGATCGCGCCCGGAAAACCGTTCTTGCCGATGTAGTCGCGCACGCCGAGCACCAGCGCGTCCCACAGCTGCGCCTCGGCGTCGCGCGGCGCGGCGATGGCTGACGGGTCGGCCACGACGGCGACGCCGCCCTGCGCCCCGCGCGCGAGCTCCATGAAGACCAGCCGCTCGCGAAAGCTCTCGGCCTGCGCGGCCAGCGCGCCGTCGGCCTGCAGCGCGAAGGAGGCGCCGTCGAACACGACCTCGTCCTGCCCGCCCACTAGGTGCGCGTAGACCAGCGGCAGGCCCACGGCGCGTGCGCGGTCGGCCATGCGCGCCACGCGCTCGCCTTCCTTGCCCACGTGGTACGGCGAGGCGTTGATCACCGCCAGCACCTCGGCACCGCCGGCGCGCGCCAGCTCGGCCGGCGCGTCGAACCAGGCGTCCTCGCAGATCAGCAAGCCGACCGACACGCCGCCCGCTTCGAACACGCAGGTGCCCTGCCCCGGCGTGAAGTAGCGGCGCTCGTCGAACACCTGGTAGTTCGGCAGTTCGCGCTTGGCGTAGGTCTCGAGGATGCGGCCTTCCTTGAGGACGCTGGCCGCGTTGTGGCGCAGCTGCACGGCCACGGATCGGCT
Source organism: Variovorax sp. GW822-FHT04E09 (assembly GCF_058800845.1). NCBI lineage: Bacteria > Pseudomonadati > Pseudomonadota > Betaproteobacteria > Burkholderiales > Comamonadaceae > Variovorax > Variovorax sp. GW822-FHT04E09. The sequence goes on from NZ_JBXAMR010000001.1 coordinate 846,029, forward strand.
GCGCAGGCTGCCGCCGCTGGGATGCCCCACCACCACGACCATGTCTTTGAGATCGGCCAGCGCGGCGGCGATGCCTTTCACGGCATCATCACAGGCTTCGGTGAAGGCGGGACGGAGGAACAGGTCCTCCGCCGCGTAGCCGGCAATCGAGAGTTCGGGTGTCAGCAGAAGGCGCGCGCCTTGCGCGTAGGCCTCGCGTGCGGCGCCGACGATCTTCTGCGCATTGCCGACGAGGTCGCCCACCACAAAATTGAGTTGCGCGATGGCGAGCTTGAGCGTCATACAGAAGGAAGAAAAAGGCTTGAACGATTATGTCATTCGGGTTCTGGCGTCGCCGTCGGACATCGACCCGCAAGCCTGGAACGCCCTGCTCGCCGCGCAGCCCGAGCCCTCGCCCTTCATGCGCCACGAATACCTCGCGGCGATGCACGACAGCGGCAGCGCCTCGCCCGAGCGCGGATGGACGCCGCAGTTCGTCACGCTCTGGCGCGGCAAGGTGCTCGAAGCCGCCTGCGCGCTCTACCTCAAGGACCATTCCTACGGCGAGTACGTCTTCGACTGGGCCTGGGCCAACGCCTACGAGCAGCACGGGCTCGCCTACTACCCGAAGGCCGTGGTGGCGGCGCCCTTCACGCCCGTGCCCGGCGCCCGGCTGCTGGCACGCGACGCGCCAAGCCGCACGCTGCTGGTGCAGGCGCTGGTGGCGGTCTGCAAGGAACAGGAACTTTCGTCTTTGCATCTGCTGTTCGGCGCCGACGCCGACATCGCCGCGTGCACCGAAGCCGGGCTCATGCGGCGCCATACGGTGCAGTTCCATTGGACGAACACGCAGCCGAGCTACACAGACTTCGACGCCTTCCTCGCCAGCCTCTCGCACGACAAGCGCAAGAAGATCCGCCAGGAGCGCCGCAAGGTCGCCGAGGCCGGCGTCAGCTTCCGCTGGTCGCGCGGCACCGACATTGCCGCCGCCGACTGGGATTTCTTCTACCGCTGCTACGAGCGCACCTACCGCGAGCACGGCAACCCACCCTACCTCACGCGCGACTTCTTCCAGCGCATGGCCGACACGTTGCCCGAGGCGTGGCTGCTGTTCGTGGCGGAGCGCGACGGGCGCCCCGTCGCGACCAGCCTGATCGCGCTCTCTACCGACGAGGCCCAGCCGCTGGTGGCCTACGGCCGCTACTGGGGCGCGCTGGAGCGCGTCGACTGCCTGCACTTCGAGGCCTGCTACTACCAACCCATCGCCTGGTGCATCGCGCACGGCGCGGTGCGCTTCGAGGGCGGCGCGCAGGGCGAGCACAAGATGGCCCGCGCGCTGATGCCGGTGCGCACCACCAGCGCTCACTGGCTCGCGCACCCGTCGTTCGCCGATGCCGTCGAGCGCTTCCTCGAGCGCGAAGGCGCGGGCATCGAGAACTACATGGACCACCTCGGCGAACGCAGCCCGTTCAAGGCGACCTGAGCGGCGCGGGAGCGCCGGGGGCTGCTATAAAGCCGCCCGGCACTCAAACAACCACACACAACACACAGGGAGCACCGATGCCATTCGTCGGACTGGGACTGCACATCCTCATCGCGCTGTACTTCGCCGTGCATGCCATGCGCCACGGCAAGCAGATGTACTGGCTCATCATCCTCTTCAGCTTTCCGCTGCTCGGCAGCATCGTGTACTTCGTGGTCGAGTACCTGCCGGCCTCGCGCATGCAGCGCACCGCGGGCAAGGTGGCGAACGCGGCCATCGGCTTCATCGACCCCGAGCGCGAATACCGCGCCGCCGCCGAGGCCTACGACCTGGCGCCCACGGCGCAGAACAAGCTGCGCCTGGCCAAGGCCGCGCTGGACCGCGGCCAGGCAGCCGATGCCGTCGGGCACTACCGCGACGCGCTGAAAGGCCCCTTCGCTTCCGACCCCGAGCTGCAGTTCGGCCTGGCCAGCGCCCTGGTCGCCGAAGGCAGCCCGGCCTCGGCCCGCGAAGCCTCGCAGGCACTGCAGAGCCTGCGCGCCACGCGCGACGACTACCGCAAGGACGAGGTCGCCGTGCTGAACGCCCGCGCGCTCGCCGCCGAGGGCCGCACGCCGGAAGCGCGCGAAGCCTTCGAGGCGGCGCTGAGCACGTACAACACGGTGGAAACGCGCGCCCGCTACATCGCGTGGCTGGCGCAGCAAGGCGACACCGCCGGCGCGCAGCGCCATTGGAACGAGCTGCAGCAGGCGGCGCGCCACTGGAATGCGCATGCGCGAGGCGTCAACCGCGAATGGATGCGGCTGGCCGGGGATGCGGTCCGGGGCTGACGGCCCGGAGCATCCAGGCCGTTTCTTTCAAGCGAAAGAAAAAATTACTTTTTGTACGCGGCGATGCCGTCGAGAACTTCCTTCTTGGCGGCGTCGATGCCTTCCCAGCCCAGCACCTTGACCCACTTGCCGGCTTCCAGGTCCTTGTAGTGCTCGAAGAAGTGGCTGATGGCCTTCAGGCGCATCGGGTTCACGTCGTCGACCGACTTCCAGTGGCTGTAGATCGGCAGCACCTTGTCGGTGGGCACGGCCAGCACCTTGCCGTCGACGCCGGCTTCGTCTTCCATCATCAGGATGCCCAGGGGGCGGCAAGGCACGACCACGCCCGGCAGCAGCGGGTACGGGGCGATCACCAGCACGTCGACCGGGTCGCCGTCGCCCGACAGGGTCTGCGGCACGTAGCCGTAGTTGGCGGGGTAGTACATGGCCGTCGTCATGAAGCGGTCCACGAAGATCGCGCCCGATTCCTTGTCGACTTCGTACTTGATCGGGTCGGCGTTCATCGGGATTTCGATCACGACATTGAAGGCGTCGGGGACGTTCTTGCCGGGGGAGACTTTGTCGAAGGACATGACGTTTTTCGAGTAGTTGAAAAGTATGAGACGGATGGGGACAAACCCGGAGTTTACTTTCCGTGTCACGGGCCGGTCGCACGCGTGTGTGTTTTTGCCTGTAAATTGCAAGCGTTGGCCAATCGGCTCCGCACCTTCGGTGCAGCGAGCTTCGAGGAAGCAACGCGGCGGAGAACATGGTCCCGTACGCGTTGCGCGCAGGGCCCAGGCTGTCCGTCTCCACAAGTCACAACGAACGAATGGAGAAGCAAAGCATGAGCGGCAACACCCCCCTGATTCTTGCCATCGTCTGCGGCCTGGTGGCCGTGGGCTACGGTTTCTGGGCCCGAAGTTGGATTCTCGCCAAGGACCCGGGTAACGCCCGGATGCAGGAAATCGCCGCGGCCATCCAGGCCGGCGCCTCGGCCTACCTCGCCAAGCAGTACACCACCATCGCGGTGGTCGGCGTGGTGCTCGCGGTGCTCATCGCCCTCTTCCTCGACCTGACCACGGCCGTCGGCTTCGTGGTCGGCGCGGTGCTCTCGGGCGCCTGCGGCTTCATCGGCATGAACGTGTCGGTGCGCGCCAATGTGCGCACGGCGCAAGCCGCGACCCAGGGCATCGGCCCGGCGCTCGACGTGGCGTTTCGCGGCGGCGCCATCACCGGCATGCTGGTGGTGGGCCTGGGCCTCTTGGGCGTGACGGGCTTCTACTGGTTCCTGGCCGGCAGTGCGCCGAAGGCGGACCACAGCCTTGCGGCCATCCTCAATCCGCTGATCGGCTTTGCCTTCGGCTCCTCGCTGATCTCGATCTTCGCGCGCCTGGGCGGCGGCATCTTCACCAAGGGCGCTGACGTCGGCGCCGACCTGGTGGGCAAGGTCGAGGCCGGCATTCCGGAAGATGACCCGCGCAACCCCGCGGTGATCGCCGACAACGTGGGCGACAACGTCGGCGACTGCGCCGGCATGGCGGCCGACCTGTTCGAGACCTACGCGGTGACGCTGATCGCCACCATGGTGCTGGGCGCGCTGATGGTCACGGCGGCGCCGCTGGACGCGGTGCTGTACCCGCTCGCGCTGGGCGGCGTGTCGATCATCGCGTCGATCATCGGCTGCTTCTTCGTGAAGGCGTCGCCGGGCATGGTCAACGTGATGCCGGCGCTCTACAAGGGCCTGGCCGTGGCGGGCATCCTGTCGCTGATCGCGTTCTGGTTCGTGACCAGCTGGATCATTCCGGACAACGCCATTGCCGCCAGCGGCAGCCAGCTGAAGCTGTTCGGCGCCTGCTTCGTGGGCCTGGCGCTCACGGCCGCGCTGGTGTGGGTCACCGAGTACTACACCGGCACGCAGTACAAGCCCGTGCAGCACATCGCACAAGCCTCGACCACCGGCCACGGCACCAACATCATCGCGGGCCTGGGCGTGTCGATGCGTTCGACGGCCTGGCCGGTGATCTTCGTGTGCATCGCGATCCTGGCCTCGTACTCGCTGGCCGGCCTGTACGGCATCGCGGTGGCCGCCACGTCGATGCTGAGCATGGCCGGCATCGTGGTGGCGCTGGACGCCTACGGCCCGATCACCGACAACGCCGGCGGCATCGCCGAAATGAGCGAGCTGCCCGACAGCGTGCGCGCCGTGACCGACCCGCTCGACGCGGTCGGCAACACCACCAAGGCCGTCACCAAGGGCTACGCGATCGGCTCGGCCGGCCTGGCCTCGCTGGTGCTGTTCGCCGACTACACCCACAAGCTGGAAAGCTTCGGGCTGAACATCAGCTTCAACCTGAGCGACCCGATGGTGATCGTGGGCCTGTTCATCGGCGGCCTGATCCCCTACCTGTTCGGCGCGATGGCCATGGAAGCCGTGGGCCGCGCGGCCGGTGCGGTGGTGGAAGAAGTGCGCCGCCAGTTCCGCGAGATCCCCGGGATCATGGAAGGCACCGGCAAGCCCGAGTACGGCAAGGCCGTGGGCATGCTGACCGGCGCGGCCATCAAGGAAATGATGATCCCCTCGCTGCTGCCGGTGGTGGTGCCGATCCTGGTCGGCCTGCTGCTCGGACCGAAGGCGCTGGGCGGCCTGCTGATGGGCACCATCGTCACCGGCCTGTTCGTCGCCATCAGCATGTGCACGGGCGGCGGTGCGTGGGACAACGCCAAGAAGTACATCGAAGACGGCCACCACGGCGGCAAGGGCTCCGAGGCGCACAAGGCGGCGGTCACCGGCGACACCGTGGGCGACCCGTACAAGGACACGGCCGGCCCGGCGGTGAATCCGCTGATCAAGATCATCAACATCGTGGCGCTGCTGATCGTGCCGCTGGTGGTCAAGTTCCACGCCGGCGATGCGGCAGCAGCCGTGCCGACCAAGGTCGAGACGCCGCCTGCAGCCACCGCACCTGCGGCGATGGCACCGGCGGCCACGCCGGCCGCCACCCTCGCCTCGGCGGCCGTGGGGGCCACCGAAGCCGCGGCGGTGAAGGTCGAGAACGGCATCGTGAAGTTCTACTTCGCGAGCGCCAGCGCCGAGGTCGCGCCCAACGCCAAGGAGGCGCTGTCCGATGTCATCAAGGCCGTGCAGAGCGGCGGCACCGTGCTGGTGAGCGGCTACCACGACGCCAGCGGCGACCCGGCCAAGAACGCCGAACTGGCCAAGCAGCGCGCCATGGCCGTGCGCGACGCCATCAAGGCGGCGGGCGCGCCCGAGGACAAGATCGAACTCGCCAAGCCCGAGCAGTCGCAGGCCGACGGCCCGGCCTCGGAAGCGCGCCGCGTCGAAGTGAAAGTGAAGTCCTGACATGCCCACGCCCGCCCGGCTCGAAGCCTTCATTGCCGCCGTCGAAGGCGGCGCGCATGCGCAGGTCATCGAAGATTTCTACACCGAAGACGCCACGATGCGCGAGAACCAGGCCGAGCCGCGGCGCGGGCGCAGCACGCTCGTTGCGCAGGAAAGCGCCGTGCTCGCGCGCACCGAGTCGGTGGCATCGACCTGCGTGCGGCCGGTGCTGGTGAACGGCGACCACGTCGGCATCCACTGGATCTTCGAGTTCACGTTCAAGGGCGGCGGCCGCATGCGCATGGAAGAGATCGCCTGGCAGCGCTGGGACGGCGAGCGCATCGCCGACGAACAGTTCTTCTACGACCCGGCGCAGCGCAAGCCGGGCTGAGGATGCCCCGCCCGGACCGCGCGATCCGGGCTGGTTTTATGCAACATTTTCGATGTAACATTGAAACTGTCACATGAACGCATCCGCCGCCACACCCGATTCCACGGCCCCGCAGGACCTCTCCATCGAGGCCCTGGCGGCGCGCACGGGCGTCACGGTGCGCAACATCCGCGCCTACACCACGGGCGGCCTGCTGCCGCCGCCGCGGCTGCAGGGCCGGCTCGGCCTGTACGGCGCCGACCACGTCCAACGCCTGGCGCTGATCCGCGAACTGCGCGAACAGGGCTTCGGCATCGAGGCGATCCGCCGCATCTTCACGCGCGCGCCGGCCTCCACCTGGCCCGACCTGCTGGCCGTGGCCCGCTCGGTGTCGGGCAGCCTGTTCGCCGAAGAAACGCCCGTGGTGGTGTCGGCCCAGGCGCTGGCCACCAAATGGCAAGGACAGATGACGCCCGCCCTGCTCGGCCGCGCCACCCGCGCCGGCCTCATGCGCGAACTGCCCGACGGCCAGGTGCAGGTGCTGAGCCCGGCGCTCGGCCAGGTCGCCGAACAGCTGGCCGCGCTCGGCCTGCCGCTCGAAGCGGTGATCGGCATGCAGGAAACCATGGTCCGCACGCTGCGCACCGTGGCGCGGCGCTGGCTGCGCACGCTGGCCGACAGCCTGCTCTCCGGCGACACCCTCGATGCCGGCCGCGCCGCGCAGCTGCTCGAGAAAGCACGGCCGCTGGCCACCGGGGCGGTGCAGGCCGCCTTTCCCGTGATCCTGCAGCAGGAGCTCGACGCCCTGCTGCACAAGACCGCCTGATGCCGATGACACGACCTCGCCTCGCCCTTCTTCCGTCCCTGCTGCTGTTGCCGGCCTTCCTCGGTGGCGCGGCTTTCGCGCAGCAGCAGGCCCGCGGCGACACCTCCAGCACGCTGGCGCTGAGCTTCGATGCCGCGCGCCAGCGCATGGTCGAGCGCTCCGACAAGCTGGCCGCCGCGCGCATGGCCGTCGAAGCCAAGGAACTGCAGAGCGAAGGCGTCAAGCGCCTGGGCGGGCCGGTGGTCAGCATCTCGGGGCTGGCCTATGCGTACAACGCGAACCTGAACCTCGACCTCGACCCGCTCAACCAGAAGCTCGGCCAGATCGGCTCGTCGCTGCCGCCGTCGATCCAGAGCTTCGTCTCGCGCGTGCCGATTCCGCAGCTGCCCAACAGCTACACGCTGAACCGCCACGACACCGGCGCCAACGCCTCGGTGTCGGCCGTGTGGCCGCTCTACCTCGGCGGCGCGACCGACGCGGTGCGAGGCTTTGTCTCGGCGCAGGCGCGCGAGGCCCAGGCCGATGCCGAACAGGCCGGCCACGAGGTCGACACGCTGCTGGTGCAGCGCTACTTCGGCGCCCAGCTCGCGCAGCGCGCCGCCACCCTGCGCCTGCAGGCCGAGCGCACCATCGCCCAGCACGACGCGGCGGCGCAGAAGATGCTCGCGGCCGGCGTCATTTCGCGCGTCGAGCGACTGCAGGCCAGCGCCGCGTACGAAGAAGCGCGCCGCAACGCCCGCAAGGCCGAGAACGACGCCGCGCTCGCGGGCGTGGCCCTGGCGCGCACGGTGCGCGCCGAAGGCAGCGTCACGCCGCAGACGCCGCTGTTTCTCATCAGCGCGCCGATCGAACCGCTCGGCCACTTCATCGATGCGGCGCTGACGCGGCATCCGGGCCTGGGCAAGGTCGCAGCCAAGAAGGCACAGGCCGAGCAGCTGCACGAAGGCGAAGAAGCCTTGCGCCGGCCGCAGGTGATTGCCTTCGGTACGCGCGAAATCAAGAGCGGCAACGCCGACTGGGTGGCCGGCCTCGGCGTGCGCTGGACGCTGTACGACTCGGTCGACCGCAACGCACTGTCGGCCGCCTCGCACAAGCAGGTCGAACAGGCCGAGCGCACCGACCTGCAGGCGCGCAGCGACATCTCGCTGCTGGTCGAGCGCAACTGGCGCGCGCTGGACAACGCACGCCGCCAGTACCTCGAGATGAAGGTCTCGGTCGAGCTTGCACAAGAGGTGGTCAAGCTGCGCACCGCCGGGCTGCGCGAAGGCACCAGCACCACGCTCGACCTGATCGACGCCGAGACCAACCAGGCCAAGGTGCTGACCGAACGCGCGCAGGCCGCCAACGACTACGTGCAGGCGCTCGCGCAGCTGCTCGAGAGCGCGGGCCTGTCCGAGACTTTTTCCGACTACATCGCGCGCGCCGACGTGAAGGTGAACTGACCATGATGAGTGCCAAGACCCGCCGACTGATCGCCATCGCCGCCGCACTGCTCGTGCTGGTGCTGCTCGCCTGGGGCTTCTGGCGCGCCGCGCAGCCGGCGCCCGAGGTGTTCCAGGGCCAGATGGAAGCGCGCGAGACCGACTTGGCCGGCAAGGTCACCGCCCGCATCGCCGAAGTGGCGGTGAAGGAAGGCGACCGCATCCAGGCCGGTGCCCTGCTGGTGCGCATGGACAGCCCCGAGGTGCGCGCCAAGCTGGCGCAGGCCACCGCCGCCGAACAGGCCGCGCAGGCCGTGGCCGACAAGGCGCAGAACGGCGCCCGCCCGCAGGAAATCGAAATGGCGCGCATGCAGTGGCAGCGCGCCGAGACCGCCGCGCAGCTCGCGCAGACCTCGTTCCGCCGTGTCGACGGCCTGGCGCGCGACGGCCTCGTGGCCGACCAGAAGCGCGACGAAGCCGAAGCCAACTGGAAGGCCTCGCGCGACGCCGCCGTGGCGGCCAAGGCGCAGTACGACATGGCGCGCACCGGCGCCCGCCCCGAGGACAAGGCCGCCGCCAACGCACAGGCGAGACAGGTGGCCGGCGTGGTGGCCGAGGTGGAAGCCGCCAAGGCCGAGACCGAACTGCGCAGCCCGGTCGCCGGCGAGGTGGCCAAGGTGCTCGCCAAGGTCGGCGAACTCTCGCCGCAGGGCGTGGCCGTGGTCACGGTGGTCGACCTGAACGACCAGTGGGTGGTGCTCAACGTGCGCGAAGACCGGCTGGCCCGCTTCGCGCTCGACAAGGAATTCGACGCCCGCCTGCCCGCCCTGCCCGAGGACCGGCGCACGGCCCGCTTCAAGGTCTACTACAGCGGCGTGCTGCCCGACTTCGCCACCTGGCGCGCCACGCGCGGCGGCGCCGGCTTCGACGTGCGCACCTTCGAGGTCCGCGCCCGGCCGCTCAAGCCGATCGAAGGCGCGCGCCCCGGCATGAGCGTTCTGGTCGACTGACGCCGCACCCGCCATGAGCCTGCGCGGCTTTTCCACCGCCAGCGCCCGGCGCGAATTCGCGCTGCTGCGCACGCGCCCGTGGGACCTGGCCATGATCTCGTGGGTGCCGCTGCTCGCGGTGTTCCTGATCTGGTGGATCTTCTCGGCCGGCCTGCCCGAGCGCCTGCCGATCGGCGTGCTCGACCAGGACCACTCCCCCCTCTCGCGCCAGCTGGTGCGCTTCCTGGACGCCACGCCGGGCCTGCGCGTGGCGCAGCAGTACGCCGACGAAGGCGAGATGCAGCGCGCGCTCACCAGCGGCGCCGTCGACGCGGCGGTGCAGCTGCCGCGCGAGCTGAGCCGTGACGTCAAGCAGGGCCGCGTCGGGCAGGTCGTGCTGCTGCACAACGCGCAGCTGGGCACGCATTCGAGCCTGATCCAGCGCGACGTGCGCACCGCCGTCGCCACGGTGTCGGCCGGCGTCGAGCTTGCGGTGCGCAACAAGCGCGGCGAGTCGATGAAGGCCGCGCGCGTCAGCATGGACCCGGTCAAGGCCAGCATGGTTGCGCTGTTCAACACCTCGACCGACTACGAGCAGTTTCTCGGCGCCGCGCTCATTCCCGCGCTGCTGCACATCCTCGCGATGACGGCCGGCGCCTGGGCCGTCGGCCGCGAGCTGCGCGACCGCAGCCTGGGCGGCTGGCTCGGCGCCGCGCCACGCTGGCCCGAAGCGCTGGCCGCCCTCACGGGCAAGCTGGCGCTGCCGTTCGCGAGCCTGTCGGCGGTGGGCCTGGCCGCCATGCTGTGGATCACGGCGGGCCGCGGCTGGCACCCAGTCGGCTCGGTGGGATGGACGCTGTTCGCGCTGATGGTGTTCCTGGCGCTGTCGATCGCGCTCGGCGCCTTCGTGGCCAGCCTCACGCGCTCGCTGCGCACCGCGCTGTCGGCCACCGGCTTCATCACCGCGCCGGCCTTCGCATTTGGCGGCGTGGGCTTTCCGCTGGTCGCCATGCCGGTGCTCGCGCAGCTGTGGGCCGGCCTGCTGCCCTACACGCACTACATCCGCGTGCAGATGGAGCAGCTGCAGATGGGCGCGCCCCTGGCCTACTCGGCCGCCACGCCGCTGTGGATGGTGGTGGGCACCGCGGTGCTGCTGGCCGTGTCGGCGACGCTGCTGGTGCGCGCCGCCGCGGCACCCGAGACGTGGGGAGGCCGCTGATGAGCGCGCGCATCCAGGGCTTCGCCGCCGCCTGGCGCGACACCGCCCGCGGCGTGCTGCGCGACAAGGGCGTGCTGCTGATCATGCTGCTCGCGCCCATCATCTACGGCTTCTTCTACCCGTGGCCCTACGGCACGCAGGCCGTCACGCGGGTGCCGGTGGCGGTGGTCGACCAGGACCACAGCGGGCTGTCACGGCAGATCGCGCGCTTCGCCATGGCCAGCCCGCGGCTGGACGTGCGCATGGTCACGTCCGACGTGCACGAGGCGCAGCAGGCGCTGTGGCGCGGCGAGATCGAGGGCTACGCCCTGCTGCCGCAGGACCTCAAGCGCAACGTGCTGCGCGGCACTCCGGCGGTGGTGAGCATCGAGGGCAACGGCGCCTACGCGCTGCTGAACAAGGCGGTGCTGTACGGCTTCTCCGAGGCGGTGGGCACGGTGTCGGCCGGCGTCGAAATCCGCAAGCTGCAGGCCGGCGGCCAAAGCGCGGTGCAGGCCGCGCGCAGCCGCAGCCCGCTCAACACGCAGCTGGTGGCGCTGTTCAACCCGACCGAGGGCTACGGCAGCTACGTGGTGCCGGCGGTGGCGCTGCTGATCCTGCAGCAGACGCTGCTGATGGGCGCCGCGATGCTGGCCGGCACCTGGGCCGAGGCCGGCCGGCTGCGCGCGGGCATGGGCGCGTGGCTGGGGCGGCTGGGCGCGCTGTCGGGCTTCGGCGTGCTGAGCGGCCTGTTCTATTTCGGCTGGGTGTTCTTCCTCCAGGACTACCCGCGCGGCGGCAATCCGTTCGCCGCGCTGGTGCTGCTGCTGTTCTACGTGCCTGCGATCTGCGTGCTGGGCCTGCTGCTGGGCTGCTGGTTCCGCGACCGCGAACGCGCGCTGCAGGTGCTGCTCTTCACTGCGCTGCCAATGGCCTTTCTCTCGGGCTTCTCGTGGCCTGTCGAAGCCCTGCCCGCGCCGCTGCAGGCGCTGCGCTGGCTGTTCCCGAGCACGGCGGGCATCCAGGCCTCGCTGCGACTCAACCAGATGGGGGCGCCGCTGCACGACGTGCTGCCGTACCTGGGCGCGCTGGCGACGATGGTGGTGGCGGGGCTGCTCGTGCTGTGGGCTGCGGCCACGCCACGCCAGAACGAACGCGACTAGCGTCGGCTGTCCGCCGCCACGGCGCGCACCAGCCGCGTGGCCGGCGCCACCAGCTCGCGCAGGTCGCCCACGCGGTCCTGCTCGATGGCCTGCAGCACCAGTTCGTTGATGCCCCCCACCACCGTCATCGCCATCTGGCTGCTCATGTGCGCCGCGGGCACCTCCCCTGAATCGCTGCTGTTGATCGCCACCTGGATGAAGTTGGCGATCTCGCCGTTCACGCGCCGCCGCGCCGCCAAGCCCGGCAGGCCCAGCCCGAGGATTTCGACGAACAGCGTGCGCAGCAGCACCGGGTCTTGCGCGAGGTAGTCCATGTACGCGGTCATCGCCTGCTCCACCTGCGTGTGCCACGGCTGGGCCGGGTCGAAGGCCTCGCTCACGGCCTGCAGGCCGAGCCGGCTGGCCGTTTCGTACAGCGCGATCAGGCACTCGGTCTTGGTGCTGAAGTGTTCGTAGAACGTGCGCCGCGACACGGCGGCCTCGCGCACGATGTCGGCGATGGTGGTGTCGGCGTAGCCCTTGGCCGCCACGGCATGCGCCATGCCCTGCAGCAGCCGCGCGTAGTGCTCGCTGGGCGCGCCTTCGGCGGCATCGGGCGTGGCGGTTTTGTCGATGGTGGCAGTCATGTGCGATTCATTTTCCTACGCCTTGGTACTTGACAGTACCAGCTCACAATTGCACCATGGCGGCACGCGGTACGGAGTTGTACCAACTTTTACCCACGAACTCAGGAATTGCCACCCCATGACCGAACTCGTTGTCCGCCGCCTGCTGATCGATCTGCAACCGCCCTTCTCGCACGACTGGTGCGGCGGCGATGCCTTCTCGACCGCTTTCTTCAACGCCCTGTCGATGAGCTTCCCCTTCGGCGAGCAGTTCTTCATCGACGCCGTGCGCGACGCCATGGCCACGCTGCCGCCCGAGGTGCAGGAACGCCACCGCGCCGACGTGCGCGGCTTCATCGGCCAGGAAGCCACGCACCGGCGCATCCATTCGCTGTTCAACGCGCATCTCGAGCAGCAGGGCCTGGTCGACCGCTGGACCGCGCGCGCCAGCCAGCGCATGGAGCTGATGGACGGCGCCGATCCGCGCCACGCGCTGGCCGTGACGGCGGCCACCGAGCACTTCACGGCCATGTTCGCCGAGTGGCTGCTGGCCCGCCCCGAGATCCTCGACGGCGCCGAGCCCCGGCTGCGCACGATGTGGCTCTGGCACAGCGCCGAAGAGCTGGAGCACAAGAGCGTGGCCTTCGACATCTACAAGGCCGCGGGCGGCTCCGACGAATGGCGCACGCGCTGGTTCCGCCGCGTGACGGTGATGTTCCTCGGCGACCTGATGCGCCAGACGGCCGACAACCTGCGGCATGAAAAGCAATTGTGGAAGTGGGCCACCTGGAAGAGTGCCGCGCGCATCCTGCTGGGCCGCGGCGGCCTGCTGCGGGGCAATCTCGCGGGCTGGCGCCAGTACCTGCGCAGCGACTTCCACCCCGACCAGCAGGACAGCAGCCTCTCGGCGCGCTGGCTGGCCGACAACCGCGCGCAGTTCACGCCCGTGGGCGCGCCTGCGGCAACGTCGGCCTGAGTTCGTCAGCCGGGGTCAGTAGATGCTGGCGCGGTGCGGGCTCAGCGCGCCCGCCTGCGTCGGCTGCCCGTCGGCGCGCAGCGTGAGGTCGTGCAGCGTGTCGAAATCGGACGGCGCATCGGGCACGCGCATCACCACTTCGAGTTCGTGCATGGAAGCCACCCAGCGGCCGGCCGGCGATTCGGCCGGTTCGTCATTGGCGAACACGCCGTCGCGGATGTAGAGCGTTTCGCCTTCGGGGCGTTCGCCGTGCAACTCGATCAGGCGTGCGATCGAGAAGTTGTAGGTCACGAGCTTTTCGCGCGTGCGGCGGTCCTTGCCGCCGCAGTTGAACGAGCCCTCGGCCGCAATCACGATGCAGGAGCCGTCCACCCCGCCGTCGATGGCGATCTCGTTGCCCGAGCGCCAGATGGCGTTGGGCAGGCGCACGCGCACCTTGTCGATCACGAGGTCGCGTTGCTTGTTGAGGGCACCCAGCGGCGGCACCAGCGAGCGCAATTGGCGCAGGCGCTCGGCAAAGTTGTCGTCCATGAGGAATTCGACATGGTGCGTGGCGCTGCCGGACGAGCGCTTGACGACCTGCATGACGACGTGACGTGGCTTGTTCACAGCTCAGGCCCTCCACGCAGAGAAAAATCCACGCCCGCTGCGGGGCACCGATCGCCTTCTTGCTGGATTTGAGTGGTCATCGGCTACAAATTAGAACTTTAGATTAAATGCAATTACTTGCATCATTTGTGTCCAACTGTATATCGATTGCGACCGGGATGGAAGGCAATCGACGACATGCCGATGAGGCCATGTCGCCAACGCGACGCGGCGCCGTGCTAGGCGCTCAGCTCGACGATGCTTCGGCCTCGAGGGCCTCGTCGAGCGCCTTGCACGAAGGCGCGCAGACGGTCTGCGACTTGCCCAGCACCTGGCGCGTGCGCAGCTGCGAACGCACGCGGTGCTTGCCGCACATGAAGCAGGACATCGTGGCCCCGCTGAACGACGCCGAGGCGCGGAACGGAGAGCCCGGCGCCTTCGATTTGTAGCGCAGCCCGTCCGCCACCACTGCCGTTTTCACTTCACCCTTGGCCATGCATCTTGTCCTTGTTCGATTCGTCACCGCGCATGGCGCGGGCAATGGCTTCCCTGGCTGCGCCTTCGGCGGCCAGGGAAACGTCCAGCGCCGAGCGGCAAAGGCCGGCGTGCTGGTAATTCATATTTTCGTAGACCTCGGAGGCAGCCGGATAGGCATCGAGCAACTGGCCCAATTCCGCACCGGGCTCGACGTCTTCGAATTCATGCACCAGGTGCTCGACCACCGAGCGGTACTGCTCGGCACCAACCGGCACGGCGCTGTGCTCAAGCCTCTCCAGCAGTTGAGCCAGCACGTGGGTCACTGCCAGATCGGTCTTGGGAGACGGATTTCGGGTCGTGTTCATGGTTTGCATGTGGGGACAGCATACCCCTATGCAAGGGGCGGGTCGCGCGGAAGTGTCTCTGCCGACATGGCTTCCTGCGCCGCGCGCATGCGCTGGAGCAGGCTGTGAAGCATTTCGGTCGACAGGCCGTGGATCACCAGCCGGTGCCCGGCCCGCAAGGTCGACAGCGGCACCAGCGGATGCTTGTTGTTGACCAGGATCAGGTGCTCGGGCGCGTTCAGGATCGTCGCCGCGTAGATGCCGATGGTTTCGTCCAGTTGCAAGGAGTTGGCGGCGCGCCAGAAATCGTTGTCGGTCAGCATCAGCTGGTACAGCGGAGTGAACAGCTCGATGGCGCTTTGCAGGTCGAGAAAATTCAGCTTGCCCTGCGGCATGTCTTCCAGCCGCAACGCCGGCGGCTGGATCATCGAGAAATCGACCTGCTCGGCCTTGCACAGCGCCAGCCCCTTGTCGCGCAGCGCCGTGTTCAGCCGGATCACGAAGTTGAACAGGTTCAGGTCGTGCTTCAGGAACATCTCGTCCTTCAGCGCGTCGATGTCGGCCGGCTCCAGCGGCGAGGTGCCCACGGGCGCGGGCGAGTTGCGGCCGATGAAGGCCAGCACCTGCGAGCCCAGGTGAAAGTGCCGCAGGATCAGCCAGTTCGCCTCGGGCGACACGAAGCGCTTGAGCCCCCACGCCAGGAAGCGGTGCAGCAGCATCGAGTGCGACCAGTTGCGCGGCACGAACACCTTCACGATCTGGATCAGGATGATCGTCAGCCGCGCGATCGGCCGCAGGAACGGCAGCAGGTACTGGCGCGAGGCCGAGCTCGAATCGGCCAGCCACGCCGCCTTCACGTCGTCGGGCAGCGGCGTGCTCTGGTCGAGGTACAGCGCCAGCCAGGGGCTGGGGTCGCGCTCGTCGTGGGCTTGCGTCAAAAACTCAGGCGTTCGATCCATGGGGCATTCGTTCGGTGATGTGCTGGAACTGCATCAGGTACAGCGCCGCCGTGTGGCGCGCGGTGTCGGCAATCTGGCGGGCGGCGCGGGCCTGCCCTTCCACGGCCATCACCATCTCGACCGCGGCGAGCCAGCGGTTCAAGTGGTGCTCGTCGTTGTGGCCGTGGTACTCGAGGAAACGGAACGCGTCGGGCGGCAGCTTCAGGCTGGCCTTGAGCAGCGGCAGCAGCGCCGGCACGATGCGCTGGCCTGTGCCTTCGATGATGTAGATCGCGCCCAGGAGGCCGATCGGGTCGCGCGTGGCGGCCAGGCCGTGCAGGTAGGCGTTGAGCGCCTCGCCGCCGGGGTTGCGGCGCAGCTCGTCGATCGATTCGACCGTGCCGCCGGCCTTGCGGTAGTCGCTGAAGAGGATGTTGAAGTCGTTCTGCTCCTCGCCCGCGTGCACGTCGATCAGCGACGACAGCATCCGGTACGGCTCGCTCAGCGAGGCGGCGCCTTCGCGCATCCACAGGCTGCCTTCGCGCACCTGCGGCACCCACTGTTCCATCCAGTTCAGGTAGTCGGGCACGGCAAAGCGGCGCTCGCGGATCTGGCGGATCAGCGGCGTGCGCCACACGCGCGAGCGGTAGTCGTGCCAGATGGCGGCCAGTTCGGTCAGCAAGGCGCCCAAGCCCTCGGGCGCGGCGGCCGGGTCGTGCGGGGGCGCGATGACGAGGTCGTCGTCGGGCGCCACCGCCGCCGCGCGGGGCGCGATCACGACAGGCGCCGCATCGACGGCCTCGACCTCGAGCAGCATGTACGCCGCCATGAAGCGCCCCGACTCCGGCACGTAGCAGAAGATCTGCTCGCCCGGCTTCAGCGCCTTGGTGTGCAGGAACTCCGCCAGCATCACGAGGATCGATGCCGCGCCCGTGTTGCCGCGCCACGCGAGGTTGCTCCACCAGCGCTCACGCGGAATCGCCAGGTCGGCCTTGGCCATCAGGTCTTCGACCACCGGGATGAATTTTTCCGACGAGTAGTGGCACAGGAAATGGTCGACCCGCTTCGGATCGACCCAGCCGTCGCGCACCAGGCCCGCGTATTCGTGGATGCCGATGTCGAACAGGTGCGGCAAGAGCCGGATGTCCTGGCGCAGCGACAACGCGCCGGCTGCCTCGGCCTCGGCCCATGAGCCGAAATCGAGATGCCCGCGCGCGCGGTCTTCGGTGAGGCCCAGCTGCATGCACACCGGGTAGTCGCCCGAGAACGCGCGCTGGTGCACCCACTTCAGCTTCAGGCGCAACCCCGGCTTGCCGGCCAACGCGGGCGTGCCGTCGGACAGCAGCAGCGCGCCCGCGCCATCGGACAGCATCCAGCGCAGGAAGTGCGAGTCGAAATCGGTCTCGTAGCCGCGCGCGGCAAAGCGCGAGCGCTTGAATAGGCGCGACGGCATTTCGCTGGCCACCGCCAGCGCCGAACGGTGCGCGCCCAGTTCGATGCCCTGCGCCGCCGTCTGGATCGCCGACACGCCGGCCGCGCAGATGCCGTGCACCGAATGCGTTTCCATCGGCTGCGCCGCCAGCTCGCCCTGGATCATGTTCGCGAAGCCGGGCATCAGCGTGTCGCCGCCCGAGGAGCCGCTGGCCAGCAGCGACACGCGCGACAGCTCGGCGCCGCCACGCTGCAGGCAGTCGCGGATCGCGCCGGCCGCCAGCTGCGCGTTGGTGTGGCGCGTCACGCCTTCTTCGTCGATCGCGTAGTGCCGCGTGAGGATGCCGTTCTCGGCCAGGATGCGGCGCTTGATGCGCTCCGACATGCGGTTGAGCGGCGCGATGTACGCGTCCATGCGGTCGTTGGGAACAGGCTCGCCGGGCATGAAATAGCCGGCGCTTTCGAGGTACACGCGTTGGAATGAAACGGGCATGGGTTCAGGCAATAGGTGAATCGGGAGGCATCAGCGAGCGGCTGCGAAAACGCGGCCACACGGTCCCCAGCACGAAGACGCGCACCATGTACGGCACCAGCCCGCCCTCGTTGAGCGCGGGCGCGACCTGCGCGCGGTAGCGCGTGTGATGCAGGTGCGTGAGCTCGGACCAATGGGCATGCGGGTTCTCGTGGTGTGCGGTGTGCAGGCCGATGTTGAACAGCAAGGGGTTCACCAGCCCCTCGAAATTGCGCGCGTAGTTCAGCTGGCTACCACGGGTATCGCCGGATGCCTCCTTGCGCGGCGTCTTGCGGCCGTCGGCATGCGCGTGCTGCAGGTAGTTGGTGGCCAGCAGCCAGTGCAGGCCGTGCAGTTGCGGCACGATCACGAAGAGCAATGCCTTGCGCCAGTCGATCGCCAAGAGCACGGTCCAGCTCGCCAGCCACAGCGCGTACTGCGCCATGCAATAGCGCCAGGCGCCGCGGTGGTGCCGGTGCAGCCGCGCGAGCCAGCCGAAGAACACCGGCGTCAGCACCCACACGGCCTGGAACGGATGCAGCAGGTAGCCCCACAGATGGTTGGTGTCGCCGCCGAAGCGGTAGGTGCGCGCCACGTCCTTCGGTCCATGACGATGGCGATGGTGGTTGGCCACATGCGCGGGCCAGAAGACGAAGGTCGGGTGGCCCTGCAGCAGCGTGATCCAGAAGTCGGTGAACCGGTTCATGCGCCGACCGCGCCACATGCGCAGGTGCACGTGGTTGTGGTGGATCACGCCGATGCCGAGCGTGAGGAACAGCATCAGCGCATACAGCACCACCTGGAAGCCGTGCACCCACTGCCACGCCGCCAGCGCGGGCAAGGCGACGAGGTACGCCAGGCTTTGCCAGTCGCGCCAGTGGCGCAGCCGCGGCAGCCGATGGCGCGCGTCAGGCCGTCGTGGCGCCATGCTTCTTTCGAAACGCCTGGAACAGCGGCTCGGCCGCGTCGGCCGCAATGCGCGTGCGGAACAGCCGGTCCATGAAGGTGAACTGGAAGCCGTAGTTGCCGTTGTGCACGGCATGGTGCAGGTGATGCCGGCGGCTCGCGGCGAACCAGTGGCTGTACGACACGCCGGGCACGAAGTCGTAGTTCGAATGCCCGACGCAGTTGAAGAACAGACTGAACACCGGCACCGACGCCAGCGACCAGAAGCTGAAGTCGTGCAGCACCATCGGCAGCAGGATCACGTTGCCGAGCATCAGCGCCTCGATCGGGTGAAAGCTGTAGGTGGCCCACGGCGTGGTCACGAACGAGCGATGGTGCGGACCATGGAAGCGGCGCAGCCAGCGCGTGTGCAGCAGCCGGTGGTTGAGCCAGAAATGCACGTCGTTCCACACCGCGAGCACGAGGATCTCGAGCCCGATGCGGCGCCAGCCCGCGTCAGGCTCGAGCCGCGCCCAGCCCAGCTGCAGCAGCCCCCACGGGAACACCATGCCCAGCCCGAAGATCAGCACCGAGATGCCCGACTGCGTGAGCTCGCGCCGCAGCTGGCCGGGCTGCAGCGGCCGAGGGTCGAGCGCGCGCCCGATGCCCAGCGCCGGCAGCACGCGCTTCGTGAGCAGCCAGGTGAGCGCGCCGAAACCCAGGTAGATGCCCCCGAAGAACAGCAGGCCCCACAGCATGACCTGCGGGGCCGAAAGAGAAGTGAAGGTCTGTGCCATCCCCCGAGGCTACAACAGCATCTCGGGCACCAGCGGGGAGATCAGGGTGTTGTACAGGCGCTGGAAGAAACCCGACTCGGGTTCCGAGGTGAGGATCACCTCTTTCTCGCCGTCGTTCGTGAGCCATTCGAGCGTGCCGCCCTCCTTCGACAGCCGCAGCCGGTACGAGTTCTGCAGCTTGCTCACATGGATGATGCGCAGCATCTCGCGCGCCAGCTGCGGGTTGTCGACCACCACGCCCATCTCGGTGTTCTGGCTGGCCGAGCGCGGATCGAGGTTCATCGAGCCGATGAAGATGCGCGTCTTGTCGATGGCGGCGGTCTTGGCGTGCAGCCGGCCCAGCGAGTTGCCGAAGCTGCCGAAACGCATGCTCGCGGTGGTGCGCTGCGGGCTCAGCTCGTACAGGTCGGCGCCGCCTTTCAGCAGGCGCTCGCGGTAGCGCGCGTAGCCGGTGTGCACCAGCGGCTCGTCGTTGGCGGCCAGCGAATTGGTCAGCAGCGTCAGCTTGACCTTGCGCTTGGCCAGGTCCTCGAAGGCCGCCATGCCGCGCTCGCCGGGCACGAGGTAGGGCGAGGTCAGATCGACCTCGGTCTTGGCGTCGAGCAGCAGCGCCCAGACCTTCATCGTCACGCTGGTGGCAATGGCATCTTCGGCCGTCAGCGTCGTGGGCTTGGAGGGCGGGTCGGCGATGGCGCGGGCCTCGCCCCACAGCAGGCCCATGCGGCCGCCGTCGAGTTCTTCGGCGATGGGGCCGTAGCCGAGGATGTCCGAGGGCGGCAGCACGACCTTCGGCGGCGGGCCCGACATGCCGATCTCGGCATCGAAGGTGGCGGCGCCGGCCTCCGCGCGCACGATCTCGGCAATGGGCCAGATCTGGTCGCTGTTCCAGTAGGCGTCGAAGATGGACTCGAGCTGCGGCACCACCTTGCCGACCACCAGCGCGTCCATGTCGATGAAGTTCTGCGCCTCGCTCAGCACGAAATACTCGTCGGCGATGTTGCGCCCGCCCACCACCGCCATCGCGCCGTCGGCAATGAAGAGCTTGTTGTGCATGCGGTGATTGAGCCGGTGGATGTCGAAGATCGACACCACGAAGCGCGACAGGAACCCGTCGCGCGCGCAGCAGAACGGGTTGAACAGGCGCACCGACACATTGGGCGTCTCGGACAGCGCCAGCAACAGCTGCTGGCTCTTCACCGTGTACAGGTCGTCCACCAGCACCCGCACCTTCACGCCGCGCGCCGCCGCCTCGCGCAGCGTGCGCAGCAGCAGCCGGCCGGTGGCGTCGTTCTCGAGCTGGTAGTACTGCACCACCAGCGAGTGCTCGGCGCGCTGCGCGAGCTGGATGCGCGCGTCGAGCGAGTACACGCCCAGCGGCATCAGCCGGAAGCCCGAATGCTCGCCGGGCGGCGTGGAGGCCGCGGCGATCTTCGCGAGCGCGGTGCCCGGGTCGGCCGCGGCGGCGTGTTCGGCCGGGCGTTCGCGCGCCGGCGGCAGCGAGCCGCACGCGCCGAGCAATGCCAGCAGCACGCCGGCCAGCGCCATGCGCAGAAGAGATCGGGCCCAGGCGTTCATGGTCGGGTTCCTCTTGTCGTTGTGGATGCCACTGCCCTGATGTACGCCGGTCCTCCCGCGGCGGTTTCAACGGGGCCCTTTTTGCGAAGCGTCGTCCTAGAATTCGATTCACTTCGCTTCGGAGTTACATCATGGCCCGATCGCTCCTTTTGCGCACCGCTTTGTGGGCCGCGGCCCTCGCCGCCGGGGTACCCACTGCCCACGCCGCACTCGACATCGGCGACCCGGTGCCCAAGTTCACGGCCACGGCCGCGCTGGGCGGCAAGACCTTCCGCTACTCGCTGGCCGAGGCGCTGGCCAAGGGACCGGTGGTGCTGTACTTCTTTCCGGCGGCCGACTCCAACGACTGCTCCATCGAGGCCCACGCCTTCGCCGAGGCGGTCGACCAGTTCGCCGCGCTGGGCGCCTCGGTGATCGGCGTGTCGGCCGACGACATCGACACGCTCTCCAAGTTCTCGGTCAAGTCCTGCCAGAGCCGCTTTCCGGTGGCCTCCGACCAGGGCAAGACCGTGATCCAGGGCTTCGACGCGCTGATGCAGACCCGGCCCGACTTCGCCAACCGCCTGTCGTACGTGATCGCGACCGACGGCAAAGTCGCCTACTACTACCAGAACCTCAACCCCGACAAGCACGTCGAGCGCATGCTGAACGCCGTGCGCGCGCTGCCCAAAGCCACCGCGGCGAAGTAAGGCGGGCCGGCCGGGGCGTCACGCGCGGGGCGGGCTTCGCGCAAAATCTCGTCCCATGCAGCTCAACTACATCGCCAACGCGGACGTTCCCTCCGCCTCCGGCCGCACCCTCCCCGTCATCGACCCGTCGGACGGCCAGCCCTTCGACGAGATCCAGCGCAGCAACGCAGCCGACATCGACGCCGCCGTGCGCGCCGCGCGCGACTGCTTCGAGGGCGTGTGGCACAAGGTCAGCGCCGCCGACCGCGGCCGCCTGCTCTTCAAGCTCTCGCAGAAGATCGCCGAGCACGTCGACGAGCTCGCGCTCATCGAGCAGCGCGACTGCGGCAAGCCCGTGAAGCAGGCCCGCGCCGACGCGGTGGCGCTGGTGCGCTACTTCGAGTTCTACGCCGGCGCCTGCGACAAGCTGCACGGCGAGACCATTCCCTACCAGGACGGCTACAGCGTCTTCACCTGGCGCGAGCCGCACGGCGTCACGGGCCACATCATTCCGTGGAACTACCCGATGCAGATCTTCGGGCGCAGCGTGGGCGGCGCCCTGGCGGCCGGCAACGTGTGCGTGGTGAAGCCCGCCGAAGACGCCTGCCTGTCGCTGATCCGCGTGGCGCAGCTGGCGGCCGAGGTCGGCTTTCCGGCCGGCGCGCTCAACATCGTGACGGGCTACGGCCATGAGGTGGGCGACGCGCTCGCACGCCACGAAGGCATCGACCACATCAGCTTCACGGGCAGCCCGAAGATCGGCACGCTGATCCAGCAGGTGGCGGCCGAGCGGCACTGCCCGGTCACGCTCGAGCTGGGCGGCAAGAGCCCGCAGATCGTGTTCGCCGACGCCGGCCTGGACGCGGTGATTCCCGTGGTGATCAACGCCATCGTGCAGAACGCCGGCCAGACCTGCTCGGCGGGTTCGCGCGTGCTGATCCAGCGCGACATCTACGAGCCCCTGCTCGAGCGCCTGGGCCACGCCTTCGAAGCCCTGCGCGTCGGCCCCGCGGCCATGGACCTCGATGTGGGCCCGCTGATCCGCCAGACGCAGCAGCAGCGCGTGTGGGATTTCCTCAGCGACGCGCAACATGCCGGCATCCCGATGGTGGCGCAGGGCGTGGTGGTCGAGGAAGCGCCCGAGACCGGCTTCTACCAGGCCCCGACCCTGCTGCGCGACGTGCCCGTGGGCCATCGCCTGGCGCAGGAAGAAGTGTTCGGCCCCGTGCTCGCCGCGATGCAGTTCGCCGACGAGGACGAAGCCGTGGCCCTCGCCAACGCCACCCAGTTCGGCCTCGTGGCCGGCGTCTGGACGGCCGACGGCGCGCGCCAGTTCCGCATGGCCCGGCGCGTGAAGAGCGGCCAGGTGTTCATTAACAACTACGGCGCGGGCGGCGGCGTCGAGTTGCCGTTCGGCGGCGTGAAGTCGTCGGGCTACGGGCGCGAGAAGGGTTTCGAGGCGCTGTACGGCTTCACGACGCTGAAGACCATCGCCGTCAAGCACGGCTGAGGCTGACGACGCCGCGCCCGGGCGTCAGCCCAGCGCGGTGTCCAGCAGCATCATCAGCACGAAGCCGATCATCAAACCGCTGGTCGCATAGGCCTCGTGCCCCTTGCGGTGCGACTCGGGAATGATCTCGTGGCTGATCACGAACAGCATCGCACCCGCCGCGAAGCCCAGCCCCCAGGGCAGCAGCATCGCCGAATGCCCCACCACCGCTGCGCCGAGCACGGCGCCCAGCGGCTCGACCAATCCTGAGGCCATGCCGATCAGCACCGCGAACAGGCGGCTGTAGCCGGCCGCCAGCAGCGCCACGGCCACCACCAGCCCCTCGGGCACGTCCTGGATCGCTATGCCCGTGGCGAGCGCGTCGGCGCGCACGCCGTTGTTGGCCGCGTAGCCGACGCCGATGGCCAGACCCTCGGGCACGTTGTGCAGCGCGATCGCGAACACGAAGAGCCACGTGCGGCGCAGCTGCCGCCCGCTTTGCCCTTCGCGGCCCTTGATGAAATGCTCGTGCGGCAGCACGCGGTCCATCGTCATGAGCACGAGGCCCCCGAGCAGGATGGCCGCGCCGATCACGCCGCCCGCCGCCCAGTCGCCGCCGCCGAAGACGCCCATCGACTTGGCGGCGTCCAGCCCCGGAATGATCAGCGAGAAGGCGCAGGCCGCAAGCATCACGCCGGCGCCGAAGCCGAACAGCGTGTCCTGCAGCCGGTCGGGCAGCCTCTGCGAGAACAGCACCGGCAGCGTGCCCAGCGCGGTCGCCAGCGCCGCCACCGAACCGCCGCGCAGCGCGTTCCACACCAGCGGGTCGGCGCGCACGAAGGACCAGAACTGCGACGCCAGCGCCAGCGCGCCGGCCGCGACGATGGCAAAGCCGATCCATTCGCGCACCGAGCGCGGCGACCTGGGCGGCGGCGCTGTGGCCACCGTGCGCAGCTGCGTGTCGTTCATGGGCGGGCTCCTCTTCGGCTCATCGGCCGCCGGTCGCGGCGGCATGGCGGCGGGCCACCTCGGCCCAGTTCACCACGTTGTAGAAGGCCGCGATGTATTCCGGGCGGCGGTTCTGGTACTTCAGGTAGTAGGCGTGCTCCCACACGTCCAGGCCCAGGATCGGGGTCTTGCCCGAGCCGATGCCGCGCATCAGCGGGCTGTCCTGGTTGCCGCTGCTTTCCACGGCGAGCTTGCCGTCGGCACCGACGACCAGCCAGGCCCAGCCGCTGCCAAAGCGCGTGAGCGCGGCCTTGGTGAAGGCCTCCTTGAAAGCACCGAAGCCGCCCAGGTCGGTATCGATGGCCTGCGCGAGCGCGCCCGAAGGCGCCCCGCCGCCACCCTCGCCCACCGGGGCCATGACGGTCCAGAACAGGCTGTGGTTGGCGTGGCCGCCGCCGTTGTTGCGCACGGGGGCGCGCAGCGCCTCGGGCAGTTCCTCGATACCGGCGATGAGGGCTTCGACCGGCGTGTCCGCATGCGGCGTGTCTTTCAACGCCGCATTCAGGTTGTTCACGTAGGTCTGGTGGTGCTTGCCGTGGTGGATCTCCATCGTCTGCGCGTCGATGTGGGGTTCGAGCGCGTCGAAGGCATAGGGCAAGGCTGGCAGGGTGTACGGCACGGTTCGGAAGCTCCTTGTTGGAAGAGAGCCCTTTGCGTGGTGCTTGTGCTGCGTACTCAGGCGTTCAAATGATAGTAATTCTCATTGTCTGCGTCAAGATATCGGCGCCATAGATGCCGCCAATCGGCCAGCTGGTCGCGTGCCGCCCCATGGCCCATCCACCGATACACTGCCCCGCGACCGGTTCGCACGGACGGCGTCAAGACCGTCCTGCCGGTTCCATCCATCCACCACCGACGGAGACAACACGCATGACCTTCCTGAAGCGCCGCGCCCTGGTGCGCACGGCCCTGCTCGGCCTGAGCCTCGCCCTGCCGCTGCTCGCCACCGCCCAGTCGCTGCCCACCGCCCGGCCCGAGTCGGTGGGCCTGTCGGGCGAACGCCTGCAGAAGCTCACCGACGTGCTCAAGGCCGACGTGGCCGCCGGCAAGATCCCCGGCGCGGTGCTGCTGGTCGCGCGCCAGGGCAAGGTCGCATGGTTCGAACCCGTCGGCAAGCTCGACGCCACCGCCGGCACGCCGATGCCGCGCGACGGCATCTTCCGCATCTACTCGATGAGCAAGCCCATCACCACGGTCGCCGCGATGATGCTGGTCGAAGACGGCCGCATGAAGCTGGACGACCCGGTCGCGATGTACCTGCCCGAGTACGCCCGCATGACGGTCGGCATCGAGAAGCCCGGCACCGACGGCAAGCCGGTGCTCGAGACCGTGCCCGCGCGCCGCCCGATCACCGTGCAGGACCTCATGCGCCACACCTCGGGCCTGACCTACGGCTTCTTCGGCCCGGGCCTCGTCAAGCAGGCCTACAACGCCGCCAACCTTGCGGAAGGCGATCCGACCAGCGCCGATTTCTCGCAGCGCCTGGCCAAGCTGCCGCTGGCCTACCAGCCCGGCACGACCTGGGACTACAGCTACTCCACCGACATCCTGGGCCGCGTGGTCGAGGTGGTGTCGGGCCAGTCGCTGTACCAGTTCGAAAAGGCGCGCCTGTTCGACCCGTTGGGCATGAAGGACACCACGTACTACGTGCCCGAGCCGGCGCGCCAGCCGCGCATCGCCGAGCCGCTGCCGAGCGACCGCAGCTTCGGCGTGGGCGCCGACCTGAACGACCCGCGCATCGTGCGCAAGTTCGAATCGGGCGGCGGCGGGCTGGTGTCGACCGCATCCGACTACGCGCGCTTCCTGCAGATGCTGCTCAACGGCGGCACGCTCGACGGCACCCGCTACCTCGGCCCGCGCACGCTGGCGCTGATGACGACCGACCATTCGAACGCCGGCGCCGGCATCGTGCCCGGCCCGCTGTACCTGCCGGGCCCGGGCTACGGCTTCGGCCTGGGCTTCGCGGTGCGCCGCAACGACGGCGAGGCACCCTACCCGTCCGGCGGCGGCGAGTACAACTGGGGCGGCGCGGGCGGCACCTACATGTGGGTCGATCCGAAGAACGAGCTGTTCGTGGTGCTGATGCTGCAGTCGCCCAAGTACCGCACCCACTACCGAAGCCTCGCGCGCAACATGGTCTATGCGGCAGTGCTGAAGTAGCCCGCATGGCGCGCGGTCGCGGGCCATGGCGCAAAATCGGCATCGCACCATGAAGAAAAGCAGCAGTACCGTCATTCCGATCGCTCAGGCCGGCCACGCCGTCGTGGCCGCGCCGGACATTGCCGTGCCCGCCACCGGCCTGCTGGCCGACCGGCTGGGCCGTCCGCTGACCGACCTGCGCATCAGCGTGACCGACCGCTGCAACTTCCGCTGCAGCTACTGCATGCCCAAGGACGTGTTCGACAAGGACTACCAGTACCTGCCGCACAGCGCCCTGTTGAGCTTCGAGGAAATCACGCGCCTGGCGCGCCTGTTCGCCTCGCACGGCGTGCACAAGATCCGCCTGACCGGCGGCGAGCCGCTGCTGCGCAAGCACATCGAGGGGCTCATCGCGCAACTGGCCGAGCTGCGCACGCCCGACGGCGACCCGCTCGAGCTCACGCTCACCACCAACGGCTCGCTGCTGAAGCGCAAGGCCGCCGCGCTGAAGGCCGCCGGCCTGCAGCGCGTGACCGTGAGCCTGGACAGCCTGGACGACGCCGTGTTCCGCCACATGAACGACGTCGACTTTCCGGTGGCCGACGTGCTGGCCGGCATCGACGCGGCCCTGGCCGCGGGCCTGGGCCCGATCAAGGTCAACATGGTGGTCAAGCGCGGCACCAACGAGCAGGAAATCTTGCCGATGGCGCGCTACTTCCGCGAGCACCACAGCGGCAAGGTCGTGCTGCGCTTCATCGAGTACATGGACGTGGGCGCCACCAACGGCTGGCGCATGGACGAGGTGCTGCCCTCGGCCGAAGTCATCGCGCGCATCGCGGCCGAATTTCCGCTCGTGCCGCTCGAAGCCACCACGCCCGGCGAAACCGCCCAGCGCTGGGCCTATGCCGACGGCGGCGGCGAGATCGGCGTGATCAGCAGCGTGACCCAGGCCTTCTGCCACGACTGCAGCCGCGCGCGCCTGTCGACGGAGGGCAAGCTGTACCTGTGCCTGTTCGCAAGCCAGGGCCACGACCTGCGACCGATGCTGCGCGACGGCGCGAGCGACGGCGACATCGCCTCCGCCATCGGCCATATCTGGCAGGGCCGCGCCGACCGCTATTCCGAGCTGCGCGCGCTGCGCGGCCCCGACGACAGCCCCCCCGACGCGGCAGCGCCCCGGCGCGTCGAGATGAGCTACATCGGCGGATGAGGCCGCCAGCCATGGGTACCGCACCGGCCATCGCAGCGGCCGACATCACGGGCCTCGTGCTCGCCGGCGGGCGCGGCACCCGCATGGGCGGAGTCGACAAGGGCCTGCAACTGCTCCAGGGCGAAGTGCTCGCCGCACATGCCGTGCGGCGGCTGCGCCCGCAGGTCGGCCGCGTACTGATCAATGCCAACCGGAACTTCGCCGCCTACGAAGCGCTGGGCGTGCCCGTGTTCGCCGACAGCGTGCCCGACCACCCCGGGCCGCTGGCCGGCATGCTGAGCGGGCTCGAACACTGCCCCACGCCCTGGCTGCTCACCGTGCCCTGCGACACGCCGCGCTTTCCGCCCGACCTGGCGGCGCGGCTGGCCGAAGCCTTGGCCGCCGAGGGCCCCCACGCGCGCATCGCCATGGCCGCCGCGCCTGAAACCGAGGCCGACGGCCGCACGGTGCTGCGTCGCCAGCCGGTGTTCTGCCTGCTGCACATCGAACTGCGCGACAGCCTGCGCCGCTTTGTCGAGGAAGGCGGCCGCAAGGTCGGCGCCTGGACCGCGCAGCACAACGCCCTGACCGTTCCCTTCGACCGCCCCGGCGACGCGCCCGACGCCTTCTTCAACGCGAACACGCTGGCCGACCTGCAGACGCTCGAACAGCCATGAGCCGCATCGCCGCCATCGCCGCCGACCTCGCGGACTACGACGCGGGCGACCTCGACGTCGACACCGTCGCCGCCTTTCTCGCGCGCCTCGTCGCGCCGCTGGCCGTGGCCGACGCCGAAGAGGTCGCGCTGCGCGACGCGCTCGGCCGCGTGCTGGCCGACGACCTCGTTTCGCCCGTGAGCGTGCCGCCGCACGACAACTCCGCCATGGACGGCTACGCCTTCGATGGCGCGCTGCTGCCGGCCGATGCGCCCATCGACCATTCGCTCACGCTGCGCGTGGCGGGCACGGCGCTGGCCGGCTCGGCCTGGCGCGGCGCGCTCGGGCCGCACGACGCGGTGCGCATCATGACCGGCGCGATGATGCCGGTCGGCCTGGACACCGTGATCCCGCAGGAGTTCTGCAAGGTCGACGGCGACCAGGTCTGCTTTCCGGCCCGCGTGCTGGGCCGCGGCGACAACCGGCGCCTGGCCGGCGAAGACCTGATGCAAGGCCAGCCGGCGCTGCGGCGCGGCGAGCGCCTGTCGCCGGCCGCGCTCGGCATGGTCGCCAGCCTCGGCCTGGCGCGCGTGACCGTGCGGCGTCGGCTGCGCGTGGCGTACTTTTCGACCGGCGACGAAATCCTCTGCCTGGGCGACACGCCGCGCGAAGGCGCCGTGTACGACAGCAACCGCTACACCCTGTTCGGCCTGCTCACGCGGCTGGGCTGCGAGGTGGTCGACCTCGGCCTGGTGCACGACGACCCCGCCACGCTCGCCACCACGCTGCAGCGCGCGGCGCACGAGGCCGATGCCATCGTCACCAGCGGCGGCGTGAGCGCGGGCGCGGCCGACCACACACGCGACGTGATGCAGCAACTGGGCGACATGGCCTTCTGGCGGGTCGCGATGCGGCCCGGGCGGCCGCTGGCGGTGGGGCTGATTCCGCGTCCGCGCGAGGCCACGGCCACGTCGGCCGTGCTGTTCGGCCTGCCGGGCAATCCGGTGGCGGCGATGGTCGCCTTCCTGGCCTTCGTGCGGCCGGCGCTGCTGCGGCTGATGGGCTGCCACGACGCGGCCTGCGCCCCGCCGCCGCTGCTGCGCGCGCGCAGCGCGGGGCCCATCCGCAAGAAGCCGGGGCGCACCGAGTACCAGCGCGGCGTCGTGCGCCAGGTGCCGGGGTCATTGCCCGAGGTGCGGGTGGCGGCGCACCAGGGGTCGGGCGTGCTGAGTTCGATGCTCGAGGCCAACGGGCTCGTGGTGCTGCCTCACGAGCAGGGCCATGTCGACGCCGGGCAAGAGGTCGACGTGATGGTATTCGAAGGGCTGATCTAGCCCCTGGCCCTGCCGCTGAGGGTCAGATCCGGCCCAAGGCCTTGTCCACGCCCTTGTTGGCCAGCATGTCGGCCCGCTCGTTGCCCGGGTCGCCCGAGTGGCCCTTGACCCAGCGCCACTCGATCTGGTGGCCGCCCTCGGACACCAGCTTGTCGAGCTTCTGCCAGAGCTCGACGTTCTTCACGGGCTGCTTGGTCGAGGTGAGCCAGCCCTTGGCCTTCCAGCCGCGAATCCACTCGGTGATGCCCATGCGCACGTACTGGCTGTCCAGGTACAGCAGCACCTTGCAGGGCCGCTTGAGCGCGGCCAGCCCTTCGATCACGGCCGTGAGTTCCATGCGGTTGTTGGTGGTGTTGAGTTCACCGCCGAACAGTTCCTTCTCGGTGGGGCCCGACTTGAGCCACGCGCCCCAGCCGCCCGGTCCCGGGTTGCCCTTGCACGCGCCATCGGTGTAGATCACGACTTCGTTCAAACTGACTGTTCCTTTTTTCTCTAGCGTCATGCGGGCGATGCCGCCCGCGTCCATGGATTCGTTCGTTCACTGCTTGCTGCGGTGCACCTTGCCCGCGATGGGCACCGGCGCCGTCGCCCGCGCGCCACTGCGGCGCCAGTCGGCGCTCAGCAGGCGCATGCCGCGCACGCGCTTCACCGCCACCAGGAAGTAGGCGGCGCCGAAGATCGGCCACCAGCGCTCGCCGGCGGCGTCCATCCAGCGCGAACGCTCCAGCCAGGCGTCGCTGCGCACCGCCGGCCGGTAGATGCCGAAACGGCCCGACTCCACCTCGAAGCTCAGCAGGCGCAGCCAGTCGCGCATGCGCCAGTAGCCGATGAATTCGCCGGCCTCGGGCAGGAAGGTCTCGCCCAGGCCCAGCCGGCGGTACAGGTGCCCGCGGCGCTGCCGCAGGCCCCACAGGCTGGTCGGGTTCAGGCCGCAGATCACCACCCGGCCTTCGGGCACCAGCACGCGTTCGACCTCGCGCAGCGTGGCGTGCGGATCGGGACTGAGTTCCAAAGCGTGCGGCAGCACCACGAGGTCCAGGCTGTTGGCCGCGAACGGCAAGGCGGCGAAGTCGGTCACCAGCGTCGCCTTGCCGGCCCGCACCGGGTCGGTCAGGGCCAGCCAGCGGTGCGGCATGCGGTTGGCGCGCAGCCCGTCGACCTCGGCGGCCCCGAGCTGCAAGGCGTGGTAACCGAAAACATCGGCCACCGCCTCGTCGAACTGGGCCTGCTCCCAGGCCAGGAGGTAGCGGCCGGGGGGGGTCGCGAACCAATCCTGCAAACCTATAATTTGACCGCTCATGACCCTTGTTCCGCTGCCCGCTTTTGCTGACAACTACATCTGGATGCTGCACGACGGGCACCACGCCATCGTGGTGGACCCGGGCGATGCCCAACCGGTGTTCGATGCGTTGGCGCACCACAAGCTGCAGCTGGCCGCGATTCTAGTCACGCACCACCACCCCGATCACACGGGCGGCGTGGCCGCGCTGCATGCGGCCACGGGCGCGAAGGTGTGGGGCCCGGCGCGCGAGCGCATCCCCGAGCCTTTCACGCCGCTGGTGCAGGGCGACATCGCACAGGCCCTGAGCCTGCGCTTCGAGGTCATCGACGTGCCGGGCCACACGGCCGGGCACATCGCCTACTTCCTGCCGGCCTCGGCCGCGCAGGCCCCCGTGCTGTTCTGCGGCGACACCCTTTTCTCCGGCGGCTGCGGTCGCCTGTTCGAAGGCACGCCCGCGCAGATGCTCGCCTCGCTCGACGCCCTGGCGGCGCTGCCCGGCGACACGCGCGTGTGCTGTGCGCACGAATACACACTTGCTAACCTGAAGTTCGCCCGCGCCGTGGAACCCGGCAACGACGAACTCACTCACTACAACGCGCATTGCGAAAGCCTGCGCGCACAGGGGCAGCCCACGCTGCCGTCGCAACTGGCGATCGAACGCCGGATCAACCCCTTTCTTCGCAGCCGCGAAGCCACCGTCTTTCGAGCAGTGCGGGCCCATGCCGAGCTTTCCGCGGATGCCGCCGAAGCCGAGGTGTTCGCCGCCCTGCGCCAATGGAAAAACGACTTCCGATGAAATTTATCGTTGCCACCTGCCTTGCAGGCTCCCTGGTACTCGCGGGCTGCGCGGGCACGGACAACAGCGCTTCTTCCTCCACCACCGCCAAGGCCGGCGCCTCCGCCGGCGGCACGGGCGCCCGCCCGTCGGGCAGCGCCACCCCGGTCTATCCGCGCGACAGCAACCTCAGCCCGCTCACCAGCGGCCAGGCGCGTTCGCAGAGCGTGGTCACGCTGGCGCCGCCCGCCGACATGTGGGACCGCATCCGCCGCGGCTTCAAGATGCCCAACCTCGAGAGCGACCTGGTGCGCGACCGCGAGCAGTGGTACGCCAGCCGGCCCGACTACATCCAGCGCATGACCGAGCGCTCGAACAAGTACATCTTCCACATCGTCGAGGAGCTCGAGCGCCGCAACATGCCCACCGAGCTGGCGCTGCTGCCGTACATCGAGAGTGCCTTCAACCCGCAGGCCGTCTCCAGCGCGCGCGCCGCCGGCATGTGGCAGTTCATGCCCGCCACCGGCACCGACTTCGACCTCAAGCAGAACATCTTCCGCGACGACCGCCGCGACGTGGTGGCCTCCACCCGTGCCGCGCTCGACTACCTGCAAAAGCTCTACGGCATGTTCGGCGACTGGCAGCTCGCGCTCGCCGCCTACAACTGGGGCGAAGGCAGCGTGGGACGCGCCATCGCCAAGAACCAACGCCTGGGCCTGCCCACCACCTACAGCGATCTGTCGATGCCGGCCGAGACCCGGTTGTACGTGCCCAAGCTGCAGGCCGTGAAGAACATCGTGGCCAACCCGCAGGCCTTCAACGCCGAGCTGCCGCTGATTGCCAACCACCCCTACTTCCAGACCGTGCCGCTCACGCGCGACCTCGACGTGGAGCTGGCGGCCAAGCTGGCCGACGTGCGCATCGAGGACTTCCGCGCGCTCAACCCCGCCGCCCACAAGCCCGTGCTGATCGCGGCCGGCACTTCCGAGATCCTGCTGCCCTGGGACAACGCGGCGGTCTTCAAGCGCAACTTCGACGCCTACACGCAGGGCCAGTACGCCAGCTGGACCGCCTGGGTCGTGCCCACCACCATGACGGTGGCCGACGCCGCCCAGCGCTCGGGCATGAGCGAGTCGGACCTGCGCGCGCTCAACAACGTGCCGCCGCGCATGCTCATCAAGGCCGGCTCCACGCTGATCGTGCCGCGCGGCGCGCGCGTGAAGGAAGACGTGGCGGCGGTCGTGGCCGACGGCGGCCACCTGAGCTTCCAGCCCGAGATCATCACGCGCCGCACCACCGTCAAGGCCGGCCGCTCGGACAACGTGGCGAGCATCGCGCGCCGCTACAACCTCAAGCCCGCGGCCGTGGCCGACTGGAACGACGTCAATCAGAACCACGCCTTCAAGCGCGGCTACAGCGTGGTCGTGTACCTGCCGGTGCGCGCCACGCCCGCGGCGCGTGTCGGCTCGGGCGCGGCACCCGCGCGCGGCCGGGGCGCGGCGGTGGTCACGTCCAAGCGCGGCGGCGCACCGGTGAAGGCCGCCGCACGCGGCAGCAGCAGTGCCAAGCAGGCGGTGGTGCGCCAGCCGCGCGGCGGCACGCCGTCCAAGCGCAAGCGCTGACCCCTGCCCTGCCGGCGGGCGGTGCCGGGCCCGGACAAGAAAGGCGACATCAGGAGGACAGGCCATGGCAGTCGAAGGAAGCGCGGGCGATCTCATCAAGGTCGTCACGTTGTTGGGGGCCGCCGTCGTGGCCGTGCCGCTGTTCAAGCGGCTCGGGCTGGGCTCCGTGCTCGGCTACCTGGCGGCGGGCCTGGCCATCGGGCCCTTCGGCTTCGGCCTCTTCACCGACCCGCAGACCATCCTTCACACGGCCGAACTCGGCGTCGTGATGTTCCTCTTCGTGATCGGGCTCGAGATGCGCCCGTCGCACCTGTGGAGCATGCGGCGCGACATCTTCGGCCTGGGCAGCCTGCAGGTGGTGGTGTGCGGCATCCTGCTGACCGGCGTGGGCATGGCCTTCGGCTTCCCGCTCGCCGTCTCGTTCGTGTGCGCGATGGGCTTCGTGCTCACCTCCACGGCCATCGTGATGCAGCTGCTCGGCGAACGCGGCGACATCGCCGCGCCGCGCGGCCAGAAGATCGTCGCCGTGCTGCTCTTCGAAGACCTACTGATCGTGCCGCTGCTGGCCATCGTCGCCTTCATCGCACCGGTGGATGCGGCGCAACAGGCCATTGCGCCTTCGCGCTGGATCGGCATCGGCATTGCCGTGGGCGCGCTCGCGGCGCTGGTGGCGGCCGGCATCTGGCTGCTCAACCCGCTGTTCCGCGTGCTCGCCAACTCCAAGGCGCGCGAGGTCATGACAGCCGCGGCGCTGCTCGTGGTGCTGGGCGCGGCGCTGCTGATGCAGGTCGGCGGCCTGTCGATGGCCATGGGCGCCTTCCTGGCCGGCGTGCTGCTCTCCGAATCGACCTTCCGCCACCAGCTCGAAGCCGACATCGAACCCTTCCGCGGGCTGCTGCTGGGCCTGTTCTTCATCGGCGTGGGCATGTCGCTCGACCTCGCGGTGGTGGCGCAGAACTGGCAGCTCATCGTCGCGGGCGTGATCTCGATGATGGTGGTCAAGGCGCTGTGCATCTACGGCGTGGCGCGGCTTGCCAAGAGCTCGCCTGCCGACGCGCTCGACCGTGCGGTGCTGATGGCGCAGGGCGGCGAGTTCGCCTTCGTGCTGTTCTCGTCGGCGCTCGCCGCCAAGGTCATCAGCCCGACGGTCAACGCCAACATGACGGCGGTGGTCGTGCTGTCGATGGCGCTCACGCCGTTGGTGGTGCTGGTGCATCGCCGCTTCGCACCCACCGCGCAGGCCTCGATGGAGGGCGTGGAGAAAGCCGAAGAACTGGCCGGCAACGTGCTCGTCATCGGCTTCGGCCGCTTCGGGCAGATCGCGATCCAGGGCGCGCTGGCGCGCGGTGCCTCCATCTCGATCATCGACAACGACACGCAGGTGATCCGCGACGCCGCCGACTTCGGCTTCAAGGTGTACTACGGCGACGGCGCACGCGCCGACGTGCTGCATGCGGCCGGCGCGCACAACGCCCGCGCGATCATGGTGTGCATCGACAACCGCGCCGTGGCCACGCGCATCGCGGAGCACGTGAAGTCCGAGTTCCCGCATGCGCACCTGATGGTGCGCGCCTTCGACCGCGAGCACGCGGTGGAGCTCGTGAAGCTCGACGTCGACTACCAGATCCGCGAGACCTTCGAATCGGCGATGGCCTTCGGCCGGCAAGGCGTGGTCGCGCTGGGCGCCACGCCTGAGGAAGCCGACGAAGTGATCGACGACCTGCGCCGCCGCGACAAGGAACGGCTGGTGCTCGAGATGTCCGGCGGCCTCTTCGCGGGACGCGCGCTGGTGCAGGTCAACACCGAGACGCGCCAGACCCACTGAAGGTATTGGGCGCGCGGCTCAGAGCTTCTCAGTCTCCCCGCTGCGCGGCTGCCACTTCATGAGCCGCTTCTCGATCAGCCCCACGAGCCCGTCGAGCGCCAGCGCGAAGGCCGTGAGCACCACGATGCCGGCAAAGACCGTGTTCACGTCGAAGGTGCCCTCGGCCTGCAGGATCAGGTAGCCCACGCCGCGCGCCGACCCCAGGTACTCCCCCACCACCGCGCCGACGAAGGCCAGGCCCACGGAGGTGTGCAGGCTGGAGAACACCCAGCTCGTGGCGCTGGGCAGGTACACCGTGCGCAGCAGCTGCCGCTGGTTGGCGCCCAGCATCCTCGCGTTGGCCAGCACCACCGGGCTCACTTCGCGCACGCCCTGGTAGACGTTGAAGAACACGATGAAGAACACCAGCGTGACGGCCAGCGCCACCTTGCTCCAGATGCCCAGGCCGAACCACAGCGCGAAGATCGGCGCGAGGATCACGCGCGGCATCGAGTTGGCGGCCTTGATGTAGGGATCGAGGATCAGGCTCGCCGTGGGCGCCAGCGCCAGCCACAGGCCGCAGCCCAGCCCGAGCGCCGTGCCGATGCCGAAGGCCAGCACCGTCTCGAGCAGCGTCGTGCCCAGGTGGCGGTAGATGTCGGCGTTGCCCTTCAGGCCTTCGGGAAACAGCAGGTTCGGCGGCACCTCGAAGGGGAGGAACCAGCTCCAGATGCGCCCCGCCACCACGATCGGCTGGCCGAGGAAGAACGCGATCTGGTCGTTGCGCGAGGCCACATGCCACAGCACCAGAATCACGGCCAGCAGCGCGAGCTGCCAGAAGCGCGCATGGCGTGCATCGAGGCGCGGCATCATGCGGCCTTCCTCAACTGCTGCGCGTAGCCCTTGAGCACCTCGTCGCGCAGCACCTCCCAGATCTGGCGGTGCAGCTCCACGAAGCGCGGCTGCGTGCGCACCTCGGCCACGTCGCGCGGACGCGGCAGGTCGATCACGAACTCGCCGATCGGCCGCGTCGCTGGGCCGGCCGACAGCACCACCACGCGGTCGCTCATCGCAATGGCCTCGTCAAGGTCGTGCGTGATGAAGAGCACGGCCTTCTTCTTTGCGCTCCAGAGTTCGAGCACTTCGTTTTCCATCAGCTGCCGCGTCTGCACGTCGAGCGCGCTGAAGGGCTCGTCCATGAGGATGATGTCGGGGTCGAGTACCAGCGTCTGCGCCAGCGCCACGCGCTTGCGCATGCCGCCCGAGAGCTGGTGCGGGTAGCGGTCGCCGAAGCCCGTGAGGCCCACGCGCGACAGCCACGCCTCGGCCTGCGCGTGCGCCTCGGCGTCGGGCACGCCGCGGTACTGCAGCCCCACCTTCACGTTGTCGATGGCGCTGCGCCACGGCATCAGCGCCTCGGTCTGGAACATGTAGCCCGCGCGCTTGTTCACGCCCGTGAGCGGCTGGCCGAACACCTTCACGCCGCCCGACGACGGCTCGAGCAGCCCCGCGCCCACGTTCAGCAGCGTCGACTTGCCGCAGCCCGTGGGCCCGACCACCGAGACGAACTCGCCCGCGCCGATGCGCAGCGTGGTGTCGTCCACCGCCGTGTAGCGCTGGCCCGGGTCGTCCTTCGAAAGGAAGGTGCAGCGGATGGAAAGGAGTTCGAGGGCGTAGTCGGACATGGCGCTCCGGAAGAAAAAACCCGGCCGAAGCCGGGTTGCTGAACGTTCGCAATCAGGCTTTGAACCTGTCTTTCGCACGCTTTGCAAAATCGTTGGTGTAGGTCCTGGCGAGGTCGATCTTGTCGGCCTTGACCGAGGTGTCGAAGCTCGCGATGGCGTTGAGCGCCGTCTTCGGCCCTTCGGCCGGCACGAGGCCGTCGGTGGCGATGGACTCGCGCACCTTGTCGAACGACGCGAGGTACAGCGCGCGGTCGCCCAGCAGGTAGGTCTCGGGCACGGTCTTGATGATGTCGCCCGGCCCCGCCGTCTGCAGCCACTTGAGGCCGCGCACGATCGCGTTGGCCAGCGCCTGGCAGGTGTTGGGGTGCTTCTGGATGAAGTCGATCGGCGCGTAGAGGCAGGCCGCGGGCATCGGCCCGCCGAACACCTGCTCGGTGCCCTTGAGCGTGCGCGTGTCGCTGATGATCTTCACGTCGCCCTTCTGCTCCAGCATGGTCATCACCGGGTCGGTGTTGCTGATGGCGTCGATCTGACCCGAGCGCAGCGCGGTGAGCGCACCGGCCGCCACGCCCACGCCGATGAAGCTCACGTCGCTGGCCTTGAGGCCGCCGCGCGAGAGCACGAGGTTGGCCACCATGTTGGTCGAGGAGCCCGGCGCCGAGACACCGATCTTCTTGCCCTTGAGGTCCTGGATGCCGGTGTAGCCCGCCATGTTCTTCGTCGACACGCCCACCGCGATCTGCGGTGCGCGGCCCTGCAGCACGAAGGCCTGGAAGAACTGGTTCTTGGCCTGCAGGTTGATCGTGTGCTCGTAGGCGCCCGAGCAGACATCGGCCGAGCCACCCACCACCGCTTGCAATGCGCGCGCACCGCCGGCGAAGTCGGATATCTCCACTTCGAGCCCTTCGGCCTTGAAGTAGCCCAGCTGCTCGGAGATCGTGAGCGGCAGGTAGTAGAACGCCGCCTTGCCGCCCACCGCGATCGAGACCTTGGTTTTCTCCAGCTTGGCCTGCTGCGCAAAGACCCGCGGCAATGCAATCGCTGCGGCAGCGACTGCGGAGGCGGAGATGAGGGTTCTGCGATGAAGCATGGCGCGGTCCTGCGGGCTCTGTGATTCTGGTGAACTGAATCGAGCTTAGGCGTGCGCCCTGTGGGCCTGCATCGGGGTCATCCCGTGCGGGTTTTCACGTAAGCACGAAGGCCTCCTGGAGAAGCCTTCGCCAAGGCGCTATCGCGCCAGAAAAAGTATCGCGATATTGACCAGGAACGCGAGTGCCCAGACCGCGCTGCGCGCGCTCGGCGCGCCGCGGATGTAGAGCGCGAGATAGATCACGCGCAGCACCACGTAGGCCACCGCGAGCATGTCGAGCCGCGCCTGCGCCACGCCGAGCTGGTGCGCGATGAGCACCGCGCCGATGAAGAACGGCAGGCCT
Source organism: Variovorax sp. GW822-FHT04E09 (assembly GCF_058800845.1). Taxonomy (NCBI): domain Bacteria; kingdom Pseudomonadati; phylum Pseudomonadota; class Betaproteobacteria; order Burkholderiales; family Comamonadaceae; genus Variovorax; species Variovorax sp. GW822-FHT04E09. Next base: position 883,821 of record NZ_JBXAMR010000001.1, read on the forward strand.
TCGAAGCTGTTGGCCTGCGCGCTGTTGGCGCGTGCGCGCCAGCCGCTTTGCTTGGCGGCCCAGTCGCGCGGATGCATGTTGTCGCGCACGCCGAAGCTGCCCGCCTTCGCGATCCATGCCGCGAGGTACGGCAGGCCGCAGGCGATGAACACGCACCAGTAGGCGACGGTGAGCAAAGAGAAGGTCATGGTGACGACAACAAGAGGGAAGAACGAACGCGGCCTTGCACAGGCCGCGCGTCAGCGGCGATCGACCAGCGCGTGCGCGATCGTGCCGAGGTCGACGTACTCGAGCTCGCTGCCGGCCGGCACGCCGCGCGCCAGGCGCGTCACGGTGAGCCCGTGCTGCTTGAGCGCCTCGCCGATCACATGCGCCGTGGCCTCGCCTTCGGCGGTGAAGTTGGTCGCGAGGATGACCTCGCTCACCGTGCCGTCGCGTGCGCGGTCGAACAGCTTCTGCAGGCCGATGTCCTTCGGCCCGATGCCGTCGAGCGGACTGAGCTTGCCCATGAGCACGAAGTAGTAGCCGCGAAAGGCGCCCGTGCGTTCGAGCGCGGCCTGGTCGGCCGGCGTCTCGACCACGCACAGCTTGGTGCCGTCGCGCCGCGAGTCCATGCAGACATGGCAGATCGGCGCTTCGGTGAAGGTGTTGCACAGCTCGCAGTGCCGCACCTGGCCTGCCGCCTGCTGCAACGCGCGTGCGAGCAGCTGCGCGCCCTCGCGGTCGTGCTGCAGCAGATGGAACGCCATGCGCGAGGCCGACTTGACGCCGACACCGGGCAACCGGCGCAGCGCATCGACCAGCGCATCGAGCGAACTGGCGTCTGCCATGCCTCGCTTAGAACGGCAGCTTCATGCCGGGCGGGAGACCGGGCATGCCGGCCGTCAGCTTGCCCATCTTCTGCTCGCTGGTTTCCTCGGCCTTGCGCACGGCGGCGTTGAAGGCGGCAGCCACGAGGTCTTCGAGCATGTCCTTGTCGTCAGCCAGCAGGCTGGGGTCGATGGTGATGCGCTTGACGTCGTGCTTGCAGGTCATGACGACCTTGACGAGACCGGCGCCCGACTCGCCTTCGACCTCGATGTGCGCCAGTTCTTCCTGGGCCTTCTTGAGGTTGTCCTGCATTGCCTGCGCCTGCTTCATGAGGCCGGCCAGTTGTCCTTTGTTGAACATCGTTGGTCCTGTCTGTGATGGGTTGGTGATGGAAAGAATACGGGTCGAAAAATGCGGCGACTGCGGCGCCGGCTTCAGAGGGGCTTCAGCGATCCGGGCACGATCTTCGCATCGAAGTCGCGCATCAGCATCTGCACCTCGGGGTCGCTGCGGATGGCTTCCTCGGCCACCCGCTGGCGCTCGTCGGCCGCCTGCTTGTTGCGGCGCGCCGGGCTGTCGACCACGCCGCCGATCTCGATGGCCAGCCTCACATTGTGGCCGAGGCCCTGCAGCGCCGCCGTGAGCTTCTCGCGGCTGGACGGCTGGTTGAGGGTTTCACGCTCGATGCGCAGCATCCACTGGTCGGTGTCGCGCGCCACCAGCTGCGACTGCAGCGCAAGCTCGCGCGCCAGTGCCGCGACGCTTTCGGCGGCGACGAGCTGCATGACCGTGGCATGCCAGAAGTCGCCCTCTTCGCTCGGCGGGATCGGGGTGTAGGTGCTGCGCTGTTCTTCTTCGCGCGGCACGTCGCGCTGGCCGGGTGGTGGCTGCACGCGGATCGGCACGCCGACCACATGGGCCGCAGGCGCGTCGGACGCCTCCTGCGGGGCAGGCCGGGGCATGGGCTGGCGCTGCGGGGCATCGACCACCGCGAGCCGCTGGCCGGCTGGCGCGGGCTGCGCGGGAGGTTGCGAAGGCGCGGCGGTGGGTGCCGGATCGGGTACCGAAGGCCGGGAAACCGGGGGGGCTTCGCGCGCGGGAGCCCGCGGCGCGGTGCCGCCGGCGTCATTCAGAGTTTTTTTTTCCGTGGAGGCCGTCGAGGCGGCCGCGTGGGAGGGCTTGAAGGCCAGCAGCCGCAACAGCACCATGGTCAGCGCCGCGTACTCGTCGGGCGCCAGGCCCAGCTCGCCGCGCCCATGCAGGCACAGGCTGTACAGCAGCTGCGTTTCGTCGGCAGGCATCAGCGACGCCAGGCGCGCCGTGTCGGCCGCATCGGGGTCGGTGGCCGCGTCGGCCGATTCGGCGCGCGAGGGCACGGCCTGCAGCACGGCCATGGCCTGCAGCACCGCCGTCATTTCTTCGAGCGTGGACGCGGCGGACATGCCGTCGCGACGCAGCGCCTCGGAGGTGTCGACCACGGTCTTGCCGTCGCCTTGTGCGAGCGCCTCGATCAGGCGGAACACATGGCCGCGATCGACGCTGCCGAGCATCTGGCGCACGCCGGTCTCGAGCAGCTCGCCGTTGCCGAAGGCGATGGCCTGGTCGGTGAGCGAGAGCGCGTCGCGCATCGAGCCGCGCGCCGCGCGCGCCAGCAGGCGCAGCGCCTGCGGCTCGGCCGGCACCTGCTCGGTCTGCAGCACGCTGGTGAGGTGTTCGAGCACCGTCTCGGGCGCCATCGGCCGCAGGTTGAACTGCAGGCAGCGCGACAGCACCGTGACCGGCACCTTCTGCGGATCGGTCGTGGCCAGCACGAACTTGAGGTACTCGGGCGGCTCCTCGAGCGTCTTGAGCATCGCGTTGAACGCGGTGTTCGTGAGCATGTGCACTTCGTCGATCATGAAGACCTTGAAGCGCCCCTGCACCGGCTTGTAGACCGCCTGTTCGAGCAGCGACTGCACTTCGTCCACGCCGCGGTTGGAGGCCGCGTCGAGTTCGGTGTAGTCGACGAAGCGGCCCGAATCGATGTCCTGGCAGGCCTGGCACACGCCGCAGGGCGTGGCCGTGATGCCGCCCTGCCCGTCCGGGCCCTGGCAGTTGAGCGACTTGGCCAGGATGCGCGACACCGTGGTCTTGCCCACGCCCCGCGTCCCGGTGAACAGATAGGCGTGGTGCAGGCGCTGCGTCGTCAGCGCGTTTTCCAGCGCCTGGACCACATGCCCCTGACCGACCATCTCACCGAAGGTTTTCGGACGGAACTTGCGAGCGAGCACGAGATAAGACATTGCGGGCATTCTAAAAGGCGCGACGGGGGTCACTTCACGCTTGTTTCCCATCCGCCGTCGAAATGATTCACGCCCCGGCCAAGGGGGCAAATCCGCGCGGTTAGAATGCAGGCTGACGGGCCTCCCTGCATGGTGAAGTGGCCAACCGGGTCAGGTGGGGAACCAAGCAGCCCTAACTGCGTAGTCAGTGCCAGGGGTAAGGCTCGTCAACCTAACATCCAGAAGCCGTGAGTTCCTTTGCAGAGAACTTACGCGCCGTGTCCAGGGGTTACCGACCCCGGACACCTCAAATTCCCAGAACTTCGCGCAGCCATCCATGAACTTGGACATCCGGCCCGCCCGCATCAGCGATCTCGAAGCGTTGGTGCGCCTCGACACCGTGGCCGCACACAATGCGCGCCGCGCCGTGCAGATCAAAGGCTGGATCGAAGATCGCTTCTGCCATGTGATCGAGACGAATGGCGAGATCGCCGCCTACGGCGTCCTGCACCACCACTTCTTCGACTGCGGCTTCATCGAGATGCTCATGGTCGGCGAGCAATTTCGCCGCAAGCGGTTCGGCCTGCAACTCGTCGATCACTTCCAGTCGATCTGCGAACGACCCAAGCTCTTCACTTCCACGAACCGCTCCAACGCGGCGATGCACTCGCTACTGAAAGAAGCCGGGTTCAGGGAGAGCGGCCACATCGAGAACCTCGATGCGGACGACCCCGAGCAGGTGTTCTTCTGGCCGTGCGCGCGCTCACGCTGAGCGCGCCTTCCGTCAAAGACCCAGCCGCTGGATCGCGCCGCGCGCCGCAGCCGCGCCGCTGGCCATCGCCGCCGTGAGCAGGTAGCCGCCGGTCGGCGCTTCCCAATCGAGCATCTCCCCTGCCGCGAACACGCCGGGCAGCGCCGTCGCCATCAGGGCCGGATCGAGCGCATCGAAGCGCACGCCGCCCGCCGTGCTGATCGCCTCGTCGACCGGCCGCGTCGCGACCAGCTTCAGTGGCACCGCCTTGATGGTGGCCGCCAGCTGCACCGGGTCCTGCATCGCATCCTTGCTCAGCGCTTCGTGCAGCACGCCCGCCTTGATGCCCTCGATGCCGAGACGGCTCTTGAGGTGGCTGCTCAGCGAACGCGCGCCGCGCGGATGCTTCACCGCGGCGAGCACCTGTTCGGCGCTGCGGTCTGGCAGCAGGTCGAGCAGCAGCGTCGCACTGCCGTTCGCTGCAATCTCGTCGCGCAGCAGCGCCGACGCCGCGTAGACCAGGCTGCCTTCGATGCCGGTGGCCGTAGCAACGAACTCGCCCTTGCGCCCGAAGTGCCGCCCCTGGCTGTCGGTGAAAGCGATCGCGACCGACTTGAAGGGCTGCCCTGCAAAGCGGCTTGAAAAATGCTCGCTCCAGCCTGCGCCGTCGAAGCCGCAATTGGCCGGCAGCAACGGCGCCACCGCCACGCCTTGTGCCTGCAGCCACGGCGCCCATGCGCCGTCGGAGCCCAGGCGCGCCCAGCTCGCGCCGCCCAGGGCCAGCACCACGGCATCGGCCTTGGCGGTGACCTCGCCCGCCGGCGTCGCGAAGCGCAGCGCGTTCGCATCGAAGGCCGCGTCGCCCACCCAGCGATGCCGCATGTGGAACTGCACGCCCGCGGCGCGCAGGCGATGCAGCCAGGCGCGCAGCAAGGGCGCGGCCTTCATGTCGGTCGGGAACACGCGGCCCGAGGTGCCGACGAAGGTCTCGATGCCCAGCCCGGCCGCCCACTCGCGGGCCTGTTGCGGACCGAAAACCGCGAGCAACGGCTCGAGTTGCGCGCGGCGCTCGCCGAAGCGGGTCACGAACACCTCGAAGGGCTCCGAGTGCGTGAGGTTGAGGCCGCCGCGGCCGGCCAGCAAAAACTTGCGGCCCACCGAGGGCATCGCGTCGTACACGTGCACCTGCGCGCCGGACGCGCTCAGTACTTCGGCCGCCATCAGGCCGGCAGGTCCGCCGCCGATGACAGCGACGGTAGAAGAAACAGTCATTCGAGATTCACCAGTTCGCCCTGCCCGGTCAGGAACGCGGCGCGCACCGTGGCACCGGGGTAGGCATGTTGCACGGCAGCGCGGTAGCGCTGCATCTGTGCGATCAGGGCCGCGTCCCGTTCGGGGCGCGCGGCCGATTTGTAGTCGAGGATCCACCATGCGCCGGTGGCGCGCTCGCGCACCAGCCGGTCGATGCGCAAGGTATCGCCCTCGTGGACCAGCGTGACTTCATTGCCATGCCAGTCGATGCTGCGATCGTCCCACACCCAGGCACCGGCACCCGCGCGGATGCGCTGGGCCAGCGCCGCGGCGCCACGTGCCTGCTGCGGATCGAGCATGAATTCGCGCGCGGCCGCCCGCACATGGGCCGGTGGCAAGGCTTCGCCGGGCACCGCCCATTCGAGCAGCCGGTGCATGGCCTGGCCGAACGCGGCGGCGCGCGCGTCGACCGTGGCGTCTTGTGCCTTTTTCTTTTCGGGCGGCGCACCGATTGCAGCCACGAGCGGTGCGGGCAGGCGCTTCATCGCGAAGGTGCTCACCCCGGTCTCGCCGGTGGCAGAGGCCTCGATCAGCGGCTCGTCGGCCTCGGTCGGCTCGCACAGCGGCTCCAGCCGCGCCCACCAGCTGCCCTCGTTGGCGCGCGACGGCTTCACCGACGACAGCACCAGCCGCTCGCGCGCCCGCGTGGTCGCCACGTAGAGCCCGTTGAGTTCTTCGCGGTGGCGCGCGCGCTGCTCCTCCTCGAGCAGCGCGGCGGCGCAGGCCGGCGGGGTCTTCTCGCTGGCCAGGAACACGAAGCGCGTGGGCGCGCTGTCGCTGCCCTTCCACTCGACCAGCACGCCCATGGTCTGCGCGCGCGGCGGCGGGGCATCGCAGTCGAGCATCAGCACGGTGTCGGCTTCGAGGCCCTTGGCACCGTGCACGGTCAGCAGCTGCACCGCCTCGGGCGCGGCCACGGTGGGCGCACGCACGCCGCCCGCGCGCAAGGCCCGCACCAGGGCATAAGGCGTCGCGAAGCGCGCACCGTCGATGTCGAGCGAGGCAGCGACCAGCCCGCGCAGGTTGGCCAGCGCACTCTGGCGCAAGGCCGCCGGCACCGCGGCGCCGAACTTCGCGAGCACGTCGCCGTCGTGAAAGATCGCGTCCAGTGCGTCGTGCGGCGGCATCGCCATCAGCCAGCGCTGCCAGCGGCGCAACTGCACGCCCGCCTCGGTCAGCACGGTCGGCAGGCCTTCGCCCTTCTGGATCAGCGAGAACCAGCTGGCCACCGGCGTCTCGCGCTGGCAGCGCGCCAGTTGCACCAGCGTGTCGTCGTCGATGCCGAACAGCGGCGACTTGAGTGCACGCGCCAGCGACAGGTCGTGCGCGGGCGACACCAGCGCGTCGAGCAGCGCGACCACGTCCTGCACCTCGGGCGCGTCGTTCAGGTCGTTCTTCTCGGGCTGCTGCACGGGAATGTGGCGGCGGCGCAGCGCATCCTGCATGGCCGACAAGCGGCTGCGGCGGCGCGCCAGCACCATGATCTGGCGCGGCGGCGTGCCGTCGGCGATGCGCTGCGCGACCCAGCGCGCAGCCTGCTCGCATTCCTTCTGCAGCAGCTGTTCTTCGGGCAGCACGCGCGGCATGACGAGGCTGTCGCGCCAGTGCAGCATGCCGTCGTCGGCCGGCGCGGCGGCCACCGTGGTGTCGAGCGCGTCGCGGTCGATGGCGGGCAGCTTCAGCAGCTCGCCGTCGTCGCCGCGCTCGGTGGTGTGGGCGCGGTAGCCGTCGAACTCGCCGGCCGCCTGCGCGGCCAGCATCGCGCTGTTGACGAGGCCCACCACGGCACGCGCGTTGCGGTGCGTGTGGTCGCAGTTGAGCAGTTCGCCGCCGAGCCCTTCGCGCACGAACTTCTTGGCGGCGATGAACACCTGCGGCTCGGCGCGGCGGAAGCGGTAGATGCTCTGCTTGGGGTCGCCCACGATGAACACGCGCGGCGCACTGCCGCCCGCGCCCGTGTAGGCGCTGAGCCATCCGTAGAGTGCCTGCCACTGCAGTGGGTTGGTGTCCTGGAACTCGTCGATCAGCAGGTGCGCGACGCGCGCGTCAAGTCGCTCCTGCACCCAGCCCGACAGCGCCGACTGGCCCAAGAGCAGCTGCGCGGCCTGCTCGACGTCGTTCATGTCGACCCAGCCGTGCGCGCGCTTGACCTCGCCGAAGGCGGTGATCAGCAGGCGCGTGAGCCGTGTCATGCGCTGCTGGTACAGCCATGCCGCGTGCTGGGCCTGCGCGGCGCACAGCAGCTGCAGTTCGGTCTCGGCCTCTTGCGCGGCAGGGAATTTCTGCAGGTTCTTGGTAAGCCGGTCTTCACTGGCAACGAAGAAGGTCTTGCGCAGCACGGCGAGCGCATCGGCCAGCGTTTCGGGTGCGGGCTCGCCCGTGCCGAACACGTCGATGATGGCTTCGGCCGCCTTCTGCGGTGTCTTGTTGGCCTCGCGGCCGAGGGCGGCGGCGCGGTCGAGCCAGCGGCGGCGCACGGCCTCGCCGCGCAGCGCGTCGGTCGGCACCTCCAGCCCCTGCAGGGCCGGGTACAGCACGTCGAACGGCGTCACGGCATCCTGGGGATCGGACAGCGAGAACTCGACCCGCTTCGACAGCGCCTCGCCCAGCGCCTTCGCCGTCTGCGAGCGGCCGTGCGTGGCGACGACGGCGTAGTAGTCGGCCAGCGCGCGCGCATCGCCGGTCACGGCCTCGAAGAACGGACGCCAGGTGTGGTTGCGCGCCTCGGCATCGTCTTCGAGCAGCTCGTAGTTCGCGGGCAGCCCCAGCTCGCGCAGCACGGCGAGCGGCGCGTTGCGCAGCAGGCCCGCGAACCATGCGTGGAAGGTGCGGAACTGCACCGGGCGCCCACCTTCGAGCAGGCGCCGGTAGAGCCCCTGCAGGCGCGGCACGGCCGCCTGCGCGGCCTCGGGGGTCATGCCGCGCATCACGAGCTCGCGTTGCGACGCGGCCGGATCGAGCTCGGCGAACAGCGCGAGCCACTGGTCGAGCCGCTCGCGCATTTCGCCGGCGGCCTTCTTGGTGAAGGTGATGGCCAGGATCTCGTGCGGCTCGCAGGCTGAATCGCCCTCTTCGAGCAGCGCGCGCACGATGCGCGACACCAGCATCCAGGTCTTGCCGGCGCCCGCACAGGCTTCGACCGCGACCGAGCGCCGCGGATCGCAGGCGACGGTGTAGAAGGCCTCGCGCGCGACGTGCCGGCCGTTGTGTTCGTAGGCAGCGCCGTTCATGGCGTGACCTCCCAGAAATCCTTGCGGCACAGGCCGCGTGCGGCGCAGAAATCGCAGACGCTGCCCTCGCCCAGCGGCGGCAGCGGCGCGCCCTGCGCGATGCGTGCGAAGTCGTCGATGATGCCGGCGACCAGCGCATCGCGCGCCTCGACCACGGCGGGCTGCTCGACGGTCTGCGTGCCGGACGACTTCTCGCCCACGTTGACGTAGGCCGCACGCAAGGTGTCATCGGCCACCAGCGCGGCATAGAAAGCGAGCTGCGTGTCCTCGGTCGGGTCCTTCACGCGCTCCTTGGTGACGGAGGCGGTCTCGGTCTTGTAGTCGATCACGAAGGGCTGGCCGTCGGCCGTGCGATCGACTCGGTCGAGCCGGCCGACCAGCCGCAGGGTGCCCAGGGGCTGCTCCTTCCACGGCTCGGCCTCGACGAAGACCGCCCCGTCTGCTTCATGTTTCGCGAGCCATTCGAGATACCCGTCGCGCACCGCCGGCCACGCCGCGGCGAACGGCAGGAACTCGGCATCGGAGTAGCCGAGCGTCTGCGTGACATCGCGCGCGGTGTCGGCGAGCAGCGTGGCGCGCACTTGCGCATCGCTTGTCGGCGCGTCGCGCAGGGTCTCGTGAAACTGGCCGAGCACCGCGTGCAGCCAGTTGCCGAAGTCGCGCTTGTCGACCTCGGCATCGAGCTCGTCGGCGGTGCGCAGGCCCAACTGGCGCAGCGCGAAGAAGCGATAGGGACAGCGGCGCAGGTCTTCGTAGACGCTGGTCGACACATTCGTGAGCGGCAGCAGCGCGCCCGAGGGCGTGGGCCGCAGGGTCGGCGTGACGGCGACGTCGCGCGGCGTGCGCGGATCGACGCCCGACTGCAATGCGTGCGCGAGCTGCAGGGCCTGCACCAGCGGGCTCGGGCGCACGGGCTCGCCGCTGGCGTCGGAATGGCGCCAGACCAGGTCGCAGTTCGGGTTGCGCGTGGCCATGGCCCAGGCCGCGCGCTGTGCGGCCTCCAGCACCTCGCGCGAGGCCAGCCCCAGGTCGAGGCGCTGCGCCGCGCTCCAGTTGCCCGGCGGCTCGGGCGACGCGGGCATGCGGCGGTCGTCGCAGCCGGGAATGACGACGGCGCCGAAGACGCGGCCCAGCAGCTGGTACATCGGCAGCACGGAGACCTTGGGCGCCTCGTCGCCGGCGGGCGGCACGAAGCTGGCGTCTTCGAGCACGTCACGCGCCCAGGCCGTGAACTCGGCCAGGCTGTGGCGCCCGCCGGGGAACTCGTCTTCCTCGCCGTGCGCGTCAGCATCGAGCCAGAGGGCGGCGATCACCTTGGCGCCCGCAAAGTCGGCGGCGAGCGCGTCCCACTGCTCGCCGGCCGTCAACAGCTCGCGCAGCGCGCGGTGCCAGTCGGCCAGGGAGCGCGCGCGCGCCATCGGGGCGCGGCGGGTTTCGATGGTGGCGGTGAAGGCGCGCAGGCCTTCGTCCTGCGGCTTGTCGCTGCGCGCGATCAACGCGCACCAGGCCTGCCAGTCGCGCACGCCTTCGCGCCGCAAGCGCATTTCGAGCGACTGCACGGCGAACACATCGACCTCAGCGCCGCTCTTGAGCCACTCGAGCACCTGGTCGGTGGCGGCGTCGTGTGCGCAGGCACGCAGTGCGCTCATCAGCGTGGCGGCGGCGCGCGTGGTGGAGAGCTTCCAGCCGGTTTCGTCGTGCGTGACGATGCCCTGGGTGCTCAGCTGCGCGCTGATGCGGCGGGTGAGCGCGCGGTCGGTGGCGACGAGCGCGACGGGCGCGCGGCCCTCGGCCAGGTGCTGCAGCACGCAGGCGGCGGCCAGCTGGGCCTCGTCCTCGGGGTCGAGCGCCACGTGCGCGTGGGCCGCAGACGGCGGGGCGTCGGCGGGCACGAGCGGGATGCGGATCGCGCGGTCACCCCACAGCGCGCACAAGGCCTGCGTCAGCGGATCGGTCTGGAAGCCTTCGAGCACGATCAGCGCATCGACCTGGGTGCGCGCCGCGTCGCGCAGCAGCACGTCGGTTGCATAGCCCGAGTTCGCGGCCCAGGCCACGGCGACGCGGATCAGCGCGCTCTCGATGCGGAACCACTCCGACTCGCTGCCGGCATCGGCCACCTTGGACGCCCCCTGGGCCCAGTCGCTGCCGCGCACCTCAGGCGCCACGGCGGATGCCAGCGGCGCCAGCTGGTAGGCCAGCTCGACCACGCGCCCCGCGAGCGCGAAGCGTTCGGCCTGGAAGCCCGACTGCGCGAGCAGGCCCTGCGCCGTGACCAGGTCGCGCGCCATGTCGAAGGCGATGTCGTAGCCGGACGGCAGGAAGCCGCCCGCGCTGCGCGCCCAGTTGTGCGTGGTCTCGAAGCGCGGCACGAAGCCCGGGCTGCCGCAGCGCGCCCACATGCCGCGCGCAACCGCCATCAGTTGCGCGTACGGCACCAGCACCACGGTGCGCGCCGCATGCAGCTGGCGCTCGTCGAGCGCGCGCACGATCCGCGCGACGACGCCGTCGGCGGGATCGCACCACAGGGCCTGGACGGGGTGGCCTTCGTTCATGTTCTATCGAGGGGGTTGAGGGGGTCGGCGGCAGGGCCGCAAAGGGCTTTGGCTATCGCCGCCATAGCCGGGCCGCATGGCACGTCACCCCTTGGTTTCTGTCACAATGACCAGCACTTTAGCTGCACCGAAACTCTCTCTGCGCACAAGGACACATCACATGGCCAGCGAACTGATCAAACACATCTCCGATTCTTCCTTCGAGGCCGACGTGCTCAAGTCCAGCCAGCCGGTTCTGGTCGACTACTGGGCCGAATGGTGCGGTCCCTGCAAGATGATCGCCCCGATCCTGGACGAAGTCTCGGCCACCTACGAAGGCAAGCTGCAGATCGCCAAGCTCAACGTCGACGAGAACCGCGACATCCCCGCCAAGTTCGGCATTCGCGGCATCCCCACGCTGATGCTGTTCAAGGACGGCCAGCTGGCCGCCACCAAGGTCGGCGCCATGAGCAAGGCGCAACTCACGGCCTTCATCGACCAGCAACTCGCCTGATGCATTTCTTCCGGCCAGCGCGCAATGCGTTGGCCGGGGCGATTTTCCTGTCATAATCGCCCTCAGTTCACCGGGCCTTTCATCAGGCAACCGGTTCGAGTTCCCCGGTTCGTGAGGCAGTTCTTGCCCCACATCAAACCTCCCCCCGTTCCCGATTCGATTACCCCTCCAGGGGTCGTTCCATGCACTTAAACGAACTCAAGGCACTCCACGTGTCTGAAGTCTTCAAGCAGGCTGAGGCGCTTGAGATCGAAAACATCGGCCGCATGCGCAAGCAAGAGCTGATGTTCGCGATCATCAAGAAGCGCGCCAAGGCCGGCGAACAGGTCTTCGCCGACGGTGTGCTCGAAATCCTGCCCGACGGCTTCGGCTTCCTGCGCAGCCCGGACACCAGCTTCACGGCCAGCACCGACGACATCTACATCTCACCCAGCCAGGTGCGGCGCTTCAACCTGCACACCGGCGACATGATCGAAGGTGAAGTGCGCACGCCCAAGGACGGCGAGCGCTACTTCGCACTGACCAAGCTGGACAAGGTCAACGACGGCGCACCCGAAGCCAACAAGCACAAGGTGATGTTCGAGAACCTGACGCCGCTGTTCCCCAAGGAACAGATGAAGCTGGAACGCGAAGGCGTCAAGGGCGAAGAGAACCTCACCGGCCGCATCATCGACATCATCGCCCCCATCGGCAAAGGCCAGCGCGCCCTGCTCGTGGCGCCGCCCAAGAGCGGCAAGACCGTGATGATGCAGCACATCGCCCACGCGATCAGCGCCAACTACCCCGACGTCCACATGATGGTGCTGCTCGTGGACGAGCGCCCTGAAGAAGTGACCGAAATGCAGCGCACGGTGAAGGGCGAAGTCATCGCTTCGACCTTCGACGAGCCCGCAGCGCGCCACGTGCACGTCGCCGAAATGGTGATCGAGCGCGCCAAGCGCCTGGTCGAACTCAAGAAGGACGTGGTGATCCTGCTGGACTCGATCACGCGTCTGGCCCGCGCCTACAACAACGTCGTGCCCTCGTCGGGCAAGGTGCTGACCGGTGGTGTCGACTCCAACGCGCTGCAGCGTCCCAAGCGCTTCCTGGGCGCCGCGCGCAACGTGGAAGAAGGCGGCTCGCTGACCATCATCGGCACCGCGCTGATCGACACCGGCAGCCGCATGGACGAAGTGATCTTCGAAGAGTTCAAGGGCACCGGCAACTCCGAAATCCACCTGGACCGCCGCCTGTACGAAAAGCGCGTGTTCCCCTCGATCCAGCTCAACCGCAGCGGCACGCGCCGCGAAGAACTGCTGCTGGCCCCCGAGATCCTGCAGAAGACCCGCATCCTGCGCCAGCTCATGTACAACATGGACGAGATCGAGTCGATGGAGCTGATGCTCAAGAACATGAAGGCGACCAAGACCAATGTCGAGTTCTTCGACATGATGCGTCGCGGCGGCTGAGCTTCAGGCTCTTCCGCAAAAGCGCGTTGGCCCTCACGGGTCAACGCGCTTTTTTCATGGGCGCTCGATGTGGATGGCGCGGCCTTCGGCTGCGCTCTGGCGGCCGATGTCGAGCAGCTCCATCAGCGCGACGGCCTGCGCGGGTGGCACGGGATTGGGCCCCTTGCCGAGGATCGCATCGCGGACCGCCGCGTAGTAGGCGACGTAGTTGCCGGCCTGCGTCGGCACCGCGCGAAAGTGCGGCGCGCCGTCGCTGCCGACCAGCGTGAGTTCGCCATCGAGCGGATCGGCGCCCCACCCTTCGGCTGGCGGTCGCTGGCCGGCGCGCAGCGCGTCTTCCTGCGGATCGACGCCATGCTTGACGTAGCTGCCGCGCGTGCCGTGCACGATGTAGCGCGGCGCGGCATGGGCCGCGAGCGTGGTGGCGTGCAGCACCACGCGCAGCGGTGCATGGGGACCGCTTTCGTAGCGCAGCACGGCGTGGAAATAGTCCTCGACCCGTGCGCCATCGCGCAAGGCGGCCGTGTCGAGCTGCAGCGTGTCAGGCCGGCCGAAAAGCTGCACGGCCTGGTCGAGCAGGTGCGAACCCAGGTCCACCCACAGGCCCGCGCCCGGCACAGGTTGCTCCCGCCAGCGCTCGCGAACCTCGGGACGGAAGCGGTCGAAATGCGACTCCAGATACACCGGGCGCCCCAGATCGCCAGACGCCAGGACCTGCTGGAGCGTCAGGAAATCGGCGTCGAAGCGCCGGTTCTGGTAGACCGAGAGCACGCGATTGTTGCGATTTGACAACAACTCGAGCTCCCGCGCCTCGGCCACGTCGAGCGTGAAGGGCTTGTCGACCACCACGTGCTTGCCCGCCTCCAGCGCCGCTTTGGCCACGGGATGATGCTGGGCATTGGGCGTCGCCACCACCACGAGGTCGATGTCCGCCCGGGCCACCAGCGCCGCCACGTCGGGCACCACGGCCACGCTGGGCCAGTCGGCATGCACCTTGTGCGGCTGCGAGCTCGCCACGGCCGCCAGTTCGAGTCCCGGAACGGCCGAGAGCACCGGCGCGTGGAAGGTCTGGCCGGCGAAACCATAGCCGACAAGGCCGGCGCGAAGGGGTGTAGAAGTCATGGGAGGGCCCGGTTTGCTCGCAATTGGGGCAGTATGCGATAATCATGGGCTCCGCGAAAAGTGCGGCTGGGCACGTCGCCCGGCTTCCTTGGCCTTCACTTCACGTCAAGACCTCAGGGCGGCGCGCCAGATTGCTGGCACGCTGGTGGCTCTCGCATCGACCGCGCATTGATTCCAACAGCGCAAAAGGAAACACCATGGCAAAAGAAGGCATCCACCCGAATTACCGCGAAGTTCTGTTCGTCGACATGTCGAACGGCTTCAAGTTCGTGACCCGTTCGTGCGCGAACACCAAGGAAATGGGTAAGACCGACGACGGCCGCGAGCTGCCCCTGTTCAAGCTCGACACCACGAGCGAATCGCACCCCTTCTACACCGGCACGCAAAAGTCGGTGGACAACATGGGTGGTCGCGTCGAGAAGTTCCGCAACCGCTTCGGCAAGACCGCTGCCAAGTAATCAGGCACGCGCTCTGGCGTCGAGGGCAGCCCGGTTTACCGCGCTGCCCTTTTTCTTTCCAATCACCCCTTCGCCTCTTCCGCCTCGCCCTTGAACCAGCCGACCCCCGCGATCGTTGCCCAGAATGCCGTACGCCGGCTGCCGCGCGTCGCGTTGCTGCTGCTGTGCGCGGCCTACCTGCTGCCGGGCCTGCTCGGCCGGGGCCCCTGGAAGAGCGCCGACATCACGGCCTTCGGCTACATGGCCGAACTGGCCCGCAGCACCGAGGGGATCGCCCGCTGGTTCGATCCGCTGCTGCTGGGCATGCGCCCCGAGACCCCCGCGCTGATCCCCTACTGGATCGGCGCCTGGGCGATCCAGCTTGCCCCCTCGTGGGTCAACCCCGACCTGGCCGTGCGCTTCGTGTTCGCGCTGATGCTGTGGGGCACCTTCACCGCGACCTGGTACGCCGTCTACTACCTGGCCCGCACCCCGCGCGCCCAGCCCGTGGCCTTTGCCTTCGGCGGCGAGGCGCGCCCCACCGACTACGCCCGCGCCATCGCCGATGGCGGCCTGCTGGCGCTGATCGCCTCGCTGGGCCTGGCCCAGCTGGGGCATGAAACCACGCCCGCGCTGGCGCAGCTGTACTTCGCCTCGCACCTGTTCTACGGCGTCGCCGCGCTGCCCTACCGCCGCGTCGGCCCGGTGATCGCGCTCGTGGTCGGCACCCTCGGCATGACGCTGAGCGGCGGTCCGACGGTCGGCCTCGCACTGGCGATCGGCAGCGCCGTGTACATGGTCTACGAACGCCGCCAACGCGCCGCCCGCGAAGCGGAAGGCCGCAGCGACGACGAGAGCCCCGGCTTCACCCTGCCCGCCCTGCTGACCATGGTCGGCATCACCGTGCTGGCCGCTGCGCTGGTCTTCGGCCTGGGCCTGGCGCAATGGAAGATCACGCTGGGCCACTCGCTGCTGTCCGACGTGCGCAGCCAGGCCAAGCTGCTGCTGTGGTTCACCTGGCCGGTCTGGCCGCTCGCCATCTGGACGCTCTGGCGCTGGCGCCGCCAGTGGCTCGAGCGCCACGTCGCGCTGCCGCTGTGGTTCGCGCTGGTGCCGCTCGCCGCCACCTGGACCACCGACTTCTCCGACCGCTCCCTGTTGCTGGCCCTGCCCGCCTTCGCCACGCTAGCGGCCTTCGCGCTGCCGACCTTCCGGCGCAGCGCGGCCGCGCTGATCGACTGGTTCAACGTGCTGTTCTTCAGCGGCCTGGCCGTGCTCGGCTGGATGTACTGGATTGCCATGCTGACCGGCGCGCCGCGCAAGCCGGCCGCCAGCGTGGCGCGGCTGGTGCCGGGCTTCGTGGCCGAGTTCTCGCCGGTCGCCTTCGTGCTCGCCCTGGCCGCCACGCTGGCCTGGTGCTGGCTGGTGCGCTGGCGCACCGGGCGCCATCGCGCCGCGCTCTGGAAGACGCTGGTGCTGCCGGCCGGCGGCACCGCGCTGTGCTGGATGCTGCTGATGACGCTGTGGCTGCCGTCCATCGACTACGCACGCAGCTACGTCCCGCAGGTGCGCGCCGTGACCGAGCGCATCGGCCACCCGCGCTGCGTTGCCGAGCTGGCGCTGAGCCGGCCGCACGTCGCGGCGCTGCGCCACCACGGCAACCTCAACCTGCAGCCGCTGCTGCTGGGCAACGACTGCCCGTGGCTGCTCGTGAGCCCCGACACCATCGAGCGGCTGCACACCATCATCCCGCTGGAACAGTGGCGCTTCAGCGGCACCCTGCGCCGTCCCAGCAGCCCCGCGGACGACCTGCTGCTCTACGAAAAGATCGTGCGCTGACCCGTGAGCAGCAGCACGCACGGGAACGAACGGGGACTCATCGCACGGCACGCCGGCACGGTGCTGATCGGCCAGCTGGCCGTGATGGCCTTCGGCGTGGCCGACACCATCATCGCGGGCCGTTACTCCGAAGGCGCGCTGGCCGCGCTGTCGGTGGGCGCCGCCATCTTCGTCAGCGTGTATGTCTCGCTGATGGGCGTGCTGCAGGCGCTGCTGCCGGTGTGGGCCGAACTGCACGGCGCCAACCGGGGCAGCGAGATCGGCCGCTCGGTGCGCCAGTCGCTCTACCTCGCAGCCATCGCCGTCGTGGTCGGCATGACCGTGCTGCTGCTGCCCGGCGCCGCGCTGCGCTGGACGCAGGTGCCCGCCGACATGCGTGGCGAGGTCGAGGCCTATCTCGCGGTGCTGGCCTTCGCGCTGGCGCCCGCCCTGCTCTTTCGCCTCTTCAGCACGCTGAACCAGAGCCTGGGCAAGCCCAAGCTCGTGACCTGGCTGCAGCTGGCCTCGCTGCTCGTGAAGCTGCCGCTGTCGGTCTGGCTCACCTTCGGCGGCGCCGGCCTGCCGGCGATGGGACTGGTGGGCTGCGCCTGGGCCACGCTGTGCGTGAACTGGGCCATGCTCGGCTGCGCGGTCTGGCTGCTGCGCCACGGCGCGTTCTACCGCGGCTACCAGCTGTGGGAACGCATCGAGGCGCCCGACTGGCGCCAGATCCGCCTGTTCGCGCGGCTGGGCGTGCCCGGCGGCCTCGCGGTGCTGGTGGAAGTGACGTCGTTCACGCTGATGGCACTCTTCATCGCGCGCCTGGGCACCGCGGCAGCGGCCGCGCACCAGATCGCCTCGAACCTGCTGGCCGTGGCCTACATGACGCCGCTGTCGCTCGCCATCGCGACGAGCGCACGCGTGAGCTTCTGGCTTGGCGCCGGCGACACCGCCCGGGCACGCCATGCCTGCCGGCTGGGCTTCGAGCTCACCGCGCTGTTCGCCCTGCTCTATGCCGGCGCGATGGCCGTGTTCCGCACGCAGCTCGCCAACGTGTACTCCGACAACCCGGCCGTGATCGCGATGGCAGCGGCGCTGCTGACCACGGTGGCGCTGTATCACATCGCCGATGCGTTCCAGACGCTGTGCGTCTTCGTGCTGCGCTGCTACCGCGTGACGCTGGCGCCGCTGGTCATCTACTGCGCGATGCTCTGGGGCATGGGCCTGGGCGGCAGCTACCTGCTGGCCTACCGCGGCCTGGGGCCATGGCCGGCCATGCAGTCGCCGCTGGCTTTCTGGCTCATGAGCGCCGCGGCGCTGGCGCTCACCGCGCTGTTGTTCGTCGCGCTGCTGCGCTGGACGATGAAGGCGCGCGCCCGCTGAGGGCCACGCGGCTCGCTTACTTGCTCATCACGCGCGCTTCGCGCACGCGCGTCGCCGGGAACAGCAGCGCGAAGCGGCTGCCCTTGCCCACCGTGCTTTCGATGCGCAGCTCGGTGCCGTGGCGCTGCGCGATGTGCTTCACGATCGCCAGCCCCAGTCCCGTGCCGCCGGTCTCGCGCGAGCGGCTGCGGTCGATGCGATAGAAGCGCTCGGTGAGCCGCGGAATGTGTTCGGCGGCAATGCCCGGGCCGGTGTCCCGCACGGCGTACTCGCCGCGCCCGTCGGGCAGCACCCGCCAGGTCACGACCACCTCGCCGCCGCCCGGCGTGTAGCGGATGGCGTTGCTCACGAGGTTCGACATCGCGCTCTGCAGCTCGGTCGGCGCGCCCGACAGCTCGGACTCGGCCTCGGACGTGAACGTGAGCCGGTGTCCCTGCGGCGTGAGCCGGCCCGACAGGCCGCGCCCTTCGTCCTCGCACTGCGCCAGCAGCGCGCGCATGCGCACCCATTGGTTGCCCGACGGCGCCGCACTGCCCTCCAGCCGCGACAGCGTCAGCAGGTCGTTCACCAGCGTTTCCATGCGGTGCGACTGCTGCCCCATCAGCGACAGGTAGCGCGTGCGTTCGTCGGCATCCAGCGGCAAGTTCTGCAGCGTCTCGACAAAGCCGGCCAGCACCGTGAGCGGCGTGCGGATCTCGTGCGACACGTTGGCCACGAAGTCGCGCCGCATCGCCTCGGCCTGCTCCAGTGCCGTGATGTCGCGCGTGAGCAGCATGCGCCGGTTGCCGGCGTAGGGATGCACCTGCACCGACAGCCGCACCGGATGGCCGCGATGCTGTGCATGCACGAGGCCGGGCGCGTCGATGACGACGTCGCGGCTGTAGTTCCACGAGGCCAGGTAGGCCACGAACGCCGGGTCGCGCACGAGGTTCGCCAGGTGCTGCAGCAGGTCGCGCTCGGCATCGATGCCGAACTGCCCCGCCGCCGTCTGGTTGCACCACTCGATTCGGCCCTGCTCGTCGAGCAGCACCACGCCGTTGGGCGAGGCCTGGATCGCGGCCAGGAACTCTTGCAGCCGGTCTTCGGCCTGCCGGGTCTGTTGTTCGCGGTCGCGCAGCAGCTTGCGGATGCGCTCCGAAAGCTCGCCCCACACGCCCGGCCCGCGCGACGGCAGACCGGCCGCGTCGTTGCGCAGCACGCGCAGCAGGCGTTCGGCGCGCCAGGCATCGAAGCCCAGCCAGAGCACCGCGCCCAGCCAGGCACCCAGCCAACCGTACTTCCAGCCAAAAAGGCCGACAGCGCCCGCCGCAATTACAAGGGACGCTATTAAAAAAGTAGCAATACGAAAAGGCATGGCGGGCGATTATCCGCGCCCGCCGCCGAGGCTCACGGCGCTGCTCACACCGTGACTTGGGCCGTCAGCCGGTAACCCGCTCCGCGAACGGTTTCCACCATCGGCGCGGCCACGCCCAGCGACTCACGCAAGCGCTTGACGTGCACGTCGACCGTGCGTTCCTCGATGTAGACGTGGTCGCCCCACACCTTGTCCAGCAGCTGCGCACGGCTGTGCACGCGCTCGGCATGCTGCATCAGGTAGGCCAGCAGCTTGAACTCGGTCGGGCCGACCTTCAGCGCCCCGCCCTGCCACGTCACGCGGTGGGTGGAGGTGTCGAGGGCCAGTTCGCCGATCTCGACGCGCTCGGTCACCACCTCGGGGGCGCGGCGGCGCAGCACGGCACGGATGCGCGCCAGCATTTCCTGGGTGGAGAACGGCTTGGTGATGTAGTCGTCGGCCCCGGCGTCGAGGCCGGCGACCTTGTCAGGCTCGTCGCCGCGCGCCGTGAGCATCAGGATCGGGATGGCCTTGGTGCGCGGGTCTTTGCGCCACTGGCGCGCGAGCTGCAGGCCGCTCTGGCCCGGCAGCATCCAGTCGAGCAGGATCAGGTCCGGCAGGAAGGCGTCGATTTCGCGCTGGGCGGCGGCGCCGTCTTCGGACCAGATCGGCTCGAAGCCGTTGTGGCGCAGGTTGACGGCGATCAGCTCGGCGATCGAGGATTCGTCTTCGACGATCAGGACTCTTGGTTTCTTCATGCGTTATGGGGAGTCTTTGCGGCGACGGTCGTCACTGCAATGCCGACTCGATTTCCTCCATCGAAGTGTGCCGCACATCGGCGCCCTTGACGATGTAGATGATGAACTCGGCGATGTTCTTGGCGTGGTCGCCGATGCGTTCGATGGCCTTGGCCAGGAACAGCAGGTCCAGGCTGGCGGAGATGGTGCGCGGGTCTTCCATCATGTAGGTGACCAGCTTGCGCACGAAGCCGTCGAACTCCTTGTCGATGAGGTCGTCGTCCTTGAGGATCGACAGCGCGGCGGCCGTGTCCAGGCGCGCGAAGGCGTCCAGCGCGGTGCGCAGCAGGTTCGAGGCCAGGTCGGCGGCAATGCGCAGCTCGGTGGTGGGCAGCTGGCGGGCCGATCCGCTCTCGATGATCGACTTGACCATGCGCGCGATCTTGTTGGCCTCGTCGCCCACGCGCTCCAGGTTGGCGGTGGTCTTGCTGATAGCGATCAAGAGGCGCAGGTCGCGTGCCGTGGGCTGGCGACGGGCGATGATCGACGACAGCTCGCGGTCGATCTCGATCTCCATCGCGTTGACGCGGTGCTCGGTCTCCATCACGCGGTCGGCGGCTTCGGCGTCGAACTGCAGCAGGGCGTACACGGCCTGGTGGATCTGCGACTCGACCATGCCGCCGAGCTCCATCACGCGCGACGAGACGCCGTTGAGTTCGCTGTCGAACTGGCTGGAAAGGTGTTTCTCGGTCATGGTGTTTCCTTTGACTTCAACCGAAGCGGCCGGTGATGTAGTCCTCGGTCTCCTTGCGCTGCGGCTTGAAGAACATCTGTTCGGTGGCACCGAACTCGATCAGGTCGCCGAGGTACATGTAGGCGGTGTAGTCGCTGCAGCGGGCGGCCTGCTGCATGTTGTGGGTCACGATGACCACGGTGTACTCGTTTTTCAGCTCGGCGATCAACTCTTCGATCTTGGCGGTCGAGATCGGGTCGAGTGCGGAGCAGGGTTCGTCGAGCAGCAGCACTTCGGGCTTGATCGCGATGCCGCGTGCGATGCACAGGCGCTGCTGCTGGCCGCCGGAGAGGCCCGAGCCGCTTTGCTGCAGCTTGTCGCGCACTTCGGTCCACAGGGCGGCCTTCTTCAGGGCCCACTCGACGCGGTCGTCCATCTCGCTGGCCGACAGATTTTCGAACAGCTTCACGCCGAAGGCGATGTTGTCGTAGATCGACATCGGGAACGGCGTGGGCTTCTGGAACACCATGCCGACCTTGGCGCGGATCAGCGCCACGTCCTGCTTGGACGTGAGCAGGTTCTCGCCGTCCAGCGCAATGGTGCCTTCGGCGCGCTGCTCGGGGTACAGCTCGAACATGCGGTTGAAGGTCCGCAGCAGGGTCGACTTGCCGCAGCCCGACGGGCCGATGAAGGCCGTGACCTTGTTCTCGGGGATCTCGAGGTTGATGCCCTTGAGCGCGTGGAACTTGCCGTAGTAGAAGTTCAGGTCCTTGACCGAGATCTTCGAGCGCGACGGTTGTTGTTGTGCGACGGTGTTTGGCATGTTGGCGCCTTCTTGATTTAGTGTTTGTTGCGCGTCAGCACGCGCGCCAGGATGTTGAGGGCAAGCACGGCGACGGTGATCAGGAACACACCGGCCCAGGCCAGTTGTTGCCAGTTCTCGTACGGGCTCATGGCGAACTTGAAGATCGTGACCGGCAGGCTGGCCATCGGCTGGCTCACGTCGGCGGTCCAGAACTGGTTGTTCAGCGCGGTGAAGAGCAGCGGCGCGGTTTCGCCGGCGATGCGAGCCACGGCCAGCAGCACGCCCGTGACCACACCGGCGCGCGCGGCGCGCAGCGTGATGCTGAGAATGACCTTCCACTTCGGCGTGCCCAGTGCGTAGGCCGCTTCGCGCAGGCCCGGCGGCACCAGCTGCAGCATGTTCTCGGTGGTGCGGATCACCACCGGAATCACGATGAGCGCCAGCGACAGTGCGCCGGCCAGGCCCGAGAAGGTCTTGAAGTAGGCCACCACCACGGCGTAGACGAACAGGCCGATCACGATCGAGGGCGCCGACAGCAGGATGTCGTTGACGAAGCGCGTGATCGAGGCCAGCAGGCCCTTGGGGTTGTACTCGGCCAGGTAGATGCCGGCCATGATGCCGATGGGCGTGCCCACGAAGGTCGCCAGCATCACCATCACGAACGAACCGAAGATGGCGTTGGCGATGCCGCCCGCCTCGTTCGGCGGCGGCGTCATCTCGGTGAAGGTGGCGAGCGCCAGGCCGCCCACGCCCTGGCGCAGCGTTTCCCAGAGGATCCACACGAGCCAGAACACGCCGAACGCCATCGCGGCGAGCGACAGCGTGAGGGCGATCTTGTTGACGCGGTTGCGCGCGGCGAACTTCGCCTGGCGCGTCTCTGCCAGTGTCTTGGCGTTGATCAGGTTTTGCGCGGTGCTCACGACTTGGTTCCTTCGCTCTTCTTCATCTGGGCCAGCAGCATCTTCGAGAGCGACAGCACGACGAAGGTGATGAAGAACAGCACGAGGCCGAGGTACATCAGCGCGGCCTGGTGCAGGCCCGCGCCGGCTTCGGCGAATTCATTGGCGAGGGCCGAGGTGATGCTGTTGGCCGCCTCGAACACCGACAGGGAGTTGAGCTGGTTCATGTTGCCGATCACGAACGTGACGGCCATGGTCTCGCCCAGTGCGCGGCCCAGGCCGAGCATGATGCCGCCGATCACGCCGGCCTTGGTGTAGGGCAGCACGACCTTGGAGACGACTTCCCAGGTGGTGGAGCCCAGCCCGTAGGCCGACTCCTTGAGCAGCGCGGGCGTCACTTCGAACACGTCGCGCATCACCGAGGCGATGAACGGAATGATCATGATGGCCAGGATGATGCCGGCCGACAGAATGCCGATGCCCACGGGCGGGCCGGACACCAGGGCACCGAGGTACGGCACGCCGGCCAGCAGCTTCTGTAGCGGCTGCTGCACCCAGGTGGAAAGAATGGGGCCGAAGACCAGCAGGCCCCACATGCCGTACACGATGGACGGCACGGCAGCCAGCAGTTCGATGGCGGTGCCCAGCGGGCGCTTGAGCCAGTTGGGCGAGAGTTCGGTCAGGAACAGCGCGATGCCGAAGCTCACCGGCACGGCGATCACCAGCGCGATGAACGAGGTGGCCAGCGTGCCGTAGATCATCACGAGGCCGCCGTACTCGTCCTTCACCGGGTCCCACACGCTGCTCGTGAGGAAGCCGAGGCCGTACTTCGAAATGGCGGGCCAGGCGCCGGCAACGAGCGACAACAGGATGCCGATCAGCATCGCGAGCGTCAGCAGCGCGGCGCCCTTGGCGGCCCAGCCGAAGAGGCGGTCGGCCATGGGGCCGGAACGGGCCGCCTTGACGGGCGGCGGAGGAGCGGCGGAGGTGCGCGCGCGCTCGGCCGCGAGGTCGAGGGAGGCGGCAGCAGGGAGGGTGGATGACACGGGTCGCTCCGGCAAAGACGAAAGCGGCGCGTCCTGGAGCGAAGAGTTGCTCATGGGCGCGCCGTCCTGGAGGGTGGATGAAGGGTTGCTTCTTACTTGAACGCGACCGGCTTGCCCGATGCGTCCTTCACTTCACCCCATGCCTTGGCAATGGTGGCCTTCACGGCGTCGGGCATCGGCACGTAGTCCAGCTCGTCGGCCGTCTTGTCGCCGCCCTTGTAGGCCCAGTCGAAGAACTTCAGCACGGTGGTGGCGCTGGCGGGCTTGTCCTGCACCTTGTGCATCAGGATGAAGGTGGCGCCGGTGATGGGCCACGAATCCTTGCCGGCCTGGTTGGTCAGCACCTGGTAGAAGCTCTTGTTCCAGTCGGCACCGGCGGCGGCGGCCTTGAAGGCGCTGTCGTCGGGCGAGACGAACGTGCCGGCGGCGTTCTGCAGCTGGGCGTAGGTCATCTTGTTCTGCTTGACGTAGGCGTACTCGACGTAGCCGATCGAGTTGGGCAGGCGGTTCACGAAAGCAGCGACGCCTTCATTGCCCTTGCCACCCGCGCCGGTGGGCCAGTTCACGGCCGTGCCTTCGCCGACCTTGCTCTTCCATTCGGCGTTGACCTTGCTCAGGTAGTTGGTGAACAGGAAGCTGGTGCCCGAACCGTCGGCGCGGCGAACCGGGGCGATGGCGGCGTCAGGCAGGGCCAGCGACGCGTTCAGTGCCTTGATGGCGGGGTCGTTCCATTTGGTGATCTTGCCCAGGTAGATGTCGCCCAGCACCTGGCCGTTGAGCTTCAGCTCGCCCGGCTTGATGCCGGGGATGTTGACCACGGGGATCACGCCGCCGATGACGGTGGGGAACTGCATCAGGCCCTTGGCTTGCAGCTCGTCGTCCTTCAGGGGAGCGTCCGAAGCGCCGAAGTCGACGGTCTTGGCTTCGATCTGCTTGAGGCCGGCACCCGAGCCGACCGACTGGTAGTTGATCTTGACGCCGGTGGCCTTGTTGAAGTCGGAAGCCCACTTGGCGTACAGCGGTGCGGGGAAGCTGGCGCCGGCGCCGGTCACGTCTTGTGCGAAGGCGGAAATGGAGAACAGCGCGGTCACGAGGCCGGCGGTTGCAAATTTGAACGTCGTTTTCATAAAGCTTCCTTGAGAAGTAAGAAGTAGTCCCTTTGGGGGCTCGAACGGACTCTAAAAAGCTTTTGTGACATCGATGTGACACCCCTTCTGTCGAGGGAAAATGCCGCTGCGCCACCCCTGCTGTGTGTGACGCTGTCACACAACCGTCATTCACCCCACCTAACCTCCAGCCCTCGCCGTGACGCGATCCAGGGAGGCGGCGCCTGCTGTCACGGCGCTACGATCAGAGAACCGCCCTCTTCACTACAACATGCAAAACGGCACCCGCCTCGCAGCGGTCGATCTCGGCTCGAACAGCTTCAGGCTGGAAATCGGCCAGGTCGACCACGGACAGATCCACCGCACCGAGTACCTCAAGGAAACCGTGCGCCAGGGCAACGGCCTGGACAGCGCCCGCAACCTCACGACCGAAGCCATGCAGCGCGGCTGGGACGCCCTCGCCCGCTTCGGCGAGCGGCTGGCCGGCTTCAAGCGCTCGCAGGTGCGCGCCGTGGCCACCCAGACCCTGCGCGAAGCGCGCAACCGCGAAGAGTTCCTGTTGCGCGCGCGCACCATCCTGGGCTTCGGCATCGACGTGATCCCGGGCCGGGAAGAAGCCCGACTGATCTACCAGGGCGTGGCGCACCACCTGCCGCACACCGACGCCTCCGACCAGGAACGCCGGCTCGTCATCGACATCGGCGGGCGCTCCACCGAAATGATCATCGGCCACGCGCTCGAGGCCGAGCGCATGGAGTCGTACCGCGTGGGCAGCGTCGCCTGGTCGATGAAGCATTTCGGCGAAGGCCAGTTCACCGCCCCCGCCTTCCGCGCCGCCGAAGTCGCGGCCAAGGCTGTGCTGGACGACGCGCTCTCCAGCTACACCCGCGACCAGTGGGACGTGGCCTACGGCGCCTCCGGCACCATCGGCGCGGTGGGCGACGTGCTCGCCGCAGCCGGCGGCGAGGCCGGCCTGGTCACGCGCGAGGGCCTCGACTGGCTGCTCGACCGCCTGCTCAAGGCCGGCAGCATCGACAAGCTGCGCATCGACGGCATGCGCGAAGACCGCAAGGCCGTGATCGGCGGCGGCCTGAGCGTGCTGCGCGCGGTGTTCGACCTGCTCGACATCCAGGAAATGAAGGTCGCCCAGGGCGCCCTGCGCCACGGCGTGCTCTACGAGTTGCTCGAACGCGACGAGAGCGTGGCCGACATGCGCAGCGCCACCGTGGCGCGGCTCGCCACCCGCTTCGCGGTCGACCCGGCGCAGGCCAAGCGCGTGAGCGACACCGCCGCCGCACTGTTCGTGCAGCTCGCCCCCGCCGCGCGCGGCGGCAGCACCTCGAGCCGCGCCGGGCGCGCACTGCGCAAGCTCGGCTGGGCCGCGCAGTTGCACGAGATCGGCGCGCTGGTGTCGCACAGCGACTATCACAAGCACGGCGCCTACATCCTCGACAACACCGACGCGCCCGGCTTTGCAGTGAACGAACTGCACGCCCTCGGCCAGTTGGTGCTGGGCCAGCGCGGCAAGCTGCGCAAGCTCGAAGCCTCGCTGGACGACGAGACCTTCGTGATGCAGCTGCTGGCGCTGCGCCTGGCCGTGATCCTGTGCCACGCGCGCCGCGACCCCGAGCCGCAGGCGCTGAACCTCGCGGCACTCGGTGCCAGGGCCTTCACGATCGCCTGCGCGCCCGACTGGGCCGAGATGTACCCGCAGTCGGCGCACCTCCTGCGCGAGGAAGTGCTGGCCTGGCAAAAGACCGGCAACTGGCGCGTGGAACTCAGCGGCGCCTGAGCCGTTTCACTTCGTGTCGATGCCGGCCGTCTGCGTGACTGCCGCAGCGCCGGCCTTGCGCGGCTCGTCTTCCCCGAACAGGCTGACATAGGCCGGCTGCACGATCTGGTCGAGCCCGCGCTTCAACCCTTCGCGAGCGCCTGCGGTGTCCTTGAGCAGGCCGTCGTACAGGAGATAGGTCGGCTCGCTCACGTCGGCGACCTGCAACGTCTGGCCCACGACGGACTGCTTCTCGTCCCTGAGCAACTGCTCCACCCAGACGTATGGCTTGAAGCTCGACGTCGCATCGGCCGCGCCATAGGACGTCGTGATCCGCAAGATCAATGTGCTGTAGCCGGGCGTCGGCTGGAGTTCCTGCACCTGCATCTGCGCGTGCTCTCCGGTCGCGCGAAAGAAAGGCGTCAGCTTCACCTCGCGGCCACTGTCCCGCAGGCGCGCCGCCAGTTGCTCTGCGAACTGCCTGTTCAGCCCCATGGTCACGCCGCTGCTCTTCACTGCGGCCGTGAACTCCTTGCTGCGCTGGTCGGTCCGGGCGGCCATCGTCAGTCGGCTGTTGGTATCGACGGAGATGGCCACCAGCGCAGCGAGGGGTCCCAGAAACCCTGCGAAGCCCGTCAGCCCCGACCCGCCGCCATCCGTGACGATCAGTTGGTCTTCCTGGTTGTAGATGAGCTCGACCTTCTCGATCGACCGGGCGACATCGTGACGGGTCGGCGGCACAGGCGCGGCG
The DNA here is from genome assembly GCF_058800845.1 of Variovorax sp. GW822-FHT04E09. Classification (NCBI taxonomy): domain Bacteria; kingdom Pseudomonadati; phylum Pseudomonadota; class Betaproteobacteria; order Burkholderiales; family Comamonadaceae; genus Variovorax; species Variovorax sp. GW822-FHT04E09. The sequence goes on from NZ_JBXAMR010000001.1 coordinate 910,618, forward strand.
GTGTTCATCGCGCACCCCGACAGCAGGGCTGCGGCAACAAGCAGAAAAATCAGCGCCTTCAACCGCACGTCCGCGTCTGCACGCAGCATGTTCATGAAGCTTCCTGGCAGTGTGTTGAGCGGTTTCATGCGTCTTCCCCAGTGATGTGGTCGACCGGCACCGCTTCTTTCCCGCATCGGCGTCAAAAGCACGCTGCCGTGGAGTCACACTGTAGAAATTGCGCCGCGCGCGCGCATGAGTGCTTCGCCCCTTTTTCCGGGAGACAAGCGCCCTGCCAGCTCTGCCCGCAACCGTGACAAAGCGCCTGTCCGCACGCGTCAGGCAGGGTTCGCGGCGGAGGACGGCTTTGGCAGCTAGAGAAGCTCGGGCGCCTGCACCGTCACGACGACGGTCTGCACGTCGCCGTCGCGCTCGCGGGTGCGGATCCACCATAGCGAGCCCTTGCGCACCGGGCAGCTGTCCTGCTTCAGGCCGAGCAGCATCGAGATGGCCTGGCCCAGCGAGGGCTGGTGGCCGATCACCAGCACCACCGACTTGCCGTTGGGCCAGCCTGTGGCGGCCAGCAGCGCGTCGGGGGTGGTGTCGGGCGACAGCTCGGAGCGCAGCTTGTACTTGCGGCCCAGTGCCAGCGCGGTCTGCTCGCAGCGGCGCGCCGGGCTGCACACGATGCGCGTGCCATCGGGCAGCTGCCGGTCGAGCCAGGTGGCCATGCGCTTGGCCTGCTTTTCGCCGCGCGGGGTGAGCGAGCGCTGCATGTCGTCACACCCTTCGGTCCAGTCCTCGGCTTCGGCGTGACGCCAGAAGATCAAGTCCATGCTCATCGTCTTTCGAACTTCTTCTTCAATTTCAATTGCCGGACGCATCACGGTGGTTTCCTCGTGATGCATAGCGGCCCATCAAGGCGGCCTGGGCGCCATGCGCTTCGATCGCGGGGGACGCACCCGCCTCGCCGGGGTGCGTGTCATGGTCGACACGCCGGTAGATGCCGTCGCCGCCCAGGTCCCAGGCGTCGCGCCCATCGTGCAGGTAAGCCACCAGGCACTCGTCGATGAGGCGCTGGCGCAGGTTGGGGTCGGTCACGGGCCAGGCCAGCTCGATGCGCCGCATCATGTTGCGGTTCATCCAGTCGGCGCTCGACAGGTACAGCGACTCGTCCTCGCCATGGCGGAAATAGAACACCCGCGAATGCTCGAGGAAGCGACCGATCACCGAGCGCACGCGCACGTTGTCGGTGAGCCCCGGCACCTGCGCCGGCAGCGTGCAGGCGCCGCGCACGATGAGGTCGATCTTCACGCCCTTCTGCCCCGCGCGGATGAGCGCGCCGATGATCTCCTCGTCGGTCAGCGCGTTCATCTTGGCGACGATGCGCGTGGGCTCGCCGCTGGCAGCAGCCTGCCCCAGCGCATCGATGCGCGCGACCAGGTTCTTATGCAGGTCGAAGGGCGCGAGCCACATGCGGTTGAGCTTGGGCAGGCGGCTCTGGCTGGCCAGATGGACGAACACGGCTTCCATGTCGGCCGTGAGCGCCGGGTCGGCCGTGAGGTGGCTGATGTCGGTGTACAGCCGCGCCGTGCGCGGGTTGTAGTTGCCGGTCGACAGATGGCCGTAGCGGCGCAGCTGCTTGCCCTCGCGGCGCGTCACCAGCAGCATCTTGGCATGGGTCTTCAGGCCCACCACGCCGTACACCACCTGCGCGCCGATCGACTCGAGCATCTCGGCCCAGTTGATGTTGGCCTCTTCGTCGAAGCGCGCCTTCAGCTCGACCACCACCGTCACTTCCTTGCCGCGGCGCACGGCTTCGCGCAGCAGGTCCATGAGCTCGGAGTCGGCGCCGGTGCGGTAGATGGTCTGCTTGATCGCCAGCACCTGCGGGTCGAGCACCGACTCGCGCAGGAAGGCCAGCACGCCGTCGAAGCTTTCGAAGGGCTGGTGGATCAGCACGTCGCCGCGCTGCAGCCGTTCGAAGAACGACTGGGCGGGCGACAGCGTGACGGGGAACGACGGCGCGTACGGAGGAAAGCGCAGCTGCGGCTCGCCGATCAGATCGATGAGCTGCGTGAGCCGCGCCAGGTTCACCGGGCCGTGCACGCGGTACAGCGCCTGCGGCGGCAGGTTGAACTGCGCGAGCAGGAAGCTCGCGAGCGACTCGGCGCAGCTGGCCGACACCTCGAGCCGCACGGCCTGGCCGTAGTGGCGATGCTGCAGGCCCTGGCGCAGCGCGGTGCGCAGGTTCTTGACGTCTTCCTCGTCGACCGCGAGGTCGGAGTGGCGCGTCACGCGGAACTGCGAGAAGTCGCCCACCTCGCGGCCCGGGAACATGCTGGCCAGGTGGGCGCGCACCACGCTCGACAGCGCCACGAACAGTGTCTTGCCGTCCGACACCTTGGCCGGCATCTTGATCAGGCGCGGCAGCACGCGCGGCAGCTTGACGATCTGGATCGGGTTCTCGCGACCGAAGGCGTCCTTGCCGCCCAGGCGCACGATGAAGTTCAGCGACTTGTTCGCCACCTGCGGGAACGGATGCGCCGGGTCGAGCCCCACGGGGATCAGCAGCGGGCGCACTTCGCGCTCGAAATACTCGCTGACCCACTTGCGCTGGGCCGGGTTGCGTTCGCCGTGCGACACGATGTGGATGCCGTGCGTGGCAAAGGTCGGCATCAGCTCGTCGTTGTACAGCGCGTACTGGCGCGCCACGAGGGCATGGGCCGCTTCCGACAGGCGCTCGAAGGATTCGACCGTGTAGGTGCCCTTGCGATCACCGGCGCTGCCCGCGCTCAGGTGCGGCGCGGCACGGACTTCGAAGAACTCGTCGAGGTTCGACGACACGATGCACAGGTAGCGCAGCCGTTCGATCAGCGGCACTTCGGGCCGGTGGGCCCAGTCGAGCACGCGCTCGTTGAACGAGAGGATGCTGTGGTCGCGGTCCAGCAACGCGAACGAAGGCGCTTCGCCGGCGCGCGACGGGTCAGCGGAGAGGGAGGGCATGGGCACTGATTCTGGAGCAAGCGGCACGGGAGAACACGACGGCTGAAATATGACAGTGTCAACTTCGTCCGTGACAGTTCCATGACATTCGCGTGACGCGCCCTGCCCCACAGAGAGCGAACCTGACACATTCGGCGACGGCGAAGCAGCGTGCGGCCCGGCGTCGGGCCGGATGGCCGCCGGCTTCATGCGCCGAGGAAGTGCTTGCGGTAGCGCGCTGGCAGGTCGTCGATGCGCATCAGCATCGGCAGGTCGGCGGTATTGAAGTCCGGGTCCCAGGCCGGCGCGCCGAGCACCTTGGCGCCCAGGCGCAGGTAGCCCTTGATGAGCGCAGGCGGTTCCACGTCGAGCGCGCTGTCGAGCCGCTCGACCGGCAGCGGCAGGCGCGGCTGCACCTGGTACTGGATCGGCGCGAGGTGGCTGGCCGAGAGCTGACGCCAGATGCTGGCGGCCGCGTCGCCGCTGGTCACGCCGTTGTGCGACATCGGAATGCTCGCGCAGCCGATCATGGTGTCGAGCTTGTTGCGGTGCATGAAGCCGGCCAGCGCGCCCCACAGCGCGAGGATCACGCCGCCCTGGCGGTGCTCGGCGTGCACGCAGCTGCGGCCCAGCTCGACCATGCGCTCGCGCAGGTCGCGCAAACGGGTCAGGTCGAACTCGGTGTCGCTGTAGGTGCTGCCGACGCGGCGCGCCTGCGCGGGGGTCAGCACGCGGTAGGTGCCGATGACCTGGCCGGTGAGCTCGTCGCGCACCAGCAGGTGTTCGCAGAAGTCGTCGAACAGGTCGATGTCGTGGCCGGCCAGCGGCGTAGTCAGACGTGCGCCCATCTCGCCGACGAACACGTCGTGACGCAGGCGTTGCGCGGCGCGCACGTCATCCAGATGACGCGCCCAGCTCACCGTGATGCCCGGCTTGGCTTCGACCACCGGTGGCACGATGACGGCCAGCGGCGCCTCGGGCACCGCCGTGCGGGTGGCCAGTGCGGCGACGGTCGCGGCAGCGGCGGCAACGGCGGGGGTTCCGGCCGCGGGTGCGGGCCACAAGGCTGCGCGCAGTCCGAGCTGCGAGAGCGGAAACGTCGGGTTCGGCAGTTCTTTCATGGGAAATCCCTTTCTGCTGACCGAGTCTGGACACGCGCAATGAAACCGGCATGTCAGCGGCGTGGCAGACACATGACGTTGTTACAACGCGCGCCAGCGTCGCTTTGGCACCGCTTCAGCGTCTAATGCGGGGCATTCGCGACACGGAGTTCGACCCCATGGCCACCGACGCACCAGGCGCCAACAGCCGCCTGCACCAGACTTTTCCCGTCCTCAGTGACGCCGAGATGGCACGCATCGCCAGCTTCGGCAGCGTGCAGCGCTTTGCGCGCGGCGAACGACTGTTCACCGCCGGCGAGACCGGCGCCGGCATGTTCGTGCTGCTCAAGGGCGTGGTCGCCGTCACGCAGCGCGACGGCCTGGGCCACGTGGTGCCGATCGCGCGCCAGGGGCCGGGCGAATTCCTCGCCGAGGTCGGCCAGCTGAGCGGGCGCCCTGCCCTGGTCGACGGGCATGCCGACGAAGAAGTCGAGGCGCTGGTCGTGCCGCCGGACCGCCTGCGCGCACTGCTGGTGGCCGAGGCCGACCTGGGCGAGCGCATCACCCGCGCGCTGATCCTGCGGCGCGTGGCGCTCATCGAATCGGGTGCGGCCGGGCCGGTGCTGATCGGGCGGCCCGACTCGCCCGAAATGGCGCGGCTGGAGAACTTCCTGCGCCGCAACGGCCATCCTTATCACCTGGTCGATGCGGCGGCCGACGCCGATGCCGCCGCCCTGCTCGCCCAGTACGGCCCCGACCAGCTGCTGGCCGTCTGCCCCGACGGCTCGGTGCTGGTCAACCCGAGCGATGAAGGCCTGGCGCGCTGCCTCGGCATGGTCGACACCGCGGCGCGCGACGAGCTCTACGACGTGGCCGTGGTCGGCGCCGGGCCGGCGGGCCTTGCGACCGCGGTGTATGCGGCCTCCGAAGGTCTGCGCGTGATCGTGCTCGACTGCCGCGCCTTCGGCGGACAAGCCGGCGCCAGTGCGCGCATCGAGAACTACCTGGGCTTTCCGACCGGCATCTCGGGGCAGGCCCTGGCGGGCCGCGCGTTCGTGCAGGCGCAGAAGTTCGGTGTCGAGATGCTGATCCCGGCGCAGGTCGCGGCGCTCGACTGCTCGCGCGAGAACGCGCGGGACAGCCTGGCGCTGAAGCTCACCGACGGCCGCACGATCAACGCGCGCACGGTGGTCATTGCGAGCGGCGCGCGCTACCGCCGACCCGGCGTGCCGCGCCTGGCCGAATTCGAAGGCCGCGGCATCTGGTACTGGGCCTCGGCCATCGAAGCCAAGATCTGCGCGCAGCAGGAAGTGGCGCTGGTGGGCGGCGGCAACTCGGCGGGCCAGGCGGCGGTGTTCCTGTCGCGCCATGCGGCCAAGGTCAACGTGCTGGTGCGCGGGCCGTCGCTGGCGGCCAGCATGTCGCGCTACCTCATCGACCGCATCGAGGCCACGCCCAACATCTCGCTGCAGCCGCACACCGAGCTCGTGCGGCTGCACGGCGCGCCCGAAGAAGGCCTGACCGGCGCCACGTGGCGCTGCCACACCTCGGGCCAGGAGCACGACTGCCCCGCGCGCAACATCTTCCTGTTCGTCGGCGCGGAGCCCGAGACCTCATGGCTCGAAGGCTGCGGCGTGTCGGTCGACAAGCACGGCTTCGTGCTGACCGGTGCGGCCGCGAGCAGCGGCTTTCCGGCACGTCCGGCCACGGCGCTCGAATCGAGCGTGTCGGGCGTGTTCGCGGTGGGCGATGTGCGCTCGGGCTCGGTCAAACGCGTGGGCGGCGCGATCGGCGAAGGCGCTGCGGTGGTGGCGCTCATTCACCAGCACCTGTCGTCGGCCTCGGCCGTGGCTTGAATCTTTCTTTTTGTCCTGAGACACCCATGCCCATCCAAGCCTGCGAACACGTTCCTGCCGACCTCGCCCCACCGCACACACCCCGCGGCTGCGAAGACTGCCTGAAGACCGGCGACACCTGGGTGCACTTGCGCCTGTGCGTGCACTGCGGCCATGTGGGCTGCTGCGACTCGTCGAAGAATCGCCACGCCACGAAGCATGCGCGGGCCGAAGGGCATCCGGTGATCCAGTCGATCGAGCCCGGCGAACACTGGATGTGGTGCAACGCGCACGAGCGGCAGGTGGGGTGACCAGCGGCTGAACGGCCAATGCCCGCACCCGCACGCGTCCGGATGCGCGTGTATATGCTGCCGTTCTCCCGTCACAACCCTCTCACTCCGGAGCCCGCGACATGCCCGCATCGCCCATCGAGGTTTATTCCTGGCCCACGCCGAACGGCCACAAGATTCACATCATGCTCGAGGAGTGCGGCCTGCCGTACCACGCGCACCCGGTGAACATCGGCACCGGCGACCAGTTCGCGCCCGAGTTCCTGAAGATCAGCCCGAACAACAAGATCCCCGCCATCACCGATCCCGACGGACCGGACGGCCAGCCGATCTCGCTGTTCGAATCGGGCGCCATCCTCGTGTACCTCGCGGGCAAGACCGGCAAGTTCCTGCCCACGGGCGACCGCGAACGCTACGACGTGCTGCAGTGGCTCATGTTCCAGATGGGCGGCGTCGGTCCGATGCTCGGCCAGGCGCACCACTTCCGCATCTACGCGCCCGAGAAGATCGCCTATGCCGTCGACCGCTACACCAATGAAGCCAGGCGCCTGTACGGCGTGATCGACCGGCAGCTGTCCAAGCACAAGTTCATCGCCGGCACGAGCTATTCGATTGCCGACATCGCCATCTTCCCGTGGCTGCGCAGCTGGGAAAACCAGGGCATCACCCTCACCGACTACCCGCACCTGAAGGCCTGGTTCGACGGCATCGCCGCGCGCCCCGCCGTGCAGCGCGGCGTGAAAGTGCTGGCCGACCTGCGCCGCCCCATCACCGATGACAAGGCGCGCGAGATCCTTTTTGGCAAGACGCAGTACGAGAAGCGCTGAGCGGCCTCTTATTCGGGCTAGAATGGAAGGCTTGGCGGGGTGTAGCGCAGCCTGGTAGCGCATCTGGTTTGGGACCAGAGGGTCGAAGGTTCGAATCCTTTCGCCCCGACCAAAAGAAAAGTGAAAGCCTGCAACGATGAAAGTCGTTGCAGGCTTTTTTCTTTTCCGGGCCGCTCGCGATCACCGCGAATCTCACCGCCCTTTAGACGTTTCGTAGCACGACCCACGGCTTTCCGTACATCAGGCAACGCCGCTGCCTTGTTGTTACACCGTCAAGACAACCTTTTTCTTAAGGAACTACCCGCGAGGCCCTCGGCGCTCACGCAGAATCAAGCCAATCGTGATCGTGTTTACAAAGTAAGTGGAATCGCGTTTACAAAGCCGAAGAGCTGAGTCAGGGATGGACGTCGCAACAGAACCCTCACCCCTGGACCCTTTTCCGATGCTGAATTACTTTTCCCGCTGTTCTTGCGGCCTCAGGCATCTCGCACGCATCGAGCGCCGGCCATGGATGCGACTCTTCTCGAGCCTGCGCTTCTACCAATGCAGCGCCTGCGGAAAGAAGCAACTGGCGTCCGAACGCGCGGTGAACGACGCGGTCTGGAAGTACCGCTCGGAAAACGTCTGACGCCCCCTCCGCCCCAGCGATCCACAAAGGCATCAGACGGTCGAAACGCCCTCCTTAGCAATCTGTTGCGCGTGCAGCCCTTTCGCTGCATGCCTTGTGCCCCCACAGAATCGAACGCGGGTGCTTCACGGTTGCGCAAACCGCGAAGCAGCGTCGGGGAAAGAGTGTCGACACCTTCCCGGTTTGAACTCTTCTGTGATGCTGCTGAATCTGTTTCTCCGATGTTCCTGCGGCCTGGCCGGCCTTCGCCGCATCGAGCGACGAACCTGGATGAGGATGCTGCCGGCCCTCAGGTTCTACCGGTGCAGCACCTGCGGCAAGAAGCAGCTCGCGTCGAAGCAGGCCGCCGAGACCGCCAGGGTGTCGTCCCGCGCCGACCCCGCCCTTTCGCCCTCTCAACGACCGCCGCCGAAGGCGTCGTGCATGGAGGGATGTAGGTAGAATCCGCGCTTCCCCGGTCAGAGGCAGAAGCGTCCAGACCGTTGATTTTTCGGGTCTGTTGCCGCATCCCTTGCGGCCCGAGGACCGAAGGCTCCGGCCCTCGCTTCTCAACCGGAATCTGCCCGTAGCTCAGTTGGATAGAGCACCTGCCTTCTAAGCAGGTTGTCGGGGGTTCGATCCCCTCCGGGCAGGCCATTTCTTGGCTCCGCGTTCCCCCACAAAGAGCCGGAAACAGCCATTTCTCCTCCGTAGAAGCCGGCGTTCTTGCGCCACGAGCAACGGTGGCCGCCGACCCTGCTCACCCTTTCCCTTGGTCGCTGCGGCGGATGCCCGTACCTGCTTGGTGGTAAGCGCCAGATCAGCGACCGCGCCGCAGGGCGTGCACGACTGAACGCATGGGCGCAGTGACCTTCCAGGAGTTCGAATCCTTCAAGGCCTTGATGGTTGCCTTCAGGTTTGCCACCTGTGCCTGGAGTGCCTCGATCTCGGCATCTCGCGAAGCCATTGCCCGTTCCAGAGCCGCAGGCTCCGCCTTCTCCACGGCATCGCGCTCCACATCAACGAACATCGCTTGCCAGCTCGCGGCCGCCTCTGCGGCATTCGCACCTGGTTGGGCGTGCACGATGAATTCGTTCTGGTGGTATTCGGTCGGGAAATGTCGAGTGCACTTGAACGAGTGGTAGCCCAGTTCGGCCATCCGCCCCATGAGCTGGGCGAACGACGACGGGGTGAACACCCAGCAGTGCACATCACGGTACGTCTGGTTCTCCAGCACGTCGCGCGCCAGCATCTCAATGTCGGCCGGCGGATGCAGCAATGCCAGGCGCGAGCGGTCGAGCGTTCCGTCCCAGACGTGCCACGTATCGACCTCGGCAACGTTCGCCACGTCATCGATCACCTGCCGGATCTGAGGGATACGCGCGCCAACGAGATAGGCGGACAGGACATCGGCCAGCACGGTTTCGGTTCGCAGCAGGTCGAAGGTGTAGCGCCTGTCTGGGATCGCCAAGCGCAGGCTTCCCGTGGGCTTCAGCACCGCTTCGATTTCCTTCAGCCAGGCGATGAGGTTGGGAACATGCTCGATGACGTGCGAGGCGACAAGGAAATCCACGGGAGCCACGGAGGCTGCGATCTCCGGTAGTCCCTTCTCGCCCCAGACTCCACCGACATGAACAAGGTTGTCCACGTTGACCTGCGGATCGTCGCCGTACTTCTCGCGCAAGGCTGGCGTGTCTACGTGGTCAACATAGAACACCCCGGGCGATTCCCGCGGAATGATGGGCTTGTCCAGTGCTCCGATCTCGATCCCCGCCGCAGCCTGAAGATCGATCCCCTCAAGTAGTTTTTCGATGCGAGTCATCGCGCCAGTATTGCACGGTCCTCGGCCCTGACCGAAGCCAGGATCGAGGCGCAATTCAGGGCGGCTCAGGCTCTGTGGCGTCGGCCCAGCGACCAACTTCCCGCAGCCGATCAAGAACGGCGCACTGGCGACGTGACGACCTGGTTGCGCCCCCTTCAACCTCCTCCGGACACCATTTCCCCTCTGTCGTCCGCGTCCTGATCGCATGTCGGGAAGCCCTGCGCCCCACCGCGGCGCCGGCATGCGCCTCTCGTATCGCCGCCAAACGACACGACCCACCGGTTCCCGTGGACTCCCACAAAAGCGGTATTTGGTTTGCAGATCGCTCCGCTAGATTCGGCCGATCACAAAACCGAGGAGAACGTCATGACGATGGCGACCACCGCACGAGAAACAGCCCCCGTTTCCAATTCCATGCGCAGAGGGCACCAACGCCCCAGGCAGGCGATCCGGTTCCCGCACCCTCTCCTGTCGGCACTCATCCTCAGCGCCTGTGTGCTCGCCGTCCCGATGGCAGCGCGGGCCCAGGTCAATCCCGAGATCGCGAATTGCCTCGAGCTCAAGGACGAAGCCACGGTCACCCAGGCCGACCTTTGCTCAGCCCACATCGGTTGCCGTTTCGTTCTGAGCGCGCAGAAGACCTGCGCGCGCGCCAAGGGCTACCTCGAGCGGCTGCAGACGGCCATCGGCGAAGGCACCCGCAACTTCTTCGGTTTCTATCGCAAGGAGGTCACGCCCGATGCGATGTTCACCGCGGTGCTCGAGGGCGATGACCGCGAGAACGAGCGCAAGCTCGGTGGCCTGGCGCAGCCGCAGCGCCTGTCGCAGGAGATCGGGGCGCGCGTGCGCGAGGTGGGCACTGGCGACATGCTGTCGGGCAAGAGCAACGGTGACACGACCTGGGTCTACTACGGGCAAGTCAAGGACGGCAAGGCAGACGGCACCGGCACACGCATCTTTTCCGATGGCGAGATCCAGCGCGGACAGTTCAACGCCAATCGCGTGCATGGTGCCGCCGACATGCTGTACGCCCCCAATGGCAATCGCTACGTGGGAGAGGTGGCCAGCGACAACCGCGAAGGACAAGGCGTGCAGGCGCTCAGGGACGGATCGACGCGGTCAGGCACCTGGAGCAAGAACGCATCCTTCCAGGGTACTTTTTCGCGCGCCGACGGCACACGTTTCGAAGGAAGCATGAGCACCAACTGGCGCACACAAGGACGTGAGTACCGCGCCGATGGCACGCTGGCCGAAGAAGGCCGCTACGAGAACGGCAAGCTGTCGGTGGGCACGCAGTACGACGTGGCCGGAGTCCGCACCGAGGTCAATCTGCCGGCCGCGCGCGAGGCCGCCACCCGCGAGGCCGCCGAGAAGACAAGGCTCGCAGCAGAGGCCGAGAAGCAACGCAAGCGCGAAGAGGCCGCACGCGCCGAGCAGCAGTTCCAGGCTAGCCTGCAGACCATGAACCCCGGCCAGCTGTTCGCTCGCGCCGACGAGTTGAACGCACAGGGCGACCGCGCCCGCGCGCGCGAAGTGCAGCGCACGTTGATGAGCCGCTTCCCCGACCATCCGCTGGCGGCCACGACGGCGCGGCAGATGACGGGTGAGTCGGGTGGCAGCACGACCGCGGGTGGAGGTTCGTCGTCAGGGGGCACGGCCAACGCGGCCAGCCGCCCTGTCGGAACGCGCCTTTCCAGTCAGACCTGCGAAGCCATGAAGCAGTCGGTCATCGCGACGAAGGTCACACCCAATGCCTCGATCACCGCCAGCCAGGAAACGGTGATGTTCATGACAAAGACGGTGCTGGACATGATCGCCGCCAACTGCCCTACCGAGCCCGGCGTGACACCCGCCCAGATCGCTGCGGAACGCCAGACGCGCCAACAGCAGTACGCCGCCGCAGAGAACGCCTGCAATGCAGTGCAATCCGGCGGGCGCCGGTGCGTTGCGCAGAATCATTTCGGACCCGGCCGTTGAGGCCCTTGGCCCCTGGCCGTCAGAACAAGGGAAGGACCACCTGGCAATGAGTCGTCGCTGAAAGAATGGCACGGGCAGCGGACGCCGACCCTGGCCGCTTGCGCCTTCAGCGTGTCTTGCCACGCAGCCTGGTGGTCAAGGTGTACCAGCCGTGCTTCATGATGAGCAGCGACAGCCCCCCCAGCACCACCGGGACGATGATGTACTCGGCCATCGAAGGCAGGTCCGTCATGGCGGTTCGCGACTTCTTGATCGTGTCCCAGACGGCGAAGGCGCCCATGGCGAAGCCCCCCAGGAGACTGAAGACCGCATCCGTGAGGAAGCCGAACCAGGCCGCGAACCTGGACAGCGGCACGGCGCCCGGCCAATCCAACGCCAGCCATACAAGGCCCAGCACGAGCAAGGCGACCATGGCCACGAACCAGGCCACGAGCCCGTAGACAAGCAAGGGCACCATCGAGAAAAAGGCTGCGGACATGGCGGCCATCAGTGCCCGTCGGCGACAGCGGCCTGTGCACGCGCGGACAACGGCACGCCCGGCGGCAGCAGCGCCAACGCCTGTGCCCCGCGCGCCGCAGTGCCCACATTGGCCACGAAGGTCCGGCGCGCGTCATGGAACTCGAAGATCAGGTTGAAGGTGCCATAGGCCTCGCGCACATCGACCTGGCGGATGTCCGCGAAAGGCCGCTCGCGCTGGCGCAGCACGCGGTACACCAGCTGCTCGCTTTCGATGCGCAAGACAGGGTTCAGGCTGTTGGTCGCCAGCGCCACCCACGGCAGTCCGCGCAGGCCGGTGAAGGTGGCCACGACGGGCACTACCCCGCCCTTGATCGCAAGGGGCGCAGCCCCCGCCCGGGGCACCTTGGGCGTACGGAGCTTCTTCCAGAGCCAGTAGAGGAACCAGAACGACAGCCCTTGAAGGACGATCACTCCGACGGTCCCCAGGACGGTCATCCAATCCATCTGCACGTCGCCTTCCTCTGTGACACAAGCCTGGGCCCACCCCGGCAAGGCGCCATTAAAGCAGAGGGTTCCGTGCGCCAGATGCGCGCCGTCTGTCATTTGAATTCTGGATTCAATACTGTACATTTAAACAGTATTCTCAAGGAATCCACATGCCGAAGAACGCATCCCAGTCCAACGCGTGGGTGAACCATGACCCAAGCTGAACTCTTCTTCCCCCGGCCGGCAGCGCCGCCCTCGCCCCTCTTCAACTTCCACGAGCCCGCCGCCGCGGCGGCCGCGCTCGAAGACACCGAGGACAAGCCGCGTGACGCCTTTTCCGCCAAGCTGATCGACTACCCCCATTCGTCGGCCGACGCGGTCAGGGTCGCGGAGCAACGCTTCCGGCGCGAACTCGAAAAGCAACTGGGCGCCGACGTGCTGCCGGCAATGCGCGCCTTCCAGAACGCCAGCGAGTCGAGCGACACCGACCTCACCAAGCGCGAGATCGCGCTGGCCGCGCGCTGGGTCAAGGCCTACGACGCCGCGCGCACGGCGGGCTTTCGCGACCTGGGCGACACCGACGAGGCGTACTTCGAAGTCAAGGCGATCTAGCACCCTGGCGAGGGCTCGTACCAGTTTTCGGTGATGGCTCCCTCGAGGGCAAAAAGACACACTCCGTCGCGTTTGTCTTGTTTGCTTTCACAGGGGAAGAGTCCATGCCGATCCACGTCCACATCCATGGTGTCCATGGGCAACCGTCGCGCGTCCGCGCCCTTCGGCACTTGGCTGCCGTGGCCTTGCTAGCCGCAGGCAGCGTCCATGCGGCCGGCTTGACGCACGGCGATGCGGGCAGCGCAGGCACGAGCAGTTCGGCAGGAACAGGCGGCCTCGGCGGCGCCGCAGCCTCGGCCGCCTTCGACGGCGCGACAGCACTGGGTGCGGGGGGCAATGGCGGGGCCGCGACCTCTGGCGGAACCGGTGGCTCGGGTGGCACCGGTGCCAGCGCCACCGCCGGCGGCGCAACGGCCGTCGGCGGCGGAGGGACCGGCGGATCGAGCGAAGCAGGCGGCATAGGCGGCGCTGGAGGACGTGGTGCCGTGGCATCGGCGGGCGGGGCCATCGCACTCGGCGCGGGAGCCACAGGCAGCAACGGTTGTTGCGGCAACAACGGCCCATCGGGCGGCAGCGGCGCACAGGCATCGGGCAACGCCGCGGTCGCCATCGGCAGCGCTTTGGGCACCCAACAGGGCGCCCAGGCCTCCGGCAACGGCAGCACCGCCATCGGCGGCGCGAGCGACACCGCCTCGGGTGCGGCGGCGCAGGCCACGGGCAGCGTGGCGATCGGCTCCGGCAGCCGGGTCGTGAACGGTGCGAACGGCGGCGTGGCCATCGGCGCGAACTCGGTCGCCACATCGGCCAACACCGTGTCTTTCGGCAGCGCGGGACAGACGCGCGGCCTGGTCAACGTGAGCGCCGGCGCGGTGAACGCCACCAGCACCGATGCCGTCAACGGCGGCCAGCTGTACACCGTGCGGCAGGCCGCGGACACCGCACAGGCCGCGGCCTCCGCGGCCAATGGCACGGCCGTCCTCGCCAGGGACGCCGCGGGCGCGGCGCAAGGCACAGCCAACACCGCCTTGGGCGCCGCGCAAACCGCGCAGGCGGGCGTCGCCACCGCGCAGGCCGCAGCGGCGACCGCCCAGAGCACGGCCAACACCGCAACCACGGCCGCAGCCACGGCCCAGGGCACCGCCAACACGGCCCTCGGCGCGGCGCAAGGCGCGCAAGCCAGCGCCACGGATGCCAAGGCCACCGCCGTCGCCGCGCAAGGCACGGCCAACACCGCACTGGGCGTGGCGAACAACTCCGTGCAGTACGGCGCGGGCGGTGCCCAGGTCGCGCTGAACGCCAACGGCGGCGCCGGCACCACGCTGAGCAACGTGCGCGCGGGCGTCGCCGCCACCGATGCCGCCAACGTCGGCCAGTTGCAGCAGGTGCAGCAAGGCGCGCTGACCACCGCCAACACCTTCACGATGCAGCAGATCGCCGCCTTGCAGGGCGTCATGAACCAGGCGCTGTCCAACGGCCTGTGCAGCTTCAGCGGCGGCAACGTGACCTGCGGCACCGGCACGCAGGCCACGGGCACGGGCGCCACGGCGCTGGGCACCAACGCCACGGCCCAGGGCGACAACACCACGGCGATGGGCAACGGGGCGCAGGCGCGCTACGCGGGCTCGGTGGCGATCGGTGCGGGCGCGAAGGCGCTGGCCGATCCGACGACCGCCGTCGGCAACGACGCCGTCGCCACCGGCAACAACGCGGTGGCACTGGGCGCCAACACGCTGGCCGCGGGATCGAACTCGGTCGCCCTCGGCCAGGGCTCGGTGGCCACGCGCGACAACTCGGTGTCGGTGGGCAATGCCGCCACCGGCCAGACGCGCAGCATCGCCAACGTGGCGCCCGGCGTGCTGCCCACCGACGCGGTCAATCTGCAGCAGGCCCAGCAGCTGACGGCGGCCGCGGTGTCGGAGGCGCGCAGCTTCGCGGCCAAGGGCGTGGCCGCGGCGATGGCGATGGGCGATGCGCCGATGCCGTCCGCACCGGGCAAGACCAGCTGGGCCGCGCAGCTGGCGAACTACAAGGGCCACTCCGCGATGGGTGCCAGCGTCGTGCACCGCCTCGCGACGGACATGCCGCTGGCGCTCTCCGCCGGAGTCAGCGGCGCGAGCGGATCGGTGGGCGTGCGCGTGGGGCTGAAGGGCGAGTTCTGACGCGACGGCGCAGCCCGCCCGCCGCGCATAAGAAAACACGAAAAGCGTATTTCCCAGCGACGGCATGGCGCGGGCACAGTCCCACGCCTGTATCGCTCTTTTTCCGGCGCGCCCTCGGGGCCGCCCGGCTCTCCATGGCATCCATCCACGACACGCCGACGCGCCCTGCCGCGCCCACGGCTCCCGCCCGCCCTTCCACCCTCGCACCTTCGTCTCAGCAACTCGCCGAGCGCTTCCGCCCCGTCTTCGCGCGCATCACCGAGCACGCGGCGCAGCGCGAGAACGACCGCGAACTGGCCTACGCGCCGGTGGCCTGGCTCAAGGCCGCCCGCTTCGGCGCACTGCGCGTGCCGCTCGAACACGGCGGCCTGGGCGCATCGGTCGAGCAGCTGTACGACCTGCTGATCGAACTCGGCGAAGCCGACTCCAACCTGCCGCAGATCCTTCGCGCGCACTTCGGCTTCATCGAGCGCCTGTTCGCCGAGATCGATCCTGCGCTGCACGGCCCCTGGATGCGCCTGGCGGCCGACGGCGTGATCTTCGGCAACGCCACCACCGAGCTCGGCGAAGGCGCGCTCGGCGCGCTGCAGACCACGCTCACGCGCGACGCGCAGAGCGCCGACACGTGGCGCCTGGACGGCGACAAGTTCTACAGCACCGGCACGCTCTACGCCGACTGGATCTCGGTCGCGGCCCAGCGCCTGAACGACGACGGCAGCAGCGACCGCGTGATCGCGCTCGTGCCGGCGGAAGCGGCGGGCGTCGAGCGTGTCGACGACTGGCGCGGCTTCGGCCAGCGCCTGAGCGCCTCGGGCACGACGCGCTTTCGCCAGGTGCGCGTGAAGCCCGAGCACGTGCTGCTGTACGTGCGCGACCAGCCCACGCCGCTCACCGCGCATTTCCAGCTCACGCACCTGGCGACGCTGGCGGGCATCGCACGCGCCATCGTGCGCGATGCCGTGGCCTTCGTGCAGCCGCGCAAGCGCGTCTACAGCCACGGCAGCGGCGCCACGCCGCGCGAAGACCCGCTGGTGCAGCAGGTGATCGGCCAGCTCGCGAGCACGGCCTTCGTGGCGGCGTCGACGGTGCAGGCGGTAGCACGCGGCCTGGGCGAGGTCGATCGCCACCTGCAGCGCGGCGAGGCCGTGCCCGAGCAGTTGCTGTTCGAGGTGGAGCTGAACACCGCCAAGGCGCAGGCCGGCATCGTCGATGCGGTGCTGCAGGCGGGCACGCGGCTGTTCGACATCGGCGGCGCCTCGGCGCTGCAGGAAGACCGGCGGCTCGACCGGCACTGGCGCAATGCGCGCACGCTGGCGTCGCACAACCCGACGATCTACAAGGGACGCGTGGTGGGCGACCACCTGCTCAACGGTGCGCGGCCGACCTTCTACTGGGCGGTCGGCGCCATCGCGAGCTGAGACGGGAAGAAAAAGGAAGACGCCGCGAGGCGGTGTTCAGACCCGCGGCAGCGCCGCGAGAAAGGTCGACACCACGATGGCAGCCGCGCGATCGAGCTGCAGGATGTCGGCGACATCGAAGGCGTTCGGCGCCGTGTGGCCGCTGGTGCCGAGCGGCTTGCGGATTTCGACCAGCACTTCGGCGGCGAGTTCGCGATCGCTGCGCGGACGGCCGTCGGGGTGCATCACCCACTCGTCGACCTGCTCGATGGGGATGCTGCGAAACACCCCCACGATCGGGACGTACTTGTAGCGGTCCTCGCCCACGAGGATGGGCACGCTGAGATTGCAAGAAAACGTATTCGTCGACATGCGGAACGCCGTCGCTAGCCAAAGCAAAAGTTGATTAATTGTTTTCGAGTGTGACTCCGATAGTCATTTTCCCGACCGAGGGCATACGGCAAGACGTGACCTTCTGCACACAAAGTGCGGTCAATTCCGCCGAATTACTCGGGAAAACAACTACTTAATTCTTACACAAAGACACGGGTGGCGCGCTTTGTGTACGATTTTTGGCATACGAAATGTTGCGAGCGCCGCTTCTACCGGCAGAAACGGGCGCGCAAACAGCTGCGCCTCGCGGTGTCCGCACCGCGAGGAACGCAAGAAAAACGAGAAGAAGAAACTCAGGCCGGCGCGCTGAACTGCGGCGCCCGCCGCTCGATGTTGGCCTTCACGGCCTCGAGCTGGTTGGGGCTGCCGATCAGCGCCTGCTGCTCGACCGACTCGGCGATCAGCAGCTCGGCGGCGCTGTGCGCGAGCGACGCGTTCAGCAGCCGCTTGCCGGCGCGGATCGCGTCGGGGCTCTTGGTTGCGATCTCGTGCGCCATCTGCAGCGCCTCGGCCAACGGGTCGGCGGCCACGCGCGTGGCCAGGCCCAGGCGCACGGCCTCCTCGCCCGAGAAGATGCGGCCGGTGAAGGTGAGTTCGCGCACGACGTCGGTGCGCGCGAGTTCGCGCATCAGCACCATGCCGGCCATATCGGGCACGAGGCCCCACTTGATCTCCATCACCGACAGCCTGGTGTCGGCGGCCACGAGCCGGATGTCGGCGCCCAGCGCCACCTGAAGCCCACCGCCGAAGGCCACGCCGTGCACGGCCGCGATGACCGGCACCGGCACCTCGCGCCACACCATCGCCACCTGCTGCGCGGCGTTCGAGAGGCCGTGCGTGCGCGCGACCAGATCAGTGCCGCCGGCCGAGGCGCCCAGTACGTCGCTGGCGGCGCCCTGCCCCATGCGTTCGAACGACGCCATGTCCAGCCCCGCGCAGAAGGCCTTGCCGCGGCCCGCAATGACGACGGCGCGCACGCTCTTGTCGTCGCGCAGCGCTTCGCCCGCCTGGACCAGCGCGTCGAACATCGCGGGGTCGAGCGCGTTCATCTTGTCGGCGCGCGCCAGCTGCAGTTCCACCACGCCGTCGGCGTGGCGGGTCCATTCGATACGGTCGCTCATTGCATGTCTCCTGTCGGTGTCCGGGTATCGGCTCAGTATCGCGCGACCGGGCCGCTGGGCGATGATGCGCACTGTCGCCGACCCAACACCTCCGCCGCCTCGCCATGCCCCTGGACCGCCGTCACTTTCTCCTGCAATCGGGCGCCACCGCCGCCGTCGTCGCGCTGTTCGGCCAGGGCTGCGCGCGCTCGCAGCTGCCGCCGCCCACGGGCGCGACGACCCCGTCGGGCTTCTTCACCAGCGTGCCCATTTCGCAACGCGACGCGGTGGTGGTGCCGCCGGAGTACGAGTGGCAGATGCTCTACCCCTGGGGCGCGCCCACGGGCGTTGCGGGCCGCATGCCGGCCTTCGCGCCCGACGCCGGCAACAGCGCCGACGAGCAGGCCCTGCAGGCGGGCATGCACCACGACGGCATGCACTTCTTTGCGCTCGATGCACGCGGCGAACGCGGCCTGCTCGTGATGAACCACGAGTACACCGACGAGCAGTTGCTGCACACCGACGGCGTGAAGGCCTGGAACGCCGACAAGGTCCGCAAGTCACTGCATGCGATGGGCGTGTCGGTGATCGAGGTCCGCCGCACACAAGAAGGCTGGCGCCAGGTGCTGCCCTCGCCCTACGCGCGCCGTGTGCACGGCCGCACGCCGATGCGCATCGCCGGCCCCGCCGCGGGCACGCCGCTGATGCGCACCGCCGCCGACCCGGCGGGCACCGGCGTCTTCGGAACCTTCGCCAACTGCGCGATGGGTGTCACGCCCTGGGGCACCTACCTGACCTGCGAGGAGAACTTTCATGGCTACTTCGGCGGCCCGAAGGAGGCAGCCAAGAACGCGACACCCGCGCAGCGCCGCTATGGCACGGTGCCGGGCGCGCAATGGGTCGAGTACTGGCGCTTCGACGAACGCTTCGACCTGAGCCGCCATCCGAACGAGCCGCACCGCTTCGGCTGGGTGGTCGAGATCGATCCCTTCGACCCCGAGTCGGTGCCCGTCAAGCGCACCGCGCTCGGCCGCAAGCGCCAGGAAAGCGCGACCTGCACCGTGGCGAAGGACGGCCGCGTGGTGGTCTACATGGGCGACGATGCGCGCTTCGAATACATCTACAAGTTCGTGAGCCGCGACCCCGTGCGCCCCGGCACCGATGCCGCCGCGCGCGCCGCCAACCGGCACCTGCTCGACGAAGGCACGCTGCACGTCGCGCGCTTCGACGCCGACGGCCGCGGGCGCTGGCTCGAGCTGGTGCACGGCCGCCACGGCATCGACGCGGCCAGCGGCTTCGCCAACCAAGCCGAAGTGCTGATCCACGCGCGGCTGGCGGGCGACATCGTCGGCGGCACGAAGATGGACCGCCCCGAATGGATCGCCGTGCATCCGCACAGCGGCGAGGTGTACGTCACGCTCACCAACAACACGCAGCGCGGCGACCTCGGCAAGCCCGGCGCCGATGCCGCCAACCCGCGCGCGCCCAACTTCTTCGGCGGCATCCTGCGCTGGCGCGAGGACGGCGGCGACGCGGCCAGCACCGCCTTCGCCTGGGACCACTACGCGCTCGCAGGCGACCCCACGCAGCCCGGCGCCGGCACGCGCTACCCCAGCGACAGCGCCGACGCATTCGGCTGCCCAGACGGCCTGCACTTCGACAGCGGCGGGCTGCTGTGGATCCAGACCGACATGAGCGGGCAGTCCATGGGCAAGCCGCCCTACGCCGCGCTCGGCAACAACCAGATGCTGTGCGCCGACCCGGCCACGGGCCGCATCCAGCGCTTCCTTACGGGGCCCAACGGCTGCGAGATCACGGGCTGCGTGGTCACGCCCGACCGGCGCACGCTGTTCGTCAACATCCAGCACCCGGGCGAGTCGCGCGACGACGGCGACGCGAAGCACAACAGCGCCTGGCCCGACGGCTCGCAGCCCGGCAGCGCGCGCCCGCGCTCGGCCACGCTGGCGGTCCGCCGGCGCGACGGCGGTATCGTCGGCACCTGACAGTCGAACACACCACAACAACAGCCCCAGGAGATCCCCGTCATGAGCATCCGCATCGTCCGCCTCGGCACCCCGCGCGCACCCGGCGAGGGCCTGCGCATCGGCACCGTGCGCCGCCCGCCGCGCGGCGTGCCGAAGACCGAGTTCGCCTCGCAGAACTGGTACGACGTGTGGTACCCCAACCTCGCGCCGTCGGCCGAGACGATGAAGCTGGGGCAGGAAGCCGAGACGCCAGCGCAATGGAATGCCTTCATGCGCAAGTACAAGGCCGAGATGGCCGAGGCCGACGCGAGCCGCAGCCTCGACCTGCTCGCGGCGCTCTCGCACACCGCCGCGCTCGCGGTCGGCTGCTACTGCGAGGACGAGTCGCACTGCCACCGCTCGCTGCTGCGCGGCCTGCTGGCCGAGCGCGGCGCGGACATCGCGGCCTGAGCGCGGTCGCTCAGGCCAGCGGTGCGCCGACGAACACGGGCAGCTGCTCGGCCTGCGCCGTGTAGGCGGCGAGCAGCGGAAAGTCCGACGGGCGCACCGCGTCGGGCAGGATGAACTGCGTGAAGGTCCAGGCCACCGCCGCCGAGATACCGCCCTGCGTGATCGTTTTTTCTGCGGGTGCCGCCAGCGGCGCAGCCGCCAGTTCGCGCTCCACCTCGGCATAGGCCGTATTCAGCTGGCCCTGCACGCGATCGACCCACGGCTGGTGCTGCTTCTCGCTGGGCCGCAGGTTGCGCTCGTAGACGATCTGCACCGTCTTCTCGCAGGCCGCGAGCGCGAGCCCCGTGAGGCGCAGGTCGCGCAACCGACCGGCAGGATCGGCAGGAAACAAGCTGCGGCCGGCGACCGCTTGCGCATGGTCGATGATGAGCGTCGAATCCATCAGCACCGTGCCGTCGTCGCACACCAGCGTCGGGGCCTTGACCACCGGGTTGATCGCGCCGAACTGCTCGAAGGTGCTGAAGACCGAGATCGAGCGGTGCTCGAAACCGAGGCCGAGCAGGCGCAGCGAGATCGCGGCGCGGCGAACGAAGGGCGAGTCGAGCATGCCGACGAGTTGCATGGGGTCTCCTGAAAAAAGATGACCGCCACCATAGCGGCTGCGCCGCACGCGCAGAAGGGCAACCCATCGAAAATCAGCGCACCTTACCGATCGATCATCGGTCCCCTCTTCTCCCGCTGCACGCCATGACCATCGACAAGAAAGACCGCCTCATCCTCGAAGCCCTGCAGACCGACGCGCGCCAGAGCCTGGCCGCGATCGGCAAGCGCATCGGCCTGTCGCAGCCGGCGATGAGCGAGCGCGTGCGCAAGCTCGAGCATGCGGGCGTGATCGAGGGCTACGGCGCGCGCGTGAACCTGCGCGCGCTGGGCGTGGGGCTGGAGGCCATCATCCGCATCGACACCACGCACGCGGCCATTGCGCGCTACCTCGCGCTCTTCGAGGCCATGCCCGAGGTGCTCGCGGTGGACCGCGTGACCGGTGCCGACTGCTTCTTCGTGCGCTGCGCCATCGCCGAGCCGACCGACCTGGAGCGCGTGGTGGATGCACTCGCGGTCGACGGTTCGGTGACCACCTCGCTCGTGCTGTCGAGCCCCGTGCGCAAGCAGGTCACGGTGGGCGCCGCGAAGCCGCCGCGCAAGTAACTTTCAGCGCTGCGCCTTGTCCTTCTGGTTCTGCGCCTCGATGCGTTCGCGCGCGGCCAGCCAGTCGGCGTCGCTCCACTCGCGCAGCTCGTAGAAGTTGCCGCCGGTGGCCAGCGCATTGCCGCCGTCCATCATGATGCTCTGGCCCGTGAGCCAGTCGCACTGGCCCGGCGCCATCAGGAAGGAGGCAAGGTTCTGCAGCTCGCTCATGCGGCCAACGCGCGCCATCGGGTTGGTCTTGATGCTGCGCGCGCCGGGTTCCTCGCCGGGGTTCAGGCGCTTGCTCATGCCCTCGGTCGGGATCTCGCCCGGGCCCACGGCGTTCAGGCGGATGCCGTGGCGCGCCCACTCCACCGCGAGCGACTTGGTCATGACCTCGATGCCCGCCTTGCTCATGGCCGAGGGCACGACGTACGGGCTGCCGTTGTCGACCCAGGTGACGATGATGCTCATCACGCTGCGAAAGGCATCGCCCGGCTTCCACGCGCCCGACTTGGCCTGCGCCACCCAGCGCTTGCCCACCGCCTGCGTCACGTAGAAGCTGCCGTGGAACACGATGTTGGCCACGGCGTCGAAGGCGCGCGGCGAGAGGCTCTCGGTCGGCGAGACGAAGTTGCCCGCCGCGTTGTTCACGAGGCCGGTGAGCCCGCCGCTCTGGAACAGGCTCTCGACCATGTCGTCGACCTGCTGTGCGATGCGGATGTCGACGCCGAAGGCATCGATGCGCCGATCGGGAAACTGCTGGCGCCAGGCGGCAGCGGTTTCTTCGCAGACCGACTGGCGCCGGCCGCAGATGGCGACATCGGCGCCCAGGCTCAGAAATCGCTCGGCCATGGCACGGCCGAGGCCGGTGCCGCCGCCGGTGACGAGGATGCGCTGGCCGCGCATCAGGGATGCTTCGAACATGAGGGGTCTCCTTGGCGTTGCGGCAGCGGCAGGAGCGCGTGCTGCCATCGGCCGCATGCTACGACTGCCAGGGCGCCATGGCTTGCGGAATCTGGCTCTGCCGGCGGGTGAAAATGGCCGCGCCCCCTTCCCTTTCACCCCTGGACCTTCCGGACACACGACCCATGCCCCGTTCCTCCGATGCTTCCTTCCTGCCGCTCGACGGCGTGCGCGTGCTGAGCCTGGCGCTCAACCTGCCGGGCCCCGCCGCGCTGCTGCGCTGCCGCACGATGGGTGCGGCCTGCCTCAAGCTGGAGCCGCCCGGCGGCGATCCGATGGGGCTGTACAACCGGCCCGCGTACACGGCGCTGCACGAGGGCGTGGAGGTCCGCACGGTCGACCTGAAGACCGAGGCCGGCCAGGCGCAGCTGCACGCCGAGTTGGCCCGCACCGACGTGCTGCTGACCTCGTTCCGCCCCTCGGCGCTGCAGAAGCTGAAGCTCGACTGGGCCTCGCTGCAGGCGCGGCATCCGGCGCTGTCGCAGGTCGCCATCGTCGGCGCCCCGGGCGAACGCGCCGAGGAGCCGGGCCACGACCTGACCTACCTCGCCGAGAGCGGCCTCGTCACCGGCACCGCGCTGCCACCCACGCTGTACGCCGACATGGGCGGCGCGCTGCTGGCGAGCGAGGCGGTGCTGAAGGCCGTGCTGCAACAGACGCGCCAGCGCGGCGGCGTGTACCTCGAGGTGGCGCTGAACGCCTCGGCCGACTGGCTCGCCCTGCCCCGCACCTGGGGCCTGACGAAGCCCGACGGCGCGGTGGGCGGCGCGCACGCCGGCTACCGCGTCTACCCCTGCGCCGACGGCCGCGTGGCGGTGGCGGCGCTGGAGCCGCACTTCGCGGCGCGCCTGTGCGAGGTCGCCGGCGTGGCGCCGCCGGACATGATGGCGCCGGCCACGCACACGGCACTGGCCACCTGGCTCGCGACGCGCACGCGCGCCGAGCTGGAGGCCATGGGCCGCGAGCGCGACGTGCCGCTGCTCACGCTGGCCGACTGACGGCGCTCAGGACGCCGGCAGGCGCAGTTCGCTCAGCTTGCGATCGAGCTTGATGAGCCAGATGCGCGTCGGCCGCTCCAGGTCGGAGCCGCGCGTGATGCGCGCCCGGGTTGCGCCCGCGGGGCAGCCGCTGAGCTGGCCGTCGATGGCGGCCGTGCACTCTTCCACGCTGCCGGCCAGGCGGGTGCCATCGGCGGCGAGCAGCACGGTGCCCAGGCCGAAGTCGTTGTCGTTCACCAGCGCCAGGGTCTGGTCGTCGACGATGGTCAGGCCCTCGGCCTTCTCGGCCAGCCAGCCCAGCACGTTGAGGTCGAGCAGCTCGGTCTTGCGCATCGTCACCACGGTCGAGTAGTCGGCGCCGTTCGACGTGGCCTGCGTGATGCTGCTGATTTCCAGGTTGTGGTCGAAGGCCTTGATGTCGGTCGCGTTGGCCGGCAGCTCCACCAGCATCAGCTTGTTGAACACCTTGCCGTCGCCCTTGCGCGCGCCCTGCTCGATGACGATGAAGCGGCCGTTGCCCAGGCTCACCATGTCGCCGAGCTTGGCGTTGCCGGTGCGGTCCTTGTCGTACTGGCTGCCGTCGATCGGGTAGGCGTAGAGCTTCGAGGTCTCGGTGGCCGGATCGAACGCGAGCCAGCGCGTGAACTTCGCGATGTGGCGCACATCGGTGTTGCTGCCGCCCGGCGGCTTGGCCTTGATCGACTTGCCGTTGGCGTCGCGCGGATCGATCGGGCTTTGCAGGAAGCCGTGCAGCACGCCGCTGGCCACATCGAGCGTCAGGCCTTCCATGCCACGGTTGGGGCGGCGCTGGGCCAGCACGGCCGGCAGGTCGGTGGCGCCGGGGCCGGGCGCGTACTTCTTCTCGACCACGCCGCTGGCGATGTTCAGGCGCGCGATGAAGGGGCCGTACTCGTCGCTGGTCCACAGCACGTTGCGCGCCTTGTCGAGCACCAGGGTCTCGGGGTCGAGGCCGTTGGCGTCGTAGCCGGCCTTGGCTTCGTCGAACTTGTACTGGTCGGTCAGCGGGGTCTCGCCGGTCGAGCCCACGCCCGAGCGCGGCGGCAGGCCGGTGATCTTGGTGTTGGCGTCGCGCTTGAGCGGCACGCTGGTGCTGAGCACCGCGCCGGTCTTGCCCACGCGCACGATGCCGAAGCTCGGCGCGAACGATGGCGCCGGGAACACCTTGCTGATGCTGGTGACACCGTCGCCGCCGCCGGGCACGGGCGCGGTCGGGCCGTCGCCGTTGGGGCCACGGTCGGTGATGGCGTAGAACTCGAGCGCGCCGTCGTCGGCCTTGCCCTTGAACGCCAGGCCCGAGCCGTAGGCCGGCAGGAAACCCTGGGGAAAGTCGGCCTTGATGTCCGGGTTGTCGCCCTCGTAGGGCACGTGGAAGCGGGTGTCGGCCTGCAGCTGGTAGCGCGTGACGGCGATGCCGATGGCGCCGAGCTGGTTCGTCTGCGTCGATGCCTCGGTGACCGGTGCACCCAGGCGCGAGGCCAGCGTGTCCTCGAAGTGTTCGCGGGCCAGCATGCGGCGGTTCGAGTCGACCATGCGGGCATTGTAGGGAGCGGGCAACGCGGCCAGCACCGCGTTGAGCGCGGTGTGGAAGGCGTCGGGCGAGGCGTTGAAATCGAGCGCGCCGGCCGTCAGGGCGGCCTTGAGCGCGGGCGTCAGGCGGATGCCGTTGGCGGGGTCGCGGTCCTCGTCGAAGCTCTGCAGCGCGAGCAGGCGGTTGACCACGGCATCGGCCTTCACGTCGCTGCCGCCGGCCAGGGTGAGCGGCGTGATCGCTTCGCCGCACGCGGCGCTGCCCAAAGCCAGCGCGCCGGCGCTGAAGGTGACGGTCTCGCCGTCCTTGCAGATGAACTCGCCCTTGGCGTTGGTGGCGGCCTTGGGGGCGCTGCCGGCCACGTAGTCGAGGCCTTCGACTGCGGCATCCAGGAAGGTGCCGGTTTTCGACTGTGCAGCGGGCGGATTGGTGGTGCCGCCGCCCACTGGGAACGACCAGCCGCCCCCGCCGCCGTTGCCGCCGCCACAGGCGGTCAGCACCGCGCCAGCGCCCACGAGCGCCAGCCATCCCATCCTCGATCCTCTTGTTATCTTGCGCATTGCTTGTTGTCCTTGTGATGCGCCCGCGCAAAGGCGCAAGCCCCGGCGATTAATGCCGAGGCAGATGACAAGCCCGTGAAACTGCAACCGAAAGGTTGCGGTGGTCGGCGCGCTTTTAGCGCCTTCTCAGCGACCGCTGCCGTCGCGCTGGCGGTCTTCGCGCTTCACCGCGAGGTAGGTGTCGAGGTCGACCTCGTGCAGCTGGCGCGGGTAGCGCTCGGCCGCCGCGAACCAGTAGCGCTGCCGGCGCTCGGCCGGGTCGTTGGCCCCGGTGGCCAGGTAGGCGTCGAGCGTGAGGAAGTAGCGCATCGCATTGCGCTCCACCAGCCCGCGCAGGCCGCGGATGTACTCGGGCTGGCCGTCGGCGCCCTTGCCCACCACGGTGAAGCCCACCTTGGAACTGCCGAAGGTGGCGAGGTAGGCCTGCGTGGCCAGCCGCACCATCGTGTTGTGGTTGTAGCCGTAGCTGAAGTGCAGGAAGGTCTTGCGCTCGTCGAGCGCCACCGCCTCCAGCCGCACGCGGTAGTTGCTGGTGCCGAACGGGCCGGTGTCGGCAGACATCTCGACCTGCAGGTGCTCGGGCGTGGCGCTGGCCACGCGGTAGGCAAAAGGCAACTCGAAGGCCTGGTCGACCGGCTTGTCGTAGCGGCGCACCACGAACAGCGTGAGCGTCTCCTTGCCCTGCGGCGAGGTGCTGATGCGGCAGCGCCGGTTGTTGATGTGCAGCGTGAGCAGTTCGCACCAGTGGTCCGAGCCCTTGAGCGCCGCGCTGACCTTCGACAGCGGGTGCTCGACCACGGCGTAGATGTCGCCCTCGAGGCCGCCGGGCGTCTCGGTGGAGTCGAGCTGCACGGGGCGCCCGAAGCGGCTCTGGTCGAGCTTGTCGCTCAGCTTCTGGTGCTCGGCGCGCAGGGCCTGAGCCCCCGCGGGCGCGGAGGCCTCGGGGGCCGCCGCCTGCGCCAGCAGCGACACGCCGCAGCAGGCGGCCACCGCCAGGATGCGCTTCCACGAAACCGGCACGGGGGGCGAACTGCTCGTCATGGGGCTACACGATACCCCGGTTCCGCCGCACCAGCAGCAGCATCGCCCCCGCCAGCAGCGCCGCGCCCAGCCATTGGCGCGGCGCCATCGGCTGGGCCAGCCACAGCGCCGCGAGCCAGGCCGCCACCAGCGGCTCGATCAGCGTGCCGACCACCGCCGCCGTCGGCGAGAGCCGGCGCGCACCCCAGGCAAAGGCCAGGTAGGCCACCGACGTGGTCGCCACGCCGGTGTAGGCGGCACCGGTCCATTGCGCCGTGCCCTCGGGCCAGGTGATGCCGTTCGCAACGGCGACGCCGAGCATGCACAGCGCCGCGGCGCTCATGCCCCACGCGGACGCGGTGACGGCCGGCACCCGCGCCGGCATGCGCGCGTTGCCCAGCACCACCAGCGCATAGCAGACGGCCGAGCCGAAGGACCACGCCAGCCCTGTGCCATAGCCCGTTGGCAAGGCGCCCCAGCCGGCGGCCGGCATCACCAGCAGCAGCACGCCCGCCAGCGCCAGCACGAGGCCACCGAGCAGGCGCGCGCCGAAGGGTTCGTAGCCGCGCAGCACCGACACGCAGGCCACGATCAGCGGCGCGCAGCAGATCGAGATCACCGTCGGCAGCGCGGCACCCAGGTGCGCGATGCCGGCGAACCAGCAGCTCACGTTCAGCGCCATCGCGGCGCCGGTGCCGACGACGTGGCCTTGCTCGCGGCGCGTCAGATGGCGCCACCCGGCATCGGCGACCGGTGAACGCCGCGTCGCCTGCCAGTGCAGCCACCACAGCAGCGGCATGCCCAGCGCGAAGCGCGCCAGCGACAGGCTGTGCGGCGCGATGCCACCGTCGATCAGGAATTGCGCCACCAGGGCGCCGCCGCCCCAGAGCACGCCGGCCAGCAGCACGCCGCCCCAGGCCAAGGCGGCCGTTGTTCTTGCATTCATGTTGAAACTCTCCGTGAGGCCCGCTGCCTCGGCGTCGCGTCGACGCATTGCCGGGGGCGGGCATGACCATCCGGCCGCCGCCCGGCCTGTCTTCGCTCAGCGGAAGAAGGCGGACGGCAGCGACCACTTGCGGGCATGACGGGCGCGGCGCGAAGCGCGCGCGAACGTCAGCGGCAGGTCGACGAAGGGGGAGAGTGATGCAGGTGCATGAGCGGTCGATGATAGGAGCCGTGTCCCGTGCCCACAAGAGAGAATCGCCCGCATGTGCCCTGCCCTTTCTCACTGCATGCCATGAAGCGCCAAGGTCGACTCGTTCGTTGGGAGGCCGAGCGCGGCTTCGGTTTCATCCGCAGCCCGGAGGTGTCGGCCGACGTGTTCGTGCACCTGCGCGACTTTCGCGACCGCCAGCTGAGGCCGCAGGTCGGCATGGCGGTGCACTTCGAAGAGATCCATGTCGGCGGCAAGGGGCCGCGTGCGGTGGCCGTGGAAGCGGCTGCGGCCTCGGCGACTGCCGTGCCTCGTGCAGCGTCACGCGCGCAGCCGCGCCGGCCTTCGGGGCGCAGCACAGCCGGCACGCCGTGGGGCGCTTGGCTGATCGTGGTCTACGCCGTCGGCCTGGGCGCCGCAGTGTGGCTCGGCCACCTGCCGCTGCTCGCGCTGGCGGTCGTCGCGGGGCTGAACCTGCTCACCTTCGCGGCCTATGCCTTCGACAAGAGCGCGGCGCAGGCCGGGCGTTGGCGCACGCAGGAAAGCACGCTGCACCTGCTCGCGCTCGCGGGCGGCTGGCCGGGCGCATGGTGCGCGCAGCAGCTGCTGCGGCACAAGTCGAGCAAGGCGAGTTTCCTGTGGAGGTTCTACGTCACGGTCGCGCTGCATTGCGCGGCGCTGGGGGCGTGGGTGTTCTGGCTGTCGAAGCACGCCGCCTTCGGCTGACCGCGCCTTCGACCAGGCCTCAACGCACCTTGCGTGAAGGCTTGTTGAGCGGCTTGCCGCCGCTGCCGTTGTCGCGCGGCGGCAGACCCGTGTGCTGCGTGAGGATGCGGCCCTTGGAGGGCTTCACCGGCGCCAGCCTGACCGGCGCCGCGGCCTTGGCGGCCACCGGCGCGGAGGTCGAGTTCTTGCGGCGCGCGCTCGTGTAGCCGCCATCGGTCAGCGGCTGCCACGTCGGGATGAGGTGGTGCTTGCCGTTGCCGATGAGGTCGGCGCGGCCCATGCTCTTCAGGGCTTCGCGCAGCAGCGGCCAGTTGTTGGCATCGTGGTAGCGCAGGAAGGCCTTGTGCAGGCGGCGGCGCTTGTCGCCGCGCACGATGTCCACCGTCTCGCTCTCGCGCGTGATCTTGCGCAGCGGGTTCTTGTTGGTGTGGTACATCGTCGTCGCCGTGGCCATCGGGCTCGGGTAGAACGTTTGCACCTGGTCGGCGCGGAAGCCGTTCTTCTTGAGCCAGATCGCGAGGTTCATCATGTCCTCGTCGCTGGTGCCCGGGTGCGCGGCGATGAAGTACGGAATGAGGTACTGCTTCTTGCCCGCCTCGGCCGAGTACTTCTCGAACATCTGCTTGAACTTGTCGTAGCTGCCGATGCCGGGCTTCATCATCTTCGTGAGCGGGCCCTGCTCGGTGTGCTCGGGCGCGATCTTCAGGTAGCCGCCGACGTGGTGCTGCACCAGCTCCTTCACGTACTCGGGCGACTGCACGGCCAGGTCGTAGCGCAGGCCGGAACCGATGAGGATCTTCTTGATGCCCTTGAGCGCCCGCGCGCGGCGGTAGATCTTGATGAGCGGGTCGTGGTTGGTGCCCAGGTTCGGGCAGATGCCCGGGTACACGCAGCTGGGCTTGCGGCACGCCGCCTCGATCGCGGGGCTCTTGCAGCCCAGGCGGTACATGTTGGCCGTGGGGCCGCCCAGGTCGGAGATGGTGCCGGTGAAGCCGCTGACCGAATCGCGGATGGCCTCGACCTCCTTGATAATCGAGTCTTCCGAGCGGCTCTGGATGATGCGGCCTTCGTGCTCGGTGATCGAGCAGAAGGTGCAGCCGCCGAAGCAGCCGCGCATGATGTTCACGCTGAAGCGGATCATTTCCCACGCGGGGATCTTGGTCGCGCCGTCGTGGCTGCCGTTCTCGTCGGCGTAGCGCGGGTGCGGGCTGCGCGCGTACGGCAGGTCGAACACGTGGTCCATCTCGGCCGTGGTGAGCGGAATGGGCGGCGGGTTGATCCACACGTCGCGCGCCGTGGCGCCCTCGCCGTGCGCCTGCACGAGTGCGCGGGCGTTGCCGGGGTTGGTCTCGAGGTGCAGCACGCGGTTGGCGTGGGCGTAGAGCACCGGGTCGCTGCGCACCTGTTCGTACGAAGGCAGGCGAATCACCGAGCGGTCGCGCGGCGGCACGGCGATCTTGCCGCGGCCTTGCAGTGCCGGGTTGGGCACGAAGTTCAGCGGCTTGATGGCGGGGTTGACGACCGAGCCCGCAGCGGAGCCCGCGGCTTCGGCGGCCTTGGCGACGGCTTGCGCCTCGTCTTCCTTCGCGCAGGTGGCGCCGTTGGCCTTGGCCTGGTCGGACACCATCAGGTACGGGTTGACATGCGCCTCGACGCGACCGGGTTCGTCGACGCTGGTGGAGTTGATCTCGAACCAGGCCTCGGGCGTTTCGCGGCGTACATAGGCGGTGCCGCGCACGTCGGTGATCTGCTGCACCGGCTCCTTGGCGGCCAGGCGGTGCGCGATCTCGACGATGGCGCGCTCGGCGTTGCCGTACAGCAGCAGGTCGCACTTGGCGTCGACCACGATGGAGCGGCGCACCTTGTCCGACCAGTAGTCGTAGTGCGCGATGCGGCGCAGGCTGCCTTCGATGCCGCCCAGGATGATCGGCACGTCGTTCCAGGCTTCCTTGCAGCGCTGCGAATACACGATGGCCGCGCGGTCGGGGCGCGAGCCGCCGACGTCGCCGGGGGTGTAGGCGTCGTCGCTGCGGATCTTCCGGTCCGCCGTGTAGCGGTTGATCATCGAATCCATGTTGCCGGCCGTGACGCCGAAGAACAGGTTCGGCTTGCCCAGCACCTTGAAGGGCTCGGCGCTTTGCCAGTCGGGCTGCGCGATGATGCCCACGCGAAAGCCCTGCGCCTCGAGCATGCGGCCGATGACCGACATGCCGAAGCTGGGGTGGTCGACGTAGGCATCGCCCGTGACCACGATGATGTCGCAGCTGTCCCAGCCGAGCGCGTCCATCTCCTTGCGCGAGGTCGGCAGGAACTTGGCCGTGCCGAAACGGGCCGCCCAGTACTTGCGGTAGCTGGTCAGCGGCTTGGCGGCACGCGCAAAAAAGGAGACGTCGACGGGGGCGTTCATCGGTGGGAGCGGACAGCGCCGGGGCGCCGCCTGTGTGGGCAACCCTCGATTTTAGGGTTTTCCAGCATTTCTGTCGCCCTGAAGATCCCTTGCCCCGGAACGAGAGGGCTCTTATTTGATTGCCAAAGTCAATCAATTTGAATGACAATGGCAACCATGCCCACGCCAACGCCCCCCGTCGACCCGTCCGCCGTCAAGGCCATCCGCCGGTTCAACCGCTTCTACACGCGCCGCATCGGTGCCCTCGACCCCTACCTGGGCAGCGACCTGTCGCTGACCGACGTGCGCGTGCTCTACGAGCTGGCGCACCGCGAAACCCCCGTCGCCAGCGAGATCGGGCGCGACCTGGGCTTTGACGCCGGCTACCTCAGCCGCATCCTGCGCCGCTTCGAAACCCACGGCTGGCTCACGCGCGAGCCGCACCCGCGCGACGCGCGCCAGAGCGTGCTGCGCCTGACGGAAGCCGGCCATGCCGCGTTTGCGCCGCTGCAACAGAAATCGCGCGACGAGGCCGCCGCCCTGCTCGCGGCGCTGCCGCCGGCGCAGCAGAACCAGCTGGTGCAGGCCATGGACACGGTGCAGGCGCTGCTCGAACCGGCCGCATCGCCGGCCCGTCCCCAGGCGGCTGTGCTGCGCGACCCCGCGCCCGGTGACATCGGCTGGGTGGTGCAGCAGCACGGCGAGCTGTACGCGCGCGAATACGGCTGGGACCACCGCTTTGAAGCGCTCGTGGCGGGCATCGCGGGCGAGTTCCTGCTCAAGTTTCAGCCCGAATGGGAGCGTTGCTGGATCGCCGAGCTCAACGGCGAGCGCGTCGGCGCGATCTTCGTGGTGCGCAAGTCGGCCACCGTGGCGCAGCTGCGCATGCTGATCCTCACGCCGGCCGCGCGCGGGCTGGGCCTGGGCGGACGCCTCGTGGACGAGTGCATCGCCTTCGCGCGCCGCAAGGGCTACAAGAAGATGACGCTGTGGACCAACAGCTGCCTCACTGCCGCGCGCAGCATCTACGCCAAGCGCGGCTTCCAGCTCACGCACTCGGAGCCGCACGAGGGCTACGGGCAGCCGCAGGTGGGCGAGACCTGGGAGCTGAAGCTGTAGCGCTTACTGCATGTACCAGCCGTGGCTCACGACGAGCGACTGGCCGGTCAACGCGTTGGTCGGAAAGGCCGCGAACAGCAGCGCCACGCGCGCCACATCGTCGGTGGTGGTGAACTCGCCATCCACCGTCTCCTTGAGCATCACGTTCTTGATGACCTGCTCCTCGGTGATGCCCAGCGTCTTCGCCTGCTCGGGAATCTGCTTCTCGACCAGTGGCGTGCGCACGAAGCCCGGGCAGATCACGTTGGCGCGCACGCCGTGCTTGGCACCTTCCTTGGCGACCGTCTTGGCCAACCCGATGAGGCCGTGCTTGGCCGTGACGTAGGGCGCCTTCAGTAGCGACGCCTCCTTCGAGTGCACCGAGCCCATGTAGATCACGCTGCCGCCGCGGCCTTGCGCGTACATGTGCTTCAGGCAGGCCTTCGTGGTGAGGAACGCACCGTCGAGGTGAATCGCAAGCATCTTCTTCCAGTCGGCAAAGCTGAACTCGTCGACCGGATGCACGATCTGGATGCCGGCGTTGCTGATGAGGATGTCGATGCCGCCGAAGGCCTTCGCGCCCTCTTCCACCGAGGCATTGACCTGGTCTTCATTCGTCACGTCGACCGCCACGCCGATGGCCTGCGCGCCCGTGGCCTTCAGTTCGGCGGCGGTGGCGTCGGCCGCTTCCTTGTTGAGGTCGGCAATGATGATCTTGGCGCCCTCCTGCGCGAACAGGATGGCGATTTCCTTGCCGATGCCGCTGGCCGAGCCGGTGATGTAGGCGACCTTGTCCTTGAGTTGCATGGTGAAGCGTCCTTGGAAGTGGTGGATAGGAAAAAAACGAGCAAGAACCGGGCACGCGCCCGGCTGACGTCCCTCAGCGCGACAGTCCCGGCCGCTTGATGCGCCCGGTGCCCGGCTCGCCGAGGTCGAAGGTGGTCACGCCATTCACCGTGGCTTCGGCGCGCAGCGTCTCGGGGTGCGCGAGCGTCTTGCCCATGTCGCGCACGCCCGATTCCCAGTGCTCCTCGACCGCGGCGCGCGAGAACTCGTAGTCCTTCGACTCGAGCTCGTACGTCTTGTCGCGGTAGATCAGGTGAAAGATGTCGATCGGCTCGTGCGTGAGCTGCGCCTGCACCTCGACCACGCTCGGGTCGTTGCGCAGGCCGGGCGGCAGCTTGGCGATCAGGTCGGCAATGGCCTGCTGCAGGTTCATGTTGGCCGCCAGCGCGTCGGTATTCAGGCGCGTGCGGCTCGAATAGGTGATGTCCTTCTGGCGCTCCATCACGCCCGACAGCGTGTGCGGCATCTCGCCGCGCGCGTTGAACAGGTCGACCTGCAGCACCACCAGTGCCTCGGAACGCGGGTGCGTGTCGAGCACGTACTGCAGCGGCGTGTTCGAGACGATGCCGCCGTCCCAGTAGTCGTCGCCGTCGATGTGCACCGGCGCAAAGCCCGGCGGCAATGCGCCGCTGGCCATGATGTGCTCGGGGCCGATGCGCTGGCGCGTGTTGTCGAAGTACACCGAGTTGCCGGTGCGCACGTTGACGGCGCCGACGCTGAAGCGCGCCTCGCAGGCGTTGATGCGGTCGAAGTCGATGAGCCGCTCCAGCGTGGCCTTCAACGGCGAGGTGTCGTAATAGCTCAGGAGCGGCGCGGCACCGCCCAGCAGCAGGGCCGGCGAATAGCGCGGTTCGAAGAAACCCGGAATGCCGACCAGCGAGGCCATGGTGGCGCTCCACTGGTTCTGCGTGGCGCGATCGCCGAGCCACGACGGCAGGCGCTGCGCCGGCCCCGAAGACACCAGGTGCCAGAACTCGCGCAGCCGGTCGACCCGCTGCGCGGGCGCATTGCCGGCGATGAGCGCGGCGTTGATGGCGCCGATCGACACGCCCGCGATCCAGTGCGGCTGCAGGTCGGTCTCGCTGAGCGCGGCGTACACGCCCGCCTGGTAGGCGCCGAGCGCACCGCCGCCCTGCAGCACCAGCGCCTTGCGGGCGGCGCGCATGCCTTCGCGGCGGGCGATGAACGGATGAGGTGGTGCGTGCGAAGAAGAGGAAGCAGCGGTGGCGGCGCGAGGCTTTTTCTTGGGTGTCGTCGTCATGCGGTCATTGGACACCAGCCCCGCGACAGCCACCTGACCAGGGGCCTTTTCGCGGCTTCAGCCCGGACGAATCTCACATCTTCGGCAGCATCTGCCCGCGGATCTCGCCGCCCGGGTTGGCGGCTGTGTGGATGTTGGCGTACCACTTGCCCGCCACGAGGTCGGCCGCCTGCGCCGGCGTGAGCCTGGCCTGGCCCTCGATCGGGCTTGCCGGACTCGCGAAGGGCAGCACCACGCCGGCATTCGCGCCCGCGGCGGCGGGCCCGTGGAAGTGGGCCGCCGTGGCCGGGCCGCTCAGGCCTTCGTAAGTGATCTTGTACTTGAGCACGTTGGTGTCGCGGTTAAGCCAGGCCTCGGCCATGCCGCTGCCGCGCGTCATGTTGGGCGGCACCTGGCTGGCCGCGTTCATCGCGCCGCTGAAGCTCGCGACGTTCGACTTCGACATCATTCCGCAGCCGGCCAGTGCGACGGCGGCCAGGCCCGCGACGAGGGTGCTGCGCCAGAGTGTGCGAGTGTTGTTCATGGTCGGGGTCTCCTGTGGATGAAAGCATTCAGCATAGGCAGACGACGCCTGCGGCCTTGTCGGCCAGCGCCCCTTCTTCGCACGCCTGTGCAAGAGAATGCAACGATGATTTCCGACGACAAACTCCCCTCCGCACACGACGTGGTCGCCTTCTGGCGCGATGCCGGCCCCGAGCGCTGGTTCGCGAAAAGCGATGCCTTCGATGCCGCCTGCATCGACCAGTTGGCCGCCGCCCACCAGGCCGCGGCCAGCGGCCGGCTCGACCACTGGGCCGACACCGCCGAAGGCGCGCTGGCGCTGCTGGTGCTGCTCGACCAGTTCCCGCGCAACGCCTGGCGCCAGAACCCGCACATGCTCGCCACCGACGGCCTCGCGCTGGCCGTTGCGCGCCGCGCCGTCGAGGCCGGCTTCGACCGGCAGGCCGAGGCGCTGATGCAGCGCTTTTTCTACCTGCCCTTCATGCACTCGGAGGTGCTGGCCGAGCAGGAGCGTTCGGTCGAACTCAACGCCACGCAGGACGCCAACACGCAGCACTTCGCCGTGCTGCACCGCGACATCGTGGCGCGCTTCGGACGCTTTCCGCACCGCAACCGGATGCTCGGTCGCACCTCCACGCCC
Source organism: Variovorax sp. GW822-FHT04E09 (assembly GCF_058800845.1). Lineage (NCBI taxonomy): Bacteria > Pseudomonadati > Pseudomonadota > Betaproteobacteria > Burkholderiales > Comamonadaceae > Variovorax > Variovorax sp. GW822-FHT04E09. The sequence continues at coordinate 945,970 of NZ_JBXAMR010000001.1, forward strand.
GAGGAGCAGAAGTTTCTCGACGAAGGCGGCTTCGCAGGCTAAGCAGCGTCGACGTGCGCCGGCAGCGGCACGTCGCGCGTCGGCGACGCCTGCCCCGCCGGCTCGCCGATGGCGTCCTTCATCGAGCCATAGGTGCGCGCATAGACCCAGGTGAACTCGGCCCCCAGCAGGAAGATCTGCGCCGAGTAGTACACCCACACCAGCACCACCACCAGCGAGCCGGCCGCGCCGTAACCCGAGGCCACGCTGCTCTTGCCGATGTACAGGCCGATGAGGTGCTTGCCCACGGTAAACAGCAGCGCCGTCACTGCCGCGCCCACCCACACGTCGCGCCACTGCACCTTGGCGCGCGGCATGATCTTGTAGATCATCGCGAAGATCACCGTGACCATCGCGAAACTGAAGACGAAGTTCACCACCTGCGCCAGCGTGGCCCAGGCACCGAACATCGGCGACCACCACTTGCCCAGCGCGGCCAGCGCCGCGCTCGCCACCAGCGACACCATCAGCAGGAAGCCGATGCCCATGATCATGCTGAACGACAGCAGCCGCACGCGCAGCATGTTGAAGACGCCCTTGTTGCGGGTGCGCGCGGGGGCGCGCCAGATGCGGTCGAGCGCGTCCTGCAGCTCGCCGAAGACGGTGGTCGCGCCCACGATCAGCAACGCGATGCCGACCACCGTGGCCACGATGCCCTCGGTCGGCTTGTTGACCGCCTGCAGCATGCCCTGCACGGCCGCCGCGCCCTGCTCGCCCATGAGGCCCGAGAGCTGCGCAAAAATTTCGCCGCGCGCGGCCTCCTGCCCGAACACCAGGCCAGCCACCGCGATCACGATCAGCAGCAGCGGCGCGATCGAGAACACCGTGTAGTAGGCCAGCGCCGCGCCCATGCTCGGGGCGTAGTCGTTGGACCAGGAAGCGAAGGCGCGCCGGCAGAGATCGAAGAGTGCGCGAAGTCGAATGAGCATGGCGTCGGGTCCCGGTGAAGCAGTGCGCCTACGATAATCGTTCCACATGCATCCGTCCGCCCCCGCCGCGGCATCGCCGCCCGACCATCCGCAGCCCGCGTCGCCACGCGACCTTTTTGTTTCATTCACCTGGCTCGCGCTGCAGGGCTTCGGCGGCGTCCTCGCCATCGTCCAGCGCGAGATGGTCGAGAAGAAGAAATGGCTCACGCCCGACCAGTTCCTCGAAGACTGGGCCGTGGCCCAGGTGATGCCGGGGCCGAACGTGATCAACCTCGCGCTGATGATCGGCGACCGCTACTTCGGCCTGCGCGGCGCCGTGGCCGCGGTGGCGGGCATGCTCACCGTGCCGCTGTTCGTGATCCTCGCGCTGGCCGTGCTCTACGCGCACTACGCCGCCAACCCGCAGGTGGCCGCCGCATTGCGCGGCATGGGCGCGGTGTCGGGCGGGCTCATCGCGGCCACGGGCATCAAGCTGATCCCGCAGCTGCGCAAGCATCCGCTGGGCTTCGCGACCTGCCTGGCGTTCGTGGCGCTGGTGTTCGCGGCCATCGCCCTCCTGAAGATTCCGCTGGGGTGGGTGCTGCTCGCGGTGGGCGGCGTGGCCTGCGTGTGGACCTGGAAGAAGATTTCCCCATGACCATCGCGATGCAATGGCTCGACTGGCTGGCCCTCTTCGGCCAGTACCTGCTGCTGTCGCTGCTGTCGATCAGCGGCGCGATCACCACGGTGCCCGACATGCACCGCTACCTCGTGGCGCAGCACGGCTGGCTCACCGAGGCGCAGTTCACCTCCTCGGTCGCCATCGCCCAGGCCGCGCCGGGGCCCAACGTGCTGTTCGTCGCGCTGATGGGCTGGAACGTCGGGCTCAACGCGGGCGGCGGCATCGGCGCCGGGCCCATGGCCTGGTTGCTGGGCTTCTTCGGCCTGATGGTCACCATGGTCGGCATCATGCTGCCGAGCACCACCCTCACCTACGTCGCCACGCGCTGGGGCCATCGCAACCGCACGCGCCGCGAGGTGCGCGCCTTCAAGCAGGGCATGGCGCCGGTGGTGGTCGGGCTGCTCATCGCCACCGGCTGGGTGCTGGCCGGCGGCAACCAGTCGAGCGGCGTGCCGGCCTGGCACCTGTGGCTGCTCAGCGGCGTGGCCGCGCTGGTGGTCTGGCGCACGCGCATCCACCTGCTGTGGCTGCTGGGCTGCGGCGCGGCGCTGGGCGCGGTAGGCTTCGTTTGAGCCCTTTTCCTTTCTGCATACTTTTTCTTTCAGGAGCCCTCTGCCATGTCGCAACTTCGTCCGCTCGGCCGTTCCAGCCTTCGGGTGTCTCCCCTCGCCTTCGGTGGCAACGTGTTCGGCTGGACCGTCGACGAGGCGGCCTCGTTCAAGCTGCTCGACGCCTGGCTCGACGCCGGCTTCAACTTCGTCGACACGGCCGACGTCTACTCGGCCTGGGTGCCGGGCCATGTGGGCGGCGAGTCGGAAACGATCATCGGCAAGTGGCTCAAGCACAGCGGCAAGCGCAACCGCGTGGTGCTGGCCACCAAGGTCGGCAAGCCGATGGGCGAAGGCAAGGTGGGCCTGTCGCCCAAGTACATCCGCGAGGCCGTCGAGGCGTCGCTCAAGCGCCTGCAGACCGACTACATCGACCTGTACCAGTCGCACGACGACGATGCCAACACGCCGCTCGAAGACACGCTGGGCACCTTCGACGCGCTCATCAAGGAGGGCAAGGTGCGCGCCATCGGCGCCTCGAACTACACGGCGCCGCGGCTGGCCGAGGCGCTCGACGTGTCGGAGCGCCTGGGCATCGCGCGCTACGAGAGCCTGCAGCCGCTGTACAACCTGTACGACCGCGCGGTGTTCGAGGACGCCCTGGAGCCGCTGTGCCTCAAGCGCGAAGTGGGCGTGATCAACTTCTACGCGCTGGCAGCGGGCTTTCTCACCGGCAAGTACCGCACCGAGGCCGATGCGGCCAAGAGCGCACGCGGTGCCAACACCACCAAGAAGTACCTGAACCCGCGCGGCCTGCGCATCCTCGATGCGCTGGACAAGGTGGCCCAGCAGTACAACGCCAAGCCCGGCCAGGTCGCCATCGCCTGGCAGATCGCACGGCCCGGCGTGACGGCGCCCATCGCCAGCGCCACCTCGCTGGCGCAACTCGAAGAGCTGGTGGTGGCCACGCAGCTCAAGCTGGACGCGGGCACCATCGACATGCTCGACCGGGCCAGCGCCGAGACGCCGGCCTGACGAGCCCCGGCTAGCCGTCGACCGGGTTCAGCGGCGTCGCCAGGATGCGCTGGTAGAACGCCACGTCGAGCCAGCGCCCGAACTTGAAGCCGGCCTGTCGCACGGTGCCTGAGTGCGTGAAGCCCAGGCGCTCGTGCAGCGCGATGCTGCCGGCGTTCGAGGCGTCGATGGCGCCGACCATCACATGCACCTCGCGCGCGATCGCCTCGGCCACGATCGCCTCCATCAGCGTGCGGCCCAGGCCCTCGCCGCGGTGCGCGGCATCGACGTACACCGAGTGCTCGACCGTGTACTTGTAGGCCGGAAAGGCACGGAAGGTGCCGTAGCTTGCGAAGCCCAGCAGCTTGCCGTTGTCATCCACCGCACCGATCACGGGAAAGCCGCCGGAGCGCTTGGCAGCGAACCACGTCACCATGTTCTCGGGGGTGCGCGGCTTGTAGTCGTACAGCGCGGTGGAGTTGACGATGGCCTCGTTCAGGATCGCCAGGATGGCGCCTGAATGGGCTTCTTCGGTGCAGGCGATGAGACGCATGGTGTTTCTCTGTCGTTCAATATAAGAGAATAATAATCTCATATGGGAAACACTTCACCTTCCACCCCCTCGCCGGTGCCGGCCGATGGCCACATCGACGCGCTCATCGCCACCCGGCTGCTGGCGCTGCGCCAGGCCCAGGGGCTCAGCCTCGCCGACCTGGCCGGGTTGTCGGGCGTGAGCAAGGCGATGATCTCCAAGGTCGAGCGCGCGCAGAGCAGCCCGACCGCCGTGCTGCTGGGCAAGCTGGCCGCCGGCCTCGGGGTCTCGCTGGCGCAGCTTCTCACCGAGGACAAGGCGCAGCCGCAACGCCTGCGGAAACGGGCTGCGCAGGAGGTCTGGCGCGACCCCGAGGCAGGCTACCTGCGCCGCCAGGTCGCCGAGCGCGGCGCGGGCAGCGGCGTGGAGCTGGTCGAGGTCGAGCTGCCGCGCGCCGCGCAGGTCGGCTATCCGCGATGGAGCGGCACGCCGTACCGGCAGAGCCTGTGGATGCTCGAAGGCGCGCTGCAGGTCGACTACGGCGACGAGCGCTTCGAGCTCGCCCCGGGCGACTGCCTCGACTTCGGCGTCGACCGGCCGCTGGTCTTCAAGGCGCTGGGGGCCACCGCCTGCCGCTACCTGCTGGTCGCCGTTCCCGATTGATTGATTGAACGATTGCCTGACCGATGCGGTAGGCAAGCTCCCACACGCAGAGACGACTCAGGCCGGTCCGGGCCACGGGGTGTGTCGGGATACTGCAAGGCATCTCAGCTACCGGAGCCGCACGATGTCCTTTGCGCTTTACATGATCGGCTTTCTGATCTTCCTGGCCGGGGTCGCCTGGGGCGCCTCGGTGGCCGGCGTGCCCACGCTCTACATCGGCATCGGCGCGCTGATCCTGCTGGGCATCGGCGTCTTCAGCGCCGTGGCCCGCACGCGCAGCAAAGACCCGTCCTGAACGGGCCTGATCGCTTCACAGATCAGTTCACACAGGCTTCACGCCCGGCGCACATGGCGTCGCTAACTTCGCAGGCGCACCACACCCCGTGGTGCGCTTTGCAAGTCAGCTTCCCATGCACGCCTCTTCTTCCTGTCTCTTTTCTCCCCACGCGCCTTCCTCGTCGGCCGCGCCCTGCCCCGCGCCGGCCTTCGTGAGCGACCCCGGAACGGCCTGCACCCAGGTCGACCTGCTCGTCATCGGCGCGAGCTTTGCCGGGCTGGCTTGCGCCCGAGCCGCCGCCAAGGCCGGCCTGCGCGTGATGGTGCTCGAGAAGAAGGCTGCCGCCGGCGCCAAGCTGCACACCACCGGGATCATCGTCAAGGACGCGGTCGACAGCGTGCCGTGGCTGGCCGAAGTGCCGCCCGCGCTGGTGCGCCGCATCGAGGGCGTGCGGCTGTACGCGCCCGACATGCACCACGTCGACCTGCACGCGCCCGGCTACTGGTTCTGGGCCACCGACGCGCCCGCGCTGCTCGACTGGATGGTGGAGTCCACCCGCGCCTGCGGCGTCGAGGTGCGCCTGGGCACGCTGTTCGAGCAGGCGCTGTGGGCGAACGGCCGCTGGGAGGTGCCGGTGGCGCAGGGCCCGTGCATCCGCGCGACCTACCTCGTGGGCGCCGACGGTCCGCATTCGCGCGTGGCCAAGGCGCTGGGCCTGTCGCGCAACACGCGCTTTCTCTACGGCGTGGAGCACGAGTACCAGGGCGCGCGCATGGCGCCCGACCTGCTGCATTGCTTCATCGATCGCCGGCTCGCGCCGGGCTACATCGGCTGGGCGCTCGACGGCGTCGGCGTGAGCCAGATCGGCCTGGCGCGCCGCATGGGCCGCCACGACACGGGCGCGCTGCGGCTCGATCCGCTCTTGCGCAAGATCGCCGCCGTGGTGTCGCCCGGCGACGCGCCGCCGGTCGCCGTGCGCGCCGGGATGATCCCCTGCGGTGGCGTGCTGCCGGTGGTGGCCCGCGAACGGGCGCTGCTGGTGGGCGATGCGGCGGGCATGGTGTCGCCCGTGACGGCCGGCGGCATCCACACGGCGCTGCAGCACGGCGAGCGTGCCGGCGAGGCCGTGGCGCGCTTCGTGCGCGGCGAGGCGGACGACCCCGCGACGTGGTTCGTGCGCGGCTACCCGCGCTTTCTGATGAAGCGCACGCTGCGCTGGGCCTTCGACCACTTCCAGAGCGACTGGATATTCAACCGCCTGCTCGGCACGGCGCCGATGCGGCGTGCGGCGGAGCTGGTGTACTTCCACCGCAAGGGCAGCGGGCCGGTGGCCCGCTAGCCCGGGTCAGGATCAACTGCCGCGCTGGCGCATCGCCTCGTAGAGGCACACGCCGCTGGCCACCGAGACGTTCAGGCTCTCGACCGCGCCGGCCATGGGAATGCTCACCAGCTCGTCGCAGGTCTTGCGCGTGAGCTGGCGCATGCCCTCGCCCTCGGCGCCCAGCACCAGCGCCAGCGGGCGCTTGAAGTCGCTCTGGTAGATCGTGCCCGGCGCGTCGTCGCTGGTGCCCACGCACCAGATGCTGCGTTCCTTGAGCTCGTTGAGCGTGCGCGCGAGGTTGGTCACCATGAAGTACGGCACGGTCTCGGCCGCGCCGCTCGCCACCTTGGCGACGGTGGCGTTGATGCCGGCCGCATGGTCCTTGGGCGCGATCACCGCATGGGCGCCGGCGCCGTCGGCCACGCGCAGGCAGGCGCCGAGGTTGTGCGGGTCGGTCACGCCGTCGAGCACCAGCAGCAGTGGCACGGTGCCGGCCTCCTCGAGGCCTTCGAGCAGCTCGTCGAGCGAGCGGACCTGGGCCACGGGCTCGACCCGCGCGACCACGCCCTGGTGGCCGTGGCTGCCGCTGAGCTTGGACAGGCGCAGGCCGTCGGCCTCGACCAGCCGGACGCCAGCTTCTTGCGCACGCGCAATGAACTGTTTCATGCGCGCATCGCGCCGGCTGGCGTCGAACATCACTTCGAGCACCGATTTCGGCGCGGTCTTGATGCGCACGCCCACGGCATGGAAGCCGAAGATCACTTTGGGGGAAGACATTCCCCGATTATCGAGGGCGCGGCGCCCTCGCCCTCAGGCCAGCGGCAAACCGCTGTTCGCGCGGGTGCGTTCGTCGTGCAGTTCCTGCACCACCAGGGCGTTCATGTGCACCTTCAGCGTGTTGCCCACGCTGCCCAGGTACTGGCAGGCGGCATACCCCTCGGCCGCCTTTTCGTAGCGCGCCACCCAGGCGTCGCGCGCGGGCAGCCGGTCGGGCGACACGGGCCAGACGCCCGGGCGCGGCCGCAGGTGTTCGGCGATGCCCACGCGCCAGGGCTTGGCGCTCAGGCGGGCGCGAAAGCAGTTCTGGTTGCGGCACATCCGCGCGTAGACCTTGTCGGCGCCCAGCGTCTGGAACACGTCGGTCACGGCGGCGTCGGACGGCGCGAAGACATCGTGCATGGCCAGCACGCGCAGCCCGGCCGGCGTGCGGTACAGGCGCAGGTGCCAGTCGGGATGCTGGTGAATGAAGCGCTCGACACGCGCCCGCGCGCCCGCCAGCGGATCGCTCTTGTCCTCGGTGAGGCGCAGCCCCTCGTAGCGGGCGCGCCAGAAGCCGAAGGCCGCCACCAGCATGAAGGCAGCCACGCCCGCCATCGCCGAACGCGTGCCGTAACCCGCAACCAGCGCCCCAATGAACGCCATGCCGATCACCGTCAATCCGCGCGTGCTGTCGCGCAAATCCTGGACCTCGAAGTCGACGTCGACGAACAGCACGTCGGGCGTGTTGAGGCAGCGCGCGCCGTAGCCGTTGCGGGTGACGATGCTGTCGCCCTGGCGTTCGACGATCTCCTCGCGGATCGGCACGCCGTTGGCGCCGTTGTAGGCCAGCTTGCGTTCGCGGCGCTCCAGCTTTTCGCCGTCGACCACGATGCGGTCGTAGGCCTCGCGCGTGCGCTGGTCGGCATGGGCCTGCGCGGCCAGCGGGCTGTCGTCGGACCAGCCGAAGCGGCGCACCGTGACCTGCCGGCCGGCCACCCGCTCCTGGATGCGGCCTTCGGCCCAGAACTGGGGAACGATCACGGCCTCAGGCGCCCTTGAAATACGACCACGCCGCCGCCGCGATCAGCAGCACGACGATCACCGGCAGCCACTTGAAGCCGCCGCCCGTCACGCGGCCCGGCTCGGCCATCGGGTTCACCGCAGCGCTCGACGGCAGGTGCCCGAAGTCGCCGGCGGCCGGGTTCTGGTGCGCCTCGACCAGCTGCTTGGCCTCGGCCAGGCCCAGGCCGGTGGCCTCGCGCGTGAGGCGCACGGCCTCGACCTTCTGGCCTCGCGCCAGGGCCGCGAGCGCGGCGGCCGGCACGGCGGCGGGGCCGTTGCCCTGCATGCCGCTGCCCGTCTCGGCCACAGCCTCGCCCCGGCCCCAGTCGCCTTCCTGCCAGTCGGCCGGCGCGCCTGCGGCGACCGCGCCGCTGTTGGCATAGCGCTCGACGGCCTCCTTGGACGACTTGAGGTCCATGCCGGTGCGCTCGCGCACGATCTTGATGGCTTCGATCAGGTTGCCGCGCTCGAGGGCGGCGATGGCCTCGGGGGGAAGCTGGGTCATGAACTCTCCTCTGTGTTCGGGGAGCGCCGCGGGAGCCGGGCGCTGTCTTTTTTGCTGGCTCAGGCGGCCTGAGCGACGGTCGATTCGGGTGTTTTTTCGTTGAGCGCCACGCGCCCGGCTTCGATGGTGATGCGCCGTTCGCACTGCGAGGCGATGCTGCGGTCGTGCGTGACCAGCACCAGCGTGGTTCCCAGCTCGCGGTTCAGGTCGAACATGAGTTTCATGACCTGCTCACCGGTCGCGAAGTCGAGGCTGCCGGTGGGCTCGTCGGCCAGCAGCAGGGCCGGCTGGACCACGAAGGCCCGCGCCAGCGCCACGCGCTGCTGCTCGCCGCCCGACAGCACCTTCGGGTAGTGGCCCAGGCGCTGGCCCAGCCCGACGCGGCCCAGCATCTCGGTGGCGGCCTTGCGCGCGTCCTTGCGGTTGGCCAGCTCCAGCGGCAGCATGACGTTCTCGAGCGCGCTCAGGTTGCCCAGCAGCTGGAAGCTCTGGAACACGAAGCCCACGCGCTGGGCGCGCAGCGCGGCGCGCTCGTCCTCGTCGATGGCGAAGATGTCGTCGCCCGCCAGCTTCACGGTGCCGCGCGTGGGCGTGTCCAGCCCGGCAATGATCGACAGCAAGGTGCTCTTGCCGGAGCCCGAGGCGCCGACGATGGCGGCGGTTTCCCGCGCGCCCAGGGTGAAATGGATGTCCTGCAGAATGTCCAGCGTGCCGGCCGAGTCGGTGACGGACTTGAAGACATGCTCGACGGCGACAATGGCATCAGACGGGGGTTGGGACATGAAAGGCTTTTCGTTTTGAATCGACGTGACTTTATCTTGACCACCGCCGCGCTCGGCAGCGCGGGGGCATGGACGGGTGCTGCGGCCCAGGCACAGACGGCATCGGCCGGCAAGCCGGTGATCCTCGTGCTCGGTGATTCGCTGAGCGCAGAGTACGGCCTCAAGCGCGGCGAAGGCTGGGTACCCTTGCTGGAAAAAAGGCTTGCGCAGCAGAAGATCGCAGCCTCGGTGGTCAACGCCAGCATCAGCGGCGACACCAGCTCCGGCGGTCGCGCCCGCTTCCCGGCCCTGCTGGCACAGCACAAGCCCAGCCACGTGGTGCTGGAGCTGGGCGCCAACGACGCCCTGCGCGGCCTGCCGCTGTCGAACACCGAAGACAACCTGCTGCAGATCACCAAGGCCGCGCAGGCCGCGGGCGCGCGGGTGCTGATCGTCGGCATCCAGGTGCCGCCGAACTACGGCGGCGACTACACGCGGCGCTTCGAGGCCGTGTTCGCGAAGGTGGCGGGCGCGACGAAGTCGGCGCTGGTGCCGTTCCTGCTCAAGGGCGTCGCCGATGCGCCCGACGCCATGACGCTGTTCCAGTCCGACCGCATCCACCCGACCGCCGCGGCACAGCCGCAGATCCTGGACAACGTCTGGCCGGAGCTGCGCAAGCTGCTGCCCAAGTAGCCTCGCCTCCTTGCGCGCGCCCCAAAGAAAAAGCCGCCGCAGGCCTGCGCCTGCAGCGGCTTTTCTGTTTTCAGGGGTGCCAGGAACGAGGGGTCATCCGTTCTTGGTCGGCAACTCGGGCGCCGTGGGGGGATCGCGTTCGAGCGATGCCACGTCGGTCTCCGGGTCTCCGGGGGCCAGCCCGTCGCTGCTCGGATTGAGCTTGCGGTTCGCCTTCTCCCGGAGCTTTTCTTCCTTCTTTTTCTTCTTGGCCAGCTCTTTCTGGCGCTTCTCGTAGCCGTAATTGGGTGTTGCCACTGCTTCTCCTTCAGGCGAGGCAGTCAGGGTGACTGCGCTTCAGCCTACTGTAAGCGATAACGGTGCAGTCTCAAGACGCGGCGCCAGCGGCCGTTTCGAACTCGAACACACCTTGCAAACCCGGATAACGCTGGTGCATGAACCAGCCCATGGCCCCTGCGCCGGCCACCAGGGCCAGGACCGCCGCGGCCACCATCCATCCGATGTGTTCGCCCATCGGCCAGAGGACGATCACGGCCAGCACCGGCAACAGCCCGGCAAGCGATGACAGCCACATCCAGCGCCTCGGGGCGGGCATGGGCGCCCAGGTCTGCGGGTCGATGCCGGCATCGATGAACACCTCGGCGTCGAAGCGCAGGCGTGGCCTCGGCTGGGTGGCCAGGTGCAGCAACAGCGCACGCAGCAGCACGGCCCGGTTGCGAAAGCGAAGGACACGGCCGGTGTCGACGGTGAGCGCCAGGGGCAGCCGGATTTCCCTGGGTTCGCCACCCCGTGCCACCTGCTGGAACACCAGCCGCTTGACGATGGCTTCGCTCGATACGAACTCGGTCTTCACGTCATGGAAACCCGCGCGCGCACGGCACACCTCGCGCCAACGCACCACCTGCGGCGATGCCGGGTCGCCCCAGTGCATGCCGTCCGCGTCGACCCGCAGCATCCCCTCGCCCACGCGCGGAAACTGGCGCAGCAGATACCAGATGCCGCCGCCCAGCACCCCGAAGAGCAACAGTCCGAGCAGCAGGAGGATCGCTTCGTTGCCGCGCGCGTTGGACCAGTCCTCCTCGAGCATCACGGCGGCGACGAGCCCTGCCGCGATCAACGCGAAAAGCGCCACGAAGCCACCGATGAAGAGTCGCGTGCCGCGCAGGTCGGGCACGCCTTCCAGCGGGCCGGACTGCGCGAGCGCCTCCAGCACCTGCACGGGCACGTCCAGCACCCGCGACGCGACGGCCCGTGACGCGGGCGCCGCCGCATCGCGCGCAGCCGGCGGCGCGACGCGCTGGCCCTTGCGGTGTTTCCTGCCCACTGCGCGCAACAGCGCCTACATCTGCAGCAGCGCCTGCTGCAGGTCGGCACGCAGGTCGTCCACGTCCTCCAGGCCGACCGAGAAACGCACCAGCGTGCCCTTGTAGGGCCAGCGGGCCACGCTGGCGTCGCGCATCAGGCCGATGTCGTAGGGCACGACGAGGCTGATCGGGCCGCCCCACGAATAGCCGAGGCGGAAGAGCTTCAGGCTGTCGCAGAAGCGATCGACCTGCTCGGTGCTGAAGCGTTCGTCGAACACCACCGAGAACAGGCCCGCGGCCAGGTCGGTGGCACCGCACAGCGCGCGCCAGTTGGCGTGGCCCGGCGAATCCTCGAGCGCGGGGTGCAGCACCTGCGCAATCTCTTCGCAGCCGTTGAGCCAGCCGGCCAGCTCGCGCGCCGCGCGGTCGTGCGCGGCGTAGCGCAGCGCCATGCTCGGCAGCGAGCGCAGCAGGGTTTCGACGTCGCCCACGCCGATACCGAAGCCCGTGCGCATGTGGGTGAGCTTGAGCGCGCGGTGCAGGCGCTCGTCGCGCGTGACGACGCTGCCCATGAGCACGTCGCCACCGCCGCTCGGGTACTTGGTGAGCGCGTGCACCGACACGTCGACGCCCTGCCCCGTGCCGTTGAAATCGAAGGGCGCGAAGGCCAGGCCCGCGCCCCAGGTGTTGTCCAGCGCGGTCATCACGCCGCGTTCGCGGCAGACCTCGGCCAGCGCCGGCAGGTTGGGGAATTCCATCGTCACCGAGCCGGCCGCCTCGAGCCACACCAGCCGCGTGCGGTGCGAGAGCTTGGCTTCCAGGTCGGACGGATTCATCGCGTCGTACAGGCGGTGCGTGATGCCGAAATTGGCGAGCTCGCCGGTGGCCAGCGCCTTGGTGGGGCCGTAGGCGTTGTCGGGAATCAGCACTTCGTCGCCGGTCTTGAGGAACGCGAAGGAGACCAGCGAGATCGCGGCCAGCCCGCTGGGCACGAGCAGGCATTCGGTGCCGCCTTCGAGCGTGGCCAGGCGTTCCTCGAGCGTGAAGGTGGTGGGCGTGCCGTGCAGGCCGTAGGTGTAGCCGGCCTTGGTCTTCCAGTCGCGCGCGCGCATGGCGGCGACGTCGGCGAAGAACACGGTCGAGGCCTTGAACACGCCGGGCTGCGGCGCAGCGAAGGTGGCCGGCGGCGTGTAGGGATGGTGGATCAGGGTCGTGGAAGGCTTGCTCATGTGCCGATGCTAGCGCCCCGCGAGGAACCCTCGACGGCCGTGACATTCTCCGTGCGGTGTCGACGGCCTTGGCCGGATCGCACGCGCATTGCGGATAGAGTTGCCCCTCCGAAAATAAAGGGAGGATTTTCTCGATGCGTCATCTGCTCATCACCATCACGGCCGCTGCGGCCCTGTCCGCCTGCGGCGGCATGAAGAACCTGGATTCGAACGCGCTCGCGGGCGCCGGCGGCAGCGCCTTCAAGGCCATGTCGCTCACCGACGGCGACGTGCAGGCCCTGGCCAACCAGTCCTGCGCCGAGCTCGACAAGAGCTCCAAGGTCGCGGGCCCCGCCGATGCCTACAGCAAGCGCCTGGAGCGCGTGCGCCAGGGCCTGCCTACCACCATCGGTGGCCAGCCCGCCAGCTACAAGGTCTACCTCACGAAGGACGTGAACGCCTGGGCCATGGGCAACGGCTGCATCCGCGTCTACAGCGGCCTCATGGACCTCATGAACGACGACGAGCTGCGCGGCATCATCGGCCACGAGATCGGCCACGTCGCCCTGGGTCACAGCAAGAAGGCCATGCAGACCGCCTACGCCGTGTCGGCCGCGCGCGGCCTGGCCGGCGCCACCGGCAATGCGGCGATCACGCAGCTGTCGTCCTCGCAGATCGGCGACTTCGCCGAGAAACTGGTCAACGCGCAGTTCTCGCAATCACAGGAAACCGACTCCGACAACTACGCCTTCGACCTGCTGACCACGCAGAAGCTCAAGCGCGAAGGCCTCGTCACGGCGTTCCAGAAGCTGGCCAAGCTCGACGGCGGCAAGAGCTCGATGCTCAGCTCGCACCCCGCTTCCGGCGACCGCGCCGCCAACATCCAGAAGCGCCTCGCAACGAGCAAGTAAGCAGCCTGGGCCCGGGCGGCTGCTCGGCGCACAATGCGCCGATGCTCACCCGCCCGCCCTTGCCGGGGCCCGTCGCGCCATGCAGCTGACGCGGCCCCCGTCCCCTCATCTGCGGCCCTTCCTGCGGCTGCTGTGGGCCTCGGCGCCCGAGGGCACACCCGACACACGCACCGGCGCCCGCGAGCACGTGCTGCCCACGGGCGGCATGCACCTGGTGTTCCGGCTGTCGGGGCCGCCGCTGCGACTCTTCGACGACACACGCGACCTGCGCGGCCACACGGTCGGCCATGCCATCGTCGGCGGCGCGCGCGCCGCTTTCTACCTGCGCGATGTGTCGGTGGCGACACGCTCGGTCGGCGCGCAATTGCACCCCGGTGCGGCCCGGCTGCTGCTCGGCGCACCTGAAGACGCCCTGGGCGGGCGCCACACGCCGCTCGACGCGCTGTGGGGCGAAGGCCAGACCGCCGACGCGCTCGAACAGCTGCATGCATCGTCCGACGACTCGGCCCGGCAACTGGACGTGTTCGAGGCCCTGCTGACCCGGCGCCTGGCCGCTGCCACCCTGCCCCGCACCAGCCCGCGCGGCCTGCACCCGGCCGTGGCCGCCTCGCTGGGACAGATGACGCGCGACACGCCCGCATCGATCGCCGCGCTGGTGGCGCGCAGCGGCTACAGCCACCGGCGCTTCATCGCGCTGTTCCGCGCGGCGGTCGGGCTCGCGCCCAAGGAATACGCCCGCGTGATGCGCTTCGATCGCGTGCTGGCGCTGGCTGCCGACGATCCCGCGCGCGCCTGGGCCGATATCGCGCTCGCCGCGGGCTACAGCGACCAGGCGCACCTGAGCCGCGAGTTCTCGGTGCTGGCCGGCCTGTCGCCACAGGCCTGGCGGCAGACGGGGGCAGCGTCGCCGCGTCATGTGCCGGCTGTCGGCGCGGCAGGTCAAATTCCTTCAAGACGCTAGCGCCGGGGCTGCGCAGAATCGGCGCCACGGTCCCCGTTTCAACATCCGATTCAAGAAAGAAAGGCAGGTCCCGCCATGGCCATCCACGAGCTGTTTCCGTACCTCTGCGTCGACAACGCCGCCGCCGCCGTCGACTTCTATTGCCACGTGTTCGAGGTGAAGGAAATCTTTCGGCTGACAGAGCCCAGCGGCCGCATCGGGCACGTCGAGCTGGACTTTCACAACGGCGCGATCCTGATGATCTCGGACGAGTTCGCCGAGTTCAACATCCGCTCGCCCAAGGCGCTCGGCGGCAGCGCCGTGACACTGCACCTGCACGTGGACGACGCCGATGCCCTAGTCGCGCGCGCGGTCGCCGCGGGCGCCACGCTGGACATGGCACCGCAGGATCAGTTCTATGGGGAGCGTTCCGGCGTCTTCCGCGACCCCTTCGGTCACCGGTGGAACGTGGGTCACAGCATCGAGAAGCTGACGCCGGAGGAAATGCAGCGGCGCTACACCGCGATGTTCGACACCCCCGGCGGCGGCAGCTGCAGCAGCAGCTGAGTGCGCCGGCCGGTGGTGCCAGGGCCGGTCGTCAGACCGACCACTTCTCGATCAGCTTCTCGGCGCCCAGCGAGTCGTAGCCCTCGAAGGGCTGGTGGATCCACGGGTTGGTGGCCAGAAACTCGACCGAATAGTCGGGCGTGAAGGTCGACAGTGCCTTGGTCCAGATGACCGCGCTGCGCAGCTCGGTGATCGGCTGGTAGTTGTTGCGCAGCATGTCCATCACGGCGTGCAGCGTGTGGCCCGAATCGGCCAGGTCGTCCACCAGCAGCACCTTGCCGGCGATCTCGCCCTTGGGGGTGGTGATGTAGCGGGCGATGTCGAGATGGCCCTGGATCGTGCCGGCGTCGGCGCGGTAGGAGCTGGTCGACATGATCGCCAGCGGCTTGTCGAAGATGCGCGAGAGCACATCGCCCGGGCGCATGCCGCCGCGCGCCAGGCACAGGATGGTGTCGAACTCCCAGCCCGACTGGTGCACCTTGATCGCGAGCTTCTCGATCAGGTTGTGGTACTCGTCGTAGCTGACGTAGAGATGTTTGCCGTCTTCGGTCAACATGGTCTGGTTCGTTCCTGTTCAGTCTGCGAGGTAGGGGTGGCGCATCATGATCGTGTGGTCGCGATCAGGGCTCGTGGACACCATGTGGATCGGCACGCCGGTGACCTGCTCGATGCGCTGCAGGTACAGCCGCGCATTGACCGGCAGCTTGTCGTACTGCGTGACGCCCACGGTGCTTTCGGTCCAGCCTTCGAGGGTTTCGTAGATCGGCGTGCAGCGCTCGATCTCGTCCGCGCCCATCGGCAGGATGTCGGTGGTTTCGCCGTCGAGTTCGTAGCCGGTGCACAGCTCGAGCTTCTCGAGGCCGTCGAGCACGTCCAGCTTGGTGATGCACAGGCCCGACAGGCCGTTGACCTGCGCCGAGCGCTTGAGCAGCGCGGCGTCGAACCAGCCGCAACGGCGGCTGCGGCCGGTGGTCACGCCCTTCTCGGCGCCCACGGTGCTCATGTGGTAGCCGGGGGTGCCCGGCGTGGCCCAGTCGAGCTCGGTGGGGAACGGACCGCCGCCCACGCGGGTGCAGTAGGCCTTGGTGATGCCCAGCACGTAGTGCAGCATGCCCGGGCCCACGCCCGAACCGGCGGCGGCATTGCCGGCCACGCAGTTGCTCGAGGTGACGTACGGGTAGGTGCCGTGGTCGACGTCGAGCAGCGTGCCCTGCGCGCCTTCGAACAGCAGGTTGGCGCCGGCCTTGTGGGCGTCGTTCAGCTCGCGCGACACGTCGGCCATCATGGGCTTGAGCAGCGCGGCATGGCGCATGGCCTCGTCGAACACGGTGTCGTAGTCGATGGCGGGCGCGCCCAGCACCTGCGTGAGCACGTGGTTGTGCAGCTCGAGCAGCACGCGCAGCTTGGCGGCGAAACGCTCGGGGTGCTTCAAATCTTGCACGCGCAGCGCGCGGCGGGCGATCTTGTCTTCGTAGGCCGGGCCGATCCCGCGGCCGGTGGTGCCGATCTTCTCGATGCCACCCTTTTCGCGGTAGGCCTCGCGCGCGATGTCCAGCGCGGCGTGGAACGGCAGGATCAGCGGACAGGCCTCGCTGATGCGCAGGCGCGAACGCACTTCGACGCCGGCTTTCTCCAGGCCTTCGATTTCCTCGAACAGCTTGGCCGCCGACAGCACCACGCCGTTGCCGATGTAGCACTTGACGCCGGGCCGCATGATGCCGCTCGGGATCAGATGCAGCGCGGTCTTCACGCCGTTGATGACCAGCGTGTGGCCCGCGTTGTGGCCGCCCTGGAAACGGACCACGCCCTGGGCGCTTTCCGTCAGCCAGTCAACCAGCTTGCCCTTGCCTTCGTCGCCCCACTGGGTCCCGACGACGACCACGTTTCTTCCGGTGGTTACGCTCATGCTCGTTCCATTGCTTAAAAATTCAGATCGCTCGGACACTCCATTGGCCGGCCTGCTCGACGAGCTCGCGGTCGCAATGGAATTCATCGATTTCGCTGCCATGTCCGGGCAGCACGCAGACAACCGTTTCGCCGGCCTTGCGCAGTTGGGCGATGGCCTCGCGCAGGCCGGCCGCGTCGCTCCAGGGCGCACGGATGGCGGCGCGCAGCGGACGCGCCGGCAGCACGCCGACGAGTTCGCGCACATCGAGGCTGAAGCCGACGGCCGGACGGTTGCGGCCGAACACGGCGCCCACCTCGTCGTAGCGGCCACCGCGCACCAGCGAGTCGGCCGCGCCCGGCACGTAGATGCCGAAACGCATGCCGCTGTAGTAGGCGTAGCCGCGCAGGTCGGCCAGGTCGAAGCTGATCTGGCGCCCTGCCGTGCCGTTCAGGCCTGCGGCGAGTTGCTTCAGGTCGGCCAGCGCCGCGGCCACGGTGGGCGTGCCCTTCAGGGCCTTGGCGGCCTCGTCGAGCACGGCCACATCGCCGTACAGGCCCACGAGGGCGCGCAAGCCGTCGCGTGACGCAGCGGGGAAATCCTTGGTGAGCGCCTGCAGCTCGCTCGCGTCCTTGGCGGCCAGCGCGGCATGCACGCGGGCGATCGCGGCGGCATCGACCGGCACGCCGGCGAACAGCGCGCGCACGATGCGGGCGTCGGCCAGGTCGACGATCACGCCGTCGCGCAGGCCGGCGGCGTCGAGGCAGTCGAGCGCCAGCAGCAGGGTTTCGGTGTCGGCTTCCAGGCCGGCGTGGCCGTAGATCTCGGCGCCGAACTGCAGCGGCTCGCGGGTGGCGTGCGGGCGGTCGGGCCGGGTGTGGACCACCGGACCGCAGTAGCACAGGCGGGCCACGCCGTCGCGGTTCAGCAGGTGGGCATCGATGCGCGCCACCTGGGGGGTGGTGTCGGCACGCAGGCCCATGCTGCGACCGGAGAGCTGGTCGACGAGCTTGAAGGTTTGGAGGTCGAGCGCCTCGCCGGTGCCCGAAAGCAGCGACTCCAGGTGCTCGAGCAGCGGCGGCATCACCAGCTCGTAGCCATAGCCACGGGCGGTATCGAGCAGCTGGCGTCGAAGTTCTTCGATGTGGCGCGCCTCGGAGGGCAGCACATCGGCAATGTGATCCGGGAGGACCCAGGCGGACATGGGGATCGGGGGCGTGGTTAAACCGGGATTCTACCGGGCCCGAGCTACCCCAGAGCCCAGAGCAGTACCAAACCCAGCAGGATGCTGCAAAGACCGAAGAAACGCAGCTGGCCGTCGCGCAGCTGCAGCAATTGGCTGAAGCCGCGCCGCCACCCGCCCGGCGAGACGAAAGGCAGGATGCCTTCGATCACAAGGACCAGCGCCAACGCGCTCCAAAAGGTGTCAGCGCTCACGGCTCCAGGCAGGACAGCGGAAACGGACGGCCCGTGGTTACTTGCGCGCCGAGCCGGAGCTCTGCATGGCGCGGAAGAAGTCCGAGGACGGGTCGAGCACCATCACGTCGCTCTTCTTGTTGAAGCTCTGCTTGTAGGCCTCGAGGCTGCGATAGAACTGGGCGAACTGCGGATCGCGGCCGAAGGCCTCGCTGTAGGTCGCGGCAGCCTGGGCATCGCCCTCGCCCTTGATCTTCTGGGCGTCGCGGTAGGCGTTGGCCACGATCACTTCGCGCTGACGGTCGGCGTCGGCGCGGATCTTCTCGCCTTCGGCCGTGCCGGTGGAACGCAGCTCGTTGGCCACGCGCTTGCGTTCGGCTTCCATGCGGCGGTAGACCGATTCGGTGATGGCTTCCACGTAGTCCACGCGGGTGATGCGCACGTCGACCACGTCGACGCCCCAGGGCTTGGCACCCTTCACCACGGCCAGCACTTCGCGCTGCACGTCTGCCATCAGGGCTTCGCGGCGCACCGAGATCAGGTCGCGCACGGTGCGCTTGTTGATGTTTTCCTGGAAGGCGTTGCGCACCACGCGGTTCAGCTGCATGGCGCCCGCGTTCTCGTCGAGGCCGACGTTGCGGATGTAGGCCTGCGGGTCGGAGATGCGCCAGCGCACGTACCAGTCGATCACCACGCGCTGCTTTTCAGCGGTGAGCATGGGCTCGGTGTCCAGGCTCGAGAGCGTCAGCAGGCGCTTGTCGATGTACGACACGTTCTGGAACGGCGGCGGCAGCTTGAAGTTGAGGCCGGGCTCGGTGATGACCTGCTTGATCTGGCCGAGGGCATAGACCACGCCGAACTGGCGCTGGTCGACCACGAAAAGGGTCGAGCTCAGCAGCACGAGCAGGACGAGGACCGAGGTGGCGATGAAACCGATTCTGTTCATGTTGTTCCGGGCCTTTCTCAGCGCACGTCGCGGTCACGCGAGCGGCCGTCACGGGCGCGCACGTCGGTGGTGGCGGGCGCCACCGGGATCACCGACGACTGGGTCGGTGCGGTGCCTGCCACGCTGGGGCTGGCGGCGTCCACGGGCGTGGCTGTGTTGCCACCGCCTTGCTGCATCAGCTTGTCGAGCGGCAGGTACAGCAGGTTGGAGCCCTGCTTGCTGTCGACCAGCACCTTGGTCGTGCTGGCGTAGATCTGCTGCATGGCGTCGGTGTACATGCGGTCGCGCGTCACCTGCGGCGCCTTCTGGTATTCGGTCAGCACCGAGCTGAAGCGACCGGCGTCACCCTGTGCCTGCGCCACGATGCGGGCCTTGTAGGCCTCGGATTCTTCCTTCAGGCGCGACGAGGTACCGGTGGCCAGCGGCACGACGTTGTTGGCGTAGGCCTCGGCGTCGTTCTTGGCGCGCTCGCGCTCCTGGCCGGCCTTGAGCACGTCGTCGAAGGCAGCCTGCACCTGCTCGGGCGGACGCACGCCGCCCTGCTGCAGGTTGATGCCGACGACTTCGACACCGACCTTGTAGCGGTCGAGGATGGTCTGCATCAGTGCGCGCACGCGGGGAGCGATCTGGTCGCGCTCCTCGGCGAGCGCCGCGTCCATCTTCATCTTGCCGACCACTTCGCGCACGGAGCTTTCGGCCACCTGCACGATGGTTTCAGCGGGCGACTTGCTCTCGTAGAGCCAAGCGCGCGCATCGCTCAGGCGGTACTGCACGGCGAACTTGATTTCGACGATGTTTTCGTCTTCGGTCAGCATGGCCGATTCGCGCAGGCCGGTGGAACGCACGATGGCGTCGCGGCCCACGTCGGTGGAACGGATCTGCGTGGTCACCACGACTTCGTGGCGTTGAATGGGATACGGCAGGCGCCAGTTGAAGCCGGCATTCACCGTCGACTTGTAGCGACCGAATTGCGTCACCACGGCCTGCTGGCCTTCGTTCACGATGAAGAAGCCGGTGCCGAGCCAGATCAGGACCGCCACGGCGGCCACGAGGCCGATGCCGAAGCCGGCGTTCTTCATGTCGGGCTTGTAGCCGTTGCCACCACCGCCGCCGGTGCCATTGGGGCGATTGCCACCGCCCTTGCCGCCGCCGAAGAAACCACCGAGCTTGCGATTGAGGTCGCGCCAGAGTTCGTCGAGGTCGGGCGGACCCTGGTTCGGGCCCTGGCCGCGCGGGCGATTGCCGTTGCCATTGTTGTTCTGGTTGCCGCTCGAAGGCGGCGGGATCGGGGCGCCGGGGGGATCGGCATCGGGCGGCCGGTTGCCGGCCGGGCGGTCGCCGTTGGAGGACGGCTCGTCGCCGCGACCCCATCGGCCATCGTTCAGGTTGAACATGCCCAGAAACCCTCTCCGCGCTGGCTTTGCATTCATTCGCTTCGTTCTCGTGTCAGTGGCGGGATTGTGCCCAATCAAGGGGCCGCATCGTGCAATTCAGCGTCCGCCTCAGGGGTCATCGTATCGGCGACGGAACCCGACTGCCGGGCCAGCTCGGCCCGCAGCAGCGGCAGGCCTTCGCCGGTCCTGGCGCTGAGGAAGATGCGGGGAACCTGCACGCCGTCGATTTCCATCTCGTCCTGCAGATGCAGCGGATGTTGCGCGCTTTCAAGGGCGTCGAGCTTGTTGAACACCAGCAGTTGCGGCACGTCGCCCGCGCCGATGTCCTGCAGCACCGACTGGACCTCGGCCATCTGCTCGGGATAGTGCGGGTTGGAGGCGTCGATCACGTGCAGCAGCAGGTCGGCATCGACCGCTTCCTGCAAGGTGGCCTTGAACGCGTCGACCAGGCCGTGCGGCAGGTCGCGGATGAAGCCCACCGTGTCGGAGATCGACACCTGCCGGCGCGCATCGCCCAGGTAGAGGTTGCGCGTGGTGGTGTCGAGCGTGGCGAACAGTTGGTCGGCCGCATAGGCGCGCGCCTTGACCATCGCATTGAAGATCGACGATTTGCCCGCGTTGGTGTAGCCGACGAGCGAGATGTTGAAGGTCTCGC
This sequence comes from Variovorax sp. GW822-FHT04E09, assembly GCF_058800845.1. Taxonomy (NCBI): domain Bacteria; kingdom Pseudomonadati; phylum Pseudomonadota; class Betaproteobacteria; order Burkholderiales; family Comamonadaceae; genus Variovorax; species Variovorax sp. GW822-FHT04E09. The sequence continues at coordinate 966,960 of NZ_JBXAMR010000001.1, forward strand.
GGCGCTCGCGCTGGCGGCGCTGCGTGCTGCGCTGCTTCTGCACCTTGGCCAGGCGCTCGCGCGTGCGCTTGATCGACTCGTTGATCATGCGGCGGTCGAGCTCGATCTGCTTCTCACCCGGGCCGCCGCGCACACCTGCACCGCCGGTCTGGCGCTCCAGGTGGGACCAACGACGGACCAGCCGCGTGCTCAGGTACTGCAGGCGAGCCAGCTCGACCTGCAGCTTGCCTTCGTGCGAACGGGCGCGCTGGGCGAAGATCTCGAGGATGAGGAAGGTGCGGTCGTAGACCGCGACATCGAGCTGGCGCTCGAGGTTGCGCTGCTGCGCAGGGCTCAAGGACTGGTCGAAGATGACCTCGCTCGCCCTGTGCATGGCGGCGAGCTCCTTGATCTCTTCGGCCTTGCCGCTGCCGACAAACAGCGCCGCATCGGGCGCCTTGCGCTTGCAGGCCAGGCGGGCAACGGGCGTCAGGCCCGCGGTTTGCGCGAGCAGGCCGAGTTCTTCGAGCTCGCTGTCGAAATGGGGCAGCCCGAAATCGACACCGACGAGAACGGCGGCGCCTTCCTGGCGGGGGATCGAATCAGACAAGCGGAATCAGATATGGAAAAAGCGCGGCGGGGTTGCCGCCGCGCTCCGCGCGATCAGGCGGCGGCGTCGTCGTTCTCGTTGGCCGAGAAGTTGACGGCACGACCCGGCACGATGGTGGAAATGGCGTGCTTGTAGACCATTTGCGTCACTGTATTGCGAAGCAACACGACGTATTGATCGAAGGACTCGATCTGGCCTTGCAGCTTGATGCCGTTCACCAAATAAATGGAAACCGGCACATGCTCGCGACGCAAGGTGTTCAGAAACGGGTCTTGCAGAAGTTGCCCTTTATTGCTCACGATATTCTCCGTGTTCAAGAGTAGTTGTTGGAGAGATGACCTTAACACAGGGTTTCTGCGCCGCAGCAATCGGGGTCAAAAGCCTTGAGAAAATAACGGTTCTCAAAAGACGGAACTTCCGCTCCTGCTGCGGCTCAACGGCTGCCATCGGCAGCCAAGCGCCCTCAGTTGTCCTTGTCCACGAACGGATTCTGCGAGCTTTTGAACTGGATCCGCAAGGGCGTGCCCACGAGGTCGAATTCCTTGCGGAAACGCCCTTCCAGGAAACGCTTGTAGGCGTCGGTCACATGCTCCAGCGAATTGCCGTGAATGATGATCACGGGCGGATTCATGCCGCCCTGGTGCGCATAGCGCAGCTTGGGCCGGAACATGCCTCCGCGCTGGGGCGCCTGGAATTGCACCGCCTCCAGCAGCAGGCGCGTCAGCACCGGCGTCGACATCTTGCGCGTGGCCGACTTGTGGGCCTGTGCAATGGCCTGCCACACCGGCCCCAGGCCCTGGCGCTTGATGGCCGAAATGAAATGCAATGACGCGAACTTCAGGAACGGCAGGCGGGTTTCGATCTGCCGCTGGATCTGCTCGCGCTGGTAGCTGTCGACCGCGTCCCATTTGTTGATGGCGATCACCACGGCACGTCCGCTTTCGAGGATGTAGCCGGCGATGTGCGCGTCCTGGTCGGTCACGCCCTGCGTGGCGTCGAGCAGCAGCAGCACGACGTTGGCCGACTCGATGGCCTGCAGCGTCTTGACCACCGAGAACTTCTCGATCGCCTCGAAGACCCTGCCCTTGCGGCGCAGGCCGGCGGTGTCGATCAGCTCGAAGCGCTGGCCGTTGCGCTCGAAGGGCACCGAGATCGCGTCGCGCGTCGTGCCGGGCATGTCGAAGGCCACCAGGCGCTCTTCGCCCAACCAGGTGTTGATCAGCGTCGACTTGCCGACGTTGGGCCGGCCGGCCACGGCCAGCTTGATCGGCTTGTTGACGTCGTCTTCGTCTTCCTCGTCGTCCGGGTCAGCCAGGTTCAGTGGCGCGAGCGCCAGCTCGACCAGGTCGCGCATGCCCTGCCCGTGCGCCGCGGACACGCCGTGCACGTCGCCGAAGCCCAGCTCGTAGAAGTCGACCAGCTTGGTGCCGTCGTGCATGCCTTCGGCCTTGTTGGCCGCCAGCACGCAGGGCTTGCCCAGCCGGCGCAGCTCGTTGGCGATGTCGTGGTCTTGCGCCGACAGGCCTTCGCGGGCATCGACCACGAAGATCACGACGTCGGCCTCGGCCACGGCCTGCCGCGTCTGCTTGGCCATTTCCTTGTAGATGCCGCTGCCGGCATCGGGCTCGAAGCCGCCGGTGTCGATCACGATGAACTCGTGCTTGCCCAGGCGGCCGTTGCCGTAGTGGCGGTCGCGTGTGAGGCCGGCGAAGTCGGCGACGATGGCGTCGCGCGTCTGGGTCAGGCGGTTGAAGAGCGTCGACTTGCCGACGTTGGGACGGCCGACCAGGGCCACGACCGGCTTCATGGCCGGCCTTTCGATGGCGCGGTTTTCATGGTCGGGCCTTGGAAGTAAGAGAAAGACAAAAAATGATTATTCAGGGCGGTAACCGAACACGCCACCCTTGGCGGTCACGACAACCACCGTGTTGCCGGCCAGGACCGGCGTCACGGTGATGGCCGAGCCATCGGGCGTCACGCGGTTCAGCAGCGCACCGTCTTCACGCGACACGAAGTGCAGCGTGCCGGTGCTCTCGCCGATGATCAGCGAGCGGCCCACGGCCAGCGGTGCGGTCAGTTCGCGGTTCTTCAGGCGGCTCATCTGCCATGCGCGTTCGCCGTCGGCGCGGCGCCAAGCGGTGACGCTGCCGTCGGATTCGGTGCCATAGAGAAAGCGCTCGTCGCCGCTCACGCCGTCGGCGCCCGAGGCCGGCTTGCTCCAGAGCAGCTGACCGCGCAGCGTGTCGACGCAGCCGACGCTGGCGTAGTAGGCGCGTGCGCAGACCGTGTCGCCGTAGCGGCTCACGCTGCCGGTCAGGTCGACTAGGCGTTCCACGTCGTTGGTGCCGCGCGGGGCGGCGATGGGCGCTTCCCAGCGCGAGCTGCCGTTGCCGGGGTTCATGCCGACGAGTCGGCCGCCCAGACCGGCGACCAGCGTGTCGCCGACCGCGATCAGCACGCCCGACTTGCGCAGCACGAGGTTTTCGCCCGGGCGCTGTTGCTGCCACAGGCGACGGCCGCTCTGGCCGTCCCAGGCGCTGACGCTGCGGTCGGCGGTCTGCACGAAGACGCGGCGACCGGCCACCAGCGGTGCGGTGAAGGCCTGGGCCGACAGGCGCTGCTTCCACAGCACCTTGCCGTTCTCGATGGCGACCACTTCGTTGTTGGTGGTGACCACGGCCGTCAGCGAGCCGTCGCTGCCGACACCGGCCGCCAGCGGCGCGCCGGCGCTGGCGCGCCAGGTTTCGCGACCGGCGCGGGCGTCGATGGCGACGACCGTGCCGTCGCTGCCGGCCACGGTCACGATGTCGCCGCTGACATCGGCGGTGAGCGGGAATTCGACGCCCGGAATCCGCACGTTCCAGGCCTGGCGCACACCCATCAGGGACGGGTTGGCCGGCAGCTCGGCGGGCTTGGGCTTGCCGGAGCCCGAGCAGGCGGCCAGGAGCGCTACCAGAACAAGAGCAGAACCCGCGCGCAGGGCGGTCGATTCAGGCATGAAACGCTTGAAATTCATGAGGGTGTGCGATCAGGAGTTCTTGGGAACGGCGGGCGTCACGGTGACGGTCGGCGCCAGGGTCTTCGGGTCGACACCGACCGCATTGAGCTTGATCTCGACCAGCCGGCGGTAGTCCGAGCCGGCGCCGAGGCCGGTCCAAGCCTTACGGTACTCGGCCTGCGCCTCGTCGCGCTTGCCTTGCGCCATGTAGATGTCGCCCTTGCGGTCGGCCACCAGCGGTTCGAATTCGGTCGGCACCTTGCCGTCGAGTTGCTTGAGCGCATCGTCGTAAGACTTGGCATCGAGCAGTTCGGCTGCGAGACGCAGCTTGGCGATGGCCTGGTAGCCCGGGTCGACGGCGTTCTGCGCGACCCAGCCCAGCGCCGCGCGCGAGCCGTCGGCATTGCCCTTGTCGAACAGCGTCTTGGCGACCAGCAGGCCGGCCTGTTGTGCGTAGGCGGTGCCCGCGAAGCGCTCCTTCATGTCGGTCATCACGCGCTGGATGCGCTCGACGTCGCCCGACTGCGTGCTGCGCTCGACCTCGTCATAAAGGGCCGCGGCCTGGGCAGCCTTGGTGCGCTGGTAGTACTGCCAGCCGTTCCAGGCCACGAAGGCGCCGGCGACGAGCAGCACGGCCCAGGTGATCAGGGTGCCGTAGGTGTTCCAGAAATGCTTGAGCTGGTCGAGCTGTTCCTGTTCTTCGAGGTCGAGATGGGTGGCCATGCGCTGTCAGAGGTTGGGAGCCGGCGATTGTAGGGTGACGGCCCAGGTGGTCACTTCAGCAAGTGAACGGGCGGACTGCGCAACGCTGGCGTCGCGCAAGGCCTTGAGAGTCACTTCACCGCGTGCAAGTTCATCGGCGCCGAAGATCAGCGCGTAGGTGGCACCGCTGGCGTCCGCCTTGCGCATCTGCGCCTTGAAGCTCGCCAGGCCCTCGGCGGTGCTGGCGTGCATCTGCACGCGCACGCCGGTTTCGCGCAGCTGCTGCAAGGCGCGCAGCACGACGGGCATCGAAGCGGCGTCGGGCACGATGGCATAGACATCGGGCACCGGTGCCGGCACTTCGGCGCCCTGCTCTTTCAGCAGGTCGAGCACGCGCTCGACGCCGATGGCCCAGCCCACGGCGGGCGCCGGCTTGCCGCCGATCTGGGCGATCAGGTCGTCGTAGCGGCCGCCGGCGCACACCGTGCCCTGCGCGCCGAGGCGGTCGGTCACGAACTCGAACACCGTGAGGTTGTAGTAGTCGAGCCCGCGCACGAGGCGCGGGTTGATCGTGAAGGCAATGTCGTTGGCCTTGAGGATGGCTTGCAGCCCCTCGAAGTGCGCCAGCGATTCGGCACCGAGAAAGTCGATCAGCTTCGGCGCCGACTCGACCACCTCTTTCATGGCTGGGTTCTTCGTGTCGAGGATGCGCAGCGGGTTGCTGTGCAGGCGGCGCTTGCCGTCCTCGTCGAGCTTGTCGGCGTGCTGCTCGAAGTGGGCGATGAGCTGGGCGCGGTGCAGCGCACGCTCGGCCGGCTGGCCCAGGCTGTTGAGTTCCAGGCGCACGTCGGTCAGGCCGATGGCCTTCCACAGCGCGGTGGCCAACAGGATCAGTTCGGCGTCGACATCGGGCCCGGCGAAACCGAGCGCCTCGGCGCCGATCTGGTGGAACTGGCGGAAGCGCCCACGCTGCGGCTTTTCGCGGCGGAACATCGGACCCGTGTACCAGAGGCGCTTGGGCCCCTCGTAGAGCATGTTGTGCTCGATCACGGCACGCACGAGGCCGGCCGTGTTCTCCGGTCGCATCGCCAGATGCTCCGACTGCCCATGCTTGTCCGAACGGTCTTCGAAGGCGTACATCTCCTTCTCGACGATGTCCGTCACCTCGCCGATGCCGCGCACGAACAGCGCCGTGTGCTCCAGGATCGGGGTGCGGACGTTGCGGTACGCATAGCGCCCCATCAGGTCGCGCACGGTGGCTTCGAGCCACTCCCAGCGCGCCGATTCGGGCGGCAATATGTCGTTCATGCCTTTGACGGCATTCAGTTTTTCAGCCATGAGTCTGCGGAGGTGTCAGGCCAGGACAGCGTGCTCGCTGCCGAAGCGCTTTTCGATGTAGGTTTCGACGAGCTGGTGGAACTCGTTGGCGATATTGTCGCCGCGCAGCGTGAGGGCCTTTTCGCCGTCGATGAAGACCGGCGCGGCCGGCGCTTCGCCCGTGCCGGGCAGGCTGATGCCGATGTCGGCGTGCTTGCTCTCGCCGGGGCCGTTGACGATGCAGCCCATGACGGCCACCTTCAGCGTCTCGACACCGGGGTACTTCTTGCGCCAGACCGGCATCTGCAGGCGCAGGTAGTCGTCGATCTGCTTGGCCAGTTCCTGGAACGTGGTGCTCGTGGTGCGCCCGCAGCCCGGGCAGGCCGTGACGCTCGGCACGAACACGCGCAGGCCCAGGGCCTGGAGGATTTCGTTGGCGATCAGCACTTCCTGCGTGCGCGACTCGCCCGGCTGCGGCGTGAGCGACACGCGGATCGTGTCGCCGATGCCCTCTTGCAGCAGGATCGACAGCGCCGTGGCCGAGGCCACCGTGCCCTTGGTGCCCATGCCGGCTTCGGTCAGGCCCAGGTGCAGCGGGTTGTCGCAGCGCTTCGCGAGTTCGCGGTAGACCGAGATCAGGTCCTGCACGCCGCTCACCTTGCACGACAGGATGACCTGGTTGCCGGCCATGCCCATCGATTCGGCCAGCTTCGCGGATTCGATGGCCGAGGTGATCAGCGCCTCGTACATCACCTGCTTGGCATCCCAGGGCTCGGCGCGCTGGCTGTTGGTGTCCATCAGGCTGGCGAGCAGTTCCTGGTCGAGGCTGCCCCAGTTCACGCCGATGCGCACCGGCTTGTTCCAGCGCATGGCCGCGTCGATCATCTGGCCGAACTGCTTGTCCTTCTTGTCGCCCTTGCCCACGTTGCCGGGGTTGATGCGGTACTTGCTCAGCGCCTCGGCGCAGGCCGGATAGTCGGTGAGCAGGCGGTGGCCGTTGTAGTGGAAGTCGCCGATCAGCGGCACATCGATGCCCATGCGGTCGAGCTGCTCGCGGATGTAGGGCACCTGGGCGGCGGCTTCGGGCGTGTTGACGGTGATGCGGACCATCTCGGAGCCCGCGATGGCGAGTTCCTTGACCTGGATCGCGGTGCCGATGGCATCGACCGTGTCGGTGTTGGTCATCGACTGCACGCGCGTGGGCGCGTCGCCCCCCACCGTGACGATGCGCGGGCCCCAGACCACGCTGGCCTGGCGCGAGCGGCGCGCCTTGGGCGCCGCCGATTCGATGGGCTGGGGAGTGCAGTCGGTTGTCACGATTTCACCTCGAAACGCGCCACGCCACCGCCGCGGGTGACAGGCTTCAGATCGTAGGGCTTTCCGTTCACCTGCACATCGACGGCCGATGCACGCCCCACCACCACGGACAGGGGCAGCGTGCCGGACAGCCCGACGGTCTCGCCGACCTGCAGGCTGCGGCGCAGCAGTTGCTTGCCACCGGCCTCGGTGACGGTGATCCAGCATTCCTCGCGCGCCACGAAGACGAGCTGCTGGCTGCTGGCGGTGCTGGCGCTGGTGTTGGCGACGGCCGCGAGGGGCGCGGAGGCCGGGGCGGCTGGCGCGGCGGCGACCGGTGCAGCGCCCACGGGGCCGGTCGGCGCCACGGCCTGCGTCGGCACGGGCTCCGAGACATCGGCCGGATCGGCGGGCGGCGGCATGGTCTCGCCCTCGTTCTTTGCGGTCAGCCGCGCGACGGAGGCGCCGATCTGGTCGAACGCCGACTGCGGCATCCAGAACAGCACGCCGGCGCCGATCAAGAGCAGCACCACGACCGTCAGCAGCGCGCGCGACGGCAGGCCGCCGGAGCGCCCACCGTTCCAGCGCGGCGTGTCGGACACGACGCGGGCATTCAACGTGCGATTGGTTTCGGCCAGCGGTGCGCGCTGTGCGCCCGGCAGCTTGGCAAGCACGGGCGCCGGATCGATGCGCAGTGCGCGGCACACGCTGCTGGCCAGGGCCCGGGCGAACACCGGATCGGGCAGCGAGGCGATGTCGTCGGCCTCGAGCGCGATCAGCTTTTGCGGCGGCACCTTGAGCGCCGCGGCCACCATCTCGATGTGCAGGCCATGCGCTTCGCGCGCCTCGCGCAGCATGTCGCCGGCCGTCTTGTGCGCGACGTCGCCTTCTGCCAGCGGCAGCGCCGCGGACGTCCCGAACTCCGAAACCCGTTCAGTCATTGAAATTCCCGCGCTCGTACGCCATTGCCTCCCGCGATTGAGGGAAACGTCGTTGCAATTGACCGCCCAGCTGCGCGACAGCCTCGCGGTTGTTGAGCTTCCGTTCGATCTTGATGCCGAGCCAGAGCGTCTCGGCATTGGCCGAGGGGCTGTTGTTGACACGGCGGACGTAGAACTGCGCGCGCGACCATTCTTCGCGCTGCGCCAGCACCGAGGCCAGGTTGAAGCCGACCACCGGATTGCCGGCATCGAGCTCGTAGGCCTGCAGGAGGCTGCGCTCGGCCTGCGGCCGCTGGCCGGCCTTGAGCTCGCACACCCCCTGGGTCATGAGCGTCTTGGCACGGTCGGCATAGCTGGGCACGGCCAGTGCCGCGGCGAACTGCTGCGCGGCGTCGCCGTAGCGGTTCTGCTGGCACAGCAGCCAGCCATAGTTGTGGCGCGTGTTGGCGTCGCGCGGATTGATCGCGACCGCGCGGCGGAAGCTGTCTTCGGCCTGGCCGGCGTCGTCCAGCCGCATGTAGACCAGGCCGCGCAGGTTGTAGGCGTCGGCGTAGTTCGGATCGATGGCCAGCACCTGCTTGAGCTCTTCGAGGGCGACCGAGGGCTGGCCGTGTTCGAAGTAGCCGGCGGCCAGTTCCATCCGCAGGCGGGCACGGCGACGGTTGTTTTCGTCGACGTCGGTCACGGCAGTGGTACCGCTGTCGGCCCCGCTGCCGACAAGCCCGGTGGTGGTGGTTCGCGTGTTGACGCAGCCCGCGAGAAGAAGCGCCACGGCGACGCTCGCGATTCCTGCGCTCAGCACTCGCTGCACGCTCGCGGTCGTCGTCGGAAAGGCCATGCTCATTGCGTCAATGCTCCTGGGGAACGGTGGTCTTGGGGGTCTTGGCGCGGGTCGGGTGCAGAACGACGGGACGCTCGGCCACCGCCGCACGGCGCTGGGCCATGCGCTCGGCCGCACGGGTGCGGTCTTTCACGTCGCCGGCGAGCTGTCCGCAGGCGGCGTCGATGTCGTCACCGCGCGTCTTGCGCACGGTGGTCACGAGGCCCGCTTCGCTCAGCGTGCGGGCAAAGGCCAGCACGCGCGGTTGCGGCGAGCGCAGCAGGCCCGACGCCGGGAACGGGTTGAACGGAATCAGGTTGAACTTGCACGAGACGTCGTGCTTGCGCACGAGCTCGATCAGCTGCCGCGCATGTTCGGGCTGGTCGTTCACGCCGTCCAGCATGCAGTATTCGAAGGTGATGAAGTCGCGCGGCGCATGCACGAGGTAGCGCTTGCAGGCCTCGAGCAGTTCGGCGATCGGGTACTTGCGATTGAGCGGCACGAGGTCGTCGCGCAGCGCATCGTTGGGCGCATGCAGCGAGACGGCCATGGCCACGGCGCAATCGGTGCCCAGGCGGTCGATCATCGGCACCACGCCGGAGGTCGACACGGTGACCCGGCGGCGCGACAGCCCGTAGGCGTTGTCGTCGAGCATGGTGCGCAAGGCAGGCACCAGCGCCGAGTAGTTCTGCAGCGGCTCGCCCATGCCCATCATCACCACGTTGGAGATGACGCGCTCGCTGCGACTCAGGTGCTTGCGCAGGAAATGCTCGGCGAACCAGAGCTGCGCGACGATTTCGCCCGTGGTGAGGTTGCGGCTGAAGCCCTGATGCCCGGTCGAGCAAAAGCGGCAGCCCACGGCGCAACCGGCCTGCGACGACACGCACAGCGTGCCGCGATCGTCTTCGGGAATGAACACGGCCTCGACCGCATCGCCGCCGCCGACGTCGAACAGCCACTTGATCGTGCCGTCCTTGGATTCATGCTGCGTGAGGACCGACAGGGCCTCCACGCGCGCGGTGGTCGCGAGTTTCTCGCGCAGCGACTTCGCCAGATCGGTCATCTGGGTGAAGTCGCTGGCGCCACGCTGGTGGATCCAGCGGAACAGCTGCGTGGCGCGGAATTTTTTCTCGCCGAGTTTTTCGCAGAACGCAGCCAGCCCGTCGAGATCGAATTCGAGCAGATTGGCTGTGGTCATGAATTCAGGCGAGCAACGGCTTCAGCGTGCGTAGACGTTGAGGCCGGCGAAGAAGAACGACACTTCGTTGGCAGCCGTTTCGGGCGCGTCCGAGCCGTGAACGGCGTTGGCGTCGATGCTGTCGGCGAAGTCGGCGCGGATGGTGCCGGCGGCTGCCTTCTTGGGGTCCGTGGCGCCCATCAGGTCACGGTTCTTGGCGATGGCGTTCTCGCCTTCGAGCACTTGCACGAACACGGGGCCCGAGATCATGAACTCGACGAGGTCCTTGAAGAAGGGACGCTCCTTGTGCACCGAGTAGAACTGCTCGGCTTCGTTGCGCGACAGGTGAACCAGCTTGGCGGCGACGATCTTGAGGCCGGCAGCCTCGAAGCGGGAAACGATCTTGCCGATGACGTTCTTGGCGACGGCGTCGGGCTTGATGATGGAAAGGGTACGTTCGATAGCCATTGAAATGCTTCCTGAGCTTTGATTTTGAAGTGTTTTGTCACAACTGCAACGAGTTTGTTTCGTGGCACGTCGACAAAGCCTCTGATTTTAACCGGCGCGACCTGCGGGATTGGTGAAAACCCCGCGAAAGGCCGCGCTCCGACGGCTGGCTTTCAGCGTCCGCGACGGCGTCCGCCGCCGCCGCCGCCGCCGCCACCGCCAAAGCCACCACCGCCGCCTTGCGAGCCGCCACCACCGCCGCGACGTCCCGGACCGCCGCGCTGTTCCTTGCGCTGACGCGAGAAGCTGTCGGCGCCGATGTAGCCGAGCGAGGTCTTCATCGGATCGGGCTGATTGGCAGCACCGCCACCACCACCGCCCGCCGAACGGTTGCCACCGCCCTGCCCTTGGCCCTGGCGGTTGCCCGGACCGGCGTTGCCGCGGCGCCCCTGCTGTGGCGGGCCACCGTTGCCGCCGCCCCGATTGGGACCACCGCGCCCGCCGCGCGGCGGACGACCGTCGCCCAGCGGGCTCGGGATCGGCGCTTCACCGCGCGCTTCACGCGGCTGACCGCCACCCATGCCGCCGTTGCGGTTGTTGTTGTTGCCGCGGCGCTTCTTGTTCCGGCCGTTGCGACCGCCACCCTCCGGCCCGCCGGGACCGCGTTGCGACGGACCCGCCGGTCGCGCCTGCGCACCGCCCGAAGCCTGGAACAGCGCCTGGATGTCGCGCTCGTCGAGCTCCATCCAGGCACCGCGCTTGAGACCGCGCGGCAGCACCATCGCGCCGTAGCGGATGCGGATGAGTCGGCTGACCGCATGGCCCACCGACTCGAACAGGCGGCGCACCTCGCGGTTGCGGCCTTCGGAAATGGTCACGCGGTACCAGCAGTTGGAGCCTTCTCCGCCACCGTCTTCGATGGTGCCGAACTGCGCCATGCCGTCGTCCAGGCGCACACCCTCGAGCAGCCTCTTCTTTTCTTCGCTGGTGAGCGCGCCCAGCACGCGCACCGCGTACTCGCGCTCCAGGCCGAAGCGCGGGTGCATGAGTTGGTTGGCCAGATCGCCGGAGCTGCTGAACAGCAACAGGCCTTCGGTGTTCAGGTCGAGCCGGCCGACCGACTGCCACTTGCCCTGCTGCAGACGCGGCAGCTTGCGGAACACCGTCGGGCGGTTCTGCGGATCGTCGTGCGTGACCACCTCGCCCACGGGCTTGTGGTACGCGATCACGCGCGGCGGCGGCGGTGCGATGCGGTAGCGGATCGGCTTGCCGTTGATCTTGACCTGGTCGCCGTACTGGATGCGCTGACCGATGTGGGCCGGCTCGTTGTTGACCGAGATGCGGCCCTGCAAGATGAGTTGCTCCATCTCGAGGCGCGAACCGAGGCCGGCCTGCGCCAGCACCTTGTGCAGCTTGGGCGAATCGGCCTCGGGCAGCAGCACGCGCTTGAGCGGCGGCACCTCGGGGCTTTCCTCGTCGGCGTCGAACTGGCCGGAAATGACGTCGGCAAAACGGATCGGCTCGGTCGGCGGCGCATTGCGCTGCTCGCGCTCGGCGGCGCGACGGGCGCGGTCGAGGTCGTCTTCCTCTTCGTCGGGCTCGTCTTCCTCGTCGTCTTCGTCATCCCCGCGGTCGTCGTCCTCGTCCTCGTCGGACATCTGGGGACGCTGTGCTTCGACCGGCGCCGGCTCGTTTGCCTCGGCTGCCGCCGCTTCGACAACCACGGGCGCCACATCGGGCTGGACCGTCGCGGGAGCCTCGGCCACAGGAGCGACTTCCGCCGCGCTCACCAATTGCTCGTCCGCAGCCGGCGCCTCGACCACCTTCTTCTTGCGGGGTGCACGCGGCTTCTTCGGCGCTTCCCCGGCCTCGGCCCCTGCCGGCTCTGCGGGCGCAGCGACGGATTCGACAGCAACTTCCGTCACCTTCTTGGGCGTGGCGGCCCGCTTCCGCTTCTTGACTTCGGGTTCGACCGGCAGCATCGCTGCGTCGTCGGTGTCGGATGAGCTCATGGGGTTTTTCCGGGAGAAACAGCGTGGGGGTCGTGGGGGTCGGTCTCGTCCGCTGCGGGGGACGGGACCTCAGATTCGGGTTCTTCGGGCGCGGCGGCCACTTCGGGTTCGGCGGGCGGCTCGCCGGTTTCTGGCTCGGACACAGGCAACGCCTCATCGACGGGCTCGGCGGCCTCGGCGATCGCCACCACCTCTTCGGCAAACTCCGCCGCATCGGTCGAGACGACTTCCGCCAGCTCTGCCGACTCGGGCGGCGCATCGACCATGGCGAGTTCGGTCTGCACGCCTTCTTCTTCATCCGCCGACGTTGCGGGCTCTGCAGATTCCGCAACGGCCTCTTCCGCCGCATCGCCGTCGATCGGCAGCCCCGGCTGGTCGCCCGCGGCCTGCTGCAGTGCGTCAACCAGCGCCGCCTGCTGCGCAGGCGTTTCCACCAGCGGCAGCTGGTCCAGCGAGGCCAGACCTAGGTCGTCGAGGAACTGGCGGGTGGTCGCGTAGAGCGCGGGCCGGCCGACCGTTTCGCGGTGGCCGATCACCTCGACCCAGCCTCGGTCTTCGAGCTGCTTCAGGATCAGGGAGTTGATCGTGACGCCGCGGATGTCTTCCATGTCGCCGCGCGTGGCCGGCTGCCGGTAGGCAATGATGGCCAGCGTCTCGAGCGCGGCGCGCGTGTAGCGCGGCGGCTTCTCGGGATGCAGGCGATCGAGGGCATCGCGCATCTCGGGCCGGCTCTGGAAACGCCAGCCGCTGCCGACGCTCACCAGCTCCAGGCCGCGTTGCGCCCAGTCTTCCTGCAGTTCGAGCAACAGCACCTTGATCGTGTCCACGCCCAGCTCGTCGTCGAACAGCACGCGCATGTCGCGCACCGGCAGCGGCTGGCTCGAACAGATCAAGGCGGTTTCGAGAATGCGCTTGGCATCCGCCGTATTCATGGTTCGCGTTATCCGGAAAAAGGCGCCTGGCGACGCTTGTTCAGATGGATGGAAGGGGTAGGCGTTGCCGGCACGCGGCGAGTGCAACGCAAGGCCGGCATCGGGTGGCCGGCGCGGCCCTCGGGCCGTCAGGCGCGATTGTAATCCAGCCCCCAGGTCTGCAAAGCCTGCGCCAGATCGGGCGGCGGCGGCGAACGGAACTCCATCGCCTGCTGCGTGACGGGATGCACGAACGCCAGCCGGAACGCATGCAGCGCCTGCCGCGACAGACCCGCTGCGGGCGCGCCGCCATACAGAGCGTCGCCGACCAGCGGATGGCCGATCGACGCCATGTGCACGCGGATCTGGTGGGTGCGGCCGGTTTCGAGCGTGCAGCGCACCGCGCAGCCGTCGGTGTGGCTGTCGAGCCGCTCGATCAGCGTGCGCGCGGTCTTGCCCGCGTGGCGCTCCAGGTCGACCACGGCCATGCGCAGCCGGTTGCGCGGATCGCGACCGATCGGCGCATCGACCTGCCGCGCCGACGCGCCTTCCCAGGCCTTGTGCCCCATCGCCAGGTACTGGCGCTTCACGTCGCGCGCGGCGATCAGCGCCACCATGGCGTCCATCGCGGCCCGCGTGCGCGCCACCACCATCAGGCCGCTGGTGTCGCGGTCGAGGCGGTGCACGATGCCCGCGCGCGGCAGCAGCACGGCCTTCGGATCGAGCGCCAGCAACCCGTTCAGCAGCGTGCCGCTCCAGTGGCCCGGCGCCGGGTGCACCACCAGGCCGGCCGGCTTGTCGATGATCCGCAGGTGCTCGTCTTCATGGACCGTGACCAGGTCCATCGCCTCGGGCCGGAAGGCCTGGCTCTGGGGCGTGGGCCGCAATTCGATGCGCCCCGACTGGCCCGCACGCACCGTGGCAGAGACCTTGGTGAGCGTGCGCCCTTGCAGCTCGACGGCGCCCGCCTCAATGAGTTGCTGAAGGTAACTGCGCGAAAACTCGGGCACCAGCGCCGCCAGGGCGCGGTCGAGCCGCTGCCCGTGCTGCGCCTGGTCGATGGCGAAGGGCCGCAGCTCGCTGGGCTCCGCGAGATCGGCGCCCTCTTCAGGTTCAGGCCCTTCCGGGGGATCGGTCAGGGGGTCGGTCGATATAATTGAGGGCAACTGTTTCACGAAAGCCGTATGTGATGTTTCGCGCCAAATTATCGGTCCCTGCCTGGATCGCGCTCAGCGCGGCGGCCCTTCTCGTCGCCGGTTGCGGTTCCACCACCAAGGAAGACAAGACCGCGAACTGGAGCCCCAACCGCATCTACTCGGAAGCCAAGGACGAAGTCGGCTCCGGCGCCTACGACAAGGCGGTGCCGCTGTACGAGAAGCTCGAAGGCCGTGCCGCCGGCACGCCGCTGGCCCAGCAGGCCCAGCTCGAAAAGGCCTACGCCCAGCACAAGGCCGGCGAAAAGGCCAACGCCATCGCCACGCTCGACCGCTTCATGAAGCTGCACCCGGCCAGCCCGGCGTTCGACTACGCGCTTTACCTGAAGGGCGTGATCAACTTCAACGACGACCTGGGCATGTTCGCGTTCCTGACGCGCCAGGACCTGTCCGAGCGCGACCAGAAGGCCGCCAAGGAATCGTTCGAATCCTTCCGCGACCTCGTGACGCGCTTCCCCGAGTCGCGCTACGCGCCCGACGCGCGCCAGCGCATGAACTACATCGTGAACTCGCTCGCGCAGTACGAAGTTCACGTGGCGCGCTACTACTACTCGCGTGGCGCCTACCTGGCGGCCATCAACCGGGCGCAGATCGCGCTGTCCGACTACCGCGAAGTGCCGGCACTCGAGGAAGCCCTGTACATCATGGTCAAGTCGTACGACGCGCTCGGCATGAAGGACCTGCGCGACGATGCACAACGCGTGCTGACCACTAACTACCCGCAGAGCACCTACCTGGCGAACGGCTTCAAGGGCAGCACCGACCCCTGGTGGAAGCTCTGGTAATCCAGCGCCTCCCGATAGATATCAGTAAGGTTTCCTGAGCGCGTCGATCGCGCTCTCGAAATCCGCTTCGGTTTCCAGCCGGCGCATCGGCGGCAACGCCGCCAGCAGCCGCCGGCCATAGCCCATCGCCACGAGGCGCGTGTCGCAGATTGCGAGCACGCCGCTGTCGGTTTCACGGCGAATGAGGCGCCCCGCCCCCTGTTTCAATGCCACGGCCGCTTCGGGCAGCGAGTAATCGCTGAACGAGCTGCGCCCCTGCGCTTCGAGCCGCTGCGAGCGGGCCTCCACCAGCGGATCGTTGGGCGGCGGGAACGGCAGCTTGTCGATCACCACGAATTGCAGCGCGTCGCCCGGCGCATCGAAACCTTCCCAGAACGAGGCCGACGCCACCAGCACGCAGCCCGCGCGCCCGTTGCTCGCGCCTTCGCGGAAGCGGTCCATGAGCACGCGCTTGGGCAGCTCGCCCTGCACCAGCACCTCGGGTCGTGCCTGCGCCTCGAGCAGTTCGAATTGCTGGCGCATCGCATCGCCGATGGTGCGCAGCGCGCGCAGCGTGGTGGTCAGCACCAGCGTGCGCCCGCCGAGTTCGGCGGCGCCGTGCGCAGCCAGCTTGGCCACCTGCTGGCTGTGCGTGGGATCGTTGGGCTTCGGAAAGGCCCGCGGCACATAGATTGCTGCCTGCGAGGCGTAGTCGAAGGGGCTTTGCACGCGCAGCACTTCGGCGTCGCGCAGGCCGCAGGGCTCAGTGAACCAGCGCAGCGTCGGGTCGTCGCCCAGCGTGGCGGAGGTGAAGACCCAGGCGCGGCGGCTGTCTTCCTGCGGAGGCGGCGGGACGGCGCCGTGCTCCGGGTCTTCCTCGTCTTCGCCATAGGGCAGGTCGGACTCCACGGGCTCGTCGGCCAGCTTGAGCACCCGCTTGCGCATCGCATCGGCGATGTCGAGCGGCGACTCGATCAGGCGCAGCTGCGTGCCCACGTCGACCCAGCGCACCGAGTCGAGTTCGCACGGCTGCGCGAAGCGTGCCGTGCGCTTGGCGAGCTGGCGCGCGCGCTCGTGCAGGCGCACGAAGTCGGGCGAAATCTCGCTCACCGTGTCCAGCCCGTCGGCGGCCAGAACGAAGGCGTCCTGCAGGTCGTCGAGTGCGCCTTGCCAGGCTTCGGCATTCACGCCCTCGGGGGCCGGGCCGATCCAGCGCAGCTTGGCGCCCGGCCATTGCTTGCCGACCACCAGCCGCAGCTCGCGCGCCGCGCGTTCGACCCCTGCCACCAGCTGCTGCCAGTCGACCAGCCCGCGCGCATGCTGCAGGCCCGCGCCGAGCATGTCACGTGCGAAGTCGAGCGCCTGCCCGCTGCCGAGCTGTGCGCCCAGGAACTGCACGCCGGTCTCGTTGAGCTGGTGCGCCTCGTCGAACACGACGACGCTCACGGTCGGCAGCAACTCGGCCATGCCGGTCTCACGCACCGCGAGGTCGGCAAAGAACAGGTGGTGGTTGATGACCACGATGTCGGCCGCCAGCGCCTCGCGTCGCGCCAGGTTGACGTGGCAGGCCTTGAACTGCGGGCATTGCGCGCCCAGGCAGTTCTCGCGCGTGGAAGTGATCAGCGGGATCAGCGGCGAGCGCTCGTCGAGCCCCGGCAGTTCGGCGAGGTCGCCGGTGCGCGTGGCTTTCGACCACTGCTCGATCTTCGCCAGCGTGCGCAGGCTGCCGCGCTCGGGCAGCGAGGCGTCGTGGCGCGCCATGTCGAGGCGGTGCAGGCACAGGTAGCTGCCCCGCCCTTTCAGCAGCGCCGTGCGTATCGGCAGTGCGAAGGCCTCGACGAGCCGCGGCAGGTCGCGGCCGAACAGCTGGTCCTGCAGGGTCTTGGTGGCGGTCGAGAGCAGCACGCGCTCGCCGCTCAGCAGCGCTGGCACGAGGTACGAAAAAGTCTTGCCCACGCCAGTGCCGGCCTCGACCACGAGCATGCCGCCGTCGGAGATGGTCCGGGCCACGGCCATCGCCATCTCAGTCTGGCCGCCGCGTTCGCGGAACTGCTCGGCGGCCTGCGACAGCACCCCGTCCTGCGCGAACGCATCGCGCACCTGGTTTTCGAGCGGCGACGTCACGCCGGTTCTTTCGGGTCGAGCGCGTTCTCGAGCTGGGCGATCTGGTCGCGCAGGGCGAGGCGGCGCTTTTTCAGGCGGCGCATCAGCAGTTCGTCCTGCGGCGTGCCGTCTTCCGAGAGCCGGTCGATGGTGGCGTCGAGGTCGGCATGCGCAATGCGCAGTTCGATCAGCTGACGGGAAAGGGAATGAAGATTGGAGTCCAACGGTGGGGGTGCGCGTGCCGCATGGGGCCGCGCGTGTTCATTCGATAATACGTCCTGACACGAACCCCAGAGAAGACAGAAAGCGCGCCTCTGGCGCCCCAGCGCTCATGACCCAAGGCTTTCGACTCGCCGCCGCCACCGGCCTCCACAAGGGGGATCGCCCCTACCAGCAGGACCAGGTGCTGTTGATGAGCCACCCTCGCACGCCGGGCTGCGTGCTCGGCGTCATCGCCGACGGCATGGGCGGGCGCAGCGGCGGACGCAAGGCGTCCGACCAGGTGCTGATGACCGCACGCCAGCTCTTCACCCGCTACAGCCCCGAACGCGACGACCCCGCCGTCGTGCTGCGCCAGTTGCTCGAAGACGCCCACACGGTGATCAAGCTCACCGCACTCTCGAGCGAGCAGGAACCGCACAGCACGCTGGCCGCCTTCCTGATGAATCCCAAGGGCGACTGCGCCTGGATCCACGCAGGCGACTCGCGCATCTATCACTTCAACGACGGCGCGCTGGTCAAGCGCACGCGCGACCATTCGTACGTGCAGGCGCTGGTCGATCGCGGCCAGATCAGCGAGGCCGAGGCCAACATCCATCCGCAGGGCAACATCCTGCTGGGTTGCCTGGGCATGACGACCACGCCGCCGCCCGTCGATCCGCACTACATCGCCAAGCTGCAGCCGGGCGACCTGCTGATGGCCTGCAGCGACGGGCTGTGGCACTACTTCTCTCCCGAGGAACTGGCCAGCGTGCTGTACGCGCAGCCGCCGCGCGACGCGGTGGAAATCCTGGTGGGAGAAGCACGGCGCCGTGCGCGCGGCACGGGCGACAACATCTCGATCGCGGTGCTCAAGCTCGACCGGCTGCCCGCGGCGGCCTGAGCGCCCGCCCTCTTTCAAGGATCAGGGCGAGGAAGCCGCCGGTGCTGGCGGCAACGGCGCACCGCGCGGCTTGGTGCGCTCGGCGTTCTGGCGCTCGCGGTTGGCACGGTGTTCGGCGGCCCGTTTCTGCTTGTCCTCGAAGCGCGTGGTCGCGGCCGGCGCTTCGGCGCGGCGCTGGGCCGCCTTGGCCTGCTCGTCGGCGTGGGCCTTCTGCTTGTTCTCGAACTGGCGCTGGCGCTCGGCCGCGTCGGCCGCGGTCGCGGCCCGGCTCGCGGCGTGGTCGGCGGCGCGCTGCTCGCGCGCCTTCTGGTCTTCCTGCGACTTCTCGCGCTGTTCGCGCGAATCCTGCGGGCGCTGGGTGGCGGCCTTCTGGTCGAGCTTCTGCAGCTCGGCCGCGCCGCTGCGCTGGCGCTGGATGTCGTTGATCGCGGTTTCCTGCCGCTTGATGTGGTCGGTTTCCTTGCGACGGCGGCTGCGGCTTTCGCGCAGGCAGTCTTCGACTGCGAACTTCTTGTAGCAGGCCGCCCGCTCCTTGGTGTAGCGCGACTCGATGGCCTCGCGCTCGGTGGCCAGACGGCTGCGTTCGGCTTCGAGATCGGCGCTGCCCGCCGCCGCATTGGACTGGGCCCAGAGCGGCAGGCTGGCCAAGGCCAGGAACAGGGCAAGAGCGGTTTTTTTCATGTGAGTCGGGTGTCGACGATGCGGCGTTCGAGGGCGAGGAATTCGCTCGACTGCATTTCGGTGAGCCGGGACACCGTGCGCGGAAACTCGTGCGCCAGCGGCCCCTCGGTGTACAACGCCTCGGGCGGAACCTCGGCCGACATGATGAGCTTGCAGCGCCGGTCGTACAAGACGTCGACCAGCCAGGTGAAACGGCGTGCTTCCGAGGCCATGCGCACCGGCATGTGCGGCACGTCGGACAGCAGCACGGTGTGGAACTGGCTCGCGATCTCGAGGTAGTCGTTCTGCGAGCGCGGGCCGCCGCACAGCGTCTTGAAGTCGAACCACACCACGCCGCCGGCCTTGCGCAGCGCGCGGATCTCGCGCTGCTCGATGTGCAGGATCGGGTTCTCGTCGGCCGTCTCGGCCAGCTTGTCGAAGGCGTGGCGCATTTCCTTCTCAGCCGCCGCGTCGTTCGGCGTGAGGTACATGCGCAGTTGCTCCAGCGTGCGGCGCCGGTAGTCGGTGCCGTTGTCCACGCTCAGCACTTCGAGCTTCTGGTTGAGCAGCGCAATGGCGGGCAGGATGCGATCGCGGTGCAGGCCGCCCGGGTACAGATCGTCGGGCTTGAAGTTCGAGGTGGTGACAAAGCCCACGCCGTTGTCGAACAGCGACACGAGCAGCCGGTGCAGGATCATCGCATCGGTGATGTCCGCGACGTGGAACTCGTCGAAGCAGATCAGCTTGTAGCGCTTGGAAATGCGCAGCCCCAGCTCGTCGAGCGGGTTCACGGTGCCCTGCAGATCGCGCAGCTCGCGGTGCACTTCGCGCATGAACTCGTGGAAGTGCAGGCGCGTCTTGCGCCGCAACGGGACGGCGTTGAAGAACAGGTCCATCAGGAAGCTCTTGCCGCGCCCCACGCCGCCGTACATGTAGACGCCGCGCGGCAGCTCCGGCCGGTTGATGAGCTTCTTCAGCGCATTGGAGCGCCGGGCCTTGTACTCGCCCCACTCGGTGGCGCAGCGGTCGAGCGCCTCGACGGCCGCGAGTTGTGCGGGATCGCTCTTGAACCCGCGTGCCGCGAGTTCCGCTTCGTAAGCCTGTTTGACGCTCAAGGGATCGGATCGCTTCAAAAATGGAGAGCCCCGACCGCCCCGCGAGGGTCGATCGGGGCCGGGTTCGCTCAAGAACCGGAGATCAGAAGTTGAGCGTGCGCTTGTCCACGGCCAGGGCCGCTTCCTTGGTGGCTTCCGACAGCGACGGGTGCGCATGGCAGATGCGCGCGATGTCTTCGGCACTGGCCTTGAACTCCATCGCCACGACGGCTTCGGAGATCAGCTCGCTGGCCTGCGGGCCCACGATGTGCACGCCCAGGATCTCGTCCGTGGCGGCGTCGGCCAGGAACTTGACCATGCCGGTCGTGTCGCCCAGCGCGCGTGCGCGGCCGTTCGCCAGGAACGGGAAGGTGCCGGCCTTGTAGGCGCGGCCCGCGGCCTTGAGCTGCTGCTCGGTCTGGCCGACCCACGCGATCTCGGGGCTGGTGTAGATCACCCACGGCACGGTGTTGAAGTTCACGTGGCCATGCTGGCCCGCGATCCGCTCCGCCACGGCCACGCCTTCTTCCTCCGCCTTGTGCGCCAGCATCGGGCCGCGCACCACGTCGCCGATGGCCCACACGTTGGGCAGGCTGGTCTTGCAGTCGTCGTCCACGGCGATGGCGCCGCGTTCGTCGAGCTTCAGGCCCACGGCTTCGGCGTTCAGGCCGATGGTGTTGGGCACGCGGCCGATCGAGACGATCAGCTTGTCGACTTCCAGCGTCTGGGCTTCGCCCTTGGCGTTGGTCCAGGCGACGCTCACGCCCTTCTTCGACGACTTGATCTCGCCGACCTTGACGCCGAGTTCGATCTTGAGCTTCTGCTTGTCGAAGGCCTTCTTGGCTTCCTTGGCGATCTGCTCGTCCACGGCGCCCAGGAAGGTCGGCAGTGCTTCGAGCACCGTGACCTCGGCACCGAGGCGGCGCCACACCGAGCCCATTTCGAGGCCGATGACGCCCGAGCCGATCAGGCCCAGCTTCTTGGGCACCGCGCCGATGCGCAGCGCGCCGTCGTTCGAGAGGATGTTTTCCTCGTCGAACGGCGTGCCCGGCAGCGCGCGGGCGTTGGAGCCCGTGGCGACGATGATGTGCTTGCCGCTGATCGATTCTTCAGCAGCGCCTGCCACCTTGATCTCGTAGCCGGTTTCGTCGGTCTTCACGAACGAACCGCGGCCATGGAAGAAGCTGATCTTGTTCTTCTTGAACAGGTACAGGATGCCGTCGTTGTTCTGCTTCACGACCTGGTCCTTGCGGGCCAGCATCTTGTCGATGTCCAGGCCGAGGCCTTCGACCTTGATGCCGTGGTCCGCAAAGTGGTGGCCGGCCTGCTCGAAGTGCTCCGACGATTGCAGCAGCGCCTTCGAGGGAATGCAGCCGACGTTGGTGCAGGTGCCGCCCGGTGCGGGGCCGCCCTTGCCGTTCTTCCACTCGTCGATGCAGGCCACGTTGAAGCCGAGCTGCGCAGCGCGGATCGCCGCGATGTAGCCGCCAGGACCGCCGCCGATGACGACGACGTCGAATTGCTTGTTTGCCATCTGTGTCTTGCTCCCCGGATCAGATGTCGAACAGCAGGCGCGACGGATCTTCCAGCGCTTCCTTCATGGCGACCAGGCCCAGCACGGCTTCGCGGCCGTCGATGATGCGGTGGTCGTAGCTCATGGCGAGGTAGTTCATCGGGCGAACGACGATCTGGCCGTTTTCGACCACGGCGCGGTCCTTGGTGGCGTGCACGCCCAAGATGGCCGACTGGGGCGGGTTGATGATCGGGGTCGAGAGCATCGAGCCGAAGGTGCCGCCGTTGGAGATGGAGAACGTGCCGCCGGTCATTTCTTCAATGCCCAGCTTGCCGTCCTGCGCCTTCTTGCCGTACTCGGCGATCTTCTTCTCGATGTCGGCGAAGCTCATCTGGTCTGCATTGCGCAGGATGGGCACCACCAGGCCGCGCGGCGAACCGACGGCGATGCCGATGTCGAAGTAGCCGTGGTACAGGATGTCGTTGCCGTCGACCGAGGCGTTGAGCACCGGGTACTTCTTCAGCGCGTGCACCGCGGCCTTCACGAAGAAGCTCATGAAGCCGAGCTTCACGCCGTGTTCCTTGGTGAACGCGTCCTGGAACTTCTTGCGCAGGTCCATGACCGGGGCCATGTTCACTTCGTTGAAGGTGGTCAGGATGGCGTTGGTCGATTGCGACTGGATCAGGCGCTCGGCGATGCGCGCGCGCAGGCGGCTCATCGGCACGCGCTGTTCCGGACGCTCGCCCAGGTCGGGTGCGGCAGGCGCGGCGACCTGTTGCAGCGCGGGCTTGGCAGCCGGTGCGGCGATGGTGGCGGCAGGCTTGGCGCCGGCAGCCACGGCGCCGAGCACGTCGCCCTTGGTCACGCGGCCGTCCTTGCCCGTGCCGGCCACGTCGCTGGTCTTCAGGTTGTTGTCGGCCAGCAGCTTGGCGGCGGCGGGCATGGCGACGTCGGCCTTCGAACCACCGGTGGCAGCGGCTGCCGCTGCGGGGGCAGCAGCGGCCGGTGCGGCGGCGGGTGCAGCTGCTGCAGCAGGCGCTGCGGCGGCGGCCTTGCCGTCGGTGTCGATCTTGGCGATCAGCTGCTCGGCCACCACGGTGGCGCCGTCGGGCTGAACGATCTCGACCAGCACGCCAGCCGAGGGTGCGGGCACTTCGAGCACGACCTTGTCGGTTTCGATCTCGATCAGGATTTCATCGACGGCGACAGCTTCGCCGGCTTTCTTCTTCCACGTGAGCATGGTGGCCTCGGCCACGGATTCGGAAAGCTGGGGGACTTTGACTTCTACGATAGACATTTGGAGTGAGCTCCGTTTTGTTCTTGAGGGTGTTCGTGTGAAAAGGGACGGTTCTTACTTGGTCAGCACGAAGCCCTTGAGCTTGCCAAATGCGCCATCGACCAGCGCCTTCTGCTGTTCCTGGTGCAGGTGCGAGTAGCCGACGGCAGGCGATGCCGAGGCGGCACGGCCGGAGTAGCCGAGCTTCTGGCCTTCCTGCATGTTTTCGTGGATGTAGTGCTGCACGAAGAACCAGGCGCCCTGGTTCTGCGGCTCGTCCTGGCACCACACGATGTCCACGAGGTTGGGGTACTTCTTGACCTCGGCGGCGAAGGCCTTGTGCGGGAACGGGTAGAGCTGCTCGACGCGGATGATCGCCACGTCGTCGCTGCCCTGCTCTTCGCGCTTCTTGGCCAGGTCGTAGTAGACCTTGCCCGAGCAGGCGATCAGGCGCTTGACCTTCTCGGCCTTCAGGCCCTTGCTGTCGGGAATGACGGTCTGGAAGCTGCCCTTGGTGAACTCGGACAGCGGCGAGGTCGCGTCCTTGTTGCGCAGCAGCGACTTGGGCGTGAGGATGATCAGCGGCTTGCGCAGGTTGCGCACCATCTGACGGCGCAGGATGTGGAAGATCTGGCTGGCCGTGGTGGGCTGCACCACCTGCATGTTGGTGTCGGCGCTCAGCTGCATGAAGCGCTCCAGGCGTGCCGAGCTGTGCTCGGGGCCCTGGCCTTCGTAGCCGTGCGGCAGCATCATCGTGATGCCGTTGACGCGGCCCCACTTCACTTCGCCCGAGGCGATGAACTGGTCGATCACCACTTGCGCGCCGTTCACGAAGTCGCCGAACTGGGCTTCCCAGATGACGAGCGTGTTGGGGTCGTTCGAGGCGTAGCCGTATTCGAAGGCCAGCACGGCTTCTTCGGACAGGATCGAGTCGATGACGACGAACGGGGCCTGGTTCTCGGCCACGTTCTGCAGCGGCGTGTAGGTGCCGGTGTCGAACTTCTCGCGGTTCTGGTCGTGCAGCACGGCGTGGCGGTGCGTGAACGTGCCGCGGCCCGAGTCTTCACCCGACAGGCGCACCGGGTAGCCGCTGGCCACCAGCGAGGCAAAAGCCATGTGCTCGCCCATGCCCCAGTCGACGTTGACGTCGCCACGGCCCATGGCTGCGCGGTCGTCCAGCACCTTCTTCACGAGCGGGTGCACGGTGAAGTTCTCGGGTGCCTTGGTGATGCGTTCGGCCAGGCGCTTCCACTCGGCGGAGGGAATGGCGGTGTCGCCGGCGTCGGTCCACTTCTTGTTGAGGTACGGGCTCCAGTCGACGGCGTACTTGCTCTTGAAGTTGGTGAGCACGGGGTCGACGGTGTTCTTGCCTTCGTCGAAGGCGGCGCGCTGCGCCTTGACCATGTCGTCGCCGAGCGTGTCGCCCAGGCCTTGCGCAGCCAGCTTGTCGGCGTACAGCTTGCGCGTGCCGGGGTGGGCCGCGATCTTCTTGTACATCAGCGGCTGGGTGAGCGACGGCGTGTCCTGCTCGTTGTGGCCCAACTTGCGGAAGCAGATGATGTCGACGACCACGTCCTTCTGGAATTCCATGCGGAAGTCGAGAGCGAACTGGGTGGCGAGCACCACGGCTTCGGGATCGTCGCCGTTCACGTGCAGCACCGGTGCTTCGATCATCTTGACGATGTCCGAGCAGTACAGCGTCGAGCGGCTGTCGCGCGGGTCGCTGGTGGTGAAGCCGATCTGGTTGTTGATGACGATGTGCACCGTGCCGCCGGTGGAGTAACCACGGGTTTCGGCCAGTGCCAGCGTTTCCATCACGACGCCCTGGCCTGCGAAGGCGGCGTCGCCGTGCACGATCACGGGCAGCACCTGCTTGCCCAGCGGGTCGCCGCGGCGGTCCATGCGGGCGCGCACCGAGCCTTCGACCACGGGGTTCACGATTTCCAGGTGCGAGGGGTTGAACGCCAGGCTCAGGTGGACCGGACCGCCGGGGGTGGTCACGTCCGAGCTGAAGCCCTGGTGGTACTTGACGTCACCGGAGGGCAGGTCTTCGGGGGCGGTGTGGTCGAACTCGGCGAACAGGTCGGCGGGCATCTTGCCCAGCGAATTCACGAGCACGTTCAGGCGGCCGCGGTGGGCCATGCCGATCACGATTTCCTGCACGCCCTTGACGCCGGCCTGGTTGATCAGCTCGTCCATCGCGACGATGAAGCTTTCGCCGCCTTCGAGCGAGAAGCGCTTCTGGCCGACGTACTTGGTGTGCAGGAAGCGCTCGAGGCCTTCGGCGGCCGTCAGGCGGTTGAGCACGTGCTTCTTCTGCTCGGCGCTGAGCTTCGGGTTCGTGCGGGCGCTTTCGAGCTTCTGCTGCCACCAGCGCTTGTGGTTCTGGTCGGTGGTGTACATGTACTCGGCACCCATCGTGCCGCAGTACGTTTCACGCAAGGCATTGAGCAGGTCGCGCAGCGACATGGTCTCTTTGCCGAAGAAAGTGTTGCTGGTGTTGAACACCGTCTCGAGGTCGGCGTCGGCAAAACCGTAGAACGAGGGCTCGAGTTCCGGAATGGCGGGGCGCTCGGCGCGCTTGAGCGGGTCGAGGTCGGCCCAGCGGGCGCCGACGTTGCGGTAGGCGGCAATCAGCTGCTGGACTGCCGTGCGCTTGCGGCCGAGTTCGGAGTCGGCGCCGCTGGCCTGCACGACACGGGTCGTGCCCTGCTTGGCCAGTTCGGCAAAGGCGTTGATGACCGGCAGGTGGGGGACGTCGCGGGCGCTGGTGCCGTCGGCGGCGGGAACGTTCTGCAGGGCGTCGAAATACGTGCGCCAGTTGTCGGGAACGCTGCCGGGGTTGGCGAGGTAGTTTTCGTACATCTCCTCGACATAGGGCGCATTGCCGCCGAAGAGGTAGGTGTTGCCTTGATAGGCGGTGTACGCCGTGGGCGTAGAGGAATCGCTCATGATCCGCTGACCTTCGCTTCCCTGGAGGAAGCACGAGTTGGTTAAGAAACCTTCCGCGACACGGCTGGACCGATTGGCGGATGCGACTGTGGCTGGGGAAGGGCCTGAGTACCTTGGCATTGTGCCACGTCAACCATATGACGACAGAACGCGGCTGCGCAAGGCCCGCAACCCTACCCCGATTCGCGGCTGCGGTCAGGTGGCGGACAGTAACTGTTTGATCTGCTGCAACGTGGCCGGATCGTCGATGGTGGTCAGGTCGCCCGGGTCGCGCTGCTCGCACACGGCCTGGATGGCGCGGCGCAACAACTTGCCGCTGCGGGTCTTGGGCAGGCCGCTCACGAAGCGCACGCGCGCGGGCCGCGCCAGGGCGCCGAGCTGGTCGGCCACGACCTTCATGATCTCGCCCTCGAGCTTGAGTGCCGCATCGGCGTCGGTCACGGCCAGGCCGTCCTTCGGCACGACGAAGGCCATCGCCACCTGCCCCTTGAGCGTGTCGGCCACGCCGACCACGGCCACCTCGGCCACGTTGGCATGGCCCGAGATGCTCTCCTCGATCTCGCGCGTGCCCAGCCGGTGGCCAGCCACGTTGATCACGTCGTCGGTGCGGCCCAGGATGTAGAAATACCCGTCGGCATCGCGGATGCCCCAGTCGAAGGTCGAATAGACCATCTTGCCCGGCACGCTCTTCCAGTAGGTGTTGACGAAGCGCGCGTCGTCCTTCCACACGGTCTGCATGAAGCCCGGCGGCGTCGGCCCCTCGACCACGACCACGCCCTTCTCGTTCGCGCCGGTGAGCTCCTCGCCGGTCGACTCGTGCAGGATCTTGATGCGGTAGCCGTACATCGGCACGCCCGGGCTGCCGAACTTGCTGGGCTTGGCGTCCACGCCGTTGGCGATGGTGATCATCGGCCAGCCCGATTCGGTCTGCCAGTAGTTGTCGATGATCGGCACGCCCAGGCCGTCGCTGATCCAGCGCGCGGTCGGCTCGTCCAGCGGCTCGCCGGCCAGGAAGAGCGCGCGCAGGGTCGACAGGTCGTACTTCTTGAGCAGCGCCGGGTCTTGTTTCTTGAGCACGCGCACGGCGGTGGGCGCGCTGAACATCACCGTCACCTTGTACTTCTCGACCAGGCGCCACCAGATGCCGCCGTCGGGCTGCTGGTCGATGCCCTGCGTGGGCAGGCCCTCGTACATGATCGTCGCCATGCCCGCGATCAGCGGGCCGTAGACGATGTAGCTGTGGCCCACGACCCAGCCGATGTCGCTGGTCGAGAAGTAGGTTTCGCCGGGCCGGCCGTCGAAGATGTGCTTCATGCTGGCGGCCAGCGCCACGGCATAGCCGCCCACGTCGCGCTGCACGCCCTTGGGCTTGCCGGTGGTGCCGCTCGTGTAGATGGTGTAGCTGA
Organism: Variovorax sp. GW822-FHT04E09; assembly: GCF_058800845.1. NCBI lineage: Bacteria > Pseudomonadati > Pseudomonadota > Betaproteobacteria > Burkholderiales > Comamonadaceae > Variovorax > Variovorax sp. GW822-FHT04E09. The sequence goes on from NZ_JBXAMR010000001.1 coordinate 994,254, forward strand.
TGTCGGTCGAGGCCAGCCAAGTGCAGGGCACCAGCGCGTCCAGGTGCTTTTGTCTCAGTTCGCCCGCCAGGTGGTCGCGGCCGGCCACCAGCGTCATCGGCGCCAGGCCGCGGTCGGTCAGCAGCACGGCCTCGGGCTTGTGCTTCGACAGGCGGATGGCCTCGTCGAGCAGCGGCTTGTACGCGATGACCTTGCCGCCGCGCGAACCGGCATCGGCGCTCACGACCACCTTGGGCTCGGCGTCCTCGATGCGCGTGGCCAGCGAGCCGCTGGCGAAGCCACCGAACACCACGCAGTGGATGGCGCCGATGCGCGCGCAGGCCAGCATCGCGAAGGCAGCCTCGGGAATCATCGGCATGTAGATGAGCACGCGGTCGCCCTTGCCCACGCCCAGTTCGACGAGGCTGGCGGCGGTGCGCTGCACTTCCGCATGCAGCTCGGCGAAGCTGTAGCTTTTTTCGGTGCCGGTTTCTGTCGACACGAAGATCAGCGCCGGCTGGTCGCCCCGATCGGCCAGGTGTCGGTCGACGGCGTTGTGGCACAGGTTGGTGGTGCCGCCGACGAACCAGCGCGCGAACGGCGGCTGGCTGGCGTCGAGGATCTGCTGCGCGGGCGTGTGCCAGTCGATCAGCTTCGCCTGCTCGGCCCAGAAGGCCTCGGGCGCGTCGACGGACTGGCGGTAGAACTCTTCATAGCGGCTCATCGGGATCTGTCTCCTGTTGTATGGATGCCGTTCCGGACTCGCGCCGAAACTGAATTCATAATTATGGGAGTCGATCTTGCGGGAAGCTGACAGCCGCGGCAATTCGGGCGGCCCCTTGCCGGGCCGCCCTTCAACAGCAGTTCAGTGAATCAGCGGATCAGCGCCTGCAGGTCGCGGAACGCCGGGTGTTCGGCGGTGCGCAGCCACTCGAAGCCGACCATCTCGGTGGTCACGAGCTCCGCGCCCGCGCCAGCCAGCCGGTCGAAGGCGGCGTCGCGGTTGCGCTCGGTACGCGAACTGCAGGCGTCGGTGACGACCCACACGTCGAACTCGTCCTCGAGCAGGTCGAGCGCGGTCTGCAGCAGGCAGACATGGGCTTCGCAGCCGGCGATGACGACGGTGTTGCGCTCTTCGGCCGCGGCCGGGGGCTTCTGCAGGTGCTTGGGCAGGCTGCGGGCGTTGCCCTGCGGTGCCGCCTTGGCGGGCGGACGCAGCCATTCGCCGAGCCCCTCTTCCACGCCGCTGAAATGCATCTTGGCCAGCGTCTTGCGGCAGAAGGCGCGGATCTCGGGCAGGTTCTCGCCCAGCTTGGACGGGTTCTGCTCGGTGCCCCAGACCGGCACGTCGACCCACTGCGCCATCTGGCCCAGGCGCGCCGCGTTGCGCGCCGCCGCCTCGCCTTCGAAGATCGCCGGCATCAGCCGCGCCTGGTAATCGACCAGGACGAGTTGGGATTGCGTGGCGTCGAGCAGCATGGACTTCTTCTTTCAGGTATCGGTTGAACTGGGCTGAACCGTACCACCGAAAAGCGCGGGTTTCGCGGGATCGTCCGCCGTTGCCACAGGGGAAGATCGCTGCACCAGCTGCGCGAGGTAGGTCTTGAACAGCGCATCGGCCGACTGCCTGAACATGCGGATGCGCCCCGTGTGCTGCATCAGCAGCAGGCCGACGCCGTGCGCGAACAGCGCCGTGTTCTCCTGCTGCGCGAGGTCGGCATCGAGGCCCAACGCCAGCAGCGCTTCCTCGCAGGGGCGCAGGGCGTCGTAGAGGCGGTCGTTCAGTTCGTGGTCGAGCGCGTGCGTCAGTCCCCGGGGCCGCATGCCGTGCACCAGATAGAAGCCGAGGTCGAGGTCGCGCGGGTTCGCCGCATAGAAGTCGAACCAGGCCTGGGCCTTGGCGGCCAGGGTCTGGTCGGGCCGACGCTCGGACACCGCCACCTCGGCCACCGCGGCCTGCAGGCGCAGCAGCGACTCGTCGAGCAAGGCCGCGTAGATCGCCTCCTTGCTCTCGAAGTACGAATAGATGGCGCCCGGCGTGTAGCCGGCTTTCTTCGCGATTTCACGGATGCTCGCGCCCTCGATGCCGGCCTCCGCGAACACCGTGCGGGCGGCGTCGAGCACCAGGGCGCGGCGGGCGCCGGTGAGGGTCTGGCGGCGTTGGAGCTTGGCGTGCATGGGCGGGACTATAGCCCTCGATCTGGTCGTCGATCATTTTTTCGAACGTTGATCTAAAAATTGAACAGTGTTTAAATCTTCGAGCCAACGGTCAAAAAAATCCCCACGAGCCCCTGGAGACAACACGCATGAACGCCCCGCCTTCCGACGCCCTCCTCATGTCCGGCGCCGACTACCGTGAATCGCTGCGCCGGTACACCCCCAACGTGTTCGTCGACGGCCGCCGCGTCGCCAGCGTGGCCGACGAGCCCGCGTTCCAGCCCGGCATCAACGCCATCGCCCTCACCTACGACCACGCGCTGAAGTCCGAGTACGCCCCACTCATGACCGCCGCGCAGCACACCAGCGGCAAGCGCGTGAATCGGCTCTCGCACATCAACACGAGTTCGGGCGACCTGCTCAACAAGCTCGAGGCCGTGCGGCTGGTGTGCCAGGAAACCGGCTGCGCCCAGCGCTACCTGACGCACGACGCGCTCAACGCCATCGCGCAGGTGTCGGCGCGCATCGACGACGCGCGCGGCAGCACCGAGCACACCGCGCGCTTTCTCAATTACCTGCACCGCATCCAGGACCAGGACCTGACCCTGGGCGTCGCCATGACCGACGCCAAGGGCGACCGCAGCCGCCGGCCGCACGAGCAGGCGAACGTCGACAGCTACCTGCACGTGGTCGAGCGCAACGCGCGCGGCATCGTCATTTCGGGCACCAAGGCCATCGTGACCGGCGCGCCGTATGTGCACGAGTTGCTGGTCATGCCCTGCCGGAACATGGGCAAGGAAGACGCCGACTTCGCCGTCTGCTGCGCCGTGCCGCTCGATGCGCCCGGCCTCACCATCGTCGCGCGGCCGGCCGGGCGGCCCGGCGAGAAGCTCGAGCACGGCGATGCCCTGTTCAGCCGCAAGTACGGCCAGAGCACCGGCGTGTGCATGTTCGACCGGGTGTTCGTGCCGTGGGAGCGCGTGTTCTATGCCGGCGAATGGGAGCACTCGGGCCACCTGACCTACAGCTACGCCACGCACCACCGCCACAGCTGCATCGCGGCCCGGGCCGGTTTCGGCGACCTGCTGATCGGCGCCGGCGCGCTGATGTGCGAGGCCAACGGCTTCGACCCTGGCAAGGAGAGCCACCTGCGCGAGCAGATGGTCGAGCTCATCACCATCACCGAGAGCTTCTTCGCCTGCGGCGTGGCGGCCAGCGTCTACGGCAAGGCCGACGACCACTGCGAGGTCTTCATGCCCGACCCGGTGTTCAGCAACATCGGCAAGCTGCTGCTGGCCACGAAGATCTACGACATGCACCGCATCGCGCACTACGTGAGCGGCGGCCTCATCGTCACCCTGCCCGGCCCGGACGAAGACCACAACCCCGAGACCGCGGCACGCCTGTCCGACGTGCTGCGCGCCAACCCCGCCATTCCCTACGAGCAGCGCATCGAGACGGCCCGCTTCATCGAAGACCTTACGGCCGGCTACCAGGGCGGCTGGTACAGCGTGATCAGCCTGCACGGCGGCGGCTCGCCGGCAGCGATGAAGCAGGAGATCTGGCGCAACTACCCGGTCGGCTCGAAGGTCGAGCTGGTCGAGCGCCTGCTCGAGCGCGGCATCGCGGCCGACGGCACGCCGGCCGCCGCGCCGCACGACCCGCGCCGCGCCGTCACGAAGAACCGCCAGCCCGGCAAGTGCTGCGACACCGGCTGCACCGTGCCGGGACAGCCCGTGATGGTCGACCTGCCAATTCCGGTGTCGCGCACCTAGACTCCGGCGGATGCAGACCCTGTCGCTCCTCCGCCGCCGCCTCGTCCTGCTCTTCGGCGCCGCCTCGTTGCTGCTGCTCGCCGGCTGCAGCGGGTTGCGTGCCGCCGAGGCGCCGCTGGCCACCACGCTGGAAAAGAGCAGTTGCACCCGCAGCGCCGACACGCTGATCGTGCTGCTGCCCGGCGCCTACTCGGCACCCGAGGAGTTCGTGCGCGAAGGCTTCATCGACGCACTGAACGAGAACCGGCTCGCGGTCGACACCCTGCGCGTCGACGCCCACGTGGGCTACTACCGCAACAAGACCATCCTCGACCGGCTGGATCGGGACGTGATCGCACCGGCGCGCCGCCAAGGCTACAAGGCGATCTGGATCGCAGGCATCTCGGTCGGCGGTTTCGGCGGGCTGCTGTATGCCCAGACGCACCCCGGCGACCTCGCCGGCCTGGTCGTGCTGGCGCCCTACCTGGGCGACCGCGTGCTGAGCCAGGACATCGCCAACGCCGGCGGCCTGTCGCGCTGGCGCGGCCCGCTCGAAGCACCGCCGGGCAGCGACCCGCGCACGCCGAGTGAAACGCAGCTCTGGCAGTGGCTGCGCGGCTACGTCGGCCACACCCGCACGTTCGGCGACCGGCCGCCGCTGTACCTGGGCTACGCGCTCGACGACCGCTTCGCCTTCAGCCACCGGCTGCTGGCCGGTGCGTTGCCGGCGGAGCGCGTGGTCACGACCGAAGGCGGGCACGACTGGCCCGAGTGGCGGCGGCTCTGGCGCCGCCTGCTGCCGACGCTGCCGCTGCCGGGCTGCCCCGGCTGAGGCGCCCTTCAGTTCGGCCGCAGGCGCAGCAGCTTGCCGTCGGACTCGTCGGTGAGCACGTAGAGCAGGCCATCCGGCCCCTGCTTCACGTCGCGGATGCGGGCCCGGCCATCGGCCAGCAGCTTGTGCTCGGCAACCACCTTGTCGTCCTTCAGCTCGACGCGGTCGAGATAACCGAACTTCAGCGAGCCCACGAACAGGTTGCCCTTCCAGCCGGCGCCATAGCGGTCACTGGTGAGGAAGGCCATGCCCGAGGGCGCGATCGACGGCACCCAGTAGTGCAGCGGCTGCTCCATGCCGTCCTTGCGGGCGATTCCCTCGCCGATCTTGCCGCCGCCGTAGTTCTCGCCGTAGGTGATCACCGGCCAGCCGTGGTTGACGCCGGCGCGCGGGATGTTGATCTCGTCGCCGCCCTGCGGGCCGTGCTCCGTCATCCAGAAGCGGCCGTCGGGCGCGAGCGTCGCGCCCTGGCTGTTGCGATGGCCGTAGCTCCAGATCTCGGGCAGCGCACCCGGCTTGCCGACGAAGGGGTTGTCTTTCGGCACGCTGCCGTCCTTGGCGATGCGCACCACCTTGCCGTGGTGGTTGTCGAGCGTCTGCGCGTCGTCCTTGCGGCTGAAGCGGTCGCCGAGCGTGAGAAAGAGAGTCCTGTCGCGAGACTCGACGATGCGGCAGCCGAAGTGCGCGCGGCTCGCGACCTTGGGCTTCTGGCTGAAGATGACCTGCAATGCTTCCAGCTTCGTGCCGTCGGCCGACAGACGGGCGCGTGCAAGCGCGGTGCTGTTGGCCGATCCGCCGGCCGCCTCGGGTTCCGAATAACAGAAGTACAGGGTGCGGTTCTGCGCGAAGCCGCTATCGGCCAGCACGTCGAGCAGCCCGCCCTGCCCGCCCGCAGCGATGGGCGGCAGGCCCTGGATCGGCGCGCCCAGCTTGCCGTCGGCCGCCACCAGCCGCAGGCGGCCGGGCTTCTCGGTGACCACGAAACGGCCTTCCGGCAGGAAGGCGACGCCCCAGGGGTTTTCAAGACCGGAAGCGACGGTTTCGGTACGCACCTGCGCCATGGCCGCGCCAGCCAGGCCACATCCCGCGAGCACCAAGAGGCTTCCCAGGGAGCGAAGAAAGGAGCGATTTCGCAAGTTCATGAAGATTTCCTGAATTTGAGGACGTCTTGGCAACAAATGGAATGCACATGCCGACTTTTAAGACTTCGAAGTCATATCAGTCGAGGTGTTTACATTCGAATCCTTATGCCGCATAAACGTTCACCGTTACATTTTTTCTTTCGCCGGATCGAAAAAGTCCATTTAAATCAATGGTTTACGCACGCATTCAACAATTCAGATTAAATTGACATAACTGCGCGTCATCAATATCCTACGCGCCATGCGTTTTTTCGTCCTACCCGTATCCCTCCTGTTCGCCGTGGCCGTCCACGCCGCCCCCCCTCAACAGGATCGATCGGATGAGATGGACCGAATCCTTGCCGAACGCGGCCTGGTCGGCCAGTTCCATCAGGTTCGCCAGACCGTCGCAGAGCGCACGTCCGACCTCGTCGTGACCGCCATCGGTTTCCTCGGCGTTCCTTACCGCCGCGGCGGCAACACCGCCGAATCCGGCTTCGATTGCAGCGGCTTCGTCCGCGCCATGTACAACCAGACGGTGGGCCACGTGCTCCCGCGCCGCGCCGAAGAACAGGCCGCCGCCACCGAGAAGATCGACCGCAGCCAGCTCAAGCCCGGCGACCTCGTGTTCTTCAACACCATGCGCCGCACCTTCAGCCACGTCGGCATCTACGTCGGCGAAGGCAAGTTCATCCATTCCCCCCGCTCCGGCGCCCAGGTCCGTGTCGAAGACATGAACGGCAGCTACTGGCAGCGCCGCTTCGACGGCGCCCGCCGCGTGCTCAGCGGCCAGGGCGACGAGGTCAAGGCGGCGGCCATGGGCACTGCCAGCGACTGATTCGGTTTCCCGAATCCAGGACGAAAAAAATCCCGCCGCGGCGGGATTTTTTGTGGGCGCGCGATAGGCGCCGTAGCGCCTATCGATCAGGCCGCCTTCTTCGCCGGCGGCAGGTCCGTGCAGGTGCCGTGCGCCACTTCGGCCGCCATGCCGATGCTTTCGCCCAGCGTCGGGTGCGGGTGGATCGTCTTGCCGATGTCGATCTCGTCCGCGCCCATCTCGATGGCCAGCGCGATCTCGCCGATCATGTCGCCGGCATGCGTGCCGACGATGCCGCCACCCAGGATGCGGTGCGTCTCGGCGTCGAACAGCAGCTTGGTGAAGCCTTCGTCGCGGCCGTTGGCAATGGCCCGGCCCGATGCGGTCCACGGGAAATGGCCCTTCTTGACCTTGATGCCTTCGGCCTTGGCCTGGTCTTCGGTAAGACCCACCCACGCCACCTCGGGGTCGGTGTAGGCCACGCTGGGGATCACCCGGGCATTGAAGGCGGCGCTGGAGAGCTCCTTGTCGCCCTTCTGCTCGCCGGCGATCACTTCAGCCGCCACGTGCGCCTCGTGCACCGCCTTGTGCGCCAGCATGGGCTGGCCCACGATGTCGCCGATGGCGAAGATGTGCGGCACGTTGGTGCGCATCTGGATGTCGACCGGAATGAAGCCGCGGTCGCTCACCGTGATGCCGGCCTTCTCGGCGCCGATCTTCTTGCCGTTCGGGCTGCGGCCCACGGCCTGCAGCACGAGGTCGTACACCTGCGGTTCCTTCGGCGCGTTCTCACCCTCGAAAGTGACCTTGATGCCTTCCTTCGTGGCTTCGGCGCCGACCGTCTTGGTCTTGAGCATGATGTTGTCGAAGCGCGGCGCGTTCATCTTCTGCCAGACCTTCACGAGGTCGCGGTCAGCGCCCTGCATGAGGCCGTCGAGCATCTCGACCACATCGAGGCGCGCGCCCAGCGTCGAATACACGGTGCCCATCTCGAGGCCGATGATGCCGCCGCCCAGCACCAGCATGCGCTTGGGGTCGGTGCCCATTTCGAGCGCGCCGGTCGAGTCGACCACGCGCGGGTCCTTCGGCATGAAGGGCAGGCTCACCGACTGCGAACCGGCCGCGATGATCGCGTTGCGGAACTTGACGGTCTGCTTCTTGCCCGTGGTGTCCCAGCTCGTGCCGGAGGTCTCTTCGACTTCCAGGTGGTACGGGTCGATGAAGTTGCCCACGCCGCGCAGCACCGTCACCTTGCGCATCTTGGCCATCGCCGTGAGGCCACCGGTGAGCTTGCCCACCACCTTGTTCTTGTGGCCGAGCAGCTTGGCGCGGTCGACCGTGGGCGCGGCGAAGCTCACGCCTAGGTCGGCGAAGTGCTTCACCTCGTCCATGACGGAAGCGACGTGCAGCAGCGCCTTCGAGGGAATGCAGCCGACGTTCAGGCACACGCCGCCGAGGGTGGCGTAGCGTTCGATCAGCACGACCTTCAGGCCGAGGTCGGCCGCGCGGAAGGCGGCTGAGTAGCCGCCGGGGCCGGCACCGAGTACGACCACGTCGCACTCGACATCGACCTTGCCGCCGTAGCTGGACACCACCACGGACGCTGCCGCGGCAGGGGCCGGTGCGGCCGCCTTGGGCGCAGGCGCAGCAGCTGCCGGCGCGGGTGCCGCAGCAGCCGGCGCGGGCGCAGCGGCCCCGTCGACTTCGAGCGTGAGCACGACCGAGCCTTCCTTGACCTTGTCGCCCACCTTCACGGCCAGCGACTTCACCACGCCGGCGGCCGACGAGGGAATCTCCATCGAGGCCTTGTCCGATTCGACCGTGATGAGCGACTGCTCGGCCTTGACCGTGTCGCCGACGTTGACCAGCACCTCGATCACCGCGACTTCGTCGAAGTCGCCGATGTCCGGCACCTTGATGTGTTGTTCGCTCATTTGGACACTTTCAGTTTGAGTGTGAGAACGTCGGCCGGCAGGGCCGAATTGCGATCGAATTCGCAGGCGGCGGCGATGCCCGCCTCCGCCACGTCGCGCGCGTTGCGCGACTTGTTGTCATAGGCCGCGTGCATGGCGCCGAGCGCGAAGCTGCGTCCCGAGCCGATGGCCCAGTACTGCTTGAACTCGAACACCTCGCGGTAGCTGTAGATGCCGTAGATGCCGCTCGGGTTGGCCAGCAGCATGGTGAACTGGCTCGACTCGTAGGGCTCGTGCTCGTCTTCCTTGGTCTGCATGAAGAACGAGTCCTTCAGCACCGGATGCAGCTGCGTGAAGGTGTGGAACACCTCGTGCTTGCTGCCGAACTGCAGCGCCTCGCGCGGCTGGGCCGCCAGCGCATGCTGGAGCACCAGCTGGTGCGCAGCGGCGCCCGCCACCGCGAACAGGCTCTGGCCCGCGGCATCCTCGACGGTGAAGATCTTCTGGTTCGCTTCGGCGTTGTGCGACATGCGCGTGTCGCCGAAGGTCACCAGCGAGTCTGCCGCCATCGTGACCTGGCCGCCTTTGCGGACGGCCACTACGGTGGTCATAGCAGGATGCGGCGGTAGTCTGCGAGCACTTGCCCCAGGTAGGCGTTGAAACGCGCAGCCAGGGCGCCATCGATCACGCGGTGGTCGTACGACAGCGACAGCGGCAGCGTGAGACGCGGCACGAACTGCTTGCCGTCCCACACCGGCTTCATCTGACCCTTGGAGAGGCCGAGGATGGCCACTTCGGGGGCGTTGATGATGGGCGTGAAGTGCGTACCGCCAATGCCGCCGAGCGAGCTGATCGAGAAGCAGCCGCCCTGCATGTCGGCCGAGCCGAGCTTGCCGTCGCGCGCCTTCTTGGCGAGTTCGCCCATCTCGGCACTGATCTGCAGGATGCCCTTCTTGTCGGCATCTTTCAGCACCGGCACCACGAGCCCGTTGGGCGTGTCGGCCGCGAAGCCGATGTTGTAGTACTGCTTGTAGACGAGCTGGTCGCCGTCCAGGCTGGCGTTGAAGTCGGGGAATTTCTTCAGCGCCGCGACCACCGCCTTGATCACGAAGGCGAGCATCGTGACCTTGATGCCCGACTTCTCGTTCTCCTTGTTGGTGGAGACGCGGAAGGCCTCGAGCTCGGTGATGTCGGCTTCGTCGTTGTTGGTGACGTGCGGAATCATCACCCAGTTGCGGTGCAGGTTCGCGCCGCTGAGCTTCTTGATGCGCGACAGGTCCTTGCGCTCGACGGTACCGAACTTCGCGAAGTCGACCTTGGGCCACGGAATGAGGCCCAGCGCCGCGCCGTCGCCACCACCACCGGCCGGCGCCTTGGCCGCCGAGGCCTTGGTGCTGGCCTGGCCGCTCATCACGGCCTTGGTGAAGTTCTGGACGTCTTCCTGCGTGATGCGGCCCTTGAGACCGGAACCCTTGACCTCTTCGAGCGGCACGCCGAGTTCGCGCGCGAACTTGCGCACCGAGGGCGAGGCGTGCGGCAGGCTGCCGGTGGGGGCCGACGTCGGCTGGTGGGCCGGGGCGGCTGCAGCAGGTGCTGCGGCGGCCGGCGCAGGTGCGCTGGCGGTTGCTGCGGCGGGCGCGGCAGCCGCAGCCTGTGCCGGCGCGGGTGCTGGTGCCGCGGCACCTGCGGCGCCTTCGAGCACCGCGATCAGATCGCCGATGTTGACGGTGTCGCCGACCTTGACCTTGAGTTCCTTCAGCACGCCGGCGGCCGACGACGGGATTTCCATCGAGGCCTTGTCCGACTCCACCGTGATCAGCGACTGCTCGGCGGCGATGGTGTCACCCACCTTCACCAGCAGCTCGATGACCGCGACGTCCTTGAAGTCGCCGATGTCCGGCACCTTGACGTCGACCGGGCCCGAGGCTGCCGGTGCGGCTGCGGCGGGCGCAGGCGCTGCAACCGCCGCAGCGGGTGCCGCCGCAGCAGGCGCAGCGGCCGGCGCCGGGGCGGCGGCAGCCGCGCCCTCGGCCTCGACCACCAGCACCACCGAGCCTTCCTTGACCTTGTCGCCCACGGCGACCTTGATTTCCTTGACCACACCGGCCGTGGACGACGGGATTTCCATCGACGCCTTGTCCGATTCGACCGTGATGAGCGACTGTTCGGCCTTGACCGTGTCGCCCACCTTCACGAGCACCTCGATCACCGCGACTTCATCGAAATCGCCGATGTCCGGCACCTTCACTTCCACTGCTGCCATATCGTTGTCTCCCGCCGTCAGGCGCCGTTCGTTGGTTGTTGATGTTCAAGCGTAAAGCGGGTTGACCTTGTCGACATTGATGCCGTACTTCTTGATCGCTTCCACCACCTTGGCCACCGGCACGGTGCCATCTTCGCTCAGCGCCTTGAGCGCAGCCACCACGATGTAGTGACGATTGATCTCAAAGTGTTCGCGCAGCTTGGCGCGGAAGTCGCTGCGACCGAAACCGTCGGTGCCCAGCACCTTGTAGTTGCGGCCCTTCGGCACGAAGGGACGGATCTGCTCGGCGTAGGCCTTCATGTAGTCGGTCGAGGCGATCACCGGGCCGGTCGAGGCACCGAGCTGCTCGGCCACGAAGGGCACGCGCGGCGTCTGGTCGGGGTGCAGCAGGTTCCAGCGGTCGGCGTCCTGGCCGTCGCGGGTCAGCTCGTTGAAGCTCGGGCAGCTCCACACCGAAGCCGACACGCCCCATTCCTTCTCGAGCAGTTCTTGCGCAGCAAAGCTCTCGCGCAGGATGGTGCCGCTGCCCAGCAGTTGCACGGTCGGTGCTTCCTTGGCGCCCTTGGCGGCCTTGACCACCGGGCCCTGCTTGGACAGGTACATGCCCTTGATGATCTGCTCTTCGGTGCCGGGCTGCAGGCCGGGCATCGCGTAGTTCTCGTTGAGCAGCGTCAGGTAGTAGTAGACGTTGTCCTGCTTCTCGACCATGCGCTTGAGGCCGTGGTGCAGGATCACGCCGACTTCGTGCGCGAAGGTCGGGTCGTAGCTCACGCAGTTCGGGATGGTGTTGGCCAGGATGTGGCTGTGACCGTCTTCGTGCTGCAGGCCTTCGCCGTTCAGCGTGGTGCGTCCCGAGGTGCCGCCCAGCAGGAAGCCGCGGGCCTGCATGTCGCCGGCCGCCCAGGCCAGGTCGCCGATGCGCTGGAAGCCGAACATCGAGTAGTACACGTAGAACGGCACCATGATGCGGTTGTTCGTGCTGTACGACGTGGCCGCCGCGATCCAGCTGGACATGCCGCCGGCTTCGTTGATGCCCTCTTGCAGGATCTGGCCGGCCTTGTCTTCCTTGTAGTACATGACCTGGTCCTTGTCGACCGGGGTGTACTGCTGACCGTGCGGGTTGTAGATGCCGATCTGGCGGAACAGGCCTTCCATGCCGAAGGTGCGGGCCTCGTCCACCAGGATGGGCACGACGCGCGGGCCCAGGGCCTTGTCGCGCAGCAGCTGCGTGAGGAAGCGCACGTAGGCTTGCGTGGTCGAGATCTCGCGGCCTTCGGCCGTGGGCTCCATCACCGCCTTGAAGGTGTCGAGCGAGGGCACCGTGAAGCTCTCGTCGGCCTTCACCCGGCGGTGCGGCAGGTAACCGCCCAGGGCCTTGCGGCGCTCGTGCAGGTAGCGCATTTCCGGCGTGTCGTCGGCCGGCTTGTAGAACGGCAGCTCGGCGATCTGGCTGTCGGGAATCGGGATGTTGAAGCGGTCGCGGAAGGCCTTGATGTCCTCGTCGCCGAGCTTCTTGGTCTGGTGAACCGTGTTCTTGCCTTCGCCGATCTTGCCCATGCCGAAGCCCTTGACGGTCTTGACGAGCAGCACCGACGGCTGGCCCTTGTGGTTCTGGGCGGCGTGGAAGGCGGCATACACCTTCTGCGAGTCGTGGCCGCCGCGCTGCAGGTTCCAGACCTCGTCGTCGGTCAGGTGTTCGACCATCTTCAGCGTGCGCGGGTCGCGGCCGAAGAAGTTCTTGCGCACATAGGCGCCGTCGTTGGCCTTGAACGACTGGTAGTCGCCGTCGTTGCACTCCATCATGATCTTGCGCAGCGCGCCGTCATGGTCCTTCTCGAGCAGGGCATCCCAGCCCTTGCCCCAGATGAGCTTGATGACGTTCCAGTTGGCGCCGCGGAACTCGCCTTCGAGCTCCTGGATGATCTTGCCGTTGCCGCGCACCGGGCCGTCCAGGCGCTGCAGGTTGCAGTTGATGACGAAGATCAGGTTGTCGAGGTTCTCGCGCGCGGCCAGGCCGATGGCGCCGAGCGATTCGACTTCATCCATTTCGCCGTCGCCGCAGAACACCCAGACCTTGCGGCTCTCGGTGTTGGCGATGCCGCGGGCGTGCAGGTACTTCAGGAAGCGCGCCTGGTAGATCGCCATCAGCGGGCCCAGGCCCATCGACACCGTGGGGAACTGCCAGAACTCGGGCATCAGCTTCGGGTGCGGGTAGCTCGAAAGGCCCTTGCCGTCGACTTCCTGACGGAAGTTGAGCAGCTGGTCTTCGGAGAGGCGGCCTTCGAGGTAGGCGCGGGCATAGATGCCAGGCGACACGTGGCCCTGGATGTACAGCAGGTCGCCGCCGTGGTTTTCGCTCTCGGCGTGCCAGAAGTGGTTGAAACCGGCGCCGAACATGCTGGCCAGAGAGGCGAAGGAGCCGATGTGGCCGCCCAGGTCACCGCCTTCGGGCGGGTGGATGCGGTTGGCCTTGACCACCATGGCCATGGCGTTCCAGCGCATGTAGGCGCGCAGGCGCTGTTCGATCTCGAGGTTGCCGGGGCTGCGGGCTTCCACGCCCGGCTCGATGGTGTTCACGTAGCCGGTGTTGGCCGAGAACGGCATGTCGACGCTGTTCTGGCGCGCATGTTCGAGCAGTTGTTCGAGCAGGAAGTGCGCCCGCTCGGGCCCTTCGCTCTGGATGACGGAAGACAGTGCATCCATCCATTCACGCGTCTCCTGGGCGTCCGCATCGTTTGCGGCCGAGCCGAACAGGTTCTCGGGATTTGCCGACATGCTTGTCTCTCCTTTTAGGGCTGTGGCTGTAATTTAGTGCGCTGGGCACCGAGCGCGCCGGAGTTTCGCATAGAAGTTTCCCTATTTCAAATAGTGCTTGTTGATTTCTTATTATGAAATATCAAGGAGGCACGTCCCCGGCAGGGCCTCTTGCCCGGGAGGGCCATCACCTAAACTCCGCCCATGCCCCTTTCCTCCCCGCTCGCGGTCGCCCGCAGTGCCGTCAAAGCCTCGCCGCTGTCCTGGTGGCGCACGTGGTGGCGCAAGCAGACACCCGTGCTGCAGGACGCCGTCGCGATGCTCGCGCCGATGGCGGCCGTGCTGCTGTTTCTCGCGGCCATCGTGTCGGCGTTCTGGTACCTGCGCTCCGAAGAAGTCGAGCGCGAGCAGGAGTCGGTGCGACGCGATGTCGAGTACGCGCAACAGCGCATGCGCCTGCGTTTGCTGGAGCGGCAGGAACAGCTGATGCGCATCGCGCGCGATGCCTCCAACCGCGAGATCGATCCGGTCGAGTTCACCAGCCGCGCCGAGTCGCTGGTGAGCCAGTTCCCCGAGCTGCAGACCATCAGCTGGATCGATGACCGCCGTCGCTTCAAGGCCGGCTATGCCGCACCCAGCGTGCATCCGGCGCAACAGCACCTGATCGGCGACGTGCTGCGCCCCGGCGACATCGAAAGCAACTACGCGCTGGCGCGCGAGTTGCGCCAGCCGGTGTATTCGCAGCCCGTGGCCGGCGGCGAGCCCGCCGCGATGCTGCAGCTGCACATCCCGCTGTTCGACCAGGGCCTGTTCGCGGGCGTCGTGCTCGGCGAGTTCTCCATCGACGGCCTGCTGCGCTACGGCATGCCCTCCGAAGTGCAGGCGCGCTATGCCGTGTCGCTGCTCGACGCCAAGGGCAACGTCATCGCCGGCAACACCACGCCGCTGAAGAACAGCGGCACCCGCCTGCTGCCCTGGACCGAAGCCACCAACGAATACGAAGTGCCGGTGTCGCCCGTGGGCAATGCGCTGATGCTGCGCGCGCAGGCCTACCGCACCTCGCAGGGCGTGGTGGGCAACGGCCTCTTCTGGCTCGTGTGCGCCCTCAGCGTGATGACCAGCTGGATGCTGATCGGCACCTGGCGCCACACGCGCCGCCGCCTGCAGGCGCAGCAGCGACTGGTGGCCGAAACCAACTTCCGCCGCGCGATGGAAAACTCCATGCTGACCGGCATGCGCGTGCTCGACCTGCAAGGCCGCATCACCTACGTGAACGCCGCGTTCTGCGCCATGACGGGCTGGAGCGAAGACGAACTCGTCGGCCAGACGCCGCCCTTCCCCTACTGGCTCGAATCCGACCGCGAGGTGATGAACGAGCGCCTCGAAGAAGAACTGCACGGCCGCGCCCTGCCCGGCGGCTTCCAGGTGCGCGTGAAGCGCAAGAACGGCAGCGTGTTCAATGCGCGCCTGTACGTGTCGCCGCTGATCGACGCGCGCGGCCACCAGACCGGCTGGATGACGTCGATGACCGACATCACCGAGCCGACGCGCATCCGCGAGCAGCTGTCCGCCTCGTACGAACGCTTCACCACCGTGCTCGAAGCGCTCGACGCCGCCGTGTCGGTGGCGCCCATCGGCAGCGAGGAGCTGCTGTTCGCCAACAAGCTGTACCGCCTGTGGTTCGGCTCCGACACCGTGGGCCACTTGGGCATGGTGGCGCAAGCCGGCGTGCCGCCGTCGAACGCGCACGACGAAGGCCTGGACGACGTCGACCCCTACGCCGGCCTGCCCATCGACACGCTCACCGCCGCCCAGACCGCGAACAACGAGATCTTCGTGCCGCACCTGGGCAAGTGGCTCGAGGTGCGCTCGCGCTACCTGACCTGGGTCGACGGCCGCCTGGCGCAGCTGGTGATCGCCACCGACATCACGCCGCGCCGCGACGCCGAAGAGCAGGCCGCCGCGCAGGCCGACAAGGCCCAGGCCGCAAGCCGCCTGATCACCATGGGCGAAATGGCCTCCAGCGTGGCGCACGAGCTCAACCAGCCGCTGACGGCCATCGCCAACTACTGCAACGGGATGATGTCGCGCATCAAGGGCCAGACGATCGACAACGACGCCCTGCTCGCCGCACTCGAGAAAACCTCGAAGCAGGCGCAGCGCGCGGGCCAGATCATCCAGCGCATCCGCTCCTTCGTGAAACGCAGCGAACCCAACCGCACGCCGGCCGACGTCGCCACGATGGTGAGCGAGGCGGTCGAACTCGCGGGCATCGAGCTGCGCCGGCGCAACGTGCGCCTGAACCACTACGTGGCCGCGCGGCTGCCGGTGGTGCGCGTCGACCCGATCCTCATCGAGCAGGTGATGGTCAACCTGCTGAAGAACGCGGCCGAATCCATCGACATCGCCGACCGCCCGCTGGCGCGCCGCAGCGTCGAGCTGCGCGTGCTGCCCAAGGTGATCGAGGGGCACAATGCCATCGAGTTCTCGGTGCAGGACACGGGCAAGGGCCTCTCGCCCGAGGTCATGGACCGGCTCTACGAGGCCTTCTTCTCCACCAAGCCCGAGGGCATGGGCATTGGGCTCAACCTGTGCCGCACCATCGTCGAGTCGCACCGCGGCCGGATGCAGGCGGAGAACATCTACAATGGCCCGGATGTGATCGGATGCCGTTTTTCCTTCTGGATTCCGGTGTTGGACGCTATCAGTTCCGTAGCAAGCGACGAGGCAAAGGTACCTGCATGAGTTTGATTCCGAAGAAGGGCACGGTCTATGTCGTCGATGACGACGAAGCCGTACGCGATTCGCTGCAATGGCTGCTCGAAGGCAAGGACTACAGAGTCCGCTGTTTCGAGTCCGCCGAATCCTTTCTCTCCCGATACGACCCGCGCGAAGTCGCCTGTCTGATCGTCGATATCCGCATGGCCGGCATGACCGGCCTCGAATTGCAGGATCGACTGATCGAACGGCGTTCTCCGTTGCCGATCGTGGTCATCACCGGCCACGGCGACGTGCCGATGGCGGTCGACAGCATGAAGAAGGGCGCGATGGATTTCATCCAGAAGCCCTTCAACGACGAAGAGCTCGTGTCGCTGGTCGAGCGCATGCTCGAGCACGCACGCGGCGCCTTCACGCAGCACCAGCAGTCGGCCAGCCGCGACGCGCTGCTGTCCAAGCTCACCGGCCGCGAGGCGCAGGTGCTCGAGCGCATCGTCGCCGGCCGCCTGAACAAGCAGATCGCCGACGACCTGGGCATCAGCATCAAGACGGTGGAGGCGCACCGCGCCAACATCATGGAAAAGCTCAACGCCAACACCGTGGCCGATCTGCTCAAGATCGCGCTCGGGCAGGCGGCCCCAGCCGCCAAGGCCTCCTGAGCTGCCGCTATCCCTCCGATAGCCACGCACCTTCCCCACGCCTGCGCAAGCGGGCGTTTTTACTTGGAAAATCAAAACCGATGACCGCCCAACTGATCGACGGCAACGCCCTCGCCAAAACCATCCGCGCCGAGGTGTCCGGCCGCACCGCTGCGCTGAAGGCCCGCGGCGTGAACCCGGCCCTGTCCATCATCCTGGTGGGCAGCGATCCGGCGAGCCAGGTCTACACCAAGCACAAGGTCAACGACAGCACCGAGACCGGCCTCTCGGCCACGCTCGAGACCTACCCCGCCGACCTGAGCGAGGCCGATCTGTTGGCGCGCATCCGTGCCCTCAACGACGACCCCAAGGTGCACGGCATCCTCGTTCAATTGCCGCTGCCCAAGCACATGGACAGCCAGAAGGTCATCGAGACCATCTCGCCCGCCAAGGACGTCGACGGCTTCCACGTGGCCAGCGCCGGCGCGCTGATGACCGGCGCTCCGGGCTTCTGGCCCTGCACGCCGCACGGCTGCATGAAGATGCTCGAATCGATCGGCTACGACCTGCGCGGCAAGCACGCCGTGGTCATCGGCCGCAGCAACATCGTCGGCAAGCCGATGGCCATGATGCTGCTGGCCAAGAGCGCCACCGTCACCATCTGCCACAGCGCCACGAAAGACCTGGGCGCCCTCACGCGCCAGGCCGACGTGGTCGTCGCCGCCGTGGGCAAGCTCGACCTGCTGACCGCCGACATGGTGAAGCCCGGCGCCGTCGTCATCGACGTGGGCATGAACCGCAAGGCCGACGGCAAGCTGGCCGGCGACGTCGATTTCGACGGCGTGAAGGAAGTGGCCGGCTGGATCACCCCCGTGCCCGGCGGCGTCGGCCCGATGACGCGCGCGATGCTTCTGGTCAACACCCTTGAAGCGGCCGAACGCGCCGCAAGATAAGAACCACTCCGTTGTTGGCTCACTGCGTGTAGCCGCCTCCCCCTCAAGGGGCACCACCGGCGGCCCGGCAAAGCCGGTTCCGCGGTGGTTCCCGAAATGGCTTCGCTACGCTCGCCCAGGATCTTTCACATGACCAATCCGCTCCTCGACTTCACCGACCTCCCCCTGTTCGACCGCATCAAGCCCGAACACGTGTCGCCCGCGGTCGACGCGCTGCTGGCCGATGCCGAGGCCGCGCTGCAGACGGTGACGGCGCCCGAATTCCCGGCCGACTGGATCGCGATCTCCAAGGTGCTCGACGTGGCCTCCGAACGCTTCAGCCGCGCCTGGGGCGCTGTCGGCCATCTCAACGCCGTGGCCGACACGCCCGAGCTGCGCGCCGCCTACAACGAGGCCATGCCGCGCGTCACCGCCTTCTGGACCCGCCTGGGTTCCGACGAGCGCCTGTATGCCAAGTACAAGGCCATCGACCCGACCACGCTCAATCCCGAGCAGCGCCAGGCGCACAAGAACGCCGTGCGCAACTTCGTGCTCGGCGGCGCCGAACTGCAGGGCGAGGCCAAGCAGCGCTTTGCCGACATCCAGGAACGCCAGGCCGAGCTGAGCCAGAAGTTCAGCGAGAACGCCCTCGACGCCACCGACGCCTTCGCGCACTACGCGCAGCTCGGTGAACTCGACGGTGTGCCCGAAGACGTGGTGAGCGCCGCGCGCGCGGCCGCCGAGGCCGAAGGCAAGAAGGGCTACAAGCTCACGCTCAAGATGCCGTGCTACCTGCCGGTGATGCAGTTCGCCAAGAGCAGCGCACTGCGCGAAACCCTTTACCGCGCCTACGTGACGCGCGCCAGCGAACTCGGCGATCCGAAGTTCGACAACACCGCGCTCATCACCGAGATCCTCGCGCTGCGCGAGGAAGAATCGAAGCTGCTGGGCTACAAGAACTTCGGCGAACTCTCGGTCGTGCCCAAGATGGCCGAATCGCCCGAGCAGGTCGTCAAGTTCCTGCGCGACCTCGCCGCCAAGGCCAAGCCCTACGGCGAGCGCGACCTGGCCGACCTGCGCGCCTTCGCGGCCGAACAGCTGAACCTCGTCGACCCGCAGGCCTGGGACTGGACCTACGTCGGCGAGAAGCTCAAGGAAGCGCGCTACGCCTTCAGCGAGCAGGAGGTGAAGCAGTACTTCCCAGCGCCCAAGGTGATGGCGGGCCTGTTCAAGATCGTCGAGACGCTGTTCGAGGTGTCGATCCGCCGCGACAGCGCCCCCACCTGGCACCCGAGCGTCGAGTTCTACCGCATCGAGCGGGCCGGCCAGAAGGTCGGCCAGTTCTACCTCGACCCCTCCGCCCGCGCCGCCAAGCGCGGCGGTGCCTGGATGGACGACGTGCGCGCCCGCTGGCTGCGCCCCGACGATGGCGTGCTGCAGACGCCCGTGGCGCAGCTGGTGTGCAACTTCGCCAGCGGCGTCGACGGCAAGCCGCCGCTGCTCACGCACGACGACGTGACCACCCTCTTCCACGAGTTCGGCCACGGCCTGCACCACATGCTCACGCAGGTGAACGAGCGCGACGTGTCAGGCATCAGCGGCGTCGAGTGGGACGCGGTCGAGCTGCCGAGCCAGTTCATGGAGAACTTCTGCTGGGAATGGGACGTGCTCGCCCACATGACGGCCCACGTCGACACCGGCGAGCCGCTGCCGCGCGCGCTCTTCGACAAGATGACCGCCGCCAAGAACTTCCAGAGCGGGCTGCAGACGCTGCGCCAGATCGAGTTCTCGCTGTTCGACATGCTGCTGCACACCGAGCACCAGGCCGCCGCCGCCCAGCCGGGCGCCGTGATGGCGCTGCTCGGCCAGGTGCGCGCCGAAGTGGCCGTGATGCCCTCGCCGCCGTTCAGCCGCACGCCGAACACCTTCAGCCACATCTTCTCGGGCGGCTACGCGGCCGGCTACTACAGCTACAAGTGGGCCGAGGTGCTGAGCGCCGACGCCTACGCGGCCTTCGAGGAAACCGTGGGCGCCGACGGCGAGCCCAACATCGAAACTGGCCGCAGATACCGCCAGGCCATCCTGGAGGCCGGTGGCAGCCGCAGCGCCATGGATTCGTTCAAGGCCTTCCGGGGCCGCGAGCCGCAGCTTGATGCGCTGCTGCGACATCAGGGCATGGCTCAGGCCCAGCCCGCTTGATACGGCGCTGAAGCTTGCGATACTCGGGAGATATGTATCCGACTTTTTACAAACTCCCGATGCGCGGCCTGATCGGCCTGGTCCTCGTGCTGTCGACCGCCAGCGTGCTGGCACAGGCGGTCTACCGCCAGGTCGACAAGAACGGCAAGGTCACGTTCTCGGACCAGCCCCCCGTCGTCACCAACGCGCCGACGGGCGGGCCCCAGCCCGCTGGCGTCAACGCGCCGACGAACAGCGGGCTTCCCTACGAACTGCGCCAGGTGGCACAGCGCTACCCCGTCACGCTGTACAGCGGCGAGGGCTGCGGCCCCTGCAACGAGGCGCGCACGCTGCTCACCACACGCGGCATTCCCTTCGAGGAACGCACCATCAAGAGCAACGAGGACGTCGACGCCCTGCAGCGCCTGAGCGGACAGAACGCGCTGCCGCTGCTGACCGTCGGGTCGCAGCAGCTCAAGGGCTTCTCGGACGTGGAATGGTCGCGCTACCTCGACGCGGCCGGCTATCCCAAGAGCAACAGCCTGCCCGCAGGCTATCGGCCGCCCGCAGCGCGTCCGCTCGTTGCGCAGCAGGCACCGGCGGCTGCCGCGCCCCGTGCGACCGACACGCCCCTGCAGCCGCCGAACCCCGCGCCGGCACCGCCCTCGAACGCACCGGGCCCGAACAACCCGGCCGGCATCAAGTTCTAGAGACGACGGGGACCTCGCCCCCGTGTTGCATCGCCGCCGTTCAGCCGGCGAACTGCAACGTCTTCACGCCCGACGCCGTGCCCAGCAGGCACACGTCGGCCTTCTGGTGGGCGAATACCCCCACCGTCACCACGCCGGGCCACTGGCTCACTTCGGATTCGAAGGCGCGCGGGTCGGTGATCCGCAGGCCGGTCACGTCGACGATGTGCTGGCCGTTGTCGGTCACCAGCGGCAGGCCGTCTTTCTCGCGCACCTGGGCGATGCCGCCCAGGCCGGCGAACTGGCGCATCACGCGGCGCGCGGCCATCGGGATCACTTCCACCGGCAGCGGAAAGGCGCCGAGCGTCTCGACCAGCTTGGAGGCGTCTGCGATGCAGACGAAGCGCTTGGACTGCGCCGCGACGATCTTCTCGCGCGTGAGCGCCGCGCCGCCGCCCTTCACCATGAAGCCCCGGTGGTCGATCTCGTCGGCGCCATCGATGTAGACGGCCAGTTCTTCCACCTCGTTGCTGTCGAACACCGGGATGCCCAGTGCGCGCAGGCGCTCGGTGGACGCGACCGAACTGGAGACGGCGCCCTTGATCTCGTCCTTGATCGTGGCCAGCGCGTCGATGAACTTGTTGACCGTGGAGCCGGTGCCCACGCCGACGATCTCGCCCTTGACCACGTAGGCCAGCGCGGCAAGGCCGACCTGGGCCTTGAGTTCATCCTGGGAAAGAGGGGTTGGGGAGGCGGGTGCGGTCATCGCGGAGAATCCTTGGCTCATTGAAGTCGAGAATTATCCGATGCCCCTGCTGTTGCCCTCTTCGCTCTATGGCCTGGCCCGCCCTTTTCTGTTCGGTTTCGACCCCGAGCACGCCCATGAAATCACCCTCGACGGGCTGGCCCGCACGCAAAACACGCCGCTGGCCTGCGCCTACGCGGCGACGCGCGTCGAAGACCCGATCCAGCTGGCAGGCCTGAATTTCCCCAACCGCGTCGGCCTGGCCGCCGGGCTGGACAAGAACGCGCGCTGCATCGACGCCTTCGCGGCCATGGGCTTCGGTTTCGTCGAGGTCGGCACGGTCACGCCCAAGGGCCAGCCCGGCAACCCGAAGCCGCGCATGTTCCGCCTGCCGCAGCGCGATGCACTGATCAACCGGCTCGGCTTCAACAACGAAGGGCTCGACGCCTTCCTGGCCAACGTGCAGAAGGCCCGTTTCCGCAAGCAGGCCGGTGGCAGCAAGTCGCCCATGCTGCTGGGCCTGAACATCGGCAAGAACGCAGCCACGCCGATCGAGCGCGCGGTGGACGACTACCTGGCCTGCCTGGACGGCGTCTATCCGCACGCGGACTACGTGACGATCAACATCTCCAGCCCCAACACGGCCAACCTGCGCTCGCTGCAGAGCGACGAAGCGCTCGACGCCCTGCTGGGCGCCGTGGCCGAGCGGCGTGAAGCGCTGGCCACGCGCCACGGCAAGCGCGCGCCGCTGTTCGTGAAGATTGCACCCGACCTCGACGACGCCCAGGTCGCGGTGATCGCCGCCACGCTGCAGCGCCACGGCATGGACGGCGTGATCGCCACCAACACCACGCTCGCACGCGACGCGGTGGCCGGCCTGCCGCACGCGCAGGAAGCCGGAGGCCTCTCGGGCGCGCCGGTGCGCGAAGCCAGCAACCGCGTGATCGCGCAACTGCGCGCGGCACTGGGCAAAGACTTTCCGATCATCGGGGTGGGCGGCATCCTGAGTGCAGCGGATGCCAAGGCCAAGATCGCCGCGGGCGCGGACGTGGTGCAGATCTACACCGGCCTGATCTATCGCGGCCCCGGGCTGGTCCGCGAAACGGCCCAGGCGTTGCAGCAGGATCGCCGCAAGGCCTGAGCCGGTTCTTCTCTTTGCTGCCGGTGGCTCAGCGCATGCGCCAGAGCACCGGCGCAATGACCGTGGCCCAGCGCAACAGCCGCTTCGGGCGGATCACCGCCACGGCGGCGGCAGCGACCACCCCGGCAGCCACCGGGTGCTCGCGCGCAATGCGCAACGCCGTGGCCGCAGCCGACTCGTTCGCAGGCTCGCCCGAGGCCGGCTGCGTCTCGCGACCGCCCTGCAGGGTGGCGATGCGCTCGCGCTGGCGGTCCATGCGGGCCAGCAGCTCTTCGCGCGTGGCGGGACGCGGCGGGCGCGGCGCTTCGTCGTCCAGCTCCGGGTCCTTGCCGAGGTTGAAACGGTCCTGGACCCAGGCCCAGTCGCGCTCGAACTCCTGAAAGGTCGGAACGAAGCTGTTGGAGGCATTGCTCAGGCTGCGCATCAGGCCGATGACGGCCGCCAGCCACAGCACCACCCAGACACCGGCCACCACCCAGGCGGCGGTGACGCGGTACGGCGTGTCCCAGCAATGCACGACCACCGCCATCGACAGCAGCGCCACCGCGACGGTGGTCAGCCCCAGCACGGCGACGACCAGGACGAGGGTCAGCTTCAGGCGCTGCTTCTCGTCCTCCCAGGCCATGCGCAGCAACTGCACCCGGTCCTCGGCCGCCAGCGCACCTTCGGCGGCGGCGATGCGCAACCGGCGGATGCGGGCATCGAGCCCGAACAGGGACAGCAGTCTCATGCGCCGCCTCCGCCCTCACCGGCCACAGCGTGGCGACGGCGAACGAAGGGACGGCGGTGTGCGCTCAGGCCGGTGCAGTGACGCTCAGCGGCGGCCAAGCAACAGGCCCACCAGCACGCCGACGGCCAGTGCGGCGCCGGCAACCTGCCAAGGTTCGTCGTGGGCGTAGGTGTTGGTGGCGGTGGCCGCCTGGCGCGCCTTCTTGGCGGCCAGCTTGCTCTTTTCGGAAGCCAGCTCGCGCGCGATGGCGAGCTTGGTGTCGATGCGTTGGCGCAGCGCCTTGATGTGGGGAACCGAATCCAGGTCCTTGCTGGCCAGCACGCCGCGCACGTCGCTTGCGATGTCTTCGGCTGCTGCTTCAAGATTGTTGGATGCACTCATTGGAATCTTTCCTCCGTGATGACACCGGCACCGCGCCGGCGGCTTCACGCCAGCATATGGCGTGCTGTCATGTTACAGGCTCGAAAGCCCCTCATGCGCGACAGATGTGCTCAGTTGTGCCCGAGTGCATGCATCAGGCCTCGGCGAGCAGGTCCGCGACATGCCGTCCGATGGCCAGGCAACTGGTGAGTCCCGGCGACTCGATGCCGAAGAGATGGACCAGCCCCGGCACCCCATGCGAGGCGGGCCCCGCGATCACGAAATCGGCCGCGGGCGCGTCCGGCCCCGAGATCTTCGGACGCATGCCCGCATAGCCGGGGATCAACGCACCGTCGGGTAACGCCGGCCAGTACCTGCGCACCTCGTCGTAGAAACGCTCGCCGCGTGCGGGATCGACCACGAGATCGTCGGCCGCCTCGACCCACTGCACATCGGGCCCGAACTTGGCCTGCCCGCCGAGGTCGAGCGTCAGGTGCACGCCGAGCCCGCCCGGCTCCGGCACGGGATAGATGAGCCGGCCGAACGGCGCGCGGCCCGCGAGCGTGAAGTAGCTGCCCTTGGCGAAGTACTCGCGCGGCACCACCGACGCCGGCATGCCTTCGAAGCGGCGCGCCAGCGCCGGCGCGCCCAGCCCCGCGGCATTGACCACGGTGCGGCAACGCAGGGCCGTGCCATCGGCGGCGATCAGCACGACGGCGCCGTCCGCGCATTCGGCCCGTTCGATGGGCGACTTCAGTGCCAGCATGCCGCCCGCGTTCTCGAGATCGCCGAGCAGGCCCAGCATCAGCGCGTGGCTGTCGACGATGCCCGTGCTCGGCGAATGCAGCGCCGCGACGCAATGCAACTGCGGCTCCATCGCGTTGGCTTGCTGCGCGGTGAGCAGCACCAGGTCGTCCACGCCGTTGGCCGCGGCCTTGGCGCGGATCACGTCGAGCTGCCCCACCTGTTCGGCCGAGGTCGCCACGATGAGCTTGCCGCAGCGGCTGTGCGGCACGCCGCGCGCCTGCGCGTAGCTGTACAGCGCGTCGCGTCCTTCCACGCACAGCGTCGCCTTCAGCGAACCCTGCGGGTAGTAGATGCCCGCGTGGATCACCTCGCTGTTGCGCGAACTCGTTCCCGTGCCGATCGCCCCTTCGGACTCCAGCACCAGCACCTCCCGGCCCGCGAGCGCCAATGCGCGCGCCACGGCCAGCCCCACCACGCCAGCGCCGATGACGGCGCAATCGACTTCATCCATCGCGCGAGCTTAGCGCGGCGCGAGGGGCGTTCGGCCTACCTCGCGCTCGGCGGCGGCTCGGGGTCGGTGGGCTCGTCGGGCGCGTGCTCCGGCCCTTCGTCGGGCTCGACCGGCAGGTCGGGCGTGATCGGAGACGGAAGATCGGGTTGGGTGGCCATGGCTGCACTCCTTCGTTCCATCTCTTCGTTCTAGCGCGTTCTCACGCGCCTGCAAGCGGCCCGTGGCGGAAGGCGTCGTCGGTGCGCACCGACAACAGGCCTTCGCCCAGGCACTCCAGCAACAGGGCCACGCACGCTGCTGTGTCCTCGCCCCTCCCACACCACACAGGGAGGATCACCGTTCGCGATGCATGGCAGGGCCAGTCTAGGCATCGCCGTGCCTTCGCACATGAGCGAAGCGCCCTTTGGTGAGGGAGCCATGCGCCCTGCCCGGCGTGCATGCGAGCGTGACAAAGCGCCTGCCTGGGACCGGGTACCTGACGCGGCCCCCACGATCCGCCGGTCGCGTCGAGAAAAACGCCGTCCGTCCGGCCTGAAAAACCCGTGCCCGCAAAGCATTCGCGCCGCGGTCCGGCGGTGAATTGCGGACGAAATGACGGGCCCGCTGCATCGATGCCCGGACCCGGTTCGGGCCTTCCGGCCGGCGCGACAGAAATCAGCCGGGATCAATGCCGGTACCCATGGCGCGACTGCCTTTCCGAAATTCGCCGGCGATTGTCGCAATGCATCCCCGCGCTCCGTGCGCTGACAGAGGGGAAAGTACCTCGACCCCCATTGCTCTCTATTTCATTAAAACAATGGACATCATTTTAATTTCAATGATCGCCAAGAATCACGAAAAAATTGCAACCCAGGCACCAAAAATCAGATGGCAAGTAACATTTTTCATTAGATCTTTTAGGCCCTTTGAGAATTTTCAAATTCACCCTCGAATTACCCAAAAGACAAAAAATCCATTCCACGGAAGAAAAATATCTACCCCATTCTGAGTGCTCAACGCTCGAATGCCGATTCCTTCCAACTGTCTCAATTCGCGAAAAGTTTCTTGTCAATCGTCAAAACTTGTCTGACTTTAGAAATTTTCATCGAATTGATGCCGAAATTCAGACTCGCAGGTCTGCAGACATAGCGAAGAAGAATGGCCATTTTTTTGAATCGACGTTCCATCATGGCTTCCTACAGGGGTGACAAAACGCCCACCACAAATGGCCTTGGTACCTCAAATGTCATGGCTTAGGTAGTTCGATTCGGAAATATTTATATCCAAATGTAAACATGGGGAAAAGAGCCAAACAGAAGGCTCACCAAGTTCATAGGATCGCGACAAACCAAGAACCAAATCCAATTGAAATCAATTCGATTCCTTCAATTGAATTTTCCATTCACAGTCTGCAGCCGGGTAATTGCATGGAAACCCACATTGCTTCGTCGCCGGAGGCCGCCGTGGCTTCGCAGGCCGCGCTGGGCGATCTGTTCGTGTCGCCGCCCGCGCGCGCAGCGGCAGGCGAACGGCTCGGCGTCTCGCTGGTCCTCGAAGCCGGGTTCGCGCAGCGCTGGCAAGCGTCGCTGGGCACCACGGGGTACCTGCCCGACACGCTCTTCGTGGGTGCCTGGTTGCTGCTGCAATCGCGCTGGCTGGGCACGGCCCTGCCGGGGCCTCAAGGCATGCCGACGTCGCTGCCCGGCACCGCCAGCGCGTGGCTGACCCAGCTCGACCTCGACCGGCGGACCACGCCGCACACCGCCAACACCCTGCCGCCCCTGCGGCTCGAAGCCCGGACAGAACTCCCCGCCAGCCTGCACCTGGACGTCGACGCGAGCCTGATGGACGCGCCCTGCGCCAGCCGCCTGCTCGCAGCCATCGCCGACACCGCCGCCGATCTGCTGGCGCATCCCGGTGCAGCGCTCCACAACATCCGCGCCCTGCCCGACGCCGACCGCCGCGACCAGCTCGCCGCCTGGGCCACGCCGCCCGCCGCGCCCGACCTGTCGCTCACCGTGCCCGCCGTGTTCCGCCGCCGGGCCGCGGCCACGCCCGACGCGGTGGCGCTGGTGGAAGGCGACGACACGATGACCTACGCCGAGCTCGACGCGCGCAGCGACCGGCTCGCACAGCGCCTGCAGCAGTCGGGCGTGCACGCAGGCGACCCCGTAGGGATGGTGTTCGAGCGGTCGATGGCCGCCATCGTCGCCATGCTCGGCATCCTCAAGGCGGACGCGGCCTACGTGCCGGTACCCACCGACTTTCCGCCCGAACGCGTCGCCGCGATGTTCGACCAGGCCGGCGTGACCCGGGTCGTGACGATCGAGGCACTGGCCTCTCTCGTGCCGGCCCACTGCACCACTGTGCGGATCGACGCGCCTGAAGACGGCGCGGACCCCGCGCCGTGGACACCGCCGGCCTTCGACGGCGAATCGCTGGCGTACCTCATGTACACCTCGGGCTCGACCGGCGTACCCAAGGGCATCGAGATCGGCCATCGCGCCATCCTGCGGCTCGTCGTCGATGTCGACTACATCGAACTCGCACCCGGGCGCGCGATGCTGCATGCGGCACCACTCGCCTTCGACGCCTCGACGCTCGAAGTCTGGGGACCGTTGCTCAACGGCGGGCGCTGCGTGATCCACGGCGAACGGGTACCCACCGGCGCCGGCCTCGCGCGCACCATCGCCCGCCACGGGGTCCACACCGCCTGGCTCACGGCCTCGCTCTTCAACGCCGTGGTCGACGGCGATCCGCAGCATCTCGCGGGCCTGGCGCACCTGTTCACGGGCGGCGAGGCGCTGTCGGTACCCCATGTGCGGCGCGCACTCGACGCGCTCCCCGGGCTCACGCTCAGCAACGGCTACGGGCCGACCGAGTGCACGACCTTCGCGACCACCCACCGCATCGAGCGCGCCGCGATCGCAGCGGGCCCGCGCTCGGTACCGCTCGGGCGCCCGATCAAGGACACCGTGCTGCGCGTGCTGAGCCCGACGCTCGAGCTGCTGCCCAGCGGACTCGTGGGCGAGCTGTGCATCGGCGGACACGGCCTGGCGCGCGGTTACCTGGGGCAGCCCGAACTCACGGCCGCGCGCTTCGTGCCCGACCCCTTCGGCGCGCCGGGCGAGCGGCTCTACCGCACCGGCGACCTCGCCCGCTGGCTGCCCGACGGCACCCTCGAGTTCATCGGCCGCATCGACGGCCAGGTCAAGATCCACGGCCACCGCATCGAGACCGGTGAGGTCGAGGCGGCGATCCTCGCGCACCCCGCGGTGCAGTCCTGCGCGGTGGTCGCGCGGCCCGGTCGCGACGGCCAGCTGCGCCTGGTCGCCTACCTGGTCGCGCGCGCCCAGAAGCTGGCGTGGGACACGCTGCGCGCGCACCTGGCGGCCCGCCTGCCCGCGGTGATGCTGCCGTCGGCGCAGGTGTGGCTCGCGCAACTCCCCGTCACGCCCAACGGCAAGCTCGACCGCAACGCCCTGCCCGAGCCGGCCGCCGAGCGCCCCGAACTCGCGCAGCCTTTCGAGGCCGCGCGCGACGCGCTCGAGCAGCAGGTCTGCGACGCCTTCGCGCGCGCCCTGGGCATCGACAAGGCCGGGCGTCACGACAACTTCTTCGACCTGGGCGGCAGCTCGCTGCTGGTGCTGCAGGTGCTGGCGGACCTGCAGCGCGAAGGCGCGCCGCCGCTGTCGACCAACCTCTTCTTTCGCCACCCGACGCCGGGCGCCATCGCGGCGCAACTGCAGTCCGCTGGCGAGGCGCCACAGGCGCCACACCCCGTGCCCGTGCGCGAGGACGCCGCCAGCGTCCCCGAGCCCATCGCTCTCATCGCCACCGCCGGTCGCTTCCCCGGCGCGGGCGATGTGGAGCAGTTCTGGGACAACCTCGTCGCCGGGCGCGACACCATCAGCTTCTTCGACGACGCCAGCCTGGACGCCGGCGTCAGCGAGTCGCTGCGCCGCGACCCGGCCTACGTGCGGGCGCGCGGCGTGATCGACGGCATCGAGGGCTTCGATGCCGCCTTCTTCGGCATCGGCCCGAAGGAAGCCGCACTCATGGACCCGCAGCACCGCGTGTTCCTCGAGATCTGCTGGGAGTGCCTGGAGCGCGCGGGCTACGTGCCCGACGAAGCGCCGGGCCCGGTGGGCGTGTACGCGGGCACGTACAACGCGACCTACTTCCAGCGCCACGTCGCCTCGCGGCCCGACCTCGTGGAGGCCGTCGGCGAATTCCAGGTGATGCTGGCCAACGAGAAGGACTACATCACCACCCGCGTGGCCAACCGGCTCAACCTGCGCGGGCCGGCGGTGAGCGTCAACACCGCATGCTCGACCTCGCTGGTCGCGGTGGCCCAGGCCTTCCATGCGCTGCGCACGGGCCAGTGCTACATGGCGCTGGCGGGCGGCGCCTCGGTCACCTGCCCGCCGCGCAGCGGCTACCTCTACAACGAGGGCTCGATGCTCTCGCCCGACGGCCACACGCGCAGCTTCGACGCGCAGGCCAAGGGCACCGTGTTCAGCGACGGCGCCGCCGTGGTGCTGCTCAAGCGGCTGTCCGATGCGCAGGCCGACGGCGACACCGTCTATGCCGTGCTGCGCAGCGCCTGCGTCAACAACGACGGCGGCGCCAAGGCCAGCTTCACCGCGCCCAGCGTGGACGGCCAGGCGGCGGTGATCCGCGCCGCGCTGGCCGCGGCGGACGTGGACGCACGCAGCATTTCCTACGTGGAGGCGCATGGCACCGCCACGCCGATGGGCGACCCCGTCGAGGTCGAGGCGCTGGCCGTCGCGTACGCCGAGCACACCGACGCGCGGGGCTACTGCACGCTCGGCTCGCTCAAGAGCAACGTGGGCCACATGGTCACGGCCGCGGGCGCCGCCGGCCTCATCAAGACGGCACTGTCGCTGCACCACGAACTGATTCCGCCCACCGCGCATTTCACGGCACCGAACCCGGCGATCGACTTCGCGCGCACGCCGTTCCACGTCAGCAACCAGCTGCAGCCGTGGCCGCGGGCCGACCTGCCGCGCCGCGCGGGCGTCAGCTCGTTCGGCGTCGGGGGCACCAACGCGCACGTCGTGCTCGAGGAGGCGCCGGCGCGGCAGGCGCGCGCCACGCAGCCGGGCGTCCATGTGCTGGCGCTGTCGGCCCGCTCGGAGGCCGCGCTCGCGGTCGCGACGCAGCAGCTGGCCACGCACCTGGAGGAACAGCCCGGGCTTTGCCTGGGCGACGCGGCGTTCACCCTGTGCGTCGGCCGCAAGGCCCACGCCTTCCGCCGCGCCGTGGTGGCCGGCGATGCGGCGCAGGCCATCGAGGCGCTGCGCTCGGAGAACACGGCGTGGCGCGTGAGCGACCGGATCGCCGAGCGCGCACCGCAGCCCGTGCTGATGTTCCCGGGCCAGGGCGCGCAGTACCCGGGCATGGGCCGCGCGCTGCATGCGGGCGACCCGGTGTTCGCGGCCGCGTTCGACAACTGCCTGCGCGCCTTCGAAGGCGCATTGGACTTCGACCTGCGCGAGCGCCTGTTCGCAGACGACCCGCAGGCGCTCGCGCCGACGGCCGTCACGCAGCCGGCGCTCTTCACGCTCGAGTACGCGCTCGCACGGCGGCTGCTGTCGCTGAGCCTGCGCCCGCACGCGCTGATCGGCCACAGCGTGGGGGAATTCGTCGCGGCCGTGATCGCCGGCGTCATGCGCCTGGAAGATGCGGCCCGGCTCATTGCCCGCCGCGGCGCGCTCATGCAGGCCCAGCCCACCGGGACGATGCTGTCGGTGCGCCTGGGCGCGGAGGCGCTGGCCTCGCGGCTCGCGTCCTCGCCCCAGGTCTCACTCGCCGCGGAGAACGCCCCCGGCGCCTGCGTGGCCGCCGGCCCCACCGAGGCCATCGCCGAACTCCAGGCCGCGCTCGAAGCCGAGGGCGTCGCCTGCCGGCTGCTGCAGACCTCGCACGCCTTTCACTCCGCCATGATGGACGCCGCGGTGGCGCCCTTCGAGACGCTCGTGAGCCAGGTGGCGCTGCACGCACCGCAGATCCCGATCTACTCCACGTTCACCGGCCGCCTGCTCGAAGACGCACAGGCCACGAGCCCGGCCTACTGGGCGCAGCACCTGCGCGGCACCGTGCGCTTCTCGCCGGCGTTGCAGAGCGCCGCCGGAGATACCACCCATCCGGTGTTCGTGGAGGTCGGCCCCCGCAACACGCTGGCCGCACTGGTGCGCCAGCACCGCCTGCCAGGGCTTGCTCCGGCGTCGAAGGCCGGCGCCGTGGCGGTGTCGCTGCTGCACGGCGAGCCCGCCGACGAGACCCGGACCTTGCGCCTGGCCGCCGCACGCCTGTGGACCTGCGGCGCCGAAGTCGATCTCGCCCTGCTCGCACCGCGCGCCGGCGCCCGGCGCGTGTGCCTGCCCACCTACCCGTTCGAACGCAAGCGTCTCTGGGTCGACATCGCGCCCACCGCGCCGGTGTCGCCGGCCCTTGCGCCCGCCCTGCCTGTTTCATTGGAGCCGATCGTGACCGCTGCAGCGCCCTCGCCTGACCTTCCTCCGCCTTCTTCCCCGCCGCCCGAGGCGTCGCGCGCGGCGTCGGTCGACAGCCGATTGCGGGCCCTGTTCGAAGACATCTCGGGCATCGACATGGCCCAGGCCGAGGGCCAGGCCCCGTTCGGCGAGATCGGGATGGACTCGCTCACGCTGACCCAGGCCGCCACGCAGATCAAGAAGCGCTTCAAGGTCGAGCTGAGCTTTCGCCAGCTGATGGAGAACTACCGCAGCTTCGACGCACTGGCCGCGTACCTGCTGCAGAGCCTGCCGCCCGATGCCGAGCCGGTGGCTGTGCCCGTCACGCCCACCATGCCTGCGACATCCGTTGTGCAGGTGTCGATGCCAACGCCGCCGCAAGGGCTTGCGCAGCCCACCGGCCTGCTGAACCAGGTGATCGCGCAGCAGATGGAGCTGATGCGCCAGCAGCTTGCACTCCTGTCCGGCGCCGCCGCGCCGGTGGCGGTCGCAGCGATGCCCGTGTCGGCCGAGGCCGCACCCGCCGCGCAGCCGCAGCCGCCCGCCGAAGCGCCGCTTCGCTACGACGTCAACAAGGCCTTCGGCGCCATCGCCCGCATCCACACCCAGCGCACCGCCGAACCCAGCGCGCGGCAGAAGGCACGGCTCGCCACCTTCGTGCGGCGCTATGTCGAGCGCACGCCAAAGAGCAAGCGCTTCACCGAGGACAACCGCGCCCACATGGCCGATCCGCGCGTGGTCAACGGCTTCCGTCCGCTGACCAAGGAGATCACCTACCAGATCGTGATCGAACGTTCCAAAGGTTCCAGGCTGTGGGACCTCGACGGCAACGAGTACGTCGACGCGCTCAACGGCTTCGGGCTGAACCTGTTCGGCTGGCAACCCGACTTCGTGCAGGACGCCGTGCGGGCCCAGCTCGATGCGGGCTACGAGATCGGGCCGCAGCATCCGCTCGCGGCCGACGTGACGCGCCTCATCTGCGAACTCACGGGCAGCGAGCGCGCCGGCCTGTGCAACACCGGCTCCGAGGCCGTGATGGCGGCGCTGCGCATCGCGCGCACCGTCACCGGGCGCAGCACGGTGGTGGCCTTCACGGGCTCCTACCACGGCACCTTCGACGAAGTGCTGGTGCGCGCCGGCAAGGGCGGCAAGGGCCTGTCGGCCGCACCGGGCGTGATGAGCGGCATGTTCGGCGACATCCGCGTGCTCGACTACGGCACGCCCGAGGCGCTGGCCTTCATCCGCGACAACGCCGCAGACCTGGCGGCCGTGCTGGTCGAGCCGGTGCAAAGCCGCCGCCCCGACTTCCAGCCGCGCGAGTTCCTGCACGACGTGCGCGACGTCACCGCGAAGAACGGCTGCTGCCTCATCTTCGACGAGGTCATCACCGGCTTTCGCAGCGCGCTGGGCGGCGCGCAGGAACTGTTCGGCGTGCGCGCCGACCTGGCCACCTACGGCAAGGTGATCGGTGGCGGCTTTCCGGTCGGCGTGATCGCCGGCAAGCGCGAGTTCATGGATGCGCTCGACGGCGGCGCCTGGCAGTACGGCGACGACTCGATCCCGGGCGTGGGCGTGACCTACTTCGCCGGCACCTTCGTGCGCCATCCGCTCGCACTCGCCGCGGCCAAGGCCTCGCTCACGCACCTGAAGGAGGCCGGGCCCGCGCTGCAGGCCGGGCTCACCGCGAGCACGACCGCCATGGCCACGGAGCTCTCGGGCTGGTGCCAGGAGGTCGGCGCGCCGATCGAGATCCGCCATTTCGCGTCGCTGTGGCGCGTGAGCTGGCTCGAAGACCAGCCGCTGCAGGACCTGCTGTTCGCCATGATGCGCAGCCGCGGCGTGCACATCCTGGACAACTTCCCGTGCTTCCTCACGAGCGCGCACAGCGCCGAGGACATCGCCTTCCTGCAGCGCGCCTTCAAGGAATCGGTCGCCGAGATGCAGGAATCCGGCTTCCTTCCGCGCCGCGCTCCCGCCCCCACCCGCTTCGACGCGCGCAAGCCCGTCGAGGACGGCAGCGTGCTGGCCCGCGACAGCGACGGCCAGCCGTACTGGTACGTACCCGAAGACGCCGCCTTGCACGAGCGCCTCATCAACGGAAAGGCCGCAGCATGAACGCCGCACTCAAGCCCACCGCGAGCGGTGGCCTCGTCGAATGCATCATCGCGACCACCGAGTCGCAGCGCGAAATCTGGCTCGGCGCCACGCTGAGCCCCGAGGCCTCGATGGCCTACAACGAGTCGGTCGTGCTGCGCCTGCGCGGCGCGCTGGACGGCGACGCCTTGGCGCGCGCCACCGACCGGCTGCTCGAGCGCCACCAGGCGCTGCGCGCCACCATCTCGCCGGACGGCACCTTCATGCTGGTCAGCCCCCCGGCCGGGAACCAGCTGGTGCGCCACGACCTGGGCGGGCTGGCGCCCGAAGCCCTCGCGCAGGCGCTGCACGCGGCCCACGACGAGGCGGTCTGCACGCCGTTCTCGCTCGAACACGGGCCGCTGTTCCGGGCGGTGCTGTACCGCCTGGGCGATGACGAGCACGAGCTCGTGATGTCGGCGCACCACGTGGTCTGCGACGGCTGGTCGTGGGCGGTCATCACCGAGCAGCTGGGCCACCTCTATGCCGAGGAAACCGGCATCGGGCTCAAGCTCAAGGCCGCTCCGCTCTTCTCCGACTTCGCCGCCGAGGAAGCCGTCGCGGCCGCGAGCCCCGACATGCAGGCGCACATCGACTACTGGCTGGAGCGCTTTGCCGGCAACACGCAGCCCGTGCTCGACCTGCCGCTGGACCGCCCCCGCCCCGCCGCGCGCACCTTCAACTCGCGCCGCGCCGAGCGCCTGCTCGACCGGCGCGTGGTGGGCGCCGTGCGCATCGCGAGCACCAAGGCCGGCGTCAGCCTGTTCACGGGCCTGCTCAGCGGCTTCGTCGCGACGCTGCACCGCCTCACGGGCCAGGAAGACATCGTGGTCGGCATCCCGACCTCGGGCCAGCTCGCGCACGACGTGCCCGGCCTGGTCGGCCATTGCGTGAACCTGCTGCCGCTGCGCATCGCCGCGCATCCGGCCATGCGCTTCGACGCGCTGATGGACGAATGCAGCACCGCCGTGCTCAACGCGTTCGATCACCAGGCCCTGACCTATGGCGCGCTGCTGGGCCAGCTGTCGCTCGAGCGCGACCCGAGCCGGCTGCCGCTGGTGAGCGTGACCTTCAACGTCGACCCCGACGTGGCGAGCAGCGCGCAGGCCTTCACCACGCTCGACGTGGTGCAGGACACCATCGCCCGCCGCTACGAGAACTTCGAACTCTTCGTGAACCTGCGCCCGCACGCCGGCAGCCTGCAGGTCGAGGCGCAATACAACACCGACCTGTTCGACGACGTGAGCGTGCAGCGCTGGCTCGACATGTTCGAGTGCGTGCTGCAGTCGGCCGCGCACAAGCCCGACGACACCATCGGCGGGCTCGACGTGCTGTCCGCCGGCGCCGCGCGTGCGCTGCTGGCGCTGCAGCCCGCACGCGTGCCGCTGCGCGGCGCGCCGCTGGCGCATGCCGGCTTCGTGGCGCGCGTGCCGCAGCAGCCGCACCGCCCGGCGGTGCGCGACGGCGCGCGCAGTTGCAGCTATGGCGAGCTCGATGCGCTGTCCAATCGACTGGCGCGTGCGTTGCGCGCGCGCGGCGTGGGCCGCGGCCAGCGCGTGGGGCTGTGCCTCGAACGCAGCCTGGAGATGGTCGTCGCCATGCTGGGCATCCTCAAGGCGGGGGCGTCCTACGTGCCGATGGACACCTCATTTCCGCAGGCGCGGCTGGACCACTACGCCAGCGACGCCACCCTCAGCCTGATGCTGACCTCGTCCGACATCGCGGTGGCGCCGCGCGACTGGCGCGCCGACGCCGACCAGCGCGTCTTCGAGATCGATCGCGACACCGCCTGGCGCCAGCTGTCGGGCGAAGCGCTGCCCCCGAGCAGCGACGACCCGGGCTCCGAAGACGCGGCCTATGTGATCTACACCTCCGGCTCGACCGGCCTGCCCAAGGGCGTCATTGCGCACCACCGGGGCGTGGCGCACCTGCTGCAGTGGATGCAGCGCGAATCGGGCATCGGCCCGTCCGACCGCATCGCCGCCGTCACCACGCTGTCCTTCGACATGGCCGTGCCCGACCTGCTGCTGCCGCTGGCGGCGGGCGCCGAACTCGTGATGGTGCAGCGCGAGGTCGCCATGGACGGCAACCGCCTGTCGCGGGCGCTCGACGACGAACAGATCACGCTGCTGCAGGCCACGCCCGGCATGTGGCAGCTGCTGCTCGATGCCCAGTGGGCCGGCGGCACGCCCGGCTTTCGCGGCTGGACCGGCGGCGAGGCGCTGCGCCCGAGCATGGCGCTGGCGCTGTGCGAGCGCATGGAAGGCCTGTGGAACGGCTACGGCCCGACCGAGACGACGGTGTATTCCACGGCCTGGCATGTGCGTCCCGAAGAGATCGCCTCGCGCGGCATCTCGATCGGCAGGCCCGTCGACAACACCGAGATCTGGATTCTCGATGCCGACCTGCAGCCCTGCCCGATCGGCGTGCCCGGCGAAATCTGCATCGCGGGCGAAGGCGTCTCGCTGGGCTACCTCGACCGCCCCGCGCTGACCGCCGAGCGCTTCGTCACGGTGCGCATCTTCGGCGCCACGAAGAAGGTCTACCGCTCCGGCGACCGCGGCCGCTGGCGCAACGACGGGCTGCTCGACCACCTCGGGCGGCTCGACTTCCAGGTCAAGGTGCGCGGCTACCGCATCGAGCCCGGCGAGATCGAGGTGCGCTGCTGCGAAGTGGCCGGCGTCTCGCGCAGCGTGGTCGTGGCCCGCGAGGACAACCCCGGCGACGTGCGCCTGGTGGCCTACCTGGCGCTGGCGCCCGAGGGCGGCTTCGACCTCGATGCGCTGATGGTGCACCTGCGCAAGCACCTGCCGGCCTTCATGCTGCCGCAGCACGTGGTGACGCTCGACGCCCTGCCCACGCTGGCCAACGGCAAGGTCGACCGCGTCTCGCTGCCGCCGCCGCAGGCGGTGGCGCGCAACGAAGTGCGGCGCGGCGCCGGTCCGCGCAACGCGCACGAGCGCAAGGTGCTCGCGGTCATGGAGAAGGTGCTGAGCCTGCCGGGCCTGGACATGCACGACAACTTCTTCACCATGGGCGGCCACTCGCTGCTGGCCGCGCGGCTCACCACGCTGCTGAGCCGCGAGTTCCAGGTCACGCTGCCGCTGCGCGCGCTGTTCGAGGCGCCCACGGCCGAGAAGCTGACCGCGGTCATCGAGGCGCTGCAGGGCGCGGGCGTCGGCCTGCAGGCGCCCATTGCCTGCCACCCCGATCGCCGCAGCGCGCCGCTCACGCCCTCGCAGGAACGCATTCGCTTCATGGAGCAGCTGTACACGGGCCGTTCGGTCTACAACGCGCCCTCGGCGCAGCGGCTCACCGGCAAGCTCGACGCCGCGCGCTTCGAAGGTGCGCTGCGCGAAATGATCCGCCGCCAGCCGTCGCTGCGCACAAGCATCGGCTTCGACGAGGACACGGGGCGGCCCATTCAATCGATCGCAGCGTCGGTGGAGTTCGCCCTGCCGCTGGTCGACCTGCGCGGCCTGCCCGCGGACCAGCGCGAGGCCGAGCTGGCCGAGCAGATGCAGGAGCTGGCCGACCGGCCGCTCGACATCCACAGCGCGCCGATGATGCGCGCGACCCTGTTCCAGCTCGACGACAACGAGCACGTCTTCCTGTTCGTGCCGCATCACCTGATCTGGGACGGCTGGTCCTTCGACCTGATGCAGCGCGAGCTGGGCGCGTTCTACGACGCCGCCGAACGCGGCCGGCCCCACAACCTGCCCGCGCTCGCCACCACCCACGGCGACTACGCCGAGTGGCTCGAGAAGTGGCTGACCGAGCCCGCCTGCGAGGAGCAGCTCGCGTTCTGGCGCGGCCGGCTCGCCAGCGCCAGGGCCGTGCGCCCGCCCCGCACCGACATGCCGCGCCGCGCGGGCAAGAGCGGCCAGGGCGGTGCGCACTGGATCCACATCGACCTGCAGAGCACGCAGCGGCTGCGCGAGGTGGCGCGCGACATGGACGTGACGCTCAGCATGCTGACCTTCGGCATCTACGCGCTGACCATGGCCCAGGCGACCGGCAACGACGCCATCGTCATCGCGAACCCGGTGCGCGGGCGCCAGCAGGCCGAGACGGAAGACGTCATGGGCTTCTTCAACAACGTGCTGCCGGTCTCGCTCGCGGTCGACATGGCGCTGCCGCTGCCCGAGTTCATGCGCTACGTGAAGCAGGAGCTGCTGTCGATGATGAACCACCAGCAGGTGCCGTTCGAGCGCCTGATGGCCGAGCCCGGCTATGCGGGACAGATCAAGGCCTCGGGGCCCTACCAGGCGATGTTCTCGTTCCAGGATGCCCGCGAGCGCGCGCGCACCGTCGGCAGCCTGCAGACCCGCCAGGTGCATGTGATGCAGCACGGCGCCACCGACGACGTCGGCGTGTGGCTGATGGACAAGCCGCACGGCCTGGAAGGCGCGCTGCTCTACAACGCCGACGTGTACCTGCGCGAGACCGGCGCTCAGTTGCGCGAGCGTTATCTCGAGGTGCTGGGCCGCGTCGCCGACCACCCCAATGCCACGCTCGCCGAGATCGCCAGCGCCGAAGGCTCGGCCAGCGCACGCTATCTGCGCAAGCTGGTGGCCGACGAGGCGGACAAGAGTGCGCCGGCCGATCCCCTCAACGGCGACGCGCGCGAGGCGAAGCGCGGACTGCTCAGCCCCGAGCACGCCCAGCTGGCCCAGATCTGGGCCGACGTGATCGGCATCGACGTCGACGAGATCCGCGCCAGCGACAACTTCTTCGACCTCGGCGGCGACTCGCTGCTGGTGCTGCGCGCCGTACAGCAGGCGGCGCAGACGCTGGGGCACCGCGTGGAGCCGCGCCGCTACCTGTTCGAGAACCTCGGGCAGATCGCGTCCTCGGCGCATGGCACACCGCACGGCGTGCCCTCGGACCTCGCCGACCTGGCCGCCGGCACGGCCGCGCATGCACAGCGCG
Source organism: Variovorax sp. GW822-FHT04E09 (assembly GCF_058800845.1). NCBI lineage: Bacteria > Pseudomonadati > Pseudomonadota > Betaproteobacteria > Burkholderiales > Comamonadaceae > Variovorax > Variovorax sp. GW822-FHT04E09. The sequence continues at coordinate 1,032,795 of NZ_JBXAMR010000001.1, forward strand.
GCGGGCTGCTCGGCGCACTCGGCAGCTGGCTGCGCAAGGGGTGACCATGACCGGCGCCGCCAACGCACTGTCCATCGACGCACCGGTCTGCCGGTACGTCGAGCTGGACAGCTTCACCGACACCCTGCCCGCCCAGGTGCTGTCGGAGGAAGAGCGCGCACGCGCCGAGAACCTGCGCTTTCCCGTCGACCGGCAGCGCTTCGTGGCGGCCCATGTCGCGCTGCGCCAGGCGCTGTGCGCGTACACGGGCCTGGCCCCCGACGCGCTGACGCTGGCCACCGGCGCCTTCGGCAAGCCGTCGCTCGCGGGCCACCCGCGCACCCAGTTCTCGCTGAGCCACAGCCAGGGCCTGGCATTGATCGCCATCGGCGGGCGCGGCCCGCTGGGCGCCGACGTCGAGCTGCTGCGCCCGATGCCGGACGCGGCCGACCTGGCGGCGGCGCATTTCACGCGGCGCGAACAGGAGGCGCTGGCCGCCCTGCCCGCCGACGAACGCGACCGCGCCTTCCTGACCTGCTGGACCCGCAAGGAAGCCTGCCTGAAGGCCATCGGCGTGGGCCTGCTGGTGTCGCCGCAGAGTTTCGACGTGGGCCTGGCCCCGGACAGCCGCAGCGTCGAGCTGCCGGTGGCCGGACGCATCCTGGTGCTGGCGCTGGGGCCCGCGCCCGCGCGGGCGGACAGCGTGGGCTCGCTCGCCGAATGGCGCCATACCGAAGCCCGCGCCCGGCCCTCGCAGGCCGACCCCGAAGGCCGCCGCATGCGCCCCCTGAATCCGCGCAAGGGCATGAGCGAGGCGCGATGCGCAGGGGGTGTCGCATGACCCTCTTCACGCCGCTCATGTTCGGGCCGGCCTCGCGCCAGGTCTTCGGCGCGTTCCACGCCGCCGACGACCACCGGGGCGAGCCCACCGCGGTGCTCCTGTGCCCGCCTTTCGGGCAGGAGGGCCTGCGCACCCACCGCTTCTTCAAGGTGCTGGCCGAACGCCTCGCGCGCGCCGGCATCGCCACGCTGCGCTTCGACTTCTACGGCTCCGGCGACTCGCCGGGCGACGAGAGCGAGGGCGAACTCGACGGCTGGCGCCGCGACCTGTGCGCGGCGCACGAGGAGCTGCGGCGGCACGCACCCCATGCCGCCATCGTGTGGATCGGCGCGCGGCTGGGCGCCACCCTGGCCGTGCTGGCCGCGCGCAACGGGCGCTGCGACCCGGCGCGGCTGGTGCTCTGGGAGCCGGTGATCGACGGGCCGGGCTACGCGCGCCTGCTGCGCGAGCGCCACGTCGAGGCGATCGACACGACCTTCTGCATTCCCGACCTGTCCTGGCGCCGCAACCTCGCGCGGGAACCGGATGCGCTGCCCGAGGAGGCGCTGGGCGTGCGTCTCTCGCCGGCGCTGCAGGCGCAGCTGCGCGCCCTCACGCCGCAGTCGCTGCCGCTCACGGCCCTGCACGACACCCTGGTGCTGGCCCCGCCCGACGACACGTCCACCGCGCAATGGGCGGCCGAGCAGCAGTCGCGCCACATGCCGGTGCGCCTGGCCTACCTGAGCCACCCGCTGGACTGGACGTCCGACCCCTTTCCCCACAGCGCGATGGTGCCGGCCGATGCGCTCAACCGCCTGCAGGGAGCGATCCATGAATGACCTGACGCAGACCCCGGTGTGCTTCGGCCCCGGCAACGCACTGATGGGCATGCTCACACTCCCCGCGCAGCGCGTGCCGGCGCCGGTCGCCTGCCTGATGTTCAACATGGGCGCGAACCACCGCGTGGGGCCGCGCCGCATCAACGTGAAGCTGGCGCACCTCTTGGCCGCGCGCGGCGTGGGCAGCCTGCGCTTCGACCTGGGCGGCATCGGCGACAGCGAGGCGCTGGACACCGGGCCCGACCTGCAGACGCGCGCCGTGCACAGCCTGCAGGCCGCCATGGACCTCGTGCAACGCATGCAGGGCATCGGCCAGTTCGCGACCGTGGCCATGTGCTCGGGCGTGGAGCACGCCATGTCGGCCGCCGCGGTGGACGCGCGCATGGTGGCGCTCTCGCTGTTCGACGGCTTTGCCTTCCCCCAGCGGCGCACGCGCTGGGAGCTCACGGTGCGCCGCGCGCTCGCCGCGCCGCTGCACCCGTCGTTCCCCGGCAAGGCGCGGCGCTGGGTGCTGCGCCATCTGCCGGGCAGCACGGTGGGCAAGCCGCTGCCGGGCTACTTCGTGGACCGGCGGCCGCCCAACGTCAACGCGATCTGGTTCGAAGCCACGATGAAGCGGCTGGTCGAACGCGAGGTGGCGGTGCAGCTTCTGTATTCGGGATCGCTGCATGTCTGCGACCGCGACCGCGACCAGCTCGGCGCCCTGCGCCGCGAACCGTTCATGCAGGGCCTGCAGTACGAGTTCATGCGGGACGTGGACCACACCGTCTGCACGGTGAAGGGCCAGCAGCTCTTCCTGCAGTCCGTCGGCGACTGGGTCGTCGAGCACTGTCTGGCCACCGGCAGCCCGCAGCGGCAGGACCGTCCGGCGACAGGCACCCCGCGCGCGATCCCGGCCACGCTCGCCGCGCCCTGAAACAACAACCGAAGCCAAGGAGATTGCCATGACATCCGCAACCCCAGCGAACCCGCGCGGCGAGCGCCTCCTCGCCACCGAGGGCGCCCGCGCCCTTCCCGGTGGCCGCTTCCGGTCGCGTGCCATGGCGCTGCTGCTGTCGCTCGGCTTGTGCGGCTGCGCACCCGGCTTCGGCACGCCGGGCCCGCTGCAGTCGGCCGACGGCACGGCCGGCGGCCGGATCGCGGCCATCACGCCGGAGCTGGTCCGCGCGCAACTCGCCGGCAACACGGGCATCCCGCCCGACGTGAAGGCGCTGTTCGGCCGGCCCGCGCCCTACACCATCGGGCCGGGGGACGTGGTGGGCATCACCGTCTACAACAACCCCGAGCTGCAGCCCAACCTGGGCGCGGTGATCGCGCAGCAGAGCGACCCGACCGGCGTCACCGTGGCGCCGGGCTTCATCGTCGATGCCGCAGGCGAGATCAGCTTTCCCTACATCGGCCGCACCCGGCTGCAGGGCCTCACGGAAAGTGGTGCGTCCGAGCTGATCGCCAAGCGCATCGGCAGCATCATCAAGGCACCGCTGGTGAGCGTGCGCATCCAGTCGTTCCGCAGTCAGCGCGCCTATGTCGAGGGCGAGGTCCGCACGCCGGGGCTGCAGATCTTCACGGACATCCCGATGACGCTGTCCGAGGCGCTCAACCGCGCGGGCAGCATCACCGCCGGGGGCGACCGTTCGCATGTGACGCTCACGCGCGGCGACCGCACGGTGGTCATCGACCTGATGCAGCTCAAGCGCTTCGGCGCCGACGCCAACAACATCCCGCTGCGCAACGGCGACATCGTGTACGTCGGCAGCCGGGACGACAGCCGCATCTACGTGATGGGCGAGATCCTGCGGCCCTCGGCACTGCTGATGCGCAACGGCCGCATGAGCCTGAACGAGGCCCTCGGCGACGCGGGCGGGCCCGACCTGCTCACGGCCGACCCCGGGCAGATCTACGTGATCCGCAACTCGCCGCAGACGCCCGACACGCCGCAGATCTTCAGCCTGAACGCGAAGAACCCGGCCGCGCTCGCACTGGCCGACCGCTTCGAGCTGCGGCCGCGCGACGTGGTCTACGTCGACCGCGTGCCGCTGGTCTCGTGGAACCGGGTCGCCAACCTGATCCTTCCCGCCGCCCAGGTGATCAACCTCGCGCGCGACACCGCCCGCAGCAGGTAGGCCGCGCAGCCCCGGCCCGAACACGACAAAGAAGGTGAAGCCCATGAATGCGCGTTGGTACCCCCCGCTTCCCGCACCGTACAGCCCGGAACCCGAGCGCCCGCACTCGCGGTTCAAGGAATACGTCGACCTGATGCTGGACAACCGATGGCTGATCGCCTCGGTCACCGCCGCGGTGTTGGTGCTGGGCGCGGGCTACGCGCTCTTCGGGCCGCGCGTGTACGAAGCGAACGTGCTGATCCAGCTCGAGGATGCCGAACGTTCGCCCGGCGGCGCGGGCGATGCCGCGGTCAACGGCGTGGGCGTGAAGACGCCGACCTCGGGCGAGGCCGAGATCCTGAAGTCGCGCATGGTGCTCGGCCAGGCGATCGAGAACACCAAGCTGTTCATCAAGGCCCGGCCGCACTACATCCCGGTCGTGGGCGCCTTCATCGCACGGCATTCGAAGACGCTGTCCAGGCCGGGCTTCCTCGGCATGCGCGGCTATGTGTCGGGCACCGAGCGGATCGCGGTCGCGCAGATGGACGTGCCGCCGGCCCTCGAGGGCAAGAAGTTCCTGCTGACCGCCGGCAAGGACGGCGCCTACACGCTGACGCACCCCGACCTCGACACCCCGCTGCATGGCCGGGTCGGCGAGCCGCAGGACAGCTCGGTGCCGGGCGGAACGGTCCATCTGCTGGTGGCCTCGATCGACGCCCGGCCCGGCGGCGCCTTCGAGCTGACGCGGCATTCCACGCAGCTCACCATGCTCGAGCTGCAGCGCGAGCTGCGCGTGATCGAGAAAGGCAAGCAGTCCAGCGTGATCGACGTGAGCTGGCAGACCGACGATCGCGAGCACCTGGCGAACCTGCTCAACGAAGTGGCGCGCCTGTACATGCGCCAGAACATCGACCAGAAAACCGCGCAGGCCGAGCGCACGCTGAACTTCCTGGGCACCGAGCTGCCCAAGTTCAAGCAGCAGCTGGAACAGTCGGAAGAGGCCTACAACGAGTACCGCAACCAGAACGGAACCATCAGCCTGGACGACGAGGCGCGCAACGCGCTGTCGCAGAACGTCGACCTGCAGGCCAAGCTGCTCGACGCGCGCCAGAAGCGCCTGGACCTGGCGAGCCGCTTCACCAGCCAGCACCCGATGCTGATCACGCTCGACGCGCAGATCGCCTCGTTGCGCAAGGAGCTGGGCGGCGTGGACAACCGCATCCGCCGCATGCCGATGCTGCAGCAGAACTCGCTGCGCATGCAGCGCGACATCAAGGTCAACACCGAGCTCTATTCATCGCTCCTGAACAGCTCGCTGCAGATGCGCCTGGCCCGCGAAGGCCGCATCGGCAACGTGCGCGTGCTCGACCAGGCACTGTCGCCCGAGAAGCCGGTGCGGCCCAAGGCGGTGATCGTGATGGCGCTGGCGCTGGTCGTGGGGCTGTTCCTGGGCGCGGTCACGTCGGTGCTTCGCAAGGTGCTCAAGAACACGGTCGCCACCCCCGACGAGATCGAGATGCGCACCGGCCTGAACGTCTACAGCACGATCGCACTCAGCACGCGGCAGGGCACGCTCGACCGCGCCATCCGCCAGGGCAAGCCCGGCGTGAAGCTGCTGGCGGCCTCGCACCCGGACGACCCGGCGCTCGAAGGCGTGCGCAGGCTGCGCACCGCGCTGGGCTTCCTGATGGCGGGCGCGCAGAACAACCGCATCCTGCTGACCAGCGCCACGCCGGGCGCGGGCAAGACCTTCCTGTCGGCGAACTTCTCGGCCGTGCTGGCGGCCTCCGGCAGGCGCGTGCTGCTGATCGACGCCGACATGCGCCGCGGCAAGCTGGCGAGCCAGTTCGGGCTCAAGGCGACCACCGGCCTGTCGGAGCTGATCGCCGGCACCGCCACGCTCGCGCAAGCGGTGCATGCGCAGGTGCTGCCGCACCTGGACGTGATCACCACCGGCAAGCTGCCGCTCGATCCGGCCACGATGATGGGTTCCACTGCGTTCACGCGGTTGCTGGAGACCCTCTCGGCGCTCTACGACGCCGTGGTCATCGATGCGCCGCCGATCCTGCTGGCGACCGAGACCGTGGCGATGTCACCGGACGTAGGCACCCTGATGCTCGTGGCCCGCGCCGGCGACAGCGAACTGGGCGACCTGGTGGAGAGTGCCAAGCGGCTGGCGCATGTGGGCGCGGCGTTCCACGGCGTGGTGCTCAACGCGCAGGACGCACGGCAACGCCACAACGCCTACGGCTACGACTACGGGCCCTACGGCCTGCCGCCGAACATCTATCCGCCCGCGCTGGGGCACACCCCCCGCGCCGAACCGGAGCGCGCGACATCATGAGCACGCACCTTTCACGCACGCCGCACCGCACCGCCGCGCGCCCCGTGCCGGTGGGCGGCTCGCGGCTCCTGCAGGCCGCCAAGCGCGCCATGGACATCCTCCTGGCGGGCGCCTTCTTCCTGTTCCTGGGCTGGGCCTACGCGCTGATCGCCCTCGGCGTGCTGCTGACCTCGGGCGGCCCGGCCATCTATGTGCAGCCGCGCTACGGCAGGGACGGCCGGATCTTCCGCTTCTACAAGTTCCGCACCATGGCACCCGACGCCGATGCCCTGCTGGCCCGGCACCTGCGCGAGAACGACGCGGCGCGGCGCGAATGGGAGAAGTTCCAGAAGCTCGAGCACGACCCGCGGATCACCCGCTTCGGCGCCTTCCTGCGCCGCTACAGCATCGACGAGTTTCCGCAGTTCTGGAACGTGCTCAAGGGCGACATGAGCATGGTCGGCCCGCGCCCCTGCATGTTTGCGCAGAAGGAACTCTACGGCCCGTACTGGGCGTACTACTGCGCGGTGCGCCCGGGCATCACGGGCCTGTGGCAGATCAGCGGACGCAACGAGGTGAGCTACCGCCGCCGCGCGGCCATGGACGCCGAGTACGTCGCCACGCTGTCCCTGCTGCGGGATGTCGTGATCCTGCTGAAGACCTTCCGCGTCGTGCTCGGGGCGCGCGGTTCGCGCTGAGACCCGAAGCCCCCTCTTCCTTCACTGAAAGAACGCCATGCGAATCTATGTTGCAGGTCATCGCGGAATGGTCGGCCAGACGCTCACGAGGCGCCTGGGCGAGCTCGGCCACGAGGTCGTGACGCGCAGCCACGCCGAGCTCGACCTGCTCGACCAGGCCGCCGTCGCGCGCTTCTTCGCGACCGAGCGCATCGACCAGGTCTATGTGGCGGCGGCCAAGGTCGGCGGCATCCACGCCAACATGACCTGCCCCGCGCAGTTCATCTACGAGAACCTGCTGATCGCGGCGAACCTCACGCACCAGGCCTTTCTCGCCGGCGTCAAGCGGCTGCTGTTCCTCGGCTCCAGCTGCATCTACCCGCGGCTGGCCGAACAGCCGATCCGCGAAGAGGCCCTGCTCACCGGCAAGCTCGAGCCCACCAACGAGCCCTACGCGATCGCCAAGATCGCGGGCATCAAGCTGTGCGAGAGCTACAACCGGCAGTACGGCGCCACGCACGGCGTCGACTTCCGCAGCGTGATGCCGAGCAACCTCTACGGGCCCGGCGACAACTACCACCTGGAGAACAGCCACGTGGTGCCGGCGCTGATCCAGCGCTTTCACCTGGCCAAGATCAGCCGCACGCCGAGCGTGCTGATCTGGGGCAGCGGCCGGGCGCGGCGCGAGTTCCTGTACGTGGACGACATGGTCGAAGGCTGCCTGGACGTGATGAACCTGTCGCGCGCCGCCTACGACCAGCACACCGACCCGATGCGCGGCCACATCAACCTCGGCACGGGCGAGGACGTCTCGATCGCCGAACTGGTGGAGCACATCCGCGAGGTGGTGGGCTACGAGGGCAGCATCCACTACGACCTGGCCCAGCCCGACGGCGCCCCGCGAAAGCTGCTGGACGTGTCGCGCGCGGCCAGCTTCGGGTGGCACGCCACCGTGCCGCTGGCCGAAGGGCTGCGTCGCACCTATGCGGACTACCAGACGGCGCGCCGGACCGCCGCCGAGGCCGAGCACGCCTGAAGCAGAAACGGACCTCGCCATGAGAACCCTCGTCTTCTGGTCCGGCATCGTCTGCGCCGCGCTGTGCGGGCTGATCGATCCTGTCTGGGGCTACGGGGTGGTGTTCGTGCTGACGGTGGTGCAGCTGTCGATGCTGGGCACCGCCGGCGACAGCGTGTTCCTGCTGATCCACTACACGGCGGTTCTCATCTACTTCTCGCTGGCGCCGGCGATGCAGATCGCGACCGACACCGACTTCTGGGAGGTCGGCATCGTCGGGCAGGCTGCGCACACGCAGGGGCTGATGCTCGTGCTGCTGTACATGGCCGGCGTGGAGGCCGCACGGCTGGGCCTGCCCGAGCCGTCTACCGCGCCCCGGCCGGCGCAGCGCGCGCTCAGTGCCGGCGTCGCCCACCCCTTCCTGCTGCTGGCCTGCCTGGAGGTGGCGTTCGCCATGCTCTTCCTGCGCCCCGACATGAACTTCACGGCGCGCGGCGTGATTTCCGAAGAGGAGGCCGCGCCGGTCCAGTACATCGTCTATTCCACGCTGCCCAAGCTCATGGTGCTGCTGTGCTGCGTGGCGCTCGCGATCCACGCCACGCGCCAGCGCACGCTGTGGACCTGGTGCGTCGCGGGCCTCGCCTTCGCGCTGGCCGCCATCGCCGCCAACCCGGTCAACACGGCACGCCAAGTCATCCTGATCGGGCTGCTGCCGCTGCTCATCCATGCCCTGGGGCGGCGCCACCGGTGGACGCTCGCCGCCGTGATCTTCGGCGCCATCGCGGGCCTGGGCCCGGTGCTGAACCTGATTTCGCGCGACGCCATGTGGGGCGCGGAGCTGGCGTCGTACCCGTTCAGCCAGGACTTCGACGCGATGTTCGTCGTCGCGGGCATCCTGGAGCGTGCGCCCTCGCCCGACCTCGGCTACGGGCGCTACCTGCTCTCGGCCTTCTCCTTCATCCTGCCGCGCGAACTGAAGATGTTCCCGGGCTACGACCCACTCGGCTGGCCGGCCGTGCTGGGCAACTTCTCGCAGAGCAACCTGTCGCTGCCGCCCTTCACCACCGCCTACTTCGACTTCGGGCTGGCAGGCCCGGCCCTGCTGGGCTTCGCGGTCTCGGCGCTCTTTCGCCTCGTCGACAAGGCCATCGATCCGCAACGCACGCTGACGGCCGGCTACCTGTGCGCGCTGGTGCTGCTGGCGGCCTACGTGCCGTTCCTGCGCGGGCCGATCCTGGGCTGGGGACCGTTCGCGGTCTCGGGGCTGGTCGCGGCCGTCGTCGCCGGCAGCCTCGCTGCGTGGTTCCGCAGGCCGGCCCCCCGCCCGGCGCGCGCCAGCCTGCCGACCGCATGAGAACGCACGCACGCAGGAGCGACCATGGCCACCTACCTCTTCTACGACACGATCCGGCTCAACGCGTCGGCGGGCGGGGTGCTGAACGTGTCCGAGGTGCTGCTCGAGAGCATGCGCGACGCGCCGGGCCACGAGGTGCAGCCGGTCAGCGAGCGCCATCCGCACCTGTACGCGGCCGCACGGCGGCTGAAGATCAGCCGCTTCATCCTCGACACGCTGCTCTACAACGTCCACCTGGTGCGCGGGTGGCTGCGCGGGGAGCGCGTGTACTCGCTGTTCCCGAACTACTTCCTGCCGTTCTCGCTGCTGGCGCCCTTCGGCCGCCACCGGGATTCGATCGTGGTGGTGCACGACGTGCAGTACAAGTCGTACCCGCAGTACTTCAGCGCGCGCAAGCGCCTCTGGCTCGACTGGAACCTGCACCGCGTCGCACGCAGCGCCGCCGACGTGGTCTTCATCAGCCGCAGCAGCCAGGAAGATTTCGAGCGGCACTTCAGGCGCTGCGAGCACCCGGCGGTGATCTTCAATCCCGTGGATGCGGGCGCCGTCGCCGCGAACGCCGACCGCACGGCAGCACCCGACGGGCGCTACCTGATCGCGGCCTACCACTACTACCCGCACAAGAACTTCGAGGGCATCCTGAAGCTCTTCGTGCGCATGAAGCGCCAGGGCCTGGTCGACTACCTCGACATCACCGGCAACGGCGCCAAGGAGGTCGAACGCATGATCTCGGCCATGGCGCCCGCGTTCCGCGGCTGCGTGCGACACCGCGGGCTGGTGTCGCGGGACGAGCTCCTGCGGCTGTACCGGGGTGCGACGGCCTTCATCTCGCTGTCCACCTTCGAGGGCTTCAACCTGTCGGCCGCCGAGGCGGCCACGCTGGGCGTGCCGCTGCTGCTCTCGGACCTTCCGGTGCACCGGGAGCTCTTCGCGGGCTACGCGTTCTTCATCGGCAACGAATTCGTCGGCCTCGGCGGCATCGAGCGCTACCTGGCCGCCCACCAGCGCACGCGCCCCGCATGGTCGCTCTCGCGGGCCTGCACGCCGGGCGCGGTGGCCGCGAGTTACCTCAGGCTGAAGCGCGGCGACGCGTCGCTGGCGAGGGCCACGCCATGACCAACCGTGCACGCTCCCTGCTTCGCGCGCTCGCGGTGCTGGCGCTCGGGCTGGCCGCGTGGGTGCGGCCCGCTGTCGCCGCATTGCCCGAAACGCAGGGCGTCCCTGGCTTCGGCGTGATGGTGCATTACCTGCCCGACAAGCAGTCCATCGCCGGCATCGGGCGCTTCGACGTCGAGGCCTTCGCCGCTGAACTTGCCGGGATGCGCGCCAGCCATCTCATCCTCACGCTCGGGCAGAACAACGGCCAGTTCATCGCGCCGAACGCCGCCCTCGAAGCGCTGTGCCCGCGCAGCGCCGCGCACCGTTCACCGCGCGACCTGCCGATGGAGATCGGCCGCGCGCTGCGGCGCCACGGCATCGCGCTGATCCTCTACCTGCCCTTCCGCGCGCCGCAAGGGGATGCCTACCTGATGGAGTGCCTGGGCGATGTCTCCGAGCAGCAGCCACCGCCGACGCGCTTCATCGCCGCCTGGTCGGCCGTGATCGACAGCTGGTCGCAGCACTACGGCGCGCTCGCCACGGGCTGGTGGTTCGACGGCGTCTACAACACGACGGGCATGACGACGCGCGACTGGGACCGGTTCTGCGCGGCCGCGCGCAGCGGCGCCCCCACCCGGTGGCTGGCCTTCAACGCCGGCGAGGGGGCGGCGCGCTTCAGCCTCAAGAGCGCGCCGTGCCAGAACCTCATGGCGGGCGAGTACCTGCAGCCCACCGCACGACTGGCCTCGCCGCCCTCCGAACTCCGGCTGCATGTGCTGACGCCGCTGGGCGCCTCCTGGGCCCAGCCGAGTGCGCCGCGCTTCTCGGCCGCGCAGCTGCGCAGCTGGATCGGCGACGCGAGCGCGCGGGGCGGAATGCTCACGCTCGACATGCCGCTGGACGCCGACTTCCACTTTCTCCCCGCCCACGTCGCGCTGGTGCGCAGCGCCACCGCGGCGCGGCCCTGACCCGTACCAACCCGCTTGCCCGACCATGGACCACGCCCTCCCCTTCATCGTTGTGGAAGACCGCCAGAACACGGCCCTGCGCCTGTGCTGCGAATCCGCGGCCATGGCGCAGGAGCAGCTGGTCGTCCTGTCGGACACCGACGCCGGACCGGCATACGAACGCTTCTGCCAGGCCTACGTGCACCTGTCGAGCAACACGCCGGCGTTCGAGAAGATCTGCTTCCGGCGCTACTTCCTCCTGGCGAACCACCTCGCAGCGCACCCCGACTGCCGTGCCTTCGTGCTGATCGACAGCGACGTGCTGCTGTTCAACGGCGTCGGCGCCCACATCGCGCGCCTGGTGGGCCACGCCGACTTCTCCGGCTCCAGCATCCTTCCCACGGACGGCTGGAACCCCTGCCAGATCTCGCCGCACGTGAGCTACTGGACGGCGGCCGGCCTGCAGGACTTCGTCGCCTGCCTCCTGCGCATGTACAGCACGCCCACGGGCCTGCACCAGCTGCGCGACATCGCCGAGCGCTTCGCGACCCGCAGCGTGCGCGGCGGGGTGTCCGACATGACGCTGCTGTACCTGTGGGCGCAGGCCAGCGGCAACACGGTGCCGATCAACCGGGTGTTCGACGGCCAGGTGATCGACCACAACGTCAACGGCGGCACCAACCACTTCGTGCGCGAGTTCCGCGTGCGCGGCGGCGCCAAGCGCCTGGCCTTCATCGACGGCCAGCCCTGCCTGCAAACGCCGGCAGGCGACTCGGTGCGCGTGCTCGCGCTGCACTTCCAGGGCGCCGCCAAGCTGGCGATGCAGCCCGCGCTGCATCGCCGCGTGTACACGGTCGCGGCGCTGACCTGGGCACTGCAGATGGCGCGCCGGGCCAAGAACAACGCGCACCGGATCGCCTCGCGCGCGCGCCGCATGGCCGACACCTTGGGCTTCGCGGATGCGCCAACACCGAAGCACCCCGCGGACGGGAGCACGCCATGAAGCCCGCCGCCGGCACCTCGTTCGCCCTGCCCGGCATCCGCCTGGCGCAGCGCCTGGGGCTGGGAGCGCTCGCGTCGCGGCTGTATGTGTACCTGTCGGGTTTCCTGGCGATCTTCCTGATCGCGGCGCAGGTGGCGCCCGCGCGCTTCGGTGAGTACTCCGTCTACCAGTCGGTGCTGGAAGTGGCGCTGGTCGTGGGCACGCTGGGCAGTTCGCTGCTGTTCTCGCGCAATGCCGCGAGCGTGCCGCCCCGCGTGACCCGCGGCGATCTGGTGCGCACGCTGGCGATCGGGCTGCCGCTGGCCGCGCTGCTCGCGGCCGGCGTCGTGGGCGCGCAGCGCCTGCCGGTGGCCGGCGCGCCCTTCGTGCTGATCGTGCTGTCGCTCGCGGTCTTCGCCTTCAACAGCCTGCGCCTGTCGTACAGCCGGGGCCTGGGCCATGCGGGCCTGCTCAACCTGGAGTCGGGCGTGCGCGCGACCGTGCTGGTGCTGGGCGTGGCGACGCTCGCTGCGCTCGGCCTGGAGATCGGCGTGGCGCACCTGCTCGCCATCAATCTGCTGGCCTTGGTGCTCGTGGGCGCGGCCATCTTCCTGCCGGCGAACGGCGCGGCGCCGCCGGCCGGGCCGCCCGTGCTGGCGCTCGCGTCGCAGGCCAGCGCCACGGTGTATGCGCTGCTGACCTTCCTGCTGCGCAAGTCGGACCTGCTGCTCGTGGCGCTCTTCATGCCGCTGGGCTACGTGGGCGCGTTCAAGCTGGCCTTTCTGCTTGCGGAGGCACCTTCGCAGTTCGTGCAGGCCTTTCTCGTCACGAAGACGCCGGCGATGCTGGACGCCAACGCGGCCAACCTGACGATCGAGAAGCTGCGGCTGGCGCGGCATTCGTTCCTGCTCGGCTGCGTGCTCTTCGTGGGGCTGGCGGGCCTGATGGCGGTGGCCGCGCCGCTGCTGAAGCTCGGCCCCGAGGCCCGCGACATCTTCGTGTGCATCGCGCCGTACTTCCTTCTGAGGACCTACACGGTCCACCACGAAACGATGCTCGCGCTGAACGCCACGATGGGCTCGCTCGGGTGGTGGACGCTGCTGGAGTTCGCGCTGCGGCTGGCCTCGTATGGCGTCGTGATCTCGCTCTTTCCCGACAAGCCGCACTACGTCTTCTTCATCGCCTTCGTCACCGACTTCGTGCTGTACGAGCTGCGCATGCGCGCGCTGTTCGGCTTCTTTCCGATCGTGCGCCTGCTGCGCCCGGCCCTGGGGAGGTCGCCGTGAAGATCCTGCTGTACTCGATGAACTTCGCGCCCGAACTGGCCGGCATCGGCAAGTACTCGGGCGAGATGGCCGACTGGCTCCAGGCCCGGGGCCATGACGTGCGCGTGATCGCGGCGCCGCCCTTCTTCCCGCACTGGGCGGTGTTCGAGGGCCATTCGGCCTGGGCCTATCGCAAGACCACCGGGCACAACGGCCTCACGGTCTGGCGCGCGCCCACCTGGGTGCCTTCGCAACCGCGTGCGCTGGCGCGCGTGGCGCACCTGTGCTCGTTCATGCTGTCGAGCATGCCGCTGCTGCTGGCGCAGGCGCGCTGGAAGCCCGACCTGGTGTTCGTCGTGGAGCCGCCGCTTTTCTGCGCGCCCGCGGTGCTGTGCTTCGCGAAGCTGCTCGGCATCAGGTCGTGGCTGCACATCCAGGACTTCGAAGTCGATGCGGCGTTCGGCCTGGGCCTCGTGCGCGGCGCGGGCGTGCGGCGCGTCGCGCTGTCGCTCGAGCGATGGCTGCTGGCAAGGTTCGAGCGCGTCTCGACCATCTCGGTGGCCATGGTCGACAAGGCCAGGAGCAAGGGCATCGGCGAAGGCCGGCTGGTTCTCTTTCCGAACTGGGTGGACGTCTCGGCGATCCGCCCCGCTCCCCGCGCAGTCGATGGCTACCGGGCCGAGCTGGGCATTGCGCCCGATGCCGTGGTCGTGCTCTATGCGGGCAGCCTGGGCGCCAAGCAGGGCATCGAGCTGCTGGCCGAGGCGGCGGGCCTGCTCGCCGACCGGCAAAACATTCACTTCGTGATCTGCGGCAACGGCCCGAGTCGCGGCCCGCTGATGTCGGCCTGCGCCGGCCTGGACCGCGTGCACTTTCTCGAACTGCAGCCCGCCGAACGGCTCAACGAATTGCTGGGCATGGCCGACATCCACGTGCTGCCGCAGCGCGCCGATGCCGCCGACCTCGTGATGCCCTCGAAGCTGGCCGGCATGTTCGCGAGCGGCAAGGCCGTGATCGCCACGGCGCACCCCGGCACCGAACTCGCCCGCGTGGTCGCGGACCGTGGCTTCGTGGTGCCCCCGGGCGATGCGGCCGTGCTGGCCGACGCGATCGCGCAGCTCGCGTGCTCGCCGGGCCTGTGCCAGGCGCTCGGTGCGGCGGGCCGCGCGTTCGCGCAGACGGAGCTCGACCAGGACGCCATCTTGTCGCGCCTCGAACAAGAGCTGCTTCGCTGCGTGGCGGACCGAGGCACGGCCACGCCATCCCCACTGCGCGAGTCCCAACCATGACCCACTCAAAGATTCTCGTGACGGGTGGCGCCGGCTTCGTCGGAAGCCACGCCTGCGTGGCGTTGATCGCGGCCGGCTACCTGCCGGTGGTGCTGGACACGCTGGTCAACAGCGACCCGCGTTCGCTGGAGCGCGTGGCACGCATCTGCGGCGTGCAGCCGCAGCTGGTGCGCGGCGACGTGCGCGACGCGGCGGTGCTCGACCGCGTGTTCGCCGAGCACGGGGTCGACGCGGTGCTGCATCTGGCGGGGCTGAAGGCGGTGAGCCGCTCGGTGAGCGACCCGCTCGGCTACTACGACGTCAACGTGGCGGGCAGCCTCGCGCTGGCGCGGGCCATGGAGCGCGCCGGCGTGCGCACGCTGATCTTCTCGTCCTCGGCCACGGTCTACGGCGACATCCCGCGCTCGCCGATACGGGAAAGCGCGTCGTACGCGGCCGTCAACCCCTACGGGCGCTCCAAGGTGATGGTGGAGCGCATGCTCGCGGACCTCGCCCGCTCCGATCCACGCTGGGGCATCGCATGCCTGCGTTTCTTCAACCCCATCGGCGCGCACGAGAGCGGCCTGCTGGGCGAACACCCCCAGGGGCCGCCCGACAACCTGGTGCCGTATGTCTCGCAGGTCGCGGTGGGCGAGCGCGGGCACGTCGTCGTGCACGGCAACGACTACGAGACGCACGACGGCACCGGTGTGCGCGACTACGTGCACGTGATGGACGTGGCCGAAGGCCATGTGGCGGCCCTGCGGTACGCGACGCTGCATCGGGGCCTGCTCACGGTGAACCTGGGCACGGGGCACGGCGCATCGGTGCTCGACGTGATCGCGGCCTTCGAACGCGCATGCGGGCACCGCATCGCGGTGCACATCGGTCCGCGCCGTCCCGGCGATGCCCCGGCCTACTGGGCGGACGTGCAGCACGCCCAGGACAGGCTCGGCTGGCGCGCGCAGCGCAGCCTGGACCAGATGTGCGCCGACAGCTGGCGCTGGCAGCTGGCGAACCCGCGCGGCTTCGACGAACCGATGCCGGGCTTCCCGGTCCGCACCGCCGACGGCGCCGCACCGACCGCCGTCCCTCACTCACTTCAACCGGGGCAAGAACATGGCTGAAAACACGCTCACACCCTCTGGCGACCCCACCCCCGCCGTGATGGCGCCGCGCCGCCCGGGCCCGTCCGCCCCCGTGTGCGCGCCCGCCGCGAGGCTGTGGCCGGACTTCATGACAGGCCAGGAAAAATCGCCGGTGCGCGTGCTGCTCATCGACGACGACGAGTACATGCGCCGGGTGATCGCCCAGGAGTTGCTGTCGGACCTTCGCATCCAGCTCGAAGGCCAGGCCGACAGCATCCGCGAGGGGCGCAAGCTGCTGGCCACGCATGCGTTCGATGTGCTGATGGTCGACCTGCGCCTCAGCGACGGCATGGGCTTCGAGCTGATCGCCGAGGCGCGCCGTCACCATGGCAACGGCGAGATCATCGTGATCTCCGCGCTCGAGGACGATGCCCACGTGCTGCGCGCCTTCGAGCTGGGCGCCACGGGCTACCTGCTGAAGAACGCCTGGCTGCAGAGCTTTGCCGACGCCGTGCTGCACGTGGTGAACGGCGGCGCCGTCATCACGCCGCGGCTCGCGCGGCGCCTGCTGCACCGCCTGAACCACCAGCCCCGCGAGCCGCAGCCCGCCGACGACGCATCGCCGCCGCGCGACACGACGCTGACACCGCGCGAGAGCCAGGTCCTTCGCCACGTGGCGTCGGGCTACGTCTCGGCGGAGATCGGCGCCAAGCTCGGCATCACCGGCCAGACGGTCAACGTGCACATCAAGAGCATCTACAAGAAGCTGCATGTGCATTCGCGCGCCCAGGCGGTGAACCTCGCCGTTCACACGGGCCTGATCTGAGCGGCACGCCCTCGAAGCGATCCGGTTCATCACCCACTGCACACACAAAGGCTGGTCACCATGAACACCCCCACCATTCATCCAGTGGTCCTGTGCGGCGGCAGCGGCACGCGGTTGTGGCCGCTGTCGCGCAAGGCCTTTCCCAAGCAGTTCGCACCGATCGTGGGCAACAAGAGCCTGCTGCACCTCACGCTCGAACGGCTCGCGACCCTGAATCGGACGATCACCTGCGTCGCGTCGGAAGAGCATCGCTTCCTGGTGCGCGAGGCGATCGAGAACGCGCACGCACAGGGCCGCCAGATCCTCGAGCCCGTGCCCCGCAACACGGCCGCAGCGATGGCCGCGGCGGCCCTGCTGGCCGAGCCCGACGACCTGCTGCTGTTTGCGCCCGCGGACCACCACATTCCCGACGTGGCGCTGTTCGAAGCCACGATGCGCAGCGGCGTCGAAGCAGCCCTGGCGGGCAAGATCGTCACCTTCGGCATCGCGCCCAGTTTTCCGAGCACGGCCTACGGGTACATCGAGGCGGCCGGGGCCACGGGCCATGGTCCCAGCCACGCGGTGGCGCGCTTCGTCGAGAAGCCGACAGCGGCGGTGGCGCAAACGCTGATCCTGCAGGGCAACTACTGCTGGAACGCGGGCATCTTCCTGGTCCAGGCGCGCACGCTGGTCGCGGCCCTGCGCACGCATGCGCCCGACATCCTCGCCACCTGCGAACGCGCGACCGCCGCGGTGTCGGTCGACGGCAGCTTCGTGCGGCTGGACCGCGAGGCCTTCGAAGGCTGCCGCAGCGACAGCATCGACTACGCGGTGCTCGAAAAGCACGCCGACGTCGCGGTGGTGCGCTTCGAGGGCGCCTGGAGCGACGTGGGCAGCTGGAACGCCGTGGCCCAGTTGCACCCAGCCGACGAGGCGGGCAACCGCGTGAGCGGCGCGGGCAGCGTGCTGAACTCGCGCAACACCTTCGTCCATGCGCCGCACCGGCCGGTGGTGGCGCTCGGCACCGAGGACCTGATCATCGTGGACACGCCGGACGCGGTGCTGGTCGCGGGCGCGGACTGCGCCGAACAGGTGGCCGAGGTGGTGCGCATGCTGGCGCGCGAGGGCACGGTCGAGGCCACCGAGCATCGCCGCGTGGTGCGGCCCTGGGGCGCCTACGACAGCATCGACACCGGCGAGCGCTTCCAGGTGAAGCACCTGACCGTCAAGCCCGGCGGCAAGCTGTCGCTGCAGATGCACCACCACCGCGCCGAGCACTGGATCGTCGTCAAGGGCACGGCCAAGGCCACGCGCGGCGGCGAAGTGCTGCTGGTGCGGGAGAACGAGTCGATCTACCTGCCCTCGGGCACCATCCACCGGCTGGAGAACCCCGGCAAGACGATGCTGGAAGTGATCGAGGTGCAGACCGGCAGCTACCTCGGCGAAGACGACATCGTGCGCTTCGACGACACCTACGGCCGCTGCCCCGCGGCCGAGAAGCGCGAGGCGCTCGCGCTGCAAGCGGCCCTGCAGCCCGCGGCTGAACGCGGCGTCGATGCGCCGGCCTGACCCGTCCCTTCCCTTCCTCTCACCTCATTGAAGCCATGAAAAAACGTGCTGTCGTCACTGGCATTACCGGACAGGACGGGGCGTACCTGGCCGAGCTGCTGCTGGGCAAGGGCTACACCGTCTACGGAACCTTCCGCCGAACCAGTTCGGTGAACTTCTGGCGCATCGAGTCGCTCGGCATCCAGGACCATCCGGAGCTTCATCTCGTGGAGTACGACCTGACGGACCTGGGCAGTTCGATCACGCTCATTCGCGATGCGCAGCCCGACGAGGTCTACAACCTGGCGGCGCAGAGCTACGTGGGTGCGAGCTTCAACCAGCCCGAAGCCACCACGAACATCAACGGACTGGGCACCCTCCACCTGCTCGACGCGATCCGCCTCACGGACCGCGGGATCCGGTACTACCAGGCCTCGACGTCGGAGATGTTCGGCAACGTCCAGGCCATTCCGCAAAAGGAAGACACGCCCTTCTATCCCCGCAGCCCGTACGGCGTCTCCAAGCTCTTCGCCCACTGGATGACGATGAACTACCGGGAGAGCTACGGGCTCTTCGGTTGCTGCGGCATCCTCTTCAACCACGAGAGCCCGTTGCGCGGCCGCGAATTCGTGACGCGCAAGGTCACCGACGCGGCGGCCAAGATCCGGCTCGGCAAGCTCGATGTGCTCACGCTGGGCAACATGGATGCCAAGCGCGACTGGGGCTATGCGAAGGAATACGTCGATGGCATGTGGCGCATGCTGCAGGCCGACAAGCCGGACAACTATGTGCTCGCCACCAACCGCACGGAAACCGTGCGGGATTTCGTCGACATGGCGTTCAGGGCCGCGGGCTACGAACTCCGGTTCGAAGGGTCGGCGCAGGAAGAGGTCGCCATCGACCGCGAGAGCGGCAAGGTCCTCGTGAGGATCGATCCGAAGTTCTATCGGCCCGCCGAAGTGGAACTGCTCATCGGCGATGCGTCGCATGCCAGGAAGACGCTGGGCTGGGAGCCCCGGACGACGCTGGAGGAGCTGTGCGCGATGATGGTGGAGGCCGATCTGCGGCGCAACCGCGAAGGCCGCTCCTTCTGAGCGCGGCAGACCCGTCCTGAATGGCATCAGGATTTGCGCGGGACCAACAAAAACGGCACCCGAAGGTGCCGCCTGAAACGAAAACGGCACCTGATGGTGCCGTCTGTCGTAGGTCTGAAATGGTGGGCGGTGGAGGCTTCGAACCTCCGACCCCAGCAGTGTGAATGCTGTGCTCTACCCCTGAGCTAACCGCCCTGAGACACTGCTTTTGAGTTCAGTGTCTTGAACACGTATCGCGTTGTGCGAAGCCTCAGATTATGCCATAGCTTTTCAGCTGTTTTGGCGAAATAAAGTTTTTCCGCCGCTGGATTTGTCGAGTTGCGACAACACGGCCTCGTGCGCGCTGAGTTCGTGCTCGGCCGCCGCGATCACCGGCAGCTCGAACTGGCTCAGGTCGATGGCCACGACCGTCGTGCCCTGCGCGGGCTCGTTCGAGGCCACGTCGATCAGCAGTGCGTCCTGCCCGCGCGTGAGGTTGATGTAGACGTCGGCGAGCAGCTGCGCGTCGAGCTTGGCGCCGTGGAAGGTGCGGTTCGAGCGGTCGACACCGAAGCGGTCGCACAGCGCGTCGAGCGAATTGCGCTTGCCCGGGTAGACCAGCTTGGCCATGGCCAGCGTGTCGGTCACTTCGCTCACGAAGGTCTTGAGCGGCGGCAGGCCGGCGCGCTCGAATTCCTTGTTGAGAAAGCCGACGTCGAAGGCCGCGTTGTGGATGATCAGCTCGGCGTCGCGCAGGTACTCGATGATGTCCTTGCCCAGCGTGGCGAACTTCGGCTTGTCGCGCAGGAAGTCGGTGGTCAGCCCGTGGACCTTGAGCGCGTCCTCATGGCTCTCGCGCTCGGGGTTGAAGTAGATGTGCAGGTCGTTGCCGGTGAGCTTGCGCGCGAACAGCTCCACGCAGCCCAGCTCGATGATGCGGTCGCCGTTTTCGGCAGAGAGCCCCGTGGTTTCCGTATCGAGAACGATCTGGCGCGACATCAGTGGTTTTCCTTGGCGTGGTTGATCGAGTACTTCGGAATCTCGATCGTCACATTCTCCTGCGCCAGGATCGACTGGCAACTCAGGCGCGATTGCGGCTCCAGGCCCCAGGCGCGGTCGAGCAAATCTTCTTCGCCCTCTTCCGCTTCGTTCAGCGAGTCGAAGCCCGCGCGCACGATCACGTGGCAGGTGGTGCAGGCGCAGCTCATCTCGCAGGCGTGCTCGATGTTGATGTCGTGGTCGAGCAGGGCCTCGCAGATCGAGGTGCCGGCGGGCGCGGTGATCTCGGCGCCTTGGGGGCAGTACTCGGGATGCGGGTAGATCTTGATCGTGGGCATGAAGGATTTGTTCTGTCTACAGGGATTCGACCTTGCGGCCCGCGAGCGCGCGTGCAATGCCCGCGTTCATGCGCTGGGCGGCGAAGGCTTCGGTGTCGTTGGCCAGCGCCTTCGTGGCGGCTTCGATCGCGGCAGCTTCGTTGCTGCTCTTGGCGGTTTCGCGCAGCCGCGCCATCGAGGCGTCGATGGCGGCGCGCTCTTCGGCGCTCAGCAGGTCGCCGTCGGCATCGAGCGCGCTCTGCGTGGCCAACAACATGCGGTCGGCATCGACGCGCGATTCCACCAGCGCACGGGCCTGCATGTCCTGCTGGGCGGTGGAGAAGCTTTCCTGCAACATCGTCGCGATCTGGTCGTCCGACAGGCCGTACGACGGCTTGACCGCCACGCTGGCCTCGACGCCGCTGCCCTGCTCCTTGGCGCTCACGCTCAGCAGGCCGTCGGCGTCGACGGTGAAGGTCACGCGGATGCGCGCCGCGCCGGCCGCCATCGGCGGGATGCCGCGCAGCGTGAAGCGCGCGAGGCTGCGGCAGTCGGACACGAGGTCGCGCTCGCCCTGCACCACGTGCAGCGCCAACGCGGTCTGGCCGTCCTGGTAGGTCGTGAAGTCCTGCGCCATCGCGGTGGGGATGGTCTGGTTGCGCGGCACGATGCGCTCGACCAGGCCGCCCATGGTCTCGATGCCGAGCGACAGCGGGATCACGTCGAGCAGCAGCAGTTCGCCCGCGCCGTTGTTGCCGGCGAGCTGGTTGGCCTGGATGGCTGCGCCGAGCGCGACGACCTCGTCGGGGTTCAGGTTGATCAGCGGCTCGCGGCCGAAATAGGCGGCCACGGCGCTGCGGATCTGCGGCATGCGCGTGGAGCCGCCGACGAGCACGATGCCCTGCAATTCCTCGGGCTTGAGCTTCGCATCGCGCAGCGCCTTGCGCACGGCCGCGAGGGTGCGGTCGGTGAGCGCCTGCGTGGCGGCAAAGAACTGCGCGCGCGTCAGCGTGAACTCGGCCTTGCCGCCCGCCAGCGCGGCGCTGAAGAGGGTCGACTCGGCATCGGTCAATGCTTCTTTCGCCGCACGCGCGGCCACGAGCAGTGCGGCGCGGTCATTGTCGCTGCCGGCCTGGCGGCCGGTCTGCGCGAGCACGAAATCGGCGATGGCGTGGTCGTAGTCGTCGCCGCCGAGGGCCGAATCGCCGCCCGTGGCAATCACTTCGAACACGCCCTGCGTGAGCCGCAGGATCGAGATGTCGAAGGTGCCGCCGCCCAGGTCGTAGACCGCGTAGACGCCTTCGCTCGCGTTGTCCAGACCGTAGGCAATGGCGGCTGCGGTCGGCTCGCTGATAAGGCGCAGCACGTTCAATCCCGCCAGCTGCGCCGCGTCCTTGGTCGCCTGGCGCTGGCCTTCGTCGAAGTACGCCGGCACGGTGATGACGGCGCCATAGAGCTCGTCGTCGAAGGTGTCTTCGGCGCGGTAGCGCAGCGTGGCCAGGATCTCGGCGCTGATCTCGACGGGCGACTTCTCGCCGGCCGAGGTCTGCACCTTGACCATGCCGCCGTCATCACCGCCGATGCGGTACGACATGGCGTCGCGGTTCGCGATGTCGGCCAGGCCGCGGCCCATGAGCCGCTTGACCGAGGTGATGGTGTTGGCGGGGTCTTGTGCACGCGCGGCCACGGCCTCGAAGCCGATCTGGC
Source organism: Variovorax sp. GW822-FHT04E09 (assembly GCF_058800845.1). Taxonomy (NCBI): domain Bacteria; kingdom Pseudomonadati; phylum Pseudomonadota; class Betaproteobacteria; order Burkholderiales; family Comamonadaceae; genus Variovorax; species Variovorax sp. GW822-FHT04E09. The sequence continues at coordinate 1,055,001 of NZ_JBXAMR010000001.1, forward strand.
GGCGGTCGCCGTCGAGGTAGCGCACGGCCGAGGGCAGCAGCACGCGGCCCTGGTCGTCGGGCAGGCATTCGGCCACGCCGTTGCGCACCGAGGCCACCAGCGAATGCGTGGTGCCAAGGTCGATGCCCACGGCGATGCGGCGCTGGTGCGGGTCGGGCGCCTGGCCGGGTTCGGAAATCTGAAGAAGAGCCATAAGGGCTTATTGTCCCAACTGATCGAGTTTTGTTTCGACGTCCTGGCTGAAGCGCTCAATGAACATGAGGGCTCTCACCTGCTGCACGGCGCCGGGGTAGTCGCCCTTTTCGTCGATCAGCCAGTCGAGCGACGAGAGTGCGCGGGCGCGCGTGGTTTCGACGTCCTCCTGCAGCACCTCGACGGCAGCGATGTCGCGGGCGTCGTCGAGCGCTTCGCGCCACTCCATCTGCTGCATCAGAAAGGCGCCGGGCATCGCCGTGTTGTTCTCCGCATTCAGCGGTGCGCCGTTGAGTTCGCAGAGATAGCTCGCGCGACGGATCGGGTCCTTGAGCCGCTGGTAGGCCTCGTTGATGCGCACCGACCACTGCATGGCCACACGCTGCGCGGCGGCGCCCTGCGCGGCAAAGCGGTCCGGGTGCGCCTCGCGCTGCAGCTCCTTCCAGCGCGCGTCGAGCACGGCGCGGTCCTGCGCGAAGGTCGCCGGGACGGCGAACAGTTGGAAGTCGGTGTCGTTCAGATTCATGGCAAGAAAAAACCGCCAGCACATGACATGGTGGCGGCTGTGGTCGCGGTCAGCGACGACGCATCAGATGCGAAAACTTTCGCCGCAGCCGCAGCGGTCGCGTTCGTTCGGGTTGATGAACTTGAAGCCCTCGTTCAGGCCTTCGCGCACGAAGTCGAGCTGCGTGCCGTCGATGTAGGCCAGGCTCTTCGGGTCGACCAGCACCTTCACGCCGTGGTCTTCGAACACCACGTCTTCAGGCGTGAACTCGTCGACATACTCGAGCTTGTAGGCCAGGCCCGAGCAGCCGGTGGTCTTCACGCCCAGCCGCACGCCCACGCCCTTGCCCCGTTTGCCGAGGTAGCGGGTGACGTGGCGCGCAGCGGCTTCGGTCAGCGTGACGGCCATCTCAGTGAACAGCAGCTTCGGCGGTCGACTCGGGGGTCTTGGCGCCGTGCTTGGCCTTGTAGTCGCTCACGGCCGCCTTGATGGCGTCTTCCGCGAGGATCGAGCAGTGGATCTTGACTGGCGGCAGCGCCAGTTCTTCGGCGATCTGCGCGTTCTTGAGGGCTGCCGCTTCGTCGAGCGTCTTGCCCTTGACCCATTCGGTCACGAGCGACGACGAAGCGATGGCCGAGCCGCAGCCGTAGGTCTTGAAGCGCGCGTCTTCGATCACGCCGGTTTCGGGGTTGACCTTGATCTGCAGCTTCATCACGTCGCCGCAAGCCGGTGCGCCGACCATGCCGGTGCCTACCGAGTCGTCGCCCTTTTCGAAGGAGCCGACGTTGCGGGGATTTTCGTAGTGGTCGATGACCTTGGAAGAATATGCCATGGTGTACCTCTCAAACTTTGTTCAATCGTGGAGCCTTGGGCTGGCCTGGGTCAGTGGGCCGACCACTGGATCGTGCTGATGTCGACGCCGTCCTGGAACATCTCCCACAGGGGGCTCAGCTCGCGCAGCTTGGCGACGTTGTGCTTGATGGTCGAGATGGCGTAGTCGATTTCTTCTTCGGTCGTGAAACGGCCGATGGTCATGCGCAGGCTGCTGTGGGCCAGCTCGTCGCTGCGGCCCAGGGCGCGCAGCACATAGCTGGGCTCCAGGCTGGCCGAGGTGCAGGCCGAACCCGACGACACCGCCAGGCCCTTGATGCCCATGATCAGCGACTCGCCTTCGACGTAGTTGAAGCTCATGTTCAGGTTGTGCGGCACGCGGCGCTCGAGGTCGCCGTTGATGAAGACCTGTTCGACATCCTTCAGGCCGTCGAGCAGGCGCTTCTGCAGACGCGCCGCATGGGCGATGTCGTCCTTCATCTCGAGCTTGGCGATGCGGTAGGCCTCGCCCATGCCGACGATCTGGTGCGTGGGCAGCGTGCCCGAGCGCATGCCGCGCTCATGGCCACCGCCGTGCATCTGCGCTTCGAGGCGGATGCGCGGCTTGCGGCGCACGTACAGCGCGCCGATGCCCTTGGGGCCGTAGGTCTTGTGCGACGCCAGGCTCATCAGGTCGATGGGCAGCTTCGTGATGTCGATCTCGATCTTGCCGGTGGCCTGGGCCGAGTCGACGTGGAAGATCACGCCCTTTTCGCGGCAGGCGTTGCCCAGCGCGACCACGTCCTGGATCACGCCGATTTCGTTGTTCACGAAGAGCACGCTGGCCAGGATGGTGTCGGGGCGGATGGCCGCCTTGAACTTCTCGAGATCGACAAGGCCGTTTTCCTCGACGTCGAGGTAGGTCACTTCGAAGCCTTGGCGCTCGAGCTCGCGCATGGTGTCGAGCACGGCCTTGTGCTCGGTCTTCAGGGTGATCAGGTGCTTGCCCTTGCCCTTGTAGAAGTGGGCCGCGCCCTTGAGCGCCAGGTTGATCGACTCGGTGGCGCCCGACGACCAGACGATCTCACGCGGGTCGGCGTTGATCAGGTCGGCCACCTGGCCGCGCGCCTTCTCGACCGCCTCTTCGGCTTCCCAGCCCCAGGCGTGGCTGCGCGATGCCGGGTTGCCGAAATGTTCGCGCAACCAGGGAATCATGGCGTCGACCACACGCGGGTCGACCGGCGTGGTGGCGCCGTAATCGAGATAGATCGGGAAATGAGGAGTGACGTCCATGGCTGGCTCGGGCTGGCGTGGGGGGTTGTGTTCTGGGATCAGGGCAAACTCAGGGCGATGCCCGCAGGCATCGCCGGACTCATCGGGGTCAGGACTTCGCGAAGACGTTGCCGAGGGCGAAGACCGAATTCGGTGCGTTCACGCGGATGGGCTTGACCACCGGCTGGGCCGAGATGGCGCGCTTGACGACCGGCTTGTTCTCGATCTGCACGCCCTTGGCGATCTGGTCGTCGACCAGCTTCTGCAGCGTGACGGAGTCGAGGAACTCGACCATGCGCTGGTTCAGCGAGGCCCAGAGTTCGTGCGTCATGCAGCGACCCTGCTCACCGAGGCAGTTTTCCTTGCCGCCGCACTGGGTGGCATCGATCGGCTCGTCGACGGACACGATGATGTCGGCGACCGTGATGTCCGCCGCCTTGCGTCCGAGGCTGTAGCCGCCGCCGGGGCCGCGGGTCGATTCGACCAGCTCGTGGCGGCGCAGTTTGCCGAACAGCTGTTCGAGGTACGACAACGAAATCTGCTGCCGCTGGCTGATCGCAGCCAGCGTGACCGGACCGGTGTTCTGACGCAACGCCAGATCGATCATTGCTGTGACCGCAAAACGGCCTTTGGTAGTGAGACGCATCGCAAGCTCCTTCAAGTGCTTACCGTTGAAATGACACCACAGCCTTGGGCCGCGGTGACTTCGTCTCCGCCCTGCCCGACCCCGACGCTGGTGAACCAGCCGGTAGGAGTCGGTCCTTCATCGCGAAGTTCTTTGTTGTTGAGTATTTCGGTCAAGTATAGCAGAAGCCCCTGAGATCTGCTCGGGTAAACCCCAGCGCGGCTCGCTTGAAGAAAGCGAACTTATGACCTAGCTGAAATCAGGACGCCAAACCGGCGATGTTGTCGCCGCCCGACGCCCCGAACGCCTGCTCGCGCAGCAGCGCCAGCTGGTCGCGCACCCGGGCCGCTTTTTCGAACTCGAGGTTGCGGGCGTGCTCCAGCATCTGCTTCTCGAGCCGCTTGATTTCCCGGGCGATGTCCTTCTCGCTCATGTCCTCGACCTTGGCGCGTTCCAGGTCGAGCTTGGCCATTTCCTTGCCGGTCTTCTCGCTGTAGACGCCGTCGATCAGGTCGCGCACCTGCTTCACGATGCTGCGCGGCGTGATGCCGTTCGCCTCGTTGTGGGCGATCTGCCGGTTGCGGCGGCGCTCGGTCTCGCCCATGGCCTTCTTCATCGACTCGGTCATCCGGTCGGCATAAAGAATGGCCTTGCCGTTCAGGTTGCGCGCCGCGCGGCCGATGGTCTGGATCAGCGAACGCTCCGCGCGCAGGAAGCCTTCCTTGTCGGCATCGAGGATCGCCACCAGCGACACCTCGGGAATGTCCAACCCCTCGCGCAGCAGGTTGATGCCCACCAGCACGTCGAAGGTGCCCAGACGCAGGTCGCGCAGGATCTCGACCCGCTCGACCGTGTCGACGTCGCTGTGCAGGTAGCGCACCTTCACGCCGTTGTCGCCCAGGTAGTCGGTGAGCTGCTCGGCCATGCGCTTGGTCAGCGTGGTGATCAGCACGCGCTCGTTCTTGTCGACCCGGATGCGGATCTCGCCCAGCACGTCGTCCACCTGGTGCGTGGCGGGACGCACCTCGACCTCGGGGTCGATCAGCCCGGTCGGCCGCACCAGCTGCTCGACGACGTTGCCGGCGTGGTCCTTCTCGTACTGCGCCGGCGTGGCCGACACGAAGATGCACTGGCGCACCCGCTTTTCGAACTCCTCGAGCTTGAGCGGCCGGTTGTCCAGCGCGCTCGGCAAGCGAAAGCCGTACTCGACCAGCGTGACCTTGCGCGCCCGGTCGCCGTTGTACATGGCGCTGAGCTGGCCCATCATCTGATGGCTCTCGTCGAGGAACATCAACGAGTCCTTCGGCATGTAGTCGGTGAGCGTCGCCGGCGGGTCGCCAGGCTCCGCGCCCGAGAGGTGCCGCGTGTAGTTCTCGATGCCCTTGCAGTGGCCGATCTCGGCCAACATTTCCAGGTCGAAGCGCGTGCGCTGCTCCAGCCGCTGCGCCTCGACCAGCTTGCCGGAGCCGGTCAGCTCCTTGAGCCGGCCGGCCAGCTCGATCTTGATGGTTTCGACCGCCGCCAACACCTTGTCGCGCGGCGTCACGTAGTGGCTCGACGGGTACACGGTGAAGCGCGGCACCTTCTGGCGGATGCGCCCGGTGAGCGGGTCGAACAGCTGCAGCGACTCGATCTCGTCGTCGAACAGCTCGAAGCGGATCGCCAGCTCGCTGTGCTCGGCCGGAAACACGTCGATGGTGTCGCCGCGCACCCGGAACGTGCCCCGCGCAAAGTCCTGCTCGTTGCGCGTGTACTGCATGCGAATGAGCCGCGAGATCAGATCGCGCTGACCAACCTTGTCGCCGACGCGGGCAATCAGCCGCATCTCCATGTAGTCCTCGGGCGTGCCGATGCCGTAGATGGCGCTCACCGTGGCCACGATGACCGTGTCGCGCCGCTCCAGCACACTCTTGGTGGCCGACAGGCGCATCTGCTCGATGTGCTCGTTGATCGAGGAGTCCTTCTCGATGAACAGATCGCGCTGCGGCACGTACGCCTCGGGCTGGTAGTAGTCGTAGTAGCTCACGAAGTACTCGACGGCGTTCTTCGGGAAGAACTCGCGGAATTCGCTGTACAGCTGCGCCGCCAGTGTCTTGTTGGGCGCGAACACGATGGCCGGACGGCCCAGGCGGGCGATCACGTTGGCCATGGTGAAGGTCTTGCCCGAACCCGTCACGCCCAGCAGGGTCTGGAACACCTCGCCGTCGAGCACCCCGGCCACCAGGCCGTCGATGGCCGCGGGCTGGTCACCCGCCGGCGGATAGGGCTGGAACAGCTCGAACGGCGAATCGGGGTAGCGGATGAATTCGCCCTGCTTCGCCGGCCCGATGGGGTCGAGTTTCTTCAGGTCTGCTATGGCTTCGGTGTTCTCTGGCATGGCTGTTCCCGACAGGTGGCGTGGCGCCGGTAAAATTCAAGGCAACCGGAAAGGATAAAGCCTCCTCCGGTTGCCAGCGAAGCTTTCATCCCAAAGGACCTTTCCATGTCTATGTTCACCGCGGTCGAAATGGCGCCGCGCGACCCGATCCTCGGCCTCAACGAGCAATTTGCAGCCGACACCAACCCCCTCAAGGTCAATCTCGGCGTCGGCGTGTATTACGACGACAACGGCAAGCTGCCCCTGCTCCAGTGCGTGCAGGCCGCAGAGCAGAACATGATGAAGGCCCCCTCGGCCCGCGGCTACCTGCCGATCGACGGCATCGTGGCCTACGACAACGCCGTCAAGGGCCTGGTCTTCGGCCCCGAGAGCGAGCCCGTCACCTCCGGCCGCGTGGCCACCATCCAGGCCATCGGCGGCACCGGCGGCCTGAAGGTCGGCGCCGACTTCCTCAAGAAGCTCAACCCCAACGCCACCGTGCTGATCAGCGACCCGAGCTGGGAAAACCACCGCGCGCTGTTCACCAACGCCGGCTTCACGGTCGAGAGCTACCCCTACTACGACGCCGCCCAGCGCGGCATCAACTTCGACGGCATGCTGGCCGCCCTGAACGCGGCACCGGCCGGCACCATCGTCGTGCTGCACGCCTGCTGCCACAACCCGACCGGCTACGACATCACCCCCGCGCAGTGGGACCAGGTCGTCGCCGCCGTCAAGGCCAAGGGCCTCGTGCCCTTCCTCGACATGGCCTACCAGGGCTTCGGCTACGGCCTGAAGGAAGACGGCGCGGCGGTCGCCAAGTTCGTCGATGCCGGCCTGACCTTCTTCGTGTCGACCTCGTTCTCCAAGAGCTTCAGCCTGTACGGCGAGCGCGTCGGCGCCCTGTCGGTGCTGTGCGAGAACAAGGAAGAAGCCGGCCGCGTGCTGTCGCAACTCAAGATCGCCATCCGCACCAACTACAGCAACCCACCGATCCACGGTGGCGCCGTGGTGGCCGCGGTGCTCGGCACCCCCGAGCTGCGCGCCCTGTGGGAAAAGGAACTGGGCGAGATGCGCGTGCGCATCAAGGCCATGCGCCAGAAGCTGGTCGACGGCCTGAAGGCCGCCGGCGTGAAGGAAGACATGAGCTTCATCACCACCCAGATCGGCATGTTCAGCTACTCGGGCCTGACCAAGGACCAGATGGTGCGCCTGCGCAACGAGTTCGGCGTGTACGGCACCGACACCGGCCGCATGTGCGTCGCCGCGCTCAACAGCAAGAACATCGACTACGTCTGCGCGTCGATTGCGAAGGTCATCTAGGTGACAACCGGGTGTGAGTGAATCGACTTTTTGACGATTCGTTCACATTCGGCCAAAGAAGGCGAATCCAGCCCGCTTCGGGCTAGGGTTCGGCCCCCTGCGCCGCGGCAAATGCACTGATATATTGCACTGCAACATCCACTCAAAGATCCGCGATGCTCTATCAACTCTACGAAGCCCAGCGTTCCCTGATGGAGCCCTTCTCGGACTTCGCCCAGGCCGCCTCCAAGCTCTACGGCCCCGGCGCCGTCTGGAGCCAACTGCCGATGGCACAGCGCATGGCCGCCGGCTATGACCTGCTGTACCGGCTGGGCAAGGACTACGAGAAGCCCGAGTTCAACATCAAGTCCGTCAAGGTCGACGGCGAAGAGGTCGTGATCCAGGAGGCCGTCGAGCTCGACAAGCCCTTCTGCGAACTGCGCCGCTTCAAGCGCTTCACCGACGAACCGCACATCCTCAAGACGCTCAAGAGCCAGCCCGTGGTGCTGATCGTGGCGCCGCTGTCGGGCCACTACGCCACGCTGCTGCGCGACACCGTGCGCACCATGCTGCAGGACCACAAGGTCTACATCACCGACTGGAAGAACGCGCGCCTGGTGCCGCTGTCCGACGGCGAGTTCCACCTGGACGACTACATCAACTACGTGCAGGAGTTCATCCGCCGCCTGCAGGCCGAGTACGGCAACTGCCACGTCGTGAGCGTGTGCCAGCCCACCGTGCCGGTGCTGGCGGCCGTTTCGCTCATGGCCAGCCGCGGCGAGCCGCTGCCCCTCACGATGACCATGATGGGCGGCCCGATCGACGCGCGCAAATCGCCCACGGCCGTGAACAACCTCGCGACCAACAAGAGCTTCGAGTGGTTCGAGAACAACGTGATCTACCGCGTGCCGCAAGGCTTCCCGGGCGCGGGCCGCAAGGTCTACCCGGGCTTCCTGCAGCACACGGGCTTCGTGGCCATGAACCCCGACCGCCACGCCAGCAGCCACTACGACTACTTCAAGGACCTGATCAAGGGTGACGACGCCAGCGCCGAAGCCCATCGCAAGTTCTACGACGAGTACAACGCCGTGCTCGACATGGACGCGGATTACTACCTGGAGACCATCCGCACGGTGTTCCAGGACTTCGACCTGGTCAACGGCACCTGGGACGTGAAGAGCCCCGCCGGCCAGGTGGAGCGCGTGCGTCCGCAGGACATCCACGCCACCGCCCTGCTCACCGTCGAAGGCGAACTCGACGACATCTCCGGCTCGGGCCAGACCCAGGCCGCGCACAGCCTGTGCACCGGCATCGCCGACGCCAAGCGCGAGCACTACGAGGTCAAGGGCGCGGGCCACTACGGCATCTTCAGCGGCCGCCGCTGGCGCGATCTGGTCTACCCGAAGGTGCGCAACTTCATCGCCGCCAGCGACGAGCCCCAGCGCCGCGCCGGTGCGCGCGAAGAGCTGCCGGCCGAAGACCGCATCAAGCCCGGCCAGAAGCTGAAGGTCGTGGCTACCGCTGCAGCCCGCAAGACGCCGGTCGCCGCCAAGAAGGCGGTCGCCGTGAAGGCTGCGCCGGCCGCCAAGAAGCCGGCCGCAGCGGCAAAGAAGCCGCGCGCCAGCGCCGCGCGCTGAGCCGCGCGCATCACCCACCGTGAACGGGCTGGCCGCACGCATCAACGACGCACTGCCTCAAACGCAGTGCACACGGTGCGGCTACCCGGATTGCGCAGGCTACGCGCAGGCCATCGCCGACGGCGAGGCCGACATCAACCAGTGCCCGCCCGGCGGTGCCGAGGGCATCGAGCGCCTCGCGCTGCTCACGGGCCGCGCCGCGCGGCCGCTCGATCCGCAGTTCGGCACCGAAGGCCCGCGCGCCATGGCGGTCATCGACGAGGCGTGGTGCATCGGCTGCACGCTCTGCCTCGACGCTTGCCCGACCGACGCGATCATCGGCATCCACAAGCGCATGCACACGGTGATCGAGGCGCACTGCACGGGCTGCGAGCTGTGCATTCCGGTCTGCCCGGTCGATTGCATCTCGCTCGAAGTCGAAACGCCCGGCCGCAGCGGCTGGCAGGCGTGGTCGCAGGCACAGGCGCAGGCCGCCCTGCAGCGCTACAAGCTGCACGCCCAACATCGCGACACGGCAAAACGCGAAGCCGAACCGGCGCCCGCTGCCACCGAACCGCAAGCCGCCGATACGCGCAAGCGCTCCATCGTCGAAGCCGCCCTGGCGCGTGCCCGCGCCGCCGCCGAACAGCGCCAAGGAGCAACGAAACCATGACCCTCGACACCCTACTGATCTATGCCGTCGCCTCGCTCGCCCTGGCGGTGATCCCCGGCCCGACCATGCTGCTGGCGCTGTCCAACGGCATCGACGGCGGCATGCGCCGCGCCAGTTGGGGCATCGCGGGCGCCTCGCTGGGCAGCGTCTCGCTGATCGCGGTCGTGGCGCTCGGGCTGGGCTCGCTGCTCGCGGCCTCGGAATGGCTCTTCAACGCGATCCGTGTCGCGGGCGTGGCCTACCTGGTCTGGCTCGGCATCAAGCTGTGGCGCAGCGAAGCGACCGACCTGGGCACCGCGCTGGCCAAGTCGGCCATCGAGGTCCGTCCGCACGGTCGCATCGCGCTCGTGCGCAGCCTGATGGTGGCGCTGTCCAACCCGAAGACGGTGCTGTTCTTCGCCGCCTTCCTGCCCCAGTTCATCGACACCGCCAAGCCCCAGGGCATGCAGTACCTGGTGCTGGGCGCGATCTTCGTGGCGCTCGACACCTGCGTGATGCTGGCCTATGCCGGCGCCGGCACGCAGGCCGTGCGCTGGCTCTCGCGCCGCGGCCTCACGATGCTCAACCGCAGCTGCGCGGTCGGCATGTGGCTGCTGGCCGCCACCCTCGCCTTCTGGCGCCGCCCCGCCTGAGCTCGGTCAGCCCTTCTGCGGGCGCTTGAAGAGCAACAGCAGCACGCCCGCCAGCACCACGCCCACGGCGTACCACTCGAAGCGCGTGACCGTCTCGTGGGCGATCCACACGCCCAGCAGCATCGCGATCACCGGATTGACGAAGGTGTAGCTCGCCGCCAGCCCGGCCGGCGCCTGCGCGAGCAGCACCATGTAGGCGTTGAACGCGATCAGCGAGCCGAACACCACGAGGTAGACCCACGCCCCCAGCGCCACCGGCTGCGGCGGCCAGCGCATCGTTTCGCCCGACACCGCGGCCAGCACCATCAGCACCACGCCGCCGCACAGCATCTCGCTCGCGAAGCCCATCGCGCCGGGCGCCAGCGGCAGCCTGCGCTGGCTCAGCACGCTGCCGAGCGACCAACAGATGCAGGCCACGCAGATCGCGATCAGCCCTTCGGGCGAGGCCTTGAAGCCGCTGCCCTGCGTGAGCATCAGCACGCCGACCAGCCCGAGCGCAATGCCGGCCGCTTCGAGCCGGGCCGGCTTCACGCCCCAGATCAGGTTCAAGAGCGCGATCAACAACGGAATGACGGCAATGAACGCCACCACCAGCCCCGAGCCGATCGACACCTCGGCCAGCGCCGTGCCACCCATGCCGCCGCCGAGCATCAGCGCCCCGACGACCAGCGCATTGCGCCACTGCAGGCGCGTCGGCCAGGGCGTGCCGCGCCAGCGCATCCACGCCGCCAGCAGCACGCCCGCGACCAGGAAGCGCGAGCCCATCTGCAGGAACGGCGGAAAGCTGATCAGCGCGTACTTGATGGCCAGGTAGGTCGAGCCCCAGACCACCCAGGTGGCGGCCAGGCACAGCCACAGCAGCGGCGTCAGCCGGGGGCGCGAAGAAGCAGGCGCGGCCTGCGCAGTTGGTGCGAGTGTCGACATGGCGAGGGTGTCTCTTATTGGTATCAGGTGTCCGTCATGGTATGAAAGCCACCCGCCGGCAGCCATGCGAAATTCATGGTTCTGCTCGCACCGCACCGTCGAATTAAAGGACTTCCATGGACTTCACCTTGACCCCCACGCTGGACGCCCACGACACCCGCATCCTGGCCGAACTGCAGGCCGACGCGCGCCTGAGCATGGCCGAGCTGGGCCGCCGCGTGCACCTGAGCCAGCCGGCCGTGACCGAGCGCGTGAAAAAGCTGGAAGCCGCCGGCGTCATCACCGGCTACCGCGCCACCGTGAACCTCACGCGGCTGGGCTACGGCATCCGCGGAATCATTCGCGTCGGGCGCGCCGACTACGACCTCGTGGTGAAACTGGTGCAGGAGACGCCCGAATGCGTCAATGCCTACAACGTGACCGGCGAGGACAGCTGGATCCTCGAAATCGCGGTGATCGACGTGCCGCACCTCGATGCGGTGCTCGCCAAGTTCTGCATCCTGACCGAGACCGCGACCTCGATCATTTTGAACCCGGCGCGCGAGCACCAGCCGATGCTGCCGCCGCAGCGCGCCGACGTGAAGCCGCCGGTGCGCAAGGCACTCAGCGCGTAGCGGCGAGCGCGTTGAAGGCCGTCACCACCTCGGGCGGCGCCTGCACCATCTCGACCAGCACGCCCTCGCCCGAGATCGGGAACTCGTCGTTGGCCTTGGGGTGCAAAAAGCAGATGTCGAAACCGGCCGCGCCCTTGCGGATGCCGCCCGGCGCAAAGCGCACGCCCTGCGCCGTGAGCCATTCGACGGCCTTGGGCAGGTCGTCGATCCACAGGCCGACGTGATTGAGCGGCGTGGTGTGCACCGCCGGTTTCTTCTCGGGGTCCAGCGGCTGCATCAGGTCGACCTCGACCTTGAACGGGCCGCTGCCCATCGAACAGATGTCCTCGTCGACGTTCTCGCGCTCGCTGCGGAAGGTGCCCGTCACCTCGAGCCCCAGCATGTCGACCCACAGCTTCTGCAGCCGCAGCTTGTCGGGGCCGCCGATGGCGATCTGCTGGATGCCCAGCACCTTGAAGGGACGCGGCGTCGTCATGCGCAGCCGCCTTCTTCCGCCTGCTCCTGCGTGCGATGCGAACGCAGGCCGAGCTTGCGCAGCAGCTGCACGTCGGCATCGACGTCGGGGTTGCCGGTGACCAGCAGCTTGTCGCCGTAGAAGATCGAATTGGCGCCGGCCATGAAGCACAGGGCCTGCACCGCCTCGCCCATCTGCTGGCGGCCGGCCGACAGGCGCACGCGCGCCGTTGGCATGGTGATGCGCGCCACGGCGATCATGCGCACGAAGTCGAAGGGATCGACCGGCTCCGAGTCGGCCAGCGGCGTGCCGGGCACGCGCACCAGGCTGTTGATCGGCACCGACTCCGGGTACGGGTCCATGTTGGCGAGCTGCGCGATCAGCCCGGCGCGGTGCACCGGCTGCTCGCCCATGCCCACGATGCCGCCGCAGCACACGCTGATGCCGGCGCCGCGCACGGCCGCCAGCGTGTCCAGGCGGTCCTGGTAGGTGCGCGTGTCGACCACGTCGGTGTAGTACTCGGGCGCGGTGTCCAGGTTGTGGTTGTAGTAGTCCAGGCCGGCGGCCTTGAGCTGCTGCGCGTGGTGCGGCTCCAGCATGCCCAGCGTGGCGCAGGTCTGCAGGCCCAGGCCCTTCACGGCCTCGACCAGCACCGCCACCTTTTCGACGTCGCGGTCCTTGGGCGCGCGCCAGGCGGCGCCCATGCAAAAGCGCGTGGCGCCGGCGTCCTTGGCGGCCTGCGCGGCGCGCACCACCTCGTCGACCTCCATGAGCTTTTGCGCCTTCACGCCGGTGTCGAACTCGGCCGACTGCGGGCAGTAGCCGCAGTTCTCGGGGCAGCCGCCGGTCTTCACCGACAGCAGCGTGGCCAGCTCGATGTCGCCCTCGGGGAAATGCCGGCGGTGCACGGTCTGCGCCTCGAACAGCAGTTCCATGAAAGGCTTGTCGAGCAGCGCCTGGATGGCCTCCACGGACCAGGGGCCCTGGGGCGTCGCCACGGCCTTGGCCGGGCGGTGCAGCGTGATTGCCGCTTGTTGCAGGTCGTTGGCACCCATCAGTTGAACTCCAGAATGATTTGGTCGACGGCGAGCGATTCGCCCTTGGCCGCCGAGATCTTGCCCACCACGCCGTCCTGCGTGGCGAACAGCACGTTTTCCATCTTCATGGCCTCGATCACGGCCAGCTTCTCGCCGGCCTGGACCTGCTGCCCCGGCTGCACCGACACCTCGACCAGCAGGCCCGGCATCGGCGACATCAGGAACTTGCTCAGGTCGGGCGGCGCCTTGTAGGGCATCAGTTCGAGCAGGCGCGCGCCCAGTGGCGACAGCACCATGGTCTCGATCTGCGTGCCGTCGTGCGACACGCGCAGCGCCAGCGGGTTCTTGCCCGCGCCGCGCTCCACCTGCGCCGTGAAGGGCTTGCCGTTGGTCGTGCCCTGCACACGCACCGCGCCCAGCGCGAAGTCGCTCTCGATCTGGTAGCGCTTGTCGCCCACCGTGACGACGCTGGCGCCGGTCTTGTCCTGGAAGTCACTCACCGACACCGCGTGGTGCACGTGCTTGCCCTCGGGGCCCAGCTCGACCACCACGAACTGCTCGCCCACCTTCACGCCGTGGCCCGCGAGCTGCCCGCTGATGCCCGAGGCGCGCGCGCGGTAGCGGCGGTTGACGAAGGCGGCCAGCGCCACCAGGAACGCCGGATCGGCGTGCGGCACGTCTTCCGCGTGGAAGCCCTTGCCGTAGTGCTCGGCAATGAAGCCGGTGTTGAAATCGCCCACCACGAACTTCGGATGCGCCAGCAGCGCCGCCTGGAACGGGATGTTGCTGCTGATGCCGCGGATCACGAAGCCGTTGAGCGCCTCGCGCATGAGCGCGATGGCCTCGTTGCGGTCCTTGCCGTGCACGATGAGCTTGGCGATCATCGAGTCGTAGTACATCGGGATCTCGCCGCCGTCGTACACGCCGGTGTCCACGCGCACGCCGTGCAGGTGGCCCGTGTCGCTCGCGAACATGTTCTCAGCCGGCGGCTGGAACTTCACCAGGCGGCCCGTCGAGGGCAGGAAGTTGCGGAACGGGTCTTCGGCGTTGATGCGGCACTCGATGGCCCAGCCGTCGCGCTTCACGTCGGCCTGCGCCAGCGGCAGCTTCTCGCCGGCCGCCACGCGGATCATCAGCTCGACCAGGTCCAGGCCGGTGATGCACTCCGTCACCGGGTGCTCCACCTGCAGGCGCGTATTCATCTCCAGGAAGTAGAAGCTCTGGTCCTTGCCAACCACGAACTCCACCGTGCCCGCGCTCTGGTACTTCACGGCCTTGGCCAGTGCCACGGCCTGCTCGCCCATCGCCTTGCGCGTGGCATCGGTGATGAAGGGCGACGGCGCCTCCTCGATCACCTTCTGGTGGCGGCGCTGAATGGAGCACTCGCGCTCGTTCAGGTAGATGACGTTGCCGTGCGAGTCGCCCAGCACCTGGATCTCGATGTGGCGCGGCTCCTCGACGAACTTCTCGATGAACACGCGGTCGTCGCCGAAGCTGTTACGCGCCTCGTTGCGGCACGAGGTGAAGCCTTCGAAGGCTTCCTTGTCGTTGAAGGCCACGCGCAGGCCCTTGCCGCCGCCGCCGGCCGAGGCCTTGATCATCACCGGGTAGCCGATGTCCTTGGCAATCTCGACGGCGCGCTCGGCCGTCTCGATGGCGTCGTTCCAGCCGGGGATGGTGTTGACCTGGGCTTCGTTCGCGAGCTTCTTCGAGGCGATCTTGTCGCCCATGGCCGCGATCGAATAGTGCTTCGGGCCGATGAAGGCAATGCCCTCTTCCTCGACCTTGCGCGCAAAGGCTTCGTTCTCCGACAGGAAGCCGTAGCCCGGGTGCACGGCCTCGGCGCCGGTCTTCTTGCAGGCCGCGATGATGCGGTCGGCCTGCAGGTAACTCTCACGGCTGGGCGCGGCGCCGATGTGCACGGCCTCGTCGGCCAGCTCGACGTGGCGGGCTTCCTTGTCGGCGTCGGAGTAGACGGCCACCGTCAGGATGCCCATCTTCTTGGCGGTCTGGATCACACGGCAAGCGATTTCGCCGCGGTTCGCAATCAGGATCTTCTTGAACATGTTCTTCTTTCTCCGTGCGGCTCAGAGCGGAATGTTTCCGTGCTTGCGCCACGGGTTCTCGAGCTTCTTCTCGCGCAGCATCACGAGCGAGCGGCAGATGCGCTTGCGCGTCTCGTGCGGCAGGATCACGTCGTCGATGTAGCCGCGCGCGCCGGCCACGTACGGGTTGGCAAAGCGGGCCTTGTACTCGGCCTCGCGGGCCGCGAGCTTCTCGGGGTC
Organism: Variovorax sp. GW822-FHT04E09; assembly: GCF_058800845.1. Classification (NCBI taxonomy): domain Bacteria; kingdom Pseudomonadati; phylum Pseudomonadota; class Betaproteobacteria; order Burkholderiales; family Comamonadaceae; genus Variovorax; species Variovorax sp. GW822-FHT04E09. The sequence continues at coordinate 1,070,298 of NZ_JBXAMR010000001.1, forward strand.
GTTCTTGTCCTCGCGGAAGATGATCTCCACCGCGCCCTTGGCGCCCATCACCGCGATCTCGGCGCGCGGCCAGGCCAGGTTGACGTCGCCGCGCAGGTGCTTGGAGGCCATCACGTCATACGCGCCGCCGTAGGCCTTGCGCGTGATGACGGTGATCTTGGGCACCGTGCACTCCGCGTACGCGTACAGCAGCTTGGCGCCGTGCTTGATGATGCCGCCGTACTCCTGGCCGGTGCCGGGCATGAAGCCGGGCACGTCGACGAAGGTGATGACGGGGATGTTGAAAGCATCGCAAAAGCGCACGAAGCGCGCCGCCTTGATGCTGCTCTTGATGTCCAGGCAGCCCGCCAGCACCAGCGGCTGGTTGGCCACGATGCCGACCGTCTGGCCTTCCATGCGCGCGAAGCCGATCACGATGTTCTTCGCGTAGTCGGGCTGCAGCTCGAAGAAGTCGCCGTCGTCCACCACCTTCAGGATCAGCTCCTTGATGTCGTAGGGCTTGTTCGGGTTGTCGGGCACCAGCGTGTCCAGCGAGTAGTCGGGCCGGTCGGCCGGGTCGCCCTGGCCGTCGTTGCCCAGGCGCACCGGCGGCTTCTCGCGGTTGTTCAGCGGCAGGTAGTTGTACAGGCGGCGCAGCATCATCAGCGCCTCGACGTCGTTCTCGAACGCCATGTCGGCCACGCCGCTGCGCGTGGTGTGGGTGATGGCGCCGCCCAGTTCCTCGGCCGTCACGCTCTCGTGCGTCACGGTCTTCACCACTTCGGGGCCGGTGACGAACATGTAGCTGCTGTCCTTCACCATGAAGATGAAGTCGGTCATGGCGGGCGAGTACACCGCGCCGCCGGCGCACGGGCCCATGATCATGCTGATCTGCGGCACCACGCCCGAGGCCATCACGTTGCGCTGGAACACGTCGGCATAGCCGCCCAGCGAGGCCACGCCTTCCTGGATGCGGGCGCCGCCCGAATCGTTCAGGCCGATGACCGGTGCGCCGACCTTCATGGCCTGGTCCATCACCTTGCAGATCTTCTCGGCGTGGGCTTCGCTGAGCGCGCCGCCGAAGACCGTGAAGTCCTGGCTGAACACGAACACGAGGCGGCCGTTGATCATGCCGTAGCCCGTGACCACGCCGTCGCCGGGGATCTTCTGCTCGGCCATGCCGAAGTCGACCGAGCGGTGCTCGACGAACATGTCCCACTCTTCAAACGTGCCGTCGTCGAGCAGCAGCTCGATGCGCTCGCGCGCCGTGAGCTTGCCCTTGGCGTGCTGCGCGTCGATGCGCTTCTGCCCGCCGCCGAGTCGCGCCTGGGCGCGCTTCTTTTCGAGTTGTTCGATCAGTTCTTGCATGGTGTGCTTCCGAAGCTGTGGTTCTGGATTGCTGGGAGAGTCTTGGGGGGGCCGGGGTGTCACACCCGGGCAGTGATGGCTGCCGCGGCGAGCAGCTGGCGCGCCGCCGTCGAGGCCGGCAGGCTGCCCTGGGCCACCTGCTGCGTGAGTTGCGGCAACAGCTCGCGCACCTGCGCGTGCTGGCGAAACGCCTGCTTGAGCCCGGCGTCGATGCGTTCCCACATCCACGCGGTGGCCTGCTTTTCGCGGCGCTTGGCGAGCTTGCCGTTGGCGGTCTGCAGCGCCTTGAATTCGAGCACGGCGTCCCAGAAGGCGTCGACGCCGGTGCCCGCGAGCGCGCTGAGCTGCAGCACCTTGGGCAGCCAGAAGCGGCGCTCCACGCCGCTGTGCGCGTCGTGCACCGCGTGCGCATGGTCGGGGTTGCCCTGGTGGCCGAACAGGCGCAGCGCCGAGGTGATCTGGGCCTGCGCGCGCGTGGCGGCGTCGCGGTCGATGTCGGCCTTGTTGATGGCGACCAGGTCGGCCAGCTCCATCACGCCCTTCTTGATCGCCTGCAGGTCGTCACCCGCGTTGGGCAGCTGCAGCAGCACGAACATGTCGGTCATGCCGGCCACGGCCGTTTCGCTCTGGCCCACGCCCACGGTCTCGACGATCACGATGTCGTAGCCCGCGGCCTCGCAGACCAGCATGGCCTCGCGCGTCTTCTCGGCCACGCCGCCGAGCGTGCCGCTGGACGGGCTGGGCCGGATGTAGGCGCGCTCGTGCACCGACAGGCGCTCCATGCGCGTCTTGTCGCCGAGGATGGAGCCGCCCGAGACGGTGGACGACGGGTCGATGGTGAGCACCGCCACGCGGTGGCCCTTGCCGATCAGCAGCAGGCCCAGCGTTTCGATGAAGGTCGACTTGCCCACGCCGGGCACGCCCGAGATGCCGAGACGAAACGACGCGCCGGTGCGCGGCAGCAGCGCCGTGAGCAGCTCGTCGGCCTGCGCGCGGTGGTCGGCGCGCGTCGATTCGAGCAGCGTGATCGCCTTGGCGATGGCACGCCGCTGTGCCATGCCCGGCGCATCGGCCAGCGCGCGTTCGAGCGCGCCGACGGTGTTCAGCACACGGCCTCCGACGCCACGCGCCAGCGGTAGTGCAGGTCGACGCCCTCCTCGCCTTCCAGCACGAAGCCGTGCCGCTGGTAGAAGCGGTTGGCGTCGCTCTGCACGAGCGCGGTGAGCTTGATGTCCAGCTTCTGTTCGCGCGCCTGCGCCTTGGCCCAGCGCAGCGCCCATTCGCCGATGCCGCGCCCCTGGAAGCCGGTGCGCAGGTACAGGTGATCGAGGCGCAGCGCATCCGCGTCCTCGGGCTTGAGCGTGATGAAGCCCAGGCGCTGCTCACCGTCGAGCACGATGTGGTGCATGTACGGCACCACGAAACCGGCCGACAGGCGCTCGCGCGAGCGCGTGAGGTCGAAACGGCCGACGCGCTCCAGGCTCGGGCGCATCGCATCGATGCGCACGGCCAGCATGTCTTCGAAATCGCTGGAATCCACGGGCTGCAGCGACAGCCGCGACAAGAGATCGCCCACGTCGCTTCGTCTCAGACTGCGACGGCCGCGCGGATCTGCTCCAGCACGTCCTTGGCGCTGGCCGGGATGGGCGTGCCCGGGCCGTAGATGCCCTTGACGCCGGCTTCGTACAGGAAGTCGTAGTCCTGGCGCGGAATCACGCCGCCGACGAAGACGATGATGTCGTCCGCGCCCTGCTTGCGCAGCTCTTCGATGATGGCCGGCACCAGCGTCTTGTGGCCGGCGGCGAGCGTGCTCACGCCCACGGCATGCACGTCGTTCTCGATGGCCTGGCGCGCGCACTCTTCGGGCGTCTGGAACAGCGGGCCCATGTCGACGTCGAAGCCCAGGTCGGCGAACGCGGTGGCGACGACCTTCGCGCCACGGTCATGCCCGTCCTGGCCCAGCTTGGAAATCATCACGCGCGGGCGGCGGCCTTGCGCTTCGGCGAACGCGTTGATCTCGGTCTTGAGGTTTTCCCAGCCTTCGGCCGAGTCGTAGGCGGCAGCGTACACACCGGTCACCTTCTGCGTGTCGGCGCGATGGCGGCCGAATGATTTTTCGAGGGCGTCGGAAATCTCGCCGACGGTGGCGCGGGCGCGCACCGCGTCGATGCTCAGCGCCAACAGGTTGCCGGTGTTGTTCTCGGCGGCATCGGTGAGCGCGTCCAGCGCGGCCTGCACCTTGGCGTTGTCGCGCGAGGCGCGGATGCTCTGCAGGCGCGCCACCTGCTGCTCGCGCACCTTCACGTTGTCGATCGACAGGCTGTCGATCGCGTCTTCGTTCTTGAGCTTGTACTTGTTGACGCCGACGATCACGTCCTTGCCCGAGTCGATGCGCGCCTGCTTCTCGGCGGCGGCGGCCTCGATCTTGAGCTTGGCCCAGCCGCTGTCGACGGCCTTGGTCATGCCGCCCATCGCCTCGACCTCTTCGATGATGGTCCAGGCGGCGTCGGCCATGTCCTGCGTGAGCTTCTCCATCATGTAGCTGCCGGCCCAGGGGTCGATCACGTTCGTGATGTGCGTCTCTTCCTGGATGATGAGCTGCGTGTTGCGCGCGATGCGGGCGCTGAACTCGGTGGGCAGCGCAATGGCTTCGTCGAGCGCGTTGGTGTGCAGCGACTGCGTGCCGCCGAACACCGCAGCCATCGCCTCGATGGTGGTGCGCACCACGTTGTTGTACGGGTCCTGCTCGGTGAGCGACCAGCCCGAGGTCTGGCAGTGCGTGCGCAGCATCAGGCTCTTGGGGTTCTTGGGGTTGAACTCCTTCATGATGCGGCACCACAAGAGGCGCGCCGCGCGCATCTTGGCCACCTCGAGGTAGAAGTTCATGCCGATGGCCCAGAAGAAGCTCAGGCGCCCGGCAAAGCCGTCGACGTCCAGGCCCTTGGCCAGCGCGGTCTTCACGTACTCCTTGCCGTCGGCCAGCGTGAACGCGAGCTCCAGCGCCTGGTTGGCGCCGGCTTCCTGCATGTGATAGCCGCTGATCGAGATCGAGTTGAACTTCGGCATCTTCTGCGCCGTGTACTCGATGATGTCGCCAATGATCCGCATGCTCGGCGCCGGCGGAAAGATGTACGTGTTGCGGACCATGAACTCCTTGAGGATGTCGTTCTGGATGGTTCCGCTCAGCTGGTCTTGCGCCACGCCCTGCTCTTCGGCCGCGACCACGTAGCCCGCCAGCACCGGCAGCACGGCGCCGTTCATCGTCATCGAGACACTCACCTTGTCCAGCGGGATCTGGTCGAACAGGATCTTCATGTCCTCGACCGAGTCGATCGCCACGCCGGCCTTGCCGACGTCGCCGGTCACGCGCGGATGGTCGCTGTCGTAGCCGCGGTGGGTGGCCAGGTCGAAGGCCACGCTCACGCCCTGGCCGCCGGCGGCCAGCGCCTTGCGGTAGAACGCGTTCGATTCTTCGGCGGTGGAGAAGCCGGCGTACTGGCGGATGGTCCAGGGGCGCACCGCATACATGGTGGCCTGCGGGCCGCGCAGGTAGGGCTCGAAGCCCGGCAGCGTGTCGGTGTACTTCAGGCCTTGCAGGTCGGCCGCGGTGTACAGCGGCTTCACGCTGATGCCGTCGGGCGTGATCCAGTTCAGCGCATTCACGTCGCCGCCGGGCGCCGACTTGGCGGCGGACTTGGCCCAGGCGTCGAGATCGGCCGGCTTGTAGGTGGGTTCGGGTGTGCTGCTGCTCATGGAAGGCGCCGCTCCGGGCGGTGGTCTGACGGGATTCGCAAGGTCGCTTGCACGGATTTGCAAGCCGTTCACAAGTCTAACCCATCTGTAATTATTAATTCAAACGCGATTTTGAAGTACAGTTCAGCCCATGTCCGCCGTCACCCTGACCCCCCGCGCCCTCTATGAAGAGGTGGCCGAGCTCCTGCGCCAGCGGATCTTCCGCCGCGAGCTGGAGCCGGGCAGCTGGATCGACGAGCTCAAGCTGGCCGAGGAATACGGCATCAGCCGCACGCCCCTGCGCGAGGCGCTGAAAGTGCTGGCCGCCGAAGGGCTGGTGACGATGAAGGTACGGCGCGGGGCCTACGTCACCGAGGTGTCGGAGCAGGACCTGGCCGACGTGTACCACCTGCTCTCGCTGCTGGAAAGCGACGCCGCCGGCGTGGTGGCCGAGCGCGCCACCGATGCCCAGCGCGCCGAGCTGAAGGCGCTGCACGCCGAGCTGGAAGCGGCCGCCGCCCCCGGCAAGGAAGACCGCGAGCACTTCTTTGCGGTGAACGAGCGCTTCCACATGAGCCTGCTGGCCATTGCCAACAACAAGTGGCGCGACCAGATGGTGGCCGACCTGCGCAAGGTGATGAAGCTCAATCGCCACAACTCGCTGCTGAAGGCGGGGCGCATTGGCGAGTCGCTCGCGGAGCACCGCGCGGTGATGGCGGCCATCGAGGCGCGCGACGCGGCCACGGCCATGGCGCGCATGCGCGAGCACTTCCTCAACGGCCTGGAAGCCGCTGTATAGGGCTCTCCCCCAGGCTGCGCGCACTTCGTGTCGCTTCGCCAACCCCCTTCCGGGGGCGACGCCTGCGGCCCGGCAGAGCCGGTTCCGCGGCGTCTCACGAAGGTGACCGGCGCCCTTCGGGCGCGGTCTATTCGCTTTTTCAGCCTAGCGTGAGGGTGCCGGCCTCTGTCGCGATGCGCTGGGCGATTTCCAGCATGCGCGGGGCGACACGGCTCAGCATGGCCTCCCTCGGCAGCAGGTAAGCAGGACCGCCGCAGCTCACGCCGTAGCGTTCGCCGCGCGGGCCTTCGAGCGCGAAGCCCAGGGCGTGGATCTGGGGGTTCCATTCGCCGAAGGAGGTGCAGTAGCCCAGGCGAGCGTGCTCTTCGAGGCTGGCGATGAGGCGCGGCTCGATGGCGTGCCAGTTCTCGCCGGTTTCGAGGCGGATCTGCTCCAGCAATGCCGACTGCTCGGGCCCGGGCAAGGCGCCGATGTAGGCGCGGCCGGAGGCGGAGGTGGCGATGGACATGCGCGAGCCGACATCGATGCGGGAGCTGATGAGTGCCGAGCGCGGGCGCAGCGAATCGATGACCAGCATGTCCAGGTCGTCGCGCACCGCCATGTGGATGCTGGCGCCCGACAGTTCGGCCAGGTTGCTCAGATGGGGACGCGCCAGCGCCCTCAGATCGAAATTGCGCAGGTAGCGGCTGCTCATGTCGAGCAACACCGGCCCCAGGCTGAAACGCTCGCTGTCTTGCGACTGCCGCAGATACCCCGCCCCCACCAACGTCGCCGTGAGGCGCGACACCGTGGCCTTCGGAATGCCGGTGGTGTCGGCCAGCTCCCGGTTTCCGACGGGCGCTGCCGCCATCCCGATGACCTTCAGCAGCGACAACCCCCTGGCAAGCGCACTGACTTCTTCCTTGCTGCCTGCAGCTTCACTCATAAGACAGAACCTTTTTCTTGTTTCCCTGACCGCCTTATTCTTGAGCAAAAACAGGTGCTTCGCTCACACTTGTTGTTGCATTGTCATGAAACTGTGTTCCATCGAGCGTCAACTTCGCTCAATTGTGTTGACTGTCTACAAAGTCGGGGCGGCGAGGCCGGAATTCAGGCGGCCTGGGCGGCAGGTTCGTGCGCCAGCGCCATCACTTCGTGCGGCGGGCGGGTCTTCAGGCGGTGGTCGCTCCAGACCTGGCGCCAGCGGCGTGCGCCGGGCAGGCCGTTGCGCAGGCCCAGCATGTGGCGCGCGATCGACCACCAATTGGTGCCGTGTTCGGCCGCCTCGCGGACCATGTAGTCGCACATCCGCGCCTCGATGTCCTCGCGCGTGAGCGTCTGCGGGGCGTCGCCGTAGAACTCGGCGTCCCATTCGGCCAGCCACCAGGGGTTGTGATACGCCTCGCGGCCGATCATGGCGCCGTCGAGCAGCCGCAGGTGCTCGTGCACCTGCGCGTTGGTGGCGATGCCGCCGTTGATCGAAAACTGCAGCGCCGGAAAGTCGTGCTTCAGGCGGTGCACCAGCGCATAGCGCAGCGGCGGAATCTCGCGGTTCTGCTTCGGGCTCAGGCCCTGCAGCCAGGCGTTGCGCGCATGCACGATGAACGTGCCGCAACCGGCCTCACTCACCGCGCCGACGAAGTCGCGCACGAACTCGTAGCTCTCGATCTTGTCGATGCCGATGCGGTGCTTCACCGTGACCGGCACATCGACCACGTCGACCATCGCCTTCACACAATCGGCCACCAGCTGCGGCTCGTTCATGAGGCAGGCCCCGAACGCGCCGCGCTGCACGCGCTCGCTCGGGCAGCCGCAGTTCAGGTTGATCTCGTCGTAGCCCCACTCTTCGCCGAGCTTCGCGCAATGGGCGAGGTCGTGCGGCTCACTGCCGCCGAGCTGCAACGCGACGGGGTGTTCTTCTTCGTGAAAGCGCAGGTGGCGCGGCACGTCGCCGTGGATCAGCGCGCCGGTGGTCACCATCTCCGTGTAGAGCAGCGCGTGGCGCGTCATGAGGCGGTGGAAGACGCGGCAGTGCCTGTCGGTCCAGTCCATCATGGGCGCGACGGAGATGATTTTTTCTTTCAGATTCAAGGACTTGTCGTTCATACGCGGGACGCTCGCTCGGGGGCGTAGTTTCTCACGCGACGGTTTTTGGCGAGCCGCCTGCCCGGTAGTTCCCCGGCGTCACGCCGAAGCAGCGGCGGAACCAGCGCGAGAAATGCGCCTGGTCGGCAAAGCCGCATTGCGCGGCCACCTCGGCCGGCGCATGGCCTTCGCGCAGCAGCACCTTGGCGCGGGCGATGCGCGCCAGCCGCGCGTACTGCGCCGGCGCCATGCCGACCGCCGCGCGGAACAGGCGATGGAAGTGCTCGCGCGACACGCCGAGCCGTTCGGCGAGCGACGTGGGTTCGATGCGGCAGGCGTCCTCGGTCGCGAGCAGGTCGCACACCGCCTCGACGCGCGCATCCCCCGTCGCCCGCGCGACTGCCACGAGCGGGTCGGTCGTCTGCGTGCGGAAGATGCCGTCGAGCAGCGCGCCGATGCGCGCACCGTCCTTCGCCGATGCCGCCTGCGCGAGCGCGTCGACGCTCGCCTCGTCGCGCCAGACCTCCTGCCGCAGCGACCCGCGCCGACCAATTGGCCACCCCATTCGCGCCGCCACCCAGGCGTGCGGCACGTACAGCATCACCATGCGAAAACCCTGCGCACTCACGCCGGCCGTGTGCAGCGCGAACGGCGGCATCAGCACCAGCTCGCCGGCCTGTGCGGTGCGAGGCGCGCCGGCGCAGACGAACTCGCAGCGGCCTTCGACGATCGCGCCCACGCTCCACTCCGCATGCCAGTGCAGCGAGAAGTGCGCCTTAGGATCGCCCGCGAACATCACCTCGACCGGCGTACCGTCGGCCAGCGGCAGGCCGATCACGTGCGAGGTCGTCGGGGCGGGAAGCGTCATGGCCCGCCGAGGGTAGCGCAGCCACCCGCAGGAGGCAGCGCCCTCCTCACACCGCGATCGCGCCGCGCACCGTGAGGCCCATCCAGCCCGCGCTGGCCTGCGTCGCCTGCACGGGGCCGAGCAGCGCGAGTTCCTCCACGGGATGCTCGTGAAAGCGCAGCGTGGCTTCGCCCCGCACCCAGCCCGTTTCGACACGGTCGATGATGTCGGCACGCAGGTAGCGCGGCACCGCCACGCCGCCGGCTTGCGTCAGGTCGGGCCAGCCGATGGCGCCGATAGTGGGTGCAGCGAGAAAGCCGAGCGGCCCGCTCGCCTCGCCCGACAGTGTGACCGTGGCATCCACCAGCCGCCGCTCCTTCACGCTGAGGCTCGCGCCGAGCCGGCTGCCGGCCGCCATCGGCGCGGCGGCCGGATGGATCAGCGGCAGGCTGCGCGTCAGCCAGGTCTGGCCGATCTTCTTGGGCCAGCCTTGCAGCCAGCCGCGCAGCATCGAGATGTCCTGGTCGACGTAGATGAGCGGGCAGTAGAAGCAGCGGCGCGACGTGTCGCCGCGCACCGGTTCGATCTCGAGCACCACGATGGTCTCGCGGTACTGCGCGTACACCGGGTCGAGCATTTCGCGCCCGTCGTCGCCGCACGATTGCCAGTCGGCGAAATGCACGCAGCCATTACCCGTGGCCACGCCGACCTCCGGCGGCACCAGCGCCGCGCCGCGTGCGGCATCGAACGAGAAGCCCACGTTGACCAGCCAGCCGGCGTAGTGCCACGGCGGCGCCTGCACGAGCGCGCTGCGGCCCGAGGCGGTGAAAGGTGGCGCGAAGGAAGACGAAGAAGAAGGCGACATCAAACAACCTGTCGTGACGGAGTCAAAGAAGCCCCGCAAGATAGGCACGCCCCGCGCCTGCGTCTTGTACGCCAGTGATGCAATGCACAAACAGCGCTTTCGCGTGCGCGGGGGACGCCATGTGGCGGCGTTGTCCGACTCCGCCCCGCCCTCGCCTCGTGACAATGGACCGGCCCGGCAGACCCGCGCCACAAGCGCAGACGAGCCGACGCATTTCATTTCCAGGCTACGCACCGATGACCCGCATCTACCTCATAGAAGACAACCCCCTGATCGCCACCACCCTGACCGATGGACTGAGGGAATTCTCCGGATGCGAAGTCGTCGCCACCGCCAGCAGCAGCGACGAAGCCATCGACTGGCTCGACGCCAACCCCGACGCCTGGGACGCCGCCGTGATCGACGTGTTCCTCGCGCAAGGCAACGGCCTGACCGTGGCCAACCACCTGAGGGAACGCAAGTCGCCCGCGCAGCGCACCGTGGTGTTCATGAACCACGCGACCTCCGAGGTGCGTGAAGGCGCGCTGTCGGCGGGCGTCGATGCGGTGTTCGACAAGTCGCTGCAGCTCGAAGACTTCTACGACTTCTGCCGCACGCTCGGCATTGCGCCGCGCCGCTGAGCGTTCAGACGTTGGCCGCCCGAATCGACTCGGCCAGCAGCCCCAGCCCTTCTTCAAACACCGCCTCAGGAATGGTGAGCGGGAACAGGAAGCGCACCACGTTGCCATGCACGCCGCAGGTCAGCAGCAGCAGGCCGCGTTCGAGCCCCGCCGCATGCACACGCTTCGTGAACTCGGCATCGGGCTCGCCGCTGTGCGGATCGCGAAACTCCACCGCCACCATCGCGCCGAGGCCGCGCACGTCGCAGATGCGCGGCACCTCGGTGCGCAACGCCGCGAGGCACGCCGTCAATCGCTCGCCGAGCATGCGGGCGCGTGCGACCAGCCCTTCGTCCTCGATCACGCGCATCGTCTCCAGCGCCGCCGCCACCGCCAGTGGATTGCCCGCGTAGGTGCCGCCCAGGCTGCCGACGCGCGTGGCGTCCATGAGTTCGGCACGCCCGGTGAGCGCCGACAGCGGAAAGCCGCCGGCCAGACTCTTGGCGGTCGTCACCAGGTCGGCCTCGATGCCGTAGTGCTCCAGCGCGAACAGCTTACCGGTGCGCCCGAAGCCGGTCTGGATTTCGTCGACGACCAGCAGGATGCCGTGACGGTCACATTCCGCGCGCAGGTGTTCCATGAGTGCGGGCGGCGCCACGTAGAAGCCGCCCTCGCCCTGCACCAGCTCGATGACGATCGCCGCCACGCGCTGCGGATCGACGTCGGTCTTGAACAGCCGGTCGAGTGCCGCGATGCTGTCGTCCACCGTCACGCCCAGCGGCGCGGCCGGAAACGGCACATGCCACACGTCGCCCGGCATCGGGCCGAAGCCCGCCTTGTACGGCGCGACCTTGCCGGTGAGCGCCATGCCCATGAAGGTGCGGCCGTGAAACGCACCCGAGAACGCCACCACGCCGCTGCGGCCCGTGGCGGCGCGCGCCACCTTCATCGCGTTCTCGATGGCCTCGGCACCGGTCGTGAAGAGCGCGCTCTTCTTGGCGCTGGGGCCGGGCACGAGGCGGTTCAGCTGCTCGCACAGCGCCACGTATTCCTCGTAGGGCGTGACGTGGAAGCAGGTGTGGTGAAAGTCGTCGAGCTGCGCGCGCACGGCGGCCACGATGCGCGGGTGGCGATGACCGGTGGCGAGCGTGGCGATGCCGCTGGCAAAGTCGACAAAGCGCCGGCCTTCCACGTCCCACAGCTCGGCGTTGTCGGCGCGAGCGGTGAAGTGCGGCGTGAGCGTGCCGATGCCCTGCGCGCAGGCGGCGTTCTTGCGGGCCTGCAGGCTCGCGTTGGTCGTGACTTGGGTGAGCATGAAGAAAGAGAAATGAAGAAGGGGAGGAGAGGAAATCAGCCGCGCATCAGGTGCTCGGCCAGCGCGCGAAGGGCGGGCATCGAGGTCGGCAGGTGCGCGTTGGCGGCCAGCGGGTGCGAGGCGAAGCGCGCCACCACCATCTCGGCCTCGGGGTCGATGTGCAGCGCCTGGCCGTGGATGCCTTGCGCGGTGAAGGTGCGGCGCGCGTCGTGCGCCACCCACCACATGTTTCTGTAGCTCCAGCCAGCCAGCCGCGTGTAGCCCGCGAGCGCGAAGCGCGCCGGATCGGCGCCGCGGCGGATGTCGGCCACCACGGCCTCGGGCACGATCTGCGCGCCGTTGAAGGCGCCGCCCAGCCGCATCATCTCGCCCAGCCGCGCGAGGTCGCGCAGGCCGGTGCACAGGCCGCCGCCTGCGAACTCGGCGCCCTGGCCGTCCACGGCAAAGGCCGCGTCCTGCTCGGCGCCCAGGCGCGACCAGATGCGCTCACCCAGCACCCGCGCCAGCGGCTGGCCCGCCACGCGGCTGATGAGCCAGCCCAGCACGTCGGTGTTGACGGTGCGATAGGCAAAGGCCTCGCCGTGCGTGCCCTGCCCCTGCACGGTCTGCAGGAACTGGCGGTAGCCCTCGGCGCCCGCGTAGCCCGCGGGGCGCGGCAGCAGCTGGCCCGCGCGCGCGTGCTTCCACACGCCGGCGTCGGGGTCGGTGTAGTCCTCCGAGTAGTCGATGCCCGTCGTCATGTCCATCACCTGGCGCACGGTGGCGTGGCCGAAGGCGCTCGTCGCCAGCTCGGGGATGTAGTGCCGCACCTGCGCGTGTTCGTCGAGCGAACCCTCGGCCGCGAGCATCGCGCCGACCGTGCCGACGACCGACTTGGTGACCGACATCGCCATGTGCTGCCCGTGTTCGTCGAGCGCGCCGAAGTAGCGCTCGTACACGATGCGCCCGCGGTGCAGCACGACCGCGCCGTCGGCGCAGATCGCCGCGAGCGCGCTGCGCCAGTCGGTGCGCGAGCCGTCGGCGGGCAAGGTGAAGGCCAGCGTGTCGAGCTCCGGCCGCTCGGCGCGCGGCAGCACCGACACCGGGCCGGTGCCGCGCGACACGTTGCGCGTCGGTTGCAGCTCGCGCAGGTGCGAGAAGGCCCACCGGTTCTCTGGGGCCTGGAAGATCGGGCGTTCGCGCGGGCGCTGCACCGCGATGCCGGCCGTGGGAAAACCATCGCGCCAGCCGTCGGCCAGCGCGGCATCGGGAGCCGTCGTTTCTTGGGTGGTCATAAGGGTGCGGTGGCTCATTCGCCGAGCGCATCCAGGTCGCCCATCACACGGCGCTCCAGGATGTCGCTGGCACGGCTCAGGTGGGCGTGCATGTGCTTCGCGGCGACTTCGAGCTTGTTCTCCTCGACCGCATCGAGGATCTGCAGGTGCTCGCGGCACGACTTGCGCAGCAGGTCGATGTTCACGAGCGGGTAGTCCGACAAGTCGGAGATGCGGCGCAGCCGGTTCTGCTGCTTCACCGCATCGAGGATGAAGCGGTTGCCCGAGGCGCTGGCCAGCAGCTCGTGGAACTGTGCGTTGGCCTCGAAGAACTCCATCCACGAATGGCGCGAGGCGTGCGTCAGCAGGGTCTGCTGCTGTTCGCGGCAAGCCAGCAGCCGCTCATGCTCGATGCGAAAGCCCGGCTCGCGCAGCGCCGCGCATTCCACCACCAGCCGGAAGCGGTAGCTCTCGCGCTCGCTCTCGACCGAGTCGAGGGTTTCGGTGAACTCCCAGCGCTGGTAGTGGCGCCCGCGCAGCACGCCGTCCTGCAGCAGCGTGGTCATCACATTGCGCAGCAGCGGGCGCGGCACGCCGTAGGTCTGGGCCAGCTCGAGTTCGTTGACGCGCGTCGGCAGCTTGCCCGCGAGGCGGTCGCGCAGCACGCGGTAATAAAGCGTCTTCTCCTCGTCTTCCGGCATCTCGCGGCGTGCGCGGTCGAGCGCCTCGCGGTCGGCCACCAGCGTGTAGCCGCGGTTGGGCACATGCGCCAGCAACTCACGCTCGTGCAAGAGGCGCAGCGCGGCGCGCACCGGCGTGCGCGAAATGCCGAGCCGGCCGGCCAGGTCGGTCTCGGTCATGTGGCGGCCGTTTTCGTAGCCGCCGGCCAGGGCCTGGTCGAGGATGTAGCGGCTCACGCGCTGGGTGAGCGGCGGGACCGACTTGTTGTCCATCTGCGTCTGCATCTGCTGCTGCGGGGCCATCCATGGGTCTCCGGAAACACGGGCTGGGTGCCGATCATCGCGGGTCTTTTGTATTTTTGGCCCCAAAAAACCATGTACATCTCGCGCCAAAAATACAATTTGGATTTCAAGATCGGCCCCACGCCGACCCGGACGACGGGTCGTTTCCCAAGGAGAAAAACACCGTGGCTTCCGCCGATACCCTGACAACGCCACCCGGTTCGCTCGACGCGTTCTGGATGCCCTTCACGCCCAACCGCAAGTTCAAGCAGGCGCCGCGCCTCATCGTCGGCAGCGAGGGCCTGTACTACGACCTGGCCGACGGCCGCCGCGTGCTCGACGCCATCGCCGGCCTGTGGTGCGTGAACGCCGGGCACCGCAATCCGCGGGTCAGCGCGGCGATGAAGGCGCAGATCGACGTGCTCGACTACGCCTCCAACTTCCAGATCGGCCACCCCGCCGCCTTCATGCTGGCGCAGCGCCTCACGCAGATGGCGCCGGCCGGCATGGACCACGTGTTCTTCACCAACTCGGGCTCGGAGTCGGTCGACACCGCGCTGAAGATCGCGGTGGCCTACCACCGGGCGCGCGGCGACGCGGGCCGCTACCGGCTCATCGGGCGCGAGCGCTCGTACCACGGCGTGGGCTTCGGCGGCATCTCGGTGGGCGGCATCGGGCGCCAGCGCAGCACCTTCGGGCCGCTGCTCAACGGCGTGGACCACCTGCCGCACACACTCGACCTGGCGCGCAACGCCTTCTCGCGCGGCGAGCCGCCGCACGGCATCGACAAGGCCGACGCGCTCGAAGCACTGGTTTCGCTGCACGACGCCTCGACCATCGCCGCCGTGATCGTCGAGCCCGTGGCCGGCTCCACCGGCGTGCTGCCGCCGCCGCGCGGCTACCTGAAGCGCCTGCGCGAGATCTGCGACAGGCACGGCATCCTGCTGATCTTCGACGAGGTCATCACCGGCTTCGGGCGCGTGGGCAGCAACTTCGCGTCCGACCTGTTCGGCGTGACGCCCGACCTGATCACCACCGCCAAGGGCCTGACCAACGGCGCGGTGCCGATGGGCGCGGTGCTCATGCGCGGCGCGGTGCACGACGCCTTCATGCACGGCAGCGTGAGCGCGGTCGAGCTCTCGCACGGCTACACCTACTCGGGCCATCCGCTGGCCTGCGCCGCCGCCATGGCCACGCTCGACGCCTACACCGAAGACGGCCTCATAGCCCGCGCCGCCGAGCTGTCGCCCTATTTCGAAGACGGCCTGCACAGCCTGCGCGGCCTGCCGGGCGTGATCGACGTGCGCAATGTCGGCCTGCTGGCCGGCATCGAGCTGCAGGGCTGGGCCTCGGGCCCCGGCACGCATGCGCAGGCGGTGGCGCAACATTGCCTGGACGAAAGCGGCGTGCTGGTGCGCTCGGTGGGCGACACCATTGCGCTGTCGCCGCCGTTCACGCTGGAGCGCCGGCACATCGACCAGATCGTCGACAGCCTGCGCGCCGCCATCGCGCAGACCGCACAAGCCACCGACACCGCAGCCTGAGCACCTCAGGCCGCACCGCACAGACAAGACAAGCCCCGGAGACAAGACACACCATGGACATCGAATCGTTCCCCCTGTACGACATCGAAGGCGACGCGCAGCAGCGCGGGCGCCAGTACGGCCGCGCCGCCGGCGACCGCATCGACCTGAGCCTGCGCACCTACCGCGCCGCCTTCGAGCGCGTGGGCCTGAGCTGGGAGCGCACGCGCGCGCTGGCACGCCGCTTCATGCCGATGGTCGAGGCCTTCGACGCCGGCATGCTGCGCGAGATCGAGGGCGTGGCCGAAGGCGCGGGCGTGCCGGCCGAGGACATCGTGGCGCTCAACGCGCGCAGCGAAATGCTCTACGCCTTCCAGCAGCTCGAAGCCACCGAGCCGCCCGACGGCTGCACCGGCGTGGTCGTCATGCCCTCGGCCGCGCGCGACGGCAAGCTCATCCACGCGCAGAACTGGGACTGGCGCGTCGAGAGCCTCGAACTCGGCGTGGTGCTGCGCATCCAGCCGGACGAAGGCCCGGCCATGCTCACCTTCGCCGAGGCCGGCACGCTGGCGCGCGCGGGGCTCAATAGCGCGGGCATCGCCGTCACCGGCAACTTCATCAAGGCCGACAACGACGGCAAGCAGCAGGGCGTGCCGCTGGCGCTGATCCGCCGCGGCATCCTGCAGTCGACGCTGTACGCCAACGCGCTGGGCGTGGTGTGCCGCAGCGCGCGCTCGATCTCCAACAACATGATCATCACGCACGCCGAGGGCGAGGCCGTGAGCCTGGAGACCTGCCCCGAGCAGGTGTTCTGGCAGCAGCCCGAAGGCGGCATCCTGGTGCACGCCAACCACTTCAAGACCCCGGCGGCACTGGCGCGCGTGGTCGACCGCAGCCTGGAGACCACGCCCGATTCGCTCTACCGCGACCGCCGCGTGACCGAGGCGCTGCACAACAAGCGCGCGGCAGGTTTGCTCACCGAGCAGGACGTTCTCGATGCGCTGCAAGACCGCTTCGGCGCGCCGCGCGCCGTGTGCCGCAGCCCGAGCGCGGGCCCCGGCGGAGCCTCGTCGGCCACCGTGGCGACCATCGTCATAGACCCGGCGGCACGAAAGATGCGCATCGCGCCGGCGCCCTTCAAGGCGCACCGCTTCACCGAGTATTCCCTCTGATCCGCCCGCCCCGCCCAGCTTTCGCCAGGAGTGTTGCCATGAACCTGCCCACGCCCCCGTCCCTCCCTCCCGCTGCGCGCACCGCCGCCGCACTGGCCCTCGGCCTCGGCCTCGCCGCCAGCGCGGCCTTCGCCCAGGCCCCGGCCCCGGCCGGCCAGACGATGCGGATCCAGATCAACTCCGACATCCGCTCCACCGACCCCGGCGGCAACCGCGACGACAACACCGACAACGTGCTCATCCATGTCGTCGAAGGCCTGGTCGCGCTGCGCGAAGACACCTCGGTCGGCCCGATGCTCGCGAGCAAGGTCGACACCTCGGCCGACGGCCTGACCTACACCTTCACCCTGCGCGACGGCGTGAAGTTCCAGAACGGCGCGGTGCTCACCGCCGACGACGTGGTGTGGAGCTGGCAGCGCTACCTCAAGCCCACCAGCGGCTGGCGCTGCCTGCCCGAGTTCGACGGCAAGGGCATGACCAAGGTGCTCGCGGTGGAAGCGCCCACGCCGAAGACCGTGGTGTTCAAGATCGAGCGCCCGAGCGCGCTGTTTCTCACGATGATGGCGCGCCCCGACTGCGGCGGCGCCGCCATCCTGCACCGCAGCTCGCTCGGCGCCGACGGCCAGTGGAAGGAGCCCGTGGGCACCGGCCCCTACAAGATCAAGGAGTGGAAGCGCGGCCAGTACATCGAGCTCACGCGCTTCGACGGCTACACCTCGCGCACCGAGGCGCGCGACGGCCTCACGGGCGGCAAGAAGGCCGAGATCGAGAACCTGCGCTTCGTCGTCATTCCCGACTCGGCCGCGGCCAAGGCGGCGCTGTACAGCGGCGGCATCGACGCCTTCATCAGCCCCAGCCCGGCCGACGTGGTCGAGATGCGCGGACGCAGCGACGTGCGCGTCGACACCACGCCGGTGATGACCATGGTGGCGCTGCTGCTGCAGACCACCGACCCGCTGCTGAAGGACGTGCGCATCCGCCGCGCCCTGGCACTGGCGCTGGACA
Source organism: Variovorax sp. GW822-FHT04E09 (assembly GCF_058800845.1). Lineage (NCBI taxonomy): Bacteria > Pseudomonadati > Pseudomonadota > Betaproteobacteria > Burkholderiales > Comamonadaceae > Variovorax > Variovorax sp. GW822-FHT04E09. The sequence continues at coordinate 1,087,781 of NZ_JBXAMR010000001.1, forward strand.
CGCCCGAGATCGCCAAGTCGGTCACCGAGGGCCTGTCGGCCGTCAACAACTCGGTCGTTCCTTCGTCCAGCCCGTTCTACAGCGCCGTGCAGGCCGGCGGCTACAAGCGCGACATCGCCGGTGCGAAGAAGCTGCTGGCCGAGGCCGGCTACCGCGGCCAGCCGATCAAGCTCGTCGCCAACAAGCGCTACGAGGCGCTGTACTCGGCCGCCGTGCTGGTGCAGGCCATGGCCTCCGAGGCCGGCATCAACATCGAACTCGAAGTGCTCGACTGGGCCACGCAGCTCGACCGTTACACCAAGGGCCAGTACCAGAGCATGGCCTTCATCTACTCGGCGCGCATCGACCCCTCGCTCAACTACGAGATGGTGTCGGGCGACAAGGCCACGCAGCCGCGCAAGGTGTGGGACAGCGCCGCCGCGCAGACCCGGCTCACCGAAAGCATGGTCTCGCGCGACAAGGCGCGCCGCCAGGTGCTGTTCGACGAGCTGCACAAGCAGATGCTGCAGGACGTGCCGATGGTCGTGCTCTTCAACGCCAGCGACGCCACCGCCATGCGCAAGAGCGTGACCGGCTTCAAGGGCTGGGCGCCGGCCAAGCCCCGGTTCTGGAACGTCCGGCTCGACGCGCGCGGCTGACGGGGCGCCGCCGCCATGCTTGCCTACCTCTTGCGCCGGATCGCCATGACGATCCCGACGCTGCTGCTGGTGTCGATTGCCGTCTTCACGCTCATGCGGCTGATTCCGGGCGACCCGGTGCAGCTCATGCTCGGCGAAGGCGCCGACCCCGCGCAGCTCGAACTCGCCCGCCAGCAGATGGGGCTGGACCAGCCCCTGGTCACCCAGTACGTCGTGTGGCTGCGCCACGCGCTCACCGGCGACCTGGGCGTGTCGACCACCAACGGCCTGGCCGTGCTGCCGCTGATCTGGGAGCGCTTTCACGTGAGCGCCGTCATCGTGCTCACCGCCGTGGCGCTGGCCTCGCTGATCGCCGTGCCCGCCGGCCTCGTCGCCGCCTGGCGCAAGGACCGGCCGACCGACCTCGCCATCATCGGCGCGGCCACGCTGATGCTGTCGGTGCCGAGCTTCTGGCTCGGCCTGCTGCTGTTGATGTTCTTCGGCCAGTACCTGCACTGGCTGCCGGTGGTGGGCTACGTGCCCATGTCGGAAGACTTCTCGCAGGGCCTGCTGTACGTCATCTTGCCGATCGTCACGCTGGTGCTGGTCGAGACCGGCGTGCTCACGCGCATGTCGCGCGCCAGCACCATCGAGGTGCTGCGGCTCGAGTACGTGACGCACGCGCGCGCCAAGGGCGTGCCCGAGTCGCAGGTGCTGCGCCGCCACGTGCTGCCCAACGCCTTCAACCCCACGCTCACCATGATCGGCCTCATCCTGGGCCATCTGCTGAGCGGCATCGCGGTGCTCGAAACGGTGTTCACCCTGCCCGGCCTGGGCCGCCTGATGATCGATTCAATCTTCGCGCGCGACTACCCGGTGCTGCAGGGCTGCCTGCTGTTCACGGCCTGCATCTACGTGGTCATCAACCTGATCGTGGACATGTGCTATCCCCTCTTCGATCCCCGGGTGTCGGTGCAGTGAAAAAGATCAAGACCCATACCCTCGTGGGCGGCGTGCTCATCGGCGTGCTGCTGGTCCTGGCACTGGTGGCCGCGCTGTGGACGCCCTACAACCCGCTGGGCATCGACCTGCGCGGCAAGCTGCAGCCGCCCTCGGCCGCGCACTGGCTGGGCACCGACGAGTTCGGGCGCGACGTGGCCAGCCGCGCCATGCGCGCGGCCTCCACCAGCTGCCTCATCGCGCTGCTCACGGTGGCACTGGCCACCGCCGTCGGCCTCGTGGTGGGCGTGCTTGCCGGCTTCGTGCGCGGCTGGACCGACCGCGTGCTCATGGCCTTCAACGACACGCTGCTGGCCTTTCCGGGCCTGCTGCTGGCGCTGGGCGTGATGGTGATCGTGGGCGCCAACCAGTGGGGCATCGTGCTCGCGCTGAGCATGGCCTACGCGCCCTCGGTGGTGCGCGTGGTGCGCGGCACCGTGCTGTCGCTGCGCGAGCGCGAGTACGTCGAGGCCTCGCGCATGATCGGCAACGGCGAGATCTACACCATGTGGCGCCACATCCTGCCCAACTGCGTGGCGCCCGTCGCCGTGCTGGCCACCAGCATGTTCGGCTGGGTGCTGCTGTCGGAAAGCGCCCTGAGCTTCCTCGGCCTGGGCGTGCCGCCGCCCGCGCCCACCTGGGGCAACATGCTCTCCAGCGCACGCCCCTACATGGCCTCGGCCGTGTGGCTGTGCCTGGTGCCGGGCCTGTGCATCGCGCTCACGCTGCTGGGCATCAACCTCCTGGGCGAATCGCTGCGCGACCGGCTCGACCCGCGCACGGAGAAGTCATGACCCGTCCCTCTACTTCCGCAGCGCCCGTGCTCTCGGTGCGGCACCTGAAGATCGACCTGCACGGCGGCGCCCAGACGCTGGTGCACGACCTCTCGTTCGACGTGCGCCCCGGCGAGTTCCTTGCCGTGGTGGGCGAATCGGGCAGCGGCAAGACCATGGCCGCGCGCGCCATCCTGCAGCTGCTGCCGCCCGGCATCGCGCAAAGCGGCGGACAGATCGTGTTCGACGGCGAAGACCTGAGCACGCGCGACGTGAAGGCCATGCGCCCCATCCGCGGGCCCGGCATCGGCATGGTGTTCCAGGAGCCGATGGTCTCGCTCAACCCGGTGCACCGCATCGGCGAGCAGATGGCCGAAGGCCTGCGCATGCACACGAAGCTGTCAGCCACCGAGATTCGCGCACGCTGCCTCGACATGCTGCGCCGCGTGCAGATCGCCGACCCCGAGCGTTGCCTGCACGCCTACCCGCACGAGTTCTCTGGCGGCATGCGCCAGCGCATCATGCTGGCCAGCGTGATGCTGCTCCAGCCCCGCCTGCTGATCGCCGACGAGCCGACCACCGCGCTCGACACGCTGAGCCAGCGCGAAGTGCTCGACCTCATGGTCGGCCTCGCGAAGGACCAGGGCACGGCCGTGCTGCTCATCACGCACAACCTCGGGCTCGTCGGGCGCTATGCGCAGCGCGCCATCGTGCTCGAGAAAGGCAAGCTGGTGGAGACGGGCAACGTGCCCGCCATCCTCGTCGACCCGAAGCAGCCCTACACGCGCAAGCTGGTCGACGCCCTGCCGCGCCGCCAGGCCGCGAAGCCGGTGCCTTCTGCCCCACAGCAACCGCTGGTGCAGGTGCGCGGCCTGTGCGTGAGCTACCCCGGCCCACGCGCCGGCTTCTTCAAGCGCCATGCGCCGGTGCAGATCATCGACCAGCTCGACCTGGACATCCACCCCGGCGAGATGGTCGCGCTGGTGGGCGGCAGCGGCTCGGGCAAGACCACGTTGGGCCGCGCCATCCTGCGGCTCGCGCCGTCGCACGCGGGGCAGATCCTGTTTCGCGGCGACGACGTGCGCAGCGCCGACCGCGCCGCGCTGCACCGCTTCCGGCTCGCCTGCCAGCTGGTGTTCCAGGACCCATTCTCGTCGCTCGACCCGCGCATGCGCGTGCAGGAGATCGTGGCCGAGCCGCTGCGCCACCTGCCCGCGCTCGATGCCGCCGCGCGCGTGAAGCGCGTGCACGAAACGCTCGACGAAGTCGGCCTGGACGGCCTGGGCGCGCGCTACCCGCACGAGCTCTCGGGCGGCCAGCGCCAGCGCGTGGCGATTGCGCGCGCGCTGGTGCGCCGGCCCGCCTTCGTGGTGGCCGACGAGCCCGTGTCCGCGCTCGACATGACCATCCAGGCGCAGGTGCTGCGGCTCTTTCAGAGCCTGCAGGCGCACCACGGCTTTGCGTGCCTGTTCATCAGCCACGACCTCGCGGCCGTCGAGCAGATCGCCGACCGCGTCGTTGTGATGGAGCGCGGCCGCATCGTCGAGCAAGGCCCGCGCGACGCCGTGTTCGACCGGCCGAGCCATGCGTACACGCAGGCGCTGCTGGCGGCCACGCCCCGGCCGCTCGCGTCGCTGGCCGAATCTGTCTCCCGCCCTCCCGAGAAAGTGTTTGCGTGACTGCCGCTCCTTTGCCCGCCACCTGGTTGAACCCCACCGCCCCGCCCCCGCTCGATCCGCAGATCGTCGAGTTCATGCGCCTCATGGCGGCCGAGGGCGGCCGCTACCCGAAGCGCCACACCATCCCGATCGCCGAAGGCCGCGCCAATGCCGAGAAGGTGCGCGCACCGTGGACCGAAGGCGGCCCCGCGATGGCACGCACGGTCGAACAGCAGGTGCCCACGCGCCACAGCAACGTGCGCATCCGCGTGCACTACCCGCAGCACCGCAGGCTGCAGGGCGCGCTGGTCTACATCCACGGCGGCGGCTTCGTGCTGTTCAGCCTCGACACCCACGACCGCGTGATGCGCGAGTACGCGGGCCGCGCGGGCATCGCCGTCATCGGCATCGACTACACGCGAGCGCCCGAGGCGCAGTTTCCGCAGCCGCACGACGAATGCGTCGACGTGATGCGCTGGCTCGCGGCGAACGCGGGCGCGCTCGACATCGACCCCGCGCAGCTCTTCATCGGCGGCGACTCGGCAGGCGCGAACCTGTCGGTGGGTGCCTGCCTCGTGCTGCGCGACGCGGGCGAAGCGCTGCCGCTGGGCATGCTGCTGAACTACGGCGCCTACAGCACCGAGCTGTACCGCGAATCGGTGGTGCGCTATGGCGCGGGCGAGTACGGCCTGTCGCTGCACATGATGGTGTGGTTCTACGGCCTGTACCTGCGCCGGCCCGAAGACTTTCGCGACCCGCGCCTGGCCAGCCTCACGGCGCGGCTCGAGGGCCTGCCGCCCGCGTGCCTGGCGATCACCGAGTGCGACCCGCTGCACGACGACAGCGTGCTCATGGCCGCGCGCCTGCGCGAGGCCGGCGTGGCCGTGACCGACGTGCTCTACCCCGGCACCATCCACGGCTTTCTCGAAGCCGTGTCCATCGCCGACGTGGCGGGCCGCGCCTTCGACGACGCCGCGCGCTGGATGCACGCGCTGGCCGCGCGCTGAAGCCCTCGCCATGTACACGCCCAAGCCGTACATCGAGGACGACCTCGCGACGCTGCACGCCGGCATCCGCGCGTGGAGCTTCGGCACGCTCATCACCGTGGGATCGTCGGGCGCCAGCGCCACGCACCTGCCCTTTCTGCTCGACACGCAGGACGACGGCCCCGGCCTGCTCACCACGCACCTGTCGAAGAAGAACCCGCAGTTCGACGAACTGCGCGCGGGCGCCGAAGTGCTCGCCATCTTCCAGGGCCCGCATGCCTTCGTCACGCCCAGCTGGTACGTGAAGCAGAGCACCTTCCCGACGTGGAACTACACCGCGATCCACGCGCGCGGCACGCCCCGCGTGATCGAGGAACGCACGGCCATCCATGCCGTGCTGCGCCGCACCGTCGCGCTGTACGACACGCCGCTGGGCGGCAACTGGGACTTCGACGCCATGCCCTTCGACTTCGTGGCGCCGCGCCTGGACATGATCGCGGCGGTCGAGATTCCCGTGCGCGTGCTCGAAGGCAAGTTCAAGCTCAACCAGGACCGCTCGGAAGAGGATCGCAAGGGCGTGATCGCCGCACTCGAGCGGCTGGGCGATCCCCAGGGCGTGGCCGTGGCCGGGCTCATGCGGCAGCAGATGGCGTTGACGGTGGCGGGCTGAATCGCGGCGGCACAATCGTCCGCGTGCCACGCCTACTTCACCTTCTGACCGCCGGCCTCGCGCTCGCATCCTCCTTCGCCCACGCAGCCGACCCGGTGCTGCTCGTCACCTCGCCCGTCGCGCTGCAGGCCGCCGAGAAAGCCGGCGCCGGTTTCGGCCGCTGGTTCGACGTGCCCTCTGCGGCCAGCGGCATCGCCACCAACCAGGCGCTCGCACGCTCACCCGCCTGGCAATCGATCGCCGACCCGCTGAAGACCAGCCTCGCCGCCCTGCAGCGCCGCGACCCGCAGGCCGGCGTCGGCATTGCGCGCTACCCGCACCGGATCTTCGACGCACGCTGGCTTGCCAGCCCCGACGCCTTCTTCGAACTGGTCGGCGTGGCCAACCGCATGGACCGCCGCCCCTTCCAGCCCGGTGCCTGCGGCGAGACGCGGCTCGTGTACCGGCTCGCCTACCGCTCGGCCGCGATGCAGTCGCGCCTGCCGATGACCGTCGCCGTCGAGCTGCGCGGCGATGCGCCCGATGCCGACGGCAGTTGCGCCAGCGCCGCACGCCGCTGGCAACCACCGCAAGCCTCGATGAAAGATGAGGCCCTCGGCCGCTGGCTCGTGTCGGCCGACGGCCCGCTCGCGCCGCCGCGGCTCGCGCAGGCCCGCATCGCGCAGGTGACGACCAACCTGCAGAGCGTGCGCTGGCCCTCGGCCGTGCGGCCCGACCTCGGCGGCCATGCCGAGTACCTGCTGCGCGCCTTCCGCTGGAACACGGGCACGCAGCGCTTCGACGCGGGCCCGCTCGAGAACACGCCCGATGTCGTGAAGCTCAAGGCCGATGCCCCGCTGCGCAAGGCGCTGCTGCAGTGGCTGCAACAGCCCGACACGCTGCGCGCGCTCGACAGCGCCACCGTGCGCATCCCCGATCGCTTCCTGGCGACCGAGTCGGTCTCGGTTGCGCCGCGCGGCCTCGAACGCCTGGCGAACCGCCCCTTCGAACAACTGTTCGCGCCCGGCGACTGGCAGCCCGTGCCCGGCAGCCGCACGCTGCAGTCACCGCAGGCCGTGCTGCGCCGGCTCGACGACCTGAGCTGCGCGGGCTGCCACCAGAGCCGCGCGGTCGCGGGCTTTCACCTGCTGGGCGTGGACCGGCGCGGCGCCTCGCGCACCTTCACGACCGGCAACGCGCTCGCGCTGCCGCATTCGCCGCACCTACAGGATGAACTGGCGCGGCGCGAACGCTTTGTGAAGGCCGCGCTGACGACGCCCGTGCCCGACCCGTTCCGCCCGCTGGCCTCGCCGGACGACGCGAACGCCGCGCCCGACAAAGCCACCGTCGGCGCCAGCTGCGAGCCCACGCGCATCACCGCCTCGGCCGACCCATGGCGCGACCGCGCACAGAAGCTGCCACGCACCGCCGCCACGACCTGCGAAGGCGCGGATTCGGTCTGCGAGAAAACCTCGGTCGGCTTTCCCGGCGGCATGTGCTCGGGCCGCTGCGATCCGAAAGACCCGAACGGCACCTGCGGCGGCATCGCCATCCTCAGCGACTTCAACCAGTGCCTGGCCGCCAAGCAACCCTTCGGCGATTGCCTGAGCAAGCACACGCGGCCCGGCAACCTGCGCAGCTGCTCGGCGCAACAGCCTTGCCGCGAGGACTACATCTGCGCGCAGGCCGAAGGCCAGCCCGAAGGACGCGGGGCGTGCATTCCGCCCTACTTCCTGTTCCAGATGCGGGTGGACGGGCATTCGTGAAGGGGGCTCCCGTAGGGCTCCCGAATGAATGACTCCCTCTCCCGCTTGCGGGAGAGGGTCGGGGTGAAGGTGAGCAGCGATGAAGGCCGCGCGACGTTGTCAGGTCCCCCAGATGAGAGGGCCGACCGCGAAAAATACCAAGTTCTGGGGATATCGACAGACACTCTTTTTAACAATGATTGACATTTAGAAACCCCCTGCACGCCCGTCGGCAGGGGGCTTCTTTTTGTTGAGTCATACAACCATAAAGAGGAGTCAAGATGCTTTTCAGTCAAGCAAGTTCGGTCGCGCGAATCGGCGCCGTGGCCGGTGCGGTCATGTTGGTGGCATCGTGCGGCGGGGGTGGAGGTGGCGGTACTTTTCTGCCGATGGTCGCACCGCCCCCTCCGGCGACAGTGCCGCCCGTCGTGAAGCATTCCATCGGCGGCACGGTCACCGGCCTTGAAGGCCGCCTGGTGCTGCAAAACAATGCCGGCGACGACCTCCAGCTGTCGGCCGATGGCAAGTTCACCTTTGCAACGACCCTGGTCGAGGGCTCGGACTACAAGGTCAGCATCCGTACGCAACCCCTGTGGCAGGTCTGTACCGTCACCAAGGACACCGGCAAGGCCTCGGCCGACGTGAGCGACGTGACGGTGGCCTGCTCGGCCGCCGCCGCCAAGGTCGAGACGTTCGCCGGCGACGGCACCCAGGGCGCCGTCAACGGCAAGGGTACGGCTGCATCGTTCTTGCTGCCTTCCGGCATCGCCTTCACAAAGGATGGTGGTCTGCTCATCGGCGACTGGGGAAACAGTTTCGTGCGCAAGATTTCGCCCGAGGCCGACGTCACTACGTTTGCCGGCGACGGCCCCAACCCGCCGTTCGCAGACCCCACCAACCTCACCGTGGATGCGAACGACACCGTCTTCATCGCGGACGCCCAAAGCCATCGAATCTTCAAGATCACGCCGACGGGCGATGTGACCACGGTGGCGGGCATCAATGGCACGAACACCACGACCGATGGCAACGGAACCGCCGCCACCTTCAACGCGCCCATCTCGGTGGCCGTGGATGCTGCCGGCAATCTGTACGTTCTGGAGTATGGCGGCGGCGTCGTTCGCAAGATCGACCCGGCCCTCAATGTCACCACACTTGCCGGCAGCAGCCCGCGGGGCTTTGCCGATGGCACGGGACCCGCCGCGAAATTCGGGCGCGGCTACAACATTGCCATCGATGCGTCAGGCAACCTCTACGTCGCCGACTCCGAGAACCATCGAATTCGCAAGATCACCCCCGCCGGGGTGGTCACGACACTTGCAGGGACGGGGACGCCCGGCGCCACCGATGGCCCCGGCAACTCCGCGACTTTCTCCAATCCCCGCGGCGTCACTGTCGACGCGGACGGCAATGTCTACGTGGCCGATTTCGGGAACAGCCTGTTGCGCAGGATCACACCGACAGGGGTGGTCTCCACGCTCGCCGGCCAAAAGGGTACGCCGGGTAGCCAAGACGGCATCGGCGATGCTGCCAGGTTCAATCAGCCGCAAGGGCTCACGATCAATGCAGCGGGCACGCTGTATGTCGCCGACACCTTCGGCCATTTGATCCGCAAGGTCACGCCGGTTCGGGCGCCCTGAGGCGCCCTGAGGCGCGCTGCGGCGACGTGCGCCGAGCGCGTCGCCGCGTCAGCCGCCGTCTGCGGCGGTGAGCGGCGATGGAGGCCGCGCGATGTTGTCAGGCCCCTGCCCTCACTCCCCCTCATACCACCTGTCCTTCGCCAGCATCACCCGGTGGTGCCCGCACCCCGACGGCATCATCGGGAAGCAGTTCTCCTGCGCGGCCACTTGCACGTCGAGAAAGAACGGCCCTTCGCTCTCCAGGCATTCGGCCAGCGCCTCTTCCAGCTCCGCCGGGTCCGACACCCGCCGCGCCCCCCAACCAAAAGCCTTCGCCAACGCCACGAAGTCGGGCAGCGCCTCGTTCCAGCTGTGGCTCAGTCGGTTGCCGTGATTCAGCTCCTGCCACTGGCGCACCATGCCCATGTAGCCGTTGTTGCTCAGCACCAGCTTCACCGCAGTGCCGTGCTGCATGGCAGTCGACAGCTCCTGGATGTTCATCAGCACCGAGGCGTCGCCGCTCACGCACACCGTGAGCGCGTCGGGGTGGCCGATCTGCGCGCCGATGGCCGCGGGCAGCCCGTAGCCCATGGTGCCGGCGCCGCCCGAGGTGAGCCAGTGGCGCGGCCTGTCGAAGCGCAGGTACTGCGCGGCCCACATCTGGTGCTGGCCCACATCGGTCGAGACGATCGCGTCGCGGCCCGCGATGGCCCGCTGCAGCGACGACATGAGTTGCTGCGGCAGGATCTCTTCGGTTGACGGCGTGAAGGCCAGGCAGTCTTCGGCGCGCCAGCGCTCGATGCGCGCCCACCACGGCGCCAGCCGCTCGGGCGCAAACGCTTCGGGCAGCAGGCCCAGCAGCGCTTCGACGATGGCACCGCAGTCGCCCACCATCGGCACGTCGACGTGCACCACCTTGTTGATGCTGCCGGGGTCGATGTCGATGTGGATCTTGCGGGCGTGCGGACAGAACTCGTCGAGCTTGCCCGTCACGCGGTCGTCGAAGCGCGCGCCCACGCACACCACCAGGTCGGCCTCGTGCATCGCGAGGTTGGCTTCGAGCATGCCGTGCATGCCCAGCATGCCGACGAACTTCGGGTCGGACGCGGGGAACGCGCCCAGCCCCATCAGCGTGAGCGTGCACGGCGCGTGCAGCCGGTGGACGAGTTGCGTGAAGGCCTCGCAGGCCGCCGGCCCCGAGTTGATGAGCCCGCCGCCGCCGTAGAGCACCGGCCGGCGCGCGGTCGAGATCAGGTCGGCGGCGCGCTGCAGCATCGCCCGCGGCGGCAGCGGCGCGCGGCCCGTGCGCAGCGCGCGCAGCGGGGCCGGCGCGGCGCCGTGCGTGAGGCGCATCAGCTGGATGTCCTTCGGCACGTCGAGCAGCACCGGGCCGGGGCGGCCGGTGGTGGCGATGTCGAGCGCGCGGCGCACCAGCGCGGGCACGTCGTCAGCGGCGCGCACCTGCCGGTTCCACTTGGTCACCGGGCGCGACATGCCCAGCGCATCGCTTTCCTGGAAAGCCTGCGTGCCGATCACCGCCGTCGACACCTGCCCGCTGATGCACAGCACCGGCACCGAATCGCTCATCGCGTCGAGCAGCCCCGTGATCGTGTTGCCCACGCCCGGCCCCGAGGTGACCAGCACCACGCCGACGCGGCCCGTGCTGCGCGCGTAGCCCTCGGCCGCATGCACCGCCGCCTGTTCGTGGCGCACCAGCACATGGCGCAGCCGGGGTTCGCCGTGCAGCGCGTCGTACAGCGGCAGCGCCGCGCCGCCGGGGTAGCCGAAGATCGTGTCGACGCCGCACTCGACCAGCGTGTCGAGCAGCGCTTCGGCGCCGTTGCGCACGCGGGGTGGGGTCTCGGGCATGGCCGGCGAGAGGGAGGGCGAGGATGTGGGGGGAAGGTCGAGCAGTCGCATGCCGTCAATTCTTCCGCTCTTGAGGCAGAATTTGCTTCTTTCTTTTGGCTGTTTAAGCTCGAAACATGAAAACCAATCGCCAAACATCGACAGACAACGAAGGATCTTTCGACAAGACCGATCTGGCGATCCTGCGGGTGCTGCTGCTCGACTCGCGCAAGACCCTGCAGGAGATCGGCAACGAGGTCGGCCTGTCGCCCACCAGCTGCTGGACGCGCATCAAGAAACTCGAGGCCTCGGGCGTCATCAAGCGCTACACCGTCGACGTCGACCCGGCCAAGCTGGGCTACCACGACTCGGTCATCGTGCAGGTCACCCTCGAGAGCCACACCGACGAAACCCTGTACGACTTCGGCCGCACCCTCGCCACCATTCCCGAGATCCAGGAGGCCTACCTCGTGTCGGGCGACTACGACTACTACATCCGCATCGCCGTGCGCGACACGCGCGACTACGAGCGGCTGCTGCGCGAGAAGCTCTACAAGATTCCCGGCATTCGCCACAGCAAGTCGCACTTCGTGCTGCGGGTGCTGAAGGAAGCGACGGTGCCGCTGATCTGACGAGGCGACGGGCCCGCATGAATGAATGGTGGGTACGATCGCCGACGCACGGCCCTTCGCAGACGCCATCCCCTTCCCCTTCCATGAGATCGACTTCGGAACATCGAGCCCTGATCGTCCTGAGCGGACTGCCAGGCACAGGCAAGACCACCATCGCGCGCGAACTCGTGGCGCGCGTCCCCTCGGTATACCTGCGCATCGACGCCATCGAGCATGCACTGAAAACCGCAAGCGGGCGCACTGACGACTTGGGCCCGGCGGGCTACGTCGTGGCCTACGCGCTGGCTCGGTCCAACCTTGCGCTCGGCATGTCCGTGGTTGCTGATTGCGTCAACCCGCTGCCGGTCACGCGTGAGGCGTGGCGGGCCGTGGCGGCGGAGACCTCGTCGCATCTGGTGGAGATCGAGGTCGTGTGCTCTGACGTCGTTGAGCATCGCAGGCGCGTGGAGAACCGGGAGGCCGACATTGCGGGCTTTGCGTTGCCGAGCTGGGAGGCTGTGCTTCGGCATGACTACGAGGCCTGGGGCACGAGCCGCCTGGTCATCGACTCGGCGCTGGTGAGTTCGAGCGAGGCGGCGGACCTGATCTGGCGGCGCGTGCGTGAGCGGTAAATCGATGCGCTCCCGTTTCATCGACGCCTTCCTGGGCGCCATCGTGCTCGGCCCCTGGGCCGCGATGTTTGCGTATCTGGGCCTTGCACCGTTGGCCGCCTACTGGCTCGACGGCACCAAGCATCGTACGGGCTCCAGTCGCGGCTCTTCCTATTGGTGGAGCTTCCCAGACGCCGTGGCCGCTCAGTACCCGATGCTCACGTGGCTGCTGGAACTCAAGAGCCATGTCGTTGTGTGGAGCTGCCTGGCTGGCATGGTGATCGGGCCGGTGGTTGCGTGGATCATGAGCAGCCGCCTGGACCGCATGCGTCGCAACACCCGGTGGTGAACCAGAATGAACGACCGCCCATGACCCCCACCTTGCGCGCCGCCCTCGACTCGGATTTCGAATTTGCGTTCGATGCCAAGCGACAGGCGCTGGGCCCCTACGTGGCACCGCGATGGGGATGGGACGACGATTTCCAGCGGAACCTGCACCGGAGCCGATGGGAGGAACGCCCGTGGTCGGTCATCCTCAAGGGCGGCACACCGGTCGGCACGATCGCCACATGGGAGGTCGACGGTCACCGCCGCATCGGTGAGTTCTACGTCTTGCCGGATTTCCAGCGCGCCGGCATCGGTTCAGCGGTGCTTCGCCAGCTTCTGGCCCAAGCGGACCACGACAAACAGGCAGTGCGGCTGGAGCATCTGAAGTGGAACCCAGTTGGCGCGCTGTACGGGCGCCACGGGTTCGTTCACGAGAGCGCCAACGACACGCATTGCTTTCTGGTTCGCCACCCGATTGGCTCACATCGATGAAGCAGGCCGAGAGGCAGCGTTCGGCCCACACATGACTCCTAACCCGAAGGTGATGACTTGATCTCGGTGCAACCAGCGAAACCCGATGAATGGAAGACCTATCGAGACCTGCGCCTGCGGGCCTTGCTCGACTCCCCGGACGCCTTCGGAAGCACGTACGAGGCGGAGGCCACGAGAACCGATGCGATGTGGTCCGCCCGCATTGCCGCGGCGACTTCGTCCGGGAAAGATCGCGTGCTTTTCGCGTTCAACCGCAACGACGCCTGCGGTCTCATCTGGTGCAAGTTGTCCAACGATGAGCCGGCTGTCGCCGACCTTTTCCAGATGTGGGTTGATCCTGCATCGCGAGGAATGGGAGCCGGTCGCGCTTTACTCGAAGCGGCGGTTTCCTGGGCTGCGCGCGCAGGGATGAAGCGCGTGGGCCTGGGTGTCACTGTCGCGGACACGCCCGCGATGCGCCTGTACACGGCGTGCGGCTTCCGGCCCGATGGTGCGTTGGAGCCGCTGCGGGAACACTCGCATCTGATGGTGCAGCCGATGAGCCTTGCACTCGGGCCCGTTGGCTCGACGGACTGAATTCCGCCATCGGCCGCCTTGCCTTCGTTTAAGCTCAACTGACAAAACGCTCTCTGAGGTTTCGCCATGCTCCAAATGCGCCCCGGGTGTGAATGCTGCGACCGAGACTTGCCGCCGGATTCGGCCGATGCCCGTATCTGTTCTTTCGAGTGCACGTTCTGCAGTGATTGCGCGAATCAACGCCTTGCGGGTACGTGCCCGAACTGCGGCGGAGAGTTGGTCCCTCGCCCATCGCGGCCAGCGGCCAAGCTTGAGAAGTTTCCGGGTTCGACAACGCGGGTGTTCAAGCCTGAGGGGTGCGCGGCGGCTTCGTGAAGGGCCGTCGTCAGGCATGTCCCGCTGACGATTCGATTGGTCACGGCCAGAGACGCACGCTCGCACCTGAATTCCAAAGCACATGCGCACTGACCACACGACTGACCACAACCGGCCTATGAAATGCCAGATTTGTGGGCGTTTGCTTGAACGAAAGGACGACCCTCTGTCAGTGGACTGCGGCGGCGACTGCTGGGGGTGCGTTGGCGAGGTCGAGGCCACCACGGGGTGGGAGCCGTCGCTGAAGAAGGTGCGAGATGAGTTTGCGCTAGGGCTTCGACCAGAATGGAGTGACCCTTCCATCGGCAACTGACGACCACAAGCAGACAGTCAAAGCCACGCCACAGTGGACCCCGATGCAGCCAACTTGAAGCAACCATCGTCCCTCAATTTCATGTTTCTTCCTCCGCAAGTTTCAGGGATAAGCGTTGACTGCGAATGGGGCTACAAAACGCCCTATCCGCCGTTGGGATTCCGCCCCTTTACAGAGGGAGCACTCGGCAACGGCGATTCATTTGGCCTCTACTGGCCCATCGGGTTGGAAGCACGCGAGCCGCTTGTGGTCGAGACATGGCACGATTCGTGGCAGATTCAGCCGACGTATTCATCGCTGTCCTCCTTTTTGGATGCATTCAAAGACGCGGAGGACGAATACCCCGAACCGCCCTCGCTTGAAGAGGATGCGCGTTCTCCACGCGCGCTTTTCTTCGAGGCAAAGCAGAGGGTTCAGTCGCAAGCTGTAGATGACGCCGTCGCGCTCTTGGAGCAGGCACTTGACGTGCTCCCTGAGTACACGGATGCGCTCTGCCTCCTGTGGGCACAGTACGTTCGGCAGGGCCGAATAGACGAAGCACGTGTCGTTGCGGTCAAGGCGATCATTGCACCGCCATCATTTGGCCAGCGTGCGACAAAGCAACTCAGATGGTTGCAAGAGCAAGACGATGCGCCGCAGCTAGCGGACGACCCCATCTGGCAAGCCCGCGCCGACCTCAAACTGTCTTACGGAGGCGCGAAGACAAACGGGGACTACGCCATCTACCGGACCGCCATTCAAGCCTACTTGAGTACGTCGCGATTCATCGAAGCGTGCACTCTCATGCAGACCTATGGTGAGCTGATGCATGCAGAAACCGTTTCTTTTCAGGAGCGCGAAGGCTTCGTGCGCCTCGACTACGTAACGGAACAAATCGCTGCGAGCGGTAAGTTGCCGAATGGGCCAAGAGCCGAACCATGAAATTTGAAGGTCAGAATTTCGCGGCCCTGACCACACCTTCCGACCGTGTGTTGGAAAGCAGGCTGCTCGCGCTTCGCAGCTACGGTCGGCATTCGTATGCCTCGCTGACCGACGATCAGGGCAACTATCTTCAAGTGGCCGGCGGCGGCGCCACCTGCATGGTTGAATGCTTCGACGCTTCATCCTCGACCATGGTGCGTGCATTCCATGACAAACCAAACCCGATATTTCCCGACGGCACCGTGCTCTCCTTCGGCGCTGGGGAACTGAGGCTGATGGCCGATGAATGGTTTCAGGCCCGCGCCGTCGTAGAAATCTTTCTCTGCTTCAAGCACTGTCGAAAGTATGCGGACAACGTCCACTGGCGTCCGGCACTCTCCCCAGGCGCCTTTGCAACTTGACCCGCGAACGACGCTCCCCAATGACAAGCTTCTCCAGCGCCCGAGACCTTCTCGAAGAAGTGGCTTCGCGATACCGCGCCATGGACTCCTATGCCGATTCGGGCTTCGTCCAAGAGCTGGATCGGCCGAAGTCTTCGCCGATGTCATTCGAGACAGCTTTTCGGCGCCCTGCAGACTTCAAATTTCGCTTCAGCAGCCCGCATCCCTACAGGCCGAAACGGCACTTGATCTCACGCTCTCAAGTTGGCTTGGATGCGGGAAAGCCGTACTACTGGAGCCAGGACTACAGCTCGCCCGCGGAACTGGAGCAAGAGGAATCGCTCCTCATGGCTGTTGCGGGCGCGACCGGCGTATCCAGGGGATCGGCCTTCACGATCTGGTCTCTCCTGTTCCGCGAAGAAGGTGATGACCTGTTTTCGACCCTCGCCCGGCCGCGCTTTCGCAAATTTGCATGCATCGATGGTGTGAGGTGTCATCGGGTGGCCGCCATACACCGGGGCTTTCGTCGAATCGATATCTATATCGGCGTCGATGACCTCTTGCTCAGGGGATGGGTGATGCGAACGGGTCGATTCCCGCAGGCAGAGATGCGCACGAATATCAAGGTAGGCGTCGAATTCGGCATCTCCTGTTTTTCGGCAGCGAATGCGGCCACCGCGTCTGCCAACTAGGTTTCGATCCTGATCCACCATGCGAGGTCGGGCATCATGCGCGGTGGCTCGGCGATTTACCATCGCTGATTTTTGCGATCGCACCCCATGCATCAATCACTCGGCCTGGTGTCCCTCGTGGTCCCCGACTACGACAAGGCACTCGAATTCTTCGTCGGCACACTCGGCTTCGAACTCGTCGAAGACACTCCCGTGCCTGCACAGGGAAAGCGCTGGGTCGTGGTCAGGCCGCAGGGCGGACAAGGGGCGTGCCTTCTCCTGGCGCAAGCGTCAACGCCAGAACAGCAACGCGCCATCGGCGACCAGGCCGGCGGCCGCGTGTTCCTGTTCCTGTACACGGACGACTTCTGGCGTGACTACGAAAAGTACAAGGCCGCAGGCGTCGAGTTCGTTCGCCCGCCGGAGGAGCAGCCGCACGGGGTCGTGGCTGTCTTCAAGGACCTGTGCGGGAACATGTGGGACCTGATCCAGCCCAATGCCAGCAACAGGAGCTGGCAGCTGTAAGAATGGCCTTGCTCCCTTTCACGAACCTCACTCTTCACCCGCGAAAGAACTGCCCATGACCGAGACCGCCAAGGTAAAAGGACCCGCCTCGTACTTCCCCTCCATCGAGAAGACCTACGGCCAGCCGATCGCGCATTGGATGGACATTCTTCAGGCTGCGGGCCCCCTCAAGCATATGGAGCTCGTGAGCCAGCTCAAGACCCAGCACCAGATGGGTCATGGGCATGCGAATGCCTTGGTTGCGGCGTTTCTTGCGAAGAAGTAATACCCGCCGCAGGCCAAGCATGCATACCTTCGGCTCATGGCGGCGCGGCTGGACGACGATGCGTTTTCTTTCATCGAGCAGTGCGCGTGCACCGGCCGCTCAAACACCGCGCGTCCTTGTCGCCTTAGCCGCTTCGCTCGCGCTTCTCACGGGGTGCGCCAATACCGCCAGTTTCAAGAAGCCCCAGGAAATCACCTGGATCGACGCCGCTCCCGATAAGTCCATTCTTTATCTGCTGAGGGCACCGCATGACAGCACCGAGGTTGTTGCTGCCATCAATGGCACTGCGGCGGCGAGGCTCCCGTCGGGCGCGTACACCGCCGTGGTGCTCTCGCCCGGCACCTATCGCCTCGCGACAATGGCCTCCAGCAGTCACGCCGCTGATATCGAACTCAGAACGGGTGAGCGCCGCTTCTTCTATATCTCTGGTGTTCTCGGGACAAGCCCCAAAGCGAATGCCGTCGCGAGCGCGCTTGGAGGTCCGATCGTCGCGCTTGCAATGTCTACCCGAGACCGAACCGATCCGGAAAGTCGTCGGTGGACCGAATGCACGGACCTGGACGCACGAGGTTTGGCATCGATTGCCACCTTCGTGGCACCATCACCCGAGGGCAAGTGAGCGTCTCGAACGGTCGCCATTCGGCAGTACGCGCCTCCCCCTTGGCCAGGAGAGCCCATGCAGCTTCACACCGCCCGCATCTTCGTCCAGGACCTCGCCCTCGCCGCCCGCTTCTACGAAGACATCCTCGGCCTGCCTCTGAAGGCCGACGGACGCGACCAGGGCTTTTGCGTGTTCGACGCAGGACCCATGAGCCTGGTGGTCGAGAGTGTCGAAGCAGATGCCCCGCCAGAAGACCTGGCCCTGGTAGGCCGCTTCACAGGCCTGTCTTTCGACGTGGAAGATATCCAGTCGAAGTACACAGAACTCTCGTCACTCGGCGTCGCCTTCAGCGGCCTCCCCGAGCCGCAGTCCTGGGGCGGCATCCTCGCCACATTGCGCGACCCCGCCGGCAACGAGCTTCAACTGGTGCAGCTGCCCCGAACGTAGCCATTGGTGCACAGTCGTCATACAATGAGAATAATTCTTATTTGGATGGCTTGGCCACCGCACTACGTCCGCCATGGCCGCCGATCCCGCTCTGCACCCGCACATCCACACCCTCTATAGCGAGCACCACGGGTGGCTGCAGGGCTGGTTGCGCAGGAAGCTCGGCAATGCCTTCGATGCGGCAGACCTCGCACAAGACACCTTCCTGCGCATCCTCACCGCGCCAGACCACACGCCCGAGAAGCAGTGCGACTGGCAATTGCGGGAGCCACGCGCCTACCTGACGGTCGTTGCCAAGCGGCTGCTGGCCAACCTGTACCGCCGGCGTTCGCTGGAACAGGCCTACCTCGAGGCCTTGAGCGCGTTGCCCGAACCGCTGGCGCCCTCGCCCGAGCAGCAGGCGATCATTCTCGAAACCCTGCAAGAGATCGACGCCATGCTCGACGGCCTGGCGCCGCCGGTGCGCCAGGCCTTCCTGATGGCACAGCTCGAAGGGCTGGGCTATGCGGAGATCGCCGCGAAGCTGGGCGTGAGCGAGCGCACGGTCAAGCGCTACATGGCCGAGGCCATGGCCCGCTGCATCCTGCTGGTCGCGTGACGGTGCAACGCACGATGGCGGTCGGGGTCGACAAGGCCGTCGCCCTGCAGGCGGCGCAATGGTTCGTCCTGCTGCAGTCGGGCGAGGCCACGGCGGCCGATCGCACGCAATGGGCGCGCTGGCGGGCGGCCGACCCCGCGCACGAAGCGGCCTGGCAGCGCGCCGAGCAGGTCAGCGGCAAGTTCGGCAGGCTGCCGGGCGCGCTGTCGATGCCGGTGCTGGGCCGAGCGGTGCGCAGCGACCGCCGCACAGCGGTCAAGGCGCTCGCCGTGCTGCTGACCGCAGCGCCTGCCGGTTGGCTGGCCTGGCGCGCATCGCCGGCACGCGAATGGCTGGCCGACCACCGCACCGCCACGGGCGAACGCCGCGAACTGCGCCTGGCCGACGGCACGCGCCTTCAGCTCAACACCGCAACGGCCATCGACGTGGCCTACGGCACGACGCAGCGCCTCGTGCGGCTGCATGCGGGCGAAATACTCATCGACACGGCGCCCGATGCCGTGCCCTCCTCCGACGCCTCCTACCGCCCCTTCATCGTCGAGACCGCGCAGGGGCGCCTGCGTGCGCTGGGCACGCGCTTCGTGGTCCGGCAGCACGAAGGCGATCGCAGCCATCTGACGGTGCTCGACGGCGCGGTCGAGGTTCGCCCCGACCACGCGCGCAGCCTGACGGCGGTGGTGCGTGCCGGCGAGCAGGCCATGTTTTCTTCGGCGGCCATCGGCGAGATCACGGCGGCAGACGCCGATGCCGACGATTGGTCGCGCGGTGTCCTGCGCGCCAGGAACATGCGGCTGCACGACTTCCTCGCCGAGCTGGGCCGCTACCGGCCCGGCGTGCTGCGCTGCGATCCGGCTGCGGCCGACCTGCGCGTGTCGGGCATGTTCCAGCTGCGCGACACCGGCCCGGTGCTCGACAGCCTGCCGCAGGCCTTGCCGGTGGACGTGCTCTTTCGCACGCGCTACTGGGTCACGGTGGTGGCGCCGGGCAGTTGAGGCATCGGGTGCCGGCGGCGATTTCGGCCGCTGCGATTTTTTCTGTCGCGGCCTGTCCCCTTTTCTTTCCTCGCGTGTGAAGCCTTGAGGAACAGCAACTTCACACCCCTTGCAGGAGAGAGAGAAATCCATGGCCCGTCGCCGACCGTCCCCCCTTGATTCCGACGCCGTCTCGTTGCGTGCGCTGTCGCTCGCCGTGCACGGCGCGTTGTTCGCCATGGCGTGCGCCGCCGCCGGGACGGTCGCCGCGCAGACGCCGGGCGTGCCCAACGCACCGGCCGCACAAGCCGAAGCACGCAAGGCCTACAACATCGCACCCGGCCCGCTCGACGAGGCCCTGTCGAGCTTCGCTGCCTCTGCCGGCGTGAGCATCACGATTCCGCCTGCCCTCGCGCAGGGCAAACGCTCGCCCGGCCTGCAGGGCCAGCACGCCGTGGACGAAGGCTTCGCGCGGCTGCTGGCCGGCTCGGGCCTCGAGGCGGCGGGTGGCGCGGGCGGCGCGTATGCGCTGCGCCGCTCGAGCATCGGCGGCCCTGCAGACACCGGCGCCGACGGCAGCACCACGCTCGCACCGGTCACAGTCACGGCCGAGGCCGAACGCAGCGCCACCACCGAAGGCACGCGCTCGTACACGGCGCGCGCGCTGACCCTCGGCAAGGGGGAGCAGGCGCTCAAGGACATTCCGCAATCGGTCAGCGTGATCACGCGCCAGCGCATGGACGACCAGGGCCTCGTCGACCTGCGCGACGCGGTCAACAACGTCACGGGCGTGGTGGGCGTCAAGGGCGTGGGGCCGGGCATGGTCCTCACGTCGCGCGGCTTCCAGATCGACGCCTGGCAGTACGACGGCGTGCCCGTGCCGCGCAACATGTACTCGCTGGGCAACTGGGCCACCGAAGACACGGTGTTCTTCGACCGCGTGGAGGTGCTGCGCGGCGCCTCGGGCCTGTTGCAAGGCACGGGCAGCCCGGGCGGCGCGATCAACCTCGTGCGCAAGCGCGGCCAGCCCGAGAAGACGCTCACGCTCACCGGCAAGGCGGGCTCGTGGGACCACTACGGCGCGCAGATCGACGCCGGCGGTCCGCTCAATGCCGAAGGCACGCTGCGCGGCCGCGTGGTGGTCGACGAAGACCGCAGCCACTCGTTCACCGACTACGTGTGGCGCAAGACGCGCTCGCTCTACGGCGCCATCGACTACGACATCTCGCCCGACACCACCGTCGGCTTCGGCGTGAGCCACTCGCACGCCAAGGGGCGTCCGATGCTGCGCGGTTTTCCGCGTTACCCGGACGGCACCGACATCGGCCTGCCGCGCTCCGTGTTCACGGGTGCCCTGTGGAACCACAGCGACATCGAGCAGACCACGGTGTATGTCGACGCCGAGCACCGCTTCAACGACAAGTGGAAGCTGAAGTTCTCCGCGCTCGGCATGAACGAGAAGAACAGCGCGCAGCACCAGCGCATGCACGGCGACGTGCAAGCCGACGGCAGCGGGCTGAACTTCGCCGACTGGGACACCCGCTTCGATTCGCGCAAGCTCGGCTTCGACGTCTACCTGCGCGGGCGCTTCGACGCGCTGTCGATGCAGCACGACCTGACCATCGGCGCCAACTATTCGAAGTTCGAGTCGACCGACCGGTATGCGCGCCGGTTCAGCGGCGGCGGCAACATCTTCGCCATCGACCACAACCGCCCGGCGCAGAACTACGACACCATCATGGCCGCCGGCGGCGGAAAGAGCCACACGCACTACGACGTGCGGCAAAAGGGCATCTACGGCAGCTGGCGGGCGCAACTGGCCGAGCCGCTCACGGCCATCGTCGGCGCGCGCCTGAGCTGGTACGACTACCTCTATTCGAGCCAGTCTGCGGGCTTCACGAGCACCGTCAGCACGTCGGGCGAAGTGACGCCCTATGTCGGTCTCGTGTTCGCGCTCAACAAGCAATGGTCGGCCTACGCGAGCTACACCGACGTGTTCGAGCCGCAGACCGAGCGCACCGTCTCGGGCGACGGGCTCAAGCCCATCATCGGCAGCAACTACGAGGTGGGCCTCAAGGGCGAGCTGATGGACGGCCGCCTGAACACCTCGCTGGCCGTGTTCCGCTACAACCACACCAACCGCGCCGTGACCGACCGCGATGGCGGCTTTGCGTGCGATGGCTGGTACTGCTCCAAGTCGTCGGGCAAGGTGCGCAGCCAGGGCTTCGAGGCCGAAGTCAGCGGCGAGGTCGCGCCGCGGCTGCAGCTCACGGCGGGCTACACCTACAACACCACCAAGTTCCTCGAAGACCCGGACAACAAGGGCAAGATCTTCAGCCAGTGGACGCCCAAGCACATGCTGCGCGTGTGGACCAACTACCAGCTACCGGGCGACTGGAGCCGGCTCAGCGTGGGCGGCGGCTTCAGCATCCAGCGCCACACGCTGGGCTACGACCGCACGTACAAGGTGCCCGGCTTCGCCGTGTGGAGCGCGCGCCTGGCCTACCAGCTGACGCCGGAGGTGGCGCTGGCCGTCAACATCAACAACATCTTCGACAAGCGCTACTACATCCCGGCCTACAGCGAGGCCAACGGGAACAACAACTACGGCGATCCGCGCAATGTGCTGTTCACGGTGAAGTACACGCCCAGGCTGTGAGCCGCGTGCCTCTTCGGGTCTACCAGTTTCTTGGGATTTCCAGCGCCCGCCTCGCTGCATAGCATCTCGTCACCAAACGAGACGAGGTGGGCGAGTGATTCAATCGAGGGGTCTGCAGCGCCTTGCTGCGAGGCATGCGGCATGGATGGCCGCGCTGGTGCTGGCGGCATGCGGGGGCGGAGGCAACGGCGGGGGTGGCGGCATCGGCTGGGTGCCTGTGGTGCCTGTGCAGCCCGATGCGCCAGCCGCGAGCTACCCCATCGGCGGCAGCGTCTCGGGATTGAACGGCACGCTGGTGCTGCGCAACAACGGCAAGGACGATCTCACCCTCGAGGCCGACGGCGCCTTCCGCTTCACCGAGCCGGTGACGGCCGGCAATCCCTACGCAGTGAGCATCGCCCGGCAACCGCAGGGGCAGACCTGCGCGGTGAGCGCGGGCCAGGGCACGGCCTCGGCCGCCGTCACCGACGTGCGCGTGATCTGCGCGGCCATCACGCACACGGTGGGCGGCACGCTCTCGGGCCTGGCGGGCGGAACACTGGTGCTGCGCAACAACGGTGCGGACCCGTTGAGCCTCACGGCCGATGGCCACTTCGCGTTCGCGCAGGTCGTGCCCGAAGGCGCGACGTACGACGTGACCGTGCACACGCAACCGGCCGGGCTGCTGTGCAAGCTCACCGGCGCCAGCGGCACGGTCAACGCGGCCGTCACCTCGGTGGTGGCCCAGTGCGCCGCCGACCCGTCGTTGCAGCCGCCGCCGATTCCCGCCGCGCCCAGCGTGGGCTATGCGCCCAAGTCGTTCCTGTTCAGCTGGCCGGCCGTCGCCAACGCCACCTACTACCGGCTGGGTGAAGACCCGGGCGCGACAGGCAGCTTCACGGTGGTGGCGGACAACCTCGGCAGCACCACCTACGCGCGGCAGGAACTGGCGCTGACCCAGCCACCGGCCGCATGGCGCCATGCGCTGCAGGCCTGCAATGCCAATGGCTGCAGCCCCTGGTCGCTGCCGGTCACGCCGGATGGCAACCGGGCGATCGGCTATTTCAAGTCGACGTCCACCGGCGCCCACGCCTTCGGCCGAGGCCTTGCCCTGTCCCCGGACGGCAGTGCCATGGCCGTGGGCGATGGGGCCACCCTGGAGCTGTTCACGCGCAGCGCGGGCCAGTGGCAGTGGGTGCAAACGCTGGGCTTCCAGGTGGGGAGCGTTCCCAACCCGGTCGTCTCGGACGACGGCACCTTGCTCGTGGGCATGCCTGGCCACGATGGGGCGTTTGGCGACCAGGGCCTGGTGAAGGTGTTCTCGAGAACCCCCTCGGGCTGGACGCAGGCCGACGAGTGGAACCCGCCAGCGCCGCGTTTCATAGGCAACTTCGGCGCGTTCCTCGGCATCTCGCGGGACGGCACGGTGGTCGTGGTCTCGGAGTACTTCAGCGCCAGGGGTGGAAGCTTTCACGTGTACCGCAAGACGGGCGGCACCTGGGCCCGGGAAGCCACCATCGAACCCGAGCATGCGCAGCCGGGTTCGCTGTTCGGCGTGCAAGCAAAGATCTCGGCCGATGGCAGCACGATCGTGGTGGGCGCGCAGTACGAGCCCAGCGGCTCGCTCACCGATGAAACCGACACCAGCGTGTCCAATGCCGGCGCGGCATTCGTCTATGGCTACGACACCGGCACGGGCACATGGACCAAGCGGGCCTACCTCAAGGCACCGGTGCCCACCCTCCACGATCTGTTCGGCGCCAGCACCGCCATCTCGGGCGATGGCAACACGGTGATCATCGGCACGCGCAATGCGTCGGTTGCGGGCGTGTCTCGCGCTGGCGTCGCCCATGTGTTCCGGCGCAACGCGGGCACCTACGCCCTCGCCCAGACGATCCCGGCGCCCCAGCTCACGCCGGACGCCATGTTCGGCGGGTTCGGCCTGGCGCTCACGCAGGACGGCACCGCCCTGGCGATCGCCGCGCGCGGTGATTCGAGCAGTGGAACGGGAGTCGATGCCGACACGACGCAAGGCGCGGCCCCCGGGTCCGGCGCGGTCCACGTGTATCGCCTGGCCGGCGCGCAGTTCGCCCATGCGAAGTATCTGAAGGCATCCAACACGGGAAGCGGCGATCTGTTCGGCGAGGCCATCGACATCACGGCAGACGGCCGGACGATCGCGGTGGGGGCGCGAGGAGAAAGCAGCGCCGCAACCGGCATCGGTGGCGATCAGGCGGACAACAGCGCCGTCAATCGGGGGGCGGTTTACCTCTACTAGCGATGGCTTCGGGACGACGTACCGGGAGCGATCAGAACCTGATCCGCACCGAAGCCGCACTGCGATCGGCCACGCCGTGAAACACAGCCTCGATGTTGTTGCCGTCCGGGTCCAGCACGAACGCCGCGTAGTAGCCCGGGTGGTAGGGGCGCTCACCTGGCGGGCCGTTGTCCCGCCCGCCGTGCGCCAACGCAGCCTTGTAGAACGCATCCACCATGGCCCGGTCTTGCGCCTGGAACGCGATGTGGTGGCGTCCGGTCAGCGCGCCCTGCACTTCCTCGCTGCCGGGCGCCGAGACGAAGAGTTCATCGGCCCAGAAGTTGTGTTCGTCGGAGCCGCCCATCGGGATGTTCAGCACCTCGAAGACGGCACTGTAGAAAGCCTTGCTGGCCGCCAGATCGCGAACGACCAGTCCGATGTGGTCGATCAGGCGGCCGCGATGCAGTTCTTTTTGTGTACTCATGAAGCGCTCCTGTCAGTGGAGATCGGAGTGGCGGAATCTACCAAAGCCAACCTCGGATATCGAGCGACAGGGTTTGCATCTCAGGGCCGACTCAGCTTCAGCAATTTCTTCCATGCGGCCAGCGACGCGCCATGCGATGGCGGGTGCGCCTGCAGCCATGTCTGCGCCGATGCGTGCGGCGGGTAGTGGCTGCGCAGCGCCGGATCGGCACCGGCCGCCACCAGCAACCGCGCGATCTCGATGTGGTCCCGCGCCACCGCGCGCATCAGGGCGTTGTCTGTCCAGAACCCCGCTGGCGGCAAGGCGCTTCCAGTGCCGGGCGCGGGTGCGAACGGCAACCGGCCGACAGGCTGCGTGGCCTGTGGCAACGTCGGCGAACCCGCCTGCGGCGCGAGCGAAGCGTTGTCGCAAGGAGGCGGCAGCACATGGACTAGGCGGGGCAGCCCCGACGAGGTCTGCGGCTGCGGCACCAGCTCGCTGCGCAGCGGCGCGGGGGTCTGGTGGTTCACGTCGACGCCCAGGGCCAGCAAGGCGCGCACGGCCTCCACGTTGCCGGCATCCACCGCCGACGCCAAGGGCGTCATGCGTCCGCAAGCGAGCGCCTCGAAGGCGCGGTAGGCGGCCAGGGCCTCCTGCGGCTTCTGCTGCAGGATCAGCAGATAGACCCGCGCCTCGGCCGGCGCCCCTGCTTCGAGGGACGGCCACCGCGGCGGGTCCATGGCCCGGTGCAACAGGCGGGCTGCCTGCAGATGCCCCTGCGTCGCCGCTGCGCGCATGGCGCGCTCGGTCTCCGGCAGGCCCCGCGCCAGCAGCAGGCGAACGATCCCCGCATCGCCACCCCTGGCCGCCGCATCGAGCGCGTTGTGCCCATCGGCATCGGTGCCCCGCACCGCATCCGGCGCCATGACCGCCAGGAGCTGCCGGACGCTTGCCAGGCTGCCCTTCTCCGCTGCCATCGCCAGGGCCGACACGCCCTGCGCATCGCGCACATCCGGCCGCGCGCCGGCGGCCAGCAGCAGCCGCACGCGCGCCGGGTCGTGCGCATGCTCGATCAGCGGCGGGTTCGAGCTCGCGGCGTTGGGGTCGGCGCCGGCGGCCAGCAGCGCCTGGATGACCCAGGTCGTGGGCGCGAAGAACAACGGAAGGCTGCCGTTGCGATCGGGCGTGTCGGGGTTCGCGCCCGCCTTCAGCAACAGCGCCAGGGTCTGGCGGAAGTCGATGGCGTGCGTGTCGCTGATGCCGCCGGAGCCCGCGAACTTGGCTGCGCGCAGCAGCGCCGTCTCGCCGTCGTTGGCGTTGCGGTAGTTCACATCGGCATGGCGACGCAGCAGGAACTTCACCATCTGCGCATTGCCTTGCTGTGCGGCCTTCATCAGTGGCGAGTCGCCCACATTGAAACCGTAGCCCTGCACATCGTTGGCATCAAAGCCCTGCGCAAGAAATGCCTCGACCTCGCCCAGGCGACCGCGCTCCACGGCATCGAAGAACGGGATCTGCGCTTGTGCGGACGTCGTGTCGCGAGCGGGTTCGACCTCGGCCGGATGCGCGGGCATGTGGAGCATGAGAGCTGATGCGAGGACGATGCACCAATGAAAGGATGGGTTTCGTGTGAACACTGCGGTCAGGCCTCGCTGGCCTGTCGATCGATGTCCGCCACGAGGCCTTGCAGCCACAGGCGGTGATCGCTGAAGGTGCTCAATCGCTCCTCGGCCTCTTCCCTCGCAGCCAGGTGCTGATCCAGATACCGGAACCCGACCCGCCGTGCGGCCTCATGCAGGACGCCCTCGGGCACATCGTTTTCATACAGCGCGTCGAAGCGGGTCACCCAGAAGCCTTGCTCGGTCAACGCGATCCGCTCGAACGCGCGAGGGTCTTCCACGCTGAACTCGACGAACTCCAGGCCACCCGGATGCGCGCGCAGGCCCGTCACCCGGCTGCCGCGATCCCACAGCGGAACCCATGGCGGCCCGTCGGGTGCGCGGGCGCCGTGGTACGCCAGGAACGCTGGCCCTAGGCAGACCGTGCGAAACACTTCCTGAAGGCACTCGCCCATCGCCAATTGCACCAAGGGCGCGGACGCCCCGAGCCGCTGCAGCGTCGCCATCCGCAAAGTCTCTGCAACCACGGTCATCCTGCGTCCTCCTTGATCTGCTTTCGGCCGATGTTAGCCATGCTCGCCCTGTGCAGCCGCTCTTGTATTCTTGCTTCCACGCCGCGCGACGTTCATTAGCGGACTGCGCGGCCGCTTCAAGCCATGACTCCCTCTCACACCGACTTCTTCACCGACAAAGGCTATGTGCGGTTGGAAGGCTTCCATCCGCAAAAGCAGATCGCGGGCCTGCGGCAGAAACTGCTCGACGAGATCAAACGCCTGAAAGCCTTGTCCGGTGGAAAGAGCCTGCCCAGCGCGCTGCACAAACTCCCCGTCTTCCAGCAGATCGGCAAGCTGTCGGCGCTCGTCAACGTGCCCGGCGTGCACGAAGCGCTGGTGACGCCGACGCTGATCGACTGCGTCACCCGCCTGGGCGGGCGCGCTCCAACCGCCATCCAGGACACGCAGCTGCTGCTGTCCCCGCCCCTTCAAGGCGCCTCGACCCTCACTGGTTTGACCTGGCATGTCGACCTCTCGACCCGACCGCAAGACCCGCTGCCGGGAATCCAGGCCTTCTTCCTGATCGACGACGTGGCACCCGGCGGCGGCGCGACGCTGGCGTTGGCCGGGTCGCATCGCGTCGGCACACCGGGGCGCGTTGCGGCCTCCGAGCTGCGGCAGCTTCTGAAGACGACCGGCGACCTGGCGCAAAGCCTTCACCCACTGGGCATCGGCCTCGTCGAGATGTCAGGACGCGCCGGTGACGTCTTCCTGATGGACCTGCGCCTCTTGCACACGCCCTCCGTCAACTCGACGAAGAACGTGCGGATGATGGCGACGACGCGCTGCTTCCTGAACACCTAAGGCGAGTTCGCGAAGGGCCTCGCATCACCAAACAGGTTACCCACCGCACTGGCATCGCACCCGCCGCAGGCGTAAGCTGACCACCGCCCGGCCAGCCAAGACCATGCCGCCAAGCGGCACCCGCTGCGCCGAACTGTGCGAAAGGACCCACCATGCTGTCCGAATCGTCTGTCACGACCATGCTTCCCGTGAAGGACATGGACCGCGCGCGTGCCTTCTACGAGGGCTGCCTGGGCTTGAAGGCGGGGGGCTTGCGGCCCGACGGCAAGTTCGTCTACACGGTGGGCGGCAGCACGCTGGCGCTGTTCCCCAAACCCGAGGGCACCAAGGCCGACCACACGGCGATCAGCTTCCAGGTGCCGGACATCGCCGCCAGCATCGACAAGCTCAAGTGCGCCGGCGTGGTGTTCGAGGACTACGACTTTCCCGACCTGAAGACGGTCGACCATGTCTGCGTGCTCGGCTCGGAAAAGGCGGCCTGGTTCAAGGACACGGAAGGCAACTTTCTGTGCATCCACGAGGACCTTGCACCGGCGTAGCCGGCTCGCCGTGAGCAGCTACGGCGCCAGAGATTGGCCGTCCGGCAACTTCCGTCCCGCGGCGCGCCGTGTCGAGGCGAACACGCTGGTGCCCAGCCACCGCCACAGGTCTTGCGCGTCGCACCTCGCCCCATCGACACGGATCTCGCGCGACTGAAGCGCCTGCGCAGGCGTGCGATCGCCCGTCCACACTTCGGTCAAGGCGCGCACGGAGGCATCCACCACGAGCGTCAGCTCGCGCCCCGGGTCCTCGCGGCACAGATCGGCCACGCCGTCCTCCACCACGAGCCACCACGTGCGCTCGCGCGTCCGTGCGTCGCGCAGCTGGAAGTGGATGATCACAGGCCGGGGCGGGAACTCCTGGATGCACGCGAACCGGCGCATGTCCCACATGAGCAGGCCCGCATCCAGTTCGTCGTCGCGCAGGCGGCTGCCGATCCACTGCGCACCCCAATGGCCCAGCGCCATGACGATGGGTCGAAGTTCCTCGCCGGCCTCGGTGAGGCTGTATTCCCACACCTTGCCGACGGTGTTGCGGCGCACGACACCGAATTCCTCGAGGCGATGAAGCCGCTGCGCCAGCAGGCTGGTGGACATTCGCGGCACGCCGCGATGCAGGTCGTTGAAGCGCTTGCTGCCGCACAGCAACTCGCGCACGACCAGCGGCGTCCATCGCTCGCACAACACCTCGGCCCCCCTGGCGACGGTGCAGAACTGACCGTAGGTGTTTTCCATCGCCTCGTCTCCAGAGCGGCAACGCTTCAGATTCTGGACTTGTTCGGGCGCATGGTCACGCGCAAGCTGCCTCCGACTTCATCACTCATCACGGAGACGACTCATGACGACTCAACTCACACGCATGGACGGCGGGACCGTGGACCTTTCGCCGGAGATCCTGCAGTCGTTCAAGGCCACGTTCAAAGGCCAGGTGCTGACCGCGGAGGACCCGGCCTACGAGGAGTCGCGCAAGGTCTGGAACGCGATGATCGATCGCCGCCCGGGCCTGGTGGCGCGCTGCACCGGCACGGTCGATGTCGTGCAGGCCGTCCGGTTCGCGCGCCAGCACGGGCTTCTGAGTTCCGTGCGCGGCGGCGGCCACAACATCGCAGGGCTCGCGGTCTGCGAGGGCGGCCTCATGATCGACATGTCACTGCTCAGAGGTGTCTGGGTCGATCCAGCGCGTCGCACGGCGCGCGCGCAGGCGGGCTGCACGCTGGGCGACGTCGACCGCGAGACACAGCTGCACGGGCTCGCCGCCGTGCTCGGCTTTGTGTCTGCCACCGGGATTGCAGGCCTCACCGTCGGCGGCGGATTCGGCTACCTCACGCGTCGCCACGGCTGGACCTGCGACAACGTGGTCTCGATGGAGGTCGTGACGGCCGGCGGCGAGGTCCTGCGTGCGTCTGCGGACGAGAACGAGGACCTGTTCTGGGCACTGCGTGGTGGCAGCGGCAACTTCGGCATCGTCACCTCCTTCGAGTACCGGCTCTTTCCCGTCGGCCCCGAAATCCTGGGCGGTGCGATCGCATGGAGCGGCGACGACGCCCGGCAGGTTCTCGACGCCTACCGTGCGTTCAGCGCAGAGGCCCCGCGCGAACTGACCAGCGTGGCGGTTCTGCGGATCGCGCCGCCGGCCCCCTGGCTCCCGAAGGAAGTGCACGGCAAGCCGATCGTGGCCATCTTCGTCTGCTACACCGGCAAGGTCGAAGAGGGAGAGGCATTGATCGCACCGCTGCGCAGGCTTGGCCAGCCGGTGGCCGACATCGTGACGCGCCGGCCCTACACGCAGATGCAGAGCCTGCTCGATGCCACGCAGCCCAAGGGACGGCGCTACTACTGGAAGTCGCACTACCTGCCAGGCATCGATCAGCGGACCATCGACCTCGCCGTGACGCATGCGGGCCGGATTCAGTCGCCCTATTCGGCCATCCTCCTGTTCCAGATACAGGGTGCGCTGGGCGAGCTGCCTGCCGGGCATTCGCCGGCGGGCAACCGGGACGCGGCCTATGTGCTGAACATCGCGGGCTCCTGGGAGCAGCCGGGGGACGACGACATCCACATCCAGTGGGCGAGGGACTGCTTCGAAGCGACGCGCGCCTGCTCGACAGGCGGGGCCTACATCAACTTCCTGACGGAGGAAGAGGGTCAGGACCGCATCGAAGCCGCGTACGGCCGGTCCAACTTGGACAAACTCGCGGCGCTCAAGCGCAGGTACGACCCCGAGAACTTCTTCCGTCACACAAAGAGCGTCTCCGGCTGAATCGATCGTCGGCGACTTGTTGGCGGCCCTTCACAGCTGCATCCGGCGCGGGCACCCGGTGACCTAGTCCCACGCAGGAAGCTGCAGCAAGGCATCGGTGGGACGGTCCAGGATGTCGACGCCGGCGAAAGCGGTCCCGCCCGGCAAGAGCCGGGCGTCGCAAATGACTTCCCAGCCGTGGTTTTCAGTGCGCCGGGCCAGGCACACCTCCTCGCCGGCCGCAAGGAGCTTGACGCATTCGCCGACACTGACGCGCTGTGCCGTGCCAAGGGCGAATTCCGTCGAACCGAACTCCTTCTCCACGACCGGGTGAATGGCGACGAGGTCCACCTTTCCGTCCTTGAAGTGAACCGCGGTAATTGCGTGCTGGGCCATCTTCGACCTCCATTCGTGCAGAGAGAGCCCCGACAGGCCCACGCTTCGACTGTACGCCCGCAGCGGCAAGCTCTGCGTCGTCATGGCGGAAAGCCGATGCCGGCGAAGGGGCTGGCGGGCTCGCCAGCCGGCGCTACAAGCTGCGGGCGATCTGCTCGCGCAGCCACCGATGCCCCGGGTCGCGATGCCGCCGCTCGTGCCACAGCATCGCCATCTCGTAGCCCGGCACCTCCAGCGGCGCCTCCACCACGCGCAGCCCCGGCGCGCCGCGCGCCAGGCGCTCGGGCAGCATGGCGACCATGTCGGTGCTGGCGAGCACGGACATCATGAAAAGGAAGTGCGGCACCGACAGCGCCACGCGCCGCGTGAGGCCCTGCGCCGCCAGCGCCTCGTCGGTGGGGCCGGCAAAGCCACCGCCGCTGAGCGACACCACCACATGCTCCAGCGCGCAGAACTGCGCGAGCGTGGGACGGCGCTTCAGGCGCGGGTGCCCTACCCGCCCGGCCAGCACGTAGCGCTCGTGGAACAGCACGCGCCGGTGCAGACCGGGCGGCGCGCCCACGCTGGTGTGGAAGAACAGGTCGATCTCCGCCTGCTCGAGCTGGCGCGCCATGCGCGTCGGCACGGCCTCGACCACGGCCAGCCGGGTGTGGGGCGCGGCCACGCGCAGGCCGGCCAGCGCAGGCAGCAGGATGGCCGACTCGGCGTAGTCGGCCGCGGCCACGCGCCAGGTGGTGGTCGCCTTGGCCGGGTCGAAGGGCTGGCTGGGCGCCACCGCGCGGCCCAGCGATGCGAGGGCTTCGCGCAGCGGCTCGCGCAGTTCGTCGGCGCGCGCGGTGGGCCGCATGCCGCGCTGCGCGGGCACGAGCAGCGGGTCGTCGAAGAGCTCGCGCAGCTTGGCCAGCTGCACGCTCACCGAGGGCTGCGAGAGGTTCAGGCGCTCGGCCGCGCGGGTCACGTTGCGCTCGGCCAGCAAGGTGTCGAGCGTGACCAGCAGGTTGAGGTCGATGCGGCTGAAATTGTTCATGGCGATACCTGGCATTCAAACTATTCATTTCCAATATAGCGCGGCGATCCCTAACCTGAGGGCATCTTCACTCGAACCCTTTGACACCGTGAACATCCTGCTGGTCCTTGCCCATCCCGAAGCCGCCTCGCTGAACGGCTCGCTCCATCGCTTCATGATCGAACGCCTCACGAGCGCCGGTCATTCCGTGCGCGTGTCCGACCTGTACGCGATGCGCTGGAAGCCCGCGCTCGACGCCGACGACTTTCCCGCGCGCGACACCACCGCGCCCTTCGACCCCGTGCTCGATTCGCTGCGCGCCTTCGAAGGCGGCACGCAGACCGCCGACATCGCCGCCGAGCAGGAGAAGCTGCTGTGGGCCGACGCGGTGATCCTGCAATTCCCGCTGTGGTGGTACTCGATGCCCGCCATCCTCAAGGGCTGGATCGAGCGCATCTACGCCTACGGCTTTGCCTACGGCGTGGGCGAACATTCCGATACACACTGGGGCGACCGCTTCGGCGAAGGCACGCTGGCCGGCAAGCGCGCGATGCTGGTGGTGACGACCGGCGGCTGGGCCTCGCACTACGCCCCGCGCGGCATCAACGGGCCGATGGACGACCTGCTGTTCCCCATTCATCACGGCATCCTCTACTACCCCGGCTTCGACGTGCTGCCACCCTTCGTGGTGCACCGCACGGGCAAGGTCGATGCCGCAGCCTATGCGCGCATCACCGGCGGGCTGGGCGAGCGGCTCGACACGCTGTGGACCACCGACCCGATTGCGTTCCGCCCGCAGAACGGCGGCGACTACGAAATTCCGGCGCTCACGCTGCACGAACACATCGCGCCGGGCCGCGCGGGCTTCGGTGTGCACCGCAAAAACAGCGAATCTGAAACTTTGGTTTTCGAGCCCGGCCGCCTTTAACCACGCCGGGAACAGGTGGATTCGCGGGAGACTTCAAATCGTCGCGACAACGCAGCAAGATGCGCATCCGCCGATTCGTCCGAAGGAGCTTGTCCATGTTCGCCACGCCAGAACGCACCGTCAAGATTCCGGGCCCCGACCATGCGATCACCATCACGCCGAATCCGTTGCGCGTGGTGGTGTCGGTGGGAGGCCATGTCATTGCCAGCTCGCGCGAGGCGCTGACCTTGCGAGAGTCGCATTTCGGCACGGTGCATTACCTTCCGCGCAAGGACGTGCGCATGTCGCTGCTGGAGCGCACCACGCATGCGACCTATTGCCCGTACAAGGGCGAGTGCGCCTACTACAGCATTCCAGCCGGCGGCGAGCGCTCGGTGAATGCCGTGTGGACCTACGAGTCACCCTATGAATCGGTCGCGCCGATCAAGGACTACGTGGCCTTCTATCCGGACCGCGTGGGCACGATCGAAGAACGCTGCTTCTGACGACCGCCCCACCCCATTCGTGAAAAAACCGGCCCTTGCTTTCGCAAGGCCGGTTTTTCTTTCCCTGGCCCGCCGACACCCGCCCCGTGGGGCCGAGTGCGCGTGCCTGCCTGTCAGACCGATCGATTACAGCGGCAGTGCCTCGCCGCGAGCGGCGGCACGGGCCTCGGCGCGCACGCTGGCGCGGTCCAGGCCGCTGGCCAGCACCGGGGCCACGCGGGAGGTCACGGCCTCGCTGTAGGGGTTCTCGCTGCGGGCGGCCACCACGGCCTGGGCGCGCACGGCGTCACGGCTCACGGTCGACACGAACACCTGGGCGGGGCCTGCCTCGGCGCCGGTGGCATAGGGGTCGGCGCTGTGCGCGGCCACGACGGCTTGTGCGGCGACGTCGGCGCGGCTGGCGGCCGAGGTCAGGCGATGCACGCCTTCGTAGGTTTCAGCGTGGGCGGCACCGGCGACAGCCATCAGGGCAACAGCAACGGCGGAGAGGATCTTCGAGGCGTTCATGGCGGTTTCCTTCTTCAATTCAGTTCAGTAGTACAAGTGTTGGCTTGGATGGTTTGAACCGGTCTGGGGTGGGTCACCGTCCCTCTTCTTGAAGGGCGGCCAACTCGCTCGGGGCCTGTTCATCCGGACCGGCTTTTGGGGGCCGGTCCGTGAGATGAATTGTGCGGCGTGATCTAGGTAAAAACCCGCAGCAAAAAGAACCACGGCGTTCCCGAAAAGGAAACAATGCGGCGCGCCGGCGCCGCCATCACCCCCAGGTCAGCGGGTCGAGCCGAAGATAGAACTCGAGCCGGCCGTCGTCGGGCGTGTCGATGCCCAACTGCGCGAAAAGCAAGGCATGCGCGGCGCGCGCGTCGGCCGCATCGCGCCAGCTCTCGCGCGCATTGCCCAGCAGCAGCGACAGGTCGACATACCGGTCCGCCGTGCCCAGCCGCCCCACGTCGATGAGGCCCGTGCATTGCAGCGTCTGCGGATCGACCAGGAAGTTCGGCAGGCAGGCATCGCCGTGGCACACCACGAGGTCTTGCGCTTCCTGTGCGAGCCGGTGCGGCAGGTCGGCGTGCAATCGCGCCAACAGGTGCGGCGGCGGTACCTGCTGCTGGTCGGGGTCGAGGAACTCCGGGTTCACCGCGCCGCGTGCGACGACATCGGCGGCGCGGTCGAACATGGCTGACAGCGGGCGCGCGAAGGGGCACTTGCCCGCCGGGATCTCGTGCAGCGCGCGCAGGCGCCGCGCCATCGACGGCCAGGCACGCAGCAGCTCGGCCGCCGGCAGGTCGCTGGCCGGCACGCCCGGCACCGCGGCCGTGACCAGGCAGGCGCCTTCGGGCGTCGCGCGCCAGTCGAGCACGCGCGCGGAGCCGACGCCGTACGGCACGAGCCATTCGGTGCGACGACGCTCTTCGTCGAGCTGCGCGGCGCCCGCACCGAGCGACACCTTCGCGAAGGCCGCGCCATCGCTGCGGCGGAACACCGCATCGCCCGACTCGCCCTCGCTGGCTGGCGTCCATGTCGTGCCGGCGGGCAACCGGGGCAGCAGCTGTTCGACAGTGCCCATGCCTCAGTGCCCCACCGACTTCGAGAACACGTTGACCACCACCACGCCCGCGATGATCAGCCCGAGCCCGACGATGGCCGGTGCATCGAGCGTCTGGCCGAACCAGAGCCAGCTCACCACCGAGATCAGCACGATGCCCACGCCCGACCAGATCGCGTAGGCGATGCCGGTGGGCAGCACGCGCAGCGCGAGCGAGAGAAAGTAGAACGACACCGCGTAGCCCACCACCGTGGCCACGCTGGGCCAGAGCTGGGTGAAGCTGTCCGAGGCCTTGAGGAAGCTGGTCGCGAGCACTTCGACGACGATCGCGACAGCGAGGTATGCATAGGTCAGGGTCATCGCCGGACTCTAAACGCGCGCGGCGCTGCAGGCGCCGGAGCCCTTGCGCGATCCGGGGCCGCTCAGGGCGGCAGCAGCAGCGGGCCGCAATTGCTGTCGGTGACGAACACCGCCATGAGCTTCGCGGGCTTCACCGGGTCGGGGTTCTCCGCGAACATGTGCAGCGTGTTGGGCGGCTCGAAGAAAGTTTCGCCGCTCTTGAAGGTGCCCACCGGGCCGCCGCCCAGCTGCGAGCGGATGGTGCCTTCGACAATGATCGCGGTCACCGAGCCCGGGTGCCGGTGCGCGGGCGAGTAGGCCAGCGGTGGAAAGTCGACCAGCACCGTCGTCACCGACTTGCCGGGCACGTGCGGTAGCGCCTCGCACGACAGCACCTTGACCTGCGTCGCGGGCCGCGCCGTGGCCTCCGAGCCTGCGGGCACGGGCGCAGACGCGAACATCGGCCGCGCCACCGAACTGCACACGTCGGCGAACCACTGCACGGCCTCCTGCTGGCCGGTGCGCGGCATCAGCGCCCAGCCGGCGGCGAGCACCAGCGACAGCCCTGCGAGGCCCGCGCCGATCGACGGCGTGCGATGCCAGCGTGCGGCCTTCATGACGCGACCTCCTGTGACAGCCGGAATGCCGCATGCCACCCCAGTTCGCGCCTTGCCTTCTCGCTGCTGACCTCGGCGCTGTCCTCCGCGATGTTGAAGATGCCGCCGCGCGCATGCCGCATCGCGAGCAGTGCCGCCCAGGCCGCGGCCTCGACATGCACCGGGCTCGCGCCCTTCGGTGCCGCGTTCGCGGTGCCCGGCCCATGCAGCTGCCCATAGCGCAGCACCGTGCCCGTGAGGCCGACGGCCCCCAGCACGCTGCGCTCCAGCGCCGCCACGCCGTCGATGCTGATGCGGCGTCCGCCTTCGGCCCCGAGGTCGAGCGGATCGTCCTCGGTGTGCGGCGTCGGTCCGGGCGCGTAGGCCCAGGCGATGCTTTGCGCAATCAGCTGCTTCGCACCGGCCGCCAGCGTCGCCGCCACGAGGTGCCGCGTGCCCTCGATGCGCACGCGCGCATTGCGTACCACCGCCTCGGCCATCAGCGCCGGGTCCAGGTCCCGGGGCAGATCGGTGAGCTGGTGGATGACGACCGTGGGCGCGATGCGCACCAGCGCGTCGCGCAAGGCCTGCGCGTCGAACACATCGACGACGACCGGCGTGGCACCGCGTGCCTCCAGCGCCGCCGCACGCTCGGCGCGGCGGGTGCCGCCGTACACCGTGTGGCCGGCCTCGACCAGCAGCGGGATCAGCGCCGAGCCCACGGCCCCGGTCGCGCCCGCCACGAATACCTTCTCGCCCATTGCGTGTCCTTCTTTCCTGCTGGCTGTTGGAAGGCACGAGCTTAGGATCGTGATGCACCAGACGAAAGAACCAAGAATCGTCAAAATGACTGGGCCATGATCGAACCGCCAGACAACGCCCTCCCCGGCATCGACCGCTCGACCGCGACCCCGCTGCATCGCCAGGTCTATGAGCGCTTTCGCACGGCGATCGAGCACGGCGTGCTTCGCCCCGGCGACCGCGTGGCCTCGGCGCGCAGCCTGGCCAGCGAGCTGGGCGTGGCGCGCGGCACGGTGGAAGCGGCCTACAGCCAGCTCGCGGGCGAAGGCTATTTCTGCGCACAGGGACAGGCGGGCACGGTGGTGTCGCCGTCGCTGCCGGTGCAGCGGCCGGTGCGCGCCGGCTCACGCCCCGTCGCGGATGCGCCGGCACTGGCCGGCCCCACCGCCCCGCCACCGCTGCAGCTCGGCATCCCGGCACTCGACGCCTTTCCGCGCAAGCTCTGGGCGCGGCTGATGGCCCGCCGTGCGCGCGCCATGGGCGCGGCCGACCTGTTCTACGGCGACCCCGCAGGCCATGCGCCGCTGCGCGAGGCCATCGCGGCCTACCTGCGGGTGTCGCGCGGCGTGGACTGCCAGCCGGCGCAGGTCTTCGTCACCGGTGGCTACCGCACGTCGCTGGCGCTGGTGGCGCGCACGCTGCTCGCCCGGGACGACCGCGTGTGGATCGAAGACCCGGGGTATGCGCCCACGCGCGACGTGCTGCACAGCGACGGCCACCGCGTGGTGCCGGTGCCGGTGGACGGCGAAGGCCTGGTGGTCGCGCGGGGCGTGCGCCGCTCGCCGAAGGCGCGCATGGCGGTCGTCACGCCCTCGCACCAGGCGCCGCTGGGCGTGTCGATGTCGCTGGCGCGCCGGCTGCAGCTGCTCGACTGGGCTTCGCGCGCCAAGGCCTGGATCGTCGAGGACGACTACGACGGCGAGTACCGCTACGCCGGCGCGCCGCTGCCCGCGCTCAAGAGCCTCGACGGGCACGACCGCGTGCTGTACGCAGGCAGCTTCTCGAAGGTGCTCTACCCGGGCCTCGCGCTGGGCTACCTGGTGGTGCCCGAATCGCTGCGTGAACGCTTCGAGGACGCGGCGCGCATCGCGTCCAACGGCTGCCCGCAGATCACGCAGGCCACAGTGGCCGACTTCATGCGCGACGGCCATTTCTCGCGCCACCTGAAGAAGATGCGCCTGCTCTACGCGCGCCGCCGCGCCCTGCTGGTCGAGGCCTTGCACAAGGCCTTCGGCGACGGCGTGCGCATCGACCTGCAGGCCGGCGGCATGCACCTGATCGCGCGCTTCGAAGGGCACCGCGACAGCGACGTGGTGCTGGCCCGCCGCGCGCAGGCGGCCGGCCTGAACTGCCAGCCGCTGTCGGCCCGGGGCACCACTGCAGTTGAAGGCCAGGGGCTGCTGATGGGCTTCACCAACGTCGCCTCGCCCACCCAGGCGCGCCAGCTCGCGACCCGGCTGCGCGCGGCGTTGGGCTGAGTCTTACGCGCGCAGATCGACTTCGGGCCGCATCGACGACGCGCCGTTCCAGCGCACCTCGAAGCCCGCGCCGCGGAACTGGCCGACCACCAGTTCGCCGACGCGCTGCATGTCCGCATCGCCGCCCTCGGGCGCGCCCCAGAACGCGAGCGAGAGCTGGCTGGTGCGCTTGGCGCGGTTCTGGTCCTGCCGCGTGTAGAAGCAGAAGCCGTGCACGCCGGCCTTCTTGCCGCCGCGTTCGCGGAACGCTTCGGAGCAATCGGAGAAGCCGTCGGACTGCGTGTCGCCCGCGTCCTGCAGCGCGACCAGGCCCGCCTGCGTCAGCGCGGCGAACACGTCGGCGATGCGTGCCTCGGCGGCGCGCCATTGCGCGGCGCTCATCTTCACCGGATCGGGCTCGGGCGGTGGCGGCTCGGGCAGCGCGTGGCCGGTGATGCGCGACAGCAGCTGCGCGACCTCTTCCTCCATCGCGTTCTCCGTGATGTGGTTGCCGTGGCTGTCGCTCACGTCGGGGTTGGCGCCCGCGTCGATGAGCAGTTGCACCGGCTCCGTGGTCGGCGAGAACTCGGCCGTGAGGTACAGCGCGGTGCGGCCGTCGGTGCCGGTGTATTCGAGGGGGCTGCCGGCGTCGAGCAGCAGTTGCAGCACGGCGAGGATCGGTTCGAGCTCGGATTCGTTCGTGCCCATCGCGGCGCACTGCAGCGCGGTGAAGCCCTGCTTGTTCACGGCGGCCAGGTCGGCCCCGGCTGCGATGCAGGCGCGCACCGTGTCGACATCGGCTTCGCGCGCCGCGTCGAAGATCTTCTTCGGATTCATCGCATCTCCCTGTGGATCGGCCCATTCTGCCGCAGCCTTCTTGCATTGCCTGGCACTTCACAGACCGCGCGAACCTCGCTACATTCGACGCCTCGATCAACAAACCGGACTGGAGGTGCGCGATGGAAGACACTGCTATTCACTCTCCCTCCCCCGTACGGTTCGTCGGGTCGCATCCGAACTGCTGCTGAAGCGCTCTTCGCGCACCCGGTGCCGCTGAAGGCACCACCAGCCAGCCCGTTCGACCCTCGCGGTGTCCTGCCGCGACACGCCGTCCGATTCAGACAACGCCACGCCGGCACATGAGTGCCGCGCGCGGTCCGTTCCCTTTTCGAATCAAGGCTCACCATGCTTGAAACCCGTGCCGCCGATGCGCGGCAGTTCACGACTTCTTCTTTCGATCCACAGCGGGCGTCCGCTGAAGAGTGGGCGCAGGCCCTGGCCTACTGGCGCCAGCGCCACGACGAAGACTTTCCGGGCGAGCCGCAGCCCGACGACGCCCACACTCAGCAGGACGTGCGCCAGCACACGCCGCTGCATGTGGTGCACCGCGCCTTCGCGCGGGACGCACAGGGGCGCATCGTCGGCAGCCTCAACATGGGCGTGCGCCGCGAAGGCTCGCCCGACTACGCGACCTTCGCGCCTTTCATCGACGTGTGGGGCGGCGTGCTGCGATCGCACCAGCGCCAGGGCGTGGCCAGCACCTTGCTGCACCGGCTTCTGGCGCTGATGGAGACGCGCGCCCCCACCACCGCGACCTTCAAGGCCCACTTGCCGGAAGGCCGGGCGTTCCTCGCGGCCATCGGCGCGACCGAAAAGCACCGCAGCATCGAGAACCGTATGGCCTTCGACAGCCTCGACTGGGCGGCGCTCGCACGCTGGCGCGCCGACGCCCTCGCGCCCGCGCACGGGCTGCGCCTGGAGATCCACGCGGGCCGCGTGCCCTTCGATCGGCTGGCCACGCTGATGGCGCCGCTGTCCGCGCTGCTCGAAGACGCGCCCACCAGCGCGCTGGAACGCGCGCCCCTGCGCTTCGAGCTGGAAGGCTTCCACGCCTGGTACGCCGAGATCGACCGGCGCGGAGGCGAGCACTTTCTCGTGCTGCTGCGCGACGCCAACGACGAGGTGGCCGCCGTGTGCGACGCCAGCTGGAACCAGCTGTACCCCGACCGCATGTTCCAGCGCCTCACGGGCGTGGCCCGCGCCTGGCGCGGCAAGGGACTGGCCAAGGGCGTGAAGGCG
This sequence comes from Variovorax sp. GW822-FHT04E09, assembly GCF_058800845.1. Lineage (NCBI taxonomy): Bacteria > Pseudomonadati > Pseudomonadota > Betaproteobacteria > Burkholderiales > Comamonadaceae > Variovorax > Variovorax sp. GW822-FHT04E09. Next base: position 1,128,042 of record NZ_JBXAMR010000001.1, read on the forward strand.
ATCATGCTGCAGCTGGTGCGCGAGCGGCATCCCGAGGTGGTGATCGCCGTCACGCAGAACGCGGAGGCCAATGCGCCCATGCTCGCCATCAACCGCCAGCTGGGCTTTGCCGCGCACAGGCATGATGGGGTCTACCAGATCGGCACGGAAAGCCTGAGGGCCTTCCTCTCGACCCGCCCCCTGGCTGTGCCGGAGGCGCGCGCATGAAGACACCCCCCAGACTGCAATCCCTCGTCGACGAAGGGCTGATCGACAGCGTCGTGCGCCAGCTCATGAGCGGCAAGGAAGCCATGGTCTACGTCGTGCGCTGCGGCGAAGAAACGCGCTGCGCCAAGATCTACAAGGAAGCCGACAAGCGCAGCTTCCGCCAGGCCGTCGACTACACCGAGAACCGGCGCGTGAAGAACACCCGCGAGGCGCGCGCCATGGCCAAGGGCACGCGCTTCGGCCGCAAGGTGACCGAGGCCATCTGGCAAAGCGCCGAGGTCGATGCGCTCTACCGCCTGGCCGCGGCCGGCGTGCGCGTGCCCACGCCGCACAACTTCCTCGAAGGCGTGCTGCTCATGGACCTGGTGACCGACGCGAACGGCGACGCCGCCCCGCGCCTGAACGACGTGGCCTTCTCGCCCGACGACGCGCTGCGCCACCACGCGAGCCTCCTCAAGGAAGTGATGCGCATGCTCTGCACGGGCATCGTGCACGGCGACCTGTCGGAGTTCAACGTGCTGCTGGCCGAAGACGGCCCAGTGATCATCGACCTGCCGCAGGCCGTGGACGCGGCCGGCAACAACCACGCCAAGCGCATGCTGCTGCGCGACGTGGAGAACCTGCGCAACTTCTTCGGGCAGTACGCGCCCGCGCTGCTGCAGACGCACTACGGCGACGAGATCTGGCAGCTCTACGAGCGCGGCCTGCTGCGCCCCGAGACCGAGCTCACGGGCACCTTCGTGCGCGAGACCGGCCCCGTCGACCTCAGCAATGTGCTGCGCGAAGTGGACGACGCGCGCGCGGAAGAAGCGGCGCGCCAGCTGCGGATGCAAGCGCCGCGACAATAGCGGGCTGACTCCGCCCGCCCCGATGACTTCCAACGCCCTGCCCCAGCGCCCACCCTTTTCGACCGCCTTCCGCCACATCGCCCGGGCCGCGGCCTTCGTGGCACTGGGAATCGGCCCGGCCGCACACGCGGGCGCCATCCGGCTGGAAGACGACCGTGGCCGGGTGCTCGAGCTGCAAGCGCCCGCAAAACGCATCGTGTCGTTGATGCCCTCGCTCACCGAGACGGTCTGCGCGCTCGACGCCTGCGACCGGCTCGTGGGCATCGACCGCCACGCCAACTGGCCGGCGGCGGTGAAGGGCCTGCCGCAGGTGGGCGGCATGGACGACGCGAACATCGAGCGCATCGTCGCGCTCAAGCCCGACCTCGTGCTGCTGCGCCCGCGCAGCCGCGCCGCCGAGGCGCTGGAGCGCCTGGGCATCAAGGTGCTGGCGCTCGACGCCAAGACCCATGCCGACATGCGCCGCGTGATGGAAACCGTGGCCCGTGCCACCGGCAAGCCGGGTGCGGGCGAGGCCTTCTGGCGCAGCCTCGACGCCCGGCTGAACGCGGCGCGCGCCCGCGTGCCGCTGAACTGGCAGGGGCGGCGCGTGTACTTCGAGGTGCACGGCGGCGTGGCGGCGGCGAGCGAAAGCTCCTTCATCGGCGAGACCCTGGCGCGCCTGGGCCTGGCCAACGCGGTGCCAGGCTCGCTCGGCCCCTTCCCCAAGATGAACCCCGAGTTCGTGGTGCGCGCCAACCCCGACGTGCTGATGGTCTCGGCCCTCGGCGAAATCTCGGCCATGGCGGGGCGCCCCGGCTGGTCGGCCATGTCGGCCATCCAGCGCGGGCGCGTCTGCAGCTTTGCCTCGGCGCGCTTCGACCTGATGATGCGGCCCGGCCCCCGGCTCGACGAGGCGGCCGACGCCATCGTGAACTGCCTTGCGTCGCTGGATGCGCCGCGCAACTGATCTTCGGCACGCCATGAACTTCAACATCGTTCCCGCCGCGAACTTCGGCATCGACGAACTCACCGCCCTGTGGAACCGCTCGTACGAAGACTACTTCGTGCCGATCGCGTTCGACCGCGCGATGTTCGAGCGGCATGTGCGGCGCGCCGAAGCCGACCTGGCGCTCTCGCGCGTGATCGTCGTCGACGGCGAGGCTTGCGGCCTCTCGCTCGTTGGCCGGCGCGGTTCGCGTGCGTATCTCGCGGGCTTCGGCATCGCGGGCGCACAACGGCGCCGGGGGCTGGCGAAGCAGCTCATCGAGGCACAGCTGCGCGACCTGTCGGCAGCCGGCATCGCGCAGGTGCAGCTCGAAGTGATCGAGCAGAACCCGGCGCGGCAGCTGTACCGGCAGGCGGGTTTCGTCGAAACCCGCACGCTCGAGGTGCTCGAGGGCAGCTTCGAGCCTCGTGCCGATGCAGCTTCGACAGTGCCCGATACCGACGCGCTCGCCGACCTGCACGCGGCCTGCACCGCTGTCTCGCGCCCCACCTGGCGCCGCGAGTGGCCGACCGTGCAAGGTGCGCTCGCGCACGACGGCGCCGCAGCCCTCGGCGCGGCCACGGGCGGCTACGCCATCTTGCTGCCGCCAGCCTTGCCGCTGCACATGCTGCTGGACGCCGCCGCGCCTGACGACGCCTCGGCCCACGCACTGCTCGATGCGCTCGCGCAGGCACGCCCCGGCGCGCGCTGGCGGCTGGTCGACGAGCCCGAGGGCAGCGCGCTGCACCGCGCGATGGCCGCACGCGGCGCCACCGTTGTCATACGCCAGATCGAGATGGCCGCGACACTCCAGCCCCAGCCCACCTTTTCTTCCGATTCCTCGCGCCCCGCCCGTTCATGAAGTCCCCCAAGCGAACCTCGTCCACCCCCTTCATCCGCGTGGGCCCCAGCGGCGTGCATGGCCTGGGCGCCTTCGCCACGCGCGACCTGCCGGCCGAAGCCTTCCTGGGCCTGTACGAAGGCCGCCGCTACACCAAACAGGAAGTCGCCTCCAAGCTCTGGGACGACCAGCTCACCTACCTGTTCACGCTGACGACCGGCGAGACCATTGACGGTGCCAAGGGCGGGAACGCCACGCGCCACCTGAACCATTCCTGCGAGCCGAACTGCGAGGCGGTCGAGGAGTACGACGAGGCGGGCGAGATGGTGCTGCGCTTCCAGACGATGGAAGCGGTGGAGGCCGGCGACGAGCTCTTCATCGACTACTCGCTCACGGCCGACGACGGCTCGCCGCCATCGAAGTACCCCTGCCATTGCGGCTCGCCGGGCTGCCGCGGGACGATGCTGGCGCCGGTGGAGGCCGTGTCGGAGAAAGACGGGCCGGCCACCCCTGCCGATGTGGCGCCGGCTGTTTCAGACCCGCGCAGGCCGCTCAGCGAGCTGCCCTGGTGAAGCAATAGCCGCGAGGGCTCAGGGCGACTCGCTCTTCACGCTGCGCAGTTGCGCCTCCGCGCGTTCGAGCTCGGTGCGCAGCGTGCGGATCTCGTGCTCCAGCTTTTCGATGCGCGCTTCGCGGCTCACCGGCGCGAGCGCCTGGCAGCGCAGGTGCAGCGCGCTCAGGGTGTCGGCCAGCTCACGCCGGCGCAGCATCTGGCCACGCGAACGGGCCAGGGCCATGTCGCGCTCCAGCACCGCTTCCTGTGCCTTGCAGTCTTCGGCACTCAACGGCTGCGCGGACGCCTCGGTTTGTGCAAAGGCGGCGGGCATGGCCAGGGTCAACGCAAGGGCCAGGAGAGGGGGTTTCGGACGCATGCCATACGGTACCCGAACTGCTTGGCTGAACAGGCCTTCAGCCCTTCAGGCTGCAGCTGTTCTGGCGATGCACTTGATCTCGATCAACCAGTCGGGGCTGCCGAGCCGCGCCACCTGCACCAGCGTCTGCGACACCTGCGGCTCGCCGCCGAACATCTCGGCGCGCAAGGCGAACAGTGCGTCGGCCTGGCCGAGGAAGCCGTCGATGTCGGTCACGAACAGGGTTTCGTCCACCACGTCGGCCATCGAGGCGCCGAAGGATGCGAGCACGCTGCGCACGTTGGCGTAGGCCTGCCGCACCTGCGCCGCGATGTCGCCGGCGCCGAGGGTGCGGCCCTCGCCGTCCACGCTCACCTGGCCCGAGAGATAGATCGTGTCGCCGACCTGCACACCGTCGGCAATGATGTGCTTGAACGCGCCTTCGCGCACCACGCGGCGGGGAGTGACGGACATGGGGTTTCCTGGGTTTCGTTGGGAGCGACGCAGTATCGAGGGCGCCGCCTGCAGCGGTGCGCCGTGCGGCGGATGTCCCTTCGCGCCCCAAGTCGATCCACGAGCGCCGGGGCGCGCCCCACGATCCTGTGATTCAGGCGCTGAGGTAGCGCGCGTCCCACTGCGCGGCCAGCTGCCGCGCCCGGTGCAGCGGCGTGCGGGCGCGTTCGAAGTCCATCACGCAGGCGACATCCGCCGCGGCCGGGCGCGCGGGGCTTTCGTTGCTGCGGCCGTCCGTCAGCAGCCAGAGCCAGCGCTGGCGGCTCTCGTGCTTTGCCAGCAGCTGCTGCGCGCGCAGCACGCCCAGCGCCAATGGCGTGCCGCCACCGGCCGCGATGGGCGCAATCCAGTCGTCGTTCCAGGCGCTGGCGCGGCGCGGCGGCAGGCGCAGCTCGACCACGTCGCCGGCAAAGCACAGCAGCGCCACATGGTCGCGCCGCTGGTAGGCCTCCTGCATCAGCGCGAGCAGCTGGCCCTTGGCGCGCGCGAGCTGGCCGTCGTGGCGCATCGAGGCCGAACAGTCGAGCAGGAAGCAATGCAACGCGCCGCTGCGCGCCTCCTGCGGGCGGTGGCGCAGGTGCGCGGCCTGCAGCCGGTCCGCGCCGCGGGCGACGAGCGTGCGCGGCCAGTCGAAGGCCGTGCCGGGCGCGGCGGCGCCGTGCCAGGCGTCCCGTTGCGTGCCCTGCCTCCGGTCACCCTGGCGTGCGCCAGCGGGTGCGGCGTCCCGGAGGCTCAGGCTTTTTTTGGGGCGGCCTGGGGAGCAGAGATCAGCGGACGCAGCGGCTTCACGCGCTCGATGCCGACAGGCTCGGGCGGCATCGCGCCCCAGTCGCCATCGCCGGCATCGCGTGCAGGCGTGTCACCCGGGTTGCGATGAGGTGCGGGTGGCGCCATGGGAGGCGCCACCGCCGCATCAGCCGCCGGGTGGCGCCGGTGCAGCAGCACCGCCTCGGCCACGCGCTGCACATGGTCGTCGGTGATCGATGCAGCGCCTTCCCACGCCGCGAGCGCACGCGCCGAGCGCAGCATCACGAGGTCGGCGCGCAGGCCGTCCACGCCAGCCGCGATGCACAGTGCGCCGACGGCTTCGTGCACCGCATCGCCATACGGCAAGGCCGCCGCGTCCGCCACGCGCGCGCGCGCACGCACCAGCGCCGCCGCGAGTTCGGCCTCCTCCTTCGCATGCGCCGCGCGAAAGCCTTGCGGATCGGCATCGAAGGCCAGCCGCGCACGCACGATGGCCTGGCGCTCGGCCGCGTCCTGCAGGTTGCGCAACCGCACGCACAGGCCGAAGCGGTCGAGCAGCTGCGGGCGCAGCGTGCCCTCTTCCGGGTTCATCGTGCCCACCAGCACGAAGCGCGCGGCATGCCGGTGCGAGATGCCATCGCGCTCCACCACATTGACGCCGCTGGCTGCTGCATCAAGCAGCGAGTCGATGAGCGCGTCGGGCAGCAGGTTGATCTCGTCGACGTACAGCACGCCGCCGTGGGCGCGCGCCAACAGGCCGGGCGCAAACTTCAGTTCGTGGCCGGCCAGCGCCTGCCCGAGGTCGAGCGTGCCCACGAGGCTTTCGAGGCTCGCGCCCAGCGGCAGCGTGACGAAGGGCGCGCCGGGCAGCAATTCGGCGAGCGCGCGCGCGGCCGTGGTCTTGGCGGTGCCGCGCGGGCCTTCGATGAGCACGCCGCCCAGCGCGGGATCGACCGCGGCCAGCAAGAGCGCCTGGCGCAGTTGCGGCTGGCCGGCGATCGCGGCAAAGGGGAACGGCACCGGCATCGGGGCGGCTGTGGTCATCGGGGGCTTCCTTCCATCTGCTGCTCGTGGTCGAGCAGCAGGTTTTCCAATTGGTGCTTGTAGTCGCCGGGCGACTGCCAGAGGCCGCGCTGCATGGCTTCAAGCAGGCGGTTGAGCATGTCCTGCAGCGCGCGCGGATTGTGCGCGTTCACGAAGTCGCGGGTGGCCTCGTCGAGCACGTAGGCGTCGGCCACCATCGCGTACTGGTGGTCGCCCACCACGCGCGCGGTGGCGTCGAAGCCGAACAGGTAGTCGACCGTGGCGGCCATCTCGAAGGCGCCCTTGTAGCCGTGGCGCTTCACGCCGTCGATCCACTTGGGGTTGACCACGCGCGCGCGGATCACGCGGCTGATTTCTTCCTTCAGCGTGCGCACGCGCGGGGCCTGCGGGTTGCCGTGGTCGCCGTGGTACATCGCCGGCTGCTGCCCGCTCAGGTGGCGCACGGCGGCGGCCATGCCGCCCTGGAACTGGTAGTAGTCGTTGGAGTCGAGCAGGTCGTGCTCGCGGCTGTCCTGGTTCTGCAGCACGACGTTCATGGCGCGCAACCGGCGCACCAGCGCATCGCCCGCCGGCACGCCGTCGCTGCCCTGACCGTAGGCATGGGCGCTGCCGCCGACGTAGGCCTTCGACAGGTCGTCGTCGCTCTGCCAGTCGCCGTGGTCGAACAGCGGCTGCAGGCCGGAGCCGTAGCTGCCGGGCGCGGAGCCGAACACGCGCCAGCCGGCCTGCGTGCGTGCCTCGCCGGGTGCCACGCCTTGTGCTTCGAGCGCCGCGGCCTCGCGCAGGATGCGTGCACGGATCGGGTTGCGCTCGGCGTCTTCGTCCTCCTGCGCGGCCACGGCCTGCACGGCGGCGTCGAACATCTGCACGGCATTGGGAAAGGCGTCGCGGAAGAAGCCCGAGATGCGCAGCGTGACATCGATGCGCGGACGCCCGAGGCCCACGGTGGGCAGCACCTCGAAATCGACCACGCGCTGGCTGCCCGCTGCCCATTTGGGCCGCACGCCGATGAGCGCGAAGGCCTGCGCCAGGTCGTCGCCGCCGGTGCGCATGGTGGCTGTGCCCCAGACCGACAGGCCCAGCGCGACCGGGTAGTCGCCGTGTTCCTGCAGATGGCGTTCGACCAGCTGCGCGGCGGACTTGAGCCCGAGCATCCAGGCCGTGGGCGTGGGGATGGCGCGCGTGTCGACCGCGTAGAAGTTGCGCCCGGTCGGCAGCACGTCGGGCCGGCCGCGCGAAGGCGAACCGCTGGGGCCCGGCGGCACGAAGCGGCCTTGCAGTGCACGCGACAACTGACGCAACTCTTCTGCGCCGCACGCATCGAGCGCGGGCGCGAGGCGGTGCGCGATGCGGCCCATCACGGCGGCGGTATGCGGCAGATCGGGCGGACAAGCGTCCGCTTCGAGCAGCTGCTGCGCCAACAGCTCCAGCCGCTCGCGCGTGTCGCCCTGGTGGCGCCAGGCCTCGTCGCTCACGGCCGCCAGCAATGCCGGCCGCGCGCCCTGCCAGGGCCGCGCCGCGTCGATGTCGAGCGGGTCGAAGGCTTCGCCCGGCAGCAGGTCGGCCGCGAGCGCGCCCAGCAGGCCGGCGTTCTCACCCGCGCCGTCGCCGGCCGGGTAGCGCGCGAGCGCGAGCAGCGTGTCGCGCCGCAGCCGATCGCGCGGCGAATCGCCGAACACATGCAGGCCGTCGCGGATCTGGGTTTCTTTCAGCTCGCACAGGTACGCATCGACGCGCGCCAGCACGGCATCGTCTTCCGCACCCGGCATGCCCAGCTCTTCGACGAGGTGCTGCGCGCGCACGGTCGCGAGGATCTGCGCGCGCAGCACCTTGGCACGGCGCGCGTCGACCAGCAGCGCGTCGTAGTACTCGTCGACCTGGCGCTCCAGGTCCTGCAGCGGGCCGTGGTTCTCGGCGCGCGTGAGCGGTGGCATCAGGTGGTCGACGATCACGGCCTGCGTGCGGCGCTTGGCCTGCGCGCCCTCGCCGGGGTCGTTGACGATGAAGGGATACACGTTGGGCAACGGCCCGAGGATCGCGTCGGGCCAGCAGGTGGCCGCGAGCGCCAGGCTCTTGCCCGGTAGCCATTCGAGGTTGCCGTGCTTGCCGACGTGGACGACCGCGTCGATGGCGAACACGTCGCGCAGCCAGAAGTAGAACGCGAGGTAGCTGTGCGGCGGCACCAGCTCGGCGTCGTGGTAACTCGCGTAGTCGGCCAGGTCCAGCGGTCCCAGCGCGCGCGCCGGCTGGATGCCCACGAACACGCGGCCCAGCCGCAGCCCGGCGATCATGAAGCGGCCCTGGCGCAGCATCGGGTCGTTTTCGGGCGGGCCCCATTGCGCGTCGATGGCGGCGGCCATGCCCTCGGGCAGCGCCGCCAGGCGGGCTCGGTAGTCGGCGAGCGCGTAGCTCTGCCACGCGGGCCGCGCAGCCCATTGGGCAGGATCGTTGGCGATGCCCTCCTGCAGCGTGCGCATCAGCGCGTCGCCGTCCGCGGGCAGCGCATCGAGCGTGTAGCCCTCGGCCTGCATCGTACGCAGGATGGCCATCACCGAGGCCGGCGTGTCCAGCCCCACGCCGCTGCCGATGCGGCCTTCGCTGCCGGGATAGTTCGCCAGGATGAGCGCGACGCGTTTTTCATCCGCGCGCAGTCTGCGCAGGCTGCACCAGCGGCGCGCGAGTTCGGCCACGAAGGCGATGCGGTCGGGCTCGGGCCGGTAGCCGACCACTTCGGTCTGCGTGAGTTCGCAGCGGTGCGACAGGCCCTTGAAGCTCACGGCGCGCGTGACGATGCGCCCGTCCATCTCGGGCAGCGCGATCTGCATCGCGATGTCGCGCGGGCGCAGGCCCTGGCTGTCAGCCAGCCAGTCTTCGCGGTTGCCGCCGCTCACGATCACCTGCAACACGGGGGCATCGTCCGCGAGTGCCAGAGGCTCACCGCTTTCGTCCGAGGCACCCTGCCCCAAGGCGGCGAAGGCGGTGGTGTTGAGCACGAGCTGCACTTCGTGTTCGATGCACAGCGCGCGCAGTGCGGACAGGCACAGCGGGTCTTTCAGCGAATCGAGCGCCACGGGCAGCGGGTTCAGTCCTTGCGCATGCAGCGCGGCGGCCAGCGCATCGAAGGCCTCGGTGTTGCCCGACAGCAGGTGCGAGCGATAGAACACCAGTGCCACCACGGGCGCATCCGCATGCCAGCCGGCGCGCAGGTCGTCGATGCCCGCGACCGTGTGCGTCGCGTCCACGCCGCCCGGCACATGCAGCGCGACCTGCGGCAGGCTGCGCGGCGGCAAGGGCGCCTCGCCGTGGCCCAGGCCGTGGAAGGCCACCGCGCGCAGGAACTGCGCCGCGTTGCCCGCGCCGCCCGAGCGCAGGTACTGCCACAGCTGCCGGCTCACGCCGCGCGCCGCGGTGCCGCGCGCGAGCAGGTCCTCGTCTTCCTGCAGGTCGCCCGAGAACATCGCGAGCTGCTGGCCCTGGCGCTTCGCAAGCTTTTCGAGCTGCTGCAGACCGTAGGCCCAGGCCGACTCGGCCCCCAGGTGATCGACCACCACCACGCGCGCATGCCGCAACACCTCGTCGACGTACAGGTCGAGCGACGCGGGCTGGCGCAGGTGCATGAGGTTGGCCAGCCGCAGCGAGGGGTAGCCGGGGTCGGTGGCCGCCAGCGCCGTGCGCGCGGCGGCGAGCAGCGCGAGCGTGGTGTCGGCCGAGCTGAGCACCACGATGTCGCCCGGCGTCTGGTCGAGCCGGGTGACGACGCTCGGATCGTCCTCGACGAAGCGGCCGGGCTGGGTGCTCAGCAGGTGCATGCGGTCAGGCGGGAACGGCCGCCACGCCTTCCAGTGCCTTGCGCAACGCGCCTTCGTCCAGGTCTTCGCCGATGAACACGAGCCGCGTGCGCTGCGCCTCGCCGTCGCGCCAGCGGCGGTCGAAGTGGTGGTCGAAGCGACGGCCCACGCCCTGCACCAGCAGGCGCATCGGCTTGTGCGGCACGGCGACGAAGCCCTTCACGCGGTAGATGGTGTGCTGCTCGACCAGTGCAGTCAGCACGGCGATGAGGCCATCGCGGTCCACGGGCGGCAGCTCGATCACGAGCGAGTCGAACTCGTCGTGGTCGTGGTCTTCCTCGTGGTCGTGGTGGCTCTCGCGCAGGTGGATGGTGCTTTCCGCGGCGCGGCCCTGGCCCAGCAGCAGCGCGAGCGGCAGCTTGCCTTCGGTGGCACCGACGATCTTCACCTCGGGCGGCAGCTCTTCGCGCACCAGCGCCTCGACCTGCGCGCGCGCGGCGGCGTCCATGAGGTCGGTCTTGTTGAGCACCACGAGGTCGGCGGCCGAGAGCTGGTCTTCGAACAGCTCGTGCAGCGGCGATTCGTGGTCGAGGTTGGGATCGGCGCGGCGCTGCACGTCGACCTGCGCGGGGTTCGCGGCGAACTGGCCCGAGGCGGCGGCCGGGCCGTCGACCACGGTGACCACCGAATCGACGGTGAAGATGTTCGCGATGTCGGGCCACTGGAAGGCCTGCACCAGCGGCTTGGGCAGCGCCAGGCCCGAGGTCTCGATGAGCACGGCATCGATCTGGTCGCGGCGCTCGGCCAGCTGCAGCATCACGGGCAGGAACTCTTCCTGCACGGTGCAGCAGACGCAGCCGTTGGCCAGTTCGTACAGCGCGCCTTCGCGCTCGTTGCCCTCGTCGTCGCAGCCGATGCCGCAACCGCGCAGGATGTCGCCGTCGATGCCGAGTTCGCCGAACTCGTTGACCACCACCGCGATGCGGCGGCCCTCGGCATTGCCGAGGATGTGACGCAGCAGCGTGGTCTTGCCGCTGCCGAGGAAGCCCGTGACGATGGTGACGGGGATCTTGGCGTTGCTTTGTGTCATGGAATGGATGCTTTCAGGCGCCGAAGGCGCACGGGGAATCGGGCGCGGCGCGTGCGTGGCGCACGCGCCGGCGAACGGCACGCCCTCTTCAACGAGGGGCTGCCGGCGCGAATCAGACGGCGCTGTACAAGCGGCGCTCGACCAGGGCCGTGCCCTGCAGACGGCGCCAGGCCTTGGCCGCGGCCAGCACGCCCAGGTCGACCAGCGGCTCGACCAGCACGACCGTCATGTAGGCCGCGCCGAAGCTGGCGATCTGGCTGAGGTTCTCGAGGCCCGTGCCACGGCCGTAGAGGGCCCAGAAGCCCACCCACACCACGATGCCGCCCTGGTAGGCCACCGACAGCTTGAAAGCCTGCTGGTAGCTGATGTCCACGTAGGCCATGTTCGCGGGAATGATGCGGCGTGCCAGCGCGGCGGTGGCGAACAGCGGCACCAGCAAGGTCGTGACGTTCATGCCGTACTGCGGCAGGTCAGGCGGTGCGAAGAACAGGCTCTGGATGAGCAAGCCGCCGGCCAGGCCGATGGCCGCGGGCGCGAGCCCGAAGAGGAGCATCAGCGTGGTGCCCAGGATCAGGTGCACCTCGGACACGCCCACGGGATGGTGCGGGAACACCTCGAAGAAGCAGAACACCAGCATCACGGTGAAGACCGAGCGCAGCAGCAGGCCGATGGGGCCGTCCTTGCGCAAGGTGTCGAAGGCGACCTTGCCTGTGTAAGCCAGTGCAGCCGCCCCCGTGGCATAGCTGAGGAAGATCTTGGATCCGTCGACGAGTCCGGGTTCGATGTGCATCGCGCACCTCCTGAAATGCACCGAAGTGCGAAAGTTGATTGTTGGGGGATGGACTGGCTTGCGCAAGTCCCCGTCATGAAACCCGGGAGCCTTGCAGCCCCCGCTGAACAGGCGACGGCTGTGGCTTGCGCCGCAGCCGCCGCCAGCCGATCACCACGCCGCTCGCCGAAGCGACGACGCCGATGACCGACAGGAACCACATCACCAGATCCCAGGCGGGCCGGTACTGGATGAGCCAGGGAAAGTCGAGGCTGTGCGCGGCATTGAAGAGCCAGCGGCGCAACCGCGCGTTGCGGTCGTTGCTGCCGGCCACCTGGCCGCTCGTCGGGTCGATGTAGAGCCAGCTGCGCGCGGCATCGTCGAACTCGAGCCGCCACACGGGCAGCACGCGCGTGCGGTGGTGGCCGTACCAGTGGAAGTCTTCGTGCGTTTGCAAGGCGGCCTGCGTGATCGCGGCGCCGGGGCGCAGCCGGGCGGCGGCGCGCATGATGTCGTCGCGAGCGATGACGGCCGGCGCGCCGGTCGCTGCATCAATCACCTGCACGCGGGCCTGCGCATCACGCAGTTGCAGCAGCGGCTTCCCGTCGAACCACATCAGAAGCGCCTCACGCGGTGCAGCAGCGCCCTCGCCTGCCGGCACCACAGCCGGCGGCCAGGGGAACGGCGATGCGCCGGTGCCCGTGTAGCGCGCCATCGCGGCCGCATCGGCCGGCGCGCGCTGGAACCAGCCGTTGGGGTTCATCGACAGCCAGCCGCTCACGATCCAGGTCAGCACGAAGAAGCCGCCGATGAGCCCGGCGATGTGGTGCCAGGCCATCCAGCCGGTGTACGGCGTGACCGCGCCGCTGCGAAAGCGCCGCCGCAGCCGGATGCGCAGGATGCCGATGACGATGCCCGTCACGGCCGAGACGATGCAGGCGGCCGACAGCCACACGACCACGTCGTGCCACAGCGGCGGGTCGGCGCGCAGCGGCGTGAAGTAGATCCAGTGCGGCACGGCGCCCAGCCAGTTCCAGAAGCGCTCGGTGCGCGTGGTGTCGCGCACCACCTCGCCGGTGCGCGAGGACACGTACAGCTCGGTGCCCGCCGCGTCGCCGGTTTCGATGCGGTGCAGCGGGCGCAGCGGGTTCAGGCCCTGCGGCACGGTCCACTGGTCGCGCTCCAGCGTCTCGGCCCAGCGTGCGCCGGGCTGTGCGGAGAAGTCGCGCGCGATGGCCTCGGCCTGCGCCGCATCGACCGGGCCGAGCACACGGCCATCGCGCGCAGAAACGGCATGCCGACCGCCGCGCGCATCGACGATGCGCCACACGGGCTGGGCGTCGGTGCCGGCCTGCATCTCCAGCGCCATGCGCCGGGGCGGCTGCGTGCGCACCGCGGGCGGCAGCGCCTCGAGCGCGCCAGCCGGCGCGACCACCGCCTGTTCGAAGCGCACCGGAGCGAGCCCCGCGAGCCGCTCTTCGTCCGTGAGGTTCGGGTACCCCACGTACATCATGACCACGCCCGAGACGAACCACATGACGAACAGCAGGCAGCCGCCGATGCCCAGCCATCGGTGCGTCCAGTACAGCGCCCGCCGCAGCGGAGGCCATGTGCGTTGCCATGCGGTGCTCATGCGGCCATGCTCAGAAAGTCACGAACGCCGACAGCTCGAACGAGCGCGGCCGGCCCAGCAGCCACTGGTTGCCTCCGTTCGAGAACGACACCGGGTACTTGCGGTCGGCCAGGTTGTAGGCGCGCAGCGCGAGCTTGAGCGACGGGTTCGCCTGCCAGCTCACGCCCGCGTCGGCCACGGTGTAGGAGCCGATGCGGCGCGTGTTGGCCGCATCGACCTGCCGCGCGCCGACGTGGCGCACGCCCAGCTCGGCCTCCCACTGCGGCAGGAAGCGCCAGTGCAGCCACAGGTTGGCCGCCACCTCGGGCACGCCGGCGGGCGTGTTGCCCGCGCGCGAGACCAGCGACTTGCCGACCGCTTCATTGAAGTCGTCGTAGCGCGCGCGCAGCCGCGCGGCGTTGGCTTCGAGGCGCAGCGTGGAAGTGAGCGCCAGGTCGAGCGTGGCCTCGATGCCTTCGGACGACTGCTTGCCGATCTGCTGCACGACGGTCGGGTCGTTCGCGTCGCGCGACAGCAGCTTGGTCTTCTCGATGCGGTAGGCGGCCACGCTCCAGGCGCCGCGGCCCTCGGCCAGCTGGCGCTTGTAGCCCACCTCGACCTGCTTGCCGACGCTGAGCTCGAACGGCACCTGCGTGGTCGAGGTGCTGATGAGCCCGGTGAGCGGATCGGCCGCGCGCGCGACCTGCGCATAGAACGACTGCGCGGCGTCGGGCGCGTAGACCACGCCCAGGCGGCCGGTGGCGTACTCGAAGGTCTTGTCCAGGCGCGGGGCGCGGTTCTGCGGATCGGTGCGCACGATCTTCGCGCGGTCCCAGCGCAGGCTGCCGACCACCGACCAGTGTTCGTCGAAGGCCAGCTTGTCTTCGGCGAAGAAGGCGTAAGTGCTGGTCTTGGTCTTGTAGCGCGGCAGGTAGGGCGTGGGCGAGACGTAGTAGCCGGGGTTGAAGACGAAGGCATCGACCACCGAGCGCCCGCCGTAGGGCGTGTCGCTCGAATTCAGGAAGTCGATGCGATTGGCGTCGAAGCCCACCAGCACCTGGTTCTTCAGGCCGAACAGCGCGTGCTTGAAGGTGGCGTCGGTGCGGTTGCCGATCTGCTCCTGGTCGTGGCCGATCTCCAGGTAGTCGCCGCGCGTCACGCGGTTCGTGGTGGCGCTGTAGGTGTAGGTTTCGCTGTCGCGCCAATGGCGCTTGCTGTCCAGGCGATAGAGCTGGTTGCGCACGGTGAGGGCGTCGTTGGGGGTCCACTGCGCATCGAGGCGGGTCCAGCGGTCGCGGTACTTGACCTCGGCGTCGTCGAGGTTGTAGTTCTGTTCGCGGTTCAGGCTGCTCACGCGGCCGTTGACGAGCGGCACGCCGAAATAGCGCTGCGGCGTCTGGCGGCCCTCGTCGTGCGAGAGCGTGAACTGCAGCCGCGGCGACACATCGAGCCGCACCGCGCCGCCCACCGCCAGGCTCTCGGCCTCGCCGCGCAACATGAAGCCGTCGGTTTTTCGGTGGCTGATGTCGAAGCGGTACGAGAGCATGTCGTTGATCGCCCCGCCGCTGCCGAAGGCGACCTGGCGCGTGGCGTCGGAGCCCACGGTCACGAGCGCCTCGTTGCGAATCGGGCCGCGCGTGGGCTTCTTGGGCACCACGTTGATCGCGCCGCCGATGGCGCCTTCACCGAACATCACCGACGCGGCGCCGCGCAGCACCTCGATGCGGTCGGTCGACCAGGTGTCGAACGGGAAGGTGACGGTGCCCGCACCCACGTACAGGCGCGTGCCGTCGTACAGCTGCATCACCGAGCCGTGGCCGTTGAAGCCGCGTGCCGACAGCGACGAGCCGCCATTGCCCGGCGCGGGCGATCCCGTGATGCCGGTGGCGCGGCTCGCGGCCTCGACCACCGAGACGTCGCCGCGCGCGCGGATCGCGTCGCCAGTGAGCACCTCGATGCTGGCCGGCGTTTCGAGCGGTGTGAGGCCCAGGCGGCTGCCGGTCTGCGTGGGCTCGTCCAGGGCCAGCGGCGTGTGGCGGCTGGCCTCGACCTGCACGGGGGTGAGGCTGGGGCGACCGGCCGTGTCGCCCGACTGGGCGAGAACTGGCCCGCAAGCGAGGCCGAGCCCCAGTGAAAGACCTGAAAGACCCGAAAGGCGCGCCCGTTGCAGGGGCGGGCCCGAGCGATCGCGCGGCGGCGATGCAATGCGATTCATCCGACTTCTCCTCCAGCCCGCGTCCCCGCAGGCTCCTGACCGATCGCGGACGCCGAGGGAGAAGAGACGAGGGGCGGTGCCGTTTCGCGCGAGGGAAAAGCGGCAGGCCCGGACACGCACTCCCGCAGCATCCGAAGGCGGTTGCGAAGGCCGGTATCCGGGCTCGCGGAGTGCGTCGGGATGCAATGCATGCACCTCGGCGCCGAAGCCCTCGCCTTCCCACGCCGAAGCGCAGTGGCTGCCCGGGCGAAGAATCGCCGGGGCCTGAGGGTGTCGATGTCCGCTGACCGTTGCGGGGGCAGCGCAGGAATGGAAGGGTCGTTCGAAAAAACGACGCCTCGCACCTGCTTCCCGTTTAACCCCGCCGCCAATCCTGTGACTGGTCGTGCAGGGCACCTTCGAACCGTGGGGTGTTGGACGACACCGGTGTGAACCAATGTTTCCAACCGCCGGGATTATAGGGAGCGCCCTGCGGCAGCGCCCTTGCGGGCCCCGTCAGACGGGCTTGCCGTCGGGCCCGAAGAGCCGCCGCAGCACCGCCACGCCGGCCACCAGCGCATTCGAATACGTGGCGTAGGGCTCGTGGGCGGCTTCGAGCGGCACGTACACATGGGTGGAGTCGCCGGGCGAGCCGTCCACGGCCTCCATCAGCACCCAGTAGAACTCCCCTTCTTCCAGTTCGTGGACGGTGAGTGCGATGTCTCTCGGCGAAGGCATGACGGTCAGAGAAATGAAACAGGGAATGAACCCGCCTTTGAACGGGCAAGGGGCCGGCGCGGTTGTCAGTACTAGGGCTTCTCCTACAGTGCATGGACGCCGCGCGGCCTAATGTTAGGGGTGGGGAGTTGCATCAGAACAAGGAGTCAGCATGAAACATTTCACGCTTGAACCCAACATGCGCGCCGCCTTCGGTGGCGCGTTCTACCCGACCGGTTACTCCCTGGTGATGTTTCCGAGCGTCGAAGATGCCAGCCGCATCGGCCACGGGCTGATCGCGAAAGGCATCGTGAGCGGCGACGAGGTCTACCTGATACCGGCCGAAACCGTCCTGGCGGAAATCGCGCCGACCGTGCATGCCTCGCACAGCCCCCTGCCCTCCGCCGGCACCGACGGCGACACGGTGCGCGCCTTCATCCAGCTGGCCCACGAAGGCCACACGGGCCTGCTGATCCGCACCAAGGACGGCGCCATCGCCGAGCGCGTGATGGAACTGGTGCGTACCGTGCCCTACTCGATCGCCGAGCGTTATCGCACGCTGGTGATCGAGGACCTTTGAATCGTCAAGCCGGCACCGCCATCGCGGCGGCGCGCTGCACCACATCGCGGGCCATGGCCTGGGCGAGTTCCTGTTCGCCCAGGAACACCTTCGCGTCGGTTTCGGCGGCCAGCAGGCGGGCTTCCTGCTCGTTATGGCTGCGCACCACGGTCTGGATGGTGGGGTTCAGCGTGCGCGCGGTTTCGATCATCTGGCGCACGTTCATGGCGTCGGGCGTGGCCACGACGAGCACGCGGGCGCGCGCCACGTGCGCCTGGATCAGCACCGCCGGGTCGGCCGCGTCGCCCCACACGGCGGGGATGCCGGCCTCGCGCAGCTTCTCGACCAGCTCGCGGTTCTGCTCGGCCACCACGTAGGGGATGTCGTTCGTCTCGAGCTCGGCGGCGATGCGCCGGCCCACCCGGCCGTAGCCGACCAGCACCACCTGGCGCGACAGGTACTTGGCCTCGGTGGTCATGGGCAGCTCGGCCAGCGGGTCGCTGCGCGCGTCGAGTTCGCGTGCGAACTTCGAATGCGCGTGCAGCCATTTCTGCAGCGGCGCGATGAGACTGAACCACAGCGGGTTGGTGGCGATGGAGATCAGCGCGCCCGCGAGCACCAGGCTCTGCCCTTCCACCGGCAGCAGGCCGAGCGACACGCCCAGCCCGGCCAGGATGAACGAGAACTCGCCGATCTGCGCCAGGCTCGCGCTCACCGTGAGCGCGGTGGCCAGCGGGTAGCGGAACACCAGCACCAGCGCGCAGGCCGCGAGCGACTTGCCCAGCACGATCACCAGCACCACGGCCAGCACCTGCAGCGGGCGCTCCAGCAGCACCGAGGGGTCGAACAGCATGCCGACCGACACGAAGAACAGCACGGCAAACGCATCGCGCAGCGGCAGCGACTCCTGCGCCGCGCGGTGGCTGAACTGCGACTCGCGCATCACCATGCCAGCGAAGAAAGCGCCCAGCGCGAACGACACGCCGAACAGCGCCGCCGACGCAAAGGCGATGCTCACGGCCGCCGCCACCACGCACAGCGTGAACAGCTCGCGCGAGCCGGTGCGCGTGACCTGCCAGAGGATCCACGGGAACACGCGCCGCCCCACCACCAGCATCAGCACCACGAAGCCGCCGACCTGCAGCAAGGTGAGGCCCAGCGTCTGCCAGACGGGGTCGCCGCTGGTGTCGACCTTGGTGCTGCCCAGCGCACCCGCCAGCGGCGGCAGCAGCACGAGCACCAGCACCATCGCGAGGTCTTCGACCACCAGCCAGCCCACCGCGATGCGGCCGGTGAACGAATCGAGGATGCCCAGGCTCTCGAGCGCGCGCAGCAGCACCACCGTGCTCGCCACCGACAGCGCCAGCCCGAACACCAGCGCCGTGCCCCAGCTCCAGCCCCACCACATGGCGAGGCCGCCGCCGAGCAGCGTGGCGACCGCGATCTGCGCGATGGCGCCGGGCAACGCGATCTTGCGCACCGCGAGCAGGTCGGCCAGCGAAAAATGCAGGCCCACGCCGAACATCAGCAGCATCACGCCGATCTCGGCCAGCTGCGCGGCAATGCCGGCATCGGCCACGAAGCCGGGCGTGAACGGGCCGATGATCACGCCCGCCAGGAGGTACCCCACCAGCGCCGGCAATCGCAGCCGCGCCGCGAGAAAGCCGAACACCAGCGCCAACCCCAGGCCGGCGGCAATCGTATTGATGAGGGAGACGCTGTGGGGCATCGGTCCATTTTGCAGGAACGGCCCCCAACCTTTGAAGCCCGCAGGCTTCTACGGGCCTGCGTCTACACCCCTACGGAAGCGACGCGAACTATCGTAGGCATAAAGCACTTCTATTCGCATCGACACCTTTCTCATCCAGAATTTGAGCGGTCCCCCCGTCCCCCCAACAACAGGAGCCTCCCCATGAGCAACGAGAAAACCGAAGCGAAGTGCCCGTTCAGCCAGGCCACCGGCGCCGGCACCACGAACCGCGACTGGTGGCCCGAGCAGCTGCGCCTGGACCTGCTGCACCAGCACTCCTCCAAATCCGATCCCCTGGGCGCCGGTTTCGACTACGCCAAGGCCTTCCAGAGCCTGGACCTCGCCGCGGTGAAGAAAGACCTCGCCGCACTGATGACCGACTCGCAAGACTGGTGGCCCGCCGACTTCGGCCACTACGGCCCGCTCTTCATCCGCATGGCCTGGCACAGCGCCGGCACCTACCGCATCGGCGACGGCCGCGGCGGCGCCGGCCGCGGGCAGCAGCGCTTTGCGCCGCTCAACAGCTGGCCCGACAACGTGAGCCTGGACAAGGCGCGCCGCCTGCTGTGGCCGATCAAGCAGAAGTACGGCCAGAAGATTTCCTGGGCCGACCTGCTGATCCTCACCGGCAACGTCGCGCTCGAAACCATGGGCTTCAAGACCTTTGGCTTCGGCGGTGGCCGCCCCGACGTGTGGGAGCCCGACCAGGACGTGTACTGGGGCCGCGAGAAGACCTGGCTGGGCGGTGACGTGCGCTACGCACAGGGCTCGCCCGGCGTCGAGAAAGACCGCGGCGTGCTCGTGAAGGACGACGACAGCAAGGTGCCGCACAGCCGCAACCTCGAGAACCCGCTGGGCGCCGTGCAGATGGGCCTGATCTACGTGAACCCCGAGGGCCCGGACGGCAACCCCGACCCGATCGCCGCGGCCCACGACATCCGCGACACCTTCGCCCGCATGGCCATGAACGACGAGGAAACCGTGGCGCTCATCGCCGGCGGCCACACCTTCGGCAAGACGCACGGCGCGGGGCCGGCCTCGAACGTCGGCAAGGAACCCGAAGCCGCCGGCCTCGAAGACCAGGGCTTCGGCTGGAAGAACAGCTTCGGCACCGGCAAGGGCGGCGACACCATCACCAGCGGCCTCGAAGTGACGTGGACCACCACGCCCACGAAGTGGAGCAACAACTTCTTCGAGAACCTGTTCGGCTTCGAATGGGAGCTGACCAAGAGCCCCGCCGGCGCGCACCAGTGGGTCGCCAAGGGCGGCGCCGGTGCCGGCACCATCCCCGACGCGCATGACGGTTCCAAGCGCCACGCGCCGACCATGCTCACGACCGACCTGTCGCTGCGCCTGGACCCGGCCTACGAAAAGATCTCGCGCCGCTTCCTGGCCAACCCCGACCAGCTCGCCGACGCCTTCGCGCGCGCCTGGTTCAAGCTCACGCACCGCGACATGGGCCCGCGCGCCCGCTACCTCGGGCCCGAGGTGCCGGCCGAGGAGCTCATCTGGCAAGACCCGATCCCGGCCGTCGACCACCCGCTGGTCGACGCCAACGACGTCGCGGCGCTGACGAAGAAGGTGCTGGACTCGGGCCTCACGCCTGCGCAGCTGGTGTCGACGGCGTGGGCCTCGGCCTCCACCTTCCGCGGCTCCGACATGCGCGGCGGTGCCAACGGCGCCCGCGTGCGGCTCGCACCGCAGAAGGACTGGGCCGTCAACCAGCCCGCGCAGCTGGCCCAGGTGCTGAAGGTGCTCGAAGGCATCCAGAGCGAGTTCAACGCGGCACAGACCGGCGGCAAGAAGATCTCGCTGGCCGACCTGATCGTGCTGGCCGGCGGTGCGGGCGTGGAACAGGCCGCGCGCAATGGCGGGCGTGAAGTGAAGGTGCCCTTCTCGCCGGGCCGTGCCGACGCCTCGCAGGAACAGACCGACGTGCCCTCGTTCGAGCCGCTGGAGCCCGCGGCCGACGGCTTCCGCAACTACCTGAAGGGCCGCTACAGCGTGCCCAGCGAAGCGCTGCTGATCGACAAGGCGCAGCTGCTCACGCTCACGGCGCCCGAGATGACGGTGCTGGTCGGTGGCCTGCGCGTGCTCGACACCAACGTCGGCCAGACGCGCCACGGCGTCTTCACGAAGACGCCCGGCACGCTGAGCAACGACTACTTCGTCAACCTGCTCGACATGGGCACGGAGTGGAAGGCGGTGTCGGACGCCAAGGAAGAGTACGAAGGCCGCGACCGCAAGACCGGCACCCTCAAGTGGACCGGCACGCGCGTCGACCTGGTGTTCGGCTCCAACGCGCAGCTGCGCGCCATCGCCGAGGTCTACGGCGCTTCCGACAGCCAGCAGAAGTTCATCGACGACTTCGTGGCCGCCTGGACCAAGGTGATGAACCTGGACCGCTTCGATCTCGCCTGAGGCGGGGCGCCTGCGCCGTCCGCGCCCCGGGGGCCCTGCCCCGCGGGCGCGGACTCCCATGAACGAGGTATTCGGTTTTCAGGCCGGGGCACTAGATTCGGCCCCATGAAATTCGCGAAGGCATGGCTTGCCGCCGGCGTCGTCCTGGCGGCCTCGCAGTTCGGCGCGCTGTACGCGCAGGACGGCAACCCCGAATGGCGCGCGCTGCGCCAGGAACTCGTGCAACGCATCAACGCCAACTGCTACGACGTCGGCACGCTCGAGCTGGCGCAGCAGGTGCTGCAGACGGCGCAACGCACGGGCGGGGCCGAGTCCGCCGACGCGGCCCTCAGCCTCGTGCTGCTGGCCCATGTCCACCAGCGGCAGGGGCAGCTGACCCGGGCCGCGCAGTCGTACACGGCCGCGCTCGCCATCCAGGAAAAGACCGCCGGACCGGACAGCCCGATGGTGGCGTTCACGCTGAGCGCGCTGGCCGGCCTGCACTACCGCCGCGAGGCCTTCGACCAGGCCATTGCGCTGTACGAACGCGCCCTGGCGATCCACGAGAAGCAGCGGCGCCCCGACGCACACGCCGTGCTGTACAGCCGGCAGAACCTGGCCGCGGCCCATCGCGCCCAGGGCGCCTACGCCAAGGCCGCCCCGCTGTACGAACGCGAGCTCGACGCCAGGGCGCAGCCGCTGCTCGCGGTGGCCCTGGTGCACTGAAGCGCACCGAAACGCGCCGCACCGCACCGAAACGCGCGGGCCGGCGCCCTGCGCCCGCTACTGCGCCATCTTCGATTCGCGCGCGTTCACCAGCTCCTCGGGCTCCTGCGACTCGACCCAGCTCTCGTTGTTGAGCCCGGCCTGCAGCCGCTCCGTGTCCAGTTCGTTGGTCCACTTGGCGACCACGATGGTGGCCACGCCGTTGCCGATCAGGTTGGTGAGCGCGCGCGCCTCCGACATGAAGCGGTCGATGCCCAGGATGAGCGCCAGCCCCGCCACCGGCACATGCCCCACCGCCGACAGCGTGGCCGCCAGCACGATGAAGCCGCTGCCCGTGACGCCGGCTGCCCCCTTCGAGGTGAGCAGCAGCACGGCCAGCAGCGTGATCTCCTGCGTGAGCGTCATCGGCGTGTTGGTGGCCTGCGCGATGAACACCGCCGCCATCGTCAGGTAGATCGAGGTGCCGTCCAGGTTGAACGAGTAGCCGGTGGGAATCACCAGCCCCACGCAGGTCTTGTGGGCGCCCAGGTTCTCCATCTTCTCCATCATGCGCGGCAGCACCGATTCGCTGGACGAGGTGCCCAGCACGATCAGCAGCTCTTCCTTGATGTACTTGATGAACTTCCAGATGCTGAAGCCGTGAAAACGCGCAATGAGCCCCAGCACCACGAAGATGAACAGCAGACAGGTCAGGTAGAAGGTGCCCATGAGCTTGCCCAGCGACAGCAGGCTGCCCAGCCCGTACTTGCCGATGGTGAAGGCCATCGCACCGAAGGCGCCGATGGGCGCGAGCTTCATGATGTAGTTGACGATCACGAACAGCACGTGCGAGCCCTTCTCGATCACGTCGAACACCAGCGTGCCGCGCCCGCCGAAGCGGTGCAGCGCAAAGCCGAACAGCACTGCGATCAAGAGCACCTGCAGGATCTCGCCCTTGGCGAAGGCATCGACCACGGTGGAGGGAATCACGTTGAGCAGAAAGTCGACCGTGCCGGTCATCTTGCCGGGGCCGGTGTAGGCCGCGATGGCCTTGGTGTCGAGCGTGGAGGCGTCGATGTTCATGCCCGCACCCGGCTTGAGCAGGTTCACCAGCACGAGGCCGACCACCAGCGCGATGCTGCTCACGATCTCGAAGTACAGGAGCGCCAGCCCGCCGGTCTTGCCGACCTTCTTCATGTCTTCCATGCCGGCGATGCCGACCACCACCGTGCAGAAGATGATCGGCGCGATGATCATCTTGATGAGCTTGATGAAGCCGTCGCCCAAGGGCTTCATCGACTCGCCGAGCGAGGGGTAGAAGTACCCCAGGAGCACGCCGACGATCACCGCGGTGATCACCTGCACGTACAGGGAACGGTAAAGGGGGAGCTTCCTGGGTACTGTGCTTGTTGTATGTGCCATGACTGCCTCCTGAAAAGATGAAGGGAAAACGCAGAAGAAAGGGTTCGTGCCGGGTTGCTTTCGATGGTTGAAGTCGTGTGTCCTGTGGGGGTGGTTCCGGCCCAAATGAAAAAACCCGCCGAAGCGGGTTTTTGTTTTCAGGGCGTGGCGCGCATGCTCAGTGCATGTGGAGGCCGCCGTTGACCGAGAAGTCGGCCCCGGTGCTGTAGCCGCCTTCGTCGGTGGCGAGCCACGCGATGATGGAAGCGATTTCGCTCGGCTCGCCCAGGCGCTTGACCGGGATCGTGGCCACGATCTTGTCGAGCACTTCCTGGCGGATGGCCTTGACCATGTCGGTGCCGATGTAGCCCGGGCTCACCGTGTTCACGGTGACGCCCTTGTTGGCCAGCTCCTGCGCCAGCGCCATCGTGAAGCCGTGCATGCCGGCCTTGGCCGCCGAGTAGTTGGTCTGGCCGGCCTGGCCCTTGGCGCCGTTGACCGAGCTGATGTTGATGATGCGGCCCCAGCCCTTTTCGACCATGTCGCCCACCACCTGCTTGGTGACGTTGAACATGCTGTTGAGGTTGGTTTCGATCACCGCGCTCCAGTCCTCGGGGGTCATCTTGAGGAACATGCGGTCCCGCGTGATGCCGGCGTTGTTGACGAGCACGTCAATCGCCCCGTGGGCCGCCTTGGCGGCGGAGAAGGCCTCGACGGTGGATTGCCAGTCGCCGACATTGCCGACCGACGCGTGGAACTCGAAGCCTTCGGCTTTCTGTTCGGCCAGCCACTTGGCGTAGTCCCGCGTGGGGCCGCAACCTGCGACCACGGTGAACCCGTCCTTGTAGAGACGCTGGCAGATGGCTGTTCCGATGCCACCCATGCCTCCGGTGACATATGCAACTTTCTTGCTCATGAGATTTCCTTGATTGAAGCTAGCAAAAAGCCTGAACGGCCGCCTTCACTCTAGCCATTTTCAGGCCACACAACTCTGAGGGAGAACACTGAGCCAAGCTTGCAACCAGCTGTCACGGACATCACCTCGGCGGCACTCTATATGCTTGCGGCTTCGCACCCGTGACAGGGCCCCTGCCGGCCACCCCACCAGGAGTTCGCACGCATGAATTTCGCAATCGTCGTCTTCCCCGAGGTCGAGGAGCTCGATTTCGTCGGTCCCTGGGAAATGCTCACCATGTGGAGCAAGCTGGCCGGCGGCCCTGCCCGTTGCCTCGTGGTGGCGCAGACGCGCGAGCCCGTGGTCTGCGCCAAGGGCCTGTCGGTGAACCCGCATGTGTCGTTCGCCGACTGCCCGCCGCTCGATTTCGTGCTCGTGCCCGGCGGCATGGGCACGCGGCGCGAGGTCGACAACCCCGCCATGGTGCAGTTCCTGGCCGCGCAGGCACCGGGCTGCAAGGCGCTGCTGTCGGTGTGCACCGGCGCCTTCGTGCTGCATGCGGCCGGCCTGCTCTCGGGCCGCACCGCGACCACGCACTGGGGATCGCTCGACCGCCTGCGCGCGCTCGGCGACGTGAAGGTGGTGGAGCAGCGCTTCGTGCAGGACGGCCACGTCTGGACCTCGGCCGGCGTGTCGGCCGGCACCGACCTGATGCTCGCCTTCATTGCCCATGTGGCGGGCGAGGAAGCCGCGGCCAAGGTGCAGCTGCAGGCCGAGTATTACCCGGCCGACACGGTGTACGGCCACACCTCGAGCCATGAGCGCGCGCCGTCGTATGTGCGGCGGCCGGGCTCGCGCGCGGGCCTCGCCTGACCGTTCGTTCATTCGTTCACGCGTTCCCTTGATCGATCGAACGGTCGGTCATTTCTTCTTTCTTACTTCTTTCGACCTCCATGTCCACGCCCGACCTCACCGACCTCGAACCGCTTTCCGTGCTCGCCGCCCGCGTGGGGGCGACGCTGCGCGAGCGGCGCCAGACGGTGGCGGTGGCCGAATCGTCGGCCGGCGGCCTGGTCTCGGCCGCCCTGCTCGCCCTGCCGGGCGCCTCGGCCTACTTCCTGGGCGGCGCGGTCATCTACTCGCGGCGTGCCGGCAAGGCCCTGCTCGGCCTCACGCCCGAGGACATGGGCGACATGCGCGGCGAGACCGAGCCCTATGCGCGCTTCATCTCGGGCCGCATCCGCGACGCCCATCGTTCGAAGTGGGGCCTCTGCGAGAGCGGCGCGGCGGGGCCATCGGGCAGTCCGTACGGCGATGCGCCGGGGCATGTCTGCATCGCCGTGACCGGCGCGGACGGCCTCGTGGTCAGCCGCACGATCGAAACCGGCGCGACCGACCGGCCATGGAACATGGATGTGTTCGCGCGGCTGTTGCTGAAGTTGTTCGACGAGACCTTGCAGGCATGAGCAAAGCCACGCCGGTCTTTCGGCGTGTGGGCATCGAGGATGCAGATTTCCTGTTCGAGCTCTGTGAGGCCACGATGCGCGGGTACGTTGAACAGGTATGGGGCAGCTGGAACGCGGCGGGCGTCCGGGCCCATCTTGCCGAACAGGCGCGCGCCGGCGCCTTCTTCGCACTGGACCTCGACGGCATGCGCGTGGGCGCTGTCGCGTTCGAGCAGCACGACACGCACGTCCAGATCGAAGAGATGTACATCGTCCCCTTACGCCAGAACCAGGGCATCGGAAGCGCGGTCGTGGCGCACATCGTCAGCCTGGCTTCGCGTGAGCAGCTTCCGGTCCGGCTGCGGGTGCTGGCGTCGAACCCCGCACGCCTTTTCTATGAGCGGCTCGGCTTTCGGGTGACCGCTTCAACACCGGAACGGCATTTCATGGAGCGCCCCCACTGAGCGAGAACCCCGGGCGCCGCGCGCTTCTCAATCCGCCTGCACCCCCGCAGCCCGGATCACCTTCCCCCACTTCTCGATCTCCGCCGCCAGGTGGCTGCGCAGCGCCTCGGGCGTGACCTTCTCCATCGGCACGGCCTCGGTGCTCAGCTCGGCGAAGCGCTTCTTCACGTTGTCGTCCTGCAGCGCGGCGCGCAGGGCCACGTTGAGCTTCTCGATCACGGCCGGCGGCGTGCCCTTGGGCGCATACACGCCGTGCCACACCTTCACGTCGAAGCCCTTGAGGCCCTGCTCGTCGAGCGTGGGAATGTCGGGCATGCTCGACAGGCGCTTGGGCGTGGTCACGCCGAACACCTTCACGCGCTGGCCGTCCTTGATGACGGGCGCGGTCTGCGTGGTCTGGTCGCACAGCAGGTCGACCTGCCCGCCCATGAGGTCGTTGAGCGCCGGGCCTGCGCCCTTGTAGGGCACTGTCGTCAGCTGCACGCCGATCTGGTGCGCGAAGAGCATGCCGCACAGCTGCGAGACGGCGCCGATGCCGGCGTTGGCAAGCGAGACCTTGTCCTTGTTGGCCTTCACGTAGGCCAGCAGCTCCTTGAGGTTGTTGGCCGGGAAGTCCTTGCGCGACAGCAGGGTCATCGGCACGTCCATGACCTGGCCGACGTACTCGAAGTCTTTCAGCGGGTCGTAGTTGAGCTTCTTGTACAGCGCGGGCGCGGTGGCCATGCCCATGTGGTGGATGAGGATGGTGTAGCCGTTGGGCGCGGCCTTGGCCACGCGGGTCGGCGCGATGGTGCCGCCCGCGCCCACCGTGTTCTCGACCACCACGGTCTGCCCCAGCGACTTGCCCATGGGCACGGCAAGCATGCGCGCCACCACGTCGGTGGGGCCGCCGGCTGAGTACGGCACGACCATCACGATGGGCTTGTCGGGCCACGCGGCCTGCGCGGCGGCGGGCGATGCGGCGGCGAGCAGGCAGGCGCCCGCCGATGCCGCGATGAGGGCTTTCAGTTTCCAGGTCTTCGTTGCGTTCACTTCTTTGTCTCCTTGTGGTTTGTCTGTGGATCAGTGCGTCACGGATGAATCGCCCGGGCCGTGCTGCGGGGCCAACGCGAGCCAGCGTTCGGCCAGCCGCACCACGGGCCCGTCGACCATGCGGCCGTCGAGGCTCACGACGCCGCCGCCGGCCGCGCGCACGGCCTCGGTGACGCGGTGCGCCCAGACCACCTCGTCGGCCGTGGGCCCGAGCGCGGCCTGCACGGGGGCGACCTGCTCGGGGTGGATGCACAGCTTGGCGCCGAAGCCGCCACGCCGGGCACGCGCGGTGTCGGCGGCGAGCCGCTGGGCGTCGCGCCAGTCGGGCGACACGCCGTCGATGGGCGTGGCCAGCCCCGCGCGGCGCGAGGCCAGCACGAGCGCGAGGCGCACGGGCACCAGCTCGGCCTCGTCGGCGGCGCAGGCCATGCCGAGGTCGGCCTGGAAATCGAGGTGGCCGAAGGCCAGTCGCAGCACCTGCGGCGCCCCCGCGATGGCATCGAGCGCCGCGAGCCCCGCGGCCGATTCGATGAGCGGCACCAGCACGGCCTTCGGTCCGGCCGTGGCGGCCAGCCGATGCAGTTCGTCGGCGTGCTCGGCCTTGGGCAGCACGATGCCGGCGATCAGGCCATCGGCGATCCAGCCGGCCGCGCGCGCGCAGTCATCGTCATGCCACGGCGTGCCGCTGGCGTTCACGCGCACGAGCAGCCGCCCTCGCCCTCCGGCGGGCAACGCCGCCAGCGAGGCAGCGAGCGCGTCGCGCGACTCGGCCTTGCGCGCGGGCGCCACGGCATCTTCGAGGTCGATGATCACGCCGCCCGCACCCGTCGCCAATGCGCGCGCGTGGCGCTCGGGCCGGTCGGCGGGCACGAAGAGAAAGGCGCGCGCAAGAGCGAGCGCTTGATTGGCGGGTCCGCTCATACCGCGCCGGCCGCGCGCAGCGCTGCAATCGCGTCGTCGCCGCGGCCCAGGCTGCGCAAGATCGCGTCGGTGTGCTGGCCGACCGCGGGCACCGGGTCCATGCGGTAGTCGAACGCACTCTGGCGACCGGCCGGCAGCAGCGCCGGAATGTCGCCGGCCGGCGAACCCACCTGGCGCCAGCGCTCGCGCGCCTGCAGCTGCGGGTGCGCCCACAGCCCGGCCATGTCGTTCATGCGCGCGTTGGCGATCTGCGCGGTGTCGAGCCGTTCGAGCACCTGCGCCGCACTGAGCGCTCCGAAGGTGTCGACGATGAGCGTGCGCAGCGCCTCGCGGTGTTCGTTGCGCCGGGCATTGCTGTCGAAGCGCGGGTCGCTCGCGAGCTCGGGGCGCAGCAGCACCTTGTCGCAGAAGGCGCGCCACTCGCGCTCGTTCTGCAGGCCGAGCATCACGGTGCCGCCGTCGCCGGCGGGGAACGGGCCGTAGGGATAGATGGTGGCGTGCGAGGCGGCGCTGCGCGGCGGCGGCGGTGCGCCGTCGTAGGCGTAGTACATCGGGTAGCCCATCCACTCGGCGAGCGATTCGAGCATCGACACGTCGATGTGCGAGCCCTTGCCCGTCTTGCCGCGCTGCATCAGCGCCGCGAGGATGCCGGTGTAGGCGTACATGCCCGCCGCGATGTCGGCGATGGAGTTGCCCGACTTGCACGGGTCGTCGGGCGTGCCCGTCACCGAAAGAAAACCGGCCTCGCTCTGAATGAGCAGGTCGTAGGCCTTCTTGTCGCGGTACGGGCCGTCTTCGCCGTAGCCCGAGATGTCGCAGACGATGAGCGCGGGGTGCTTCTCCTGCAGCACCTGCGCGCTCAGGCCCATGCGCGCGGCGGCGCCGGGCGCGAGGTTCTGCACCAGCACGTCGGCACCGGCCACCAGCTCCTGCAGCACGGCGAGCGCGGCGGGTTGCTTCAGGTCGAGCGTGAGGCTTTCCTTCGAGCGGTTGACCCACACGAAGTGCGAGGCCTCGCCGTTCACGCGCTCGTCGTAGGCGCGCGCAAAGTCACCGCCGCCGGGGCGCTCGACCTTGATGACGCGCGCGCCGAGGTCGGCGAGCTGGCGGGTGCAGAACGGCGCCGCGATGGCATGTTCGAGCGAGATGACGGTGATGCCGTCCAGGGGTCTGGTCATGGGCTTCTTCTTTCTTTCCTTGCGTCAGGCGAGCACGGCCGTGGCCTGCATCGTGAGCCAGCCGTCGGCGTCTTCGCCCCACAGGCTGAAGGTCTTGCCGTCGGTGCTGCCTTCGGCGGGCTTGCCGTGCACACGGAACGGCGCGATGTCGAAGGTCGGGCGCACGGCACGGAACTCGAAGCGCGCGAGCTGCGCATCGGCCGGCGCGTTGCGGCGCAGCAGGTCGACCAGCAGCGTCGCGATCAGCGGCCCGTGCACGATGAGGCCCGGGTAGCCCTCGACCTGCGTCACGTAGCGACGGTCGTAGTGGATGCGGTGGCCGTTGAAGGTCAGCGCCGAGTAGCGGAACAGCAGCACGTCGTCGGGCACGAGGTCGCGGCTGAAGGTGGCGTCTTTCGCTGCGGGCGTGGGCGGCGGCGCAGGCTCGCCGGGTGCGGCGGCGGCGCGGTAGACGATGTCGTGCTCTTCGGTCAGCGCGAGCCCGCGCGCGTTACGCACTTCGTGGCGCACCAGCACGAACACCAGCTCACCCGTGCGGCCGGCCTTGTGCGTGACCGAGGCGATGGTCGACGTGCGCTCGACCGCATCGCCCACCAGCAGCAGATTGCCCGGCTCCCAGGTCAGCCGGCCGCCGGCCCACATGCGGCGCGGCAGCGGCACGGGCGGCAGGAAACCGCCGCGCTTGGCATGGCCGTCTTCGCCGATCTCCGACTGGCGGTGGTGCGGCAGGAAGTAGAGCCAGTGCCACAGCGCAGGCAGGCGCGTGCCCGCCTCGGGCAACGGGTCGTCGCGGTCGAGCGTGGCGGACAGCCCGCGCACGGGCGTGGCCGTGAGGTCGTCGCGCAGCGTTTCGGTGCGGCCCTGCCAGGCCTGCAGGTGTGCGAGGGCTTCGGCGTCGATCAGGGGAGAAGTCATGTCGTGTGTGTCGGGAAGAAAGATGAGTGGCGAGGTCAGTCGACCGCGGCGCCCGAGGCCTTGACGATGCGCGCCCACTTGGCGAGGTCGGCATGCAGCAGCGCCGAGAACTGATCGGGCGAGGTGGGCGCGGCGATCTCCACGCCCTGCTGGTCAAGCTTGTCGCGCAGGTCCTTGGCCGCGAGCGCCTTGCGCGTGGCGTCCTGCAGGGTGGCGAGCACGTCGGCCGGCACGCCCGCGGGCGCGAACAGGCCGATCCACAGCGTGCCGTTGTAGCCCGGCACCTGCTCGGCGATGGCGGGCACGTCGGGCAACACGGGCGAGCGCTTCTCGCCGCTCACGGCCAGCGCGCGCAGCTTGCCGGCCTTGATGTGCGCCAGCGCCGAAGGCAAGCTCGCGAACACGATCGGCAACTGCCCGCCCAGCACGTCGTTGAGCGCGGGCGCCACGCCCTTGTACGGCACGTGCTGCATCGAGATGCCGCCCATGCTGTTGAGCATTTCGCCCAGCAGGTGGTTGAGCGTGCCGTTGCCGGCCGAGGCGTACTGGTAGTTGGCGCCCTTCGCGCGCGCCAGCTTCAGGAATTCGGCGAAGTTCTTCCCGGGAAACGACGGGTTCACCAGCAGCACGTTGGGCACGGCGCCGACCAGGCCGACGGGCTTGAAGTCTTTCTCGGGGTCGAAGCCCGGGTTCTTGTACAGCGCGGGGTTGATGGCCTGGCTGCTGCTGATCGTCATGAGCAGCGTGTAGCCGTCCTTCGGGCCCTTGGCGACCAGCTGCGTGCCGATGTTGCCGCCCGCGCCGGGGCGGTTGTCGACCACGACGCTGGCGTTGTTCAGCACCTCGCCGAGCTTCTGGCCGACGAGGCGGCCGACGATGTCGTTGGTGCCGCCCGCGGCCTGGGGCACGACGAGCGTGATGGGGCGCGAGGGGTAGGTCTGGGCGGTGGCCGGGTTGGCGGCCAGCAAGGCGGTGGCGGCGAGGCCGAAGGCAATCAGCGCGCGGGCGCGGAATCTCATCGGAATAGAACAGCGGACTCTTAATCCGCTGGTTGGTTGCTTGTGTTGTGTCTCCATGGCCGCATGGTCTTCTGCCCGCCCCGTCGGCGCAATCTGCGATTTCGGAAGCCAGGCTTCTGAAATTCCGAAGGCTTGACTACCATCGCCCCATGCTCTTCGACCTCACCGACCTGCGCCTGTTCGTGGCCACGGCCGAACTCGGCAACCTCACGCGGGCGGCCGAGCGCCAGCACCTGTCGCTGGCCGCGGCCAGCGCGCGCATCAAGGCGCTCGAGACCCAGGCCGGCCTGCAGCTGCTGCAGCGCGAGGCCCGCGGCGTGCGCCTGCTGCCGCCGGGCGAGGCCTTTTTGCACCACGCCCGGCTGGTGCTGCACCAGGCCGACCAGCTGCGCGCCGACCTGCTCGAGTACGGCGGCGGCCTGCGCGGCCACCTGCGCGTGTTCGCCAACACCACGGCGGTGACCGATTTCCTGCCCGAGATCCTGCCCGGCTTCCTGGCCGCCAACCCGCGCATCAACGTCGACCTTCAGGAAAAACCGAATGCTCAGATCCCGCGCGGCGTGCGCGACGGGCGCGCCGACATCGGCATCGTCGCGGGCCAGATGGACACACTGGGCCTGGACACCATCCACTTCAGCACCGACCGGCTGGTGCTCGTCACCTCGCGCCAGCACCGCTTTGCGCGGCGCCGCCGCATCTCCTTCGCCGAAACGCTCGACGAAGACGCCATCGGCATGCAGCAGGGCAGCACGCTGCAGGCCTTCCTGGGGCAGATCACCGACCACCTGGGCAAGCGCCAGAAGCTGCGCATCCAGCTCGGCAGCTTCGACGCCATGTGCCGGATGATCGGCAGCGGCGTGGGCATCGGCGTGGTGCCGGAGTCGGCCGCGCGGCGCAACCAGGAGAGCATGGGGCTCGCGCTGGTCGAGCTCAGCGACCCCTGGTGCGTGCGCGAGCGCTACCTGCTCGTGCGCGACCGCGCCGCCCTGCCCGTGTACGCCCAGGCGCTGGTCGAGACCTTGTGCAAGCACTACGCCGACGCACAAGCCGAAACCGGCTGACGGCTCGTTTTCCGGCCAAAAACAGGCACTTGCAGGCGGCTTGTGAGAAACCCGATGTCTTCCCCATTTTCTGTGCACAACTTTGGGGGTAAGTCAGGGGCAGCGTTGTAAAGCGATTGCAAGTCGTTGTTTTATAAAGGGAATAGTTAGTCTGCTTAAAATTTTTGCAGTGCACAAGTCTGGCGGCCGATGGGTCCAAAAATGGCTCTAAAACAGGAAAGTCAAGCGAAAAAACAGGGGGTTGCCTGTGCTAGGCTGCCCTTTGAAACCAACGACTTGCGGCGGGTTGTGAAGAAGTCCGCTGCAATCCCCACTTTCTGTGGGCAACTTTGGGGGTAACTCGGGTGGAGCTTTGTAAAACGGATGCAAGTTGTTGTTTTACAAAGGGATTCCACACTTTGCTCAATTTTTGAGCGGTGAACAAGAGCGTCAGCCAGTCGGGTGACCGTCGCCCAAATGAATCCAAAGGTTCTCATTACGCCGAATCGGGTCGATGCGAGGCGCGAAAGAGGGCCGCTACAGTCGCCCTGACATGCTCGAAGCGCTCAGCTCCCCTTGGTCCTGCCTCGGCGCCGTCGCCGGGCTGCTGATTGCCTTGCTGGTTCACTGGCTGGCACCCGCCGACATCGACACGGTGCACGCCGGCGCGTGGCTGGTGGGCATCGGCTGGCTCGCGGGCCTGGCCTGGGACCTCGTGGCTTCGGACCGATCGAAGTAAGCCGCAGGCGAGCGCCGCTACAGCGCGCACAAAAAAGGGAGAGGAGGCAGCAGCCCTTGCGAGCCCCTGCCTCCCCTCCCCGTACCGGTTCACCCGGTGATCAGGCTCAGCGCTCGATCGTCAGCGCCACGCCCATGCCGCCGCCGATGCACAGCGAGGCGATGCCCTTCTTGGCGTTCTGGCGTTGCATTTCATGCAGCAGCGTCACCAGGATGCGGCAGCCCGACGCGCCGATGGGGTGGCCGATGGCGATGGCGCCGCCGTTCACGTTCACCTTGTTCACGTCCCAGCCCATTTCACGGTTCACGGCGCAGGCCTGTGCGGCGAAGGCTTCGTTGATCTCGAGCAGGTCGAGGTCGGCGGCCTTCCAGCCGGCGCGCTGCAGCGCCTTCTGCGATGCCGGCACGGGGCCCATGCCCATGATGGTCGGGTCCAGGCCGGCGGTGGCGTAGCTGGCGATGCGGCCCAGCGGCTTCAGGCCCAGGGCGGCGGCCTTCTTGGCCGTCATGACCATCACGGCGGCGGCGCCGTCGTTCAGGCCCGAGGCATTGCCCGCGGTCACGCCGCCGGCCTTGTCGAAGGCGGGGCGCAGGCCAGCCAGCACTTCGGCGTTGGTCTTGCGGTTGATGAACTCGTCCTGGTTGAAGACGATGGGGTCGCCCTTCTTCTGCGGAATGCTCACGCCGACGATTTCGTCCTTGAACTTGCCGGCGTCCTGCGCGGCGGCGGCCTTGGTCTGACTGGCCAGGGCCAGTTCGTCCTGCGAAGCGCGGTCGATGTTGTACTTCTTGGCCACGTTCTCGGCCGTGATGCCCATGTGGTACTGGTTGTACACGTCCCACAGGCCGTCGACGATCATGGTGTCGACCAGCTTCCAGTCGCCCATGCGCTGGCCGTTGCGCGAGTTGGGCAGCACGTGCGGCGCCATGCTCATGTTTTCCTGGCCGCCGGCGATCACGATTTCGGAGTCACCCGTGGCCACGGCCTGCGCCGCCAGCATCACGGCCTTCAGGCCCGAGCCGCACACGGCGTTGATGGTGAGCGCCGGCGTTTCCTTGGTGCCGCCGCCCTTGAGCCAGGCCTGGCGTGCGGGGTTCTGGCCGGCGCCGGCCGCGAGCACCTGGCCCATGATGGCCTCGCCTACCTGGTCGGCCGTGAGGTTGGCGCGCGCGATCACTTCCTTGATCACGAGGGCGCCCAGCTCGGTGGCGGGAATGCCGGCGAGCGAGCCGCCGAATTTGCCGACCGCCGTACGCGCAGCCGAAACGATGACGATGTCTTCCATGAGGTTCTCTCCGTTGAGGTGATTTGAAATCGGTTGCGATCTTGCGGGAGCTGGCGCCCGTTCAGGCCTTGGCCTTCACGTAGCGTCCCGGCGCCGGTTCGATGGCCTTGTAGGCCTTGCCGTTGCCGTAGCCCTTGGGCGCGGGGATCTGCTTGCCCGCGTGGCCCTTGAGCCATTGTGCCCAGTCGGTCCACCAGCTGCCCGGCTGCTCCTGCGCGCCGGCCAGCCATTCGGGCTGGGTCTTGGGAAACTTGCCGTCCTCGCGCAGCCAGTGGCTGCGCTTGTTCTTGGCGGGCGGGTTGATCACGCCGGCGATGTGGCCCGAGGCCCCCATCACGAAGCGCTTCTTGCCCGTGAGCAGTTGCGTGGAGGTGTAGGCGCCGCCGATGGGCACGATGTGATCTTCGCGCGAGCCGTAGATGTAGGCCGGGATGTCGATCTTGCCCAGGTCGATCTTCTCGCCGCACACGGTGAGCGCATTCGGCTTGGCCAGCTTGTTCTCGTGGTACGTGTTGCGCAGGTACCAGGCGTAGAACGGGCCCGGCAGGTTGGTGGCGTCGCTGTTCCAGTACAGCAGGTCGAAGGCCGGCGGCGTCTCGCCCTTGAGGTAGTTGCCGACCACGTAGTTCCACACCAGGTCGTTCGGGCGCAGGAAGCTGAAGGTCGAGGCCAGGTCGCCGCCCGGCAGCAGGCCGCCCTTGCCCAGTTGCATCTCGCGGTACTGCACCATGGGCTCGTCCACGAAGATGTCCAGGATGCCGGTGTCGCTGAAATCGAGGAAGGTGGTCAGCAGCGTGACCGACGCGGCCGGCTTCTCGCCGCGCGCCGCGAGCACGGCCAGCGCGGTGCTCAGGATGGTGCCGCCCACGCAGAAACCCAGCGTGTTGATCTGCTTGCTGCCGCTGATCTCCTGCACGGTATGGATGGCCTTGATGGCGGCGTTCTCGATGTAGTCGTCCCAGGTGGCCTGGGCCAGCGACTCGTCGGGGTTGCGCCAGCTCACCACGAACACGCGGTGGCCCTGCTCGTTCGCATAGCGGATGAGCGAGTTGTCGGGCTGCAGGTCGAGGATGTAGAACTTGTTGATGCACGGCGGCACCAGCAGGAACGGCCGCTCGTACACCTTGGCGGTGAGCGGCTTGTATTCGAGCAGCTGGAAATAGTCGTTCTCGAACACCACGGCGCCTTCGGTGGTGGCCACGTTGCGCCCCACTTCAAAGGCGCTCTCGTCGGTCATGCTGACGTGGCCCTGCTTCATGTCATGCAGCAGGTTCTGGATGCCCTTGGCGATGCTCTCGCCCTGCGTGTCGATGGCTTTCTTCTGCGCCTCGGCGTTGAAGGCGAGCGAGTTGCTGGGCGAGGCCGCGGCCATCCACTGCTCGACCGCGAAGCGCAGGCGCGCCTTGGTCTTGTCGTCGGCGTCGATGGCCTCGGCCATGCGCATCATGGTGCGGCCGTTGAGCAGATACACGGCGGCCGAGAAGGCCGCCAGCGGGTTGCTGCCCCAGGCCTCGGCGGCAAAGCGCTTGTCGCCCTCTGGGCGGGCACCGAAGCCGCGGCGCCACAGGTCGGTGGCGTCGCTCAGGTACTGCTGCTGGATGGACTGCAGCTGCTCGGGATCGATGGAGAACTTGGGCAGCTCGGGCATGGCGGCTGCGCCCGGGAATTGCGCCATTTGTGGCAATTGCCATAGCGGCGTGCCGCCGACGTCGAAAGCGGCGGAACCTCCTGGACCTGCAGCTTTCTGGAAAGCCTCCATGGCCTGGGTCCAGCCCTGCGTGAGGGCTTTTTGAAAGGGCGCGAACGCATCGGCCCCCGTGTCTTGTTGCTTCATCATGTCTCCTGGCCGTGGCCTGGGTCGATACGAACGGATGGCTTGCGTGTTTTGAGTATGCTGCATTCGCAAGGCACTCACAACGCCGCGCTTTCACTAATCCCTTGAAACAAAACGTCTGCGCCTGTGTTCATCCATTTGATCGTGATCGGCTGGCTCTATGTGGCCGTGATGATGGCGGTAGCCGAAGCCACCAACACCACGGGCACGGTGCTGGGCGCCATCTTCACATTTCTTCTTTACGGCCTCGCGCCGGTGGCGCTGGTGATCTACCTGATGGCCACGCCGGCGCGCCGGCGGGCGATCAAGGAACGCGAGGCGCAGGCCCAGGAGGCCGCGCGCCGCGCCGCCGCGGAGGCTGCGGCTTCAGACCTTCCAGACCAGCGCAGCGAACCGCCCGCTGACGCCGTCGCGCCGGTGCGAAAAGAACCGTGACGGCTGTGCGACGGTGCACCACGCATCGCCGCTGTCGTTGCCATGGAGCGACTCGACACCCACCGCACGCAGCCGCTGCCGCGCGAGCGCGGGCAGGTCGGCCAGCCACTTGCCTTCGGCCGCCGCGGGCGTGAAGCACGACACCGCCTCGGGCGACTGCGCCTCGAAGGCGGCCTTGACCTCCGCCCCCACCTCGAAGGCCTTCGGGCCGATGCAGGGGCCGAGCCAGGCCAACAGGCGCGGCGCGCCTTCGTCCTGCGCGAAGGCGCGCACGATCTGCTCGAGCACGCCGCCGGCCAGCCCGCGCCAGCCCGCATGCGCAGCGGCCACGCGGTGGCCGAGTTCGTCGGTGAAGAGCACGGGCAGGCAGTCGGCCACCATGACCGTGCAGGCGCGCGCGGAGGTCGTGGCCGTGCAGGCATCGGCGACGGTGCCGTCGGGCACGGCCTCGTCGAGCGACACGAGCCCCGTGCCATGCACCTGCTGCAGGAACACCGGCCGCGTGCCGATCGCCTGCTGCAACCGCCGGCGGTTCTCGGCGACGAGCGCGGCGTCGTCGGCCACGTGGTCGCCGAGGTTCAGGCTGTCATAGCGCCCGGTCGACACCCCGCCGTCGCGCGTGGTGCACAGCGCGCGCACGTTCGGCGGCGCGGGCCATTCGGGCACCAGCCATTGCGGATTCATCGCGACGCGCCGGCTCAGGGTTCCGCGTCGGGCGACTGCGAAGGCTGCGCGCGCTGGAAGGCGTCGAGCTTCATGCAGGCGTCGAAGGCGGCCATGGTGCGCGGCAGGCCGCTGAAGTCGCAGTCGAAGCGGCGGCCGTTGAAGATCTGCGGCACGAGGCAGCAGTCGGCGATGGTGGGCGTGTCGCCCCAGCAATAGGTGCCGCCCGGGTGCTGCGCGAGCTGGCGCTCGAACGACAGCAGGCCGTCGCGCACCCAGTGGCGGTACCAGGTGTTCTTGGCTTCGTCGTCGACCTTCAGTTCCTTCACGAGGTACTTGAGCACGCGCAGGTTGTTCAGCGGGTGGATCTCGCAGGCGATCGACTGCGCCAGCGCGCGCACGTGGGCGCGGCCCACCGGGTCGCTGGGCAGCAGCGCCGGCTCGGGGTGCGTTTCGTCCAGGTATTCGATGATGGCCATCGACTGCGAGAAGCGCTCGCCTTCGTCCTCGAGCAGCGGCACGAGCATGTCGGCCGAGATCGCCGAGTACGGGCCGGTGCGGTGTTCGCCGCGTGCGATGTGCACGGGCACGTAGTCGTAGTCCAGGCCCTTGAGGTTCAGGGCGATGCGCACGCGGAACGAGGCGGAGGAGCGGAAATAGTTATGCAGCTTCATGATTTCTCGAGGATAGCGCCCTCTCAGGAGCGTGGTGTGGCCGGCAATGCGCAGCGGAAATCGCGCAGCCGGGCTTCGGGGTGTTCTTGCTGCCACGCATCGAGCAGGCCGCGCGCCGCGGCTTCTTCGCGCGCGGCGATGCCCAGGTGCCACGGCCCTTCGGCCGCGGGTGGTTCGCCGGGCGCGTGGTTGTGCTGGTCGTCGGGGCGCCCTTCGGAACAGGCCTTGCACAGCACCTGCATGCTGCTGGTCCAGTTCTCGGCGCTGAGGCCCGCTTCCTCGAAGCGGCGCACCAGCGCATCGATCGCCTCGGCCTGCACGTCTTCGACGAAGACTTCGTAGGTCGCATGGTCCGACGGCGCGATCAGCGCGAGCGCGTCGAACACCGGCACCTCGCGCTCGCCGCGGCGGCGGTAGCCGTTGGCGGCGCCGTCGTGCAGCACCAGGTCGCCGTAGCGGTGGCCGCTGGCGGGCGTCGGCACGTTGCGCAGGATCGCGCGCGCCGGGTCGATGCGGTCGGCCCAGACCACCTCGCTGGCCTCGTCGCCGTGCACGCGGATCGGCGTGAGGCCGACGAAATAGTCGACCGGCCCTTCACCGTCCGGGATGCCGATGCCGTACTGGCGCCATGCGCGCCGCGCCGTGGGCCAGTCGCCCAGCGCGGTGGCCGCGATGCCCAGGTTCCACAGCGCGCCTTCGTTGCCCGGCTCGCACTGCACGGCGCGGGCGTTGGCCTGCAACGACGCGGCCCAGTCGCCGCGGTACTTGTGGATGAGCCCGGCGTTGTACCAGGGCGCCGACCAGTACGGATGGATGGCGCTGGCCTGCGCGTAGGCGGCCAGGGCGCCGTCCTGGTCGCCGGCCTCGTCGCGTTCGCGGCCGAGTTCGTTGAAGGCGGTGGCCTTGCCGGCTTTGCCGAGTCGGATGGGCATGGTGGAGCGAGGGAGAAAAGAGGTCGGGAAAGGGGTCGGGGAAACGCGCAGAAGCGCCTATTGTGGGCCGCCGCAAAATCCCGAGTCCGGCGTGCCGGCAAGCCCGTGCCGCCTCTGGCACACTGCCGGTCTCCCCTCCCGCTTCGCTGAAAAAGGACACCTTCCCATGGCTTCCGAGTTTGTTTTCGCCCCGCCGGCCACCGTTTCGGTGCCGGTGGCCGGTCAGCCCGCACGCTTCCCGGTGCACCGCATCTACTGCGTGGGCCGCAACTACGAAGATCACGCCAAGGAAATGGGTTTCACCGGCCGCGAGCCGCCCTTCTTCTTCATGAAGCCGGCCGATGCGCTGGTGACGGTCGAAGCGGGCCAGACCGGCACCATGGCCTACCCCACGCTCACGAAGAACCTGCACCACGAGATCGAGCTCGTGGTGGCCATCGGCACCGGCGGCAAGAACATCAAAGCGGCCGACGCCCACAAGCACATCTACGGCTACGCCGTGGGCCTGGACATGACGCGCCGCGACCTGCAGAACGACATGAAGAAGCAGGGCCGCCCCTGGGACATCGGCAAGAGCTTCGAGCAGAGCGCGCCCATCGGCCCGATCGTGCCCGTGGCACAGGCCGGCAACGCCGAGCAGGCCGAGATCTCGCTGCAGGTGAATGGCGAAGACCGCCAGCGCAGCACCGTGAGCAAGCTGATCTGGAACGTGGCCGAGACCATCGAGCACCTGTCGGCGGCCTGGGAGCTGCAGCCCGGCGACCTGATCTTCACGGGCACGCCCGAGGGCGTCGCGGCCGTGGTGGCCGGCGACACGCTGGTGGGCCAGGTCGCAGGCCTGCCCGCGCTGACCGTCAAGATCGTCTGACGCCCGCGCGGTCCCTCTTCATGCTCCTTCGCGTACCCATCAAGCATTGCAAGAACTGCGGCACGGCGGTGGTCTACCGCGTGCCGGACGACGGCGACACCAAGCAGCGCGCGGTGTGCCCGGCCTGCCACACGATCCATTACGAGAACCCGCTGAACGTGGTGGGCACCATCCCCGTGCTGGGCGACAAGGTGCTGCTGTGCAAGCGCAACATCGAGCCGCGCTGGGGCAAGTGGACGCTGCCCGCGGGCTTCATGGAGCTCGAGGAAACCACCGCCGAGGGCGCGGCCCGCGAGACCGACGAGGAGGCCGGCGCGAACTTCGAGATCGAGGGCCTGTTCGCCGTGATCAGCGTGGTGCGCGTGGGCCAGGTCCACATGTTCTACCGCGCCCGCCTGCTCGACGACCGCTTCGACCCGGGCCACGAGACGATCGAGGCGCGCCTGTTCACCGAGGACGAGATTCCCTGGGACGAGATCGCCTTTCGCACCGTGCGCCAGGCGCTCGAACATTACTTCGAAGACCGCAAGCGCGGCAGCTTCGACCGCGTCCACGAACTCAGCATCGTTTGAAAAATTTCCCCATGCTCAAGACCCTGCGCGCCACCCTCCTCTGTGGCGCCAGCCTCGGCTTCGCACTCGCAGCTTCGGCAGCCAAGGCCGACACGGTCGGCGAGGTCGACACCGCCTTCAAGCTCATCGGCCCGGACCACAAGATCGTGGTCGAGGCCTACGACGACCCCAAGGTCAGCGGCGTCACCTGCTATGTCTCGCGCGCGCGAACCGGCGGCATCGCCGGCGCCTTCGGCGTGGCCGAGGACAAGGCCGAGGCCTCCATCGCCTGCCGCCAGGTCGGCCCGGTGAGCATCACGCAGCCGCTGCCCAAGCGCGAAGAGGTCTACAGCGAACGCCTGTCGGTGCTCTTCAAGCGCCTGCGCGTGGTGCGCATGGTCGATCCCAAACGCAACACGCTGGTCTACCTGACCTACTCCGACCTGCTGATCGACGGCTCGCCCAAGAACAGCATCACGGCCGTGCCGGTCGATCGCGGCACGCCGATCCCGCTCAAGTGAAGGGGCTGCTGAACAGCTCGGCGATGCGAGTTTGCTAGCATCGTCCGAGCGGCCGACACCGAGATGTCGGCCTTCGACGGAACCCTCCGCAACGAATCCGTTCCAACAGCGTCATGCACCTTCAGACTTTTGTTTTCCGAACCGCCGCCACGCTGCTCGTGGCCGGGGGCATTGCCGCCTGCACCACGCCCGGCCCCACGCCGCCGCAGCAGCCTGTTCCAGGCGCTACGCCGCCGCCACCGCGCCAGGCGCTCTTCATCCGCCCCGCCGCCGGCACCACCGTGGGCCGCTTCGACGGCGTGCGCAACAAGGGCCTGGACATCGCGGGCAACCTGGGCGACCCCATCGTGGCCTCGGCCGATGGCCGCGTGGTGTACGTGGGCGGCGAGCTGCGCTCCTACGGCAACATGGTCATCGTGAAACACAACGAAACCTTCCTCACGGCCTACGCCCACGCGAAGACCATCCTCGTGAAGGAAGGCGCCGTGGTGCGCCAGGGCCAGAAGATCGCCGAAATGGGCAACAGCGAATCCGACCGCGTGAAGCTGCATTTCGAGATCCGCAAGAACGGCACCGCCGTCGATCCCGAGCCGTACCTCAACGGCCGTTTGCAGCAGTAAACGTAAAAGCCGTTACAGCAGGCTTTCGGGCACCAGGGGCGCCAGCAGCTCCAGCCGCCAGCGGGCCCAGAAATGGGTCTCGGGTTCGGTGTGCAGGATGGTGTCCGCCCCGTCGCCCGACGCCGGGTTCACCCACTCGATGCCGCCGCGCGGCCCCAGCTGCAGCTGGTAGGCGCCGTCCAGCCGCATGAAACCGATCAGGCTCGTCAGCTGCTGCGCGATCTGCGGGCTGAAGATGAACAGGCCGATCTCCGTGTTGTGCAGCGCCGAGCGCGGATCGAAGTTCATCGAGCCGACGAACACCACCTGCCCGTCGATCACCGCCGACTTGCCGTGCAGCCGCCCGCTGGCCGAGCCGTAGATGCCGAAGCGCTTGGTCTGCTCCACGCGCTTGGGGCTCAGCTCGTACAGCTCCACGCCCAGCCGCAGCATCTGCGCGCGATAGCGCCGGTAGCCGATGTGCACCAGCGACTCGTCGGTGGCCGCCAGCGAGTTGGTGACGATGGTGTAGCCCACGCCGTTGCCGCGCACGATCTGCATCGTCTCCATGCCGCCCCGCCCGGGGATCAGGTAGGGCGTGGTCAGCAGCACCCCGTGCTGTGCGCCGCGCAGGTAGCGCTGCACGTTGTAGAGCACGCTGTCGGCGGCCTGGTCGGCCGGCAGCCCGCGCCCT
The DNA here is from genome assembly GCF_058800845.1 of Variovorax sp. GW822-FHT04E09. Taxonomy (NCBI): domain Bacteria; kingdom Pseudomonadati; phylum Pseudomonadota; class Betaproteobacteria; order Burkholderiales; family Comamonadaceae; genus Variovorax; species Variovorax sp. GW822-FHT04E09. The sequence goes on from NZ_JBXAMR010000001.1 coordinate 1,169,809, forward strand.
TCGTCGGTGGGCGCCAGCGCCTTGGCGGGCGCGTCGGCATACGCCTCGGCGCGCGCCCAGCTCAGCGCGAGCTTGCCGGCGTTGAGGTCCTTGGCCAGCGGGTTGTGGCCCAGCAGGTCGGTCGATTCGGGCTCTTCGGGGTGCAGCGTCTCGGGGCCCGTGGTGAGCCGGTCGAAGCGCTCGCGCAGCGCCTGCGCCGACTCGTTGCCGCGCGGCACCAGCGACTCGATGGGGTAGACGTATTGGCTGTTCCAGTACATGTCGAACAGCGAGGACAGCCGGGGCACCACGGCGCCGGCCACCAGCGTGTCGATGTCGATGAAGTTGGAGCCGCCGTCGCGCAAGAAATACTCGTTGGCGATGTTGCGCCCGCCCATGACCGCCATCGTGTTGTCGACCACGAACAGCTTGTTGTGCATGCGGCGGTGCACGCGGTCGAAGTCCAGGATCGACCACGCCCAGCGCGTGCCGAAGCGTGAACGCCCGGCCGGGAACGGGTTGAACAGGCGCACCTTGACGTTCGGGTGCGACGCAAAGCTGGTGAACAGCGGGTCGGCGCCCGCCGTGTACAGGTCGTCCACCAGCAGGCGCACGCGCACGCCGCGGTCGGCCGCGTCGCGCAGCGTGCGCAGCAGGTAGCGGCCGGTCTCGTCGTTCTGCACGAGGTAGTACTGCACGTCGATGGAGCGCTGCGCGCGGCGCGCCAGCTCGATGCGCGCGTGCAGCGAGAACTGCGGCATCGGCAGCAGGCGAAAGCCGCTGAGCGGCTCGCCCGGCGGCGCGGCGGCCCGCACGAGGCGGCCCAGCGCGGTGTCCGCGCCGTCGGTGATGGCACTCGAGGGCTTGCGCACCACCTCGGTCGGCAGGCCGGCGCAACCGGCGAGCACGAGCATCGCCAGGCTGCACAGCAGCCAGGCGAACCACCGGGCGCGCGGCACGTCAGCCCGGGGGGACAGGTTGCGCATGAACGACAGAAAAGAGGGAGGGCAAGGGCACGGGAGCGAAGGAGAAAAAACGCCGCTGCCGCGCGGCGCGGTGCACGACCGCGCCCACGGGTGGCGGTTTCTACCACGCGCGGCGCGAGCGCGCAGCCGATGCCTTCGTCAGTGCGCGCGCTCGGACCACTGCCGCACGAAGTGCTCCGCGCGCACGTTCGCGCGCGCCACGGCCGAGTCCCACGACAACTGCTGGGTGATGACCAGCGCGCAGCGCGGAATGCCGTCCAGGCTCAGCGCCGCGATGCCGGCGTAGGTGCCCTTCGGGGTGCGCGTGAGTTCGAACCATCCCGTCCAGCCACCTGGCACGTGAAGGTCGAGTCTGGCGGAGTCCATGATGAATTCATCATAGGCCTTTAGTTTTCATTTGCAAACATTGCATACAAAAGCAACGACTCAGGCATGCATGTCCGAGCGGCGACCGGTCGGCAGCCGCTGCAGCGCCTGGCGCAGCGTGGAATCCACCCGCCGCAGCGACAGCCCGTGCCGCACGGCCACCTCGTGCCGCGTCAGCTCGTGCACGCGCAGGGCCACGAAGATGTCCTGATGGCGGTGCGGCAGCCCCTGCATCGCGCGTTCGACCGCCTTCAGGTCGGAGCGCGCCTCGGCGATCAGCTCGGGCCCCGGCGCGTGATCGGCCACCTGCGCGAGCGTGTCCTCCGCCTCGCCGGCGTACTGCCAGGGGCGCTCGGCGCGCAGGCGGTCCATCGCCGCATTGCAGGCCACGCGGAAGATGTAGGCCACGGGGTTCTGCAAGGTGTCCGCGAAGGCGGCCTCGCCCAGACGCAGCCAGGCATCGTGCAGGCTTTCGGTGGCGGCGTCGGCACACCCCAGGTGCAGCGACAGCCGCCGGTGCAGCTGCGCGTAGTGCGCCACCAGGAGTTGCTGGACGTCCGGCGGCGCAGGGGCGGTCCCCGCGGCATCGCCGCGGGGCAGCAGGCAGGCGTGCGACATGGTGCGTCGCCGCCTAGCGGCCGCGCGGCAGGCCGCGTCGTTCGGGCTCGTTCAGGCGCGTCAGTTGCGCGTCGGTGAGCGCACCGTGCCCCACCATCTGGACGAAGCCCGACGGGTCGTAGCTCGCCTGCTCCGCCGGCCTGCGCCGCACCTCCGGGGCCTCGGGCGCGCCGGACGCGGGCTCGTTGCCGAAGCCCAGCACGCGCACCGAGAACACCGACGGCAGGCTCTGGCGCGCCGCCGCGCGCTCGCGCTGCATCACGTCCTGCGCCGCCGCCGTGGCCTGCGAGGCCGCCGCGCTGGCATTGGTCAGCGCGCCGACGTTCACCGACGCCACCACCGGCAGCCCGGCGCTCTTGCCCTGCACCGCCATGTTGTCGGCATTCACGATCTGCAGCGCCGCCAGGTTCACGTTGCCCGACACGCGGATGCCCGCTTCGCCCGCATCGATGGTGCCCAGCGGCGCGATCAAGTCGATGTCGCCGGCCGGCACCTCGGGAATCGGGTTCAGCGTGGCGATGCCCGCGCCCGTGCTCGGCACGTCCGACGACAGCCCCACGTTGCCCCAGCGGTCGTACACGCGCTTGGGCGGCGTGTAGACCACCGTCGTCTTCGAGCCGCGACCGGCGTTGATGTCGCCTTCGGCCGACCAGCCCAGCACGCTGCCGCCGAAGGTGGTCATGATCCGGCTCTGGCCCAGCAGGATGCTGCCCAGCGCGTACAGAGAAATGTCGCCCGCACCCTGCGTGATGACGCCCGGAATCAGCGTGCCCACGGCCTGGGGCGCTGCGCCCTCGATGCCGAACACCTGGCGTCCGCCCGGCGTGAGCAGCGCGATGTCGCCGCCGAACAGCGTGTTGATGCCGGCCGCGCCGAACATCGTGATGTCACCCCTGTAGCTCGTTCCCGGGAACAGCGACGCGATGGCGTTGCGCCCGCGCAGGTAGCTGCCGTAGCGCACGCCGGCCTCGTCGTTGTATTCGCGGCCGCCCTCCTTCAGTTCCGCGAAGTACACGCCGCGCAGGTAGCTGCGCTGCTGTTCCGGCGGCAGTGCGTTGAAGAAGGCGAGCGCCTCCTGTGCACCGCCCTTGCCGCTGTAGCCCTGCGAGGCTTCGAGCCAGTTCACCAGGTACAGCTGGCTCGCCTGCCGGTAGTCGTTGGCGAGCACGCGGCGCGGCGTGCCGGTGTCCGCGTCGAGACGGGCTTGCCGCTGCGCCATCCAGGCCGCCGCGCCGTTGTCGTCGCCGCTGTAGCCATGCTCGGCGCGCAGCCAGTCGCCCAGCGTGAGCTGGCGGTTGTAGTTCTTCACCACCTTGCCGGCCTGGTCGGCCAGCGGCTGGCCGCTCTGCATCAGGTGGGCCGGGTCGAGGTAACGCAGCGCGAAGCCCGCGTAGTCGGGCCCGTGGGCGCCCACGCCGGCCAACATCGCGATGCCCGCACCGGGCCGGCTGTCGCCCGGCACCACCGCGCCGAGGCTGCTGACCGAGGCCCTGTTCTCCATGCGGATGTCGCGCCCGGCCGTGATCTCCAGCGTGCCGGGGCCAGCCACGTTGAAGGTGCTGAACAGGATGTCGCGGCCTGCCGAGACCACCGAGATGCCGCCCGGCTTCTGGTGCGCGAACAGGTTGCCGCTGCTCGCGAAGTAGGTCTGCGCAATGCCGCCCGAATCCTCGGCCTGGCCGACGGGCGTGCCGCTCGCGACGATGTCTCGCCCGGCCATCATCCACACCGGTTGCGCGCCCTCGTACCAGGTCTGGCCGGCACGCGTCGCGTCGTCCGGCGCGAAGCGCAGGATGCGCCCGCTGCTCACGCCGACCAGGTCGCCGTGCACGGCGTAGAACCGCGCCGGCTGCGTGCCCACCGCTTCACCCGACACCGTGTTGGGGCCGAAGGCGAACAGCGGACGCACACCGCCGCCATCCAGGCGATTGCCGCCCGACAGGTTGTCCAGCACCGTGCCATCGCCGGTCGTGCCCTGGAAGGCCGGACGCAACGGCGTCGCCAGCGCAGAGGCCGCCGCGCCCGACTGGCTCACGGTGTTGCCTCCCGCATAGATCGAGTCGCTGGCCAGGAACTCCAGCATGCCGTGGGCCGAGGGCGCCAGCACCAGCGGCGTGCCCGTGCCGGTGTTGTCGAAGGTCGCCGCATCGCCATAGAACAGGCTGCCACTGGCGGCCACCGCACTCAGGATCGAGGGGTACACGAAGGCCGAGTCGGTCACGGGCACGCCCGCGCCACCCGTCACCGGCACCAGGTTGCCGCCTGCGCCGAAGAGGCGGATGGCCGTGTGCGGTGTCCACAGGGTGAACCAGCTCTGGCCCCGTCCTTCCAGGCCGTTGGCGCTGAACGGCGTGGCATTGGGGAGGTCGACGCGCGTCGGATCGATCACCCCCTTGACCACCAGGTCGCCACGCGTGGCGAGCGTGTAGTTCGCATCGCCCGGGGCCAACACGATGCCGCCTTGCGCCATGCCGCGGGTTGCCGTGTAAAGGTCGTAGGCGCGGGTCTCGCGGGGCGACTGCGCCCGCTCGGAGAGCCCATAGACCCGGGGCAGGCTGCCGAGGGTGCCTGCCTGCAGCTGCACGTCGCCCCGAAGGTTGACGATGGCCCCGTTGAGCCCGGCGTCGGAGTCGCCACCGGCACCCTCGACGTAGGGCGTGTGGAGCGGATTGAAGGCGCCTCCCACGCGCACGAGCACGTCGCCACCGCCCGTCAGGCTCAGGCTGCCGTCGGCCAGCACACGGCCGGTGCCGCCCACCGCCAGCACCAGGCCCTGGCTGCGCCGGTTGTCGGCGTACGAATCTGTCTTGGCGCCGCGCCGTCCCTGCAGCCCCGCGTTGCCGCCCACGTCCACGCGCAGGTCGCCGCCGCCCAGCGTGCCGAAGCCGGTGAAGCCGAGCAACTTGTCGGCCGCCCCGGTCGTGCCGACATACGAGCCGAAGTTGATCCACCACGCCGTGGGCTGGTCCTGCGCGCCGCCGAAGCTGTCGCCCGTGCCCTCGCGCCACAGCCAGTTGCCGATGGCGCCGCTGCTGAAGCCCTTGTCGGCAGGATTCGGCCGCCCATAGCCGCTGCCCCCGGCGACCAGCATCGTGTCGCCGGTCAGGTCGCCGCCGGCCTTGAGCGTCAGGTTGCCGCCGGAGGCGGGGTACCAGGCGCGTGCCAGGTTCTGCGTGCCGCCATCGACGAACTTCTCGTAGCCACCGCTCGCGTCGTTGAGCACCGTGCCCTTGGCGCCCACCGCGCGCGGCAGGTTGTAGGGGTCGCCGGCCCGCGTGGCCTGCGACGAGGCGCCGGCGGTGTACACGCCGAACAGCGAATCCATGCGCAGGTTGCCAGCGGCCAGCAGGTCGAGATCGGCCGCGCCAGTGCGCACCACGCTGAAGCGCGTGCTGCCCGGCAGGTAGCTGTACTCCGGGGCGGTGATGACGCAATAGCTGGGAAGGTCCACGCAAAGCTCCGGGTACTGGATGTCCGCGAAATCGATGGGCTTGCCAGCCATGCTCTCGTCGCCCACGAAGTTGATGGACCCTTCCACGCTCCACACCTCGCCGCCGGGCTTCAGCTTGCCGAACATGCCGTAGTGGCTGTCCGCCAGCCGCAGGTCGCCCCGGCCCGCCGCCGGATGCACCTGCACGATGCGGTTGTCGGCCGCGCCCAGGTCCGCGCCGGCCACCAGCCGCACCGACCACGACTGCGAACCTTCGGGCAGCATCGCCGCCGCGGCCCACAGCCTGCCGGCGCCGTCCGGGCGCAGGTTCACCGAAGTCACGCCGCCGGGCAGCTTGATGTTGGTCGCGGCCGGGAGCAGCGCGCCCAGCGGCAGCGTGAGGGCGCCGTTGAGCACGAACTTCTTGCCATCGCCGGGCAGCAGCACGCCCTTGGGCCACACCACGCCCGACAGCGTGGCTGCCGACGGCAGGCGCATGCCGGCCCCCAGGCGCGTGCCCACCGGCAGCGTCACGTTGGCGCCGCTCACGATGCTGCCCGCCGCGAACAGCAGCGCGCCCGAAGCGTTTCGCACGTCGGCGCTCAGCACCGTGCCCACCTTCAGTTCGAGCGCCTTGGCCAGCACGCTGGCCACCGGCATCACCTGCCCGGCCACGAAGAGCGTCGACTTGATCGGCAGGTCGTAGTTGAGCGTGCCGGCGCCCCCCTCGAAGGTCGTGCCGTCGGCCAGCACCACGCCGCCGCGCGGCAGCACGGTGTCGCCGCGCAGCAGGTTGACGCCCGGCAGCAGCAGCCAGCCGCCGTCGTCCGGCGTGGCGGGCGGCGGCGCGAAGCCGTCGTTGATGCTGCCGAAGATGTCGAGGTTGCCGCCCGCGCGAAGGGCCAGCGTGCCCACCTCGCCCGAGCCGTACACGCCGGTCTTTGGTGTGTGCGGGTTGGCGCTCGCATAGCGGTAGCCCGACAGGTCGATGTCGCCCTGCACCACCAGGTCGCCGTCGGGTGTCTTGCTCACGATCTCCACGCCGGGGCGCAGATGAAAGGCGTCGGCATAGCGCGCGTTGTTCAGGCCTGCGAGCTTGCCGTTCATCAGCGCGCCGTTGGCCAGCGCGTTGTCGATGAAGACGGTGCTCTGCAGGTGCTTGGCGTCGAGGTACGCCTGGTCGATGACCTGGTAGGGCCGGCCGGTGGCTGCGGCGTCGGTGCCGAAGCGGGCATCGTCGTAGCGCCACATGCCGTTCACCGCGATGGAGCGCGCGCCCTCGATGGCGATGCTGCCGCTGGCGTCGATGCGGATGTCACCCACGGTCTCGCCGGTGCGGCCCGCGTTGAGCTCCAGCGTGCCGCGCGCCCTGCCGTCGTTCTGGCCCGGTTCGCCGCCCACCTGGGCGTCGGTGCCGTGGCGCAGGTCGATGCGCGAACCCGAGGCCAGCGTGAGCTGCCCGTCGTTCGACGTGAGTTCGACCATCGCGCGGTTCGGCGAATCGATGATCTGGCCGTGGCTGTCCACGCGCAGCGTGCGGCCGTGCGCATCGAGCACCGCGCTGCCGGCCAGCGTGAGGTTGTGCTTCGCAGCCAGGCTGATGCGGCCCACGCGCTCGCCGCTCGCGTCGATGGTGCCGGTGACGGTGAGGCTGCCGTTGTCGAGCGACACGTTCACCTCGCCGGCCTTCAGGCCGTCGCCGATGGCGAGGTCGCCCTGGCGCAGCTGGAAGCTGCGCGCGCCGAACACGCCGCCATCGTTGAGCCGCTGGTTGAGCGCCGCGAATTCGGCATCGCCGAGCTGCCGCGCGCGCACGTCCACGCTGCCTGCCGCGAACGGCACCCGCGTGCCGCCCGCGTCGTAGTGGCCGCTGCTCGCGCCGAGGATGCGGCCCTGCAGGTCGACCGTGCCGGCGGCATCGTCGAGCGCCATCGCCTTCAGCGTGCCGGCGCGGTTGTTCTGCGCCGAGATGTCGATCACCGACCCCGCCGCCTGCCGCAGGTTGCCGTGCAGGCTTTCGAGCACCACGTCACCGCCGGCGCTGTACCTGCTCAGGTCGTTGAACACCACCTCGCGGCCCGACAGGTCGAGCACCGCGCGGTCGGTCAGCACGAGGTCGCGTTCGGCGCTCAGCGTGAGCTTGCCGCTGGGCAGCGCCACGGCGGTGTCCAGCGTCAACTCGCGCCCGCGCAGGCTCAGCTCGGCGCCCAGCGCGGCATCGCCGGTGGCCGCCGCCGACGCGCCCGCGGGTGCGGCCACGCGCAGCGTGCCGCCCGCCGTGATGCGGTTCACCGAGCCCGCCTCGCCCGTCAGCAGCGGCGCCACGATGCGCAGGTTGCCGCCGCTGTACGCGTAGCCCTTGCCCGCTTCGTACGCGCCCTGCGACTGGTAGACCGAGAGACTGCCCTTGTGGTTGGCGCTCACGCGCTCGGACGCCTTGAGGTTCACGTCGGCAAAGCCCAGCACCAGGCGACCCGCGTCTTCCAGGCCGCTCGGCTGGCTGTGGGGGCCGTAGCCGAACTCGATGTGCTCGGCCTCGATGTTCAGCGTGCCGCTGCCGGTGCCCGCGCCACCACGCACCACGGCCGACGGCGCCGTGGTCGCGCCCTGCCACACCAGGCGGCCGGTGCGGATGGTGGCCACGTCGTCCGCGCCGCCCTGGCCGTAGATGGCAGGCGTGGCCAGCACCAGCTGCGCCATCGTCGCCTTGCCGGTGGCGGGGTCGATGGTGTCCAGCGCCGCGGTGCCGAAGAAGTTGACGCCACCGCTGGCGCTCAGTTCCAGCGTTTCGAGCGCGGGCGCGCCGTACTGCCGGTCGCCGCGCAGCAGGCGGTCGAGCAGGGCCTGGCTCATGGCCAGTCCCGGCGGCAGCGTGTGGTTCTGCGCGGCGGCGGCCAGCGCGGCGCTGTCGCCCACGTTGATGCCGCGCACCGCCAGCGTGAGGTGGCGCGTGCCGTAGCGCACCGCCTCGTTCATCTCGAAGCGGTCGGGCGTCACCATGGCGATGGTGCCTTCGGAATACAGCTCGGTCTGCCCGCTGCACGACGCGCTGGCACACACGCCGATCTGCAGGCTGCGGTTGTCCGAGGTGGCCTGGGTCTGCGGCACCGGCAGCGTGCTCACCCGGCCGTTGGAGACCATCAGCATCTGGCCGGTCGCGGCGTAGACGAAGCCGTCGCCGGCATCGTAGGCGGCCTTGCCACGGCCCAGGGTGTGGATGCGCGCGCCCTGCTCGACCACCACGCCGAGCGGCGTGCCCTCGGTCGCGCCCACCGCGGCCAGGAACACCTCGGGTGCGGACAGCACCGCCCCCTGGCGAAGCACCACGCTCTGCCCGCCGTCGCCGGTCTGGATGACGTTGCCGCTCTGCCCATAGTCGGCGCCCTGCAACCCGCCGATGACCAGGCGCGACGCGCCCATGCCACTGAGCGCGCCCGCATCGAGCGTGACGCCCTGGAAGCCCGCCGTCGCCGGCGCGCCGGCCGCGACGATCTCGAGACCGAGCTGCTCCTCGCTGCTCGTGGCCACCACGGAACCGCCCCGCCCGCCCTCGCCCACCTGGAAGCGCGCCGTGCCGTCGAAGCGCAAGGCCTCGGCGCCCGCGCCGGGCGCGAGCTTCAGGTGCAGGTTGCGCGCGTCCGCCGGCAGCATGGCGCGCGGCACGCCCACGCGCAGCGCGTCGGCGCGCACGAAGTCGCCGTAGCCCATCTCGTTGTATTGCGAGTAGCTGCGCAGCACCTCGCCCGAAGTCACGATCGCCTGACGGAACAGCGTGTCGCCGATGCCGGTGCGGCCCACGCCCAGCTGCGCGGCCGTGAGCCACGAACCGTTGCGCATCGCCAGCGTGCCGGTGGGCGCGCCCAGGCCGGCCGCGCCGTTCAGCTCCACGCGGAAGGCACCCTGCTGCAGCGCATAGGTCGAGGGCATCAGCGTGTAGGTGCCCGCGGGCAGGCCCGGCACGCCGGCGCCGATAGTGATGTGCTGGCCGACCAGCGGATCGACCGCGCCCTTCTCGGCACCCGTGGGCGCCACCGCCGGCTGCACGCCGGGCACGATGGCATACACAGGGTTGGTCGCGAGCCCCGGCAGCGTGAAGCCGCCGCGGGCGCCGACCTGCATCAGCGGGCTGAAGCGCGCGTCGGTCGAGCCGCCGCGTCCGCTCACGAAGCCCGCGCCCCTGAGGTTGCCGCCGCCCGACAGGTCGAGCGTGGCGCCTTCCTGGCCTTGCACGCTGGCCCCCATGAACGTGAGGCCGATCGTCTGGTTGCGCTTGTAGGTGTCGCCCGCGCCCACGCCGGTGAGCTTGACCTGCTTGCCGTCGTACAGGTAGTTGATGCCGTCGACCGTGCCGCCATAGGGCATGTCCAGCCCCTCGCCGCTCACGGACGTGAGGCTGCCGGGCAGCAGCCTGACCTGCGTGGTGAGCGCATCGCCGAGCGTCAGCTGCCCGAGCGGCACCCGCACCACACCGCCCTGCTCGATGACGCCGGCGCGCAGCGACAGGTCGCCGAAGGCCGAGTACGGCACCTGCGGGCTCGCGCCGGTGCCCTCGATGCGCAGCGCCGTGTCGGGCCGGTAGGTGCCGTCCGGCGCCAGGCCCGCGGACACCAGCGCCACCACGCCGGTGGCCGGGTAGATCTGCGCGGCGCGCAGGGTCAGGCTGCCGGGCACGACGAGGCTCGTGGAAACGCCGACGTCTTGCCGGCCTTGCAGAAAGCGCAGATCGCCACTGCTGGCCAGCGTGACATGGCCGAAGGCGGCCAGGTCGACCACGGGCGACTCGCTCGCGCTGTCGAGCACGGGGACCTTGCCGTTGACGCCGAAGCCCATGCCGTCGCGGATGTCGATCAGGTCGCCGGCCACATCGAGGCGGGCGCCGGACGGCACGCGCACCACACCGCCTTCGGCGACGGGCGCCCTCAGGACTTCGCGCGAGAACGACGGCATCGCGCCGGCCAGCCGCACGTGCGCGGCCGACAGTGCCACGTGCGCGTCGTCGGGCGCGTTCGTGCCGAGCGCGAGGCCGCCGGCGTAGATCTGCAGGCCCTGCCGCATGCGCAGGTCGACGCCGTCTTCGAAGGCGAGCGTGGAGCCTGCAAACAGCGAGAGGGTATCGAAGCCGCCGCGCCGGACCGTGTCGGTGCCCAGCCGGCCCTGACCGTAGGCGAGGGCCCCGTCGTCGACGCCGGCTTGCAGGGTGTCGGGCGCAAGCGGTGCGCCCTGTTCCACACCCAGCACCAGCACGCGGTGCCGGCGCACGCGGTCTTCCGCCTGCTGCAGCGGGTCCAGGTGCAGACGCAGACCGGGCGTGCCGAGCACCACGGCCAACGCGCCGCCGGCCGCACGCTCGCCGCCCGCGACGGCGCGCAGTGTGCCGTCCAACTGCAGCCCGTTGTACGACGCGAGCGAGATGCTGCCGCCGTTGCTGGCGACATCGGTGGCGCCCATTCCGGGCACGTCGAGCACCGCGTGCGTGCCCGAGGCATCGAGCAGCGCGCCCGGGCGCACCACGACGAAGTTCTGCGACGCGGTGGCCTTGCTTCCCACCGGATCGATCTCGCCGCCGACCACGATGCTGCCGCCGTCGCGCACCAGGCCGTAGCGCTTGCCGGTGGTGTCCGTGGCAGTGGCCGCGTGCGCCGACGCATCGAGCACCGCCTGCCCGCCGATCCAGATCGAGCGGGCATGGGCCCTTGCATTGGCAATGTCCGATTCGAGGTCGGTGATGTCCACCGTCTTCAGCACGATGCGCCCGCCGTTCGCGCGCAGCGTGCCGTCCACCGTGAGCTGGCCGGCGCTGCGCACCTCGATGGCCTGGCCCGGGTCGACATGGATCGCCGCGCCCTTGCCCACCACGGCCTGCACCGTCGGCAGCTCCTGGGCGAGCGTGGTCGTCGTGCCGGCCTGCAGCGACAGGCTCGCGCCCTTGCGCTGCGTGAGCACGGCCTGGGTCGCGTCTTCCTGGTAGAGCGGCGGCGTCCACACCTCGAGCGCGTCGGCCGGACGGCTGCCGGTGGCGATGTCCTGCGCGTGGGCGCCGAAGCGGTACACCGGCATCGTCACGTCGATCCGCGCACCGTCGGCCACGGTGAGGCCGTGGTTGCCGATGAGCGCGTAGCGGCTGAAGCCCTTGTCGAAGAAGCCGGCGTCGAGCATCAACGTGTCGGCCTGCGCCGTGCCCGAGGTGTCGCCGATGGCGACGCGCATCGTCTGCACGGTCAGCGTGCCGCCACCGTCCACGCCGTGGCCGCGCAGCACCGCGCCGTCGAGCGCGACATGGCCGCTGCCCGTGTTGAAGCCATCCGCCTCGAGCGTGACGCTGCCGCCCTTGCCGCCTTGCTGTTTGGCCTTCGACAACAGCGCCGCGCCGGACGACACGTCGATGACGCTGCCGGTGCCCAGCACCACGTCGCCGGTGCTGCGCACGGACACGCTGCCGCCGTTGCGGTAGGCCACGCCGCCCGCGTCGGCGGGGTTCTTCGGCAGATTGGTCCACAGGCCGCGGGTGTCGAGCGTCGCGCCGCCTGCGAGCACCACCGAGGTCGTGCCGCCGTCGGGCGCGGTGAGCGTGCTCGTGTCCTTCAGGTAGTTGAGGCTGACCTGTTCGAGCACGTTGCCCAGCTGGATGCCACCGCCGCGCGCGACGAGGTCGGCATTGACCTTCACGTTCGGGCTGTACAGCACGAGGTGGCCGCCATCGCCGACCTGCAGCGCCTTGTCGACCGCGATGCTGTCGGTGGCCGCGATGCGCACCGCGCCCAGGCGAAAGCCGCTGAGCTGCGCCGCATCGAGCACCAGCGTGTCGCGGCGCTCGGCGGGCAACACCGTCGAGAGGTCGAGCCCCGCCGCAATGCCTTCGGCCGTGTCGCCGAGCACCACGTTCTTGATGCCCGCTGCATCGAGCCGCCGGTGGATCGCACCGGCCGTCTTGTCGTAGTAGGCGTCGTAGCGGCCCACGACGAGCTGCCCGCGCTGCGCCACCGCGCCGGTCGACTGCTGGTAGCCATCGAGCCCGGCCTGCCGCGCCTGCGTCTGGCGCTCGCCCTGGAAGGTCTCGCCGACGATCGCGCCTTCGAGCACCGCGGCCTGGGTGCCGACGATGAGCAGGCCGGCGTCGCGGCCCACGGTGTAGCCGCTTTCCAGCCGCGTCTGCGGGCCGATCAGCGGGTTGTAGAAGAAGCCCGTCGTCTTCTTGCCCCAGCGCGCGTGCTCGTCTTCGAAGCCCTTGTAGACGCCCGTGTAGCGCAGGTCGCCCGGCGCCTTCGACACTTCGTAGAGCCGCCCGTCGGCGCCCTTGAGCCAGCTCTGGTTGAGCTTGCCCGTGAGCACGTCGAGCGTGCCGCCCGAGATGTTGATGCTCGCGCCGCGCTGCGTGACCAGCTCGCCGCCGCTGAAGCCCACCACCCCGCCCTGCGCCATCCACTCGCCCACGCCGTGCGCCTGCGTGCCGAGGTAGCCGCCCACCTCGAGCAGGCCGCCGCCGGTGTACCAGCGTTCGCCCTGGTAACCGCCGGTGCCGCCGGGCACGAAGACCAGCGAGCGCCGGTCGATCCACAGGTCGTTGTTGTTGAGGTTCTTGCTGTCGCGGTTGAGCGGCGCATCGCGCTGCTCGTTGCCCTGCACGTTGATCTTGATGTTGTTGGATTCCATCGCGAGCTTCACGCCCACCGCGCCCGACACGTCGATGCGCGCACCCTCGCGCACGAGGCTGCGCTGCTTCGCGTCGACCACCACCTGGCCGCCGGTGGCCAGCGTGAGCGAGCCGGCCTGGAACTCGACCGTGCCGCCGCTGGCGACTTCGACGCGCGACAGGTCGCGGCGGTCGCTGCCCGCCAGCACGATGGCGCCGGTGCCCAGCTGGACCGCCGGCGCCATGAGCCCGGCGCGCTGGCTGTCGAGCGCGGTCGCGCCACCGGTGTCGAGCACGATGGCCGTGGTGCTGCCTTCGCCGAACCTGACCTGGCCCGCGGCGCCGGTCGCGTTCAGATGCACCGTGCCGCGGGTGTTGACCGAGGTGCTGGACAGGATGACGCCGCCCTGCACCACCTCGCGCCCGGCCAGCGTGACGTCGCCGGTGGTCGCCTGGATCAGCCCGGTGTTGCGCACCGTGCCCGCCGGGCTGTTCGTGTCCAGCGTGACCGCGACTTCGTTGCCGCGCGTGGTCGAGCCCAGGTTGCCGTCGGTGCCCACGCCCTTGCGGATGGTGAAGTGGTCGCCCGCCGCCAGCATCGTCTGCCCGCCGGGCGTGGCGATCTCGCCGGCGTTGTGCACCTCGGCGCCCAGCAGCAGCACATAGCCGCCGCCCTGCGTGGCCGAAGCGGGTGCGGGCGTGGAAAGCCTGGCACCGGCCTGCACCTCGACGCGGCCTTGCGCGTTCTTGAAGTTGGGCGCGCTGCCGTTGGCGTACACGCCGTGGGCCTGGAACTGCGCGTCGTCGATCTGCGCCGCCGCGGCCACGAGGTTGCGCGTGTCGACCTGGCTGCTGCCGCTGAACACGATGCCGTTGCGGTTGAGCACCATCACCGTGCCGTCGGCCTTGATGCGGCCCTGGATCTGGCTCGGCCGCGCCTGCGGGTCGTTCACCCTGTTGAGCACCGCCCAGTCTTTCTGCTGCGCGAAAGCCACCGTGGTGTTCTTGCCGACGTTGAAGGTCTCCCAGTTCAGGATGGCCTTGTCGGCCGTCTGCTCGACGGTGACGACCGTGCGGCCGTCGACCTGCCGCTGCGAATCACCGGTCAGTGCGCGCGCGTTCGACCAGCCGGCAGTCAGCGAATTCGTGTCGACCTTCAGGCCGCCTTCGGCCAGGCCGTCGGGCACCGAGGGGTCGTTCTGCGCGGCGCGCCGCGCGGCCGCCTGTGCCGCCTGCTGCGCCGCGATGCCGCGTGCCGCCAGGTTCAGGTTGCCGATGGACTGCTGCAGCTGCTCGCTGGCGCGCTGCTGCTGCGCGAGCGGACTCGTGAGCTGCGCCGCCGGCGACCCGTTGGGCATCAGGCCGGTGGCCGTGGCGGTGGCCTGCGCCGCGCCCTTGGCGTTGAACCAGGTCGGGCTGAAGGCGCGCTGCGCATGGGCCGGCGCGGCAGCCGCTCCGGCGGCCAGTGCCAGCGCCATGGCCTGTGCCAGCGGCGAAATCCGGAAGCTCCTCGCCTGCACGGCAGCGCCCTGGCGGCGGCTGCGGTGTCCCTCGTGTGTGTTCATCTGACGCCCGGTAAAGAATGAAATGCACCGGCACGGAATCCGTGCCCCTTACTGGACAGACCGACAGACGCAAACAAAACCGCTAAGTTTCTGGACCAATCCTGAGCGCACGCGAGGGCCAATCAGGCTGTCACATTCATCAGCTAAGGAGCAGCACGCCGCCCGGCAGTGCGCGCGCCTCGAGGTCGTACGAGCGCTGGATCTGCACCAGCACCGTGTCGAGCGAAGCGATGGCGAAACGCCCGCTGACTTCGCGCCCGGCCAGGCGCTGCGCCAGCAGCACCACGCGACCCGGCCGGTAGCGGTTGATCTCCTCGATCACGTGCGCCAGCGGCGTCTGCCGGAACACCAGCACGCCGCTGCGCCAGGCCGAGGCTTCGCGGGTGGCCACAGCCGCCACCGGCCCGAGCGAAGCCGCGTCGTACTGCACCTGCTCGCCGGCCTGCAGTTCGCGCGTGCCCTTCGCGTGCGTGACGCGCACGCGCCCTTCGAGGCAGGTCACGCAGCCCCGGCCCGCGAGGTAGCGCACCTCGAAGCGACCGGCCTGCGCCTCGCTGCGGGCCGCGCCCGCCACCACACCGAAGGGCTGCGGCCCGGCCGCCAGATCGACCGCCGCCTCGCCCGCGATCAAGTCGATGCCGACGACGCGGCCCTCGACGCTGCGGCGCTGCACGCTGGTCTGCGTGTTGAGCACCAAGTCGACGCCCTCGGCCACCTGCACCGCGCGCTGCTCGCCGGTGGCCGTGCGGTAGTCGGCGTTCCACTCGCCGAGCGACGGCCACAGGCCCAGCGGCGGAGAGACCACCGCCACGCCCGCGGCCCCGGCCGCGCCCACCGCCGCGCCGAGGAACGCGCGGCGCGCAGCCACCGGCCGCGCCGACGACACGGGAGGTCGCTGGACTTCGGCCGGCATGCCGCCGATGGCCGGGTCGAGCGCTTGCCACAGGCGCCGGGCCTGCGCCAGCGCGGGCTGGTGCTGGGGGTTGCCATCGCGCCAGCGGCGAAAGCCCTCGACGTCGTGCTGCGTGGCCGCGCCGGACGACAGCCGGCGCAGCCAGGCCTGCGCTTCGCGCAAGGCCTGGGCGTGTGCATCGGGCGGGGTCATCGGGGCTTCAACCCGTGCGCGCTGAAAGATGTCGCATACCCATGAGACGGCTCTCGACGCGGTGAACCGCACTTTATTTTTCATGCGGCTCCTTTGCTTCGGGCGTTCGACCCATGCGGGCGGCGATGTGGTCATGCGCTTCCTTGAGTTCCTTTTCCACCGTGCGCAGCGAGATGCCGAGCCGCGCCGCCACCTCGCGCTGCGGCAGGTGCTGCCAGCGCACCATCACCAGCACCTGCCGGCGCCGTGGCGGCAGCCGCTCGATGAGCGCGCGCAGCGCGGCCAGCTCCGCGCGGTCCTGCGCGATCTGCGCGGGCCCCGGCGCGGGGTCGGGCGTTTCGTCGAGCAGCGCCTCGATCTCGTCGGACGTGGCCAGGCGCCCCTGCTTCGCGACCTGGTCGTAGGCCAGGTTGACGGCCACGCGCAGCAGGTAGGCGGCGGGGTCGTGCACGCCGTCGATGTCGTCGCGGCTTTCCAGACGCAGCCAGGTGTCCTGCAGCGCGTCGCCGGCGCGCTCGGCGTTGCCCAGCCGCCGCGCGAGCCGCTGCTTGAGCTCGTCGTAGCGCGCGACCAGGAAGTCGCGCAACGCGGGCAGCGCGTTCTCGGGCATGGCGGTGGCGTCAGTGCCGCACCGGGCACTCGAGCCCCGGCGTCTGCGAGCGCGGCAGGATCAGCATCGTGAGCGGCTGCGCCATGTCCGGCGGCGGCGCGCGGTCGATGCGCAACTGCCGCAGCGTGTCGAGGATGGCGTCGTCGCGCGCGCGCTCGCCGCTGGTGTGCAGCAGGAAGGCATGGGCGATGCGGCCGGTGCCGTCGATCACGAAGCGCATCGCCGCGCGGTAGCCGCCCGGTGCTGCGCGCGGGTGGGCGCACAGGGCTTCCCAGACGCGGGTCTGGACCAGCCCGTCGTAGCCGCGGTGCGCGGTGGCGGGCGCGGCCTGCACCGCATCAGCCGGGCGTGCCGGCGCGGGCACGCCCGGCGCGAGCCGGAGCACGAAGGCGGTCGTGGCCCCCACGCCGGCGTCGTCGGCGACCAGGCCCGTGCCCGCGAGCAGCGCATCGAGGGCGGCCTGCGCATCGAACAGGCCATGCACGGGCGCGGCGTGACGTCCGGCCACGCGTTCGGCATCGAAGAACACGGGCAGCCCGGTCGCGCGGCCGTACTGCTCCAGCGCGGCGGCCAGCGGCTGGGCCGCAATGTCGAAGGCGATGCGCGCGGCCTGCGGCCGAAGCGGCGCCGCGTCGGACTGCGCGCGGGCGCTCATCCACGGCCCGGTCATGCAGGCGACCAGCGCGATGCCGACCAGGGAGACGAGAGGAAAGGAAGGAGGTGCATGCCGCATGAGTTCGATACGCCCGGCGAAAGCCGCCGCCCGGGGGGCATGTCGAAGCGGATGCTAGGTTCGCTTCGTGACGCTCGAATGACGCGGCCGGTCAGCGCGACGCCCTTCTCAGCACTTCGGCGACCCGGCCTGCGCGCAGATCGGCACGAAGATCCTCGCCCCCGCGCGCTGCACCAGCAACGCCGCCGTGCCGTCGGCCCCTTCCAGCGCCTGGGCCAGGGCTTCGGCGCTGTCGATCGGCTGGCCGTTGAGCGCCAGGATGACGTCGCCCGGCTGCACGCCCGCGCGCGACGCCGCCACGTTCACGCGCTGCACCAGCAGCCCGCCCTCCACGCGCAGGAACTGCCGCTCGGCCGGCGCCAGCGGGCGCACCGCGAAGCCCAGGCGCGAGGGCACCGAGGCCGCTGCCGCCGCATCGCCTTGCAGGCGCGGCGTGTCGTAGCCCTCCACCTTCACCTCGACCACGTGCTCGGCGCGGTCGCGCCACACCATGAGGCGCGCGCGCTGCCCCGGCACCTGCTCGGCGATGAAGCCCAGCGCGTCGGCCGCCTGCACCACCTCGCGGCCCTGCACCGACAGGATCACGTCGCCGGTCTTCAGCCCGCCGCGCGCCGCCGCGCCGCGCGGCTCGACGTCGGTGACCAGCGCGCCGGCCGGGCGCGGCAGGCGGAAGGTGTCGGCCAGCGCCTGCCCCACCTCCTGCACGGACACGCCGATGCGCCCGCGCGTGACGGTGCCGGTGGCCAGCAGCTGGTCCTTGATGCGCATGGCGGCGTCGATGGGAATGGCGAACGACAGCCCCTGGTAGCCGCCGCTGCGGCTGTAGATGCGCGAGTTGATGCCGATCACCTCGCCGCGCAGGTTGAACAGCGGCCCGCCCGAGTTGCCCGGGTTGATCGGCACGTCGGTCTGCAGGAACTGCATCGACTCGGCGCCCGGCAGCAGCCGCCCCTTGGCGCTGACGATGCCGGCCGTCACCGAGTTGCCGAAGCCGTAGGGCGAGCCGATGGCCGCCACGCCGTCGCCGGGCTCCACGTCCGCCGGATCGCCGATGCGCACCGTGGGCAAGCCGGTTGCGTCGATCTTCAGCAAGGCCACGTCGGCCAGTGCGTCGAGGCCGATGAGCCGCGCCCGGAACTCGCGCCGGTCGGGCAGCTTCACGCGGATCTGCGTGCCGTGCGCGACCACGTGCGCGTTGGTGAGGATCAGCCCGTCGGCGCTCACGAGGAAGCCGCTGCCCAGGCTGCTTTCATCGGCCTCGGCCGGCGGTGCGCGCAGCAGCCAGCGGTCGCTGAAGCGGCGCGCCGGCACCGACGGCCGCTCCACGCCGATGTGGACCACGGCCGGCCCGAAGGCCTTCACCAGCGCCGCGAGCCCCGGCACGGGCCACGGCATGGCGGCGTGCAGCGGTACTGCAGCCGCAAGGCCCAGCAGCGCCACACAGATCAGGCGGCGGCGGCGCGATCGGTCAGGTGCGCGCGACAAAGCTGAGCGTGAGTTGCAGCACCATCGGCTGGCGCATGTCGCGCGGCGGCGGTTCGGCCAGCGGCTGCGCGGTGAGCAGCGCGCGCAGGTCGGTGTCGGCCTGCGCGTCGCCCAGCGAATCGAAGGCCACGCGCTCGACCTTGCCGCTGCCCGCGACCCACACGCGCACCACCACCGGCGCGGGCGGCACGGGCTGGCCTTCTTTCAGCATGCGTTCCTGCATCCAGGTGTGCAGCCGCACCACGGTGTCGCTGGCCGGGTCGCTGAGCGACGACTGCAGCTGGTTGCTGGCGAGGTTGGCGTAGCTGATCCAGTGCTGCGGCACCTGCGGCTGGGCCTGCGCCGACGCGGCCAGGGGCGCGGCGGCGGCGGACAGCCCGAGGCCGAGCCCGCCGAGCGCCAGGCGCAGGCGGCGCCAGCCGCGGGTCTTGCCGAAAGAAAAGGTCATGGGAGTTCCAATGAAAAAGTCGAAGAAGGACGCTCAGCCGCACAGCACGCCGACCGACAGGGTCGAGGCCCGCGCAGCGGGCGATTGCTGCGGGCCGAGCTGCGGTTCGCGGCTGTGCGTGTAGGCGACGCCGTGGGCATCCAGGAAGTCGCGCAGGCGCGCCGCCGGCACCGCGCGCACCCGCGTCACGCCGCCCGCCACGCCCGCGGCCGAGGCCGCGCGGCTGAGCACCATGCCCGACGCATGCGGCGCGGCGGCGACACGCTCGACCACCACGCCGAGCAGCAGGCCATCGGCGCCCAGCACCGCGCTGCCGCTGGCGCCGGGTTGCACGCCCGACAGCAGCTGCAGGCCTTCCACGCCAGGCACGGTCATGGCGTTGCTGAGCAACGCCGCGCGATCGGGCATGCGCTGCAGCACCGCATAAGCCTCGGTGAACACGCCCACGCTGCCCGGGGCCGGCGTGCGCGCGTCCGCCGCGAGCGTGGCGTGCAGGTACGGCGTGAGGGTGGTGCGCAGCACCGCGACGTCGAGCTCGGCGCTCTCGGCGATCACCCGGGCCTGCGCCACCTGCGCGTCCTTGAGGGCGAACAGCGAACGGCAGTCCGCCACCGCATGGCGCGCGGTCAGCACGTCGCCGGCGGTGTTGAGGAACACGCCACTGGCATTGGCCTCGGGCGGCGCGCCATGCGCCGCACCGGCCAGGGCGGCGAACGCCGTGGCCAGCAGGAACGACGCCCACGGGCGGGGGCCGGCAGAAGACAACAGCAGAGGGGGCATCGGACAGTCACGAAAGCTCTGAGACAAAGACGGAACTGCGCGCCCCGGAATGTCGTTTGTCACAAAAATTTCATCTGCCGCCCTTCCCTCTCACTGCCCCAGCAAACGCCGCTCCTGCGCCGTGAGCTTGGTCTTCTGCGCATCGCCCAGCGGCCCGCGCCCCAGCACCTGCACCGGGCTGTGCGCGTCGTAGCCCACCGGGCGCGCCGCAGCGCGGCCCGCATCGGACGGCGCGGCGGCGCCGTCGGCGGCCTCGTTGCCGAAGCCCAGCACGCGCACCGAGAACACCGACGGCAGCGCCTGGCGCGCCGCCGCGCGTTCGCGCTGCATCGCCTCCTGCGCCGCGCCCACGGCCTGCGAGGCCGCCGCGCTGGCGTTGGTGAGCGCGCCCACATTCACCGAAGCCACCACCGGCAGGCCGGCCGACTCGCCCTTGACCTGGATGTTGGCCGCGTTCACCACCTGCAGGGCCGCGAGGTTCACGTTGCCCGACACGCGGATGCCCGCCTCGCCCGCGTCGATGGTGCCCAGCGGCGCGATCAGGTCCATGTCGCCCGCCGGCACTTCGGCGATGGGCGCCAAGGTGGCCAGGCCGGCGCCCGAGCTGGGCACCTGCGACGACAGCTTCACGTTGCCGATGTTGTCGTACACGCGCTTGGGCGGCGTGTAGACCAGCGTGGTCTTGGAACCCCGGCCGGCGTTGATGTCGCCCTGCTCCGACCAGGCCAGCACGTCGCCGCCAAAGGTGGTCATCACGCGCGACAGGCCCAGCAGCAGGCTGCCTTCGCTGAACAGCTGGATGTGGCCCATGCCCTGCGTGATCACGCCCGCACTGCCCGGCGGCACCGCGCCCTGCACGCCCACCACGATCTGCCCGCCCGGCGCGAGCATCTGGATGTCGCCGCCGAAGTCGGTGTGCACGCCCGAGGGGCCGTACAGGATGATGTCGCCGGTGCGCACGATCTCCTGGCCCGCCGCGTCGAGGTCGGGGAACAGCGTGGCGATCATGCCGCGCCCGCGCAGGTAGCTGCCGTAGCGCGGGCCGTCCACGTCGTTGTACTCGCGGCCCCCGGCGCGCAGCTCGGCGAAGTACACGCCGCGCAGGAACACGCGCTGCTGCTCGGGCGCCAGCGCCTTGAAGTACGCGAGCGCGCTGCCCGGGTCCTTCACGTCGGCGCTGGTGGCGACGAAGCCGTAGCGTTCCTTGAGCCATGCGGCCAGCTCGGCGTCGTAGGTCTTCACCACGCGGCCCGGCTGGCTCGCCAGCGACTGGCCGGGGCCCGACTCGGCGCGCTTCGCGGGGTCGAGGTAGCGGTCGGCGATGGCCGAGAAGTCCGGCCCGCCCACGCCCATCGGGCCCATGCCGGCCATCATCGCGATGCTTGCGCCGGGGCGCGTGTCGCCCTCGGCCAGCGCACCACGGCTCACCACGCTGGCGCGGTCGTCCTGCGTGATATGGCGGCCGGCCGACACCTCCAGCGTGCCGGGGCCCGCCACCTGCAGGTTCGCATACAGGATGTCGCGCCCGGCCTGCACCAGCGACACGTCGCGCGGGTCGTTGTTCACGATCAGCGCCTCGGTGCCGACGATGTCGCGCCCGGCGCGGATGCGCGCCGGCGCGGCCGAGCGGTACCAGGTCTCGGGCGCGGGCTCGCCGCTGGCCTGCACCTTGCGCGCCGTGCCGCTGGCCAGGCCCAGGATGTCGCCGCGCACGGCATAGAACAGCGAGGGCGGCGCATCGGCTGCGTGCAGCGCGCGGGGGCCCAGCGTGTCCGGTCCGAAGGCGAACAGAGGGTGGTTGTCGACCACCCCGTAGTTCGGCACGCCGGGCGATCCGACCATCGAGCCCTCCGGGCTGGTGTTGTAGACCACCGGCTGCTGGCGCGAGTTGTAGCCCACGAAGGCGGGCGCCCAGGGCGTGGGCAGCGGCGTGACCGCGCCCGACATCCCCACCGGATAGCCGCCGCCGAACAGCGAGTTGCCCGCCAGGAACTCGAGCGCCCCTGATGGCGACGGCGCGAGCACCAGCGCGCGGCCGGGCGCCTGCGTGGCGGGCGTGGCCGAGAAGCCGAAGTACAGGCTGCCCGAGGCCGCCGTCGCGCGCAGGATCGACGGGTAGACCGTGACGTTGTCGCTCATGTTGATGCTGCCCAGGTACCGGCCGGCGGCCTCCCGGTTCGCCAGGTCGGTGCCGGGCGTGAGGTTGCCGCCCGCGCTGAACAGGTTGATCGCGGTGCGGTCGGTCCACAGCGTGAACCAGCCCTGGCCGATGCCGTACTCGGTGCCGCCGAACTTGAATGCCGAGCTGTTCGGCACCCGCGCGCGGCCCGCGTCGGCCACGCTGGTGAGCACTAGGTCGCCCGGCGTGTCCAGGTACATCGCCGAGTCGCCCGGCACGAGCACGATGCCGGCATTGCCGACGCCGATGGTCGGGGTGAAGGGGTCGATGGGGCGCGTGTCCTTCACATCGCCCTCCTGGCCCGGCAGCGAGAACGCGTACTTGCGGTAGCGCACCTCGACGCCGCCGATGGCGGAGGCCGACACGGTGGCCGCGCCGCGCAGGTTGACCAGGGCGCCGTTGAGGTCCTGGTACTGCGTATTGGTGCCAGAGCTGCCGTACTGCGCCGCGGCCAGGTTCGGATTGACCACGCCGCCGATGCGCAGCTGCAGGTCGCCGCCGCCGGTGAGCGTCAGTTGCCCGTTCGCATCGACGCGGCCCGTGCTGCCGACCGCCGCCACGATGGCCTCGCTGCGCTGCCAGACCTGGCCGTTGCCCAGCCGCGTGGTGAGGCCCGCGTCGCCGCCCGCGCGCAGCGTGAGGTTGCCGCCGCCCAGCGTGCCCATGCCGGTGAAGCCCACCAGGAAGGGCTCGGGGCTGCTGTCGGTGCTGACCTGCGCACCGGCCGGCAGTGCGTAGGCGCCGAAGTTGATCCACCACGACGTCGCGATGCGGTCGCTGCCGGCCAGGGCCGTGCCCGAGCCCTGGCGCCACAGCCAGCTGCCCACCGCGGCGCTCGGCGCCTGTCCGCGCTCGCCCCCGAAATGACCCCAGACGTCGCCGACGACATTGCCGCCCACCGTGATGTCGAGGTTGCCGCCCTGCTCGGGGTACCAGGCCTGGTAGGCCGCGAGCGCGGCGCTGTAGTCCGCCGTCTGCGGGCCGATCACCGAGCCGCCGACGGCCTTGCCGCGTGCGAGGTTGAAGGGGTCGAGGCCGTTGGCGTCGAGCAGCGGCGCCGAGCGCGTGCCGGCCGTGTAGACGCCGAACGGCGACTCCATGACGAAGTTGCCCGCCGCCGCCAGGCCCAGGTCGCCCGTGCCGGTGCGCAGCACGCTGAACATCGGCGACAGCGGCGTGTACTTGGTGACGTCCTTGACGGGGTTGATGACCGTCGTGCAGATGCCCGGCCCCCACTCGCAGATCGTGACGTATTCGGGCAGCACCGGCGTGCCCTCGACGAAGCTCGGGTCCCAGTCGTCGCCGTTGGGGCCCCAGAAGTAGGAAAGGCGCGCCGGGTCGACCACGCAGGTGCCCTCACCGCCCCAGTCGCAGTAGCCCGCCTCGAAATCCAGCGGGTCCATCGGCGTTCCCTCGTCGTGGCCCCACATGGGCCCGTTCGGACCCCACAGGAAGCCGCTGCCACCCGGCGTGAGCTTGACGTTGTACATCGCGTGGCTGTCGGCCAGGATGAGCGCGCCGTGCTTGGCCGGGTCGACCGCGCGGCGGTCGGCCGAGTCTAGGTCGGCGCCGGCCGTGAGCTGCAGGCTCCAGCTCGTCGCGCCCTGCCCCAGCATCGGCGCCACGGCCCAGTTGCGGCCCTGCACGCCATCGACTTCGGGCCGCAGATTGACGGCCGCGTCGTTCGGCAGCTGCACATCGGTCAGCGACGGAATCACCGCACCGCGCGCCAGCGCGATGGTGCCGTCGGCCTTCATCGCGACCGGCAGGCGCACGCCCTTGGGCCACACCATCGCCTGCACGCTGGCCTCGGCGCGCAGCGCGGTGCCTGCGCCCAGCTTCATGCCGCTGTCCAGCACCACGGCCTCGCCCAGCACCGTGCCGGCCTTCAGGCGCACGCTGCCGTCGGCGTTGTAGACGTTGGCGCGCAGCACCGTGCCGGCGGGCAGCGTGTAGGCCGCGCCCAAGGTCACGGTCACGGGCAGCACCGTGCCGGCCGGCAGCGCCATGGCTTCGGCGGGCACGTCGTAGTTCAGCAGCGCGTCTTTCGGGAACACGGTGCCCTTGTCGAGCACCACGCCGTCGATCGGCACGACGATGTCGCCGCCGTCGGGCGTGAACGGCGTGCCGAACTTCGTGCGCTGCTCGGTGAGGTACCAGCCCTTGTCGTCGGGCGTGGCCGGCGGCGGCGCGAAGCCGTCGTTGATGCTGCCGTACACGTTGAGGTTGCCGCCCGCGCGGATCACCAGCACGCCGGGCTCGCCAAAGCCGCGCCGCGCCGGGTCGGTGCGGTTCGCGCCGGGGCCGTAGCGGTAGCCCGAGAGGTCGATGTCGCCGACCACGCTGAGGTCGCCCTCGCCGGTGCTGCTGACGATTTCCACGCCGGGGCGCAGGTGGTAGCTGCCCAGGCCCGCCAGGCGCGCCGACAGCGAGGTGTTGGCCAGCGCCTTGTCGATGAAGGCGCTGCTGTGGCCGTCGATCTCGTCGAGGTACTTCTGCGTGATGAGCTGCGGCACGTGGCCCGTGACGTCGGGCGCGCTCGCCAGCGGTGCGTCGCTGTAGGTGCGGAAGGCGTTGACCGCGATGGTCTTCGCGCCCTGGATCGCGGGCGTGCCGGCGACGTTCACCGCCACGTCGTTGTCGCCGCGCCGCGGCGCGTTCAGTGCGAGCGTGCCGCGCGATGCGCCGTCGTTGCCCTGCGTCGCGCCCACGGCCGTGCCGGCGCGCAGGTCGATGGCCGCGCCGCCGCCCAGCGTCAGCGTGCCGTGCGTGCTCGTGAGGTCGACGATGGCCCTGTTCGGGCTGTCGATGATCTTGCCGTAGCTGTCCACGCGCAGGCCGGTGGCGTGCGCGTCGAGCGTGCCGTTCACCGTGAGGTCGCCCTTGGCCGCGAGGCGGATCGCGCCCACCTGGAAGCCGCTGGCGTCGATGCGGCCGTTCACCGTGAGGCTGCCGCCGTCGAGCGTGACCTCGACCACGCGCGCCTTCACTTCGTCGCCAATGGCGAGGTCGCCCTGCTTGATCTGGAAGCGGCGCGCGCCGGTCACGCCGCCTTCGTTGAGGCGCGTGTTCAGGCCCGCGAAGTCGGCCACGGTCTGGCCGCGCAGGCTGATCTCGGCCGCGTCGTAGGGCACGATGGTGCCGCCCGCGTCGTACGTGCCGCTCGCGGTGCCGAGGATGCGCCCGCCCAGGTCGATGCGGCCCGCGCCGGCGCCCAGCGCCGTCGCCTGCAGCGTGCCGCCGCGGTTGTGCGTGGCCGACAGGTCGATCACCGAACCCGCCGCCTGCACGATGTTGCCGGCCGAGCTCGTCACCTCCAGGTCGCCGCCGCGGCTGTAGCGCGTCTGCTCGAAGAACTTCACGGCGCGGCCCGCGAGGTCGATGCGCGAATTGGCGCCCAACGTCACGTCGCCGCTGGCCGTGAGCTGCAGCTTGCCCGAGGGCAGGCCGACCGTGCCGTCGATGGTGATGTTGCGACCGGTGAGCGCCAGTTGCGCGCCCAGCGCCGCGTCACCGGCGGGCTGCGCGCCTGCCGGTGCGCTCACCACGATGTCGCCGCCCGCCGTGATGCGGTTGTTCGAGCCGGCCTCGCCGGTGAGCAGCGGGGTGCGCAGGTTCAGCTGGCCGCCCGTGTGGTCGTAGCCCTTGCCCGTCACGTACGCGCCCTGCTGGTGGTACACGCCCAGCGTGCCCTTGCCGTTGGCGGTGATGCGCTCGCTCGCGTTCAGGTTGACCGTGCCGAAGCCCAGTGCGAGTCGGTCCGCCGAGTAGCCCGCGTCGGGTTGCGTGTTGGGCGCGTGGCCCAGCACGATGCGCGCGGCCGACACGTCGAGCGTGCCGTGGCCCAGCAGGCTGCCGATGGCGCCGCCCGGTGCGTTCCCACCGGGAAAGATCTCGTCGTTGCCGGGCGGGCGCGGCGTGAGGCCGGTCCAGATGAATTCGCCGGTCGTGATCTTCGCGGTGTCGCCCGCGCCGCCGTAGCCGTAGATGGCGGGCGTGCCCAGCACCAGCCGCTCGATGGACGACACGCCGGTGGCGGGGTCGAGCGTGTCCAGCGACACCGCGCCGTAGATGTTCACCGACTCGCGCGCGTTCAGCACCAGCGTCTCGACCGCGGGCACGCCTTCGCCCTTGTTGCCGGCCAGCAGGTTCGCCAGGATGACCTGGTTCATCGACAGGCCCGACGGCAGCTGGCCGTTGGCGGAGGCCTGCTGCAGCGCCGCGTCGCTGCCCAGGTTGACCGAGGACACCGCCAGCAGCAGGTTCTTCGCGCCATAGCGCACGTTGTCGGCCATCGTGAACGAGCGGTTGGTGGCCACGGCCAGCGTGCCCTCGCCGTACAGCGTGGTGTGGCCGGTGCAGGCGCCGCTGGGGCACGCGCCGATCTGGACCATGGCGGGTATCCCCCCGGCGACGGGCGGCAGCAGGTTGATCCAGCCGTTCGACAGGCCCAGCACCCCGCCAAGGCCCGCCGAGAACACCACGCCGTCGGTGGAATCGTAGGCCGGCGCACCGGCGCCCAGCGTGTTCAGCGACGCGCCCTGCTCCACCTGGATGCCGTCGCCGTAGCCGCCGGCCACGAGGAAGATTTCCGCGCCGCGCAAGGTCGCGCCGCTGCGCACGACGACATGGCCGGTGTTCGACTTGAAGGTTGCGTAGTTGTCGGCATACGGCAGATCGATCTGGCCGCCCAGGATCATCCGTGGCGCGCCGAAGGCGTTGAGCTGGTCGGCCTGCAGCGACGCGCCCGTGAACCCGGCCGTGCGCTGCGCGCCTGGCGCCGTCACCTCGATGGCGATGCCCTTCGCCGACAGCGTGCCGCCGAAGCCCGCGCTGCCGACCGCCGGGTTGAACAGCGCCTGGCCGTCGAACTGCAGCATCGACACGCCGTCCTTCGGCTTGGAATAGAAGTAGTCCAGCAGCAGATTGCGGGCATCGGCCGCGATCTCGCCGCGCACGCCGCCGCGGCGTGCCGCATCGGCCACCACGAAGGCGTCGTAGCCCATCTCGTTGTAGCTGGCGTGCTGCTTCACCAGCGCCGCCGGCGTGACGACCAGCTGGCTGGCCAGCGACGACTTCACCGCCGTGTTCGCCACGCCGAGGTAGCCGCTCGCCACGTACGAGCCGTAGCCGGCCGGCAGCGGCGTCGCGGGCAGCGCGCTTTGCGCCCCCACTTCCACGCGGAAGGCACCGGGCAGCAGCGCGTAGGTCGAAGGCAGCAGCGTGTAGGTGCCGGCCTTGAGCCCGCCCACGTCGTGATCGAGCGTGACCTGCCGGCCGATGACCGGCTCGCCCGCGCCCACGTCGGGCGACACCGGCGCGTAGCCGCCCTGGAAGCCCGGCACGATGGCGTACACGCCGTTGCCCGCCTTGCTGAAGGTGTTGGCCGGATTGGCATTGGCCAGCGGCGTGCGCAGCACGTCCACCGAGCCGCCGCGACCGCTCACGAAGCCCGCGCCCGTGAGCTCGCCGCCGCCCGACAGGTCGAGCAGCGCGCCCTGGTGCCCGAGCACGCTGTCGCCCGTGAGCAGGATGCCGCTGCTGCCGATGGCGCGCTTGTCGATGGGCGCGCCGGCCACGCTGTAGCCGATGCCGTCGGTCGTGCCGCCGTAGGGCATGAGCAGGCCGGCGCCGCTGACCGAGGTGATGCTGCCCGGCAGCAGGTCGACCACGCTGGCGCGCGCCTCGAAGGTGCTGCGCCCGTCCTGTCCCACGATGAGGTTGCCCAGCGGCGCGCGCACGATGCCGCCCTGGCGCACCGTGCCGCCGCCGAGCGCGAGCGTGCCGAATGCCGACTGCGGCATCGCCACGTCGCCCTCGACCTGGCGACGGATGTCGAGCACGCGGCCCTCGTCGTAGCCCGCACGGATCTGCGCGTTGGCGCCGGTGGCGGGGTAGATCTGCGCGGCGGTGAGCGTGAGGTCGCCCAGCGTCGCCAGCTCGGTCGTGGTCGCGCCCAGCAGGCCGAGCGTGGGCGTGCCACCCAGCAGGCGCAGGTCGCCGCGGCTGGTCATGTGCACGGCGTCGAAGCCGCGGCGGTCCACCACCTGCGCGGGGCCGGTCTTCATGGCGATCTCGCCGTGCGCGCCGAAGCCCACGCGGTCGCGGATGTCGATGTGGTCGGCCTCGGCCGTGAAGGTGGCCTCGCTCGCGCGGGTCGATGCACCGTGGCGCCAGGTGGTGGTGTAGATCACCTCGTTGTCCTGCTTGGGCGCACCGGTCACGCCGGCCAGCCGCAGGTAGGACGAGGCAAGCCGCACGTTCGAATCGGTCGCCGCACTGTCGGCCAGCGCGAAGCTGCCGGCGTACAGGCGCAGGCTCTGCGCGGTCGTGAGGTCGACGTGGCCGTCGAAGCTCAGCAGGCCGTTGACCAGCAGCGAGAGGTTGCCGAAGCCGCCGTCCCGCACCTGGTCCGCGCTCAGGCGCCCCTTGCCGTAGGCCAGTGCCGCATCGGCATGGCCCGGCTTGAGGGTGTCCGGCAATCCGCTGGGCTGCTGCGTCTGCGAGATCACCAGCTCGCGCGCCTGCCGCACGGCGTCGTCGACGGTGTAGATCTTCGAGAACACCGGCGCTTCGAGCGCCACCGCGAGCGTGCCGCCCGCCGCATTCGCGCCGCCCGCGTGGGCACGCAGCGTGCCGTCCAGGTACAGGCTGTGCGCCGACTTGAGCACGATGCTGCCGCCGTCGCTGGCCACGTCGAGCTCGCGCCACAGGCCGCCGGCCGCCGGCACGTCGATGCGCGCATGGCTGCCCGAGGCATCGAGCAGCGCGCCGGGGCGGATCACGATCGCGAGGTCGGGTGCGTTGGCCGCGCCCTTGGCTTCCCAGTCGAGCGCGCCGCCGATGGAGATGGTGCCGCCGTTGCGCACCGTGCCGTAGTGGCGGCCGTCGTCATCGACACCGGTCTGCGCGCGCGCCGCCACGTCGAGCACCGCGCCCTCGCCGATCCACACCGAGCGGTTGTGCGGCTGCAGCGAAGTGCTCAGCGGCGAGTTGAAGGCCGGCGCCTCGATGTCGATGGCGATGCGCCCGCCCCAGGCGTTGAGCCGGCCATCGACCACGAAGCTGCTCAGGCCGCCGCCGAGCAGCTGGATCGAGCGGCCCGGATCGACCGTCACCACCGCGCCCGCGCCGATGGCGAGGTTGCCGCCTTCGGTGATGCGGCGCTGCGAACGCAGCACGAGGTCGGCGCCCTGGCGCTGCACGACCTGGCGGTTCACCGAGTCCTGTTGCAGCAGCGGCGGCGTCCAGAGTTGCAACCCGATGCCGCCTTCATGGTCGGCACCGGCCCCGGGCGCGATGCGATAGACCGGCATGAGCACGTCGAGCTGCGCGCCCGGCGCGACCGTGAGGCCCGCGTGGCCGTTGAAGTCGTAGGTGGAAAAGCCCGACTGCAGGCGCGACGCGTCGAGCACGAGCTGCGTCGCGTCCGACAACGCCGGGTCGGGGCCGATGAGCAGCGCGTGGCCCGTTTCGATCTTCAGCGTGCCGCCGCCGTTCACGCCATGGCCGCGGATCTCGCCGCCGAGCGACAGGCGCCCCTTCGCATCGGTGGGCGACGCGGCCGAGTCGGCCACCAGCGTCACGTTGCCGCCCTTGCCGCCCTTCTGCTTGCCCTTGGCCAGCAGCGCCGCACCCGACGACACGTCGATCAGGCTGCCCTGCCCGACCGTCACGCCGTGCGTCGATTCGAGGCGCACCGTGCCGCCGTCGATGACCGCGAGCGTGGCCGAGTCTTCAGGCGCCGTGCCGATGTCGACGCGACGTCCGCGCAGGTCGAGCGTGACGCCGTCGCGCACGGTGAGCGACGAATCGGCGTCCTTCACCAGCGCGCGCGGCTGGGCGCCCGCCACCGGCGACGTGAAGACATTGCCGGCTTCCAGCGCGCCGCCGCGCACCGTGACGTCGGCGCCGATGTCGATGAACGCGCCGAGCACGTTCATGCGCCCGCCGTCGGCCAGCGTGAGCGCTTTCTCGACGGCCACGCTGCCGCGCGTGCCGATGTCGAGCACCGACAGGCGCTGCGCATTCAGGTGCGCCGCGTCGAGCCACAGCGTGCCGATGCGCTCGTCGGCCAGCGCGTCGGCTGCGGCCATCTGCTGCGTGACCGGTGCCACGTCGCCGAAGCGCACGTCGGTGTCGAACAGGTCGATGCGGCCCAGTGCGCCGTAGCGCCCCACCGCCAGCACGCCGCCGCGCGCCACCGCGCTCTGCGACTGGCGGTAGCCGTCGTCCAGCGCGGCGTCGCGGGCGCGCGTCTGCTGCGCACCGTTGAACACCTCGGCCACGATGTCGCCTTCGAGCACCGCCGTGGGCGCGCTCACCACCAGCCGGCCGGCGTCGCGCCCGACGGTATAGCCGTTCTCCAGCTTGCGCTGCGGCCCGATCAGCGGGTTGTAGAAATAGTCGGTGTTCGCCTTGCCCCAGCGCACGTGCTCGGCCTCGAAGCCCTTGTAGACGCCGTCGTACAGCAGGTCCGACGGCGCGCTGTTCAGGTTGTACAGCCGCCCGTCGCTGCCCTTGAGCCAGGTCTGGTAGATCTTGCCGGTCTGCACGTTGAGCGAACCGCCCGACAGGTTGACCTTCGAGCCCGCCTGCGTGACCACCTCGCTGCCGCCCAGCACCACGGTGCCGCCCTGCGCGGCCCATTCGCCGATGCCGTGGCCCTGGTTGCCCAGGTAGCCGCCGACCTCCAGCAGGCCGCCCGCCGCGTACCAGCGCTCGCCCTCGTAGCCGCCCACGCCGGGCGCCACGCGCACGAGCTTGCGCCGGTCGATCCACACGTCGTTGTTGAAGAGCTTGCCGCTCTCGCGGTTGCGCGGGGCGTCGCGCATCTCGTTGCCCTGCACGTTGACCTTGACGTTGTTCGATTCCATCGTCACGTTCACGCCCACCGCACCCGACACATCGAGGCGCGCCTTGTCGGCCACGAAGCTGCGGCGCGTGGCGCTGGCCGCGATCTGCCCGCCGGTGGCCAGCGTGAGCGACTCGCCCTCGAAGCGGATGTCGCCGCCCGAGACGATCTCGATGCGCGACTGGTCGCGGCGGTCCGACAGCCGCGAGAGGTTGTCGAAGAGCGCGGGCGGCACGAGCGCGCGCGCGGCGTCCTGCGCGGCCGATTCCTTGATGAGCGCGTCGCGCTGGCTGTCGAGCGCGCTGGCCTTGCCGTCGTCCTCGATCAGCACGGCCGTGACCGCGCCCTTGCCGACGGCCACGTTGCCGCGCGTGTCGGCGGCCGAGTTCAGCAGGTGCACCGTGCCGCGCACGGCGACGGTGGAGGTGGCCAGCGCCACGCCGTCCTGGCGCACGTCGCGGCCGGCCAGCGTGATGTCGCCTTCGCGCGCCACGATGAGGCCGGTGTTGCGCACCGTGCCCGCCGTGCTGTCGGCCGCGAACTGCGGCGCGATCTCGTTGCCGCGCGTGGTCGAGAAGGCATTGGCCTCCGTGCCCATGCCCTTGCGGATCACGAAGCTGTCGCCCGCCGCGAGCTGCGCCTGGCCCTTGCGCGCGGCGATCTCGCCGGCGTTGGCCACCTCCTTGCCCAGCAGCAGCACGTAGCCGCCGCCCTGCGTGACGGAGCCGGGCTCCTTGGTGGTCAGCCGTGCGCCGGCCTGCACCTCGACCTTGCCCTGGTCTTCCTTGCGCGTGGTGAAGCTCGGCGCGGTGTCGTTCGAGTAGATGCCGCGCGCCTTGAACTGGTCGTCGCCGATGTGGGCGGCCGCCGCCACCAGGTTGCGCGTGTCGGTCTGGCTGGTGCCGCTGAACACGATGCCGTTGCGGTTGGCGATGAGCACCGTGCCGTCGGCCTTGATCTGGCCCTGGATCTGCGAAGGCCGCGCCTTCGAGTCGTTCACGCGGTTGAGCACGGCCCAGTCGGCCTGCTGCTTGAAATCGACCGTGGTGTTGCGCCCGACGTTGAAGGTCTCCCAGTTCAGGATGGCCTTGTCTGCCGTCTGCTCCACGGTGACGACGGTGCGGCCGTCGACCTGCTTCTGCGAATCGCGGTTGAGCGCGCGGGCGTTGAGCCAGCCGGCGCTGAGCGAATTCGTGTCGACCTTCAGGCCGCCCTCGGCCAGGCCGTCGGGCACCGAGGGTTCGTTCAGCGCGGCGGCGCGTGCGGCGGCCTGCGCGGCCTGCTGCGCGGCAATCGCCTGCGCCGCGAGGCCCAGGTTGCCGAGCGACTGACGCAGCTGCTCGTTGGCCTTCTGCTGCTGCGCCAGCGGGTTGGTCAGCATCGAGGCCGGCGTGCCGTTGGGCAGGTAGCCCGTGACCACGGCGGTGCCCTGCGCCACGTTCTTCTGCGCCATCCACGCGGCGCTGAAGGCGCGCTGCGCCTGTGCATTGCCCGCCAGGCCCGCCATGGCCAGCGCGAGGGCGGCGGCGTGCGCGACCGGCGCGCGGCGGAATGTCTTGTTGCTCATGTCATACCCCAGAGAAAAACCGTTCTGGAGAAGAGACCGGGCTCACCGGATGCGACCGACACGCGCGCTGCAAAAGTTCGGGAGAATTTGCGAACGAAGACGACGCGCCGCTTTTTTCACAGCCACGTCACACAGCGCGGCTATCCGAGCAGCACGATGCCGGCGGGCAGGCTGGTGAGCTTCGCGCCGTAGCTCACGGCGATCAGCGTCTCGACATGCGGCAGCTCGTCCAGCCGCAGCCGCGCCTGCACCTTGCGGCGGCCGAGTTCGGCGCGCGTGACGATCAGGCGGCCCGGCCGGTAGCGGTTGATCTCGTCGACCACGGCCGCGAGCGGCGTGTCGTCGAACACCAACACGCGCTCGCGCCAGGCGGCCACCGCCGCGAGGTCGGGCGCGCGCGCCACCTCGGCCTCGCGCCGGCCGCCGTAGCGGATCTGCTGCGCCTCGCCCGCCACCAGCACGCGCTCGCCGTCGCGCAGCTCGACCGAGCCCGCGAAGCAGGTCACGCACACCTCGCCGCCGGTGGCGCGCACATTGAAGCGGCTGGCCGACGCGGCCACGAGGCGCGCGCCGCCCACGGTCATGGTGAAGGGCGCGCGGCGCGCCGCGTCGAGCTGCACCTGCGCCTCGCCGCCGAGCATGTCGAGCACGGGCGGCTCGCCCTCGGCGCCGCGCGCGAGGTTGAGGCTGGTCTGCGTGTTCATCTCGACCACCGCCGCCGCGTCGGCCAGCACCACGCGGCGCTGCTCGCCGGTGCCGGTGCGGTAGTCGGCCGTCATGTCGGACAGCGCGGGCCACAGGCCGGCCGGCGGGCGCACCACCACGAAGGCGGCGGCACCGGCCGCGAGCGCGGCGCCGAGGAACTGGCGGCGGCCGAACATCGGCGGGCGCGACATGGCGATGGCCGCGCGCGGCGGTGTGTCCATCGCGGGCATGCGCCGTGCCACCGCTTCGGCAGCGGGCCGGGTCAGGTCCCACAGCCGCGTCGCCTCGGCCATGGCCTGCGCATGCTGCGGGCTGCGGGCGCACCAGCGGCGGAAATCCTGCGCGTCGCCGGTGGTGGCGCGGCCGGAGGTCAGGCGCACGAGCCAGTCGTGCGCCTGCGTTTCCAGCGCGGCGCGGTCGCGATCGATTGGAGTGGATGCGGCCATCATGTCTTCTCAGACTGTTTTCCGGCCCCGGGACCGAACCGCTGGATCACATCGCGCCCCAAACGACCCGCGCAATGCACCAGCGCAGCCTTCACTTCGCGCTCGACGATGCGCACCGACACGCCGTAGCGCCGCGCCAGGTCGGCATGCGGCGTCTCGTCCACGCGCGAGGCGATGAAGATGTCGCGGCGGCGGCGCGGCAGCTCCTCGAGCGCGCGCTCCAGCGCCTGCACCTCGCTGCGCGCCTCCGAGACGCGGGCCGGGTCGTGGCTGTCGTCCGAGAAATGCAGCAGCTCCTCGACCTCCACGAAGTCGAGCAGCCGCCCGTGGGAGATGCGCCGGTCTTCCGCCACGTTCGACGCGATGCGCAGCAGGTAGGCCATGGGGCTTTGCACCGGGCCGGGGTCGCTCATGCGCTGCACGCGCAGCCAGGTCTCGTGCAGCACGTCGTCGGCCTGCTCTTCCGAGCCCAGGCGGCGGCGCAGCCGGTTGCGGAAGTCGATGTAGCGGCTGGTCAGCAGGCTGCGCAGGAAGCCGGGGGTGTCCTGTTCCACGGCGTGCTCAGGGAGAAACCGCTGCGTCGCAGACGTCGGGGCGGTCGCCGGTGCGCGGCAGCAGCAGCACGGTCAGCGGCTGGTCGGCCTCGCCTTCGGGCGGACGGTCGAGCACCAGCGTGTTCATCGCGGCTTCGAGCGCGGCGTCGCGCTGCGCCAGGCCGGTGGAACTGAGCAGCCGCGTGCGCCGCACATGGCCGCCGGGCCCGACCCACAGCTGCACGAGCGCGCGGTAGGTGCCCGGGCGCGCATGCGGCCAGCGGCACAGCGTGCGCTCCAGCGCCTGCTGCACCACGCGCGCGTCACGCGGGGACATGGCGGGGACGGCGGGCGTGGCCGGCGCCGTCGCAACCACGGGCGCCGCCACCTCGGCCTCGACCAGCGTGAAGGTGCGCGCGTCGGTGTGGCGCGCGGCCAGCCGCGTGCCGGCCAGCAGGCGCTGCAGCGCCTCGCGCGGAGTGAACAGGCCGTGCAACGCGGCGGATTCGAGGCCGGCGGTGAGCTGCCCGTCGAAGAACACGGACTGCCCCGTCGCCTGCGCGTAGACCTGCACGGCGGTGGCCAGCGGCTGGGCCGGCAGGTCGAAGGCGATGCGCCCCGCCGCATCGGGCGAAGGCGCAGGTCCGCCGGCATGCGACACGGCCGCGAGGGACAGAATTCCGAGGATCAGGGTCAAGACACACACCCACCGTGACCGAGCAACGCGAGACATGCCGGGTCCTGTGACGAAGGAGGAATCGCAGGCGCCGGGCCGGTGCCGCGTACTGCTTTGGTGCTCGGAATGCTAGTGACGCTTTGTGACAGCTTGAATGCATCGCAGCCACCGCCACGGTCCGAAGCGCCCCTGCCGCTGGCGACAATGCCCCCATGACGTTCGACCTCTTCGACGCCCCGCCGCGCGCCGCGCGCGAGCCGATCGGCCCGGCCGCCTTCGTGCTGCCGGGCTTTGCATTGCCGCGCGCCGAGGCGCTGCTCGACGCCATCGACGACGTGGCGGCACGCGCGCCGTTTCGCCACCTGGTCACGCCGGGCGGCTTCACCATGTCGGTCGCGCTGACCAACTGCGGCGCGCTCGGCTGGACCAGCGACCGGCGCGGCTACCGCTACAGCGCGGTCGATCCCGACAGCGGCGCGCCCTGGCCCGCGATACCCGAGGCCTTTGCGCAGCTGGCGCGCGACGCGGCGGCGCTGGCCGGCTTCGACGGCTTTGCGCCCGACGCCTGCCTGGTCAACCGCTACCAGCCGGGCAGCCGGCTCTCGCTGCACCAGGACCGCGACGAGCGCGACCACGGCGCGCCGATCGTGTCGGTGTCGCTGGGCATGCCGGCGGTGTTCCAGTTCGGCGGGCTCGCGCGCGCCGACAAGACCACCCGCATTCCGCTGGTGCACGGCGACGTGGTGGTGTGGGGCGGCGTGGACCGGCTGCGCTTTCATG
Organism: Variovorax sp. GW822-FHT04E09; assembly: GCF_058800845.1. Taxonomy (NCBI): domain Bacteria; kingdom Pseudomonadati; phylum Pseudomonadota; class Betaproteobacteria; order Burkholderiales; family Comamonadaceae; genus Variovorax; species Variovorax sp. GW822-FHT04E09. The sequence continues at coordinate 1,205,284 of NZ_JBXAMR010000001.1, forward strand.
GCGTGCTGCCGCTCAAGGACGCACCGCATCCGCTGCAGGCGCGGCTCGGCGCGCAGCGCATCAACCTCACCTTCCGCAAGGCAGGTTGATGCACGCATGACGAGTTCGACCACCTCCACCACCGAATCCCCCGGCCGCGCCATCCGCGCGCTCTACGCCGCGCTGTGGCACTTCGCGGCCGGTGCGCGTGCGCAGCTGCTGGCCGCCACCGCGCTGCTCGCGAGCTCGCAGCTCATCCGCCTCACGCTGCCCTACCTCGCCGGCCAGGCCATCAACGCACTGCAGCGCGGCGACCTGCCTGCGGCGGGCCGCTGGATCGCCACGCTCGCGGGGGTGTACGTCGGCGCGTGGGCGCTGCACGGGCCCGGCCGCATCCTCGAGCGCAACGTGGGCCTGAAGGTGCGCGAGACGCTGGCCGACCAGCTCTATGCGCGCATCGCCGCCGCGCCGCTCGCCTGGCACGACAGCCACCACTCGGGCGAGCTGCAGCACCGCGTGCACCAGGCCAGCCGCGCGCTCGCCGACTTCGCGCAGAACCAGTTCATCTGGCTCACCAACGCCGTCAACTTCGTCGGGCCGCTGGTGGCGCTGGCGCTGCTGTCGCGCACCAGCGGCGTGACCGCGCTCGCGGGCTATGTGCTGATCGGCGTGGTGATCGTGCGCATCGACCGCGCGCTCATGAAGCTCGCGCGCGCCGAGAACGACGCCGACCGGCGCTACGTGGCCGCGCTGCTCGACTTCCTGGGCAACGCCTCGACGGTGATCGGCCTGCGGCTGCAGGGCGCGTCGCGCCTGTTGCTGCGCCGCCGCATGGCGGCCGTGTCGCTGCCGCTGAAGCGCACCGTGGTGCTCAACGAGGGCAAGTGGTTCGCGGTCGACCTGATGGGGCTGGCGCTGACCTGGGGCCTGGTCGTGATCTATGTGTGGCAGGCGCGCGCGCCGGGCCAGGCCGTGATGCTGGGCGCGGTGTTCATGATCTACCAGTACGCGCAGCAGGCGGCGGGCGTGGTCACCTCGGTGGCGGCCAACTTCAGTTTCTTTGCGCGCATGCACACCGACTACAGCAGCGCCGAACCGATCTGGCACGCGCCGACGAGCCCCACGCTCGAGGCCCCGCCCGAGGAGGTGCCGGCGCACGAACGCATCGACGCCCAGGCGCCGTGGACGCAGCTGCAGGTCGCGCAGCTGCAATGGCGCTACGCCCCGCGCGGTGCCGTCGCGGACGACCCGGCCGCGCCCACGCGCAGCGGCCTGCACGACGTGGCGCTCACGTTGCGCCGGGGCCAGCGCGTGGCGCTCGTGGGGCCCAGCGGCGGCGGCAAGAGCACGCTGCTGCGCGTGCTGGCCGGCCTGTATGCGCCGCACGGCGGCACGCTCTCGCTCGACGGCGAGCGGACCGACTGGGCCCGGCTGCGCCAGCTCGCCACGCTGATCCCGCAGGAGACCGAGCTGTTCGAGGCCAGCGTGCGCGAGAACCTGGCCTTCGGTCGTCCCTGCGACGACGCGCGCCTGCGCGCCGCGCTGCACACCAGCACCTTCGACGAGGTGCTGAAGGCCACGCACGGCGACCTCGACAGCGCCATCTCGGAACGCGGTTTCAACCTGTCGGGCGGCCAGCGCCAGCGGCTGTGCCTGGCGCGCGGCGTGCTCGCAGCCGAAGGCAGTTCATTGCTGCTGCTCGACGAGCCGACCAGCGCGCTCGACGCCGCCACCGAGGCGCGCGTGCTGGGGCGCATCGCGGCGGCGTTTCCGCAGGCCTGCGTGATCGCCTCGGTGCACCGGCTGAGCCTGCTCGAACGCTTCGACACGGTGATCCTCATGGAAGCCGGCCATGTGCGCGACCACGGCCCGCGCGACGAGGTGATGGCGCGCCAGCCGATGCTTCGGGAGGCCGCGTCCGGTCACAAGCAGTAGGAACCCTCCTGCGCCAGAACGCGGCGTTCACACCCGCCGCGCTGGCATGCCTTCTGCAACAGTATCGGCATCCATTTGTTCACGCTTGGTCCTGCGCGGTCCCTTTTTGCGCCTCGGCTGCGTTCAAATCACATGGTTCTTCATTCCGCGAGCGTTTCCCGCCCCATGCGTTCCTCCCGCGCCACCCTTCCGCTCGCCCTGCTCGGTGCCTTGCTGGGCCTGTCCGCCTGCACCACCGGCACCACGGCCGAACAGCGCCAGGCCGCCGCCAGCAAGCCGCCGCCCACCGACTGCATGGCCTGGGTCGGCGCCGACCGCAACGCGCGGGTGGGCGGCTACCTGCTGCCGCAGGCCGGCACCGCGGTGAACGCCGGCGGTCCGCGCGTGTGCGTGCCGGTGCTCATGAGCGCCTACCCCGTGCCCACCAACTATGCAGGCGGCGACTACCACGTCGGTGCATTCACCGACGACCAGCTCAAGGCGCGCTGGCGCACCTGCAAGGCCGAGCCGGCCTGCTTCGAGCGCGTGAACGCACAGATGCAGCGCTGGCTGCCGCCCAACAAGGCGCGCGCCACGCGCGTGACCGGCGCGGTCGATCCGGCCGGGCGCATCGATGCCGACAGCGCGACGGTCGACCTGAAGCAGATCCGCCGCCCCGCCTTCTTCGCGAAGGCGCCCTACCGCGAAGGCATTGCCGAGGCCGACGCGCGCACCCACATCGTCGAGTTCACCGTGCCGCGCGACACCTTCGAGCGGCTCGACCTGAAGCTCGCCGACCCGATCAAACTGCGCGGCTGGTACCTCGAAGGCGCGGGCGTGGACGACGGGCGCGGCCGCAAGGTGCGTGCCCTCGCCGTCATGGCGGCGGGCGGTGGCGGGCAGCTCACGGCCCTCCAGCACCCGGACGAGGTGGCCTACCGCATCGAGGGCGCCAGCGGCAAGGCCGTGCCGGTGTCTTTCCCCAACGGCACCACCGAGGCCATGGGCCAGCGCTGGTGGCGCGAGAACCTGCACGCGCTGAACCAGGCCGGCTTCGACGTGCTGGCCTACGACCGGCGCGGCGAAGGCCTGTCGGGCGGCGTGAGCGACACCAACACGCTGGAGCAAGGCGAGGACGTGTTCCGCGTGCTCGCGCAGCTCGAGCACGGCCAGGGCCTGCGGGTGCTCACGGCTTCGGGCCAGCTGCTCGAAGGCAATGCCGCGCGCGGCCGGCTGCTGGCGGGCCAGAAGGCCAGCGAGATTCCGCTGGTGCTGGGCGGCTACTCGCGCGGCTCGATGTCGACCGCCTGGGCCATGACGCGCAACTACGTGGCCGCCTGCAGCTTCGACATGCCCGTGCCCAACTGCACGCCGGCGCGCGGCTGGCGCAACATCCGCGGGGCCATCCTGCTGTCGTCGTTCGCCAGCGGCGCGGGCTACCTGCCCGACGCGCCCGACCTGGCCGACCGCAACCTGTTCCTGGGCGGCATGGCGGCGGAGCACCACATCCTGTTCTATCCGAACTCCGCCACGCTCGCGGGCATGGACCGCTGGCCCGCCGCCTTCTTCGGCAAGGGCCTGTGGGACCGCGCCGAATCGCTCGAAGGCACCGTGGCCGCCTACAACCGCATCCGCGGCGTGAAGGAGATCGTGCTGTCGCGCGGCCCGCACGCCATCGAGACCTGGCCCGAGTCCGAGCGCCGCTACCTGCGCGAGCGCATGGTGGCCTACGCCAAGGTGGTGATCGTCGGCGGGCGCACGGTGCCGGGCGCGCGGCCGTGGAAAGACTTCAAGTCGCTGGTCGCCACCACGCCCGATGTGTGGGAGCCTTCGTCGCGCCCGGGCACCGGGCCCGGACGACAGCCCTGACATCAACGGTCGGCCGCCACAATGGCGGCATGGACCTGCTCAAGACCCTCGGCCTCTTCATCGCGACCGCGCTCGCGGAAATCGTCGGCTGCTACCTGCCCTACCTGTGGCTCAAGCAGGGCCAGTCGGCCTGGCTGCTGGTGCCCGCGGCGCTGAGCCTGGCGCTCTTCGCGTGGCTGCTTTCGCTGCACCCGACCGCCGCGGGCCGCGTGTATGCGGCCTACGGCGGGGTCTACATCGGCGTGGCCATCCTGTGGCTGTGGGCCGTGGACAAGGTGACGCCGTCCACCAGCGACTGGGTCGGCGTGGCCGTGTGCTTCGTCGGCATGGGCATCATCATGTTCGGGCCGCGCAGCGCGGCTTGAGGCGCGTGGCTGCGATGAACCTGCGCGACTGGGCGCGCCGCATCAAGCGCGACGCCGTCACCCTCTGGTTCGCCTGCCGCGACCCTGCCACGCCATGGCTGCCGAAGGCGCTGTGCTGGTTCACGGTGGCCTATGCGCTGAGCCCCATCGATCTGATTCCCGACTTCATTCCCGTGCTCGGCTACCTCGACGACGTGCTGCTGCTGCCCGCCCTGATCTGGCTCGCGGTGCGCCTGCTGCCGCCCGAGGTCATCGTGCGCAGCCGCGCGCGGGCCGAGGAATGGATGACGCGCACGGGCAGCAAGCCGAAGAGCAAGGCCGGCATGGCTCTGGTCATCGGCATCTGGGTGTTGGTGGCGGCCGGATTGGCTTGGTGGCTCTGGTCGCGCTGACGACAATCCGCTGGAAGTTCATCCTCTTCACAAGGAGCCGATGTGTTTTCCCATGTCTTCTTCAGCGTCTCCGATTTCGACCGCGCGCTGGCCTTCTACGACGCGGTGATGGACGGCCTCGGCCTGGAGCGCCGCTTCTGCGAGCCGGCAAAGCCCTGGGCGGGCTGGCACAGCGCGGGGTGCGCACGGCCCTTCTTCGTGATCTGCAAGCCCCACGACGGCCGGCCGCACGACGCGGGCAACGGCCAGATGGCGGCGTTCACCGCCGGCACGCGGGCGATGGTCGACGCGGTGCACCGCATCGCGCTCGCGCACGGCGGCAGCTGCGAAGGCCCGCCGGGGCTGCGCGCGCACTACCACCCCGACTACTACGGCGCGTACTTCCGCGACCCGGACGGCAACAAGCTGTGCGTCGTGTGCCACGACGCGGCGGGCTGAGCTTCTAGCTCGCGCGGCTGCGCGAACTCTTGCGCGGGCTCTCGGTGCGCGCCACGCGCGCGGCCTCGGCGGCGGCGTTCACCTGCTCGACCCACAGCAGCGCATCGACGTGCGCCATGAAGCGCTGCAGGTACTGCGGCGACAGGTCGCGCATCAGCGTGAGCGCGCGCTGCACCAGGTGGTGCGTGTTGAGCGGGCCGGCGTTCTTCGGCACCTTGGCGAGCGACTGCGTCACGCGCTGGTCGGCGGCGAGCTTGGACCAGGTGCCGCGGAAGTAGCTCAGCGTCTTGAGCTCAGGCGCGGTCGAGAGGCTGGGCACGGTGTCACCGTCGGTCGCCTCCGCGTCGGGCGGCGGCGGCAGCGGCGCGAGCTGGGCGATGTGGTTCATCAGCTCGGCGAGCGCGGTGTGCAACGGCGCCTCGGCCGGCGCTTCGGCCTCGGGTGCGACCTTCTCCAGATCAGCGCGGTAGGTCGCCATGAGGCTGGCCAGTCGCGCGTCCAGCAGGCGCCGTGCCTCGCCCTCGTGCGCCGCCGCGCGCTGCGCCATCGCCTCGATGAAGCGGAAGCGCACCGGGTCGAAGCGGTCATCGCCGCGCGCGCGCCAGGCGTCGAGCGCCGTGATCGCGTCGACCTGATCGTCCGGTGCGGTGTCGTTACTCACGGGGCTTCGCAGCGTCGGGTGCGTTCTTGGGTCGGGGCGTCGGCGCCATTTCCACGCGCCGGTTCTTCGCGCGGCCTTCGGCGTCGCCGTTCGAGGCCACGGCCTGCTCGGCACCGAAGGCGGCGGCGAACACCGACGACGAAGGCACGCCCTCTTCGATCAGCGCGCGCGTCACGGTGAGCGCGCGCTGGGCCGACAGCTCCCAGTTGTCGGCGAACAGGCGCGCGCCGTCGCGCATCTGCCGGTCGTCGGTGAAGCCGCTCACCATCAGGATCTCGTCGCGCGCCTTCAGGTAGGCGCCCAGCGGGCCGGCCAGACTTTTCAGCAGTTGCCGGCCGCCGGGTTGCAGGTCGGCGGAATTGAAGGCAAAGAGCACACTGCCGCTGATGCCGATGCGGCCGTTGTTGAGCGTCACGCGGCCCGCGGCAAGCGGGCCGGCCAGCGCCTGTTCGAGCGCCTCGCGGCGCTGCGCTTCGGCGCGGCGCTGCTGCACCTCGGTTTCAAGGCGGCTCGCCAGGTCCAGCTGCATGCCGAGCACGCACACCAGGATCAGCACGAACGCACCCAGCATGCCCGCCATCAGGTCGCCGAACACCGCCCACACGGGGACGGTCGGCTCCAGGCCGGCGTCGAGGTCGATCTCGTCGCGCACCATCTCAGGCCTCGCTGGTCACGGCGGTCTGGCGGCTGGCGAACTGCTGCAGGTCTTCGACGATCTGCTTTTGCGACATGATGCTCAGGTCGATCACCTCGCGCGCCTGCGCCACGTAGTAGGCCAGCTGCTCGTCGCTGCGCGCCAGCGACTTGCCCAGCGCGCCTTCGATGCGCTGCAGGTGCGCCACCAGCTTGTCGTTCGATTCGCCGAAGCGCTGCACGGCAAAGCCGAAGGCCTCGCCCAGGCTCGCCACCTCGACCGCGCCGCCGGTGATCTGCGCGGCGATGCCGGCCATCTTCTCGGTCTCGCTCTCGACCTTCTCGGTGAAGCGGCTGCCCACGCGTTCCATCATGTCGGCCGAGGCCGTGACGAGCGCGTCGATGGCGCTGCGCTGTTCGGTCGAGGCGTGGTTCACCGCGCCCAGCAAGGTCTCGAGCGTGCCGAGGATGCGGCTGCGCTCTTCGAGCATGTCGTTGTCGCGCGCCATGCCGTCGGACAGCTTCTGGCGCAGCTCGGCGATCACGTCGGCCGCGGCCTTCGGGGCTTCGGCCGCCACCTGCAGCAGCTGCGCGACTTCGGCCACGGTCTGCTTGGCGTTGGCCTCGGCCTGCGCCGACATGTCGCGCACGGTCTGCGCCAGCGTCTCGCTCATCTGCTGCTGCTGGCTCAGGCTGTGCGCGCCGGCCTGCTGCCATTCCTTCTGCAGCGAGGCGGCCATGGTTTCGAGCGAGCCGCTCCAGGCCGCGAGGCGCTGCGCATCGCGCGTGGCGAGCTCGGTCTGCAGGTTGGCGTGCGCCTCGCGCACGGTGTCGAGCAGCGAGGCGGCGGCGCGGGGCGCGTCCGACGCGGCCTGCAGCAGCTGCGCGACTTCGGCGACGGTCTGCTTGGCGTGCGCCTCGGCCTGCGCCGACACGTCGCGCGCGGCCTGCGCCAGCGTGTCGCTCAGCTGCTGTTGCTGGCTCAGCGTGTGCGCGCCGGCCTGCTGCCATTCCTTCTGCAACGACGCGGCCATGGCTTCGAGCGACTGGCTCCAGGCCGACAGGCGCTGCGCATCGCGCGCCGCCAGTTCGGTCTGCAGGCTGGTGTGGGCCTCGCCCACGGTGCGCAGCAGCGCCACCGAATGCTGTTCGAAGGTGGCGGCCGCGGCGGCGAGCGCCTGGTGCGAATCACCGGACAGTTTTTCGCTGACGCGCTGGTGCTGCGCGAGCGCGCTGCCCCAGGTGTCGGACACGCTGCCCACGGTGCTTTCGAGGCGGGCCGACACGCCGTCGACCAGCGCGGCCGAGCGCTGCTCGAAGGTTTCGGCAAAGCGTTCGAGCGTGCCGCGCAGGTCGCTCGACAGCGCCCCGCTCGCGCGCTCGTGTTCGGCCAGCGCAGCCTTCCAGGTGTCGGCCACGCCGGCGGTCGAGGCCTCGAAGCGGCCCGTGAGGCCTTCGAGCTGCCGTTCGACGGCCTGCGCCATGCCGCCCTGCAGCGACGCCGCTTCGCGTGCGATGCCGAGCATGGCCGCCTCGACCACGGGTTGGATCGTCGCGCCGGCGATGCGGGCGGTGTCGGTGAGGCTGTCCTTCAGCGAGCGATCGACGGATGCGGCCAGGCCGCTGTAGGCGGCTTCGGCCTTCTGGTGGAAGCTGTCCTGGCTGGCGACGAGGCGCTCGTTCTGTGCCTGGCCCTGGCGCTCCAGCGCGGCCATCATGGTCTGCAGCTGGCCGACCAGCTCGGGCATCACCTTCGCCACCGGCTGGATGGTTTCACCCGCAATGCGGGCGCTGTCGGCCAGGCTGTCCTTCAGCGAGCGGTCGACCGAGGCGGCGAGCCCCGTGTAGGCAGCCTCGGCCTTCTGGTGGAAGCTGTCCTGGCTGGCCACGAGGCGGTCGTTCTGCGCCTGGGTCTGGCGCTCCATCGCGGCCATCATGGTCTGCAGCTGGCCGACCAGCTCGGGCATGACCTTCGCCACGGGCTGGATGGTTTCGCCGGCGATGCGGGCGCTGTCGGCCAGGCTGTCTTTGAGCGAGCGGTCGACCGAGGCGGCGAGCCCCGTGTAGGCGGCTTCGGTCTTCTGGTGGAAGGTGTCCTGGCTGGCGACGAGGCGTTCGTTGATCGACTGGCTCTGGCGGTCCATCGCGGCCACCATGGCCTGCAGCTGGTCGACCAGCGCGGGCATCGCGTGGGCCTGTTGCTGCATCAGCTTGAACGACTCTTCGCGGCGGTGCGCCAGCGAATGGCCGCGCAGCGACGTGGCAATGAGCGTGTCGAGCGCCTGCCCGGCCAGCAGGCGTTCGCGCCGGCACAGCGCCGAGGCCAGGCCCAGCATGGCCGACGCGGCCACGCCCGCCACCGAGGTGCCGAAGGCCAGGCCCAGGCCGCGCACGGGTGCCGACAGCGAGTTGCGGATGGCCTGCACGTCGGTCGCGCTTTCGAGCGCCAGCCCCGTGCCGTTGAGCGTGACCACCATGCCCAGGAAGGTGCCCAGCATGCCCAGCAGCACCAGCAGGCCCGCGAGGTACGGCGTGAGCGCCGGGCCCGGCAGGCCGACGCGCTCGCCTTCGATGCGCAGGCGCACCGCGTTGCGCAGCGAAGGGTGCAGGCCGGCGAGCCAATCGCCGAGGCTCGCCGGCGGCGCCGACAGGTCGTTCACCGCATGCGACAGCGTGCCGGTGGCCTGGTGGAAGCGGTGCAGCTCCAGTGCCCCCATCAGGTAGAACGCGCCGATCAGCGCCGTGATCACCAGGGCCAGCGGGTTGTGGCCGACATAGCTGGCACCGACCCAGCACACGACGGCCAGGCCCACGAGGAAGACGGCGTAATGGAAAAATCTGTTCATGGAAGCTTGTTGTCTCTTATGGGGCTAGCGATCGCGAAGGGCTTCTAGCAGGCCTTCGACCGGTTGCATGCGAATGTCCAGTTCAGCCCGCAGCACGCTTTGCATGTCACGGCCGAACACGTCCAGCCAGCCGGCGGCGGTCGCTGGCGGCTGGGGGTTGTCGGGATTGGCGTCCTGCGCGGCCTGATGGGCCTCGCGCAAACGCTTGAAATGTTTCTCCAGCAGCGTGGGCACGCTCGCCAGCAGGCTGCGTTCGCGGGCGCCCACCACCTGTTCCAGGATGGCGTCCACCGCGGCCAGCCGGGCCAGCTCGGGCGAGCGGGTCGCGAGCCGGGCCCGCAGGCGCGCGCGCAGCGGTTCGATGGCTGTTTCCATGGCCTGCTGCCGCGCGAAGTAGCGGCGGCGGTACGGCGGGAAGTCGTCGTTCGCGCCCGGCAGTACCGAGGCCACGCCGCCGTCGGCATTGCCCTTGGCCAGCGCGGCCTTCAGGCGCGCGCACTCCTGCGCCTCCTCGGCGCCCTCGGACGCCCGGGCGCCGGACACGGCGACGCCCAGATCGGAATCCAAAGCTGCAGACAAGGAGATGGCGTCGGTCCAACTGAACCACTGACTCAAACGATCCGCGAGGGCTTGCCTGGATTCGGGAACGTCGATGTCGCTCAATTGAGCGAGCAAGCGAGTGAGCGCCGAGCCGGTGAAGCCTGTGCGCCGTGACACTTGCACCATACCGCGAGAGAGGGAGAAAACCGGGCAGTTTACACCGGTCAACTGGCGGCTTTCCCTCTGTGAACTGGTGCACAGGAAGCGCGGGAGAAGTGAAACGGGGTGTGACCGAAACCGAGGAAATCGGGGCGCGAATACCTAAATCAGGTGAGTGCGCTTGTTTACATTTGTCGTAAGAATGAATACTTTCAATTCCCAGTAGCCGAAGAGCCGCAGAGCTTGGTCAGGGTGGGATCTGGACAGCATGGTCACTCTGACAAATGTCGTCGACTCATTCGGTTTCCGCCTGCCCCTGCCACCTTGCTGACATGGACCGCCAGCCGCGCAGAGGGTGGATGCGCCTGTTGCCCTGGCTGCGCCTGTACCGCTGTTCCAACTGCAACAGGATGCGGCTCCTGTCCAAGCAGAAGGTGGACAGCGCCCGCCTCCTGCACGCGGCCCAGGTGCGCGCACGCGGGGGCTGAGGGCGTCGCCCCCGATTTCCCTGCTATCATTTTTTTGTTCGCGCGCCCTGCGCGAACCGGGCCGAGGACGACCTCGGTCTTGCACCTTCACCTTGCAAGGGACGGCCCTTTCCTGACTTCTCGCGAAGTTTCGACATGGCCGCACTGCTCCCTTCCTGGCGCCTCGCCGCGCAACGCTTCTTCTCCCGTTTCCGCCTTCCTCGCACCACCGTGCCGGATGCCTTCCGGCTGACGCTCGGCGCCGTGCGCCTGCACGTGCGCACGGGCGCGACCCGGCTGTCCTACCGCGCCGAATGCCCGCGCGCGTGCACCGCATCGGGAGCCGCGCGATGAACGGTCTTGATCTGCACTGGCCCGCGCTGACCATGGCGGTGGCCCTGGCCTATGCCGCCTGGCATGCGCGCCGCGAAGGCTGCGAGCTACGCGACGTGAAGGCCCTGTGGGCTGCCAGCGGGCTGAGCCTCGCTGGCAGCGGCCTCCTGGCCCTGGCTTCCCTCTTGATGTCGGAGTGACAACGCCCATGACAACAACACCCTCCCCCGCCCGCCTCGTTCCGCCCGCCACCTGGGCCCTGATCGCCGCCGCCTGGCTCGTGGTCGGGCTCTTCGTCGCCTTCGGCGACCGCTGGCTGGCCGCGCCGATCAGCCCCGTGGTGGCCGGCTGCGTCTTCCTGGCGCTGTTCGTCACCATCCTGGCCGCCTCGTTCGGCGTGGTGCACGAGGCGGACCACCTGGCGCACCAGCTGGGCGAGCCGTACGGCACGCTGATCCTGACGCTCTCGATCGTGTCGATCGAGGTGATCCTCATCGCCTCGGTGCTGCTGGGCCCGGGCGAGTTTCCGACCATCGGGCGCGACTCGATCTTCGCCGTGATGATGATCATCCTGAACCTCGTCATCGGCATCTGCCTGATCGCGGGCGCAGCCCGCCACGGCGACCAGGAATACAACGCGCAGGGCGCCGGCGCCTACCTGTCGATGATCGTGCTGCTGACCGGCACTGCGCTGGTGCTGCCCAACCACAGCTCGGGCGCGGGCGAGTTCACGCCGGTGCAGGCGATCGGCATGTCGGTGCTCACGGCCGTGCTGTACGGCGCGTTTCTCTGGATGCAGATGCGCAGCCACCAGCGCTTCTTCATCCAGCCGGCGCCGGGGCGGATGTCAGTGCGGGCGACCGCACCCTCGCCTGCCACGCAAGCCGATCACGCCCGCCTGGACAAACGCGCCGTGGTCGTTCGCTCGCTGCTGTTGCTCGCGATGATCCTGCCCATCGTGCTGCTCGCGCACTACCTCGCGGTGGTCACCGACTACGGCATTGCCGCGGCCGGCGTGCCCGCGGCCGTGGGCGGCGTGCTCATCGCCATCATCGTGTTCACGCCCGAGTCGATCACCGCCGTGCGCGCCGCGATGAACAACGAGATGCAGCGCGCCATCAACCTTTGCCTGGGCGCCTTCGTCTCCACCGTGGGGCTCACGGTGCCGGCCGTGCTGGTCATCGGGCTGGTCACGGGCAAGCAGGTGCTCATGGGCATCTCGGGCGCCGAAACCCTGCTGTTTGCGGTGACGGCGGTGCTGAGCCTGCTGAGCTTCAACGGGCAGCGCACCTCGCCGATCCAGGGGTTCATGCACCTGATGCTGTTTGCGGTCTACGGGATGCTGCTGTTCCTGCCCTGAGGCCGCGCAACCGGGTTACCCCGCGGCCTGCGCCTTCGCCAAGGCAGGCGAACGCCCCGTTGAGGTACCTTGCCCTCTCCTAGGCCTCCCCAACCGGCACCACGCCCTCTCGCCGCCCTCTGCAGCGGCCTCATTTATCCGCATGCAATCCAATGCAAATATAGTTACCAAACGTTAATGGAACGAGATTTCAATTGCATCTGAACACCAAAGTAGTAATGTGAACTCGTCACACGTTGTGGTCTCAGGCAAGAAAAATGTATTCCAAACTGTCACTGCCGAGCGCTCCCGTCCGTACCGCGATTTCCCGCGGTGCCTGACATGGTCCATGCACCGGATGCATCCCCATGCGAGCGCACGGCTCCGCCCCCAGCATCGACGCCAGCCTGGCGGCGGATGCGCTCATGGTGGGACGCATGCGGCTCGTGCTGTCGATCTCGGCTCTGCTGGCGATCACGGTCGACGCCGCCGATAGCCGGCAGCAGGTCCCCGCAGCGGTCTGGCTGGCCTTCTTCGGTTACATCCTTCACAGCCTGCTGATCCACGTCTGCACGGCGATGGGGCGGCCCTACTTCCAGGGCCGAACCATCCACTGGTCCGACGTGCTGTGGTTCACGCTGATCATGGCGGTGACCGACGGCACCCACAGCCTGTTCTTCCTTTTCTACTTCTTCGCCATCCTCACCTCCTCGTTCCGCTGGGGCTTCGAGGAAGGCGCCCGCGTGACGATCGCCTCGGTCGCCTCCTTCGCAGCCTGCGGCCTGGCCACGGGCACGGACGACACGCCGCAGCTGCTGATGCGCACCGCCTTCCTGCTGGCGCTGGGGCACATGATCGTGTACTGGGGCGGCTCCAAGCTGGCGCTGCAACGGCGCCTTGCCCTCCTGGGCGAAGTGAGCCAGCTGTCGAACCCGCGCTTCGGCGCCGGACGCACCATCGCCCGTACGATGGAGCGCACGCTGGCCTTCTTCAAGGCCAGCCACTGCATCCTGCTGACGCGCGACCGCGCCACCGGCACCTGGCTGCTGCGCACACTGCGCGAGGACGACACCTGCGAGCAGGTGAGCATCGAGACCATCGGCCGCCTCGCGGAATCGCCGCTCATGGCCCTGACGCCCGACAGCGTCGTGCTCAGCAACCGCCTGCCCTGGCCGCTGAACCACCTGCGCGCGCAGCACCGTGTCTTCGAAGCCGGCACGACCGCCTGGCGCAGCGCCGACGAAGCAGGCGCTGCGCACTGCACCACCATCGCCGCCCTGCTGGAGGCGCGGGCCTTCATCAGCGCGCCGCTGCCGATGCGCCTGGGCGAAGGCCGGGTGTTCATCTCGTCGCGCGACGGGCGGCTGGGCAAGTCCGACGCGCTGTTCCTCGCCCACCTCATGGAACAGATCTTCCCGGTCATCGAGACCATCGAGGTGCTCGATCGCATGGCCTCGGAAGCCGCGTCGACGGAGCGCCTGAAGATCGCGCTCGACCTGCACGACACCGCCATCCAGCCCTACATCGGCTTGCGCATGGGCCTGTGCGCGCTGCGCAAGCGGGCCGCCGCCGATAACCCGCTGCGCGAAGACCTGGACAAGCTCGCGGACGTGGCCGACGGCGTGATCGCCGACCTGCGCCGCTACGCGGGCGAAGTCAGGCACGGTGCGAACGACGATCCCGGCGGGCTCGTGCGGCCCCACCTGGAACGCCAGGCCGCGCGGATCAAGGGCCTGTACGGCATCGACATCGACATCGTGATGGCCGTCGACGGCCCGCTGCACCTGGACGACCGGGTCACCGCGGAGCTGCTGCAGATGGTGAGCGAAGGGCTGAACAACATCTGCAAGCACACCCATGCGCGCCACGGCAGCGTGCGCATCGACTGCAAGAACGGCCAGCTGGCGTTGTGCATCGAGAACGACGCCTGCCAGGAAAGCTTCACCGCCTTCCACCCCCGCTCCCTCACCGAGCGCGCCGCGGCCCTGGGCGGCCAGGCGCATGTCGACCGATGCGCGAATGGCGGCACGGCGGTGCGGATCGAAATCCCGATCTGACCGCTCGCCGCACACACAGGAAGGAGTCCGTCATGCAAACCCTCGACCATCCCGACCATCCCATTGCCGTGCTGCTCGTGGACGACCACAAGACCATGCTGTGGGGCCTGTCGAAGCTGATCGACGGCGAACAGCCGCGCATGAAGGTGGTCGGCACGGCCAGCTGTTGCGACGAGGCGGTGGCCACGGCGCAAAGCCTCGCGCCCGATGTCATCGTGCTCGACCTCGACCTGGACGGCCACAGCGCGCTGGACATCCTGCCCCGGCTGCTGACCAACGAGGTGTCGCGCGTGATGGTGCTGACGGCCGAGAAAGAGCAACGCACGCTCGACCTGGCCATACTGCGCGGCGCGCGCGGCGTGGTGGGCAAGGACGCCTCGGCGCAGCAGCTGCTCGACGCCATCGAGCGCGTGTTCCGTGGCGAGCTGTGCGTCGACGCGCAGACCATGGGCCGTGTCTTCTCCGAACTCACGTCGGCCAGGAAGCCGCCGAAGGCCGACCCCGACACGGCGCGCCAGGCCACGCTGACGCACAAGGAGCGCGAGATCATCCGCATCGTCGCGACGGGCTGCGGCGCCTCCAACAAGGCGCTGGCCGAGCGTGCCTTCGTCACCGAACACACGCTGCGCAACCACCTGTGCGCGATCTACCAGAAGCTGGGCGTCACGAACCGGCTCGAGCTGTACATCTACGCGATCAAGCACCAGCTCGACACGCTGGCGGCCTGATCCGTCCGCTGCAACGGCGCACGCGGCGCGCCGCGTGCGCGCGCCCTCTCACAGCTGCCCGGCCAGCATCGGCCCGATCATCCGGATCACGCGGATCGCCGCCGGCGTCAGGATCACGAGCGAGATGCACGGGAAGATGCACAGCACCAGCGGCAGCAGCATCTTGGTCGGCACCTTCGCCGCCAGCTCCTCGGCGCGCACCTGGCGCTTGTGGCGCAGGTCGTCCGAGAACACGCGCAGCGACTCCCCGATGCTGGTGCCGAAGCGGTCCGCCTGGGTCAGCATGGTGGCGAAGGTGCCTATCTCTTCCACGCCGGTGCGCAGCGCCAGGTTGCGCAACGACTTCTCGCGCGTGCCGCCGGCGCGCATTTCCAGGTTGGTCCAGTGCAGCTCCTGCGCGAGCGCCTGGCTCTTGATCTGGATTTCCTCGGTGACCTTGGCCAGCCCGGCGTCCAGCCCGAGCCCCGCCTCCACGCACACCAGCATGAGGTCGGCGGCATCGGGAAAGTTCTCGAAGATCTCGCGGCGCCGCGCGCGGATGCGCAGGCGCAGCACCAGGTTGGGCAGGTAGCAGCCGGCCAGCGCCGCCAGCGCGAGCCACAGCAGCATCGTCATGCCACCCTCCGACCCTGCCGCGCGCAGCACGAGGAACGCGAGCGCCGCGAAGCCCAGCGGCAGCAGCGTCTTCAGGCCGAAATAGAGGAGGTACGCATCCGGGTGGCGGATGCCGGCGTTCAGGAAACGCACGCGCAGCGGCGACAGATCGGCGTCGCCGGTCGGCGACGACAGCTGCGCGAACGGACCGACCAGCTTGACGGCGGTCTCGGTCCAGGACGACTTGCCGGCCGGCTGCGCCACCGCCTGCAGCCGCTGCGCGGCGCGCGTCGGGGACAACCACACCGCCAGGCCGATGACGGCCAGCGACACGGACAGGAACACCAGGATGGGAAACAGCATGGCCATGGCGCTTCTCCTTCAGACGTGGATCTTCACGATCTTGCGCAGGAGCACGATGCCCACCAGCATCAGCACCAGCATGTATTGCAGCACCGTCTGGCCGATCGGGTCGGTCCACAGCGGCGCCATGAATTCGGGATTGAAGATGTTCATGAGCGCCGCCAGGGCGAACGGCATGACGCCCAGGATCCAGGCCGACAGCCGCCCCTCGGACGACAGCACCCGCACCCGCGCGAGCAGCTTGAAGCGGTCCCGGATGAGCCGGCTCAGGTTGCCCAGCACCTCGGTCAGGTTGCCGCCCGAATCGCGCTGGATCAGCACCGACACCACGAAGTAGCGCAGGTCGGTGAGCGGCACGCGCTCGCTGAGGTTGGTCAGCGCCTGCTGCAGCGAGACGCCGAAATTCACCTCGTCGGCCACCAGGCGGAACTCGCTGGCGATCGGCTCAGGCATTTCCTCGCCGATCATCTGCACGCCGCTGGCAAAGGAATGGCCCGCGCGCAGGGCGCGCGTCACCAGGTCCAGCGCGTCCGGCAGCTGCTTTTCGAGGCGCTCCAGCCGCTGGCTGCGCTGATGCTGCAGGTACAGGACCGGAAGCACTGCCGCCACGGCCCCGGCCAGCAGCGCCAGCCACACGGGCTGGTGCGCCAGCCACACGGCGCAGAACGCGAACACGCCGAGCACACCGCAGGCCAGCAGGAAGCTCGACACCGTCCAGTCCAGCCCCGCCTGCAAGATGAAACGGTCCAGCCGGTGCGCCCGCGGCAGCGCCAGCAACTGGCGCTGCATCCAGGGCACGTCGCTGAGCATGCGCTCCTTCGCGAGATGGGCCTGCGGCGTGCGGTCGACCGCGGCGGACATCGCCTGCAGCCGCTTCTCGATCTTGCGCGCATCGGGCCCCTTGTAGGACCGCCACAGCAGGTAGAACCCCTCGATCATGAGCAGCGCGGTCACGAAGACCAGCACCGCGACCGTGATCAGCGTGTCACCACCCAGGTTGTCGAACATGGCGCGCTCCTATTCGTAGTGCTTTTCGGGATCGAAGATGGTGTCGGGCAGCAGCACGCCGTACGCCTGCAACCGCTCCATGAATTTCGGTCGGACGCCGGTCGCGTGGAAATGGCCGCGCACCTGGCCGTCGGGACCCATGCCCGTCTGGTGGAAGGTGAAGATCTCCTGCATGGTGACGATCTCGCCCTCCATGCCGGTGATCTCCTGGATGCTGGTGACCTTGCGCCGCCCGTCGATCAGCCGCAACACCTGGACGACCACCGTGATCGCCGAGGCGATCTGCTGGCGCACCGTGCGGTGCGGCAGGTTCAGGTTCGCCATGCCGATCATGTTTTCCAGCCGCGCCAGCGCATCGCGCGGCGAGTTGGCGTGGATGGTGGTGAGCGAGCCCTCGTGGCCGGTGTTCATCGCCTGCAGCATGTCGACCGCCTCGGCGCCGCGCACCTCGCCGATCACGATGCGGTCGGGCCGCATGCGCAGCGCGTTGCGCACCAGCGCACGCTGCGTGATCTCGCCCTTGCCTTCGATGTTCGTCGGCCGCGTCTCCATGCGCGCGACGTGCGGCTGCTGCAGCTGGAGTTCGGCCGCATCCTCGATGGTGATGATGCGTTCGGACTCCGGGATGAAGCCCGAGAGAATGTTCAGCAGCGTGGTCTTCCCTGCCCCGGTGCCGCCCGAGATCAGCATGTTGACCTTGGCCTGGGCCAGGCCTTCGAGCATCTGCGCCATCGGCGGCGTGAGCGACTTGAGATCGTTCACGAGGTTGTTCATGCGCAGCGGGATCTTCGCGAAACGGCGGATCGACATCATCGGCCCGTCCAGCGCCACCGGCGCAATGACGGCGTTGACCCGTGAACCGTCGGGCAGCCGCGCATCGACCATCGGGCTGGACTCGTCGATGCGGCGCCCGACCAGCGAGACGATCTTGTCGATGATGCGCAGCAGGTGCTTCTCGTCGGTGAAGCTCACGTTGGTCAGCTCCAGCCGGCCGCGCCGCTCCACGTAGATGCTGGTGGGCGAGTTGACCAGGATGTCCGACACAGTCGGGTCGGCCATCAGCAGCTCGATGGGGCCGAAGCCCAGCATCTCGTGCTGGATGTCGCGGATCAGCGTGCGCCGCTCGATGTCGTTGAGCGCCTCGGGCTCTTCCTGCAGCAGCCGCCCGACCATGGTCGAGATTTCCTGCCGCAGGGCGTCGGGCTGGAGGGTTTCGAGCGCCGCCAGGTCGAAGCGGTCCAGCAGCTTCAGGTGCATGCGCTCCTTCAGCAGCTTGTAGGTGTCCGAGGCGAAAGGCGACGTGGTCAGCTCGAGGACCGGCCCCGCTGGCCCCGCCGAGCGCGCGCCGGCATCGCTGTCGATCGCATTGAGTTGGTCCCTGAATGACATGTTGGCACCTCCGCCTGGGTATTGATGGGAATCCGCCCTGTCTCAGGCACGGCGGAACAGCCGCCCCATGAAGCCGGGCGTCGCCTCCGGCCGCGGGCTGAGCGTGTGGGCGATCTCGTCGAGGCGCTTGGCGAGCGCGCTGCCGCGCGACATCTCCGCCAGCGGCACGCCGCGGTTGATAGAGGCGTCGACGTCCTTGCCGCCGTCCGGCACCGTCGTGAACGTCGCGCCGGGCAACGACCGGCGCATGTCCGACAGCCCGATCTCGCCGCCGCCGGTGCTGCGGTTCACCAGCAGCTCGACCTTGCCGGTGGCGTAGCCGAGCGACTTGAACACCTGCATCAGGCGCGTCACGTTGCGAATGTGCGGCAGGCTGGTCTGCATCACGGGAAAGATGCGCTCCGCGCGGTCGAGCACGCGCAGCGTGAGCGTGTCGATGCGCGTGCCGAGGTCGAAGATCACGAAGTCGTACTGCGCGAGCGCCACCTGCAGGATGGCGTCGATGTGCTCAGCCTTGACATCCATCGCGCGCGCCAGGTCCTCGGGCGCGGGCAGGATGCTGTAGCTCGGCGATACGCGCACCACGCTCGCCGCCAGCAGCGAGGCGTCGAGGCGCCCGATGTCGCGCGCCACGTCGGCCATCGTCGCGGTCGGGCGCAGGTCGCTCACATACGACAGCGCATCGCCGAACTGCAGGTTCAGGTCGATCAGCAGCACCGAGCGCTCGCGCGACAGCTGGTGCGCGACGTTGGTCGCAAGAAAGGTCGCGCCGCTGCCGCCCTTGCAGGGCATGAACGCCACCACCCGCCCGGGGCTGCGCGCCTGCGAACCGGCCATCTTGAGCGCGATGCGATCGACCGCGGCCTCGAGCGCGGCGGTGTCGGCGGGCGACGGCAGCACCTCGCGCACGCCCGCGCGCATCGCGTGGATCAGGAACTCGGGCGTCTGCATCGCGCACAGCAGCACCACCGCCACCGTCGGATGCCGCAAGGTCAGGGCCTCCACCAGCGAGAGCTCCTGCGGGTCGCAGCACATGCCGTCGACCAGCAGCAGGTCGGGCGCGACCTTCTCGACGACCGCCTGCATCCGGCTCTTGCCGCCTTCGAAGAGCGACACGGCATGGCCGCGCGGCTCCAGCACCTTGCGCATGTCCTGCAGGTGGTTCGGATTGGGGGAAACGATGGCGATCTTCATGGTCGTGTCCGGTGTGCTGTCAGGAACAGATGGCCGCGCTGTGCGGGTCTTGCCGCATGACCTCGCGCGGAAGGAAGGTGGAGAACCCCGGCATCGGGATGAGCGGCGCGGCGGCCCCCACGATCGGGGAGATCCATTGGTAGTTGAGGCCGGTGATGCTCACGGTGACACCCTGGCAGGTGCTCGCCGTGCAGCCCGAGGGAACCCAGGCCACGCTCACCGTCTGCACCTGCGGCAACAAGGCCCGCATCCTGGCGAGCACCAAGGCCTGCTGCGTGGTGTCGTCGCACACCACGGCATAGCGCGCGCCGGCGCGCGTCGCCTCGTTGGCAGCGTTCCAGGTGAACAGCATTCGGGAGAAGTCCACGATGCCCAACACCAGCATCAGGAAGATCAGCAGACCCAGCGCGAACTCGAGAGTGGTCGCGCCCTTGGCGTGGTGTTTCATGATGGCGCCCTCATGGTGGCGGCGATGTCGCTGAAGACGATGTTGCCGTTGGCGTCGGCGAAATTCACGCCGAACACCGATGGAAACAGCGAGTGGAAGGTGTAGCCGGTGATGCGCACCGTGACCGTGTTGATGATCGGGTCCGCCCCCGCCGATTGCCAGGTGCAGCAGTTGGCGGCCGGCACGTTCGCCAGGCTCAGGCCGCGCGCCAACGGCGCGCCGGTGCCGGCGGTGTTGCCGTACACGACCAGGTTGCGCGCCTGGGTGATGTTCGTGCCGGGCGTCTGGACCGAGAGATAGCGCACCGCGTCACGGGCCGACTTGGTGACCGTGTTGTATTCGTACATGGCACGCCCGAACTCTGTGGTGATGAAGGTCAGCAGCAGCAGCAGCGGCGTGATGAGCGCCAGCTCGATCAGCGCGGCGCCATGCTGGGTGCGATGGGACTTTTTCATGATGTTCACCTCACCAGGACCGGAACCAACGGGCCTGCCGATCCACCGGCCAGCCCACTCGTGGTGCAAGGGCTGCCGGCGGCTCCCGCATTGCCGAGGAATTCCAGTTGCGTGTCGGTCATCGGAATGCTCAGCGGCTGCAGCATCAGCATGCAGAGGTAGTCGATCACGTGGTTGCCGCCGTCGATGACCGGCACCGTGACGAAGCGACGGTCCATGCCGTACTGCATGTGGCCTCCGGCCACGTTGCCTGGCGTGGCCAGCTTCTGGAAACTGTTGAGCGACAGCCCGGTGATCGACTCGCAGCTGTCCGCGCCCTTCACCTTGGTGCCGGTGTCGGCGCAGGACGCGAAAGCGGCTCGCTTGGTCACGAAGTTCTGGGCGGTCGGGTCTGCGCCACCGCCCGGCGCGCCGGCATAGGCATTGAACTGCGCGGGCCAGTTGAGCGAGGTGTAGGCATAGCCGGTGTAGTCGGGTCGATTCACGCTCGGATCGCCGCTGTTCTTGTAGATGCCGAAGCGGTAGTTCCAGGTGTCGGCCACCGAGGTCTGCACGCCGGGGGTGCCGACCGTGTCGCCCACCTTGGCGCCACAGCGACCGTTGAGCTCGGCTTCGGTTTCCGAGGCGCTGTTGCTGCCGTCGAGGTTGGCCCAGCCGATCTGGCCGCCCGTGGCCGCGTTCTGCGCCATGATGAGCGTCACCCATTCGCCGACGGCAAAGCCGTAGTTCGGCGCCGTGCCGCCCGGCTTCGGCTTCGCTGCGACCGGAATGGGGCATGCGGTCTGTGCGCTCGCGCGGGTGGCGACTGCGCTCGCCGCCACGCTGCGCGTCGCGGGGTTGCCGGCGGTATCGCCCGAGAAGGCGCCCACGGCCTGCATCAGCCACATCTTGATGTTGGGTTGGGTGTGGGTGCACTGCGCATAGCGTGCATTGGCGGACGCGGTGGTGGCCGCGTAGGACGCGTCTCGGAACGTGATATCGGCCGTGGTGAGCTTGCCTTGACCGCTCCAGGTGGCCGACTGCAGGTTCACGTTGTTGGCGTTGCCGGCGGTCTGTCCCGAGCTGCGCGCCCGGTTGATGGCCGTGCTCTCTCCGTTGAGCTCAGCCGCGGCGGCCAGCGCACAGCTGTCCACCGCTGTCTGCAGCTCGGTGCGAGCGACGAAGAGGCGGCCGAAGTCGAGTGCGATGCCCATGAAGCCGAGCAGGAACAGCAGGAACAGCGCGGCCGTGATGATCATCGCGCCACGCTGGCGGCGGGGGGAGCGGCGGGCTTTCATGATCGGACCTCGGTCTGGACGATGAAAAAGAGGACAACGGGCGCGTCACACGCAATTGTTTCCGGCGAAGCAATCGGCCACGCGGGTGAGCACGGCGTCGATGCTCGCCGTGAGCGTCCCCGGTTGCAGCGCGATCACCAGCGCGATGGAAATGACGGCAATGATCAAGGCGTACTCGACCACCTGGGCGCCGTCCTCGTCTGTCAGCAATGACTTGAACATGGTGATGACCTCGTTTCGTTGTGCTGGGAAGTCGCGCAAGGCATCGGGAATTGCGGAAGAAAGCGTGCCTCGAGGAAAAGCCCGCCTTCTTCCGCCCTCCCAACACGCTTCAGACGCAGCCGCCGTTCGTCGAGGTCAGGCAAAGTGCGACCCGACTGATGAAGGTCCCGAAGCTGCCACCGTTGGACGTGAGTCCCTTCAACGCGACAACCAGGGCGATCGAAACGACCGCGATGATCAGTGCGTACTCGACGACCTGAGCGCCTTCTTCGTCGCGCAGCAAGCCGCTCGCGGATTGACCGATGGTCTGGAAAAACTTGTTCATGGCTATTTCCTTTCAAGGTGTGGACTACAGAAAATCAGGTTGAAAAAACAAGGGAGTCGAATGTCATGCGTGTCGTGGCGTTCTCCTTTCCATGAGGAAGCTGTTGCAAAACGGGTCCGCAAGATCGCGGTCTTTCATTTCCCCGAGCCGCCGCCCTGGCCACCGATCTGCCCGCCGATGTTGATGACGTTGACCGCCGGCGGCGGCGTCTTGTAGGACTCCTGGTACTGCACCATCGCCTCGCGCGACGCGCGGCCGTCCATGCCCGTGACCGGGTCGCCGTTCTTGCCGGCGTTCGGGTTCAGCGTCATCTTCTTTCTGGCATCGCGCACGGCTTCGCCGAAGCGCGCGTCGTAGTGGGGCGTGACGCTCGAGCAGCCTGCAGCCAGGAGGCATGCGAGCAAAAGGGGTGTCGATCGGATGAACATGGCGGGGCTCCTCACGGGGTTTCGCTGGCCGGGGCGGCCGGGGCCGGGGTGCTGCTTTCGAGGGCGCCGTTGAGGTAGACCTCGGCGCGGCTGGGAAGCACGTGGTTGTCGGTCGGCACGCGCGGCGACTGGGCCAGCGGGCGCACCAGGCGCGGCGTGATGACGAACATCAGCTCGGTCTGCTCGTTCTGGAACTCGGTGCTGCGGAACAGCGCCCCCATCACCGGCACTTCGCCCAGGCCCGGATAGCGCTTGATCGCCTCGGTCGCGTTGCTCTTGATGAGCCCGGCGATGACGAAGCTCTGTCCGTCGTTGAGCTGCACCGTGGTGTCGGCGCGCCGCACCGTGAGCGAAGGCACGACGGACGTCACGCCCCCGACCGTGGTGAAGGGCGAGCCGGTCTGCGACAGGTCCGACACCTCCGACACCATCTTGAGATTGATGCGGTCACCGTTGAGCACCGTCGGCATGAACTTCACGCCGATGCCGAACTCTTTTTCTTCCAGCGTGATGGTGCTCCCGGTGCCGTTGCCCCCGGTTTGCGCCACCGGAATGAAGATCTTGCCGCCCGACAGGAAGCTGGCCTGCTGGCCGCTGATGGCCATGATGTTGGGCTCGGCCAGGATGCGCACCAGGCCGTCGTCCTTCTGGCCGTCGATGGTCACCACGCCGCGGCCGATGCGCAGCGCCTCGACCAGGCCGCCGCCCGTGCTCAGGAAATTGGAGATCAGCGAGTAGTTGTGCAGGCCGCCGCCGCTCGTGCGCGAGTAGCCCACGCGCGAACCCAGCCGGTCGAGCAGCGTCTTGCTCACCTCGGCGATCTTCACCTCGAGCATCACCTGCTGGGGCGTCCCCACGCGCAGCAGGTTCACCACCTTCTTGCCGTCGGCGCCGTAGGCCGCGGCCAGGTTCATCACATCGTCCAGCTTCAGCGCGTCGCTGATCTCGCCGGTGAGCACGATGGAGCGCTCGGCGCTGCGCACGCGGATGCGGCGCTCTTCCGGCATCAGCTCGGCCAGCTTGGCCTGCAGCGCCCCGGGATCGATGGTGACGATCACGTCCTTGATGTAGCAGGTGCCGTCGGCGCTTTGCAGCACCACGTTCATCGAGCCGGCCTGGCGGCCGCGGAAGAACAGGTCGGTCGGGCTCAGCAGCGTGACCTCGATGTCACCGACGCCATCGCTGCGGGGCTGGGGGGGCGCCGCCATGGCTGCCGCACCCTGCGCAGCCGCCACCGGCGCGGCCGCCTGGTTCTGGGGCTGGCCGCTGACCACGATACGCACCACGCGCGCCTTCAACGGAATGACCACCGACTTGCCGAGCACGGCATAGGTCGGGTCGGAGTCCGGAATGATGGCGGTGCAGCGCCGGCTGGCCGGGGCCGCGGGTGCTGCCGCAACCGTTGCAGCAGCTGCAGCAGGCGCAGGCATGGCGGCGGCCGTGGTGGGGGCGGCTGCCACGACCTCCGCGGCCATGGCGGGGGTCGCCACTGTCGCGAGGGTCGCCAGCAGACGGGCGATGGTTGTTGTGAGTGGGCGCACTTGGTGTTCCTCCTGACGACGATCAGAAACAGGTGAGCGAGCGGCCTGCGTGCTGGATCACTTCCACGCACTCGGAGGCTCGCGGCGTGACGGGGCCTGCCTGCCGCACCCGCGGGCGGGCCGGGGCCGCCGCGGTGGAGACCGGCACGATGTCCTTCTTCTCGCCGAACAGCTGCCCCTTGGTGATGCCCAGGGTGGCGACCGTGGTCTTGTCCATCTGGTTGCGCAGCACGAGCGACAGGGTGCCCACGCTGCGTGCCAGGTCGAGCTTCTCGGAGTCTTCGAGCGAGAGCTCGAGCGTCACCGCGCTCACGACCTTCGGCTTGGTGTCGTCGCGGTTGGCCTCCTGGGCCACCGCCAGCACCAGCACCTTCTCGAGCACGGTCTTGCTGATCTGCAGCGCGTCTTCGCCACGCCCTTTGTCCTGCTGGGCATTGACCATCACGTCGACGTAGTTGCCCGGCAGCGCGAAGCCCGCCACGCCGACGACGTCATTGACACGCACCGTCATGGCCCGCTTGCCGCTGGCGATCACTGCCGACAGCCCGCCCTGCGTGCCCACCGGCGCCAGCTTGCCCTCCATGAGCGCCTCGCCGCGCAGCACGCCGACCTTCACCACGCGGTCGTTCAGCGCCTTGATGTCGCTGAAGGAGCCGTTCGGCACCGAGCCGCTGGGCCAGTCGACCGTGGACAGCATCTGCGCGTTGACGCGGCTGCCCAGGTCGATGTCGACGGCGGCCACCACGACCTTGTTGGACGCGATGCCGCTTTGTCGGGAGATCCAGCCGGTCGCGTAGACCGCGGCCGCCAGCCCGAACAGCAGGGCCAGAAAGATCAGCCCGATCGCCTTGATGTTCTTCATACGAACCTCCGCCAGGGGTGAAACATGTAGGAGCTAGACAAAGCCCAGCTGGTGCGCCAGCACTTGGACCACCGTGCCCGCCGCGATGCAGACGCCGTAGGGCAACTTGCCCACGGACTGGCCTGCCTGCAGGCGCCCGTCGGGCCGCACGCCTGCGATGCCGGAAATGAGCATCCCCTGCGCCGCGGTCTTGACGTTGCCGAGCATGTGAGCGAGGCGGCGGCGATGGATCGCGAAAGCCAGCGCCGCGACGCCGCCCGCGATGAAAGTGAAGAGCAAGGCCATCAGCGTCTGCTGGGGCCCCAGGAAGGCTCCGGTCATGGCCATCAGCTTGACGTCGCCCGCGCCCATGATCCCGAGCGCATAGAACGGCAGCATCACGACGAAGCCCACGCCCAGGCCACCGAATGCACTCAGCGCGCCCGACGACGGCGTGCGTGCCGCCATCGTTCCGTAGATGAGGGCGAAGCACGCGCCGCCGAAGGTCAGCCAGTTGGGAATGCGATAGAAGCGCCAGTCGCTCACAGCCGCCACGCCGAGCAGCGCGAAGAGCGCCAGCATGCGGATGTCGGTCGCCAGCATCGCGAGCAGTTCGAGAACAGCGTTGAATTCCTGCATGGCGGGCTCCCCGTGTTCAGGCACTGCGCCGCAGGGCGAGCACCAGCAGAAGGACGACGACCATCACCAGTGCACCGATCAGCGCGAACTCCATGAACGACATGCCGGCGTCTTCGCGCAGCAGACTCAGGGCGGTTCTCGGCAGAACTTCGAGCGGTTCCATGCGGTTTCCCCGGTGATCGTGGCCGGCCGAAACCGCTGGCCTTCCCGGCGTGGGAAGAAGCGTTCGGCATGGGGATGACTGTAGGAACCGCACCGCTTTCGCACATGAGCGGAGCGCCCTTTTCTGGGGGAGTCAGGTGTCCCGCGACGGCACGGGGACAGGCATGACAAAACGCCTACCCCGCAGGGCAGGCGAAAGCGCAGGCGCGCTTCAGATCACCTGCGCGTCGCGCAGTGCCTCGAGCTGCGCCTCGCTCAGGCCCAGCGCGCCATACACCTGGGCGTTGTGCTGCCCCGTGCGGGGCCCGGTGGCGGCTGGCCGTACGCCTTCGCGCCCCACGAAGCGCGGCACCGCCGCCGGTGCCGGCACGGTGCCGAACTGTTCGTCGGGCACGTCGATGAAGGCGCCGCGTGCCTGCATGTGCGGGTCGGCCCGCAGGTCGGCGATCGAATACACCTTGCTGTAGGGCACGTCTTCGCGGTCCAGCCGCACGGCCAGTTCCGCGAATGGAAGACTGCCGCACCAGTCGGCCAGGATGCGGTCCAGCGCCTCGAGGTGGCGGATGCGCGCGGCGTTGTCGGCAAAGCGGGCGTCGGTGAGCAAGTCTTCGCGGCCGATGGCGCGGCAGATGCGCGCGAAGATCGGCCCGCCCGTGCCCACCAGCGTGAACCACACGCCGTCGAGCGCGCGGAACACGTTGGACGGCGCGGTGTAGGTGGCGCGCGAGCCGGTTCGTTCGCGCACCACGCCGCCGATGCGGTGCTCGGCCGCCAGCGGATCGAGCAGGCGCGACATCGCCTCGGTGGCCGACAGGTCGATCTCGGCGCCCCGTTGCTGCGCGAGCGGCAGCGCGTTGCGCTCTGCCAATGCAGTGCTGATGGCAAAGGCGCCGAAGAGGCCCGCCACCACGTCGCCCAGCGGGTAGTTCATGTGCTGCGGCGGACCATCGGGCTCGCCGGTCAGGTGCGTGAACCCGCTCATCGCTTCGAAGATGCGCGCAAAGCCCGGCCGGCGCGCATACGGGCCGGTCTGGCCGAAGCCCGTGAGGCGCAGCACGATGAGGCGCGGGTTGGCCGCGTGCAGCGTGGCGATGTCCAGGCCCCAGCCGTCCAGCGTGCCGGTGCGGAAGTTTTCCACCAGCACATCGAAGCCGGCGATGAGCTGCAGGAACAGCGCGCGGCCCTCGGGCTTGCGCACGTCGAGCGAGATGCCCTTCTTGCCGCGGTTCGCGGTCTTCCAGAACAGCGGATGGCCCTCGTGCACCGGCGTGAGCCCGCGCAGCGGATCACCGCCGCCCGGCAGCTCGAGCTTGACGACGTCGGCGCCCATGTCGCCGCACAGCGTGGCCGAGAACGGCGCAGCGAGCACGGTCGCCATGTCGAGAATGCGCACGCCGTGCAGGGGTGCGTGGTCGGCAGGCTGGCCCATCAGTTGCCCTTCAGGTCGACGCGCTTGAGCACCGGGTCCCACAGCTTGCGGTCGGCGGCGATGCGCTGGCCGTAGGCGGACAGCGACGGATCGAGCGCGGCCGCGCCCAGCTTGGCCAGCTTGTCCTTCACCGCGGGCAAGGCCTTGGCCAATGCCGCCCGCAGCGGACGCATGACGGCATCGGACGTGCCTTTGGGCGCGACGATGCCGACCCACAGGCCGCTGTCGAAGCCCTGCAGGCCCAGTTCGGCGAAGGTGGGCACGTCGGGCGCCGAGGGCGAGCGCGTGCGGCCGGTCTGCGCCAGGATGCGGATCTGCCCGCTGCTCATGTAGGGCAGCGTGCCGCCGAGGTTGTTGCACATCACCGGGATGTGGCCGGCGATCAGGTCGTTCACCGCCGGCGCATTCCCCTTGTAGGGCACGTGCTGCATCTTGATGCCGGCCTGGTGGTTGATCATTTCGCACACTAGGTGCGACGGCGTGCTCGGGCCCGCGGAGCCGAAGGCGAGCTGGCCCGGCTTGGCCTTGTCGGCGGCGATGAGCTCGGGCAGCTTCTGGTACGGCGTCTTCGCGTTGACCGCGATCACGTTCGGCAGGTCGGCCACCAGGCCCACGGGCACGAAGTCGTCCACCGGGTTCCAGGTGAGCCCCTTGTGCACGTAGGGCAGGAAGATGTTGGTCAGGCCCGCCATGAGCAGCGTGTAGCCGTCGGGCGCGGACTTGGCCACGAGCTCCGAGCCGATGAGGCTGCCGGCGCCGGGCTTGTTCTCCACGATGACCGGCTGGCCCAGCGCATGGCCCAGCGCCAGCGCCACCTCGCGCGCCACCAGATCGGTGCTGCCGCCGGCGGGGAAAGGCACGACCAGCTTCACGGGGCGATCGGGGAAGGCAGCCATCGCCAGCGAGCCGGCCAGGCCGAATGCAAGGCCGGCAGCCAGGTGCGAAATTTTCTTGATCAAGGACGTCATCGTCAGTCTCCAGTTTCTCTGTGTTTCAACGTGTCAGTGCGTGAGGAAGCGGCGCCCGAGCGTGGCGCGGTGCAGCTCGGAGGCGCCGTCGTAGATGCGAAACGGCCGCAGCTCGCGCACGATGA
Organism: Variovorax sp. GW822-FHT04E09; assembly: GCF_058800845.1. Taxonomy (NCBI): domain Bacteria; kingdom Pseudomonadati; phylum Pseudomonadota; class Betaproteobacteria; order Burkholderiales; family Comamonadaceae; genus Variovorax; species Variovorax sp. GW822-FHT04E09. The sequence goes on from NZ_JBXAMR010000001.1 coordinate 1,233,412, forward strand.
GGGCGATGGGTGCGTCTTCCGACATGCCCAGCGCACCGCACATCTGCGCCGCGCGGTCGGCCACGCGGTTCAGGGCCTCGGACACGAAGACCTTCGTCATCGCCGACTCGGTCTTCACCGACAGCCCCTCGTCCATGCGGCGCGCGCAGTCCAGGCTCATGAGCCGGCTGGCATGCAGGTCGATGCGGCAGTCGGCCACCATCGCCTGGACCTGCTGCAGGTCGGCCAGCCGATCACCGAAGGACGTGCGCTCGCTCACATAGGCCTGCGCGATCTCGAGCCCGCGCCGCGCGCGGCCCATGAGCCGCAGGCAGTGCGACAGCCGCGCGGGCTCCAGCCGCTGCTGCGCCGCCACGAAGCCCGAACCCACCTCGCCCAGCACCGCGTCGGCGCCCACGCGGCAGGCGGTGAAGCACAGCTCGCCGTGCCCGCCGACGGCGAAGGGGTCGATGGCCTTGATGGCGCGCACCAGCGAAAGGCCCGGGTGGTCCATGTCCACGATGAACTGCGTGGGCCCCTCTTTCGTCTGCGCCAGCACGATGCAGAAGGCCGCGCCCACCGCGCCGGTGATGAACCACTTGTGGCCGTCGATGACCCAGCCATCACCCTCGCGCCGCGCGGTGGTGCGCAGCATCGACGGGTCGGAGCCCGCGCCGGGCGCCGGCTCGGTCATCGCGAAGCACGAGCGGATGCGGCCCTCGGCCAAGGGCCGCAGGTAGCGCTGCCGCTGCGCGGGCGTGCCCTGGCGCAGCAGGCTGATCATGTTGGGCTGGTCGGGCGCGGCACAGTTGAGCGCGGCCGGGCCCAGGTAGCTGCGGCCGGCCTCCTCGAACACCGCCGCGCGCTCGACCCACGACAGGCCCAGCCCGCCCTCCTCCACCGGCATCTGCGGCAGGTACAGGCCCAGCTCGCGCGCGACCGGGCGCAGCTGCGACAGCGCCGCGTCCATCGCCCGCGGGTCGTGCACGTGGGCATTCGATTCGAGCGGGATGCAATGCCGCTCGACGAAGTCGCGCACCCCTGCGACGAGGTCGGTGCGCACGTTCATCGCGCACCCGCCTCTCGCAATGCCAGCTTGGCGATGTTGAGCTGGTGGATCTGGCTCGTGCCCTCGTACAGGCGGAACAGGCGCACGTCGCGGTAGTAGCGCTCGATGGGGCTGAAGTCGGCCACGTAGCCCGAGCCGCCAAACATCTGCACCGCGCGGTCGGCCACGCGGCCGCACATCTCGGACGCGAAGTACTTGCACATGGAGGCCGACATGGCCACGTCTTCGCCGCGATCGCGCGCCCGCGCCGCCTCGAGGATCATCGAACGCGCCGCGTAGATCTCGGTGCGGCTGTCGGCGATCATGGCCTGCACCAGCTGGAAGTCGGCCACCGCCTGGCCGAACTGATGGCGGCCGCTCGTGTGCGCCATGGCCAGGTCCAGCATGCGGATGGCCGGGCCCGTGCACAGCGCTGCCAGATGCAGGCGCTGCTTGTTGAGCACCTTCATCACCGTCTGGAAGCCCATGCCTTCGCGCCCGCCGATGAGCTGGTCGGCATGCACGCGGCATTCGTCGAAGTGCACGTCCGACACGAACGAGCCGGCCTGGCCCATCATGCGATAGGGCGCGCCCGTCGTCAGGCCCGGCCCGCGCTCGACCAGGAACGCCGACACCCCCTTGCTGCCCTTCGAGCCGTCTTCGGTGCGGGCGATGACGGTGAACACATCGGCCACCGGCGCGTTGGTGATGAAGCGCTTGCTGCCGTTGAGCACGTAGTGGTCGCCCTCGCGGCGCGCGGTGGTCTGCACATTGCTGGCCTCTGATCCCGCCTCGGGCTCCGTCAGCGCCAGGCAGCCGGTGAGTTCGCCTGTGGCCATGCGCGGCAGCCAGCGCTGCTTCTGCGCTTCGGTGCCGTCGGCCACCAGCGCTTCGGAGCCGATGCCCGTGTTGGTGCCCACGCGGGCGCGCAGCGCCACCGACGACTGCGACAGCTCCATGGCGCACAGCACCAGCTCTTCGGTCGTGAGGCCCAGGCCGCCGTACGCCTCGGGAATGCTCCAGCCGAAGTAGCCCTTGCGCCGCAGCTCGTCGACCACGTCGGGCGGGATGTCGTTGTCGCGGCTGACTTGCTCTTCCAGCGGATGCCAGCGTTCGCGAACGAAGGCGCGGATGTCGGCCCGCAGGGCCTCGAAGTGGGGAGTGTCTCGGATCATGGTGGCCGCGACTGTAGGAAGCAGGTCCACAATTGCCGGCACTGAATTTCAATCATTGAAACTGCGATTCACTCCCATGCCCCGCCCTGTCCAGAATCGCCGCCAGCCCATGAAGCATTCCGACGACCTGCGCCGCGTGCGGGACGAAGACCCGTACATCGCCGGCACCCTGGCCAAGGGCCTGCTCATCCTGCAGACCTTCGTGGGCGACCCGCGCGCGCACGCCAACAGCGAGTTCGCCGCCAAGCTGGGCCTGTCGCGCCCCACCGTCTCGCGCCTGTGCCGCACCTTGCTGACCATGGGTTTCCTGGACCACGACGAACGCCTGGACCGCTACTTCATCGGCCCCGCTGCCGTGGCGCTGTGCTACCCCTACGTCATCAACACGCCGATGCTGGCCCTGCTGCGCCCGGCCATGCAGCAACTGGCCGACCGCGTCGAGGGCGCGGTGTCGGTCGGCGTGACCAGCGACCTCGACGTGGTCTACCTGGAAACCTGTGCCCACGAGGGCGGCACCCTCAAGCGCCCCGGCGTGGGCGCGGTGCGCGGCATCGTCGAAACCGCCATGGGCCGTGCGTGGCTGGCGCAGTTGCCTGCGGGTGAGCGCCAGGAGTTCCTGGCCCGCGTGAAGCACGAGCGGCCCGACGAGCACGCGCGTTGCCTCGAAGGCGTGCGCGAGAGCGTGGCGCACTACGGCAAGCGCGGCTTCGCCATCAACCTTGGGGATTCAGGTTTTGGCGTGCTTGCCGCGGGCGCCGCGGCGCGCATCCGCTACGGGCCGCGCCGGCTGCTGTTCAACTGCGCGGTGCCAGGGTTTCGCTGGAAGAAGGCGCAGCTGTTGGACACCATCGGGCCGGGGTTGATGCAGCTGGTGGAGGCGGCGGATCGGCAGTCGGGGTTGCGGTGAGGGGGCGTGGATTGCGGGACCGTGCGAAAGTACCCGAGAACTTCTTCCCCCCTCGCTTCGCCCTGACCTTTTGCGCGGCCTACACCCAGCCATTTCGCGAGCAGACCACCTTCTTTGCGCTGGGCGCGGTCCGTAATGTGTGGGTGATCCTCGCGCTGGAGCACTGCTCGGTGACGACCGTGCTGTTTCCGTTGGCCCGGGGGCGTGGCTGACTGTCAGCCGCGTGCGCGCCGGTAATGCATGGCGACCGCGCCGTTGCCGAGCGGGTTCGCCGAGACCAGCTCCAGCCGTCGCGTGTGAGGCAGCCCGCCCTCGTACAGGGTCGGGCCGTGGCCGGCGATCCTGGGGTGAACGAGGAACCTGTACTCGTCGATCAGATCCAGCCGGTCCAGTGCGGTCGCGAGCTTGCCGCTACCGAGGAGCACGCCGGCCGGGGTCGCGTCCTTGAGCTTTTGCACGCCCGAGCGCAAGTCGCCGGCGAGGTGGCGGCTGTGGCTCCACGGAAAGTCCGTTCGCGTCGACGACACGACGTACTTCGGCTTGATCTCCAGCTTGGCCGCCCATTCGCGCACCGACGGCGGCGCCTCCACATCGCCGCGGGCGACCACCGGCCAGTAGCTCTCCATCATCTCGTAGGTGGTGCGGCCCCACAGCATCGCCCCACCCTCGTCCATGAGGCGGGTGAAGAAGGCGTGCGTCTCGTCGTCGGCGATGCCCTCCTGGTGGTCGACGCAGCCGTCCAGGGTGACGTTGAGGCTGAAGGTCAGAAGTCCCATGCGAGTCTCCTCCGGGTTGGGCGGCCTGCTGCTTTCGGAGCGCGGGGCGGCACCGTGAATGACCGTTCGTGACCGCAAGCAGGCCGCGTCAGACGGTAGCCGATGCCTCGCCAAAGAGGCAGCACAGAAACGCCAGGAACGACGGGCAGCGGGGCTAGAGCTTGCGGTCCTTGACCCGGTGCCACATCTTCACGGCATGGCGTCGCGACAGATGCGCATCGCACGTCACTCGCGCACGAGCCGGACCCCGAGGGGCATGGGCTGCGCCTCGCAAGAGACATCGCCCCCACCCCCCAGCACCCATCCGCCGATCCATGCACGGGCCTCCCGCGTCGCGGGGCCCGCGGTGCAGACGGTGGAGGACCGATACCCTTCGCGCAGCGGCTGCGTGCCGGACGCCGGGAAATCGGCGGCGGGGATGTCGAGCTTCTTGAACCAGCGCTCGGCGAGGCTGTTCACTTCCTTGATGGTGGGCAGGCGCCAACCCGGTTGTGTGCTGGCGTGCTGCAGGGCTTGCACATAGCGGTAGCGCCCGGCCGTTCCGGTGCAGCGCTGGCCGTTCCATACCTGCGGCTCGTCGCAGCGGCGCCACGCCAGGCCGGTGTGGCGGTCTTCGACCACGCCGCCGGGCACGCCGCGCTCGTCGGACACTTCGCGCCAGCGTCCCGTCTCCGGCACTTCGGGGCCGCGCACCAGGCGAATGAACAACGGCTGCGGCCTTCTCTCCATCCTGCGGTTGCAGCTGTAGACGAACCCGAGCTTGAAGCTCACGCACCAGATGCGGGTCTGGTCGTCCGGCTCGGAGCTCAGGTAGTGGCCCGGCACGGTGTTCGGCAGCCATCGCGCATCGACGGCGGCCTGTTCGGCGGGCCACCGCCCCGCCCGTTCGTTGATCAGCTCCCCCAGATCGATCAGGCCGTACAGCTCGGCCACCGTGGGCAGGCGCCAATCGGTGAAGCCGCACAGGCGCATCGCGTTCACCTGCGCCACATAGGCCATGGCATCGCCCGGCCGGCCATCGCCGTAGTAGGAATAGGCGTCGGTGTTGGCCCGGCTGCCGGGCGCTGGCTCGTTGTGCGGACCGTAGCTGTCGATCAGCTTGCCGGTGCCCGGCGGACCGGCCTGTGTCCTCATCCACGCCAGCTTGCCGCTGTCGGGCTTGCCCTCCCAGACCAGCCCGGACACCCGGTCGCGCACACAGGAGGTCAAGGGTTGGCCGGCCACCGCCTCGTAGTCGGGTGGGCCCGCGCGCAACATGCCGTCCTGCTTGGGGATCAAGGCCAGCGGTCCCGCGTCCGTGCACGACTGAGGGGCGGATCTGCCGTCTTGCTGCAAGCCCAGGCACGTGCGCGCGCCGGTGGGTGGCACCTTCACTGTGGTCGGTCCGGCCGTGGCCGGTGGCGACTGCGCAGCGGCGGGCGCGGCGGCCAGCCCCAGCAGGACGACCGCTGCGGCTGCCGCGCGAACCGCCACTGCGGGCGCGCGGATCGTGGTGGTGTGGAAAGGGATTCGCGTGCTACCCAAGCAAACGTCCTTCAGCTGCTGCGAGCATCTTCAACATCGTCGGCTCAACCGTCCCCCGGCGAACGACCGGTCGTGGCCGATGGTACCCAGTCGCACGGGTCCTTCGAGTGCCGGCCATCCGTCCTTGCAGCCCCCGCTCACGAGGCCATGGCGCCCCTCACTCCTTCTTCAGTTCCACCTGCCGCATCTGCCGCGCCACCTGCCCGAACCGCGCCAGATCCGACCGAGCCCGCTCCGCCGCCTCGCCGGGCGAGCTGCCGATGGGCATCCACCCCGCATCGATCAACCTCTTGCGCGCCTCGGGCCGTTCCATGCCCTGCACGATCACCGCGTTGAGCCTGTCGACGATGGCCTGCGGCGTGCCCTTGGGCGCGGCCAGTCCGAACCATCCCGAGGTCACGAAGCCGGGCAAGCCGGCCTCCTGCGCCGTGGGCACGCCGGGCAGCGATTCGCTGCGTTCGCGCGTGGTGACGAACAGCGCGCGCACCTTGCCGGCCCGCACGTTCGCCACCTGCGCGGCGGCGTTGTCGATCATGGCGTCGATGTGGCCGCCGAGCAGGTCGGCGATGGCGCCGGTGCCGCCCTTGTAGGGAACGACGTTGGCCGAGATGCCGGCCGCCTTCATGAACATCATCTGCGTGAGGTGGGCCTGCGTGCCCACGCCGGCATTCGCGAACGACACCTTCCCCGGATTCGCCTTCGCATGCGCGATGAATTCCTTGAGGGTGCGCGCGGGAAAGTCCGGCCGCGTCACGACCACGAAGGGAATGTCGACCAGGATCGTGATCGGCGCGAGGTCTTCCACCGGCTTGTATTTCAGGTCGTACAGGTAGGGGTTGACGGCCATCGTTCCGCTGGCCACGAGCACCAGCGTGTGCCCGTCCGGGTTGGCGCGCACGGCCTGCTGCAGCGCCATCGATCCACCGGCGCCCGGCTTCGCGTCGACGATGACCGGCTGGCCGAGCGCCTTGGCCATGAGGTCGGCGATCTGGCGCGTCATGGCGTCTGTGGCACCGCCGGCCGCATAGGGAAACACGATGGTGATCGGCTTGTTGGGATAGCCCGGGCCGGCCGCGCGCGCCGCGGTGGCAAGAGATGCGGCAGCATTCAGCACGAAGGTTCGGCGATGGATCGTCATGCAGGCATCTCAACGTATCGGAGCGGAAGAAGCAAGGATGCGGCTTGTTCGGCGACGCGCATCAACGCGGGCACCATGTCGGGCTGGTACCAGTGTTCCTGATGCAGGAGGTTCAGGGAACCGATCGTGCGGCCGTCGTGCCGGATCGGCACATTGATGGCAGACCGGCAGCCCAGCGCGTCGATCAGCGCATGGTCCGGGAACGCGCGACGGCAGTCTTCCTGATCAACGCAGATGCGCGCCCGGCCGCCCTGCACCACCTCGCGAAAGAAGTCGTTGTCATGGTGCAGTGGCTTGGTACCGCCGCACGGATACGCCGCCGGGTCGCTCGTGTACAGGCGCCGGGACGCAGCAAGGCCGGGGTCGATCGCCAGCACGGTGAACAGCCGGTGCCCCGGAAACCGCCGCAGCGCGTGGTCCAGCGCCTCGAAAGAAACCTGCGCCGTGTCACTCACTGCGCAATGCCCAGCCGATCGATGATGGGCCCCCAGGCGGCCGACTCGCGCTGCGTGAACTTCAAGACATCGGCTGGCGTCGACTTGACGCCGATCAGCATCTGGCCGGCCAGGCGCTCCTTCATCTCGGGCGTGTCCAGCGCCTTGTTGATCTCGGTGTTGAGCCGCGCGACCGCGTCGCCGGGTGCGCCTGCGCGCGCCACCAGGGAGTACCAGCCGGGCACTTCCATGTCGATGCCCAGCTCCTTGAACGTGGGCACGTCGGGCAGCTGTGGCAACCGCCGTTCGCCGGTGACCGCCAGCGGCACGAGCTTGCCGCTCTTGACCAGCGGCACCACGCCGACGGGGACGGTCGTCATCACTGGCGTGTCGCCCGCCATCACGCTGGTCAGCGCGTTGGGGCCACCGGCGCCGCTGATGGGCACGTGCTGCATCTGGATGCCGGTGCGCGACTTCAGCAGCTCGCTCGCAAGATGGGTGGAGTTGCCGATGCCGGCGGATGCAAAGCTGAGCCGCTGCGGCTCTGCCTTGGCCATCTTGATGAGCTCGGGCAGCGTCTTCACGCCCAGGCTCGGCGACACGACCGTCACGAACGGGGTGTTCGCGATGACAGCGACGCCGGTGAAGTCGCGCGCCGGCTGGTGCCCCAGCGACTTGTACAGGTGCGGGTTCCACGACATGTTCGAGACGCCGGCCAGGAACAGCGTGTAGCCGTCCGCGGGCTGCGAGAGCACGTAGGCCGCGGCCAGCGTGCCGTTGGCGCCGGGGCGGTTCTCCACCACGACGCTCTGCCCGATGCTCTTGGCGAGCACGTCGGCCAGCGTGCGCGCCAAGGTGTCCGGCCCCGAGCCGGCCGGCTGCGGAACCACCACCTTGATCGGTTTGGAGGGAAAGCCCTGCGCGAAGGCGGGTGCGGCGAGCAGCGAGGCGGCAACGGCCAACGCGGAAAGCATGGTGCGACGGGTGGTCATGATGAAGTCAAGGTCGGTGGTTGCGAAAGGTGTGAGCGGTATCAACCGACGGTGGCGTAGTCGAGCGACTTGGGCGTGGCGGTGAGCACGCGCGGCGTCGCGCCCACCACGACCGTGTCGTCGATGCGAAAGCCGCCCACGCCGTAGACGTACAGGCCGGGCTCGGCCGAATAGACCTCGTTGTCGCGCAGCGGACGCTGGCTGAAGGCCATGTCCTCCGGGTACTCGTGGTGCACGATGCCGATGGCGTGGCCCGTGCGGTGACGGATGCAGTCGGCAAAGCCGGCGCGTTCGATCACGGCCTGCGCCGCGGCGTCGATCGCGCACACGGGCCGGCCTGTCACGGCCGCGCCGATGGCCGCATCGGTCGCGTCGCGCGCGGCCGTCCACAGCGCCTTCTTCTGGTCGTCGGGGCGCCCGCAAAACCAGGTGCGCTCGTTCTCGATCGTCAGGCCGTTGAGCCGGGGAATCACGATGTTGACCAGCACGTCGCCTTCGCGGATGCGCGCGCCGCAGGAGGCACCGTCGCCGTGCGGCGAGGCCGATGCCGGGCCGCTGAGCGTCCAGCAGCGCACGACCTCGAACTGCTCGCCGGGAAAGCGCTCGGCAGCCTCCTGCACGAACAGGCTGGCCATGGCGCAGTCCATCTCCTGCACCAGGCGGCCGGGCTTGATCGCGTCGCGGTAGCGGTCCTGCAGCCAGTCCGTCAGCCCGGCCATGGCCTGCATGACGGCCAGTTCCTCGGCGTGCTTCTGCCAGCGCAGGCTGCGCACTTCCGCGGTGGCGACGCGCACGTTCAGGTCGGGCAGCAGGCGCTGCACGGCCGCCATCACGCCGCTGCCGGCATCCAGCGCGATGCGCGAGCGGCGCAGGCCGGCGCGGCTCAGGCGCTCGGCGAGGATCTCGGGGAGCTGCGACACGAGCGGCAGGCGGTTGCTCACCATCGGATGCTCGGCATAAAACGTCACGTCCGTGATCCACACCTTGTGGGCTTCCATCGAGAAGCGCATGTGGTTCGTCGACAGTTCGTTCATGACCAGGAAGCCCTCGCCCTGGCGCGGCACGACCGCGAAGATCGGCCGTTCCCAGGGCTGCACGTCGGTGTGGAAGTTGGTCGCGAACTGAAAGAAATCCGCGGTGGTGAACACCAGCGCATCGACGGCGAGTTCGTCCATCAACCGGACCATCTGGTCGTGGCGGTACCGCCAGACGGCTTGCGTCAGCTTGGGCATGTGTCGTTTCCTTGAAGAGGGCCGGAGGCATCCGGCGGGTTGTCTGAACAGCTCGGGGGGGCGGGCTACAGCGCGTCGAACTCGACCACGCCGGCCTTCATCACCAGGGGAATGCGCTCGCCCTGCCCCAACAGGCAATCGAGGTTACGCATCGGGTCGCCATCGACCAGCAACAGGTCGGCCAGCGCGCCCGGGATCAGCCGGCCGAGCCGGTCGCTCATGCCCAGCACCTCGGCGCCGATCAGCGTGGCGCTGGCGATGATCTCGGCCGGCGACAGCACCTGGGCACGCAGGCGGAACTCGTCGCTCTGCAGGCGGTGCGACTCGCCCAGCAGGTCGGTGCCGAAGCCCATCTTCACGCCGGCCGACTTGTAGACCTCGAGCGAGCGCAGCCCGGCGCCGCGCACGTCTTCCACCTTGGCCACGCTGGCGGGCGGCAGCCCCAGCGCCGCGCCTTCGTTGGCGAGCGCGTCGTAGGTCACCAGCGTGGGCACCACATAGGCGCCGTGCGCGGCCATGAGCGCGGCGGTGGGTGCATCGACCAGATTGCCGTGCTCGATCGTGCGCACGCCGCAGCGCACCACGCGCTGGATCGCGGCCGGGGTGTAGGCGTGGGCCAGCACGTAGGTGTTGCGGGCTGCCGCTTCGCCGACGATGGCGCGGATCTCGTCTTCGCTGTAGCCCAGCGCATCGACCGGGTCGGTAGGCGACGCCACGCCGCCGCCGGCCATGATCTTGATCTGGTCCGCGCCCATCTGCAGTTCTTCGCGCGCAGCCTTACGCACGGCGTCCACGCCATCGGCCACACGGGCGAGCATGCCCACGCGGGCGCAGTTGGGGCACACGGCGTTGGCCACCAGATAGTCGGAGCGCGCGCGGCCGTCGCCATGGCCGCCGGTCTGGCTCAGCGCGCGGCCCGAGACGAACAGGCGCGGCCCCTGCGCCAGCCCCGACTGCACCGCCTGCTTGAAGGCATCGCCCGCGCCGGCGGCGTCGCGAACGGTCGTGAAGCCGCGGCGCAGCATGCCGCGCAGGATCGGCAGGCTGCGCAGCGTCGCCAACACATTGGGCATCAGCGCCTGGCGCTGCAGGTTCAGGTCGACGGCCACCACGTGCACATGCAGGTCGATCAGGCCGGGCATCACGGTCTTGCCGGCGGCGTCGATGACCCGCGCATCGCGCGCCACGATCGGCCGGTCGGACACCTCGCGGATGGTGTCGCCCTCGATCAGGATGTCGTGGCGGTCCTGCAGCTCGGGCTTCAGCGGATCGAGCAGGCGGGCGTTCTTGACGAGGATCTGAGTCATGGGTCTGTTTGCCGGGTTCCGAGGGCATGGGCGGTGAGGAATGACGGGATCGTAGGATCGCGTCACAATTCCGAAAAATTTATATGCTGAATCCATTCCATTGACCATGTGAATGGTTTCAGCCTCCCCTGTCCATGAACTACCGCAACGCCGATCTCAACCTGCTGAAGGTCTTCGAAGCCCTCATGAACGAAGGCAACGTGACGCGCGCCGCGTCCAAGCTGTCGCTGACGCAGCCCACGGTCAGCAACGCGTTGCGCCGGCTGCGCGAGACCTACGGCGACCCTTTGTTCGTGCGCAACGGCGCGGGCATCCGCCCGACGCGGCGCGCCACGGAGTTGTGGGCGCCGCTGGCCCGCTCATTGCGCACCATCCGGGGCACGCTCGAGGGCGAGAGCTTCGATGCCTCGCAAAGCGACGCCCGCCTGACGGTCTCGATGACCGACTACGTGGCCTGCATCGTCGCCCCCCGCCTGCTCGAGCGGCTCGGCGAACTTGCGCCAGGGATGCGGCTGCACACCCACCCCGGCACGGTCGTGGACTTCGGGCAGTCGCTGGACGACAACCGCGCCGACTTCGCCATCGGCGCCTACAACGACGACGTGCAGCGCCCCGGTTTCATGCGCTCACGCCGACTGTGGTCGGTCGACTTTGCCTGCTTCATGCACAACGACCACCCGCTGGCCAAGCTCGACAAGATTCCGCTGAAGAAATTCCTGGCCGCGCGCCACCTCGACGTGAGCCTGGCGGGCCGTGTCGGTGGCATCTACGACCGCGTGCTGCAAAGCCGCGGCCTGCAGCGCAACCTGGTCTCTACGGTGAGCCACTACTCCGCAGCCTACGAGGCCGTGCGCCGCTCCGACCTGATCGCCGTGCTTCCCTGGTCCGAGGGCCTGGAGACGATGCGCATGACAGGCCTGAAGCGCGTGGCGCCACCGCTGGCGGCGCCGGCGCGCACCGTCGAGCTGGTCTGGCACGAGCGGCACGAGACCTCGGCACTGCACCAGTGGTTCATTGCTTTGGTCGTCGAGATGCTGGCGCGGGAGCCGGCTGCGCGCACTGCGCGGGCTAAGCCCGGAACCAGATCCTGAGCGTCACATACATCGCATAGGCCAATCCCAGCACGCACCACGCCAGGAAGAACAGGTTGGCCCAGTAGTCGCCCGCATGCGCCGCCAGCGTGTAGACCTGCCCCACGCAGCCCTTTCCGACGCAGGGCACCTCGCCCCGCACCAGGGCGCGCAGCATGGCGAAGAAGAGGTAGCAGGTCACGCCAGCGGTCAGCAGGAATCCGACGGGCCCTACGAGCCCCTGGGTGAGTTCGCCCTTCTCATCGCGATAGCCCTTGCGCAGCAGCTTCTGTCCGTACCTGTACCAGGCATATCCGAGCAGGAGCATCAGGGCGTAGTAGAGAAAGGCGCGCATGGGTCCTGTGATCGTCGGGGTGTGGCGGGCGTGAGTGCTTCGGCAAGGATCGTAGCCGAGCAACTCACGCTCGCCACCCGCGCCCGCTACCGCGCGCTGGCCACGATGGCGATGCCCCGAATCTGCCCGGCGCCAGGCGCGTCCACCGGCTTCGCGTAGCGCGACGGCGCAAAGCGGTGCAGCAGCTCGGCCTCGCGCAGGCGCGCCGAATCCAGGTTCGCCAGCTTCACGTGGCCGAAGCCGCGCACCGACAGCGGCAGCGCCGCGATGCGTGCGGCGGTCGGCTGGTTGTCGGGGGTCAGCGCGGTGGCCATCTCCTGCAGCAGGCGGTCGAAGTGATCGATCAGTGCGCGTTCGGTGCGGCGCTCCGCCGTGTGGCCGAACAGGTCGAAGGGCGTGCCGCGCAGGCGCTTGCCGTGGGCCAGCCACTTCATCGCCGGCAACATCCATCCACCGAGGCGCACCTTGGCGGGCGCCTGTCCGTGCGCGGGGCGCGAGAGCAGTGGCGGCGCCATGTGGAACTCGAGCTTCAGGTCGCCTTCGAACTGGTCCTTCAGCTTCTGCAGGAACGCGCCGTCGGTGTACAGGCGCGCGACCTCGTACTCGTCCTTGTAGCTCATGAGCTTCAAGAGGCTGCGCGCCGCGTTGCGCGTAAACGGCAGGCTCACGTCGCCGCCCGGCAAGGCGGACTCGACCGCCTGCAGTGCGCGAATGCGCTGCTCGAAGCGCGCGGCCCATGCAGCGTTCTGGTAGCCGGTGAGATGGCGACGCGCATCGGCGAGCAGCGTTTCCAGCGGGCGGTCGTCGACCTGGTGCGCCGCCGCCTCGACCGGTGCCGCGCGCAACTGATCGAGCGCCGCCGGGTCGCCGGCCGCGAGCCGCCCCAGCGAGAACGCCGACTGGTTGGCCGCCACGGCCACGCCGTTGAGTTCGATCGCATGCATGAGCGCCTCTAGGCTCAGCGGCACCAGGCCGCGCTGCCACGCATAGCCGGTCGCCACGATGTTCGCGGCCAGCGTGTCGCCCAGAAACTCTTCGGCCAGGCTCTGCGCATCGAAGGTCTCGACCTGTTCCTCGCCCGCGACGAAGCGCATCTTCTCGAGCAACAGGTCGACATGCAGGTCGGCATCGGGGTTGCGCAGCGACTCGGCCACCGGGATCTCGTGGATGTTCGCGAGCACGCGCGTGCGCCCGTGCCGCACGGTCTGCAGCGCATCGGCCGAGGCGCCCACCACCACGTCGCACGCGAGGATGGCGTCGGCCTGCTGCGTGTCGATGCGCACCTGATTCAACCGCTCCGGCGTGTCGGCCAGCCGCACGAAGCTCAGCACCGAACCGCCCTTCTGCGCGAAGCCCATGAAGTCGAGCACGCTGGCCGACTTGGCCTCGAGGTGCGCGGCCATCGCGATGACCGCGCCCACCGTCACCACGCCGGTGCCGCCCACGCCGGTCACCAGCAGGTCGTAGGGGCCGGTCCATGCATGCGGCGCGGGATGCGCGAGCGCGCCCACGCGGTGCAGGAAGGCATCGCGCCCGGCCGCCAGCGCCCCGCTCTTGCGGCGCAGCTTGCCGCCGCTGACGCCCACGAAGCTGGGGCAGAAGCCCTTGGCGCAGGAGTAGTCCTTGTTGCAGCTGGTCTGGTCGATCTTGCGCTTGCGGCCCATCGGCGTCTCGTGCGGCAGCACGGCCACGCAGTTGCTCTGCACGGTGCAGTCGCCGCAGCCTTCGCACACGGCCTCGTTGATGAACAGGCGCTTGGGCGGATCGGCCAGCTCGCCCTTCTTGCGGCGGCGGCGCTTCTCGGCGGCGCAGGTCTGCTCGTAGATGAGCACGGTCACGCCGGGCATCTCGCGCAGGCGGCGCTGCACCTCGTCGAGTGCGGCGCGGTCGTGAAATTCGGTGCCCGCCGGAAACTTGTTCTTGATGGCGTCGTAGTGATGGATGGCATCGCTCACCACCACCACCTTGGTGACGCCTTCCGACTCCACTTGCCGCGCAATGGCGTCGACGCTGATGACGCCGTCGACCGGCTGGCCACCGGTCATCGCGACCGCGTCGTTGAACAGGATCTTGTAGGTGAGCGTGGCCTTGGCCGCGACGGCCTGGCGGATCGCGAGGTAGCCCGAGTGGTAGTAGGTGCCGTCGCCCAGGTTCTGGAACACGTGCGGCGTCTTGGTGAACATCGCGTGCGAGATCCAGTCGACGCCCTCGCCGCCCATCTGGATCAGGCCCGCCGTGCTGCGGTCCATCCAGTTGGCCATGAAGTGGCAGCCGATGCCCGCGCGCGCCGTCGAGCCATCGGGCACCTTGGTGCTGGTGTTGTGCGGGCAGCCGGCGCAGAAGTACGGCAGGCGCTTGACCGCATCGCTCGCGTTGGCCAGCAGCTCGGGCGGCGTGAAGTCGCGCACGTGCTGCAGGTGATCGCCCAGGTCGTGGTTCTCGGGAAAGTGCGCGGCCAGCCAGTGCGCGACCAGTTCGATGAGGCGCGAAGGCCGCAGCTCGCCGAGCGCCGACACCAGCGGCTGGCCCGCGTGGTCGTGCTTGCCCACGAGCACGGGGCGCGCCTCGGGCGGTGCGTTGTAGAAGATGTCGCGCAGCTGCGTCTCTACCACCGCGCCCTTCTCTTCCACGATGAGGATCTCGCCGAGCCCGCGCGCGAACTCCTTGAGGCGCGTCTGCTCGACCGGAAAGCTCAGGCCCACCTTGTACAGCCGCACACCGGCGCGCGCGAGCTGATCGGGCGAGAGTTCGAGCCGGCGCAGCACCTCCATCAGGTCGTGGTGCGCCTTGCCACAGGTAACGATGCCCACCTTGGCGTGCGGGCTCACGATGACGTGGCGGTCGATGCTGTTGCGTTGGGTGAAGGCGGCGACGGCCGCGAGCTTGTCTTCCAACCGCGACTCGATGCGCAGCGATGGCAGGTCGGGCCAGCGGTAGTGCAGGCCGTCGGGCGGCGCGGCGTGGCCGGTGGCGGCGCGCACGGCGTCGGCGTCTTCCCAGGCGGCCACGCGCCCGTTCACCGCATCGAGGTCCACCGTGCCCGCGCTCTCGACGATCTCGGACAGCGCCGCCATGCCGACCCACGCGCCCGAATAGCGCGACAGCTCGTAGCCGTACAGGCCGAACTCCAGGTACTCGGCCACGCTGGCGGGCTGCATCACGGGCATGCGCCAGGCCATGAAGGCGTGGTCGCTCTGGTGCGGCATCGACGACGACACGCAGCCGTGGTCGTCGCCCGCCACCACCAGCACGCCGCCGCGCGGCGACGAGCCATACGCATTGCCGTGCTTGAGCGCATCGCCCGCGCGGTCCACGCCCGGGCCCTTGCCGTACCACATGGCGTACACGCCATCGACGGTGCGCTCGGGGTCGGATTCGACACGCTGCGTGCCCAGCACCTGCGTGGCCGCGAGTTCCTCGTTCACTGCAGGAACGAAGCGGATGCCGGTCTTCTTGAAACGCTCGCCGGCCTTCCAGATGGCCTGGTCGACCATGCCCAGCGGCGAGCCGCGGTAGCCGCTCACGAAGCCCTGCGTGTGCAGGCCGCGCGCCGCGTCGCGCTGGCCCTGCATCGCCAGGATGCGGATCAGCGCCTGCGTGCCGGTGAGGAAGACCGAGCCGGCATCGGCCCAGAGGTTGTCGGAAAGTTGGTAGTCGGGCCGTCGGAGTGCGGTCGCTTCAAGTGGGGCGTTCATGCCCGGAATTGTTCTGCGCCCCCCCAAGTAAGTGTTTCTTCAATACACTGGCGCAGACCCTTGTTTGAAGAAGAATTCACTCGAAAACCACGATGAACGTCGGTTCTGTTTCTCTTGACGAGCATTGCCTCAAGATTCTTTCTGCACTGCAGCATGACGGCCGGCAGACCGTGCAGCAGATTTCCGAGGCCGTCGGCCTGTCGCCCACGCCCTGCTGGAAGCGCATCAAGGACATGGAGGCGGCCGGTGTCATCCGCGGCTACACCGCGCTCGTCGATCCCGAGCACGTGGGCCTGCACGTGTCGGCCGTGGCCGAGGTGAACCTCGACCGCCACAGCGAGGCGATGGTGCAACGCTTCGAAGAAGTCGTGGCCGCAAGCCCGCAGATCATCCGCTGCGTGTCGGCGACCGGGCCCGCGGACTACATCCTCAACGTGACCGTGCCCGACATGAAGCACTACGAGCGCTTCCTGCACGAGGTGCTGTTCAGCCTGCCCGGCGTGACGCACGTGCGCTCGAGCATCGTGCTGCGCGAGATCAAGTCGGAGACGGCGCTGCCGCTCGGGCACCTGCTGGATGCGAAGGCCGGGCTGGCGGGGTCACGGCGGTCGCCGTGAGGCGTGGCGCAGTGGCCTCTAGCGCTTGCGCCGGATGACGTACGCGTTCTGCGCCAACTCGAAGCCGAGCGCCGGGTAGTAAGACATCGCGTCGGGTGCCGAGAGCAGGATCAGCGACACCTCGTCGCCGATGATCGCCTGCGTGCGCTGCACGAGTTCCCGGCCGATGCCATGGCCCTGGTACTTCTTGTCCACCGCCAGGTCCGACAGGTAGCAGCAGTACGCGTGGTCGGTCAGCGACCGCGACAGCCCCACCAGCTCGTTGTCGACCCATGCCGACAGCAGGAGGCTGGGCGCGGCGAACATCCGCGCGATCCGGGCGAGGTCGTTCGTGGGGCGCTTGATGCCGGAGCGGTCGAAGACGCGGGCGACGTCGGCCGGGTCCAGGGGCACGTCCTGACGGTAGTCGATGGTGATGTTGTTCATGTGTTTCCTGGGTAGCGCCTGCGCCAGCGTCATTCCGTCTCGGAAGACCCGAGCTTCTTGAGTTCGGCGAACTTGGCCGCCATCGTCGGGTTGCCGCGCGTCAGCTTCTTGATCGTCACGTCCTGTGCCTTGTCGTTCGCAAGGCGCAGGTTGCGGTCGGTGCCGAGCAGCGCTTCCTTCGTCTTCTGCAGGTGATCGATCGACTTGTCGATCTCCGCGATCGCCTTCTGGAAGTGGCCGTGGGCCAGGTCATAGTTCCTGCCGAAGGCGGCCTTGAAGGTTTCCAGCTCGGTCTCGAACTTCGTGATGTCGATGTTCTGCGCCTTGACCAGCGCCAGCTCCGACTTGTACTTGAGCGAGTTCATCGCCGCATTGCGCAGCAGCGTGATGATGGGCAGGAAGAACTGCGGGCGCACGACATACATCTTCGGGTAGCGATGGAACACATCGACGATCCCGGTGTTGTAGAGCTCGTTGTCGGGCTCGAGCAGCGACACCAGCACCGCGTACTCGCAGCCCTTCTCGGTGCGGTCCTTGTCGAGTTCTTTCAGGAAATCTTCGTTCCTGTTCTTCGTGGCCGTGCGGTCGTTCTCGTTCTTCATCTCGAACATGATCGAGACGATCTCGGTGCCGGCCTCGTCCGCGTCGCGGAAGATGTAGTCGCCCTTGCTGCCCGTACGCGCGTCGTTGTCCTTCTCGAAGTAGGCGCGGGGAAACGCCATCGACCGGATGCGGTTGAACTCGGTTTCGCAGTGCTGCTCCAGGGTCTCGCCGACCATCTTGGTCGACAGGCGCGCCTTCATGTCCCGCAGCCGCTCGATCGCGTCGTCGCGGTCCTTGATCTGCGTTTCGTACTTGTCCTTGAGCGATTTCTCGGCGAGCTGCTTCTCGAGCTCCGCCCGCTCGAGGCCGCTCTTCCACTGGTCCCGCTCCTTCTCGACCACGCTGACGGCCTCGCTGATCGCGAGCTTCTTCGCCACCTCGATGGCGTCGAGCCGGGCCTTCAGTTCCTGGATTTCCACGTCCTTCGCGGCCGCGCTCTTCTGCAGCTCGCCCACGTGCCGTGCCTCGGCGAGCGCGGTGGCGGCCAGCTTGTCCTGCTTGGCCTTTTCAAGCTCGTTCGCGAGCGCGTCGCGCTCCCGCTCCACGGCGCCCAGGGCTTCGCTCACGGCGAGTTTGCGCGCCACGTCGCCGGCCTCGAGCTTCGCCTTGAGTTCCTGGATCTCGCCGTCCTTGGCGGCGGCAGCCTTCTGCAGTTCGCCGGCGGCCCGGGTCTGCGCGAGTTCGACGGCGGCGCGCTTGTCCCGCTCGGCCAGTTCCAGCCGCTCGTGCAGCTGCTTCTCGAAATCACCGTCGCGCACCTGCTTCAGGATGTCCGCGTAGCCGGCTTCATCGATCTTGAATGCCTTGCTGCAATGGGGGCAGATGATTTCGTGCATGGCTATGTGCGCTCCATCGTCAGGGTGGGCGTCGACAAGAGAGGGAGTGCAGCGAAGCGCCGCGCCGTTCGGGCGGGATCGCGGGAAGTGATGCTGTTCATAGGGTCAGGGACATGGAGCCATCCGACTGTAGCCGGACAGGGAGCGCCGGCGAGTGGCAGGCGCTTGAAGACCGAGGCCGAGGCCGACGTCTGCGAACGAACGATCCCGTCTCGAGATCACGTTGCTAGAATCGCCGCTGCAAAAATCGACTCTGACCTGTTCAGAGCTCCATCCCGCCGTAAGCGTTTACGTCAACCAACGCATCACCAGTGGCACCCGCATGCCGACTGGCGGTGCGCGTGGGTCGCTTCGGTGCTCATCGTCCCGCCCATTCGACCGGCTGGTGCCGCCTTTGAAAACTCAAGGAGCGGCGCTCGATGACGAACGTCCAAACAAATTCTTCTTCCCTGCGCACGTTGGTCTGGATGACCCTCGCGCTTTTTCTCGCTTACCTGTCTGTCGCGATGTCGATGCCGGCTGTGACGCTCCACGTGTCACAGACATTGGGCATGGGCAATGTCGCGTCCGGCTTGGGCGTCGGCATTGCTTTCCTGTCCACCATCCTCAGTCGCGGCTGGGCGGGCCGGCTCGCTGACGAACACGGCGGCAAGGTCGCCATGTTCCGGGGCCTTGTCCTTTATGCGGCGGCTTCGCTCCTGTGCTGGGCCTCCTCGCTGCCCATGCTGGGCCATGGCGTCGGCGCGTACCTGGTTCTTCTGGTGGGGCGTCTCGTGCTGGGCCTCGGCGAAAGCTTCGCGCTCGTCGGCATGCTGGGCTGGGCCATGGCGGCGATGGGCCCCGCGCGTTCGGGGCAGGTCATGGCGCTCGTCGGCACCGGCATGTATGGCGCTTTCGCGGTGGGCGGCCCGCTGGGCCTCTGGCTGCTGGAGCGGCTCGGTTTCGCCGGCCTGATGGCGGGCAGCATCGCCTTGCCGCTGGTCAGCGGCGCAATGCTGTGGTCCATCGCGCCCGCCATGTCCGCACAGGGGCGCCGCGCGCCCTTCTCCGATGTGCTGGGACTCATCTGGAAGCAAGGCGCGGTCGTGGGCCTGCAAGGCGTTGGCTTTGCCGCCTTGGGCGCGTTCTTTCCCTTGTACTTCCTGGCCCATGGCTGGCAGGGTGCCGGCTATGGGCTGACCTGCTTTGGCCTGGGCTTCGTCCTGGTGCGCCTGCTGGCGGGTCGCTTGCCCGACCGCATCGGCGGCACCAAGGTCGCGCTGGTCTCCCTCGCGATCGAAGCCGTGGGTCAAGCGCTGCTGTGGCTGGCGCCCCATCCCGTCGCGGCGATGGTGGGCGCACTGCTGACCGGCATGGGGTGCTCGATGGTCTTCCCCGCCATGGGACTGGAGGCCGTCAAGCGCGTGCCCGCCCACCTGCGCGGAACGGCCATCGGCGGTTTTGCGGCGTTCCAGGATCTGGCGTACGGCGTCACAGGCCCGATGGCGGGGCTGATTGCCGACCACTACGGTCACTCGAGTGTGTTCCTGGTGGGGTTGATCGCGACGGTTGTGGGGATCGGGATGACGTGGCGGCTTGCGAGGGTGTCGCGGGCGGGGCGGGCTTCGACGCTGGTCTGAGGCTGTGGCAGGTCGACCGAAGGCCTGCTCCGGGCCGGGATTTCAAGCAAAGGACCGTCGATATTTGACGAGCCCGCGCTTGATCGAGGCATCGAAGCCGCAGCGCTCGAAGAACCGATGGGCATCCGTGCGATCCACCGAACTCAGCAACATGATCTTCGAGCAATCGCTCGCCGCGCAGAACGCCTCGACCTCCCGCATCAGCGCGGCCCCAACCCCTCGATTGCGAGCGGCCACGTCGACGACGACGTTCTCCACGACAGCGAACGGCTGTCGCCCGTACATCACGTCTTCGCACAGCGAGACCAGCACCGTGGCGCACACCTGGCCATCGATCTCCGCAACAAGAAGCGCCGTCCTCGGGTCTTCGGACAACGCCTGCAGGCGTTCGGGCAGCACGCAGCGCGCCGCGTCTGCGACCAGTTGGCCGTAGAGCGCATCGATGCGTGCGGCGTCGTCGGACACCGCACGACGGACGCTGAGGGACGGGATGGGCATGCAGGCGGTCTCCGCAAAATGACGTCGGGTTCGGGCGAGGCCCGCTTCTGACTGGATTCTCCCGCAGCCCTGCGCCTGCGAAGCGCGCGACGCCCACATAGACTGTGGAAATGTCCCAGCCCACCGCCGCCTTCAGCACGTCGTCCACCACCAACAACTACGCCGAGAAGACCGCACGCCTGGTGCCAGGCCTGCACGACCTGCAGACGATGGCAGCCCTGCTCGTCGCCGAGCGCGCACCGGATGCGGCCCACGTGCTGGTCATCGGCGCCGGTGGTGGCATGGAGTTGAAGGTGCTCGCGCAGGCGCATCCCCGATGGCATTTCGTCGGCGTCGATCCGTCGCAGCCCATGCTCGACCTCGCCGCGGAAACGCTCGGCCCGCTCGCCGAGCGGGTCGCGCTGCACCACGGCTACACCGACACCGCACCCGAAGGTCCGTTCGATGCAGCGACCTGCCTGTTGACGATGCACTTCCTGACGCTCGATGAACGCAGGTCGACGTTGATGGAAATTCGTCGCCGCCTGAAGCCCGGTGCGCCGTTCGTCATGGCGCATCTCAGCTTTCCCCAGGCAGATGGGGAGCGAGAGCTGTGGCTCTCACGCTACGTCGCTTTCGCGGCGGCTTCCGGCGTCGATCCGGACAACGCACGCAAGGCGGCCTCCGCGATCGGTTCGACGCTGACGCTGCTCAGCCCTGCGCAGGAAGAGGCACTGCTGGAAGAGACGGGTTTCACCAACGTCCGCCTGTTCTATGCAGGCATGGCATTCAGAGGCTGGGTCGCGCAAGCCTGAGCCGAAGCCTCACTCCGGCGTCTGCAACTCCGCCCACGCCGTCAACATCTTCACCTGCGTGCGCAGCCAGCTCGTCGGCATCGACTGCGTGCCCCACACCGCGATGCGGCCCGCGTGTTCGCCCATGAGCCAGAACTGCCGCACGGCCATGAAGGCGGCGATGGCATCGACGTCCGCCGAAGGCAACGGACGCGCGCTGCGGTAGCCGCCCAGGTAGCTGCGCCAACGCGCCAGCGACGTCGCGTCGAGTGATCCGCCCACG
Source organism: Variovorax sp. GW822-FHT04E09 (assembly GCF_058800845.1). NCBI lineage: Bacteria > Pseudomonadati > Pseudomonadota > Betaproteobacteria > Burkholderiales > Comamonadaceae > Variovorax > Variovorax sp. GW822-FHT04E09. Next base: position 1,254,699 of record NZ_JBXAMR010000001.1, read on the forward strand.
GTGCGCGGGTGCATCGCCCACAGGTACACGCACAGGTCGTAGGCCAACCAGCCGGGGCCTGCATCGTCGAAGTCGAAGAACGAGGCGACGCGCACGCCGTCAAGACCCTCCGTCACGAAGTTGTTCATGCCGTGGCAATCGCCGTGCCCGTGAACGCGCGTCAGGGCCGGCATCGCGGTGATGCGGGCTTCGAGCGCGCGCGCGATGGCGCTGAACTCCGGGCGCAGCGCGTCGGTCATGGTGGGCGCGGCTTGCAGGCGCTCCAGCGACGCGTGCAGCAGGTCGGGCAGTTCCAGGGTGTAGCGGCTGGCGGGGCCGTGGTAGTCCTGCGCGGCTTCGTGCAGCAGTGCCAGGCCGCGGCCGGTGGCTTCGACGTCGGGCAGCACGTCGCCGGGCACATCGCCGTCGAGGTGCTCGAACAGGATCAGCGGACGCTCGCCCTCGGGCAGGTCCATCGCGACAGCATGTGCGCCATCGCGTGCCACCAATGCACCGGCCACCGGCACACCCCTGGCCTTCAGGTGCACGAGCAGTGCCGTTTCGTAGCCGACGTTGGGGGCGCCGCGCGGGCGGTCAGCGCTCAGGCGCGCGACGGCGTGGCGGCCGTCGGCAAACTGCAGGCCGTAGACATGATTGAAGCTGCGCCGCAGCAGCTCGCACGACCGGACCTCGCCGAAGTCGTAGGCCTGCGCCACCTTCTCCGCGATGGCGGCGCCCGTGGGCGTGGTCTGTGCGATCTGGGCAGAGCGGGCGGGCGTCGTCACGGGTGCGGCCTTTCGGGAGCGTGGGGCGGGCGATTCTGCCCTACCCTCCGCAGCCCCGCCGCCTTGCGTCAACGCTCCAGATCGCGATCGAGCGAGGCGCCCCCGTCTCCCACCTGGCGCCAAGCAGGCGCCAGCGCCTTGCGCGCCGCATTGAGCTCGGCCATCGAGATGTGCAGCTCTGCCATGGTCTGCACCAGCAGCTCGAGCAGCGCGGCGCGCTGGCGCAGCCGCACGGTCTCGGCGCGGCGCGCGCGTTGGGCCTGGCGCGCCGCGGCCTGGATGGCGCGGCCCGTGGGCGAGTCGTGCGAGGGATGGTGGTGGTCGTCCACGGACAGGCCGGATGCGGCGCGCATGGGCAGTGGCATCACGCGGCGGCGGGCACACCCTGGACGGCGGCGGTGGCAGCTGCAGCAGCGTCGGCATTCGCCGCATCGCCGCGCGTCTCGGCGGCGGGGCCGTAGTTGCGCAGGTGCAGGAAGAACTCGCCCATCATCTGCATCCACAGACGCACGGCGAAGGCCAGGTAGGCGGGGCTGACGCCGCCGGCCACGACCACGTCCATCTCGAGCACGACGAAGTCGCCGTGCTGCGCCACGCGCGCAAAGCGCTTGCTGCGGTGCCAGGCGGCGAGCACGGCCTCGGGCAACGTGCCGCCCTGCACGCGCAGCGGGCAGCTCAGGGTGAAGTCGGTGTACTGGGTGGTGGTGATGGCATTGCCCCACAGCACCTGGAAGCCGATGCCGTGGCTGGCGCTGTGCAGGCGCACCACGCCATCCTGTTCGATGGCGGTGACGGCGCCGCCGGCGGCCTTGATGGCGTCCGACACCTGGTCGGGCGTGACGGCGTCGAGCATGTCGAAAGGCACCGGCGTGGCGGCCTGGTCGTCGGCTTGCGGGGTCGTGGCGGTGGTGTTCATGGTGTGCTTCTTCTTTCTGAAAAGGGGGAATGGGTTCAGTTGGTTTTCTTGAGCGCGGCGTCGAGCGCGGCGCTGTCGATGCTCAGTTGCGCCGGCGGCGCCAGCTGGGCCATGTAGGCCTGCACGAGTTGCTGCTGCCGCTGCTGGCGCAGTGCGGCCTGCAGTTGCGGCTTCATCTCCTCGAGGGTGGCGGTGCGCGCGGGCTGGGTGTCGAGCAGCTTGACGATGTGAAAGCCGGCCTCGGCCTGCACCGGCTCGCTGACCTGGCCCTGCTTGAGCTTGGCCACGGTGTCGCGCAGCTCGGGCAGGATGCGCGCGAGCGGCAGCGTGTCGACCTCGCCGCCACGCTCGGCGCTACGGCGGTCCTGCGAGCTGGCGCGCGCCACGGCGGCGAAGTCGCCGCTGCGGGCCTGCTTGGCGAGGCGGTTGGCTTCGTCGCGCACCTTGGCGATGGCGGCCGGGTCGCGCTCGGGCGTGGCCAGGTAGATCTGCGCCACGCGGTAGGCGGCCGGCAGGTTGAAGCCGGTCTTGCCCTGGTCGTAGGCGGCCTTCACCTCGGCGTCCGACGGGAAGCCCGCGGGCACCTGGCTCACGGATTCGAGGTAGCTGGTGGCGACGATGCGCGCGGTGATCTCGCGCGTGGCGGCGTCGATCTTGGCCTTCACGTCGGGCCGGTCGGCCCAGCCCTTGGCGCGGGCGTCGCGCAGCAGCGCTTCGCTCACGAGGCGCTGGCGCAGCCAGCCGTCGAGGCTCGCGCGGTCGGCCTTGACTGCGGCGCGTTCGGTCTCGGGCAGGGTCTGCAGCAGCTTCTCGATCTCGTCCTGGCCGATGGTCACTTCGCCGATGCGCGCGACCACGGCGGGGCCGGGCGCGGCGGGTTGCTGCGCGGCGGCCACGCCGACCGACGAGACGAGCAGCACGCCGGCTGCCGCGCGCAGGCGGCGGCCGAGCCCGGCTGCGGGAGTGGCTTGTGCGGGGTTCATTGGGGCTTTCCTTCCGTGGCGGAGGCAGCGGCCGCAGGCGCCGGCGCGCTCACGGCGCGCACGTCGAAGCGGCTCTCGTAGAGCTTGTCGCCGTACTGCTGCGCGATCTGTTCGTACTTGACGCGGCTTTGCGCCGCGAAGGGCTGGCGCGAGGCGAGCACGCTGCCCACGTCCATGGTTTCGTAGGCGCGCAGCACTTCCTGCCCGACGGCATACAGCTGCGTGTTCTTGGCCTCGCACTGCGTGAGCGCGGTGCGCTGCAGCGCGGCCTCGCCGGCCAGGCGCTGGCGTTCGGCCTCGGAGGCGCGCGCCATCTTCAGCAGCTCGTCGTACGCGCCGCGGAACTGCGCGATCTGCGCGCCCGCCTTCTCGCTCGCGGCCTGGGCCTGCTCGCGCAGCTGCGCGTTGCCGGCGCTGGCCTGGCCGCGCGCGTGGCGCTCGGACGCGAGCTGGGCCTGGCTGGCGGCCAGTTCCTTCTTCAGCGTTTCGAGCTCGGACGCAGGCGGCGGCGCGCCGGGTGCCGCGGGCGCCTTGCCCGCGGGCTGGCCGGCCTTGAGCGCGGCCAGCTCGTTCTGCGCCTGCTGCAGCTGGGTGGTGGTGGCGCGCAGCTGCGCGCGCAGCCGCTCCTCCATGCTCTGGCCCTGCGGCTGCTGGGCCTGCGCGACGCCGGCCGTGGCGGCCAGCGCGGCCAGGGCCAGCGCCGGGAAGATCGTTCGGGACACGGCGGACTCCTTCTTAGAAACGCGCATTGAATTCGAGCTGCAGGGTGTCGATCGACAGCGGCGGGCCGTAGACCTCCTTGGTCGAGATCCAGCGGCCGGTGAACCACATGTTCTTGTCGATCGCGTACGAGCCGCCCAGGAAGTAGCCGCGCGCGTTGGTGCCGCCGCCGTGGAAGCTCGAATCGTTGTAGCCGTCGGGCATGGCGTCGGGCTCGATGCGCTTGTAGCCCGCGAGCACGTTCCAGTCGCCGCGCGCGGCCGGTGCCGGCTTGCCGTAGGTGGCCTGCAGCATGTAGGCGTTGCCGCCGCTCTTGAAGTCGGACTGGGTGGTGCCGCCGGTCGGGCCGAAGTTGTTCACGATGGCGCCGCGGATGCCGCCGCGCTTCCAGATGTCGTTGGCGTCGTAGGCGGTGTTGCGCACGAAGTTGGCGTCCAGGCGCAGGTTGTTGCCGGCCACCTGGGTGTCCCAGCGCAGGTTCAGGTCGATCAGGCGGAACTTGGAGGCCAGGCCCACGTACTGCGGCTGCGGCGTGCCGGCCGGGTTGAGCGGGTCGAGCGAGATGTCGCGCAGCAGCATGAGCGTGTTGCCCTTCTGCATGAAGGCCGGGCGCGACCAGTCGGTGCTGCAGCCGTCGGCGCCCGCATACAGCGCGCAGGGCTCGGAGACCTGGCCGCTGACGTTGCGGAAGTTGTAGTACGCCAGCGCGCCGCGCACGCGGTTGTCTTCGTTGATCTTCCAGTCGGCGCCCACCTGCGCGCCGAGCAGCCACTTGTTCTCGCTCTTCATCTTGCGCTGGCTGCGCGTGGGCGAACCGTCCGCCGAGTACTCGAGCGGGATGAGGCCCAACGTGCCGAACAGCGACAGGTCGCGGTTCGAAGCGAGCTTCTTGTCGAACTGCGCGGCAATGCCGTCGAAGTTCAGGTCGCTCGAATACAGCAGGTCGGTCGACATGAAGGGGTTGCCGAAGCGACCGCCGGTCACGGTGAGCCAGTCGGTCGGCTTGTGCGAGATCCACATCTGGTCGAGCCACACGCTCTTCTTGCCCAGGCCGCCGCCCAGCGTGGTGGTGGTGGAGACGGGGCTCTCGTCGCTGCCCGAAGCCAGGCGCACGCCGGCCTTGGTGTTCTCCGACAGGTCGGCCAGCAGGCCCACGCGTGCGCGGGCACGGAACAGGTTGCGGCGGTCCTGGCGCGTGTTCAGGATCGACGGCAGCGACAGGTTGGTGTTCGGGTTGACGTCGTAGCCGCTGCCCTGGTTGAGCGAGGGCCAGTTGATCTCGATGTCGCTGTTGTTGCCGGCGTAGCTGCGCGACTCGTTGCGCACGCGCACGTCGCCTTCGAAGCGGATGCGCTTGCTCCACTCGGGCGTCTCGTTGGGTGCGGCCCAGCCTTCGTCCTTGGCCTGGGCCATGACCTGCGCCTTGACCTCATCGCGGATCTGGTCGCGCACGGTCTGCGAGATGTAGGGCACGCGCACGTCGCCCGCTTCGAGGCGCATGCCGCCCGCGACGGTGGCCGATGCGGCGGTGGCCGACACGGCCGCCTGGCGCTGTGCCTGCTGCGCGGCGATGGCCTCGGTCTGGGCCTGGGCCAGCAGCGCTTCGCCCACGTCCTTGGCGAGCGTGCCGCTTTGAATGAGGCCGCGGATCAGCTTGACCATGGCGGATTCGCCCGCGGGCGCGGCGGCGGTCTGGGCCATGGCGGTGCCGGCCGACAGCACGAAGGCGGAGGCCACGGCCGCCGCGAGCGCGCACTGGCGCAGGGCCGGCATCGCGCCCCGGCGCGGGAGGGTGTTGTGCAGGGTGTTCATCGCTTCGTTCACTGGAGGAAAGGAGTCGGGCCGGGCGTCGGCCGTACAGGTGTGGAAAGTCATGGCCGGCGGCCTTTCATCGACACGCGCATCGGAAAGCGCATCGAGGCCGGCGGACGTTCGTCGACGCGGTCGAGCCCGCGCACCAGCGCCAGCACGGCCTCGTCGATGTCCTCGGTGCCGGTGCCGCGCACCAGCTGGGCGCGCGTGGTCTTGCCGTCGGCGCCGAGCCACAGGTCGATCTGGATGTCGTCGAACACCAGCTGGCGCGTGCGCGGATCGCGCGACAGCGCCTGCTGCAACATGCTCGACACGTAGCGCGCATACGAGCCGCTGCCCAGGCCGCCGCCACCGCCGGTGCCGCTCATGCCGCCGCCGCTGCCGGCCTGGATGCCGAAGGCGTCGTTGCCGGCCTGGCCGGCGCTGTCCATGGTCACCGGGTCGCCCAGGTCTTTCGAGGGGCTGGGCGGCGCGTCGTCCTTCGGCGCTTCCAGCGGCTCGACCGGCTTGGGCTCGGGCTCGACCACTTCGGGCTTGATCTTTTCCGGCTCGGGCTCGGGCAGCTTCTCGGGTTCGGGCGGCGGTGGCGGGGGCGGCGGCAGCATCAGCGTGGGCGCGTCGGCCACCACACGCTTCTGGCTCGCGGTGTCGGACAGCAGCCGCCACACGAGCAGCGCCAGCGCCACGACGATCGCCAGGCCGATGACCACCCCGCCCCAACGGCGCCACAGCACGGCCGTTCCACCCGTGCCGCTGGAGCGCGGCGCGGGCGAGGCAAAAGAAATCGGGTCGCGAGGGTTCACGCTCCGGTCCTCACTTCTGCTTGCCGGTCACGAGGCCGATCTGGTTCAGCTCGATGCGGCGCAGCAGGTCGAGCACGTCGACCACCTTCGCGTACTGCACGCTGGCATCGCCGCGCACGATCACGGGAAAGTCGGGCGACAGCGCCTTCTCGGTGCGCAGGCGCTCCTCGAGCTCGGGCAGCGTGACCGGGTAGGCGTCCAGGAACACGTTGCCCGCGTTGTCGATCGTGATGGCCTTGGTCTTGGGCTTTTCCAGCGCCACCGAGGCACTGGCCTTGGGCAGGTCGACCTTGATGCCCGGGATGCTGGCGTTGCTGGTGAGGATGAAGATCACCAGCACCACCAGCAGCACGTCGACGAAGGGCGTGATGTTGATGCCGCCCGTGCGCTTGCGCACGGCGAACTTCGCGGCTGTGTTTGCCATGGTGCGCGGTCCTCAGGCGCGGCGCGCCTGCACGGCCACCGGCAGCGAGCGGCCCTCGCCCTGCTCTTCGGCCAGGCGCGTGACGAACTCGTCGACGAACACGGCCATGTCGGCGCCGATGGCGTCCGAGCGCGAGGCCAGCCAGTTGTAGCCGAACAGCGCGGGGATCGCGACGCCCAGGCCGGCGGCGGTACACAGCAACGCGGCGGCCATGCCGGGCGCCACCGAGTTGATGTCCACGGCGCCGGCCATGGCCGCCACCACGAACACCAGCATGATGCCGATCACGGTGCCGAACAGGCCCACGTACGGCGCGCCTTCGATGGTGGTCGACAGCCAGTTCATGCGCTTGGACATGCGCTCGGTCTCGCGCACCATCACGCCGTCCATCGCGGCGCGGATGGCGCCGATGGTGGAGGCCGACACGGCGTTCAGGTCGTAGCCGCGGTCATGGCGGCGGCGCATCTCCTCGATGGCCACTTCGTACAGGCGCCACAGCGAGGAATCGGCACGCACTTCCTGCGGCACCGTGTTGTTGGTGGCCAGGCGGTCCAGCGGCGCGCCGGCGGCTTCGCGGAAGTGCTCGATGAAGGTGGCGTTGGCGCGCGAGGTGGCGCCGAAGTTGCGGCCCTTGCCGATCATGATGGCCCACGACAGCGCCATCATCAGGCCCAGCAGGCCGACCACGATCCACGCGTCCAGCGGCATCGCGGCCAGGATGAAGCCGAAGTGGCTCTTGCCGGCCTGCTGCTCGTCGGGGCCGAAAGCGGCCAGGCGCGACTCGGCGCCTTGCGACACGGCATCGGCCAGCAGCAGCGCGTCGGGGCGTGCGACCTTCGACAGGCGCACTTCATCGATCGCGCCGGTGAACGGAGCGAAGCCGGCGACGGGTGCGGCACCCGGCGTGGCGGGGGCAGCGGGTGCATCCGCGCCGAGCGCGGCAGCGGTGTTCAGCGCGGGCAGCTTCGCCGCCAGCGACACGGCCGGACGGCCGCCCACATACAGCGCGACGCTGTCACCCTCGGCCTTCACCGCGAGGTGCGCCCACTGGCCGGCCTGCACCGGCTGGCCCGGCGTGCTGCGCTGGCCGTTGACCTGCACGAAGGGCACGCCCTGGTCGATGCCGACCACGAGCTCGCCGGCGCCGTCGCGGCGCGCATAGATCGCCTGGCGCGCGCCGAGCGAGTCGGGCTTGATCCAGGCCGAGAAGGTCAGCGTGCCGCCGGCCGTCACGGCCAGCGAGGGCGTGGCGGGCAGCATCAGCGCGCCGTTGCCGAGCTGGGCGCCCTTGCCGATGACCGTGCCTTCCACCGGCACTGCCGCGGTCTGGCCGTTGTTGCCGTAGGCGGTGGTGTCGCGCGGCGGCACCGCGCCTTCGGCGAAGTGGTAGACCAGCGTGTAGTCGGGGTCGAAGCTGCGCTGGCCGTTACCCGAGGCCGGGGCCTTGGGGTTGCCGTAGTACATCCACAGCTTTTGCGGCGTGCCGGCCGAGACGTTGGGCACGTCGACCCAGATCAGCGCGATGCCCAGGAGCGGATCGAACTGCTCGATCTGGTGGTTGAGCACGGTCTTGTCGTCGCCCGCGACAAAGCGCAGGTCGGCGCCGGTCTCGCTCACGCCCTCGAACTTGAAGTTGCCCGTGTGCAGGCGCACCAGCACCGGCACGCGGCCGGCATCGCTGCCGATGGCGCCGGCCTGCGGGCCGCCGTCGATGGTGACGGGTTTGCGGTAGGCCCATTCGGCCTGCCACCAGGCATGGGCCAGGCCCGGCAGGAGCGTGCTCAGCAGCGTGAGCGCGATGAAAAGAAGTCGTCGCATGACAGGGTTCTCCGGAAAGCTCGTGGAATGAGAAAAAAATCGAAAAGAGGAATGGCTGTTGCCGTCGGTCGTTCGTTCGGTCAGTAGCTCGCGGTGATGCTGAAATTCACCTGCGTGTCGTGCTTCTTGGTGCGCGGCCCGTCGACCAGCGGATAGCCGATGTCGACGCGGCCCGAGAAATACGTGCCCACCTTGAAGGTCGTGCCCACGCCCACCGAATACAGCGAGAAGCGGTCGGCCTGCTCGGGCAGCGGGCTCTTCAGGCGCAGCCGCGCGGCGTCGGCAAAGGCGTACACGCGCCAGTTCTCGACGGTGCTGCCCAGGAAGGCGAGCGGCTTGCTGCGCAACTCGACCGAGCCGACCACGCCGTAGTCGCCGGTGGCCTCGGCCGAGAGGTAGCCGCGCACCGAGTTCATGCCGCCCGCGGCGATCTGCTCGCTCGAGACGAGCGGCGAATCGGTCATCTGCGCGTTGACGCGGAAGGCCACCTGCGTGCCGCCCTCGAAGCTGTGCGCGCCGTTGAGGTCGGTCTTGAGCACCATGAAGCTGGGCGAGGCCTTGTAGCGCTTGTAGTCGAAGGCCGCCCAGTCGCTGCCGTACTTGAACGAGCTGCTGGTGCCCGCCACCAGCGACACGCCCACGCCGTACTGGCTCTTGTCGGTCTGGCGGAAGCCCGAGTACGACAGCGTGATCGGCGCGTACTTGAGCGGCACGGTGTCGCCGCTGCCCTTGAGCGTCAGCGCTTCCTTGTTGTTCTTGAAGTCGACGCCCACGCTGAAGGCATGCCACCAGTTGCCGGTGTTGGGCACCGTGTAGGTGGCCTTCAGCCCGATCGAGTGGCCCTTGCCCAGCACGGTGGTACCGCCCACGGTGGCCACGTTGCTGTCGGACACGAAGGCGTTGGCCTCGAGGCTCCAGTTCGTGCCCTTGAGCGGCGCGTTGTACGAGGCCGAGAACACCTGCGTCTGGTTCAGGTCCTGCGGCGCGCCGAAGAAGCTGATGGAGGCGCTGTGGCCCATCTGCCAGAGGTTGTCGTGGCCCAGCGAGGCGCTGGCGCGCAGCTTGCGCGTGTCGGCGCTGTAGTCGTTGTTCAGGCCCACGCTGGCGCGCCACGGGCTCTGGTCCTCGACCTTCAGGTCGACGTCCATCGTGCCCGGCATGGTGCCGGGGCGCACCAGCGGCATCACCTGGCGCTTGGGGCTGCGGTTGAGCGCGGTGAGCTCGGCCTGGGCCTTGTTGAAGTCGGGCACGCCGCCCTCCTTCAGCGCCGGCACCTGGTCGCGCACGTCGAGCGGCGAGTTGTACTCGGCGCCCACCACGCGCACGCGGCCCACGCGGGTCTCGTTGACCTGCAGGAACACCACGCCCTGCGTGACCTGCTGTTCGGGCAGGTCGACGTACACCGACTGGTAGCCCGCCGCCTGGTAGGCCGCGAGCAGCGCGTCGCGCGCGCCCTCCACGTCCTTGAGCGTGCGCTCGGGGCCGAGGAAGGGCGTGACCGCCTTCTCGATGGCGCGGGCGTCCAGCACGGTGTTGCCGCGCACGATGTATTCGGCGATGTCGACCTTGCGGGCCGGTTCGGCGGCTGCGGGCGCGCCCGCAGCCGGTGTGGGCGCCGAGGTCGGCGCCGGCGTGGAGACAGCGGCAGGTGCTTGTGCGAACGCTGCCGCCGGGGCACCGATCGCCATCACCGCCAGCCACACCGCTCTCCAGCAGGTCGGTGGGGCGTTCTTCTTCATGTCATGCATTTACAGCTCGGTTCTCAAGGATGAAGCTCGCGTGGCAGCGGCTCATGGTGGAGAGCCTTCATGTCGCTGCTGCGTACCGATACCTAGACGCACGGCGTGCGCGGCGACTGTCGTTTGTCACGAAAACTTCATCAAGAAATCGGCACGAGGTCCGGCGCGGCGGGTTTCGCGCACATAAGAAGAAGGGCCTCCGCATGGGAGGCCCTTGTGTTTTTTCCGCCTGCGCGGGTAGCGCAAAGGTTCAGCCGCTCAGCGTTTCAGCCCCCGCTGCTCGCCCGGCGTGAGCGATTGCATCTGCGCGGTCGTGAGCGCGCCCGCGCCGAGCACCTGCACCACGCCCTTGGGGTCGTAGGCCGCGCCGCTGCGCTCGCGGCCGGCACCGGCGCCGCCCTCGCCGCCCGCGGGCTCGTTGCCGAAGCCGAGCACGCGCACGGTGAACACCGAGGGCAGCGCCTGGCGCTGCGCCGCGCGGTCGCGCTGCACGGCGTCCTGCGCCGCGGTGGCGGCCTGCGAGGCGGCGGCGCTGGCGTTGGTGAGCGCGCCCACGTTCACCGCCGCCACCACCGGGACGCCGGTGGACTTGCCCTGCACCTGGATGTTCTCGGCATTGGCCACGCGCAGCGCCGCCAGGTTCACGTTGCCCGACACGCGGATGCCCGCCTCGCCGGCGTCGATGGTGCCCAGCGGCGCGATCAGGTCGATGTCGCCCGGCGGCACCTCGGGGATCGGGTTCAGCGTGGCGATGCCGGCGCCGGTGTTGGGCGTGGTCGGCGACAGGCTGACGTTGCCGGCGTCGTCGTACAGGCGCCGCTGCGGCGTGTAGACCACGGTCGACTTCGAGCCGCGCCCGGCGTTGATGTCGCCCTGCGCCGACCAGGCCAGGATGCCGCCGCCGAAGGTGGTGAAGATGCGGCTCTGGCCCAGCAGGATGCTGTCCAGCGAGTAGATCTGCACCTCGCCCGCGCCCTGCGTCAGCACGCCCGAGCCCTCGCCCGGCACGAAGCCGCCGTCCACCCCCACCAGCGTGCGCCCGCCCGGCACGAGGATGTTCACGTTGCCGCCGAAGTTGGTGTGGATGCCGGCATCGAGCGCGTCGTACACGCCGATGTCGCTGGGCCGGCCGGCGGCCGTCCAGGCGTCGCGCCGCAGGTAGCTCTTGCCGGCCTGCGGGCGCTTGGTGAACGGGTCCGAGCTGCTCGCGTAGTAGTTGGCGCTGCTGAACATGGTCAGGTCGCCCTGGTAGCGGCGCGCGCCGCCGTCGGCGCCCTGCGCGGGGAACAGCGTGGCGATGGCCTCGCGCCCGCGCAGGTAGCTGCCCCGGCGCGGACCGCCCTCTTCGTTGTACTCGCGCCCGCCGGCGCGCAGCTCGGCGAAGTACACGTTGCGCAGGTACACCTGCTGCTGCTCGGGCGGCAGCGCGGCGAAGAAGGCCTGCGCGTCCATGGTGGCGGCGTCGAAGTGGCGGCCCTGGCTGTTGCGCCCGCCGAAGCGATCGCGCAGCCAGTTCACCAGGTGCAGACCTTCGGCCAGGCCGAACTCGCGCACCAGGTCGCGGCGCGTGCTGCCGCCGCCTTCGCTGCGCTGGCCGTCGATCTCGGCCTGCTTGCGCTTCAGGTAGGCATCGGCGCCGGCCTCGTCGCCGCCGTAGCCGAACTGCTGCGACAGCCAGCCGGCCAGCGTGAGTTCGCCGCCGTAGCTGTACAGCGCGGTGCCGGGCTGGTCGGCGAAGGGCTGGCCGCTGGCGGCGCGGCGCCTGGGGTCGAGGTAGCGCGCGGCAAAGCCGGCCCAGTCCGGCCCGTCGCGGCCCACGCCCACCGCCACCGAGATGCCGGCGCCGCTGCTGCGGTCGCCCGGCTTCACGTTGACGATGGCGCCCAGGCTCTTGAGCTCGCCCTTGTCGGCCATGTACAGCTCGCGCCCGGCGCTCAGTACCAGCTCGCCGGGGCCGGCGATGTGGAAGCTGCTGTTGCGGATGTCGCGCCCGGCCTCCACCAACGACACGTCGTCGGCGTGGCGGTGCACGATCAGGTTGCCGCGCGCCGAGGCGGCGTTCAGCGTCTGCGGCTGCGGCGGCAGTTCCGGCCGGCCGGGGAAGTCGCGCCCGCGCCAGCCCGCGCCCTCCGACGGCACCAGATCGACCTCGCCCAGCGCGGTGCCGGCACCGACGATGTCGCGCCCGGCGCGGATCGCCACCGGGCCGGCGCCTTCGTACCAGAGCCCGTTCGGCGTCGCCACGCCGGTGTTGGAGCCGCGGTAGACGATCGAGCCGGTGCGCAGGCCCACGATGTCGCCCTCCAGCGCATAGAAGCGCGACGGCGGCTGGCCCGCCGGCGCCACGTCGGCCACGCTGGGCGAGGTGAGCGTGAACAGCGGAAAGCGCAGCCACGAATTCTGGCCGTCCAGTGCAATGGAGGGCAGCAGCGCGTCGGCGGCCGTGTTGTGGATCAGCTCGCGGCCGTACCAGAGTTCGCCGCCCAGCGCGGCGAAGCCCGGCTGGAACGGGTCCACCAGCCGCGACGGATCGGCGCCCGAGGGCGTGACGGTGTAGCCCGCCGCATGGATCGAATCGCGCGCCAGCAGCTCCAGCTGCGCGGTGCGCTTCACCGCGTACTGCGGGCCGACCGGCGACGGCGCCAGCGTGAGGCTCCAGGGCGACAGCACCGGCCCGTTGCTCGACTCGTCGCGCACGCCCGAGCTCGCGCTGCCGTAGTACAGGCTGCCGCTGGCCGCCAGCGCGCGCAGCACCGCCGGGTAGACGAAGCGGCCATCGGTCGCCTGGTGGTTGGTGCGATCGCCCAGGTCGGTCCAGCCCAGCGTCGGCGTGAGGTTGCCGCCGGCGCTGAAGAGGTCGATCGCGGTCGACGGCGTCCACAGCGAGAACCAGGTCCAGCCCTCGCCCGGGTGCTGCGTGCCGTTGGCGCTGAAGGGCGTGCCGTGCGTGAGCGTGGGCACGCGCCCCGGATCGGCCACGCCGCCCAGCACCAGATCGCCGCGCGCGTCGAGCCGCACGCCGGCATCGCCGGGGATCAGCACCGGGCCGCCCGAGGCGATCGACGAGCCCGCGACGTAGGGGCTGAGCGCGCGCGAGTCCTTCGGGCCGGGCGTGCCGAAGTCCAGCTCGATGCCGCCCACCGCGCCGCTTTCCAGCCGCAGCGCGCCGCGCAGGTTGGCGAAGACCCCGTTCAGGTCCAGCCGCATGCGGTCGTAGCGCTGGAGGCTGCCGGCCTGCCAGGTGGTGCTGGCGGGCACTGCGCGCACCTCGGGCGCCGGGTTCAGCGTGCCGCCGATGCGCACGTCCAGGTCGCCGCCGCCGGTCAGCAGCAGCTCGCCCGCGCGCGTCACGCGGCCGGTGCTGCCCACGGCGAGATGCAGGCCCTGGCTGCGCGCCACGTAGGTGGCGCTGTGGTCGCCCATCTGCTCCATCATCCCGGCGTTGCCGCCGGTCTCGAACACCAGGTTGCCGCCGCCCAGCGTGCCGATGCCGGTGAAGCCGACTAGGTAGGGCCAGAGGCCGCCGAGGTCGTAGGTCGTGCCTTCGTGGCCCGCGACGTAGCTGCCGAAGTTGATCCACCACGCGGTGGGCACGCCCTCGGCGCCCGGCACCACGCTGCCGGTGCCCTGGCGCCACAGCCAGTTGCCGAGCATGGCGCTGGGCATCTGCTTGCGGAACACGCCCAGTTCGTCGGTGGTGCGGCGCATGTTGCCGCGCACGCCGATGGTGTCGCCGCGCGCATCGCCCTGCACGCGCATGCGCAGGTTGCCGCCGTGGTCGGGGTACCAGGCGCGGTACAGGCTCTGGCTGTCGACGAACTGCTCGAAGATGTCGTAGCCGCCGTTGAGCACCGTGCCTTGCGGGCCCTTGGCGCGCGGCAGGTGGAAGTCGGCGTCGTCCGCGCGCGCCGCGGCGCGGGTGCCGGCGGTGTAGATGCCGTAGGGCGAGCGCTGCGTGAAGTCGTTGCCGGCCAGCAGGTCCAGGTCGCCGGTGCCGGTGCGCACCACGCTGAACAGCGGCTGGCGCACGGGGTAGGACTTGAAGTCCCAGACCTCGGGGGTCTCGGAGACCAGGTCGCAATAACCGATGTCGCACATGCCCCAGGACACTTCCTCCGGCGTGAGGATCACGCCCTTCCCGCCCAGGCCTTCGTCCTCCGCCTGCTGGTTCCAGGACCACACCTTGCCGCCGGAGACCAGCTGCTTCGTGAAGGCGTTGCCGTAGTGCGTGTCGGCCAGCAGCAGGTCGCGCTGCGGCCCGCGCGGCTGCAGCGCGCGGCTGTCGGCGGCCTGCGTGTCGGCGCCGGCCACCAGGCGCATCGACCACGACTGCGAGCCCTCGGCCAGCATCGGCGCGATGGCGAAGTTGCGGCCCTGGTTGCCGTCGCCATCGGCCAGGCGCAGCCGCACCGACGCCGCGCCGCCAGGCAGCACGACCACCGTCTCGGCCGGGATGACGGCGCCGCGCTGCAGCGGCACCTCGCGCGCCAGCACCGGGCCGTTGTAGCGGTAGAACGGCGGCTGGTTGACGTCCAGCACGGCGCCGTCGGGGAACGGCAGCGGCACGCCGACCGGCCACAGCATCGGGCCGACCTTGGCCGCGCCCGCCAGCCGCACGCCGGGGTCCAGCTGCATGTTCGCGCCCAGCACGAGCGGCTGCGCCAGCACGGTGCCGGCCGCATGAAGGACCTGGCCGGACGCATCGCGCACCGCGCCGCCGAGCACCGTGCCCGCGGGCAGCGTGTAGCCCTCGGTGAGCACCGCGCGCACCGGCAGCACGGTGCCGGCGGCCAGGCTCATGGCCTTGAGCGGCGCCTGGAAGTTGAGCGCGCGCCCGGGCTGCAGGAAGGTGTTCTCGGCCAGCGTGACCGCGCCGCCGCGGGGCACGACCACGTCGCCGCCGAAGGGCACGCGCCCCTTCAGCAGCACCCAGCCGTCGTCGTCGCGCGTGGCCGGCAGCGCCGAGGTGTCGAAGCCGTCGTTGATGCTGCCGTGGATCTTCAGATTGCCGCCCGCGCGCATCACCAGCGCGCCGGCCTCGCCCGAGCCGTAGACGCCGGTGCGCTGCGTGCGCGCGTTGAGGCTGTCGTAGCGGAAGGCCGAAAGGTCGAGGTCGCCGTCGATCTGCAGGTCGCCGTCGGGCGTCCGGCTCACGATCTGCACGCCGGGGCGCAGGTGGAAGGCATCGCCGTAGGCGCGCAGGCCGGCCAGCCGGCCGTCGACCAGCGCGCCGTTGGCCAGCACGTTGCGCATGAAGGCCGTGCTGTCCTCGTGCTTGGCCTGCAGGTAGGCCTGGTCGATGCGCTGGTAGGGCCGCCCGCTGATGTCCGGGTCGGTGCCCGTGGGCGCGTCGTCGTAGCGGAAGAAGCCGTTGACGGTGATCGTGCGCGCGCCCTCGATGCGCTGCGTGCCGCCGGCGTCGATGTCGATGTCGTTGCCGCGCGCGCCGCCCAGGCGCGGCGCGTTGAGCTCCACCGTGCCGAAGGCGCGCGGCGTGCCGTCGGTGCCGGCGCGCAGGTCCATGCGCGCGCCGCTCTCCAGCACGAGGCGGCCCTGGCCGCTGTCGATCTCGATGGTGGCGCGGTTGGGCGCCTCGATGGCCTGGCCGTAGCTGTCCACGCGCAGCCGCGTGCCGTGCGCATCGAGCAGCGCGTTGCCGCCGAGGGTGACGCCGTCGCGCGCCGCCAGCCGGATGCTGCCGACCTGCACGCCGCCGGCGTCCACGGTGCCGGCCACGGTGAGGTGGCCGCCGTCGACCGAGAGGTTGATCTCGCGCGCCTTCAGCTCGTCGCCCACCACCAGGTCGCCCTGCTTGAGCTGGAAGCTGCGCTCGCCGACCACGCCGCCGTCGGTCAGGCGGCGGTTCAGGCCGGCGAAGTCGGCCAGGCGCTGCGCGCGCACGTCGATGCGCCCCGCCGCGTAGGGCACCGCCGTGCCGCCCGCGTCGTACTCGCCGCTGCTGCCGCCCGCGATGCGGCCCAGCAGCTCGACACTGCCGGCGCCCGCACCGAGCGCGGTGACGGCCAGCCGGCCGGCGCGGTTGTTCTGCGCCGACAGGTCGATCTGCGCGCCCGCGACCTGGCGCACGTTGCCCGTGCGGCTTTCGATCTCCACGTCGCCACCCCAGCTGTACTTGTCGACGTCGAAGAAGCGCAGGCGCCGCCCGGCCAGGTCCAGCCGCGCGCCGTCGTGCAGCTGCACATCGCCGTCGGCGCGCAGCACCAGCTTGCCGCTGGGCAGCACCACGGCGGTATCGAGCGCCACGCTGCGTCCGTCGATGGCGATCTCGGCGCCCAGCGCGCGCGACGCGTCGGCATCGGTCATCGTGGCCGGCTGCATGCCTTGCGGCGCGGCCACGCGCACGTCGCCGCCGGCGGTGTAGCGCATCACCGAGCCGGCCTCGCCGGTCAGCAGCGGCGTGTCGATGCGCAGCGCGCCGCCCGTGCGCACATAGCCCTTGGCCGCCTCGTCCCACGCGCCCTGCGACTGGTAGACCGAGAGCGATCCCTTCTGCCGCGCCGTGACCTGCTCGCTGGCGTTGAGTTGCACCTCGCCGAAGCCCAGCACCAGCCGGTCCATGTCGTGCACGGTGTCCACGCGCATGTCGCGCGCGGCGCCCAGTTCGATGCGCCGGGCGTCGATCTGCAGCCGGCCGCTGCCGGTGCCCGCGCCGCCGGTGGCCACCAGGCCGGGCGGCGTGCGGGTGCCGTTCCACACCAGCACGTCGGTGTGGATGCGCGCCACGCTGTCGGTGTCGCCCCAGCCGTAGATCGCGGGCGTGGTCAGCATCAGGCGCGAGATCGTCGACTGGCCGGTGGCGGGGTCGATGGTCGACAGCTGCGTGGAGCCGAAGAAGTTGACCGCGTCGCGCACGGTGAACACCAGGTTCTCCAGCGCGGGTGCGCCGGTGCTGGTGTCGCCGCGCAGCAGGCGGTCGAGCACGGACTGGTTCAGCGTCAGGCCCGGCGGCAGCGCGCCGCGCGCGGCGGCATCGCCCAGCGCGCGTTCGCCGCCGACGTTGATGCCGCCCAGCGCCAGCACCAGGTTGCGCGTGCCGTAGCGCGTGCTTTCGCCCAGCGTGAAGGCCTGGTCGGTGGCGGCGGTGATGGTGCCTTCGGAATACAGCCGCGCGCCGGCGCTGCAGTTGCCGCTGGGGGCGCACACGCCGATATCGATGCGACCGGGGCCCGTTTGGCCGCCGCTCGATGCAGACGGCGGCTGGATGTCGATCCAGCCGTTGGACACCGCCAGCACGCTGCGCAAGCCCGGCTCGTAGATGTAGCCACGGCGCGAGTCCCAGGCCGCCGGC
The DNA here is from genome assembly GCF_058800845.1 of Variovorax sp. GW822-FHT04E09. Lineage (NCBI taxonomy): Bacteria > Pseudomonadati > Pseudomonadota > Betaproteobacteria > Burkholderiales > Comamonadaceae > Variovorax > Variovorax sp. GW822-FHT04E09. Next base: position 1,271,987 of record NZ_JBXAMR010000001.1, read on the forward strand.
CCGCGGCCCAGCGTGTCGATGCCGGCACCGGACTCGACGGTGATGCCCGAGTCGCGGCGGTCGGTGACCAGGAACACCTCGCCCGCGCGCAGCACCGCGCCCTCGCGCAGCACGATGCCCTCGGCGGCGCCGCTGAAGCCCAGGCGGTTGGCGTCCCTCAGCCGGTCGGCCGCGGTGGCGTCCTGCACGAAGGTGCCCGCCGGCGCGCCGCCGATGGCCAACTGCGCGGCGCCGATGGCGTTGAGGTCGCGCGCATGCAGCGAGGTGCCCTTGAAGTCCGGCGTGGGCGCGGCGCCGTCGCCCAGCACCTCGAAGGAGCGCGCCGTTCCGCCGAGCACCAGCGCCGTGCCGCCCATGCCGTCGCCCACCGTGGTGTAGCGCGCGGTGCCGGCGAAGCGCAGCGCAGGTTCGCCGGGCATCTCGCCCGCCGTGCCCTTCAGGCCGAACTGGAAGCGCAGCGCCTTGGCGTCGCGCTCCAGCAGCGGGCGCGGCACGCCGTCGCGCAGCGCCTGCGCCACGGCGAAGTCGGCATAGCCGGTCTCGTTGTACTGCGCGTAGGTGCGCAGCACGTCGCCCGGCGTGAACACCGCCTGCAGCGGCAGCGCGTCGTGGATGCCGGTGCCGGCCACGCCCAATTGCGCGGGCGCGGTGTAGGAGCCGTTGCGCATCGCCGTCGCGCTGCCCGGCGCGCCGACCTGCGCGGCCAGCCCGTTGAGCTCGACGCGGAAGGCGCCGGGCAGCAGCGCGTAGGTGGACGGCATCAGCGTGTAGCGGCCCGGCGGCAGGCCGGGCACGCCGGCGCCGATGGTGATCTGCCGGCCCACTGCCGGATCGCTCGCGCCCTTCTCTGCGCCGAGCGGCGCCTGCAGCGGCTGCACGCCCGGCACGATGGCATAGACCGGGTTGGTTGCCAGGCCGGGCAGCACGAAGCCCTTGCGCTGCGCGCCCACCTGCACCAGCGGATGCATGCGCGCGTCGGTGGAGCCGCCGCGCCCGGCCAGGAAGGCGGTGCCGGTGAGCGTGCCGCCGCCGGACATGTCGAGCACCGCGCCCTCGCGCACGTCCACCGCGTGGCCGGACAGCGTGATGGCCGGGCCGACGCCGGGCACGCGGTAGGCCACGTCCTTGCCGTTGAAGAGATAGGTCAGCCCGTCCTGCGTGCCGCCGTAGGGCATCAGCAGCCCGTCGGCGCTGACCGAGGTCAGGCTGCCCGCATGCAGCTGCACGGTGCTGGTGGAGGTGTCGCCGAAGACGCTGCCCAGCGCGATGCCGCCCAGCGGCGCGCGCAGCACGCCGCGCTGCTCGATGTGGGCGGCGTGGAAGGTGAGCGAACCGAAGGCCGACTGCGGCATGGCCGGCGTGTCGCCCACGCGCTCGATCACCAGCCGGCGGTTCATGTCCATCTCGGCCTGGCGGGTGCCCCACTTGTCGATGACGTTGCGCTGGCCGACCTGCACCAGCCCGCTGTCGCCGGTGGCCGGATAGATCTGCGCCGCCGCCAGCGTGAGGTCGCCCGGCACGTAGAACCTGGCGTTGTTCGAGAAGCGCAGGTCGCCGCTGCTGCGCAGCAGCGTGCGGTCGAAGGCGTTGCGCTCCACGACCAGCTCCTCGGGCACGTTGCGCACGATGGTGCCGCGCACGCCCTGCTGCACCATGCCCGCCAGGTCGATGAGCTGCGCGTCCAGCCGCAGCGAACTGCCGGCCGACACCAGCGGCACGCCCAGCGTGCCGGCCCCCCCGCCCGCGTTGCGCGAGCCGAGCACCGGGTTGGGCAGGATGTAGTCGTCGATCTGGGTGCGCCCGCTGGCGGCCAGGCGGATGTAGGGCGCAGCCAGTGCCACGCGCGCATCGGGCGCGGACGCCTCTGCCAGGGCCAGCGCGGTGGTGGTCAGGCGCAGGCTCTGGCCCAGCGAGAGATCGACACTGCCGTCGAAGGACAGCATGCCGTGGCTGAGCAGCGACAGGTTGTCGAAGCCGCCGTCGTGGATGCGGTCGACGCCGATGCGCGCCATGCCGTAGGCCAGCGCGCCGTGCGCCTGGCCGGGGCGCAGGCCGGCGGCATCGGCCACCGCGCTGCGGCCCTGCACCTGCGCCAGCAGCATCTCGCGCGGCACGCGCACCGCGTCGTCGACGTTCTCGCCCTTCAGGTTGTAGCGCGCCACCGTGCCGTAGATGGGCGTGTCCAGGTTCAGCACCAGCATGCCGCCGGCCGCGCCTGCGCCGCCCGCGGCAGCGCGCATGTCGCCGTCCAGGAACAGGCCGCGGAAGGAACTCAGCGCGATGGTGCCACCGTGGCTGGCGACCTCGGTCGCGCCGCGGCCTGGCAGGTCGAGCGTTGCCGACGTGCCCGAGGCCTCCAGCCGCGCGCCGGGGCGCAGCACCACGAAGGCATCGGCCGCGTCCGCCTGCGTGGCATCGAGCACGTGGCGCGCGCCGATCTCGATGGTGCCGCCGTTGGCCACCTGGCCGTAGCGGTGGCCGCGCGCGTCAGTGGCCACCACGGGGCGCGCGGCGACGTCGATCAGCGCGTGCTCGCCGATCCAGTACGAGCGTGCGTTGGGCATGCCGTCGGCCAGGTTGCGCGCGTTGCCCATGCCGTGCTCGCCCGGCAGCAGCGAGACGCGTCCGCCCCAGGCCGAGAGCGTGCCATCGACCGTGATCTGGTCGTTGCCGCGCAGCGTGAGCGTGCGGCCGGGATCGAGCGCGATGTGGGCGCCCTCGCCCACCACCAGCGGCGCGCGCTGGTAGCGCGTGCCGGCCTCCAGCGTCAGGTCGGCGCCGGCGCGCTGGGTGAGCTTCTGCTTCACCGGATCGTCCTGGTACACCGGCGGCATCCACAGCGGCAGCGCGGTGGACGGGTCGGCGCCGGTGGGCGCGAGCGCGCCGGCGACGGGGTCGAAGCGCTGCACCGGCATGCGCACGTCCACGCGCGCGCCGTCGGCCACGGCCACGCCGTCCTGGCCGCGCACCGTGTACTGCGCGAAGCCGCTGTGGAACAGGTCGGTGTCCAGGCGCAGCAGCGGCTGCACCGCGACCGCGCGCGGCAGCGCGGTGCCGGCGACGATCGGCGTGCCCGCGGGCATCACGGTGTCGGCGGCGGCCACCGTGCCGGCCTTGTACGACGTGGTCTTGGGCGGGATCGGCAGGCCCGAGGGGAAAACGTCCCTGGGCAGCACGTAGCCCTGGGCCAGCAGGGTGATGGCCGCCAGCACGCTGCCGGCCGGCACCGTCTGGCCCGGCTCGTAGCCCTTGCCGTCGAGCAGGAACGCCTGCGTGCCCGGCGGCACCACCCAGTCGGCGCCGGTGATGACGGTGCGCGCGTTGCTGACGCCGGGTTGCACGCTCTCCTTGAGCGCCTCGCCCGGCAGCGCGCGCGACACCGTGACGGCGAAGTCCATCGGAATCTCGCTGCCGGCCGCGATCACGTAGTCGCCGGCCAGCCGCAGGTGCACGGTGCTGCTGCGCCCCGCCGTGAGCTGTCCGTCGCCGCCCGCAGGCAGCTCGCCGATGCCGATGGCCGCGCCGTTGGCCAGCGTCAGCTTGCCGCCGCCCTTCACGCCGTGGCCGCGCACCTCGCCGTCCATGCGCAGCGTGCCCGGGCCCGCGCCTTCGTTGCCGGGCTGGGCCGCCATCAGCGTCACGTCGCCGCCGCGGCCGCCGCGCAGTTCGTTGCCGGCCAGCAGGGCCGCGCCGCCCGACACATCGACGAGGCTGCGCGCACCGAGCACCACATCGCCGGTGCTGCGCAGCGTCACCTGCCCGCCATCCACGTAAGGCAGGCCCTCGATGCGATCGGGCGACTGCGCGATGTGGCTCCAGAGGCCACGCGCATCCAGCCGCACGCCCTCGCCCACCGCCACGCGCGGCGCGTAGCCGACCGGCAGCACGTCGGCGATGGAGATGTCGACCCAGCTGCCGCCGTTGGCGCTGGCGAAGCGGCTGACCAGATCGCCCAGCGCGATGCTGCCGCCGCGCGCGACGAGGTCGGCGTCCACCGCCACCGTGGGCGCGTGCAGCGCGATGCTGCCGCCGGGCGCGACCGCGAGCGCGGACGTCACCGCCACCGTGTCGTTCGCATAGGCGACGACGCCACCCAGGCGCTGGCGCTGCAGCCACCGGCTGTCGATGCGCACGTGGCCCGCGAGCTCCTTCGGCAGCGCCTCGCCGGCGGCCAGTGCATCGGCCAGCGCGGCGGGCGAGATCGGCGCCTCGGCGAAGGTGACGCGGTCGACCCGCGCAGAAGGGTTGTCGCGCAGCAGGCCGGTGGCGGCATCGTAGACCGGCGCCACACCGCCGATGACCAGGCGCCCGGCCAGCGGTGCTGCCGTCTGCAGCTGGCGGTAGCTGTCCAGTCCCGCATCGCGCTTGCGCTGCTGGCGCTCGCCCTGGAACACGGTGGCGTCGATGTCGCCTTCGAGCACCGCGGCGCGCGTGCCGACCTGCACCTGGCCGGCATCGCGGCCCACGGTGTAGCCGTTCTCCAGCCGCTCGCGGGGCGCGATCAGCGGGTTGTAGAAGTAGCCGGTGGTGGTCTTGCCCCAGCGCGCGTGTTCGTCCTCGAAACCGCGGTACAGGCCGGTGTAGACGATGTCGGCCGGCGCGGTCGACAGGTTGTACAGGCGCCCGTCGGGGCCCTTGAGCCAGCTCTGCTGCAGCCGGCCGGTCTGCACGTCGAGCGTGCCGCCGGCCACGTTGATGCGCGAGCCGCGCTGCGTGACCAGCTCGCCGCCCGAGAAGGCCACCGTGCCGCCCGACGCGGCCCATTCGCCCACCGTGTGGCCGTCGGTGTTGAGGTAGCCGCCGACCTCCAGCAGCCCGCCGCCGGTGTACCAGCGCTCGCCGGCGTAGCCGTTGACGCCGGCCGCCACGCGCACGAGGTCGCGGCGGTCGATCCACATGTCCAGGTTGTTCAGGCGCTTGCCGTCGCGGTTGAGCGGCGCATCGCGCTGCTCGTTGCCCTGCACGTTGATCTTCACGTTGTTCGATGCCATGGCCACGCCGACGCCGACCGCGCCCGCCACGTCGATGGCGGCACCGCTGGCCACGCGCGTGCGGCGCTCGGCGCGCGCCTGCACCTGGCCGCCGGTGGCCAGGGTGAGCGAGCCGCCGTCGAAGTCGATGTCGCCGGCCGAGTCGATCTTCACCAGCGACTGGTCGCGGCGGTTGTAGCCGCCGTCGCTCAGGCGCATCGAGTCCTTCAGCAGGGTGTCGCGCTGCACGTCGAGCGCGGTCGCGCCGTCGTTCTCCAGCACGATCGCGCTGGTGCTCTGCGGCGCCAGCGTGACGCGCGCCTCGCCGGCTTCGCCCACCGCCCGCAGGTGCAGCGTGCCGCGCGTGTTGACCGAGCTGCTGGACAGCAGCACGCCCTGCTGCTCCACGGTCTTGCCGACCAGGGTCACGTCGCCGGTCGGCGCGGCGATCAGGCCGGTGTTGCGCACGCGGCCCGCGGCGCTGCCGGCCAGGCGCAGCGGATCGACCTCGTTGCCGCGCGTGCTCGAGTCGCTGTTGCCGTCGGTGCCCATGCCCTTGCGGATCACGAAGGCGTCGCCGGCGGCCAGCACGGTCTGGCCGTTGGCGGTCGTGATGCTGCCGTGGTTGTGCGCCTCGCGCCCGGCCAGCAGCACGTAGCCGCCACCCTCGGTCACGCTGGTGGGCCGGCGCGTGGCGATGCGCGCGCCGGGCTCCACCACCACGTCGGCGGTGGCCGCGCCGTGCGTGGCGCCGGTGGCGTGGAGCACCAGGTCGTTGGCCAGCACCGGCACCTGGGTGCTGCCGCGCGTTTCGCTGTACAGGCCCCGCTTGAACTGCGCGTCGCTCATGCCCACGGCCGCGGCCACGAGGTTGCGCGTGTCGACCTGGCTGCTGCCGCTGAACACGATGCCGTTGCGGTTCACGACCATCACCGTGCCGTCGGCCTGGATCTGCCCCTGGATCTGCGAGGGCCGCGCCTTCGGATCGTTCACGCGGTTGAGCACCGACCAGCTGGCCTGCTGGTCGAACTTCACGGTGGTGTTGCGCCCGACGTTGAAGGTCTCCCAGTTGAGGATCGCCTTGTCGGCCGTCTGCTCGACCGTGACCACGGTGCGGCCTGCGGCCAGGCGCTGCGAATCGGGCGTGAGCGGACGTGCGTTGTGCCAGCCGGCGGTGAGCGCGTTCGTGTCGACCTTCAGGCCGCCTTCGGCCAGGCCGTCGGGCACCGACGGATCGTGCTGCGCGGCGGCGCGCGCCGCGGCCTGCGCCGACTGCTGCGCCGCGATGGCACGCGCCGCCAGGTTCAGGTTGCCGAGGGACTGCTGCAGCTGTTCATTGGCACGCTGCTGCTGCGCCTGCGGCCCCGCGAGCATCGCGGCGGGCAGGCCGTTGGGCAGGCGGCCGGTGGCGAGCGCGGTGCTCTGCGTCATGTTCTTCTGCGCCATCCACGCGCCGCTGAACGCCTGCTGCGCCTGCGCGCCATCGAACGCGGCGCCGCCGGCCAGCAGCAGCGCGATGGCGCGCACCAGCGGCGTGAACCGGACCTGCGCGAATGCGGCAGACGAATAAGAAGAAGAGGACGCGTTCGGCGGATTGCGCCGGGACACCGTGCGGCGGCTGCTGCGTTGCATGCGGACTTCCATGGGTTCGTGTTTCGTTGCTCGATCGGGGCCACGAAGCGCAAGGGCCCGTGGACTACCGAGCTATGACAGCGAAGGTCCGGCGCGACTGCACCATGTCACGAAATCTTCACGAACACGCGGATCGGCACGCTGCAACGCACTTCAGGCGCTGGCGGCGCCCAGCAGCACGATGCCGCCGGGCAGCTGCGTGAGTTCGGCGCCATACACGTCGCGCACGAGGAAGGCCACGTCGTCCAGCCGGTCGATGGAGAAGCTGGCCTGCACGCGGCTGCGGCCCAGCGCCTCGTTCGTGAGGATGAGCCGGCCGTGGCGGTAGCGGTTGACCTCGGCCACCACCTGCGACAGCGGCACCTGGTCGAACACCAGTTGGCGGCGGCGCCAGGCGACGACGGGGCCGGTGTCCACGCCGGTGACGACACCGAGCCCCGCGGGGCCGTAGCGCAGCTGCCGGCCTGCGTCGAGCCGCGCCTGCTGCGTGCCTTGCGCCACGTCGACCTGGCCCGCGAGGCAGGTCACGCAGACCTCGCCGTCGAGGTGGCGGATGTTGAAGCGCGCGCGCACGGCCGACACCGTGCCGCCGCCCGCCGCGACCGTGACGCGCGCCGAGGCCGGACCGCCGGCCAGCACCTCGGCCTCGCCGGACACCAGCTCGATCGCGTCGCCTCCAAGCTCCGACGCTGCGCCGCGGCGCAGGTTGATGCGCGTCTGCGTGTTCATCTGCAGCACCACGCCGTCGCCCATGGCGACCTCGCGCTGCTCGCCGGTGGCGGTGCGGTAGTCGTCGCCCCACTCGGCGACCGAGGGCCACAGCGCCAGCGGCGGCGACACCGCGAGGTAGGCGACCGACGCCGCGACCGCGCCGCCCAGGAAGGCGCGGCGGCCGGGCACCGGCAGGCGGCGGGCCACCTCGCGCGCTTCCTGCTGGCGCACGCGCTGCGCGGCCGGCGCCATGGCCTGCCACACCTGGCGCGCCTGCACGAAGGCCTGCGCGTGGTCGCGGCTGCGCGCGCACCAGCGCCGGAAGGCCTGGGCGTCGTCTTCCGTGGCCTGTTGCGAGCCGAGCCGCACCACCCAGGCTTGCGCTTCGCGTTGCAGGGTCTGCTTCATGGCCTCGGTCGCCTGGGATTCTTCAGCGGTCATCATGGGGAGACTGTTTTCCGGCGCCAGGACCGAAGCGCTGGATGAAATCCCGCCCGAGCCGCTCGCAGCAATGTTCCAGGCCGGCGCGCAGTTCCTTCTCGACGGTGCGCGCCGACACGCCGTAGCGCGCCGCGATGTCCTTGTGCGGCATCTCGTCGACGCGCGCGGCCAGCACGATGGCGCGGCGGCGGCGCGGCAGCTCGGCCAGCGCGCGCTCGAGCGCCTCGAGTTCGTTGCGCGCCTCGGCGCCGCGCGCGGGGTCGGCGGCCTCGTCGGCCATGTCGTACAGCGCCTCGACCTCGCCCACGCTCAGCAGCCGCGAATTGCTCTTGCGCTGGTCTTCCGCGACGTTGAGCGCAATGCGGAACAGGTAGGCCGAGGGGTAGCGCACGGCGCTGCGCACGGTCGAGTTCTCCACGCGCAGGTAGGCCTCCTGCAGCGCGTCGTTGGCGAGGTCTTCCGACCCGAGCCGGTGGTGCAGGTGCTTGCGGAACTGCGCGTAGCGCGCCAGGAACAGCGCGCGCAGCGAGGCCTTGATCGATTCGGACATGCGACTCAGCCTGCGCGCGCGCGCAGGTACGGCCGGCAGTCGCGCGCCGGGTCGGGGCGCGGGGTCAGCAGCAGCGTGACGGGCTGCGGCAGCGCGGCCGGCGGCGGCGTGTCCAGGCCGAGCGTGCGCAGGCTGGCAAGCACCGTGGCATCGCGCGCCGGCACGCCGCTGCCCTCGAGCAGGCGGGCCTCGGTGACAGCGCCCGCCGGGTCGATCCACAACTGGACCGCGAGCCGGTAGCGGCCGAAGGCGTCGGGCTGCGCGATGCACAGCACGCGCGTGACCGCGCCCTGCAGGACAGCCGCGTAAGCCTGCAAGGCGGGGGCATTGCCGGCCGGGGCGGCGCCCGCCGGCGCGCGTTCGTCGGGGACGGCGGTCGCCGACTGTGTCGGCACGAGCGTGAACGCGCTGGCGCCGGTGTAGCGCGCCACCAGCCCGGTGCCCACGAGCATCCGCTGCAGCGCGTCGCGCGGCGCGAAGTCGCCCTGCACCGGCGACGCCTCGCGGCCGTCGGTCAGGCGGCTGGTGACGAGCACCGAGTGACCGGTGAGGTGGCCGAAGACGGCGAGGGAGCGTGCCAGCGGCTGCGCCGGCAGATCGAAATGCAGCGCCGGCGCGTCGCTCGCCATGTCGTCGGCTGCCGCGGCGTGGGCGGCGCACATCACCAGCGCCACGACGAGGCACCAGGACAGTGTCAGGCCACCGCCCGATGCGGAAGTACGTGTCATGTGACGGAGGATCAACAGCAGCAACGAAGGATCTGGAAAGCGGCCGTCCGCCGTGCGGCCCGGGTGAGCGTGCGGGCGAGACTAGCGACCGCGCATGACCGACATGTGACGTTTCGTTCACACTTCCGACCTCGCGAGATTCCGTCTTCTTCCTGACTTGCACGGGGCCCAGACTGCCCGGTTGGCCGTGATCGCGGCACGGCGTTTCTTCTTCTTTTTTCCTGGGGTGCAACGATGCGCGTCGGTGTGTGGCTGTTCGGCGTGATGCTCTCGGTGATCGGCACTGGCGCGGCGGCGCAGACGCCGCCCTCCGGTGGCGGCGAGGCCGACGGCAGCTGCGTCGAAGTGGTGGTGAACGGCGAGCGCACGCCCGCCTACGACTGCCTGACCCGCAAGCTCGCACCCACGATGCCGGCACGCGGGCCGGACGACGCGGCGCCCGGGCTGGCCTCGGAAGCGATCACGCAGCGGCCGGGCAATCAGCTGGGCTTGTTCAATCGCGCGGCGACCGGGCATCGCATGGGCAACACCTTCGGCACCTCGGTGTATCCGCAGCGTCCGCCGCCGGCGGTGTACACCTCGCCGCTGCTGCCGCCCCGGCCCTGAGCGGCGGCATGCGGGAAAAGAGGCCGGGCGTTCAGAGTTGCTGGGTCACCAGCACCACGAACCCGGCCAGCGAAATGGCGACGCCCACGGCTTTCCTGAAGGTCTTCAACATGTCGTGTGCTCCATCGGTGAGATCCGTGAGCCTCGATGGTGCGCCGCTTGCGGGCGCAGCGGGTTTGGCAATCCCGATGGCCGGGATAGAAAAACTTCAACCGCGGGGAGCGGATGAACCCGGTCAGCTCGCCCGTGCGCCGGTCCGGGCTTCGGCGAGCGACAGGCGCTCGCGGGCGAACTGGCTGGCCCGCAGGCGCACGCGCGCGACCGCGGCGTCCAGCGAGGGTTGCTGCATGAAGACGAGCACGCCGCGCTTGAGCCCGCGCAGGCGGAGTTCGGCCACGCCGGCATAGCGGCCGCCGGTGGTCTGGCGGATGTCGATCTCGCTGGACCAACCGTCGGAAAGTTCGACGAAAAGATGTTGCTGTGTGGCGCTCATGTCAGTGAGGAGCTTAGGGCTACTGCCGGCGCCGCCCTAGGACATAGTTCCTAGGTATTAGCATTTAATTTCGTTTAATAACAATTTCACGCGCTTCGCGCAAAGGGACACCATGTGTGAACATCCGCATGACTTTCGGCACTCGCGCCGAAACAGCGTGCCATCTAGGATGGAGCGGCCGTGATCCGTCTCCCTCTTTCTGCGCATCCTCCCGACCGGCCTGCCCCGCAGGTCGACACCGTCCGCCCCGATTTCCGCGCCGCCGCATGAAGGACGAGATCCACTCCGCCGAGCACCTCTACACCATCGAAGTCGAGGGCCGCAACGTCACGGTGCGCGACGTGATGGTGGCGGCATTCACCTACCGCATCAAACTCGAGGAACTGCTCGGCTCGCCCCGGCAGGTCGCGCACTGCTACCGGCTCTGGCGCCGGCTCGAGCGGCTCGACGAACCGCCCATGACCCGCCTGGACATCAAGTACGCCACCGCCTGGCGCGACGCGCATGCGCAGGCCTGGCAGGTGGCGCAGGTGTTTCTCACCGACCCGCACACCAAGACCTTCGTGCTGCGGCTCGCCGCGCCCTAGCGCGCGTCAGCGCATGTGCGCCATGTCCCGGATGTCGGAGCGCAGCGCGCTGCGGTCGGCGCCCACGAGCGGCAGGTTGACCAGCAATTCGAGCCGGCGGCGCAGCGAATACAGCACCTGCAGCGCGCCATGCGCCGCGTCGTCCGGGCCGGTGTTGGCGCCGGCCACGTCGGGGTAAGGCCACAGCGCCGCATCGGGCTGGCCGGGCCAGCGCGGCTGCAGCGGTTCGAGCGAGGGGTCTAGCGTGATGACGACATCGGCGTTGTGCGATCCCGCGCGCGCCAGCAGGTCCCAGCTGCGCGGCGGCGAGGTCGGCAAGGCCATGCCGGCGCTGCCCAGTGCCTCGACGGCCGCGGGGTGCACGTCCGCCGCCAGCCGCCCCGGCTGCCCGCACGAGCGCACCGAAAAGCGCTTCGCATCGAGGTGGGCAAGACAGGCCTCGGCCAGCACGCTGCGCAGCGAATTGCGCCGCGAGACAAAGACAACCTCGATCCGTTTCTGCATGGTCGAACGACTATAGCCACGCCGTGTGGCAGGTGGGTGCCGAAGCACAGGGACCCTTTTGCAGACGCCTGTTTACCCCGGACCTGCAGACATGACAAATAAGTGTAAACACTCGTAAACCTTGCGGGATGGGTCGGCGTTAGAACCGCATGACAACCGACCCTTCCCTCGTTGTGCTTGCTTTCCTGGTCGGTCTTGCCGCGGGCGTGACGCTCATGAGCATGCTGGCAGTCCTGCGTTCCGACCAGGACCGCCTGCCGCGCTCCGAGCACACCCGGCTGTAAGGCAGACCGCGGGCATCGCCTGCCGGCACGTGGCCGGCCGGCGCAAGCGGGCGCGCTTGTTCAGAACCCCGACTGCTCGATCAGCACCGAGGTCGCCGCATGGACCCAGCGGCGGGCCAGGCTCTCGCGGGTGCCTTCGAAATGCGCGCGCACCTCGCGCACGCCATCGACCGGCGCATCGTCCTCTCCCTCCACCGTCACGCGGAACCAGGCTTCGGCCGGACGCAGGTCTTTCTTCTGCGCGGTCGGGTTGAGCGCGATCGGGCCGCCGTGGTCCTGCGCCAGCAGCAGGTGCGGCAGCCGGCGCACCGGGCTGTTGTCGATGGCGCGCACCTGCCCTTCGAGCTTGCGCGTGCGGCCCTTCACGAGGATCACCGCGCGGCTGCCGGCCGCCAGGCGCTGGCGGTCGTGCTCGGGCACCAGCGCCTCCACGCGCCAGCGCCGCCCGTCGACCACCATCGCCATCAGTTGCGACGGCGCCACCCACGTGCCGGACTGCAGCAGCGGATCGACGTCGCGCAGCGTGCCGCCGTGCGCCGCCACCAGCCGCAGGCGCAGCAGCTCGGCGTCGCGCGCGCGGCGTTCGGTGTCCCAGCGGCTGGCCTGCTGCTCGGCCAGCACCTGCTGCGCCGCCGGGCGTTCTTCCAGGCCCATGGCGCCGCGCGCCGCGCGCGCGTAGGCGCTGGACATCACGCGCGCCTTCTCGCGCTCCTCGGTCTGGCCGGGCGCTTCGAGCGTGACCAGCGACTGCCCCGCCGCCACGGCCGCACCGTCGTTCGCTTCCATCGCCGCCAGCCGCGCCGCGTAGGGCGAGAACACGGGCTGCTCGACGCCGGCCCGGATCACGCCCGGCGCCGAGATGCCGCCGTGCCACGGCACCAGCAGCACCGCCGCCACGAGTGCGAACAGCAGCACCGCCACGATGCGCCGCCGCGGCCTGATCTCGCCGCGCCGCGCATGCCACACGCGCAGCTCGGCCATCACCGGCCGCACCACGAACACGCCCATCTCGACGATGAAAAGGAACACACCCAGCGCCTTGAAGAACGCGTGGTAGACGACGACCGCGATGCCGATGAACAGCACCAACCGGTAGACCCAGGTGGCGAACGCGAAGGCGATGAGAAAGCGCCGGAAGCCCGGCGTCAGCGTCTCGGGCGACGGATCGTCGAAGCCCAGCAGCCAGCGCCGCAGCGCGCGCTTGGCCTGCTGGCCGGCACGCTCGTGCAGGCCGGGAAAATCCAGCGCGTCGGTCAGCATGTAGTAGCCGTCGAAGCGCATGAAGGGGCTGGCGTTCACCGCGAGCGTGAGCACCCAGGCCGTGGTGGCCAGAAAGAACAGCGCGTTGCGCAGGTCGCCGTCGGGCATGAAGGCCCACAGCAGCGTCGACCACGCGGCCAGCACCAGCTCGGCGCAGATGCCGGCCGACGCGATGGCCAGGCGGTGTTGCGAGCGCGCCAGCTTCCAGCTCTCGCCGGTGTCGGTGTAGGCCATCGGCCACATCACGAGCAGCGCGACGCCCATGTGCCCCACGCGCACGCCGTGGCGCGTGGACATGAGCGCGTGCCCCATCTCGTGCAGCAGCTTCGACACCACGAGCGCGCCGGCAAAACCCAGCACGCCCTCCCAGCTGATGGCGCCGCGCAACTGGGCCGCCACCGTGTCCCATTGCCGCGTGGCCAGCAGCACGCCGACGCCGGCGGCAAGCACGCTGAGCGCCACGAACCAGCGGCTGTAGAGCCACTCGACCCAGGGCAGCATCTTCTCGAGCAGCCGTGCCGGCCGCACCAGCGGAATGCGCACGAACAGGTAGTTGTTGAGCAGCCATCGCCAGGCCGGCATCGGCGGCTTGCGGCGCACGGTGCGCAGCAGCTGGTGCTGTTCGAGAAAGCCCTGGAAGCGCGCCACGTCGTCGGCGTCGGGCGCCAGCGGGGTGTCGCGTTCGATCGCCTGCGCGATGCGCGCGGCATCGGCCATCGGCCAGCGCTGCAGGATCTCGAACTCCAGCCAGCCGATGCGAAAGAACAGGTTGCGCACCGGGTCGCACACGTGCCAGGCCGGCGAGCCGTCGCCGTTGGCGCCGGCCGGATGGATCTGCAGCTCCTCGCGCAGCGTCGGCCACGGCGGTGGCGCTGCAGCACCCGCAGGGGCGCCACGGCCTGCGGGCGCCGTGCCGCTCAGCATCCGCACCACTCCCGCGCCGCCGCGAACGGCCGGCGCAGCAGCAGGTAGCCGAGCACGGTCCACTCGCCCGACACGCGCGCCGTGCCGCGCAGGCCGATGCGCGCCACGCCCGAGGGCTCGCTCAGGTGGCCGCGCAGCTGGTAGCTGGCCACGCCGTTGGGCGCCTCGACCGCCTGGTAGCCGGCGTGGTCGAGCCGGGCCGACACCGGGTCCAGCGGCGCCACGCGCAGGAACAAGGTCATGGGCGCGCCCGGCGCCAGGTTGACCGCCTCGCTCACCGGCGCCCAGGCCTGCACGCCGAGCACGGCCGGGTCGGCCAGCAGCCCGACGCGCTCGCCGGTCTGCACCGGACGGCCGGCCCAGTCGTCGGGGTCGGAGTACACGAACACGCCCGCCGCCGGCGCCTTGATCTGCAGCTGCGCCACTTCGCGCTGCAGCGCACCCACCTCCACCTCGCGTTCGCGCAGCTTGCCTTCGGCCAGGCTCAGCTCGGCCTTGGCCGACTGCGACTCGATGGCCCGCTGCGAGGCCTGGTGCAGCTCCAGCCGCGCGGTCGACAGCGCCGCGCGCGCCACGGCCAGGCGGTTGTCCAGCGTGGTGTCGTCGAGCTCGGCGATGGTCTGGTCGGCCACCACCGGCGTGTTGGGCGGCACGGTCATGCGGCGGATCACGCCGTCGCGCGGCGAGGCGATCACCTGGCTGCGCGTGGAGATCACCTCGGCCTGCAGCAACGCGTACTCGCGCACCGGCACCAGCAGTGCGAGCGGCAGCAGCGCCAGCGCCCAGCGCAGCGGCTTGCACGCCCAGGCTTCCTGCAGCAGCGTGCCGATGGAGCGGCGGCGCCCGGTCAGCGCCCACCACGCATGGCCGTACATCGCGGCGGCCTGTAGCAGCAAGAACTCGGGCGCCTTGGCATCGAACTCGGTGGGCCACGGCGCCTCGCGCGCCAGGAACAGCGCGGCGCGCGCGCGGCCGTCGGGGTCGGCCATGGGCAGCACCCACACCTGGTCGGGCAGCCAGTCGGCCCATGACGCGGCGAGCGCCGGCGGCAGCATGCCGGGCGACAGCGCCAGCACGCGCGCGGCGGCCGGCAGTTCGTCCAGCCGCGCCTTCAGGTGGTCGGCCACCGAGGCCAGCCACAGCGCATAGGGCGAGTCGGACTCCACATCGGCCAGCCCCGAATGCGCCACCAGCCGCGTGCGGCGCGCGCCGAAGAAGCCGACCAGCGCGGCCTGCCGGTAAGGCGCGATCGCGTGGGTCTCGTTGCAGATCAGGAAGGCCAGGTCGGCCGGGCGCTGCGCCGCGCGCACCTTCGCGGCCAGCGCATGGAACGCGAGATCGGTCACGACGCCCCGCCCTTGCCGCGCGCGGCGCTCATCCCCTGCCGACCGGCGCGCGCACCTGCCCGCTCATGCCCGGCAGCACCTGGCCGGCCGCGTCGCCCGCGAGCTCGGCCTCGATCTCGATGGTCTGGCTCACCGCGTCCACGCGGCCCGACACGCGCGTGACCTTCAGCACCACGGCGGCGCCGGTCTCGTCGACCGTGGCGTCCAGGCGCTGGCCGGTCTTCAGCCACGCAAGCCATTGCGAGGGCACGTTCATGCGCGCCTTCAGCGGGCCGTTGCCGACCAGCTCGACCACCGGCGCGCCGGGGTTCACGCCCTGCCCCACCTTCACATGCACGCGCGCCACCTTGCCGGCGAACGGCGCCACGAAATTGCACTGCGCGATCTGCGCGTCGAAGATGCGGACCTGGCTCTGCGCCTTGTTCACGTTGGCCGCCGCCAGCTCGACCTCGATCTCGGCCGCCGACTGCAGGCCCTGCAGCTTCAGCTTGCCCACGTACTGCACCTTGGCGGCCTCGTGCTCGGCCCGTGCGGCGGCGCGGCGCGCCTGGATCTCGTCGCATTCGTAGGCGGCCAGCACCTGGCCCGCGCGCACCGTGTCGCCCAGGCTCACCGGCACCTTCGCGAAGCGGCCCGGGGCCGAGGCCGAGAGCACGCTTTCCTGCGCGGCCACCACGAGAAAGCGCACCGGCGCCAGGTTGCCCGGCGCACCCGCCGGGGCGCTGCGCGGCGCGGGTGCCGGTTGAGCACCGGCCTGCAGCGCACCGCCCAGTGCGCACGCCAGGAGCACGCCGATGCGAAGCGCGGAGAAGGACGACGGTTTCAAGGGCGGGCTCGCTTTCACTTCTGCGTCACCGTGGCGCCCGTGCGCGCAAGGCGCCGCACGTCCGTGATCACCGACAGCGTCGCCGCCTCGGCGAAGGCGCTCACGGCGCTTTCGGTCGTCACGGCCGGCACGTAGCTCGCGTAGTTCTGCGACAGCAGCTCGCGCCCGCCCGGTTCGGCCAGCGTGAGCCGCCACTGGGCGCGCGTGGTGCCGCGCTGCTGCGGCACGTTGCGCTGGAAGGCCAGCGTGAGCACCAGTGCATCGGCCGACCCCGACGACACCAGCTCGTTGCGCGTGACGATGCGCTCGACCGCGCTGCGCACCGCCGCTTCGCTCACGCCCGACGGCAGGTCGCGCACGCGCACGCTCACCGGCCGGTTGCGCACCGGGATCAGCGCCGCTTCGAGGAACACCGCCTTCTCGCCTTCGGCCATGCTCTGCTCGATGGCCTTGGCGACGGTCTTGATGTCAGTGCTGGCCACGGTGGCCGGCATCAGGTCGATGCCGACCGAGTTGAGCACCCGGCCGTACGAGGTCTGCGTGGCCGCATAGGCCGTGGCGAGCTGGAAGCGCGACACCAGCGCGCGCGCATCGACGCGCAGTGCCTCGAGTTCGCTCTCGAGCTGGTTGCTGGCACCGGCGCGCGCCACGCTGGCCATGCGCTGGTCGACGCGGCTGGATTCGGCCGCCAGCTCCTGGTCGACCACCGCCAGCTTGTAGCGCTCGGCCGACACGCGCACCTGCGTGACCACCGCCATGGTCAGCGCCAGGCGGCGGGCTTCGTCGGTCTTCTTGCGCGCGTCGTTGGTGCGGTTGATGGCCGGGATGGCCGCCAGCCGGAACAGGTCCATCGACAGGCTCACGCCCGCGTCGCTCCAGTTGCTGTTGTAGAGGAAGGAGTTGGAGTCGTAGCGCGCCCCGGCATACAGGTTCAGGCTGGGGAACAGCGAGGCGATCTGCTTCTTGGTCTCGGCGATGCCGATGCGCGCCTTGTAGTCTTCCTCGCGCAGCTCGGCGCGGTTTTCCAGCGCGGCGACCTCCAACTTGTCGATGTCCAGCGTGACCGGCGCGCGGCCGTCCTGCGGCCCTTCGACCAGCGTGAAGTCGACGCCCGGCGGCAGGCTCATGAGCGCGGCCAGCTCGCGCTTGGCGAACTGCATCTCCTGGCGCTTGGCGTTGACCAGCGACATCGCGTCGAGCAGCGCACGCTGGTAGGCCAGGCCTTGCGCGGGCGGCAGCACGCCGGCGCGCTCGGCCTCGCGCGATTTCTTCAGCGCGTCCTCGATGCGCACGGCCAGCCGGTCGGCGTCGCCGATGAGCTGCTGCGCGCCGATGGCGCGCCAGTAGGCGCTGCGCACGTCCTGCGCGATGTTCTGCAGGATCTTGCGGCGGCGCTCTTCCGAGATGTTGACCTCGTCGGCCGCCTGCTTGGCGCGGAAGTAGCTGATGCCGAAGTCGAGCGCGTTCCACGACAGCGTGGCGCGCCCGAAGTAATGCGAGCGCTGCTCCGAGGTCGAGGGCCGCAGGCTCACCACGCGGTCTTCGATGCCGATGCTGGTGCCGCCCGAATCGTTGCTGCGGTCGTTGTAGCCGGCATCCGCCACCAGCTTGGGCAGCATGTCGGCGGCCGACACGTCGAGCAGGCCGCGCGCCAGGGCCGACTCCATGAGCTTCAGGCGGTAGTCGGCGTTGTACTTGAGCGCGCGCGCCAGCACCTCGGAATACGTCATGGGCGTGGCGACCGCGGCCTGGTCCTTGTAGAGCTGCTTCTGGTCGTGGCGCACGCGCACCACGATCTCGTCGCGCGTGAGCTGCACGGGCGTCATGCTGCAGCCGGCCAGCATCAGCGCGGCCGCGGCGGCAGTCCACGACAGGGGGAAACGGAAGGTCGACGCGGGTTGCTTGTGAATGTCGGTCATGGTGCTCGATGGATAGGACATGGTTCGATGGCTCCGGCGTTTTTCTCTGCGTCGATCAACTCGTGGGCACGCGCACGGTGGGCGTGGCGCGCTGCGGATGCCGCAGCAGCTCGCGCACCGCGTCGCGCTCCGCGGCGGCCGCGGCCACGCGGCTGGAGAACGAGCGCGCCGTGTCGGTGGCCACCGGCGCGGCGGCACCGGCTGCCGGTGCCACATCGGCCTGCGCCGCCTCGGTGGACGGATGCGCCGCATCGGCGCGCGGCACCACGATGCGCCCACCTTCGCGTGTGGGCGCTTCGGGCGGCGGCTGTTGCGGCACCGAGAAGCTGTCGAAGTCGCCGAACAGCGGGCTCGCGCCGTCGACCAGCTTGCCGGCCGTGACGCCGCGCAGCGCGAGCGTCTGCTCCACGTCGCGCACCATGCGCAGCGAGAAGGCCACGCCGTCGCGGCTCACGTGCTCGTCGTAGTCCACGCCCTGCGGCTCGCCCCACAGGTCGGTGGGACGGTCCTCGCCGAAGAGGCGGTCGCCGCCCAGCGCGCGCGCGGCGATCGCGCCCGACAGCATCTGGCTCAGGCGCTGCGATTCCTGCACCGCGATCTGCACGAACAGTGCCGGCGTCATCGACTGGTCGATGCGGCGGCTGGGGTCGCCGAAGTCGGCCGGGAACACCTGGTCGCCCGTGAGCGGCCGGTGCTGCGAGGTGCCGTTGATCGTGACGACCAGCTTCGCCGTGCTGGTGCTGCCGTCGGCGTCGGTGATGACGTAGTCGAACACCTCGGTCAGCGTCTGGCCGTCGCCCAGCGAGGCCACGCGCACGTTGCTGGCGTTCACCGAATAGCTGTAGCTGCCGTCGGCGTTCAGCCGCAGGTTGCCGTAGCGGCCCGCCGTCGATCCGCCGATGGTTCCGGCCACGCCCTCGAAGGAAACGCCCGTGACCGGCGTCGGCGTGCCGTCCGCGCCGAGGCGGTCGGCCACGTCGTTCGCGCCCATGCCGCTGCCGCCGAACACGTTGCCGGTGGCCGTGGCGCCGGGCCGCGCGGTGCCGATCGCGGTGGCGTCGTTGCGTGCCGTGGGCACGTCGTCGATCACCAGCACGCGCAGCGTGCCCTGCGTGGTGTCGCCGTCGCGGTCGGTCACCTGCAGCGCGATGTCGTCGGTGACCTGCCCGCCCGCGTGGCTCTGCGCGGCGCCCAGCACGTAGGTGTAGCGCACGGTGCCCGTGGCCGCGTCGAAGCCGATGAGCGTGATGCGCCCGCGGTCGGTGGCGATGGTGACCGGGCTGGTGCCGAGCGCGGCCAGCTGCGCCGGCGTGAGCGTGGTGCCGTGCACCGCGATGCTGCCCAGGCCGTCGGGCGCGGTGACGAAGAAGCTGCCCGAGACCGTCTCGCTCGCGTCGCCCGGCTCGACCAGGCCGCGCTCGTGCACGGTGGCCTGCCCGGTGGTGTCGGGGCCGTTGTTGTCGCCGATCACCAGCGTCACGCCGTCGTTGGCGCCGTGGATGGTGAGGGTCAGCGTGGCGGTGCTGGTGTCGCCGTCCGCGTCGGTGAGCGTGTAGCTCACCACCTCGGTCAGCGTGTCGCCCACGACCAGCGCCTGCACGCGCGGGTCGGCGTTGTTCAGCGTGTAGGTGTAGCTGCCGTCGGCGTTCAGCACGATGCGCCCGTAGGTGGTGGTGATCGGCACGCCCACAGCGCCGGCCACGCCGCCGAAGCTCACGCCCGTCACCGGCACGCCGTTGGCGTCGTCGGCACCGACGATGTCGTTGGCCTTCACGTCGCCGCCCACCGTGTTCGGCACGCCGTCCTCGGTGATGGCATGGGTGTCGTTCACGGCCTCGGGCACGTCGTCCACGATGCGCACGGTGAGCGTGCCCGTGGCCGTGTCGCCGCCGGCGTCGGTCACGAGCAGCGCGATGTCTTCCGTGCTCTCGGTGGCGTTCGGCTGCGCCACCTGCCCGTCCAGCGTGTAGGTGTAGGCCAGCTCGCCCGTCGTCGGCACGCCGCCCACCGAACTGGTGGGCGTGAAGCCGGTGAGCACCAGCGTGCCGCGCGGCGTGTCGATGGTGACCGGCGTCGTGCCCAGGTTCGCCAGCTCCGCCAGCGTCAGCGTGCGCCCGCCCACGGTGACGCTGCGCATGCCGTCGCTCGCCGAGACCACGATCGTGCCGGTGGTGCGCTCGCGGGTGTCGGGGCCGGCCGGGCCGTCGACCAGCCCGCGCTCGTGCACCTCGGCCTGTCCCGTGGCTGCGCCGTTGCCGTCCACCGCGCCGATGGCCGGGTCGCCGTCCAGGCGGCCGTGGATGGTGATCGTCAGCGTGGCGGTGCTGGTGTCGCCGTCGGCATCGGTGATCGTGTAGCGCACCGTCTCGGTCAGCTGCTCGTTGGTCTTGAGCGCGTTGACGGCGGCGTTGTCGTTGTCCAGCGTGTAGGTGTAGCTGCCGTCGGCGTTCAGCACGATGGCGCCGTACGTGGTCGTGAGCGACACGCCCACCGTGCCGGCCGCGCCGCCGAAGCTCACGCCCGTCACCGGCACGCCGTTGCCGTTGTCCGCGCCGTCGCGGTCGTTGGCCTTCACGTTGCCGCTCACGGTGTCGGGCACCGCGTCCTCGGTAATGGCGGCCGTGTCGTCGGTGGCCTGCGGCGTGTCGTTGACGATGAGCACGGTGAGCGTGCCGTTGGCCACGTCGCCGTCGCGGTCGGTCACCGACAGCGCGATCTGCTCGGTCACCTCGGTCAGCACGCCGCCGGAGCGATGGCTCTGCGGGGCGCCCAGCGTGTAGGTGTAGCTGACCGCGCCGCCGGTCACGATGCCGTTGGGCAGCGTGGTGCCGCTGAAGCCCGTCAGCTGGATCTGCCCGTCGGGCGTGGTGATCGTGACCGGCGCGCCCGGCGTGAGCGCCTGCAGCTGCGCCAGCGTCACCACCGTGCCGCCGACGTTGATGCTGGCCACGCCGTCCGGCGCGGTGATGTTGAAGCTGCTGGCGGCGCGCTCGCCCGTGTCGGTGATGCTCACCAGGCCCGACTCGAACACCGTGACCTGCCCGGTCGCCGCGCCGTTGGCATCGGTGACGGCGATGCCCGGCAGGTCGTTGGCGCCGCGGATGGTGATCGTGAGCGTGGCGGTGCTGGTGTCGCCGTCGGCATCGGTGATCGTGTAGCGCACCTGCTCGGTCAGCGTCTCGCCGACCGACAGCGCCTGCACGCGCGCGTCGGCGTTGTTCAGCGTGTAGGTGTAGCTGCCGTCGGCGTTCAGCACGATCGAACCGTAGGTCGTGGTGATCGACGCGCCCACCGTGCCGGCCGCGCCGCCGAAGCTCACGCCCGTCACCGGCGCCACGTTGCGGTCGTCCGCGCCGATGGTGTCGTTGCTCGCCACGTTGCCCGACACCGTGTTCGGCGCGGCGTCTTCGGTGATGGCGGCCGTGTCGTCGGTGGCCTGCGGCACGTCGTCCACGATGCGCACGGTGAGCGTGCCCGTGGCCGTGGCGCCGCCGGCGTCGGTCACCTGCAGGGCGATGGCTTCGGTGCTCTCGGTCGCGCCCGGCTGCGGCACCTGCGCGCGCAGCGTGTAGGTGTAGGCCAGGTTGCCCGCCGTGGGCACGCCACCCACCGAGGTGGTGGCCGTGAAGCCCGTCAGCGTGATCGTGCCCAGCGGCGTCGTGATGACGACAGGCGTGATGCCCAGGTTGGCCAGCTCGGCCAGCGTCAGCGTGCGCCCGCCCACGGTGACGGTCCGCAGGCCGTCGGCCGCCGACACCGTGACGACGCCGCTGCCGTTCTCGCGCGCATCGGGGCCGCCCGGGCCATCGACCAGCCCGCGCTCGTGGACCTCGGTCTGGCCCGTGGCCGCGCCGTTGCCGTCCACCGGCACGATCTCGGGGCTGGCGTCGGAGCGGCCGTGGATGGTGATCGTCAGTGTGGTGGTCGAGGTGTCGCCGTCCGCATCGGTGAGGGTGTAGCTCACCGTGTCCGTGAGCGTCTCGCCGTCTTTCAGCGCGTTGACGCGCGGGTCGCTGTTGTCCAGCGTGTAGCTGTAGCTGCCGTCGGCGTTCAGCACGATGGAACCGTATTCCGTGTCCAGCGCGCTGCCGACCGTGCCGGCCGTGCCGCCGAAGCTCACGCCCGTCACCGGCACGGCGGTGTCCGCGCCCTCGCGGTCGTTGGTCTTCACGTTGCCGCTCACGGGGTTCGGCGCGGTGTCTTCCGTGACGCTGTTCGTGTCGGGGTTCGCGGTGGGCACGTCGTTCACGATCAGCACCGTGAGCGTGCCGCTGGCCACGTCGCCGTCGCGGTCGGTCACGCTCAGCGCCACCGCCTCGGTCACTTCGCCCGCGCTGTGGTTCTGCGCCGAGGTCAGCGTGTAGGTGTAGCTGACCGTGCCGTCGATCACGACGCCGTTGGACAGCGTGGTGCCGCTGAAGCCCGTGAGGCGGATCTGGCCGTCGGGCGTGTTGATCGTGATCGGTGCGCCCGGCGTGAGTGCCTGCAGCTGCGCCAGCGTCACCACCGTGCCGCCGACGTTGATGCTCGCCACGCCGTCGGCCGCCGCGATATTGAAGCCGGCGCCCGCCGTCTCGCTGATGTCGCCCACGCTCGTCAGGCCCGACTCGTGCACCGTCACCTGGCCGGTCGCGTTGCCGTTGGCGTCGGTCACCGTGATGCCCGGCACGTCGTTGCTGGCGCCGCGGATCGTGATGGTGATCTGCGCGATGTCGGTGCCGCCCGCGCCGTCGGAGATGGCGTAGGTGAAGAGGTCGGTGAGCGTCTCGCCGGCGATCAGCGCCTGCACGCGCGGGTCGCTGTTGTCCAGCGTGTAGGTGTAGCTGCCGTCGGCGTTCAGCACGATGCTGCCGTGGGTGCCGGTCAGCGGGCTGCCCAGCGTGCCGGCCGTGCCGGCGCCGACCTCGGGGCCGGTGCGGATGCCGGTGACCGTGAGCGTGGTGCTGTCGGGGTCGTGGTCGGCCTCGCCGGGAATGCGCCCGCTGATGACGTTGCTGCCCACCGAGGGCGTGTCTTCGTCGATGCTGTGCGTGTCGTCGACCGCGGTCGGCGGGTCGTTCACGGCCGTGATCGTGAGCGTGCCTGTGAGCACGTTGCTGTTCAGCGGCTGCGGGCCGCCCGCGTTGCCGCCGGGCTGCACGTTGTTGCCGTCGTTGAGCACGATGGTGTAGACGCGCTCGTTGTCGGTGCCGAACGCCGTCGGGTTGTCGCTGCTGCTGCGGTAGGACAGCTGGTCGAGCACCGCCCGCACCTCGGCCACGGTGGTGTCGGCGTCGAACTGCACCACCAGTGGCGCGCCGTTGCCGCCCGAGACGGTGACGCCCGGGGGCAGCACGCCGTTGACGAACAGCTGGTCGCCCGGCTGGTAGCCGTCCAGGCTCACGGTGAGCGAGCCCGTGCCGAACACGCCGGCGGCCAGGCCGGGCGTGGTCGCCAGGTCGAGGTCGCCGACCGTGCCGCCGCTGACCAGCGCCACGGGCGGAATGCTGACGCCGGTGCCGGTCTGGTTGTTCTCCACCGCGGTCGCGCCGGTGGTGCCGCCGATCACGGGCGCGTCGTTGCGCGGCGCGATGGTGGTCGACACGTTGCGCAGCACCGACCACTGGCTGGTGTCGTCGTTGACGCTGGCGCTGATGTCGCCGCTGCCCGCCGCCACCGGCGCATCGGACACGCGCACGACCAGCCCGCCGGGCGTGCCGTTGAAATCGGCCGCAGGCACGAAGCGCAGCTGCGCGCTGGTGGGCAGCAGCAAGGCGCTGGTGTCGGAGGCGCCCGTCGGCACGGCGAGCCAGTCGGTGCCGTTCAGGCTGTACTCCCACACACCCTGCGCGGCGTTGGCGTTGTTGCCCACGATGGCGATGCCGCCGAACGAGGTCGATGCATCGCCGCCGCCGCTGATGGACGTCTGGTTGTCGGTCGCGTCGCCGTAGCCGCCGCCCAGCAGCGTGTCGACGCGCACACCGGCACCCGTCACGTCCTCGACGCCGGCGGGCACGCTCGCATCGGTCGCCGTCGGCCGGTCGTTCACGTTGATCACCGTGGTGCTGAGCACGATGGTGCCGGCGCTGTAGACGGTGGTGCCGCCGTTGTTGGCACCCGCCACGTTGACCGTCGAGCCCGAGGTGGGATCGGCCGTGGCGCTGTCGTTGTTGGTGTCGGTCTCGACCAGCCGCACGGTCAGCGTGGTGGGCGTGCCGTGGAAGTTGGCCGCCGGCACGAAGCGCAGCTGCGCGTCGGCGGCCAGCACCAGGGCCGTGCTGTCGGTGCGTGCGCCGACGGGAAGCCAGGTGGTGCCGTTGTCCAGCGAGTACTGCCAGGCCCCCTGCGCGGGGTCCGGGACGTGGCCCGTGATCGCGACGCCGAAGAAGGTGTCGGACGAACTGCCGCCGGTGCCACCGTTGCCGCTGTTGTCGATCAGGTCGGCGGCGTCGTCGAAGTGCGAGCCGAACAGGGTGCCCACGGGGGTGCCGGCCGCGTTGTTGCCCACGTCTTCGGTGACGTTCGGCAGCGTCTGCGTGGTGCCGCCCACCACCACCGGCGCATCGTTGACCGGCGCCACCGTGAAGACGAAGGTGCGCGTGGTGACCAGGCGGTTGCCGACCCCGTCCGCGTAGGCGAAGGTGCCGGTCGTGCTGTTGTCGCCGGGCGCCAGGCTGCCCGGACGCCCGCCGGTGTGCCCCTCGTCGTTGACCACCACGGTCACGGTGAAGGCGCCGTTCCAGTCGGCCGGCAGCGCGGCGCCGGGGGCGTCGGGCAGCGCGATCGAGATGGCGTTGATGCGGCTGTTGATCTGCGCCAGCGTGCCGGTGATGGTGATGCTGGCGCCGCCCAAGGGGCCGACTGTGCCGCCGCTGCCGCCCACGCCGTTGATGACGAAGCCGGGGGGCACCGACACCGTGGCCGTCAGCACGTCGGTGGCGGCCGCGTCCTGGTCGGTGACCGTGAGGCCGGTCAGCGTGACGCTGCCGTTGCCCTCGTCCACCGTCGGGTTGCCGGCCGCGATGTGGGCCGGGTCGTTGATCGACGACGGGAACAGCGTGCGGTAGGCCGAGGCCACGTTGGCCGTCAGCCCCGCGGGGATCAGCGCGTAGGGGTTGACGTTGGTGGTGGGCACCGCCACGGTGCCGCCGTTCGCGTTGTTGTTCTGGCCGCCGTTGGCGCCGCCCGCCAGCGCGCCGCTGCTGTTCTCGCGCAGGCGGTCGTCCACGATGACCTGCACGCGGTAGGTCTGGTCGGTGTTGGCCAGGCTGCCGCCCAGCGCCACCTGCAGGCCATCGAGGTAGGCCTGCACCTGCGCGCGCGTGCCGCGGATGACGAGCGCGCTGCCGGTGCCGTCGTAGGTGCTGTCGATGGTCACGCCCGAGCCGGCTGCATTGCTCGAGGTGATGGTGATGGCGTCGCTGCCGCCGTCCGTGTACTGCGCCGCGCCCAGCGGCGCGCCCGTGCCGTTGGTGATGCGCACGGTGACCTGCAGGAAGTCGGCTTCGCCGGGCGCGATGCCGCCGCCGTCGCCGTCGATGTCCAGGTCGCGCACGACAAAGCCCGGCACGGCCGACGGCGTGCTGCCGCCCGTCAGGTACAGCGGCGTGTTCGGGTTGGTGCCCGGCGTGAGCCCGGCCGTCGGCGCGTCGTTGACCGCCACGATGGTCAGCGCCATCGTCATGTCGGGCGGGTTGTTCGACACGCTGCCGCCGCCGGTGTCGCCGCCGATCTGCGAGCCGGTGTCGTCGAAGGAGACGGTGAGCGTCACGTCGCCGGCGTCGGCGCCGTTGAGGTCGTGGTTGACGTGGGTGGCGCTGCGGTAGGTCAGGCCCGTGGCGGCGCCGCTGGTGATCAGTTCCTGGATGTCGCTGGCGCGCCCGGTGAGCGTGAGCGCGCCGGTGTTGTCGCCGGCGATGGTCACGACGCGCCCGCTGGGCAGCGTGAAACTCGTCTGCCCGCCGGTGCCGCCGATGCCCAGCGTGCCGTTGGGCACGGTCAGCCGCAGCGTGATGGGCGTGCCGAAGGCGGCCGATTCGGGGTCGGACACCACGAAGCCCGCGCCGATGTACGTCGGCTGGTCTTCATAGACGGTGTGCACGGGCGGCACGACCAGCACGCCCGGGTCGTTCTCGCTCGACGCGCGCACCAGCACCGAGGCGGCCGCGATGTTGCCCGTGATGTCGCCGGTGGTGGGCACCGTGTCGGCGTACCAGTCGTACTCGGTGGTCGGGATCGCGATGTTCGGCCCGCCCGGCACGCCCGGCTCGTTCTGCGGGCCGCCGTTGGCGCCGGGCTGCAGCACGCCGGTGGCGGTGTCGCGCAGGCGGTCGTCCACGATCACCTGCAGCCGGTAGGCCTGGTCGCGGTCGGTGTCGAAGGTGAGCGTGAGGCCGGCGAGCGCGGCGTTCACCTGGGCGCGCGTGCCGCGCAGCGTGAGGAAGTCGCCGTTGCCGTTCTTGTCGGCGTCGACGGTCACGCCGCCCATCGAGGTCGAGCCGATGGTGGCGCCCGCGTAGGCCGCGGCATTCAACGGGTTGCCGTTGGCGTCCAGCAGCCGCACCGTCACCTGGACGAAGTCGGTCTCGCCCTGGATCACCGCGTCCAGGTCGGTGTCGCCGACGTTGAAGCCGGGCACGGGGTTGTGCGCCGGGTTGCTGCTGTCGATGTCGATGGGCCCGGCCGGCGCGGTCACCGTGGGCGCGTCGTTCAGCGGCGTGACGTAGATCCAGAACTGGCCGCCGGTCTGTTCCTTGTCGCCGTCGCTGAGCGTGAAGGTGAAGCGGTCGCTCGGCGGATCGCCGTTGGCTTCGGTGTGGCCGTCGGATTCGTCGCCCGAATTGAAGTAGTAGATGCGCCCGGCGTTCACGTCGGCCTGCGTGAACGAGGAGCCCACGCCCAGCGCCACGAAGTTGACGCCGTCGGTCGAGTACATGATGCGCCCGTGCGTGGTGACGGAGGTGATCGTGTACTGCAGCTGCGTGAGCGTGCTGTCGGGGTCGAAGGCCCTGAGCATGCCCGGCGTGATCTGGCCGCGCCCGCCCTCGGCCACGGTCAGCGGCTGGTTGGCGGTGCCGGGCGGGTCGGGCTGCGTCGGGTCGGGCGCGATCACCGGTGCGTCGTTGACGTTGGTGATCTGGATGCCGACGGTGACGGGGTTCGACGCGGCACCCCAGCGGTCCACGGCATGCACGTTGAACTGGGTGGTGCGCACCTCGGAACCGTCGCTCACGAAGCGCAGGCCGGTGGTGCCGGCGCTGCCGGTGATGAGCGAGGCGTCGATGCGCTGCCCCACGGCCACGGCCACCCAGGCGGCGCCGTTCCAGTACTGCAGCTGGCCGCCGGTGGGCAGGCTGTCGAACTCGAACTGCATCGCGCCCGGCCCGCTGCCGGCGTTGTTGAAGGCGTAGTTCGGGTCGCCGTTGAGCAGCGTGGCCGAGCCTTCGAGGTAGCTTTCGCTGGCGGCATCGTCCGCATCGACGACGCGGATCTGGCCGGTCGTGAGGTAGGCGGTCTCGCCTTCGCGGATGACCGTGTTCGACGAGCCGGTGGCCACGGGCACGTCGTTGACCGGCGTGATGAAGAACGAGAAGCTGGTGTTCCAGACGTTGCGCACGCCGCCCACGGCGACGCCGGCCGTCACCGAGAGCGACACGGCCGATTCGAAGTCTTCCACGTCGCCGTCGTGCTGGAAGCGGATGCGCCCGGCGTTCAGGTCTTCCTGCGTGAAGGTTTCGTAGGTGTCGATGTCGACCCAGGCCGCACCGTCGAAGCGCTGCAGCACGCCGTTGCGCACGGGCCCGGTGGTGCCGGTGTAGTCGGTGACGGTGTAGATCACTTGCGACGGCGGCACGCCTTCGACCACGTAGCTCAGGCCCGGCACGGTGTTGAAGTCGGAGCCGGTGCCGCCCAGCACCACCGAGCCGCCTTCGCTGAGCGTGCCGCGCGTGGCGCCGTTCTGGTCGGTGCCCGCGTGGTTCGAGCCCGAGGTGGTGACGGTGCCGTCGATGGTCTGCAGCGGATCGCCGTTGCCCGCCGGGGTTTCGACGAGGTTGATCGTGAACTCGTAGGTCTTCAGCGTGCCGTCGGGGTTGCGGTCGGCGCCCTCGCGGATCACGGTGTTGCCGTTGGCGTCCCAGGTGGGCCCAAGCGTGTTGTCGACCACCTGGAAGCTGAAGGTGTCGGTGTCGCCCGCCGCCGCGCCCTGCGTCTGCACGTACTGCACGCGGCCCGAACGCACGTCCTCCATGGTGAAGGTGCCGCCCGGCGGCAGGATCTTTCCGTCGAGCAGCAGGTAGCCCTGGTTCAGGCCGTTCATCGAGGTGACGGCAAAGGTCAGGTTGTCGTCGCTCGAATCGACGTCGGTCGCGCCGAGCATGCCGGGCGTGAGCGTCACGGTGTAGCCGCCGCCCGCCGGATCGACGCTCGCCTCGAGCGTGCTGCCGGGGTCGAGCACCGGGTCGTCGTTGGCCGGGCGCACGTTGATGGCGATGGTGCCCGAGGTGGACGACGGTGTGCCCGTGCCGCCGCCGGCGTCGCTCACCGTGACGCCGAAGCCGTCGGTGAACGGGTAGCTCTGCCCGTTGTTGTCGCGCTGGCCGTTGTTGCCGTAGGTGAGGCCGCCGCGGTCGTCGTAGCCGAACACGAAGCCGGCATCGATGTCGGCCTGCGTGATGGCGCGGTTGGTGACGTTCTGGGGCACGCCGCCGATCAGCACGGTCCCGGTGAAGTACAGCGTGCCGTCGGTGGGCAGGCTGGTCAGCCGCACCGTGAGGTCGCCGCTGGCGTCGTCGCCGCCGCCGTCGGCGACGATGAAGTTGCCCACGACCGAGGCCGGGTTGCCGCCGGGGTCGATGGCGTTGGGCGGCTGCCCTTCGAACACGCTGCCCCCGCCCGAGACCACGGGCGGCTGGTTCAGCGGCGTGACGTTCAGCGTGATGGTGGCGTGGTCGGAGCCGGCCAGCGGCGTGGCGCCGTCGTTGACCACGATGACGAAGCTGTCGTCCAGGTTCTGGTCCGCGCCGGTGGCCGTGTGCACGTAGGCGACGCGGCCCGCGAGCACGTCGGCCTGCGTGAAGACCGAGCCCACGCCGATGCGCTCGCCGTTGAGCGTGAGGTAGCCGTGCGTGGTGTTGGTCGCGATGCCGTAGACGATCTGGCCGGTGTTCTGCGAGCCGATCGTCACCTCGGGGTCGATGGCATTGAGGGTGGCGCCGGTCAGCGGCGTGGTGCCGCCCTCGGAGACCGTCTGCGCCGCGTCGGCCACCGTGGTCGGGTCGTTCGACGGCGTGATCGTCACGTCGAGCGCGCGGTTGGCGGTGAGCGCCGGCGTTTCCGAATCGGTGATCGACACCAGGATGCGCGTGGTGGCCGTGGCGTTGCCCAGTTCGGTGTCGGCGGCGGTGAACACCAGCTGGTTGATCCAGGCGTTGGCATCGGCCACGCTGCCGACGAAGCGGTAGCCGCCGGGCACGGTGGTGACGCCCGCCATGCTGGCGCTGGACAGCGCGCCCAGCGCGGGGTTCTCGACGGTCACGTCGACCGTGACATTGCCCGCGCCATCGTCGGTGAGCGTCCAGCCGCTGAGCGTGGCGCGGTCGGCGCCCGGCGCGTTGAGCGCGCTGGGTTCGCTGACCGTGAGGCGCGGCGTGGTCGTCGACACGGTGGGCGCGGCCAGCAGGCCGTCGTAGTCGGCGGCGGCGAAGGCGCGCGTCTCGATGAAGCCCGTTGCGACTTCGAGCGACCAGTCGCCCTGGCGCGAGGCGGCGCCGGTGGCGTCGCTCGACGCCGCGACGTCGGCGCCCGTGGCGCGGCCCAGGGCCTGCGCGAAGCGTTGCCCGTCGGCGCCCACGTCGCACCCGTAGAGCAGGATGTCGCCGTCCGCACCCAGGCTCGCGCCGATCGCCTGCCAGGCGCCGGCCGAGCGCGCCAGGCCGGCGACGTCGAGGGTTTCGTTGCCCAGCGTGATCTCGCCAGCGCTGCCGTGGCTGAGGATGTGCAGCGCCGTGAGGCCGCTGCGCCCCTCGAGCGCCTGGCGCAGTTGCTCGACGCCGGACGAGCCCGTGTCCAGCAGGATCAGGCCGGCGCCCTGCGGCACCGAGGCCGAGAGCTGCTGCCAATTGGCAACGTTCTTGTCGACGACGTAGACCTCGCCGGACGAGGCCGGGGCCGGGCGAGGCGCGGATCGCGCGTCCGCTTCGGGCGTGCTTTCGCGCCCGTGCGGCACGGCAACGGGCGCCGCTGCGTCGGCGACATGCGGCGCATCCCCGTGCGGGCCCTGCGGCGCGTCCGCCGGTGCCGCCGCGGCCGCCTCCACAAAAGCGGCGCCATCAAATAGCTGCCGGCTTTCCAGCGCAAATCGATGCGCGCGTGGGCGAAGGAATTGGGGCGATTGAGACCTTGGCATGGCTCAAAGTGTGACGACAAATATGCAAATGTGTCCACTATTAACGTTCTCTCGTTTCGCGCCAACCACGTCAAAAAAACACAAAGGTCACGTCTTTCCTTGCTTTCCCCCGTATTTTGAAATTAATTGTTACCACGTATCGTGATTCATTCACCGGCTCATATGAGAGGCATATCCATTGCCGTATTCCCCTCTGTGCAAGGCGATCTTCCCTCGACAGCCAAGCACCTGGCGCCTTTCCGACCTCGTCCGCTCGAAGCGTCTGATCCATTGCCGGTTTTCAACTACGGAATTCCGTGGAAAACAGGGGCGGGAATTCCCTCTTCCTTGGCGACAAGGCATTCGCTATTTGCGATATATGGAACAACGTCTCAATTCATCGAGGCCGATTCACAACTGCAAAAAATATGAGGAGCGCAATCGGCAATGAAAACCTTCGCCATAAAAATTAATTGATGCAATGCACAAACCAAGAGTCTGGAGGCAATTCGATCACCGGGAACCGGACCCCATCCGGCCATTGCTTGCCTGCGGCCGCGCACCACGACGGGCGGGTCCGCGGCATGGGGTTGTAACCATGTGCGCGACGGCCGAAGGGCACGGCAAGGCCGCTCGGCTGGCTTTCGAAACGGCCCGCACCGCGCATCCGGGAAGCTTCGCGCGGTCTCCTCGCTTTGATGTAATTCGAAAGAATCAACAACATCCGCTTGCAGATGCGAGGCCGGTCGAGCCCCCGGTTCGACGGGCCATCGCGCCCCCTGCGTACGCCTGCGCACCTTCGACTGCTTAACCCGGCAATATTTAACGATTCAAGATGATTGTTACGTTTTTGGAGCATCTGCAGCCCCACGATTCCTGCCTTCGCGAGGGTCTGTTGCACAGGGCGCGGTGATACTGTTCCGGCCCCGAATCTTGCGTTCCTGGTGTGCTCACTGCGCGCCGGAGGACACAAGGCGTGGCACATCATCCAACTCGCTCATGTAAGAAAAAATGAACAAACTGCTCGCACTCATCTTCGTGGCTGCCGCCATCACCGCTTGCTCGAAGCAAGAGTCCACGCCCGCAGCGCCGGCCGCTCCCGCAGCACCTGCTGCCACCGCACCGGCCACGCCGGCACCCGCACCGGCCGCCAGCGCACCGGCTGCTGCCGCGCCTGCAGCCACCACGACGGCATCGGCCGACGTGCCCAAGGAATGCCAGGAGTACCTGGACAAGGTGAGCGCCTGCGTGGGCAAGCAAAGCGGTGCCGCCGCCGACGCGCTCAAGGGCAGCCTCGAGCAGACCAAGGCCACCTGGGCCAGCTACGGCGCCAACGCCGCCCAACTCGGCGCTGCATGCAAGGCTGCTTCCGACGCCTTCGCCGCACAAGCCACGGCCATGAAGTGCTGATGCACTGAGTCGCTGACGCCGGCGAGCTTGCCCTCGCCGTGCGACGCGACACACCTCCTCGTCACCGACGGGGAGGCGCCGCTCCCACTACAGCGGACGGCGCACCAACGGTCCCTGTCAGACCGAAAGAATCCAGTCCCATGACAGACCTCCTTACGAACCTCACCTGGCACGCCCTTTCAGGCCCGCATGCGCCCTATGCCAGCGGCACAGCGACCTCCCGCCGGTACGCCACAGGCTTCTCCCCCATCGTCGGCTTTGCCGACGCACCGCACCCCGACCTCGACGCGCTGCTGCCCTACTGCACGCCGGACGAGCACTTCTATGCCATCGGCTGGTCGGGCCCCGCGCCGTCCACCTGGCAGGTCGACATGGAATCGGTCATCGTGAAGATGATCTGGGACGCGCCAGCGCCCGTGGCCGATACGCTTCCTGATGTGGTCCGGCTCGGCGCAGCAGATGTAGAACAAGTGCTGGCCCTGGCCGACCTCACCCGCCCCGGCCCCTTCTCCACGCGCACCATCGAACTCGGCGAGTACGTCGGCTGCTTCGACGCCGACGGCCGCCTCGTCGCAATGGCCGGCGAGCGCATGGCCGCCGGCACGCTGCGCGAGATCAGCGGCGTCTGCACGCACCCCGATGCGCAGGGCAAGGGCTACGCGAAGCGCCTCGTCACGCGCCTGGTGGCGCAGCAGATGCAGCGTGGCGAAATGCCCGTGCTGCATGTGATGCAGGGCAACGCGGGCGCGCGGCGCATCTATGAACGCATGGGTTTTCGCGTGCACAGCGAACCGGTGGTTCGCGTGATCTCCCGGCGCTGAGCGGCGCCGCGCCTGCGGCCCGGATCAGGCCGCCGCCACCCCACGCTCGCTCGTGATCTCGGCGCCTTCGCGCATCGTCTTCGTGACGGGCGTGTTGGCCACCACCTCGAGCAGCCGGCTCCACTGCGCATCGGTCAGCGGGCCGCTAGCATGCAGCACGCGGTGGATGTGCGCCTTGCCGTCCGCGTCTTTCGTGAAGCTCAGCTCGGCCTTGAACTCGCCCAGCTCCCAGCCCTTGCGCTGGGCGTACATCCGCAGCGTGATCGCGGTGCAGGCGGACAGCGCGGCCAGGTAGTAGTCGTAGGGCGCCGGCCCCGCGCCCTGCCCGCCCAGCGACGCCGGCTCGTCCGCCACGAGCTGGAACTTGCCGACCTGGATGCGGTGGTTGAAATTGACGTCGGTGGAGACGATCGTTGCGGTGTGGCCCATGGGGTGTGCTCCTGTTGACAAGCAAGCATTCTGGCGCGGCCGAACGCCCGAAAACATCAGCGCCAACGGGGTTGATCCAGACGCTCATAATGCTCGCCGGGCGGCCATGCCAGGGGTCGCCAGCCACCCGGCACAAGCGGGTGCGCCGCCTTCCTGCCTGGCATCGACGGAACGACACCATGAGCGCTTTGCACATGTTTCTACCGGTCTCCGAGCCCGCGCGCAGCGAGGCGCTGGCGCTTTTCATCAAGACACACCACGTGCCCCGCCACCTCGTGAGAGGCACCTCGCGCAAGATGCCTGACGACTGCGGACCGCCCGCGCCGATTCGCACCTCGCAGGAACAACCGCAGGCCGCATCCGCTCAGCCATCGGCCGCATCGGCCTAGGGCGGGCAGACCGCAAGGAAGACAGCCCTCGCCGCGCCGGTCGCGCGCGGCGCGTGTTCGTGCGCCCTTCTTGGCTCGCCTCCGGTGACCGGTGGACATCGCGTGCCACATCATCGCGAGGCGGCCCGTCTTTCCATTCGCCTACACCGAAAACCCGGGATAAAACCCACCTTCATCGGTCACACTGGCGACATCGACAAAAGAATGCGCGAGTTGTCGCGACATACTGCACGAATGCAAAAAAATCACATGGAAACGAGCCGCCCCACGATGCGCTCGTTCCGCAGTCAGCCATGACGGAGTTGAGGGTCAGCTGGGAGCACACGTTCCCCGACGACGGGACGAAGCTGGTCATCCATTCGAACTGGGTTTCCAACACCCCCGCCACGCAGGCCTACCTCGAGGCGCTGGTCGCGCGGGTCGGGCAGATGGACCCGGCCCCCCACTGCGTTTTCGAGAAACGCCAGGCCGTCCCTTCGCGCTCGTTGCCGCCGGACCTCGGCACCTTCACCTCGGCCGAGTTCTGGCAGGTGGCCGAGCTGCTGCACCTGCAGGCCACCCCGTCCCTTGCCGCCGCGCGGCTGGTGCTGGTCGAGGGCATGCGCCCGGCCAAGGCGGCGAGGCAGCTCAACACGAGCCCGCAGGCGTTGACGAACACGTTGCGCAAGATCCGCACGGAGCGCGCGACCTCGTCGCGGCTGGGCAGGTTGCCCGCCGACCGGCCGCCATCCGAGGGCACCGCGCCGCAGGAGCCCTGAGCGGCCGGCCGGCGCGCCCTCCCCAGCTTGCATCGGCACGGTCAATCCCGTACGCTGGCCCGGCGTCGATGCGCAGCACCCGAGCCCTTGCGGGCCGCCGGGCCGGCCTTGCGGACGCGCAAAGGAGTCCCGCCATGCCAAGCCGATCGAACGGCCTCGCGGCCGAAATGGAAGCAGTGCGAACGCTGGCGCTGGTGGGCCCGGCGGCCGCCGGCAAAACCTCCCTGGCCGAGGCCCTGTTGTTCAAGGCGGGCGCCGTCGGCGCGTGCGGCAGCGTCGAGCGCGGCAGCACCGTCAGCGACCACGACCCGCTCGAGCGCCGCATGCTGCATTCGCTCAACGCCTCGGTGATGCACCTCACGCACGCCGCCACGCGCATCCACCTCATCGACACGCCCGGCGGCCCCGACTTTCTCGGCCAGAGCCTGCCGGCGCTGGAGGCGGTCGAGACGGTGGCGGTGGTCATCAATGCCGCCACCGGCATCGAGCCGATGGCGGTGCGCATGATGGAGTACGCGGCCTCGCGCCACCTGGCCCGCATGATCGTCGTCAACAAGATCGACTCGCAGGGCGTCTCGCTGTCGGGCCTGCTGGCCGACATCCAGGCCACCTTCGGCCGCGAATGCCTGCCGCTGAACGTGCCCGACGGGGTGAACCGGCAGGTGATCGACTGCTTCTTCAACCGCTTCGGACGCTCCGACTTCGGGCCCGTCGAAGCGGCGCACCGCGCGCTGGTGGAACAGGTGGTCGAGGTCGACGCGGCCTTCGTCGACCGCTACCTCGAGGAAGGCGACGTCGACCCGTCGGAGCTGCACGCGCCGCTGGAGCAGGCGCTGCGCGAAGGCCACCTGATTCCGGTGTGCTTCACTTCGTCGCGCAGTGGCGCCGGCGTGGCCGAGCTGCTGGACGTGATCGTGAAGCTCCTGCCCGACCCGACCGAGGCCAACCCGCCGGAGTTCCTCGTCGGCGAAGGCGCGCAGGCCCAGCCCATGCAGGCCCGGCCCGACCCGTCGCTGCACGTGCTGGCGCATGTGTTCAAGGTCACGATCGACCCCTATGTCGGCAAGATGGGCATCTTCCGCGTGCACCAGGGCACGGTCACGCGCGACAGCCAGCTCTACATCGGCGACGGCCGCAAGCCCTTCAAGGTCGGGCATCTGTTCATGCTCCAGGGCAAGGACCATGTCGAGGTGTCGCACGCGGTGCCCGGCGACATCGTGGCGGTGGCCAAGGTCGACGAGATCCATTTCGATGCCGTGCTGCACGACGCGGCCGAAGACAGCCATGTGCACCTCGCGCCGCTGCCGTTCCCGGTGCCCGTGTACGGCCTGGCCGTGGAGCCCAAGCGCCATGGCGACGAGCAGCGCGCCTGGGAAATCCTGGGCAAGCTCGCAGCCGAAGACCCGTGCCTGCGCATCGAGCATGTGGCCGCGACCAACGAGACGGTGCTCTACGGCCTCGGCGAGCTGCACCTGCGCCTCGTGCTCGAGCGCCTGCGCGAGGTGTACCGCTTCGAAGTCCAGACGCGGCCGCCGCGCATCGCCTACCGCGAGACCGTGACCGCGCCGGCCGAGGGCCACCACCGCCACAAGAAGCAGACCGGCGGCGCCGGCCAGTTCGCCGAAGTCTTCCTGCGCATCGAACCGCTGGCGCGCGGCGCGGGTTTCGAGTTCGCCGACGAAGTCCGGGGCGGCGCCATTCCGAACCAGTTCATCCCCGCGGTCGAGAAAGGCGTGCGCGAGGTGCTGGCCTACGGCGCGATCGCCGGCTACCCCGTGGTCGACGTGCGCGTGGTGGTGTACGACGGCAAGCACCACAGCGTGGACAGCAAGGACATCGCCTTCGCGACCGCCGGCCGCAAGGCCTTCATGGCGGCGATCCGCGAGGCGCAACCGGCCGTGCTCGAGCCGATCGTCCAGATCGAGATCGCCGTGCCCGAGCATGCCGTGGGCGACGTCACGAGCGACCTGTCGTCGCGGCGCGGCCTGGTCACCGGCACGTCGGGCCTGGGGGCCGGCACGGTGGCCATCGGCGGACAGGTGCCCGAGGTCGAGCTGGCCAACTACCAGTCGCGGCTCAATGCGATGACCAGTGGCCAGGGGCGCTACACCATCGCGCTGTCGCACTACGAGGCCGTGCCGCCGACCGTGCAGCGCACGCTGATGGGGCAGTACCGGGTGCGCGACGACGACTAGGAGTGCACCGGGGGCATGACGCTGCCATGGCCTAATGGCCGGCATCCGCCAATCATCCTGCACGGGCTCCCCGATGAAGAAACTGCTGCCGCTGGTCCTGTCCACACTGTTCGCACTGCCCGCCTCCCAGTCCCACGCCGCACCGCGCCAGCCGTACACCCCGGACCAGGCGCGGGCGCTGCTCACGCAACTCGGTGCCCACGTGATGGTCATCAATTCCGACCAGACCCTGATCCGGAAAAAACCGGCGAGCGCGTTCGACGTGCTGACCTACTACCCGCTGCCCAAGGCCAAGGTCGACGAATACAAGCGCAACGGCCACATCGTCAACACGAACGACGACATCGCCGACGCTGCCACCTACCGGATCAAGGACTACGCGCTGACCAACGAGAAGAACGAGAAGCTGCGCCTGAAGGACGACAGCGGTGCATCGTCGCTGCAGGACTTTTCGCTCTGGACCTACGACAACGCCCTGAGCAGCCAGCGAGGCTTCTACGTGAAGCTGGACAAGCCCTTCGAGCGCGTCAAGGGGCACCTCACGGTGGTGTTCGAGATGCCCGGGAACCTCCGGCACGAGACGCGGGTGCCGGTCGACCTGTCCATCACGGACAAGGACCCGCGGCCCGGCACCTGATCCTGCGGTCGCTTCACGGCGATCCTGGCTCGAAGAGCTCGCGCTGCGACGTCGTCAAGGCCGCGAAGCTGTCTCCCATGGGCTGAAGAATGGCGTCGGCGATCGGCTGCAATTGCCGGGTGAGGTAGTGCTCGTAGTCGATGCGCGAATGGCGGGTTTCCAGCGGCTCCGGCCCGTTGCGGGTCATGACGTACTGGGTCCAGCCGCCCTTCTGATACTGCTGGGTCCGGCCGACCCGGGCGTTGTGCTCGTCGGCGATGCGCGCGGCCCGCACCTGCGGCGGCACGTTGACCAGGTAGTCGTCGAGCCGGTGGCGCAGCCGCTTGCGGTAGATGAGCAGGTCGTCCTTGGCACCCGCCAGCGTCGCCTTCGCGTAGTCGGTCACGAAGGCCTTGTAGGGCTCGCCCTGGAAGATGCGTGACAGCAGGCCCTCCTGAAACTGGCGCGCCAGCGGGGTCCAGTCGCTGCGCGCCATCTCCAGGCCGCGATACACCATCTCCTCCTTGCCCGCGGCATCCACGCTGAGACCGGCATAGCGCTTCTTGCTGCCCACCTCCGAGCCGCGAATGGTGGGCATGAAGAACTTCTTGTAGTGCGTGTCGACCTCGATCTCGAGAAAGCTCTGCAGGCCCTGCTCCTCGCGCAGCGCGCGCGCCCACCAGTCGTTGATGTCGGCCGCCAGGCGCGCCGCGACGGCGTGCGCCTCCTCGTTGGTGTGGGTGCGCCGGAGCCAGATGAAGATCGAGTCGGTGTCGCCATAGATCGCCTCGTAGCCCCGCTGCTCCACGAACTCGCGCGTGAGCTTCATCATCTCGTGCCCGCGCAGGGTCACGGCGGACACCAGCTTCGGGTTGAAGAAGCGGCACTCGGACGCACCCAGCACGCCGGCGAAGGAGTTCATGAGCAGCTTCAGCGCCTGCGACAGCGGCTCGTTCTTCGCCCGCTTGGCCTCGTCCCGCGCGTGCCAGAGCGTGGTCACGATCTGCGGCAGGCAGTGCCTGTCGCGCGAGAAGACGGTCTCCTGCGGTCCGTGGATGAGCCCGGTCGGATCGGCAGCATTCGAGCCCTCGACGAGGCCCACCGGATCGACCAGGAAGGTGCGGATGATCGAGGGGTAGAGGCTCTTGTAGTCCAGCACCACGACGGAGTCGTAGAAGCCCGGCTTCGAGTCCATCACGTAGCCGCCCGGGTAGGCCTTGCTCGCGATCTCGCCCACGTTCGGCGCCACGTAGCCCAGGCGATGCATCCGCGGCAGGTAGTGGTGGCTGAACGCGGCAATGGAGCCGCCGAAGTGGTCGGCCTGCAGGCCGGTGACCTGGGCGCGCTCCATCATGAACTGCAGCAGCTTCGCCTTGTCGAAGATGCGCAGGACCAACTCGCAGTCGCGGATGTTGTACAGCGCGAGCGCGGGCTTGTCGTGCTGGTAGCGCCGCTCGATCTCCGCCATCTTGTCGTACTCGTCGCCGATGGCCTTGCCTTCGCCCAGCAGCGTCTGCGAGACGTTCTCGAGGCTGAAGGACGGAAAGCTCCACACTGCGGCCCTGAGCGCCTCGATGCCATCGAGGACGATCCGGCCCGGCGTGGGCGCGAACAGGTAGCCCTGCTTGCCCGGGTGCGTGCGCCATTCGATGGGTCGGCACTCCCGCCCCAGCAGCAGCGGCACGCCGCAGTCGTTGGCGGTTTTCTGCAGCACGCGCAGGTCGAACTGGACCACGTTCCAGCCGATGAGGACGTCGGGGTCGTTGCGCTCGAACCAGTCGTTGAGTTGCTCGATCATCGCCTTGCGGGTCGGGCAGTAGACGAGCGCGAAGTCCATGGGGTCGCCCGGCTCGGGCGGCGGCTCGCCAAGCATGAAGACGACGCGCTCCGGCGTGCCGTCCAGCGCGATGGAATAGAGCCCTTCGTGCTGGCTCGTCTCGATGTCCAGCGACACGACCTTGAGTACCGGCCGGAATTCAGGCGCTGGGCTGAGCTTGCAGTCGACGAGCGTGCTGTGCTCCGCCCGCCCTCCTTCCACCCGAACGCCAGCGGTGATGAAGCGCTCCATCAGGTAGCGGTCGTGCGGGCGCACATCGGCTTCGAGCAAGGGGATGCCCTGCGCCTGCAGGGCGCGCGCCAACCGGCCGATCTGGCGGAAGTGCGTCGCATAGATGCCGAGGACGACTTCCTGCTGGAAATTCTGGAGTTCCAGCTCCCGCAACTGCACGCCCGGCATGGCCGCGAGGTGGACTTCCACCGCCGCCCTGTGCCGGGCGGCGACGAAAGCGACGCTGCTGCGGGAGGTCAGCACCACTTTCCTCGGCCCGGCTTCGGTGGCCAGCCAGTACTCGATCTCCGTGCCGGTGGGTGCATCACGCCAGTGGCGGGTGAGGATGAAGCCCTGGAGGTCGGTGGAGGTCACGGGCGTTCGAAGATCGGGTCGAGGGAGAAGGCGGACTGGGGATCAGGAGATTCTCGCCCGGCCGCGTGCGAGCTGCAGCCGGCATGGTGGCTTGCCATCCGCAAGGGGGCGCATCCGCCCCGCCCCCTCAGAGCACCCCGGCCTCATCCCCCTGCGCACCATCGTCCAGCACCGGCACCTCGCTGGCCACCAGCGGCTGGCCGATGGGCGCGCCGGCCTTCCCCACCTGGACCGCCGCCATGTCGGCGTCGTTGGGGTACTGCCCCGCAATCCAGTAGTCGAACACGCGCCGCACGATCGGCGCCGCGTGCGCCGCGCCGAAGCCCGCGTTCTCGACGATCGCGGCCACCGCGATGGTCGGGTCCTCGGCCGGGGCGAATGCCATGTACAGCGCGTGGTCGCGCTGGCGCGCCTCCAGGGCCTTGCCGCTCGCGCGCGCCTTCGGGCTCAGGCCCACGGCCTGCGAGGTGCCGGTCTTGCCGGCCGAGGTGTACGCGGCGCCCGCAAACACGCGCGTGCCGGTGCCGCCCTTGGTGACCGCCACCATCGCGTCGCGCACCACCTCGACGTGCTTGCGCGCATAGCCCAAGTCCTGGGCCGGGGGCTGGACCTGCCGCACCACCTCGCCGGTCGACGTGTCGCGGATGGCCCGCACCAGGTGCGGCTGGTAGCGCACGCCGCCGTTGGCCAGCGTGGCGTTGGCCGAGGCCAGCTGCAGCATCGTGAAGCTGTTGTAGCCCTGGCCGATGCCCAGTGAAATCGTCTCGCCCGGGTGCCAGGTCTTCATGTCGACGCGCCGGTAGGCCGCGCGCTTCCACGCCCGGCTGGGCAGCACGCCGCGCGACTCGCCCTGCAGGTCGATGCCGGTGAACTGCCCGAAGCCCAGGGGCGCCATGAAGTCGTGGATCAGGTCCACGCCCATCTCGGCGGCCAGCGAATAGAAATACGTGTTGCTCGAGAACTGGATGGCGCGGTGCATGTCGACACCACCCAGCCCGCCCCGGTGGCTGCGGAAGGTGCGCCCGCCGAAGTTGTAGAAGCCCGGGTCGTTCTCCACCTTCTCGGCGCTGCGCTTGCCGGTCTGCAGCGCCGCCATCGCCATGAAGGGCTTGTAGGTGGAGCCCGGCGGGTAGGTGCCGCGCAGCGCGCGGTTGAGCAACGGGTTGTCGGGCGACTCGGTCAGCGCCTTCCAGTTCTCCGTGTCGATGCCCTCGACGAACAGGTTGGGATCGAAGGTGGGCTTGCTCACGAAGGCCAGCACCTCCCCGGTCTTCGGATCGATGGCCACGAGCGCGCCCCGGCGCTCGCCGAACATGTCTTCCACGAGCTTCTGCAGCTTGATGTCGAGCGACAGCATCACGGTCTGACCCGGCCTGGCGGGGTGACGGGACAGGCGGCGCACCGCGTGCCCGCCGGCCGAGGTTTCCATCTGCTCCACGCCGGTCTGGCCGTGCAGCGCCTTTTCGTAGCTCTGCTCGATGCCGACCTTGCCGATGTAGTCGGTGCCCCGGTAGTTGGCGCGCTCGTCTTCCTCCCAGTCGTCCATCGCGGTCTTTTCGCGCTGGTTGATGCGCCCGATGTAGCCGATCACGTGCGCGCCCACCTCGCCGTGCGGGTAGGTGCGAAACAGCCGCGCCCGGATTTCCACGCCGGGAAATCGGTAGCGCTGCGCCGCGAAGCGCGCCACCTCTTCATCGCTCAGGCGGGTGCGGATGGGCAGGGAGTCGAAGCTGCGCGAATCCTCGCGCAGGCGCTGGAAGCGGCGGCGGTCCTTGGGCGTCACTTCGAGCAGCTCGCCCAGCTCGTCGATGACGGTGGCGATGTCGCCCACCTTCGAGGGCGTGATCTCCAGCGTGTAGGCCGCGTAGTTGGACGCCAGCACCACGCCGTTGCGGTCCAGGATCTGCCCGCGGTTGGGAACCACGGGGACGATCGCGGTGCGATTGCTCTCGGCCCGGTCCGCCAGCGTTTCATGGCGCACCACCTGCAGATAGACCAGCCGCGCGCCGATCAGTCCGAATCCGAACAGCACCGCGCAACCGACCACCACCACGCGGCGGCGAAAAAGAGCGAGCTCGGCGGCGGCATTGCGGATTTCATTCATCGGGCGAAACGGGGGGAAAGAAGCGGAGAAGCCAGATAGGAGGCCCTGCCCGCCCGAAGGTTCCGCGTCGGCAGTCGACGAAACGCGATCGTCCGCTCAGGCCCAAGCCTCTTCGGCACCGATGCGAACCTGGCGGGTCGGCACCACCTGCTTGAGGCCGTACCCCGTGCGCTCATCCCCTTCGGAGATCAGCCGCATCATGGCCTTGCGCAGTTCGGGACACACGCCTGTGCCTGCGTGCAGGTCACGAAAGAACCGCATCGTGGCGCCCGCCACCACCTCGGCCATCTGCACGCCGGCAGCTTCGTGCGACTGCCTGAAGTCGAGGGCGGCCACTTCTTCGAAGCGGTGGTCGGAGGGGGACGTGCACAGCAGTTCCATCGCACGGTCCGGCCCTTCGGCGGCGGACTTTCCCTGCCCCAGGATGCGCTGCACCTCGAAATTCTGGTCGTGCACCAGTCGGACATCGGCCAGGCAGTGCCGGTAGTAGAGGTGGATCCGGGCGTAGATGCGCATGAACGACGTCAGGTTCGGCAACGTCCAGGCCTGCGTCGACGACGTGTTGAGCTCGGGAGGCGGAAGAAACTCCAGCCAGGGCTGATGCTGGGCGCCACTCAGCGCGTGGTACTCCGTGTTCGCCGCTTCGACGATGCGACCGAACCCTTTGGCGACCTGCGCCGCAGCCTCTTCCTCCTCCTCGGCGGCTTGCACGGCCAGCTCGCGCAGGCTGGCAAACGATGCGTGAAGTGTTCCGGCCTCGGGCGTCAGGCAGGACGCGACGAAGCTGTCCAGCACCTGCGCATCGGCATGGACGTGCAGGAAATCCGCGACGGCGTTCCTGAGGAAGTCGAGCCGCATCGACTCGGGGTAGCCGAGGCAGGACGGCAGCAGCTGGAACGACGTGATGCAGCTGCAGATGAAGTAGCGCTTGTCGACCAGCTCGACGAAAAGCGGAGCCCGCCGGTCGAGCAATGCGTGGATCACGGCCGCGGAGAACTCCGGCCTGGATGCCAGCGATCGGGCACCGGGTTCGTCCGAAGGAATGCGATGGCGATCGCGCAACGCCTGGAGGCATGCATCCCACTCCTCTTCGTCCTGCAGCCCCACGCCCGCCAATGCAAAGTAGGGTTGCCGCTTGAAGTCGTAGCCCGTGCCGCTGTCGACCATGTCACCGCTGTGGCCGCTTTCGTCGATGTAGATGGTGGTCATGGTGCGGGGCGAACGCCTCGCGTCAGGTCTCCCTTCGCCCTCGCGAGGTGGTGCGGGACGTCGGCGGGACGAAGCGCCTTCAGTTCTCCGTCGATGCCGAGCAGATCGTTCAGGACGAAGCGCAGTTCGCGCAAGGGTGCTTTGTAGGACGCAGGAGGTGACATGCAAGAATGACGAGTGCGCGCGTTGGCCTTGGGTTGAAGTGAGGTTCGGGGCTCGCGGCCACCGGCTGCCTTGGGTTGGAAGAAGTCTAGGAAATCGACCGGGCAGGCATGTTCAGTTTTCGGGACGCGCCCCGAGGCCTTGATTTCCCTCTGCAACGAGGCCCTCCTCCTTGCGTGCGCCGTCCCGGTGTTCGCTTTTCAGCCATGACGACCGCCCTCAAACCCCGACGCAAGCCCTCCCAGTCACGCGCATGGATGACGTCCATCGCGATACAAGACGCCTTCGTGCTCCTGCTGCTGGAAAAGGGCTACGAGAAGACGTCGATGCGCGACATCGCCAACGTGGCCGGCGTCAGCGTCGGCAGCGTCTACCAGTACTTCCCCGGCAAGGAAGCGGTCGCGGCCATGACCGTGCGCACCTGGGTGCGCAAGCTTTCGACCGCGCTGTCGAGCGCGGTGGACGACGTCGTCCAGGCGGAAGGCCAACGCACGCTGCGCGAGATCACGCGCCTGCTGGCGCAGACCCAGGTGCACACGATGCTCGAGGGCGGCGGACGCTGGCGGGTGCTGAGCTCCATCGAGCGCCGCGTCTCGCCGCAGCTCGTCTACAACCGCCTGTACCAGCACAACGTCAACCTCTTCGGCAAGGCACTGACGAGCGCGGTGGACTGGCCCGAAGGGCTGCACGATGCGCGCGTGGCCTTCGGCGCCTACACCGTCGTCGATGCGCTGGTGAAGCAGACGCTGCTGGTGAGCGCCGTGTTGCCGAGCGCGGACGTCATGGTTCAGGAGGTCCTGCTGGCATTGGACGGGTATCTGCAAGCCGTGCGCCAAAGCCACGCGCGCCAGGAATGAGCGCTGGCCCGAATATGCGAGTGGGGCTGCCCAAGCCGGTCAGTGCGGCCATGCTCATGCAGGCCGTCTCCGAATTGATGAGTACAGACGTCACCTCGCAGTTCAATGCGACGACCACACCAAGGGTCGCGATGTCACCGCCACCATCCGCCATCGTCCCACAGGCCTGAATCCTCGATCGCCTGCCGCGCGAGCTTGTGCTCGCGGGCGCTTTTCAATCC
Organism: Variovorax sp. GW822-FHT04E09; assembly: GCF_058800845.1. NCBI lineage: Bacteria > Pseudomonadati > Pseudomonadota > Betaproteobacteria > Burkholderiales > Comamonadaceae > Variovorax > Variovorax sp. GW822-FHT04E09. Next base: position 1,315,725 of record NZ_JBXAMR010000001.1, read on the forward strand.
CACCATCAGGCGCCTCAGAGGGCCGGGCTGACGCAGGAGACTCTGGATGTCACCGTGCATCAGCGTTGGCATCTGAAACATGGCCAGGCTTTCGAGCGCCGGTGCAGAGGCCGCCCACCTCAGGTCCTTCAGCCCCACGTTGTAGAGGACGATCAGCGCCAGATCCTCGAGCGCAGCCAACGAGGGCAAGCTGGCAAGGTGTGGCTGATCTTGCGCGGTCAACCTTTGCAGCGTCTCCAGTTGGCTGACGACCGACAGGTCCGACAAATCCTTGATCCGCAGCAGTGCCAGGTGTCTCAGGGCGTTCAGGCCCGCAAGCGTGTCCAGGTTCTGCGCGCTTCCGAATCCCAGTTGAAGCGTATGCAGGTGGGGAAGATGCCGTAGAAAGACCAGGTTCGACAGAGGCATCCCCATGAGGGACACCTCATTCAATGTCGACAGCTTTCCAACCACCTCAAGGCCACGCGTGTGGCCGGCAACCACGAGTTGCCTCAGATGGGAAAAGCGCTCCAGCCCGAAAAGATCGGTCTTCTTCGTTTTCGTCTTGCCGATTCGGAGTCTTTGCAGGTCTGTGGGCACTGCGTTCAACACACCCAGTGAATCTGCCTCGTACACATCAAAGACGAACTCCTTCAGCTTCGGCAAGGCCTCTACGGCATGCGTGTTGCTGATCCGGGTGAGGCAGTCAAGGCTCAACCTTTCGACATGGGGCATGAGCCTCAGACAAGAAAGATCGCACACACGCGCGTAGCTTCCATACATCCGCCATGTGATGTCCGGCCGATGCCTGAAGAGATCTTCGTTCAGGATTTCCAGCAGCGAAGGCGGCACCTCCTGTGCGGCGGCAAATTGCAGGATGGACACCTCGCCGTTTGCGGCCAGTTGCCGGACCTGTTTTCTTGTCCAATCAAGCTTCAGTTCGATGCGTTCCGACATGGGGTTGACGTTTTCAATGGATCAAGAGCCGGCGAGTGACCGGCATGCTGCTGACGACGATTCAGCGCCGCACTGACCGGCCGCGCCCGATGCCGTAGTACGCGATGCCGGCGGCTTCGACTTCGGCGGCGTCGTAGAGATTGCGGCCGTCGAAGATCGCGAGCGCCTTCAATGTGCTGGCGATGCGCGCCATGTCGGGGCGACGGAACACGGGCCATTCGGTCACGAGCGCCAGCACGTCGGCACCCTGCAAGGCGTCTTCGGGCGTTTCGCACCAGCGCACATCGGCGCGCTCGCCGACGATGGCGCGTGCGTTCGGCATGGCCGCCGGGTCGTGCACCTGCACGTGCGCGCCCGCCGCCCACAGGCGCTCCAGCAACACGAGGCTCGGCGCATCGCGCATGTCGTCGGTGTCGGGCTTGAAGGCCAGGCCCCAAAGCGCGATGGTCTTGTTCGCGATGCGGCCTTCGAAGTGGTGCGTCATCAGCTCGAAGAGGCGCCCCTTCTGCTCATGGTTCGCGGCCTCGACGGCCGCGAGGAGGCGCAGCGGCTGCCCCTCGCGATCGGCCGCATGCCGCAGCGCCCGCACATCCTTCGCCAGGCACGAACCGCCGTAGCCCGCACCGGACTGCAGGAAGTCGGGGCCGATGCGTCGGTCCGAGCCGATGCCCCGGCGCACCATCTCGATGTCGGCGCCCGCATGCTCGGCCACACGCGCCATCTCGTTCATGAAGCTGATGCGGGTCGCGAGCATCGCGTTAGCGGCGTACTTGGTGAGCTCGGCGGAGCGCCGGTCCATCACCAGCAGCTGCTTCGCCGGGTCGCGCACGAAGGGCTCGTAGAGCCGAGTCAGCAGGTCGATGGCCGCGGGGTCGGTCGCACCGATCACCACGCGGTCGGGCTGGCGGCAATCGCGCACGGCCGAGCCCTCGCGCAGGAACTCGGGGTTCACGGCCACCGCGACGCGATGGGCCGCACCGCGCTGCGAAAGCGCCGCGTGAAGCACAGCCTCGACCTGCTCCGCGGTGCCGACCGGCGCGGTCGACTTGCAGACGACCACGGCGTCGCGGTCCCGGTGCTGCCCGATGCTGCGGGCCACGGCCATCACATGCCGCAGGTCGACATCGCCTTGCGCATCGGCCGGCGTGTTGACCACGATGAAGAGCGCGTCGCCATGCAGGCTCGCCGCGCGCTCGTCGGCCGTGAAGCGCAGCTTCCCCGTCGAGAGGCCTGCGGCCACCAGCGCCTCCAGCCCCGGCTCGTGCAGCGGCATCCGGCCCTGCTGCAGCCCTTCGATGCGGCCGGCATCGGCGTCCGCGCACAGCACCTCGTGCCCCGCTTCAGCCATGCAGGCGGCGAAGCTGAGGCCCACATAACCGGCGCCGAAGATGGCGAGCTTCATGCGCAAGCCCCTCCCTTCAGGCACTGGCAGCCGCGGCGGTTGTGAGATAAAAGCAGGATGCAAGCCTTCAAAACAATGTCCCGACAGGAAAATTCGATGATGCCCGATCACGTTGCCGCGCGTTGCGCGCTGGTCCTGGAGACCAACAACCTGCGCGGCGGAGCGGATGCCGAGGCCGCCGCAAGCACCAGCCTGCAGCGCCTGGTCGCCCTGTTGGCCAAGCAGAAGCTGCCGCTCACGGCCCTGGCTCAGGTGGTCATCACGCACGACGGACTGAGCGCAGCGTCGTGCGAGGCCGTCACGGCGCTGGCGGGCCGCCCTATCGACTTCGTGCGCATCGATGCCGCCACCGGCTACTACGACGCCAAGAACGTCGGCTTCGCGGCCACCGATGCGGCGCGCTGCGATCACGTGGTGTTCGCCGATGCCGATTGCCTGCCCGACGACGACTGGCTGCTGCAGATGCTCACGCCCTTCACGCGCGGCGCCGATGCGCCCGCGGTGGTAGCCGGCCGCACGAGCTATGCGGCCAGCATCGTGGGCACCGCGCTCACGACCATCGACTTCATGTACTTCCCCAACGCCGACCACGCGGGCGCGACGAGCAACTTCTACGCGAACAACGTGGCCTTTCGCCGCGACGTGTTCGAGCAGCACAGCTACCAGGCGCTCGACGGCGTCTACCGAGCGCACTGCCAGGTGCTGGGCATGCGACTGAAGGCGGCCAACGTTCCCATCCACTACGCGGCCGCGGCCCACACCGAGCACCGCCTGCCCGACACGCGCGCCGAAGCGCTCAAGCTGCGCTGGATGCGCGGGCAGGACACGTATTCGCTCACGCCGCATCTCTTGCGCAGCTATGTGTCGGCGCGCTGGCAGTGGCTTGCGAAGAGCGGGCCGATCGGGCCGTTGTGCGTGCTGTTCACGCGGCTGGGTTTCAGCGTGCGCGCGCTCAACCACCAGGACCTGCCTCCCCTGCGCGGCCTGCGCTGGCTCGCAGGCGTGGCACTGATCGTGGGCTTCTCGGCCATCGACATGCTGGGCGCCTTCGCGCGCGGCATCGGCCTGCACACGACGGGCCGCACGAACGCGGATGCGCAGGCGCTTTCGTACCATCGCCCGACATGAACAAGAAAAGCATCTTCAGCCTTCTCGTGCTGGCCGGCGCCTGTGCCGCGGCGGGCGCCGCCGACTTCACCGGGCGCGGCGTCTTCAACTTCAAGTCCGACAGCGGCTGCCCCTTCTCCGCGCTCGCAGGCCCTGCGAACGAGTGCAACCGCCTCGCGCTCGACGATGCCGACACACGCGCCACACTCGACAGCGCAGCGCACACCCTGCGCTTTGCGAACCCGCGCAGCTACGGCCGCAAGACCATCGTGGGCGACGTGCTGCTGCAAGGCACCGGCCAGTCGCGCCACAGTGGCCAGCGCGTGCCGCTGACCTTCCATGCGCTGCTGAGCCGCTCGGGCAACGAGTGGTCGGTGAGCAGCCATGCGCACTCGCCCGTCGGCGGCGAGTTCAGCGACATCCGCATTGACCCGTACCAGGTCGTGGTGATCGAGGGCGGTGCCGAGCGCGTGGTGCTCACGCCGGCGCAAATCGCCGAGACACTCTCCAGGCCCTCGATCGCCGCGCGGCTCGCCAACGAATTCGTGCAGGTGCGGGACAACCGCAAAGGCGGCGCCACCGATGCGGACATCACTGTCGGGCTGGGGTTGAGCCGTGCCTCCAAGTCGGTGGCCCGCGCGCATTTCCACGCGCCGGGGGCCAAGGGCAGCGAGCTGTCCGAGGCGATGCGGCAAGGCGACTGGTCGCTCGAGCTGCAGGCGCTGAGCGGACAGATTCCGCGCCAGGTGGTGCAGCGCGACCTGTTCCTCTATGGCCTCGAGTCCCAGTCGCTGCTGCTGCCGCTGATGCAGCGCGGCTTCCACAAGCACGAGAAGCTGGTGCTCGGTGCCGCGGGCGGCAAGGGCTACGTGCGCTACGACGGCCAGCAGCGCGAGTTCGCCGGTGCCGACGCATCGGCGCGCGCCTTCCTCCAAGGCAGTTTCATCGGCCTCGTGCTCGGTTGGCAGCAACTGCAGCCGCAGACCCCGGTGGCCAAAAAAGCCGATGACCGCTGACACCGCCCCGGCGAACGCGGCATTCGACTGCCTCTCGCCGCCGCAACTGCGTGGCTGGCCGGCGCTGCAGGCCCGGCTGGTGCACCACATCAAACGCGCCGCATTGCGCCAGATGCATGCGAGCCGCGCCGGTGAAGTGATGTTGCTGCGCCTGTATCTGATCGGCGAGGAATCGTCCGAGCAGGCGCTGCAGCGCGAGCTGCGCACCAACGCGCCCGAGTGGCTCACGCGCCAGCTCGACCAGCACCTGGCCGACGAGCAACTGCATGCGCGGCTCTTCGCCGACGCCATCGTCGCGCGCGGCGGCGCGGCGCAGGCAGCTGCATCGCCGGAAGCGGCGCCGAAGCCCGACTGGCTGAGCCAGCGCAAGCTCGCGCGCTGGCAGCGCCTCATCCAGCGCCATGCACCGTACTTCGCGCACGGTGGCCTCGTGCCGGCGTATGCGATCGGCCTCGCCGCCGAGCAGATGGCCTCGCGCATCCTGCAGCGCCACTGCGCGCTGATCGGCCCGCGGCACGCGCTGCACCCGTTGCTCACACGCGTGCTGGCCGACGAAGACCGCCACATCCGCCTGTGCAGTCACACGCTGCAGCGCTGCGTGGCGTCGCACGAAGAAGCAAGGCTCGCACAGCTGATGCGCGAGGTGCGCGACACCGAGCGCGGCTTCGGCATCACCGGCGCGCTGGGCATGTACCTCGCGGGCGTGGCCTTGCGCCTGCGCCCCGGCCGTGCGCGGCCGGTGGCGGCCTGAGTCCGTCGATGCCGCCGCGCATCGTCTACCTCGCGACTGCGGACGCGCGCGGCCACCTGATGCGCGCGCAGCTGCTCACGCATTCGCTGCGCGCCGCGGGCGCCAGCGTGCAGGTGCTCACCACCTCCGATGAAGGCGCGCGCTTTCTTGCCGGCTTCGGCATCGAGGCGCCAGTGCTCTCGCGCCACTACGCGGTGCAGTTCGACCGCGAGCAGAACATGCTGCGCCGCGAAACCGACCGCAACGTGGCGCACTACGTGTTCCGCCCGGAGCGCATGCTGCGCGACATCCTTCGGCTGCGTGCGTGGTTCCGCGATGCGGACCTGGTGGTGAACGATTCCTTCCACCCCGCGCTGCTGTTCATGGGCTGGATGCCGGTCTGGCGGCGCAAGGTGGTGCATGTGTACGGCGCGAGCCTGCGGCATGCGCTGCAGACCAACTTCAACGGGCGCATGCCGGCGTGGATTGCGAACATCTTCGGCCGCATCGTCGCGTGGCAGATCGACCGCAGCCGCGCGCGCATCGCGCACGATTTCGCCTACGGCGAGCCGCAGGCCGACGGACGCGGCGGCCACCGGCTCGCCACGCCGGTGGCCATCGTGGGCGCCGACACGGACTCGCACGACGACTTCGCGCCGCAGGCCGCCGTGTACCTCAACCCGCATTTCAAGGAAGCCGCACTGGCCGACGGCCTGGAGCGCGGGCTGGCCGAGGCGCGCACGCCGGCGCACCTCGTCGGCGAAGGCTATGCGCAGCGCGCGGGCTGGCACGCGCAGGACGAGCACTGGATCGAGCGGGCCGCGCGCAGCGCCTTCATCGTCTCCGCGCCCGGCATGGCGGCGCTGTCGGTCGCGGCGGTGTACCGCAAGCCGATCCTGCTGCTCCTGACCGACCAGCCCGAGCAGGCGATCAATGCGCAGCGCGCCGCGCAATTGGGCCTGCACCATCGCATCGTGGTGTGGCAGGGCCGCACCGAGGATTTCGCGCGGGCCGTGACGACGGCTGCCCACGAACTGATCGCGCTGGCCGACGACGGCAGCGGTCCGCAAGCGGCGCAGAAAGGCCGCGAGGCCGCCATGGCCCGACTGCAGCACTGGACGGTGCTGCTCCACGGCCTCGCGGCTGCGCCGCCTGTTCGATGAATGAAGCACGGAGGAAGCTGTGCCCTTCGATGCAGAAACTTCTCGACGGAAGTTGCCGGGTTCAGGGACTCAAGTTCCTCTGGATTCAACGGGGGACGAGGATCGACGTTGCTGTATCAGCATCGCCGCCATGCCGCCTGTGACGATGACCAGCCCGGCAATGGCTGTGGCGCTGGGCCGCTCGTCAAGAATCAGCAGGGCGAGCAGCGTCGCTGCGCCGGGAACGAGTGCAGCGAACGTGGCACCGACGGCTGCGCCCAGAATCTGCACCGACTTGCTGAAAAAGAACAACGCCACCGTGGAGACCATGACCCCCTGATAGAACGCCTGCACACCGATGTCGCCCAGCGGCGCTTGCAACAGGTGCAGCCCGCGCGTCGCGAGGTAGGCGGGCAGGTAGATGATCATCGAGAACACCGAAACGATGGCGGTGGCGTGCAGCGCCGATGCAGAGAACTGCTTGGACGAAACCGTGTAGATGGCCCACAGCAGCCCGCCCAGAAGGAAGATCAGGTAGGCCCACGGCGAGGAGCGGACGGCGCTGAAATTGTGGAAGCCGACCAGCGCGACCCCGAGGATGATCAGCGCAATGCCCGCCGTCTCCCTGCGCGAGAGCCTGGCGCCGAGTCCCCAGGCACTGATGAGCGCCGAGAACAGGATCATGCTGCCAGGCGTGACCACGGCGAACTGCTCCACCGGCGCCATGCCGAGGCCGAAGGCGACCACCAGCATGTAGGGCGCGCCAATGCCGGCGGTCATGAGCGCGATGGCGGTCCAGCTCAGCCCCATGAGACCTCGTCGTACGAGAAACGGCAGCAGCATCACGCCCGAGACCGTGTACCGGATGCACGTGATGTCGTAGACGTCCAATGCCGTGTGAGTCAGCCCGAAGCGAGTCACGACCGGAAAGGCGCCCCAGATCAGGGCCGAAGCGAGTCCGAACAGCACACCCACCCATCGACGATCGATGCCGAGTTGGGAAATTGGCGGTGAGGCAGAAAGCCGAGTCATCGAGTGGGATTCCTTCAGAACGATGCCAGTGTCTTGCCTGGCGCCGCGGGCATCGCCTGCGTGGCGGACGGATTATCATTGACAGTATTGTCAAGTTTGACGATATTGTCAAAAATAGAAAGCGCGAGGATTTCTCATGGCAGGAGTCAGGCAGTTCGATGAGGCCAAGGTGTTGGACGCCGTGCTGGACGTGTTCTGGCAAAAAGGCTGGCGGGCCACGTCCATGGCCGATCTGGCAGAGGCCGCCGATGTGCAGCGCGGTTCGCTCTATCACGCCTATGGCGGCAAGGAGGAGCTGTTCTTGCTGGCCTTCGAGGCGTACGCCACCAGGTTCCTGGACAACGCGCACACAGCCCTCGACAAACCGCGCGCAGAGGCGGCGTTGCGCGCCTTCTTCAAGGTCGCGATCGCCAACATGACGCAAGGCGTACCGCCTCGGGGCTGTCTCACCACGAAGACGGCAACGGAGGTCGATGGTGCAGGCCCGCGCATCCAGGAGCGGCTGCGTCAGTTGCTCGATGAACTCCAGGTCGTCGTGTCAGCCGCCATGTCGAAGGGAGACATGTCGACACAGCTTTCGCTGTCCCCCAAGGAAACCGCGCAGGTTGTCATCACATTCACCCGAGGCCTGGCAGTGATGGAGCGCGTTTATCAGAATGCGCCTTCTCTTCATCGGATGGCCGACGCGGTGATCAAGGCCTTGGTTCCGAATGTGAAGCGCCGAACGAGCTGACGCCGTTGCACGGAGCCGCCGGGTGCAGGCGTCGACCGGAAAGGCTCAGCGGTTCGAGCATCGCCTGACTCCGCGCGAACAAACGGTCATGCGCTGGATGGCTGCCGGAAAGCGGCCGGCGGAAGCCTGCATCCAGCATGGGCCTTTCCGAACGCAACATCGAGAATCACCTGCGGCGTGTCCGCCGACGCTTGGGGGCCACGACGACAGCCGAAGCTGTTCGCATGGCCATCCGATCCGGAAAGATCACTCCGTGAACTCCAGCCCCTGCGTCAGGCTTCGAGTGACCGCCACCGGCAGCTGATCGACAGCCGAAGCCTGAAGGGGGAAAAAGGCGCGCCGCCGGCCAGGCACTTGGCCCGCGAGGCGCTCACTGTCATCATCCGCTTCGCGGGCCCGGCACCTTGGCGGCTGCGGCCATTCGGACACCCGAATGAGAGGAGTCAGCGATGGCAACCTACAGGAGCGCATTGCCGCAGCTCGGCGATGATTTCTTCATGACCGACGGCGGCATCGAGACCACCCTGATCTTTCTGGAGGGGCAGGAACTTCCCGACTTTGCCGCCTTTCACCTGCTCCGGACGCCGGAAGGCGAAAGAGTGCTGCGGAAGTATTTCCGGACCTACGCGGCGCTGGCCAGAAGCTTCGACGTCGGGCTGATTCTGGAAACGGCAACCTGGCGGTCCAATCCAGACTGGGGGAACAGGCTGGGCTACGGCCCCGAGGAGCTCGCGGCGGTCGACCGGCAGCTGGTGGGTCTGCTGGAGGACATCCGCGATGCCTACCAGACCCGCCGGACGCCGATCGTCATCAGCGGATGCCTTGGACCTCGCGGCGACGGCTATGTCCCTGACCGTGCCATGTCGGTGCGCGAAGCGCAGGACTACCATCGTGCGCAGGTCGAGACCTTCGCCGGCACCGCGGCCGACCTGGTGACCGCCATCACCATGAACTATGTCGAAGAGGCGTCGGGGATCGCGCTGGCCGCGAAGCAGGCAAGCATGCCCGTCGTCATTTCCTTCACGGTGGAGACCGATGGCAGACTGCCGACGGGGCAGTCCCTGGCGGACGCCATCCAGCAGGTGGACGGTGCCACCGCGGGTTATCCGGCCTACTTCATGATCAACTGCGCCCACCCCAGCCACTTCCAGCAGGTGGTGCATGGCGACGCGCCGTGGGCTGGGCGGATTCGCGGTCTGCGCGCGAACGCCTCCAGGATGAGCCATGCCGAGTTGAACGAGGCGCCCGAACTGGATGCGGGCGACCCGGTGGAGTTGGGGCAGGCCTATGCCGCGCTCAAGATGCACCGGTTGAAGCGCCTCAATGTCATGGGCGGTTGCTGCGGCACCGACGACCGCCACGTCAAACAGCTTGCAATGGCCTGCCTGCCCTTGTTCCGGGGCGTGGTCTAGCCGTTCACCCAGGGTTTGCACCCGCCCGCCCATCCGGCGATTCAGACGGCCCCTGCGTCTGCGATCGGGATCGTCGGCCGGTCGCGCCACGCGCCGATGCATCACGCCTCGTGAAATCAACGTAGGCGCGGGCTCAGCCCCCTCTTGACGCCGGGAGCCGTGTGAACGTGGCGCTCAGATGTCGAGCACATGCCGCAGCATGTAGAGCGGCACCCGCCACGAGTGGCCGTTGCCGGTATCGACGGTGGCCGTTCTCTGATCGATGCGCACGACGATGTGCTCGTACAGCTTGGACAGTAAGTGGAACAGCAAGGCGCCACCGGCCTGACTGAAAGGCACGCAGGCCGAGTTTTTTAGGGACGGCTTTGCGTATTAGCCCTTGTTGCCGAACGTCTCGATATCGGGCGGGGAATCGGGATCAAGTTAGGGATGTGCTCGAATCACCGGAGCCATGAGTCTGGTGTAAACCTTTGCAATGACCATGCCCAGTTCGCGCTTGATCTGGAGTTTCAGCGCGGGGTCGCCGATCTCCTCTACTCGCGTGGTGAGGGTGCCTAGGTGGGCGTTGACACCCGTTTGAAGGGAACATACCCGAAGGACGGCTATGCAGCGGTTGCCGTCGTTGGCGCCTGCGAGACGAATAGGTACTATCGGCCACAAGCGGCCGTTCGTCGCGCCCCCTCAGCTTTTCTACTGGTTGGCTTTTCACGGACGGCCCTTGGGCGCTAAGTCAAACAAAGAAAAACCCAAATATGGTGGCCTGATCGGGTTGTGAAGGCCCAGCTTCTCACGGCAAGGCGAGGTCTCACAGCGTGGTCGCCGTGAGGCAAATGGGCCCTTGATCGGCTCCGATTTGCTTCACGGCGCACCTACACGCACGCGGCCATGAATTGCTGGATCTCAGCTGCTACTTCTCCTTGCTGCGGCTGGCAGGCAGCTCCATCTTCACAGCCAACTGCGCAGTGATCTCGGTGATCTGCGACTTTGGGTCCCATTTACACGTGGCATCCACGAACGCAGCGATCACATCAGTATCTGGGACAAGCACCCGCGGGCCTTTCCGGCTCATCAGATTGATAGCCGCAAGATAACCCTGGACCCAGCCGTAAACCCCACGTTCTACCTCTGAGACTCGCACGTTCTTGTAGCCCCACGCTCGAGCCGATACCCATTGCTCGCATGTCACGGTACCCGCTTCACCAACAACAGGGTCGTCGTCGGCGCTCACGCTGCTCATGGCCATTAGCAAGCAAACGCACAGCACGCGTTGAATCAGTCTCATAGCTTTGGCGCTCCTCCTCGCCAGGGTCGAGTGTAGTCAGCAAAACTCCGGATTCGAGAGATCGATCCCAGCGCCCTTGCACTTGAGCGACATCTGTTTTGGAGGGTGATCTATGACGGCTTCGGTCTTCTTCGCGACGGCAGCGAGACCGGCTACAGTCGGCCAGAAGCTGACCTTCCCGGCACACACTAGATCATGAGAAAAGAGCAGGTCGAAATCTATTCCGATACGAGCAACGCCGCAGTTCTACGGCACCCGGACCGTCACTTTCCCGGCTGCTTAGTTCAAGGCGATACGCTTCACGGACTTCAGCAGTCGGTTCGTCGCGTCCAACGCAGTGCCTATCTCCTCGACGAAGAGGCTGCTGCAGATCTCGCCGATGTTGCAGATCATCTTGAGAGCCTTCTGAACCACTACAAAACAGTGCTCGCAGCCCACGCGATCAAACTACCGTTCACTGATACCTCGAACGGCTGACGACGCCATCCGGCCAGAACCAGACATTTACTTGCGGGCGCACCATAGTTTCATGCACACCCGTACCACCTTGATCCAAGCAACTCTAGATGAGGTGGCTGCATTACGCTTAGCCAACCATCAGGGCAGCGATGACACGGTGATTCGCCTGCTCGATGAATATGGAGATGATTCGGATCTGGCGGAGTTGCTCTGGGCTGATCTGCCCGCCACATATCGCGCTGAAGACGTAGCGGTGCTGCTAGATCTTTGGACTTGGCGGACAAACGACAATGGTGCGCGTATCGGGCGGACTCTGGAGCGTTGGATCGTCGAGTCGTCAGACGAACGGAAGGTTTGGATCGCGCTCAACCAAGAGGCATATCCGTTCATAGACGGCAATATTCGCATTACCCACTTACTTAGGTTGAAATCCGCTTTTTCGGCACTCGAGGAACGCTGCGACGCAATGATTGCCTTCAGTCGAGAACTTCTTGAGCGCGAGCGTCTGAGGAGCGGTCCCAGCAACTCGCCGGGCCCTTCTTCGGCGCAGAAAACCCCTACGAAGAAGCCTTGGTGGGCTCTGGGCCGAAGGTAGTGGGGCTGCGGTTGCGTAGGGGTGAGAGAAAGCGGAGCGACTGCTTCAGAGGACCGCGAACTACTGCTTTGGGCCCGATGCGGTCCTGCGATGCGAGAGGTCGACCGACTGCTTTGCAGCGATTTCCGCCGCCGGACTCGGGGCCGCCGATGTCTGCTTGAAGGACGATCCCGACAGGCAAGTCCGTAGAACGGCCTGTCGTAGACCGCATTGGAACTCCCTTTGACCTGAAATTCCCTGTGCGATCGCAGCAACTGCCGCCTGCTCGCTCGGCAATGCACAACTCGATGCACTGAGCGCTCGCGGCGACGCGCCGAAGATCCTGGCCATCGGCCCCGACAGCGATCTGCGTTTCGACGTGGCGATGCGCGCCTATGACTACACGCCGTCGGTGCGCGCGGACGGTCCGACCTGGGACGATGAGGAACCTGGCCGACCAGGCGGCGGCGCCGATCATTTTCTCGACTTCATCGTCGCCCAAGCGGTGCCGGCCCTGGCGACGCGCGCACCGCTGGATCCGCGACGCCGCACGCTGTGCGGGACACTCGTACGGTGGTTTGTTCGCGCTGCACGCGTTGTTGCGCCGACCGCAGTTCTTCTCGCGCTACGCGGCGGCGGCCCCTCGTTGTGGTGGCAGGACGGCTTCATCCTGCGCGAGGCCGAACACCCCGCCCCCTGCCGGCGGGGCGCGAGACCATGCTGTTGTTCATGCAGGGCGCCTCGACCGAAGGCGAGAGTCCTGCCGCGCCACCTCCTGCAGAGTCAGCGCGGCGCGCGCCGAACGCCTGCGACACCAGCGTGCCGCCGTGCCACCGCAGGCTGGCCGGGACCTGGCGGGGCGACTCGACCGCGCAGGCGTGCGTGCGCAGTACCTCGCCTTTCCCGGCATGCCTCATGGCCCGATGCTGGCGGCATCCCTGCCGCCCCATTTGGCACTGGCTGCGCGCCCGTCGCCGGCTTGAGCCGAAAGCTGGAGAAAAGTCGTTTCGTCCCCCACAGGTCGCGAGGATTCTTGCGGGATCCATGGCCGCATATCCGACCCGGGCAGCCGAAATTCGGATGCATCAACCATTGCGCATGAGAAGCTCGGTGAGCTTCATCACTTTGAGAGTGCAATGGTCAAAAAGACAACTGAACAGAAAGCTGCAGAGGCGCTTCGTTACACCGCTGCCAGTGGTGCGGCCAATGCGGTTGAGCTCGAGCCCTTCTTGACTGATCCCAATCAGGCCATACGCGCCGTGGCGGCCATGAACCCGGATGCAGACGAAGAGATCCTGGATCGTTTTGCGAATGACAAGTTCTGGGGCGTCCGCATGGAAGTGGTGCGCAATGCCAATGTCAGCCAGGCCACGTTGCGCAGGCTGCTGGAGTCCGACACGCGCAAACGCGGCGTGGTGCACCACGCCGCGCGCGAGAAGCTGGAAGAGCGCGGTGTCGCATTTGGTGCTGATGGCATGCCGGAAGACGCGGCGTAGAGAACGAAGTCGCATTTCCTGAGCGTCATTTGATCGGGTCGCTTTCGATCTCGATCACTGCGGCCGGTGTTCGTGAGGGGTCCTGTTATTGGCGCTCCGGCCTCTTGTTTCGGACGAGCAGTGCCATGGCCGCCAGCGCGACCGGAACATTCGAATCACGTATCTCAGTGCTGCCCCCCCCAACCAGACGCTTGTCTGTCAGGTGGCCCGTCAACCCGCGGACCTGGGCGCCGGCTTTGCCTTGAGGCCCGCCTCGATGAAGTTCACCAGGTAGTCGACACCGGCCTCCATGCTGGTCTGCTGCAACTTCTCGGGCCACAGCGCCTGCACCCGCGTGTGCGTGCTGTGCGCATAGAAGAATGCGCCGTAGACGAAGATGACGCGCCAGTAGAACTCTTCGCTGCTCAAGTGAGGAAGCTCGTGGCTTACGACATCCACGAAGCGGCGCGCGAAATCGTCCACGATGGATGCTGTCAGCGCATGCACTTCATCGGCAGGGTCCATCAACATGCGGCCGTAGAACGCGCGGAACGACTCGCGCTCCTGGACACTGGCTCCCGCGACAAGCAGTGAGGGCGCCATGGACGCCCGCAGGATGTCTCGCAACGGGACCTTCCGACCCTCGAATGCATCCAGGCGCTCCTTGCGCTCCTTCATCACCGGCCCCAGGCGGCGCTCCAGCACGGCCTTGCACAGCGCCTGCTTCGATCCCCAGTAGTAGTGGAAGGCTCCCAGGTTGGCGTTGGCCCGCTCCGCGATCGCTCGCATGCTGGTGCCCCCGTAGCCATGTGCAGCAAACAGGGCCTCGGCGGCGTCGAGGATCTGGTTTGCGGTGGTGTCGGAAAGCGCCTGCCGCTTCGAAGAGACGGCGGTTTTCGCTGCGGTGGGCTTGGGCATGAGGGAAGTGGCGAGGTATTGAAGTTCGTTGACAGCCAATCCTTGAAATCATACAGTTGTATATTTATACGCACGTATGACTTAAAGGAGACTTCATGAGATTGATCGATCTGTCCTCGACGCTGGACCCGCACGACCGCGATCTGCTTCCTCCCGCCATGGCCGCCGCTGCGGGCGTCGTGGCGCCCCGGGTGGACTACTCCCACCCGGCGACGCCGGACGGCCGCGACCGCTTCTGCCACTTCTTCGGCTGCAGCCACGACGACCTGCCCGACGGCGAGGGTTGGGGCTCGGAGGTGCTCAACGACATGTCGTCGCATTGCGGCACGCACGTGGACGCGCCGCTGCACAGCGGATCGACCTGCGAGGGGCGAACCTCACGCACCATCGACCAAGTCGAACTGAACGAGCTCTTCTGCCCCGGCAAGGTGCTCGATGTGCGCCCTTGGGCGCAGCCTGGGCAGGCCATCCCGGTCGATGCGCTTCGCCAGGCGTTGTCCGCAGTGGGCGAGCCCATCCGTCCCGGGGACGCCGTGCTGATCCGAACCGGACAGGAGCGATATCGCCTGGGCGAGTCGGCCTTCTTTCAGTACCCGGGGATGAGCCGCGAAGGCACGCTGTTCCTGTCGGAGCAAGGCGCCACTGTGCTCGGCACCGATGCGGTCGGCTGGGACCGTCCCTTCGCCGTGATGGCCCAGGCCTTCAGGGACACGGGCGACAAGCAGCAACTGTGGGATGGCCACAAGGCGATCCGCGAGAAGGAGGCCTTCATCGTCCAGCAACTGTGCAACCTCGGCGCCTTGCCGCTTCGCGGCTTCCACGTCGGCTTCTTCCCGTTGAAGCTGGCACGCGCCAGCGCCGCCCCCGCCCGTGCCGTGGCCTTCCTGTCCAACTGAGGAGCGACTTCGATGCGTATCGTGACCTTCACCCGAGAGAGCTTTGAGGCACCTCACCTTGGCGCCCTCATCGGTGCCGACGGCGTGCTGGACCTCACTGCCCGCCACCCCGGCGAAGAGGCCTTCGGCTCGGCGTTGGCTTTCCTGCGCGCAGGCCCTGCATCCTGGGACCTTGCGCGTGCGCAGGTCGTCAAGCACGGCGGCGCAGCAGAGTCCCTGGCCGGCGCCGCGTTGCTTCCCCCGCTGCCCAATCCGCCGCTGATCCGGGACTGGGGAACCATGATCGAGCACCCCAGGTTCTTCCTGCGGCGACGCGCCGAGCAACTGGCCGCCCGAACAGCCGACCCGGAGGCCGCCATGGCCGCCGCACAAGCCGATGGCTCGCTCGAGTTGCCCCCGAACTGGTTCACCGTGCCTCGCTTCTACACCGGCAATCCGCTCAACATGACCGGGCCGGATGCCGAGATCGCCTGGCCGGGTTTCGCCGAATCGCTGGACTACGAACTCGAACTGGCCGCCGTCATCGGCGTGGGTGGCAAGGACATCCCCGTGTCGCGAGCACGCGACCACATCTTCGGGGTCACGCTGTTCAACGACTTCACCGCGCGGGATACGCAAGTGGCTGAAGGCAGCCCGGCCGGCAAGAGCAAGGACTTCGATGGCGCCTACGCCATCGGCCCTTGCATCGCCACGCTCGACGAGATCCCCGACCTCTACCAGCTGCAGGTGCAGTCGAGACTCAATGGCCTCGTCCAGACCACCCGCAGCACCGCCGACATGCAGCTGACCTTCGAGGACATCGTGAGCTATGCCAGTCGCTCGTGCACGCTGCACCCTGGCGAACTCTTCGCCTCGGGCACCTTCGAAGGTGGCTGCGGCGTGGAGACCGGCCGGCTGCTGCGCGATGGCGATGTCATCGAACTCGAGGCGCAGGGCATCGGCACGCTGCGCAACCGGATCCGCCGCACGGCAGCGCCCCGCCGCGGCAGCGAAGGCCTGAGATGACGGTTCCGCTGTACATCGTGGGCGTGGGCAGCACGCCCACGGGCCGCTTCGCGGACGTTGCGCTGCGCACGTTGGCCCGCCAGGCCATCGATCTCGCCCTGGCCGACGCCGGCGCGGCGACCGATCAGGTGGGTGCCGCGTTCTTCGCCAACGTCGGCCAGTCGCTCCTGCAGGGACAGCACATGATCGGTGGTCAGGTGGCGCTGCGCGAGGCAGGATTGGATGGCATTCCGATCATCAACGTCGAGAACGCATGTGCCAGTGCGTCGACCGCCTTCTACCTCGCCTGCGCCCATCTGCGCGCCGGACTGTGTGACGTCGCATTGGCGGTGGGAGCGGAGAAGCTGTCGCACCCGGACAAGGCCCGCACCTTTTCCATCTTCGATGGCGCCCATGACGCCGAAAGGCCTGAGGCACTGCTGCGCTTTCTCGCACAACAAGCTGGTGAGGACCCCACACAAGCCCCCGTCGCACAGCAACGCAGCGTCTTCATGGACATCTATGCGGCCCTGGCCCGCGCGCACATGGCGCGCCACGGCACCACGCAACGGCAACTGGCCCATGTGGCCGCCAAGAACCACAGCCACTCCGTGCACAACCCGTTGGCCCAGCATCGCGTCGCGATGTCGGTCGACGAGGTGCTCGCGGCGCGCGCCATCACCTGGCCCCTGACTCTGCCGATGTGCGCGCCGATCGGCGATGGCGCGGCTGCGGCGTTGATCGTGCGCGAGGACGCCCTGGAGCGCTTCGATGCGAAGCGTGCGGTGCGCGTGCGGGCCAGTGTTCTGGCCAGCGGGTCGGCACGCGCCGGCGGAAGCGAGACGCCCATCAGCCGCCGCGCGGCACTGCGCGCCTACGCTGATGCCGGCGTCGGGCCTGAGGACATCGACGTGAGCGAGGTCCATGACGCCACGGCCTTCGGAGAAATCGTCCAGTGCGAACACCTGGGCTTGTGCGAGCCCGGCCAGGGTGGATGGCTCGCGGAGCATGGCCACACCGCACTGGGCGGCCACCGGCCGGTCAACCCCTCGGGGGGACTGGAGTCGAAGGGGCATCCCATCGGCGCCACCGGACTGATGCAGATCCATGAACTCGTCCTGCAACTGCGCGGCGAGGCCGGCGGGCGACAGGTGGCCAATGCGCGCCTGGCCCTTGCCGAGAACGGCGGCGGCTTCCTGGGCCATGAGGAAGCGGCCGCGACCATCACCATTCTTGAACGGGCTGCACAACGCACATGAAGCACGCCACCATGTATTCCAGACGCACTCTCCTCGGGCGATCGCTCGCCTTGGGCTTGTCCGGCCTTGCCGGCAACGCTGCCAGGGCCGCCACCGCGGCCTGGCCGTCCAAACCGATCCAGGTCATCGTGCCCGCAACCACCGGCAGCGCACCCGAGATCGTGGCTCGTCTGATCGCCGAAGCTTTGTCGACACGCCTGTCGAACCCCGTCTATGTGGAAGGCATGCCGGGGGCCTCGGGGATCATCGGCACCGACAAGGCGCTCAAGGCGCCCGCCGACGGGCACACGCTGCTCTACGCCATGAACCAGGTGGCGACGATGAACCCGCACCTCTACCCGCGGCTTCCCTACAACCCGGCCAGGGACATGGCGCCGATCAGCCTGGTCGCGCGCGGCGGGTATGTGCTGCTCGCTCACAGCGGCCTGCCGGCCTCCGATCTCCCGTCGCTGATTGCCCTGGCCAAGCGCGAGCCCGGCAAGCTGGCCTATGCCTCCACGGGCAACGGCAGCGCATTCCACCTGGGCATGGAGCTGATCAAGGCGCAGTGCGGCATCGATCTGCTGCATGTGCCCTACCGCAGTGGCGCCAATGCCAACACCGAGCTGATGGCGGGGCGCGTGCAGGTCCGGCTCGAGCCCCAGGCCTCGGCGCTGGCACTCGTTCGCGGCGGCCGCGTCAAGGCCTTGGCGGTGACCACCCCCACGCGACTCTCCGTCCTGCCGCAAGTGCCGACGGTCCGGGAGACCCTGCCCGGATTCGAGCTGAGCGGCTGGAACGCCCTGTGGGCACCGGCGGGCACGCCCGCGCCGGTCATCGTGCGACTCAACGCCGAAGTGCAGCAGATCCTGAAGAGCGACGCATTCCGAAGCCATCTGCTGCAACTCGGCCTGACACCCGAGGGCTCGACGCCGGCTGAACTGGCTGCGCTGACGGCGCAAGAGACAGCGCAATGGAAGGCCCTGATCGACAAGACGGGCATCAAGGCGGACTGACATGACGGACTTCAAGAACCTGGCCGATCTCGTCGGCCACCATGCGCGCACGCGTCCCCATGCGATCGCCCTCACGTTCGAGGCGGGCCCGGCCTTGCCCGAGCAGCACCGCAGCTTCCTGCAACTGCACGAGAACGGCCTGGCGCTGGCCCGGGCCCTGCAAGGCCAGGGCATCCGACGTGGCGACGCCGTCGCGCTGGTGATGGCGAACCACCCCGAGTTCGTCGAAGCCATGGTGGCGGCCGCGCACCTCGGGGTGGTGCTGGTACCGATCGATGCGCGGGCGCAAGGAGACAGGCTCGCCGCACTGATCGATCGCACGCACTGCGTGGGTGTGATCGCCGCGGACTATGCCGCCGCTGCGGTCGCGCAGATTCGATCGCGCGCCACCCACCTTCGCTGGGTCGTGCGTGTGGTCTCGGGCGAACTTGCGGCAGATGCGCCGCGCGCCTGCGAAGCGCTGGACTACGCGCAACTGCTGGCCCGTCACACACAGGCAGACCTCCCCTCGGCACACTTCACGCCCGTCGATCCCGATGACCCCATGCAGATTCTCTTCACCTCCGGCACGACCGGAGAGCCCAAGGGGATCGTGATCACCCACCGCCGCTTCGTCGACACGGCGGCACTTGCGGCGTCCGCCTTCGGCTACACCGACGACGATCGCCTCTACTCCGGCCTGTCGCTGACGCATGCCAATGCCCAGTTGGTCACGCTGGGTGCAGCCCTGAGGCTCGGGATCGCCTGCGTCATGTCGCGCCGCTTCACCAAGTCGCGGTTGTGGGAGATCGTGCGTCGGCACCAGTGCACCGCCTTCACCCTGCTGGGCGGCATGACCACCGCTGTCTATTGCGAGCCGCCGTCGCCCAGCGACCGGGATCATGTCGTGCGCTTCGTCGTCGCCGCGGGCATGCCGCAGGCCATCTGGCGTGACTTCGAGCAGCGCTTCGGCGTCCATGTTCTGGAGTTCTACGGCACCGCCGAAGGCGGGCTGACGGTCAACCCCTTCGGGAAAGGACCGATCGGCAGCATCGGCCGCCCACACCCGGCGTTCTCCGTCCGCATCGTTGCCGAAGACGGCAGCGATGCGCCTGCGGGCACGCCGGGCGAACTGGCGTTCCGGCCGGTCAGTGGCGCGCCCTTCGACATCGCGTACTTCGAAGACCCGCAGGCCTCGCAGACCAAAGGCAAGGATGGTTGGCTCTGGACCGGCGACATCGTGCGCGCCGATGCGCACGGCTGGCTCTACTTCGAGCACCGCCGCGGCCATGGCATTCGCCGCAACGGCGAATTCATCGACCCGGCGCAGATCGAGAAAGCCATCGCGGACACCGGACTGGTCCGCGATGCGTTTGTGTTCGGCACGGCAGCGGCCTCGGGGGCGCCTGGTGAACGCGATGTCGTCGCAGCCGTCGTCCCCCATCACGCCGACCTGGACCTTTCGGTGCTCCATGCGCGTTTGCGCGAGACGCTGTCGAAGAACGCCCTTCCCGGGCGGCTGATGGCCATCGAAGCGATCCCCAAGACCGCGTCGGAAAAGCCGTTGGCGCGGGTTCTGGAGGAATGGCTGCGCGACGGGGCGGTCGCGACCGTGTTCGAGGCGCCCTCAGCCTAGACACAAGACCTGGGCGCAGGCGGCGGCAGGCCGTTTTTCCCCTGCGCAATCAACAACAACGAAGGAGACATTCATGCACAACCACGGGCGTAAGCTTTTTCTTCCCATCTCACTTGCATCGCTGTTCATCGGGCCTTCGAGCTGGGCGCAGTCTTCTGTGACGCTCTTCGGCGTCATCGACATCTCGGTGAGCCACTACCAGACCAAGAGCGTGCTGCCCGCAGGCCTGCCTTGGTGGTCCCTGGCAGCGCCGGCATCCATCTCGCAAGGCGCCACGAAGCTCGCGTCGGGCGCGCACACCCCTTCTCTCTTGGGCATTCGCGGACAGGAGGATCTGGGCGGCGGGCTTGCTACAGGCTTCTGGCTGGAATCCACACTCACACCGGACGACGGAGCCCAGGGGCTTGGCGTTTTCGACCGCCGCTCGACGGTCAGCCTGTCGGGACCGTTCGGCGAAGTGCGCCTCGGCCGGGACTATGTGCCGACCTATTGGAATCTGACGGTCTTCGATCCCTTCGGCACGGTCGGGGTCGGCGCGAACCTATGGAATCCGATCGGCACGGGGCTCACCACCAGCCACGGAAAGTCGCCCGCGAACCTGATGCCCTTTGACAACTACGTTCGCGCCTCCAACAGCGTCGGCTATTTCCTGCCGGGCCATCTTGGCGGGTTCTACGGCCAGGTCATGTACTCGCTGCATGAGAACCTGAAGCAGAGTGGCGTGAGCCACAGTCCGAGCAAGGGAGGGCGAAACGTCGGGGGGCGGTTCGGCTATCAACGTGGCCCGCTCAACCTGGCCATCGCCTACCAGGAAGACACCAAGGACGATCTCAGCGGATTCGACAAGGACCGTTTGAAGATCCTCAACGCCGGGGTCTCCTACGATTTCGATGTCGTCAAATTGTTCGGCCAGTTGTCGCAGATCAGGGATGAGCGCAGCAAGATGAACGTAGCCAATATCGGCGGCATTCCGTATCCCTTCAGGAACGAGAGCAATGGAAAGTACACCGGCGGCTTGATCGGCATCACGGCCCCGGTCGGGCCTGGATTGATCCGTGCGTCCTATTCGCGCGTGAACTACGCCTCTCCCCGTACGGTGAATGCTTTGAATCCCGCGACATGGCTGCAAGACAACGATGCCAGGATCGAGAAGTTCGCCGTCGGCTATGTGTACAACCTGTCAAAGCGCACCGCGCTCTATGCCACTGTTGCGCGAACCAAGATGAAGTGGAACGGGTCCGTGAATGCGGCGATGGCCATCAGTCCCGGAGGCGGGGTGAGGTTTGCGAACGGCATTGCCGGAATCAGCGCACCTTATGTCCCCTCGAGCACCACCGGCTACGACATGGGCATTCGGCACGCCTTCTGAGGGCACTGACTCGCGCTGCGGACCTTTCCGGTGGTCGGCTCTGAGCTCCCGCGTGCTGCAGCGCTGCGCGCTTGCCGGGCAAAGGGAAGGCACGCACAGGGGCCGCCTCCTCCACCCTGGAAGGGCAACGCTCTTTGACTCACAAGGCGTATGCGGTGCAACGGCAAGGATCTAGAAGGAGCGATGCATCACTGTCTAGCGTGCTCGATTGCGCATCGCGTACAACAGCACGAGCGTGGCGATGATGCGAAGGACCGTGTCGTGTTCGGCCGTCCGATCGGCCAGAACCAGGGCGTGCAGTTCCCGATTGCCGAGAGCCACATCGAAGTGGAAGCCGCCGACCTCATGCGTTGGCGTGCCTGCGAGCTTTTCGACGCCCGACAGCCTTGCGGCGCGGAAGCGAACATGGCGAAGTACCTGGCCGCCAAGGCCAGCTGGGAGGCCGCCAATGCGTGCCTGCAGTTTCATGGCGGTTTCGGCTTTGCCAACGAGTACGACGTCGAACGCAAATTCCGGGAGACCCGGCTCTACCAGGTGGCGCCGATCTCGACCAACCTGATCCTCGCGTATGTCGCGGAACATCTGCTCGGTCTGCCGCGCTCGTTTTGAAGAAGCCAGGCTGGGGCTGCAACACAAGTGGAAGCGGACACTCAGGTGGGCCAGGTTGAGTGTCGGCAACCCGTCTGGAGCCGCCGTATGCGAAGGACTGCCATGCAACGAATGCCAACGTCGGACTTGCAGCCACCGACGTCAAGCTCGAGAGCCTGATTGCTTACTGGGAGCATCGCGCCGTCAGTCCCACGTCCGATTCCCTCCTCGCTGAAATTGCCGCCGGTACGCAGAAGGCGTCGCCCCCACGATCTGCCCGAAACGGCGCGCGAACTGCGTCGGCTCTCCGAAACCGGTGCTTTCGCCGATCTCCGCCGCAGAGGCGCCGGTAAAGACCAGCAGCGTCTTGGCGCGCTCGATCCGGCGTTCGGTCACCAGCTCCAGGAAGGTCTTGCCCGTTTCGCTCTTCAGCAGGTGGGCCAGATGCGTGGGCGACACATGGCTCGCATGCGCCGCATCGCCCAGCGTCAGCTCCTGCGCGAGGTTGCGGCTGATGTAGCGGATGCAGCGCAGCACCGCCGGCCGGTACGACTGCAGGGCCATCCCCTGCGCCTCGCAGTTGCGAAACTCCTCGCCGTAGCGGCGCCATACCATGCCGATCAGGTGAAGCAGATGGCTGCGAATCAGCAGGTGGCTGGCGGTGTCTTCGCCCGGCGGCCGCTGCGCTTCCTGTGCCATGTGTTCGCACAGCGCTTGGAGCTGGTGGGTCTCGGTTTCGTCGAAGCGGAAATCCAGGCAATGCTGGAACCGGAAAGGCGCGAGCTCGGGCGCGCGTGACAACGGCACCTCCGACAGCTCGAACACGTCGAGGTCCAGCGACGGCAGCAGGTAGTCCTTGCTGATGTTGATCACATGGAACACGCCGTCGGCCGCGTTCGGGATGTAGTGCACCAGAAACGGCAGCACGAAGCTCACCGTGCCGGCGCCGATGGCGCGCTGGTTGCCGCCGATGTAGTGTGTGGTCTCTCCCCGCGTGTTGACGTAGATCTGGAAGTACTCGTGCCGGTGCGGCACCGGATTCGGCAGGCAGTTGCTCTGGTCATGAATGCCGAAATAGGCGCGCTGTGCCCGCGCCGCCATCGTGTAGTTGCTGATGGCGGCACGCGCGGCACCGGCGCGGGGCGGCGGCACGAATTCGTCGGGGGAAGGCGTGGGTGGCATGAAGAGCTGATCTCAAGATCGCAAGGATTGCATATCTTTGCGCAAGCCTGCGCGTTGAGGTGAGGAGGCCTCGTTCCTAGACTCTAGCCACTCCTTTCCAAACCTTCCAGAGAGACAAACCCATGTCCCCCCACCCGACGGCCGAACTCGCGCAAGCGACCGATGTCCCCGCAAATACCGACGCCCTTCAAGTCCTGCCCGTTTCCATCGACATCGTGGACAGCGACCAACGCTTTCCGGTGCGCCGCGTCTACTGCGTGGGCCGCAACTACCTGGCCCACATCCGGGAGATGAAGGAAGGCGACGAGCGCGATCCGCCGTTCTTCTTCCAGAAGCCGTCCGACTCGGTGGTGACCGACGGGCGCGTACCCTACCCCACGCTGACGGACGACTTCCAGTTCGAGTTCGAACTCGTCGTGGCCATCGGCAGCCATGCGTCGAACGTGTCGCCCGACACCGCGCTGGACCACGTCTTTGGCTACGCTGCGGGCCTGGACATGACCCGGCGTGACCGCCAGCGCGAATGCAACAAGCGCGGCCTGCCGTGGGAACAGGGCAAGTCTTTCGACCACTCGGCGCCCTGCGGCCCGATCCATCCGGTGGCGAAGGTCGGGCACATCCGCTCGGGAACACTCAACCTCTCGGTCAACGGCGCGGTGCGGCAAGACTCGGTGCTCGAAAAGATGATCTGGAATGTCCACGAGATCGTCAGCGAGCTGTCCAAGCAATACCGCCTGCTGCCCGGCGACCTGATCTTCACCGGGACGCCCGAAGGGGTCGGCCCGGTGCAGCGCGGCGACAAGCTCACCGGCCGCATCGACGGGCTCGCGCCCCTGCAGGTCGAGATCGTCTGAGCCCGCAACAGCACACGGAGACACCATGAAACCACTCGAACGCATCTCGTACTCGTCCATCGCGGATCGCCCCGCACTGAAGTTGCCCGGCGGCAAACGACTGGCCGTCTGGGTGATCGTCAACGTCGAGGAATGGAACATCGACGAGACCATGCCCCGCACCGTGCTGACGCCACCGGCCGGCGGTTCGCCGATGCCCGACATCCCGAACTGGGCCTGGCACGAGTACGGCAACCGCGTCGGCTTCTGGCGCATGCTCGAAGTGATCGACGCACTCGGCATCAACGCCACGCTCGCCATCAACGGTTCGGCCATCGGCGCCTACGAGCCCATCGCCAAGGCCGCGAAGGAACGCCAGTGGGAGTTCATCGGCCACGGCTTCGGGCAGCGCAACATGCAAAAGGTCCCCGACGAGGTCGAGGACATCGCCAAGACCACCGAGGCCATTCGCGCCTACACCGGCAAGCGCCCGCGCGGCTGGCTCGGTCCGGGGCTCACCGAGACCTGGCACACGCCCGACATCCTGGCCGAGCAGGGCTACGAGTACGTGTGCGACTGGGTGCTCGACGACCAGCCGGTGCGACTGAAGACGCGCGACGGCGGCGCGATCGTGAACGTGCCCTACACGCAGGAATGCAACGACGTGGCAATGATGCTGATCCAGCACCACAAGGCCAGCGAGTACCGCGACCGCGCCATCGACCAGTTCGAACAGCTCTACGCCGACGCGAAAGACTCGGCCCGCGTCATGGCGCTGGTGGTGCACCCCTACATCATGGGCGCGCCGCACCGCCTGCGCTACTTCCGAGAAGCGCTGGCGCACATCCAGACGCATGACGGCGTGGCCTTCATGACCGGCGAGCAGATCCTCGACTGGTACGGCGCGGCAAGCCCCGCTAGCACCGCCGCGTGAACCTTCGCCGGCACAGCGCCGGCGACTCTGGGCAACGAACGAACAACAAACAGATTTCTCGCTCGACGAGAAGGAGACGACACGTGCATTCCTCAACCTCGGTCATTTCACCGGCCGGTGGCGCGCGCCGCGAGGCGCCCATCACCGCGCTGGAGATCGGCATGTTCCTGGTGCTGCTCGCCTCGTACGCGCTCAACGCGATGGACCGGCAGATCTTTCCACTCATCGCCGTGGACGTGCGCAAGGAGTTCGGCTTCAGCCTGGCAGACACCGGTTTGCTGTCCACCATCTTCACGCTGGGCATGGCCGTGGCTGGCGTTCCCACGGGCTACCTGCTGGCGCGGCTGTCGCGCAAGACGGTGTTGCAGATCGGCATTGCGATCTTCTCGCTGGGCACGCTGCTGGCGGCCTATTCGTACGGCTTCGCCGACATGATCGTCTACCGGGCCGTCACCGGCATCGGCGAAGCGATGCAACTGACGGTGGTGATCGCCATTGCCGCGAGCTACTTCGCGCGCTACCGGGCCACCGCCGTGGGCGCCATCAACTTCTCTTTCGGCATCGGCGCGATCCTGGGGCCGCTGCTCGGCGGCCACCTGATCGGCGTCGAGCGCGATTGGCGCCTGCCGCTCATCGTGTTCGGCGTCGCGGGCTTCGCGGCCATGGCGGTGATCGCACTCACCGTGAGCAAGCGCATGACCGAGAACGTGGCGGCCACCGGCGGGCGCGCCGACCAGCGCGGCGCCACCACCCTGTGGAACCGCAACACGGCCCTGCTGACTGGCATGAGCGTCATCGGTGGGCTCTGCATCTATGGCTACCTGGGCATGTACCCGACCTTCCTGCGCGAGCACCTGCACTACACGCCGTCGGACACCGGCCGCGTGATGAGCACCTTCGGCTTCGGCGTGTTCGCATCGATCTTCGGCGGCTGGCTCGGCGACCGCTTCCATCCCAAGCTCGTGCTCTCGGCGAGCTTCGTGGGCACCGGCCTGCTGGGCTTCCTGATGTTCTCGGGCCCCACCGACATGGTGGTGCAGTCGGCGCTCTCCTTCGCGTGGGGCTTCGTGGTGAGCGGCGTGCTGTACGTGAACCTGGCGGGGTATCACATCAAGGCGGTGCATGCCTCGCTCACGAGCCGCGCCACCGGCGTGTTCGTCACCACGCTGTACGGCGCGGGTGCGGTCGCGGGCTTCATCATCGGCGGCATCGCCTCGCGCTTCGGCTGGAGCACGGCCGGGCTGGTGCAGATCACGCTGCTGGCGGCTGTCGGCGTGCTGCTCACGCTGCTGCTGCACACCGACCGCATGTCACTGCCGGCACGCAAGCCGTGATGCTGCTCGACTGGGCGCTGCTCGGCGGCGCCGCGGCCCTGGCCGGCGCACTCAATGCCGTGGCGGGCGGCGGCAGTTTTCTGACCCTGCCGGCACTGGCGATGGTCGGCGTGCCGCTGGTGTCGGCCAACGCCACCGGGACCGCCGCGTTGCTGCCGGGCTACCTGGCCGGCGCCTGGGCATTGCGCAAGGAACTGTCTGGGCCGATGTCGCCTTCGCTCCTGCGGTTGGGCGTGCTGTCGGTACTCGGCGGCGCGGGCGGTGCGGCGCTGCTGCTGTCGACGTCGAACCATGCCTTTGCCCGCATCGTGCCGTGGCTTCTGCTGGCCGCGACGCTGCTCTTCGCGATCGGGCCCGGCCTGGTGCGCCGAAGGCTCGCCGCCGCCGACAACAACCACAAGCCACGAGGCCGGTGGCTCGCCGACCTGGGCATCGCCGCGGTCGCCGTCTATGGCGGCTACTTCAACGGCGGCCTCGGCATCCTGCTGCTCGCCGTGCTCGGCGCGCTGGGGCACACGGACATGGGCCGCATGAACGGCATCAAGAACTTCGTCTCCGCGATCCTGACGCTGATCGCCGTGGCGATCTACGCGGCCAGCGGCGCGATCGTCTGGACGCACGCGCTGTGGATGGCACTCGGTGCCACGGTGGGTGGCTATGCCGGCGGCATGGCGGCACGGCGGCTGAAGCCCGAGGTGGTGCGCGGCTTCGTCGTGCTGACGGGGCTGGCGATGACGGCGGCCTTTCTTCTCAAGGCGTATTGAACGGGCTTTCGTTTCTTTCTTCTTTCCGTCACTTCAATCACTCGGTCGACCCATGAAAACAACCAAGAGAGACTTCACCCGTTTTGTCGGCGCCTTGATGGTCGCCGCCACCGGTGCGCCGGCGCTCGTCGGCTCGGCGTCGGTGTCGGCCCGCAAAGCGCGTGCGCCCGCATCGCCCGCCATCCGGCGCGGCAGCTACCTGATCCGCAACGGCGCGGTCATCACGGTCGACCGCGCCAAAGGCGTGCTGCCGCGCGCCGACATATGGGTCCGCAACGGCGTGATCGAGAAGATCGGGCGCGGCCTGAGCGCACCGGCTGGCGCGGAGATCATCGATGCAACGGACATGATCGTCATGCCGGGCTTCGTCAATTCGCACTATCACATGTGGAGCGCCATCGGCCGCAGCTTCACCGCACGCGACGGCGGCTTCTCGTACTACCCCGCCAAGAACGCGACCTCGACCCTGTACACGCCTGACGACTTCTACAACAGCGTGATGCTGGGCTGCGCCGAGCTGGCGAACGGCGGCACGACCACCGTGCACAACTGGTCGCACAACACCCGCTCCCCCGCCCATGCCGATGCCGAACTGCGTGCGCACCAGCACGCGCTGCTGCGCGCCCGCTACGCCTACGGCCACGTCGACAAGATGCCCGCCGGCGAACTCAACCGCTACGACGACCTGGCCCGCGTGCGACGCGAGTGGTTCGGCGAGCGCTCGCCCTTCGACGGGCTGGTGCACCTGGGACTGAACTTGCGCGGCCCGCAGCAAAGCACCGACGCCGTGTTCCACGAAGAGATGAAGGCCGCCAAGGCCAGCGGCTTGCCCGTCGCGATTCACGCGCCGCAGGAGGCACCGAACAACGTCGATGCGGTCGACTACGAACGGCGCGGCTACCTGGGCCCGGATTTCATGCTCGCGCACTACGTGCCCGCCAGCACCGCCGACCTGGCGGCGATGGCGCGCACGAAAACGCCGCTGTCCTTTGCCACGCACTCCGAGCTGCGGCTCAGCAGCACCGGCGATGCACGCGCCGCGCTCTTCGCGATGCGCAACGCGGGCCTGACCATTTCGTTGTCGAGCGATGCGACCTCCATCGCACCACCGGACATGTTCGAGGCCATGCGCTTCACCTGGAACCTGGGCGTGCCGTGGGCCGGCACGCCCAGCGCGCAGTCGAAGGCGGTCGGCGTGCCCGAGGCGATCGAGATGGCGACCCTCAACGGCGCCATCGCGATGGGGCTGGGCGACGTCACCGGCTCGATCACCGAAGGCAAGCGCGCCGACCTCATCCTGGTGCGCACGCAGGACCTGAACATGGGCCCGGTCGGCAACGTCGAGACCGCCATCGTGCAAAGCGGCAGTGCGGCCAACGTCGACACCGTGATGGTCGACGGGCGGATCGTGAAGCGCAACGGGCGGTTGCTGGCCTACGACACGCGCGGCATCATGCGGCGCGCGCGGCAATCGGCGGACCGGATTCGCGCCGCGGCGAGCGAGGCCCTGAAGGCCTGAAGCTCTTGCGACCATTCGCACGCGGCGCAGGAACTCAATGCCCGGCGCCGAGCCTCAGCACCTGCCCGGTCAGAAACTGCGCGCGCGGGCCGGCCACGTAGTCGAGCAGCGGCAGGCAGGCCTGTGGCGCCAGGCCGTGCGTCAGCTCCAGCGCGTTGATGCGCAGCCCGTGCGCGCCCCATTCGGCGGCCAGCGTGGCCACCAGCATCCGCGCCGCATCGGCGTCGCCGGCCAGTGGCCAATCGAGCCCCGGCTCGGACGCAGGCAGCAGCAGCGTGAGGCTGGCCAGCGCGGCGTGGCTCGACCGAAAGCAGCGAGCCGCATCGAGCACGGCATCGAGCCGCATGCCGGGTTGTGCCTCCAGCGCGCGCGCGTCGATGACCGCGGGATAGCCCGCGCGCTCGAGGTGGCCTGCATACGCACGCACCCACACGCCCAGTGCCGCATGCCAGGCCGGCTCGCGCACGGACTCGAGATGCGGGCGCAAGGGCGCATCGAACGGAAGCAGCAGATGCGCGCCGGCCGGCAGCGGCTGGCTTCCTCCGCACACGGACGAGCCGCCGTCGAGCACCAGCAGTTGTCCGGTGAGCACGCGCGCGCCGGGACTGGCCAGGAAGCACAACGCGTGCGCCATGTCCTCGGGCTCGGCCATCCGGCCCATGGGGATCTTCGACACCGCCTGCGCCGGATTCAGCCGACCGCCATCGATCAGGCGCTGCACGAGTTCGGTTCGCACGAAGCCCGGTGCCAGCGTGGTCACCGTCCAGTCGGGCCGGGCTTGCGCCAACGCGCGGCTCTGCCCGATCAGGCCGGCCTTGCTGGGGCTGTAGAGACCGCGCCACGGAATGGCGCGCAGGCCTGCGCCAGACGCCACGTTGACGATGCGCGCCCCGGGGCGCAGGTGCGGCGCACAGGCCTGCACCATGCGCGCCGGCGCGGCCAGGTTGAGCGCGAGAAGGCGAGCCGCCGAGCCGTCGTCATGGCCCGACGTGGCCTCTGCGCCACCGGCCGACAGGCCCGCGTTGTTGATCAATGCATCGAGCGGCGGAATCTCGTGCCCCAGGCGCTCGATCCGGGCTGCATCCGTCAGGTCGGCCACGAGGTGCATCGGTGGTTCGGCATCGGCCGGCCACGCAGCTCCGAGGCGCTGCAGCGCCTGCGCATCGGCGTCGACCAGAACGCAGCGCCATCCTTCGCGCGCCAGGGCCAACGCCGTGGCGCGGCCGATGCCTGCAGCGGCGCCGGTGAGCAGAACGGTGGGCATCAGGTGCCGCGCACGTCGCGCAACAGCGCGTACACGGCGTCGAGCGGCGCTGCCCTGCCGACCGGCTGGCGCGCGCCGAACAGCGTGGCGTCGTCCTGCGTCAGCTCGGGCCGTGTGCGCTCTTCGATCCAGTCGTAGACCACGGTGCGCGCGGCCACGCGCCACTCGCCGCCACGACGTTCGAAACGGTCCACGTAACGCCCGCAAAGGAAAGTCTCGAGGTCCGGCCGTGTGGCCGTGGCCTGCAGCGCGAAGAAGCTGCTTTCCACCGCAGCCACCTCGCCATGCAGTTCGATCAGCACGTTGGTGATCTGGTGGACGCGGCGTCCGCCTTGCCGCAACCTGGGCAGCGCCTGCGCGATGAAGCCGGCGGCGCTGCCGTTCCACGCGCCGTGGCAGTCCGTGGCGTCCTCCCAGTAAGCCGAACGCAAGGCGGCCTCGTCGCAGCGGTCGATGCCGCGGCAATAGCGCAGCAGGCAGTCGCGGATCGCCTCGCGGTCCAGCAGCGACTGCAAGGCCGCCGGCATCGGCTCGGGTGTACTCATGCAGCAGTGGGCGCGGCGCGCCGAAAGAGCTGCACCAGGTTGCCCTCGGGATCGCGCAGCGACAGCACGGCCCCGTGGTCGCCCATGTCGCGCAGGCCCAGGACCTGCCCGCCGGCGGCAACGATGCGTTCCTGCGCGCCCTCGAAGTCGTCCACCTCCAGCACCATCACCAGCCCGCTGGTGGCGGGCGCCGCTTCTTCAAGGCAGGCCAGGGCCACGTTGGTGTTGCCCACGCCGTACTGGATCCAGCGGTCGCCATCGCGAAACTTCATCGCCAGGCCGAGCGCACCTTCGTAGAAGGCATGCAGGCGGGCCGGCTCCTTCGCCACGACGAACACGTTCTGCACGCGCTTGGGCGATGCAACGGCGCCGCTCACAGCGAGGTCTCCGAAGCGCCGCCGTCCAGGCGCAGCACATCCGCATTGAAGAAGCGCGAGCCGTCGCCGGCCAGGAAGCAGATGGCATCGGCGATGTCCTCCACCGTGCCCAGGCGGCCCAGCGGTGTGCGCCCGATGCGCCGGGCGTCGAGTTCGGCGTTGCGATGCTTGGCCGTGCCCTCGGTGGGCACGGCACCGGGCGCGACCGCGTTCACGCGGATGTTGCGCGCGCCCAGGTCGGCCGCCGATGCCCGGGTGATGCCCAGCACGCCGGCCTTGATGCCGCTGTAGACCACCGACCGCATGGGCGACTTGAAGGCCGCGATGGAGGCCACGTTGATGATCGAGCCGCCGCGCTGCGGGTCCATGACCTCCGCGGCGGCCTGGATGCCCCAGATCACCGACTTGAAGCCGATCTCCACCATGCGGTCCATGACCTCGGGCGTGATCTCGGCGAGCGGCTGGTAGCGCACCCAGGCGGCGTTGTTGACCATGATGTCCAGCCGTCCCGCGTCGCGCACGAACTGCGCCACGGCCTCGCGCATGCCTTCGCGCGTCGACACATCGCAGGGCAGCCCGATGGCCTGGCCGCCCAGCGCGCGGATCTCGGCCACGGCCTCCTCCACGAATTCGGGCTTGAGGTCGTTGATGCCGACCGTGGCGCCCAGGCGGGCCATGGCGCGGGCGGTGGCGCGACCGATGCCGTGGCCGGCGCCGCTGATGAAGGCCGCTCGGCCTGAAAGAGACATCGTCATGGTTGGGCTTTCGTGAGGGGTGGCTCGGGCACCAGCAAGGCGTCCAGCGCATGCGCGCCGCGCCCCTGGTCCAGCACCACCAAGGGGTTGATATCGATCTCGGACACGCTGTCGGCGTGGCGCACGGCAAATCGCGACAGCGCCGCGATGGCCTTCGCCGCCGCCGGCACATCGGCCTTCGGCCGGCCGCGCGCGCCGTTGAGCAGCGGGAAGGCCTTGAGCGACTGCAGCATGGCAGTGGCCTGCGCCTCGTCCACGGGCGCCGGCTGCAGCGCCACGTCCTTGAAGATCTCGGCAAAGATGCCGCCCAGGCCGACCATCACCATCGGGCCGAACATGGGGTCCTTCTTGGTACCCAGAATCAGCTCGACGCCGCCCTGCACCATCTGCGCGACGAGCACGCCGGCGATGCGGGCCGCGGGCGCCTTCTGCGCCACGCGCGCGAGCAGCTGGTCGTACTCCTTGAGTAGTTGCGCTTCGGACCGCACACCGACGAACACGCCGCCGACCTCGGTCTTGTGGGCGATGTCGGGCGAGACGATCTTGAGCACCAGCGGAAAGCCCATCGCGCGCGCCGCGGCGAGCGCCTCGTCGCGGTTGGCGGCAATCGCCTCCCGCGGCACGGGCAGGCCGGCTTCGGCCAGCACGGCCTTGGCGCTCGCTTCGGTGGCGAAGGCCTGTGCGGCCAACGGCGCGCGCTCGATGGCCGGCGCTACAGCCCGTGCGGCGTCGCGCGCTCCGAAGCGCATCAGGGCCGCCAGGGTCGCGCAGGCCGCGTCGATGCCTTCGACCACGGGGAAACCCATGGCGTTGAGCGTGGCCCGCACGTCCTGCGGCGCACGAGCACACAGGAGGATCAGGCGCGAAGGATGGTCCTTGCGCACCTGTTCCAGCGCGGCAAGAAACACATCGCGCAGCCGGGGCACATGGAAGGCATTGGCCGACTGCAGGATCAGCGCGTCGCAGCTGTCGTCGCGCGCCACCGCATCGAGCATCCGGGCCAGCACCTCGGGACGGCTCGACACCTGCGCCGTCATGTCCACCGGATTGGAGGGCGCGGCGAAGGGCACGACCGACAGGATGCGTTCCTGCGTCTGCGCGGCGAGCTTGGGCAGCGCCAGGCCTTGCGCGCTGGCCGCATCGGCCAGCAGCACGCCGAAGCCGCCGGAGGCCGTGAGCACGGCCACGCGGTGGCCGCCGGGCACATGCGCCGGACCGACGACCGACAGCGCATGGCCGACTTCGAGCAGCTGCTCGATGCGGGGCACGCGGATGGCGCCACCGTTGCGCAGCACGGCGTCGAACACGGCGTCGGAACAGGCCAGAGCGCCGGTGTGCGAGGCCGCAGCCTCGCTGCCGGCCTCCGAGACGCCGACCTTCAACACCACCAGCGGCTTGCCCGCCTCCCGGGCCATGGCCATGGCCTGCGTCAGCTTGGCGCCGTCGCGGCAGGTTTCCATGCAGCAAAGGATCACGCGCGTACCGGGGTCGGCCGCCAGCGAGGCGATGGCATCGGCGATGTCCACGTCGCATTCGTTGCCCGTGGTCAGCATGCGGCTGACGCCCAGGCCGCGCTCGCCGGCCAGGCGCAGGGTGAAGCTGCCCAGGTTGCCGCTCTGCGAGACGATGCCCACCGAGCCGGCCACGGGAAAGGACGACTCCAGCGCCACCGAGAAGGTGGCGATGCTCTTGTCGGGCACGCCGATCGCGCCCAGGCAGTTGGGGCCGACCACGCGCAGGCCAGTGGCGCGGGCCACGTCGCCGATCTGCGCCTGCAGGCGGCTGCCCTCCTCGCCCATTTCGGAAAACCCGGCCGACAGGATGACCGCGGCTTTCACACCGCGCCGGGCGCAGTCCTTCACCGCATCGAGCACGCCCGCCGGCGGCACGGCGACCACGGCCAGCTCGGGCACTTCGGGCACGTCGTCCAGGGTTGCATAGGCCGGCAGCGACTGCACGAGACCCGCCTTGCGGTTGATCGGATAGATGTCGCCCGCATAGCCGTACTTCTGCAGGAACTGCAGGGGCCGGCCGCCGATCTTGGTGACGTCGTCCGACGCCCCGAAGATGGCGATCGAGCGCGGCTTGAACAGCGCGTCCATGCCGCGCCCCACTTCCACGACCGGCATCTCAGCGCCCCTTGTAGACAGGTTTGCGCTTCTCGAGGAAGGCCGTGCGGGCTTCCTGCGCGTCCTCGGTGCGGGCCAGCGCCATGGTGAAGTTCTGCTCGAAGCGGTAGCCGTCGCGCTGCGGCATCAGGTCCATCATGTTGGCGGCCTGCTTGGCATAGGCGATGGCCAGCGGCGCCTTGGAGGCGATCTCCTGCGCGATCTCCAGCGCCAGCGGCATCAGCTGCTCGGCGGGCACCACTTCGTCGATCACGCCGCGGCGGTACAGCTCGGCGGCCGGCACCTTCATGCCGGTGAAGAACATGCGGCGCGTGAACGAGCGCCCGACCATGGTCCGCAGCATCGAGACACCGCCCGCGAGCCCGACGTTGATCTCGGGCATCGCGAAGGTGGCGTCCTCGCTCGCCAGGAAGATGTCGCACGCGGCCATGAGGCCGAAGCCCGCGCCCAGCGCGGGGCCGTTGACGGCCGCGATCACGGGCTTGGCGCATTCGCGGATGGCATTGCCCGTCTCGCGCGTCCAGCGGTTGTGGTCGAGGAAGTCACCGGCCTTGTCGGCATTGGGGCGGTCCTTCAGGTCCGCGCCGGAGCAGAAGAATTTGCCCGTGCCCGTGCCCGTGAGGATCGCCACGCGCACGTCGGAGCGCTCGGAGACCTCATCGAAGATTTCGATGAGGCGGCGGCGCGTGGCGCGGTCCAGCGCGTTGACCGGCGGTTTATCGAGCCGGACGACGGCGATGTAGTCGGAAACTTCCAGATTGATGCTCATCGCACACTCCCGGTTTGGTTGGAAAAAGAAACTTGCGGTGCACACGCCTGTGGCGCCAGCAGTTGGGCGACATGCAGGAGCCGGTCGCCATAGCGGAACTCGGAGGCAATGAGGCGCTGCGCCGTGCGCGTGGCCAGCACCTCTTCGCTCACGCCCATGCCGCCGTGCATCTGGATCGCCGCTTCCGCGCAGGCGCGCGCCGACTCGGCCAGCGACACCTTGGCCAGGCGCAAGGTGCGGCGCAGATCGGGCGCGTCCTGCTCGTATTCGTTGAAGCAATGGATCACCAGGCCCTTGGCGCCCAGGTACTTCACGTACATGTCGGCCACGCGATGGCGCAGCACCTGGAAGCTCGAGAGCGCCACGCCGAACTGGCGCCGCTCCTTCAGGTGGGTGACCGTCTGGCGGATGAGGGTGGCCAGCGCGGCCACCGTGTCGGCGGCCGTGAGCAGCAAGGCGGCATCGGTGGCCTTGGCGCGCGCATCGCGTGCAGCAGCGCCACGCGCGATGCAAGCGCTCTCGGGCACGGGCAGCTGCGTCAGGATGAAGTCCGCGCCCAGGCGGCCCTCCATCGTCCGGTATCGGGCCTTCGGTGCGCCGATGCGTTCGGCATCGACCAGGAAGATGGCGTCCTCGCCATCGACCTGTGCCGGCACGAGGTAATGCGTGGCAGGCAGCGTTGCATCGACGCCCTGCACGGCGCCGCTCAGCTCATAGCCGATGTCGAGGTGCCTCGCCTTTACCGCATGGACGTCGGGCGTGGCAGACAAGGCGGTCAAGGGTGCCATCTGCACGCTGCCCTCGGCCACGGCTTCCAGCCAGCGCCGGGCCGTTTCGGCACCCGCGGCCTGCAGCAGCAGCGGCACCACGGCGCAGGTCTCGACCACCGGCAGTTGAAGGCCATGCGTGGCGAGCCCCTCCACGATGGACGCGAGATCGCTCAGGCTGCCGCCGACACCGCCGGCCTCCTCGGGCACGAGGGTGGCCGTCCAGCCCAGTTCGCGCACGGGGTCACCGTCGATCGCGACGGCGATGTGGTCTTCGGCATAGCGGCTCGCCGCGTCCAGCAGCATGCCGGGAAAGAGCGACGGGAAAGAGGTGGACATGGCTCAGGCTCCCAGGAGTTCGTTGGCGACCACGTTGCGCTGCACCTCGGAGGTGCCGCCGGCGATGGTGCGGGCGCGCGTGAACATGTAGTTCTGGATCCAGGTGGCGTCGGGCACGTCGTCCCCCACCTCGGCGAGAAAGCGATGCGCGGCATCGGGACCGACCGCATCGAGGGCGATGGTCGTCAGGCGCTGCGCGACGTCGGCGCAGGTCATCTTGATGACCGAGGGCTGCACGCCCAGCGGGCGCTGGTGGATCAGGTCGTCGGTGGCCTGCGCCATCATCACGCGCGCGCCCTTCACGTCGGCCTCGCACAGCAGCAGCTTGTGGTGCAGGCCGCTGAAGTCGCGCAGCCCCGCGGCAGTACGGCTCGCCTCCTCGACCAATTGCGTGACCTGGCGGCGCATGAGTTCCAGCCGCGCCACGTTGGCCGGCGGAAGGCGTTCACGCTCGAGCAGGAATTTGGCGCAGGTCCAGCCCTTGCCGACTTCGCCGACGAGGTTGTCGGCGCGCACGCGCACCTCGTCGAAGAACACCTCGTTCAGGTGATGCCAGCCGTCGATGGTCTGGATCGGGCGCACGGTGATGCCCGGGGTGTCCATGGGCACCAGCAGCAACGAGATGCCTCCCTGCTTCTTCGCCTCCTTCGACGTGCGCACCAGCATGTAGATCATGCTGGCCTCGTGGGCATGCGAGGTCCAGATCTTCTGGCCGTTGACGACCCACTCGTCGCCGTCCAGGCGCGCACTGGTGGACAGCGAGGCCAGGTCGGAGCCCGAGCCGGGCTCCGAATAGCCCTGGCACCACCAGTCCGAGCCGTCGAGGATGCGCGGCAGGAACCGCGCCTTCTGCTCGGGTGTGCCGAAGCGGATGATCACCGGACCGATGTGGCCCAGCCCGTGGTGGTACAGGGGCGGACAGTCGTTCTCGGCCATCACCTCCTCGAAGATGAGGCGCTGGCGGATGTCCCAGCCCGTGCCGCCGGCTTCGCGCGGCCAGCTCGGCGCACCCCAGCCCTGGGCGTTGAGGATCTTCTGCCAGGCCTGGTATTCGCGCTTCGTGATCTTCTGGCCGGCCGCGACGACGGCGCGGATCTCAGGCGGGCAGGCGCTGCGCACGAACGATTCGAGTTCGCGCCGGAAGCCGGCGTAGTCGATGGACATCTTGTCTCCTGTGGAATTTCGGAAAGGCTCAACCCTTGCGCAGCTGCGTGATCAGCTCGTCCAGGGCGGCGGTGGCACCGGCGGCGTCGCGCTGGCGCAGGGTGTGCGCCACCTTGCGGCGCAGCGGAAACAGGTCGGGCCGCGGGCGCACCGAGAGCACATGCGTCATGCGTTCGCGCAGCACGCTGGTCATGGTCTGCGCCATCAGCGTGAGCGCTTCGTTGTGGCCCGCCGCGGCAATCGACGAGAAGAACGCGCTGGCGGAGGCAATGCGCTCTTTGAGCGGTGCGTCGTCGGGGTGCGCCTCGATGGCGCCGGCGGCTTCATGCACGGCGTCCAGCTCAGCCTCGGTGGCGCGTTCGCTGGCCAGGCGCAGCAACGTGCCATAGAGCGTGCGATAGGCCTCGTCGATGTCGGCGTCTCCCAGCCGCCCTTCCACGACCAGCTTGCGCAGCGACTCGGCCAGCTTCATGTAGGCGCCCTTGTAGAACACCAGCGCCTGGTCGGTTGCTCCGGCGCTCAGGTGCCGGACCTCGCCGATGAAGATGGTGTGGTCGCCGGCTTCGTGAGCCGCATGCACGCGGCATTCGAAGCTCGCCAGGCAATCGTCGATCAGCGGCATGCCCAGCGCGCCGGTGCGCCACGGCACGCCCTCGAACTTGTCCTCGATCTTGCTCGATGCGAACCGGCCCGACAGCGCATCCTGCTGCTCGGAGAGGATGTTGATGACAAAGCCGTCTGCCGCCTGGAACGTGCCCAGCAATCGGCTCGCATTGCGCAGGCTGAACAGCACCAGTGGCGGGTCCAGCGAGACCGAACTGAAGGAGTTGCAGGTCAGGCCGGCCGGCTGGCCGTCCGGCGTGCAGGTGGTGATGACCGCCACGCCGGTCGGAAAGCACCCGAGCAGCTGACGGAACTGGGCAGGCTCGATGGCGCCGCGGGTGCTTTCTTCAGCGACTTCGGACATGGCGTCTCCTGGCGCTGGGCCTCAGGCCGCAGCGAGTTCGCTCTGGACCGCGGGCCGATGCGGCGGATCGTTGGCGATCTCCTGCTGCACCGTCGGAATGATGACCTTGCCCCAGACCTCGAGCTGGCGCAGCATCGTGGCGTGATCGAAATCGCCCATCTGCGTCTGGAAGCAGTAGTGCACGGGCTTGAGCGTGCGGATCTCGTTGACCACGCGCTCGATCACCGTGTCGATGTCGCCCACGGGCAGCAGCGCGCGCATCTCGTCCAGCGTGGGCTCGCCCTCGACGATGCCTTCCTCGACCTGGTAGTCGTCGGCGATCTGCGCGGTGCGCCGCTTCAGGCTCACGGCGATGCGGCGCTGGTAGCGGGCGCACTCGAGATAGCTTTCCACCTCGTCCTTGTTGTTGCTGGCATAGGCCGCGCGCAGCAAGCCGACCTGCACGCCGGCCGGGTCCTTGCCCTCCGCCGTGGCCACCTTGTCGATGAGCGCGCGGGTGCCCGCCAGCTTCTCCAAGCCGCCGTCGCCGCCGGAGACGAACACGTGGTGGTCGGACTTCACGGCGCGCGACAGGAAGGCGGGGTCGACGCTGGTGATCCACATCGGCGGCATGGGGCGCTGCACCGCGCGCTGGCTGATGGCGCTCATCGGCTGCTGGTAGTACGCACCGTCGTAGCTGAACTTCGGCTCCCGCAGGCCCGCCTCGAGCATGTCGAGCATCTCGAAGGTGCGGCCCTTGGCGGATTCGAGCGACACGCCGAAACGCTCGAACTCGAACTGCTGGTAGCCCGAGCCGATGCCCAGGTTCAAACGGCCGTTCGACAACTGGTCGACCATCGCCACATCGGCGATCAGGCGGGCCGGCGTGTACAGCGGAGCGACGACAATGCCGGTTCCCAGCCGGATGTTGCGGGTGACCGCGGCGCAGTGCGCGATCATGGTCAACGGCGACGAGCACATGCCGTAGTTGCTGAAGTGGTGCTCGGCGTACCACGCGGCCCCGAAACCCAGTTCGTCCGCCAGACGCGTCTGCTCGATGGCGTCGCGCAGGATCTGGTGGGAGGTCTTATGCTTGTTCCGCTGCTGCATCAAAATGAAGATTCCGAAATCCATCGCTGTTGCTCCTGGTTGGCTGGTGTTGATCGAGGTCCATCGTAGGAACTCAACGCCTGCGTGGATCACCAGCGAACGCACAGCTTCTTTGCGTCTTTCGAAATGAAGGCCCTCGACTCGCTGCGCATCTTTGTGGCCACCCAGAGAAAGGGCAGCCTCTCGGCCGCGGCCCGCAGCCTCAGCCTCTCGCCCGCGACCATCTCGCGGCGCATCAGTGCACTGGAAGAAGAACTGGGCGTACAACTGGTGGACCGCACCAGCCGCAACCTCAAGGTGACGGAAGCAGGCCAGGCCTTCCTGGAGCGGGCCGAGGCGATGCTGGAGCTCATGAGCGAGGCCGAGCAGGCCGTGCACAACGCGCGCCAGCGGCCCGAAGGCCGGCTGCGCGTGCATTCGCGCACGCACATCGGCCTGCGCGTGCTCGCACCGCTGCTGCCGCGCTTCGCGGAGCTCTACCCCGACATCCGTGTCGAGCTCGAACTCTCCGAGCATCCGATCAACCTGGTGGAACACGATTTCGACGTCGACATTCGCACCGGAGAGTCCAACGATTCGGGCTTTGTCATCAAGCGGCTGCAGTCCAGCGACGAGGTGCTGGTGGCCAGCCCAGCCTTCGTGAAGACCTACTCGCGCATCCGCCATCCCAGCGACCTGCCGCAGGTGCGCTGCCTCACCTACCGGCGTGAGCGCGAGGTCATCACCTGGAAGTACATCGATCCGGCAGGTGAACAGCAGGAGTTGGCCATCCAGGGCGTGCTGAGTGCCAACAACGGCGAGCTGCTGCGGCTGGCCGCCATCGGTGGCATGGGCGTGGCGCTGCTGTCCGAGGCCACCGTGCGCGACGACCTGCGCGACGGCACGCTGGTGCGGCTGCTGCCCGAATACCGCTTTGCCGTGCGGGCGTTTTCCAACGGCGTCTTCGCCGTCTTCCGGCAGAGCCGCGTGCTGCCGCTGAAGGTGCGCGCCTTCGTGGACTACGTGGCAGACGCACTCAGAAGCGAGACCCGCTAGACGTCTGCGAAATGATGGGGCAGACGCCCCGCGGCGGGCAGGCCGGTGATCACGAACAGCCCGCCATCCTGCGCCTGGTTGCCCTCCAGCCGCGCGCTGCGTGAAATGCTGGTCAGGTACATGTGCTCTAGGCGGGGCCCGCCGAAGCAGATGCTCGTGGGATAGCTCACCGGCAACTCGACCAAGCGCTCCAGCGTGCCGTCCGGGGCATAGCGCGCCAGCTTGGCGGCGCGGGTCAGTACTGTCCAGAGGAACCCTTGTGCATCGACCGTCGCGCCATCAGGCCCGGAGTCGAAGGCGTGCGTCTTTGCAAACAGGCGCTTGTTGCGCAAGGGGCCATCCGGGTCGTAGTCATAAACCCAAATGGTTCGCTCCAGGCTGTCGGCCAGGTACAGCACGCGGCCGTCGGGGCTGAAGCAAGGCCCGTTGGCAAAACCGATGTCGTCGGCCAGGTGCTCCACGCGAAGGTCGGGGCGCAGCCGGTAGAGCCCGCCCTTCACCGCCTCGCCGGCCCGGCGATCGACGTGCATGGTGCCCGCCAGGAAGTTGCCCGCCGGATCGCACTTGCCATCGTTGAAGCGGACGTTCGGATGGTCCACGGGAATGCGGGCCAAGTGCGCCAGCGTGCGCGTGACGAAGTCATAGCGCGCAAAGGTGTGGCGCAGCGCCACCACGACAGCCTCGCTGCGGCACGGCGCGATCGACCCCACGGGCGCAGGCAACGGGTGCGCCTCGGGCAGCCCGGCCTCGGGGTTCAACCGCCACAGCGTGCCGGCCAGCGCGTCGATCCAGCTCAGCGCCTGTGCATCGGCATCCCAGCAGGGGCTCTCGCCCAGTTGATCTTTGGTCGTCCCGACCCGGGTGATCTTCACGGTCATCGGGCAAGTGTGCGGGCGGGCCGGCGCCCCTGTCGGCGCATCCCGCAAAGCTGCTTTTCATTCCTTGCAGATCACTGCTGGGAGCTGCGCCCTAGACTGAATCCAGCGTTCGATTCGAACCAGAACAGGAGACAAGAATGAGCTATCGAAAACTCGTCATGGGGTTGGCGCTGGGTGCCTGCGCCCTCGCCCCGGCCCTCACCCTTGCCCAACAGGTGACCCGCCTCGTCGTGCCCTTTGCGGCCGGCGGCGGCACCGACCAGTACTGCCGCATCCTGGCCCAGGAACTCGGCAAGCAAGGGCTGAACGTCATCATCGAGAACAAGCCCGGCGCCAGCGGCATCCTTGCCGCCGACTACGTGGCCCGTGCCAAACCGGATGGGCAGACCGTGCTCGTGTCGTCGCTGGGCACGCTCGCGAACAACAGCGTGCTCTACGAGAAGCTGCCCTACGACCCGGTGAAGGACTTCGCGCCCGTCACGCAGATCGCTTACCAACCCGCCATCGTCGTGGGTCGCACCGACCTGCCCTACAAGAACATCAAGGAAATGGTGGCCTACGCCAGGCAGAACCCCGGCAAGATCAACCGCGGTTCGCCCGGCGCGGCCATCCTGACCAACCTGGCACCCATCGCTTTCGAAAAGGAACAAGGCTTCAGCACCTTGCACATTCCTTTCAACGGAGACGCCCCCGCGCTGCAGGCGCTGCTGGGCAACCAGATCGACATCCACGGCACGTCCATCACGGGATCGCTGCCCTATGTGAAGTCGGGCAAGTTGCGCGTGCTCGGCGTGATGGATTCGCGGCGCCTGCCGCAGGTGCCCGACGCCCCCACGTTCAAGGAACAGGGCTTCGACATGGAAGCCACGCTCTGGTACTCCCTCTCGGTGCCTACCGGCACGCCCAAGCCGGCGATCGACCGGCTGAACAAGGCCGTGAACCAGGTGATCGCCGACCCCGACTTCGTGGCCCGCGCCCGCGCCATCGGCATGGAGCCCCGCGGCGGCACGCCCGAAGAGCTGGCCCGGTTCATCAAGGTCGAGGCGGACCGCTGGCTTCCGATCCTGCGCAGTTTGAATCTGCCGAAGCAATCGCACTGATCCTCAGAGCCCCATGCACAACGCCCCGGAACTCAAGCCTCGAAGGGCTTCGGGTTCCGGGGCGTTGCTGCGATGGCGCCGGCACCCGAGGGTGCCAACCCAAAATCAGATCGAGATGTCCTTCTCCGACGCCACCTTGTTCCACCGCTCGAACTCGCTGGCCATCCGGCGCTTCATGACTTCGGGCGGCTGGTAGGCGCTGAGCGCGCCGATGTTTTCGAGCCCGCGCTTCGTGTCCGCTTCGGCCAGGATGCGGCGCAGTTCCGAGTCGAGCCGGGTCACCACGCCGGCCGGCGTGCCGTTCGGCACGATCAGGCCGCTCCAGCTGCTCACATTGAAGCCAGCGAAGCCTTGCTGCGCGATGGACGCCACCTCGGGCAGGAAGGCCCGGGCATCGGCGGAGCCGAGCGCCAGCGCCTTGAGGCGTCCGCTGCGGATGTGCGGCATGGCCGCGACCAGGTCGACGAACATGGCGCCGATCTGCCCACCCAGCAGATCGGTGATGGCCGGCGCACTGCCCTTGTAGCCCACGTGCTGCATCGGAAAGCCGCCCATGTCCTTGAGCTGCTCCATCGCTAGGTGGCCGATGCTGCCCGACCCCGCGGTGGAATAGTTGACCGGCTGCGCCTTGGCGGCCGCGATGAAGCCCTTGAGATCGTTCACGCCCGGCAGCACCAGCGGGTTGATCATCAAGACCAGCGGCAAATCGTAGACCGACGCTACGCAGGTGAAGTCCTTGCGCACGTCGTACTGGTTGTTCCTGTAGACGATCGGCGCCACCAGCGCGGGCATGCCGAACATCGACACCGTGTAGCCGTCGGGCGCCGACTTGATCAGCGACGTGGTGCCGATGGACCCCGAGGCGCCGGGACGGTTGTCCACGATGACGGGCTGGCCGAGCGCGCCGGCCAGCTTCTGCGCGACCAGGCGCGCGGTCGCATCGGTCGGGCCGCCGGCCGGAAAGGCCACGACCATGCGAACGGTTTTTTCGGGCCAGCGGCTCGCCGCGTTGGCGCCGGCGGACAGCGACGCCAGCCAGGGCGCTGCGGCGGCCGCGAGGCACGACTTCAGCAGGAGCCGGCGCGGGGCGGCGGGTTCGGTTTCTCGCATGCGATGCAATTTCATTTGATGACGCTTCTTTGGCTCAGGGATTCAAGTTGGCCGTCGCCCATGTCGAGCAGCTCACGCAGCACGTCGGCCGTGTGCTCCCCCAGGTGCGGCGGGTGGTGGCGCACGCCCGCGCGTGCGCCGTCGATGATGTAGGGCGGCGCATGGACGGCCTGCGGCCCCGCCTGCGTGTCTTCGAAGCGGTGCCAGACCTGTGTCTGCGCCGTTCGGTCGGACTGCAGCGCGTCGTAGAGACCGAGCACCTCCCCGCAGGGAATGCCCGCCGTGTTCATGCGTGCGATGAGATCGGCGCGCGAGAACTGCCCGATCTTCGCGAGCAGGAGCGGCAGCAACTCGTGCCGGTGCTTCGAACGTGCGGTGTTGGTGGCGAACTTCGGATCGACCGGCAGCTCGGGGCAAAAAATCACCTCGTCGCAGAACTTCCTGAACTGGCCGTTGTTGCCGACCGCGATCACCACCGGACCGTCCGCTGCCTCGAACACGCCGTAGG
Organism: Variovorax sp. GW822-FHT04E09; assembly: GCF_058800845.1. NCBI lineage: Bacteria > Pseudomonadati > Pseudomonadota > Betaproteobacteria > Burkholderiales > Comamonadaceae > Variovorax > Variovorax sp. GW822-FHT04E09. The sequence goes on from NZ_JBXAMR010000001.1 coordinate 1,359,011, forward strand.
GCACGATCGACGGGTGCGAGTTGCCGAACTTGGCGGGGTCGCCCTTGTTCAGCCAGGCGGTGAGCCCGTAGTACGAGGTGATCATCATCCCGCTGTCGTACAGCGACATCTGGATGTGGCGGCCCTCGCCGGTGCGCGTGCGTTCGTAGAGCACGGCCAGGATGGCCTGTGCCGAGTACATGCCGGTGAACATGTCGACCGCGGCAATGCCGAACTTCAGCGGGCCCTGGCCTTCTTCGCCGTTCATGGCCATCAGGCCGGTCTCGCCCTGGATCACGAGGTCGTAGCCCGGTCGCGCTTTTTCCTCGCTCAACACCGAGTAGCCCGAGATCGAGCAGTAGATGAGCTTCGGGTTGAGCTTGCGCAGGTCTTCGTAGCCCAGGCCCATCTTCTGCGCCCCGCCGTACTTGAAGTTCTGGATGACCACGTCGCACTGCGCGGCGAGTTGACGCACGATGTTCTGGCCCTCCTTGTCCTGCAGGTCCACGCAGATGGAGCGCTTGTTGCGGTTGCAGCTGTTGAAGTAGGACGTGTTGTGGCTGCCGATGCGCACGCCCCAGTCGCGCGTGTCGTCGCCGCGCTCAGGGTGTTCGACCTTGATCACGTCGGCGCCCAGGTCGGCCAGCGCCATGCCGCACAGAGGGCCGGCCATGACCCTTGACAGGTCCAGCACGCGCACGCCGGCAAGGGGTTGCATGAAAGTTGGGTTCATTCGATGGTTCTCGGGTCTTGTCTTCGATGCGGTTCGCCTGTTCGCCCAGGCGATCGCCGGACGACCGCGCACGGCGCAGCCGCGCGGCTTCCATCAGTTGGCGGTGTAGCCGCCGTCGACCGGCAGGATGGTTCCGGTGACGTAACGCGCCTGCTCCGAGGCCAGGAACACCACGGGGCCCGCGATGTCCTGCGGATCGCCCACGCGGCGCAGGAACGTGCGGCGCACCATCCGCTCGTGACGCTCGGTGTCATCGGCGATGTGGGCGGTCATCGGCGTCATGACCAGTCCGGGGGCGACGGCATTCACGCGCACGCCGTGCGGTCCGAAGTCGCGCGCCAGGAATTTCGTGAGCTGACCGACCGCCCCTTTCGACGCGCCATAGGCCATGTGGGCCGAGGTCGCCACGAGCGAGGTGATGGACGCCACGTTAACGACGGCACCCCGCGTCTTGCGCAGGCCGTCGGTGCATGCCACGGTGAGGTTGAGCACGCCCTTGACGTTCACCGCCATCACGTGGTCGATGTCATCCGAGAGCGACTGCGCATCGAACGCCGCGCTGCGGCCGCCGACGCCCGCGTTGTTCACGAGCACGCCCGCGGGGCCCCAGGCTTGCTGCAGGTCGGCGACCACGGCCTCGCATTGCGCGGCGTCGCGCACGTCCAGCGCGTACGGGCGCACGCGGTCCGCCGCATGTCCCGTGCGCGCGGCGGCCTCGCGCGTTTTGTCGGCGTCGATATCGGTCAACGCGACGCGACAGCCGGCCTCCAGCAGGCGGGTCGCAATGGCGAAGCCGATGCCCTGGCTCGCCCCGCTGACCAGGGCCACCGTGTCATCGAACAACGGACGCATTCAATGCCCCTGCTTGGGCAGATCCAGGCGCTGAAGCAATGGAACCCAGCGCTCGGTCTCGGCCTTCACATAGGCGGCCAGCGCCTGCGGCGTGCCGCCTCGCGGCTCCATGCCGATCGCCTGCGAACGTGCAATGAAATCCGGATCGACCAGCACCTGGGTGACGGCGCGATTGAGCTTGTCGATGGTGTCTGTGGGCGTGGCGGCTGGCGCGGACAGCGCGTACCACAGCAGGGCCTCGATGTCGTAGCCCTGCTCCTTGAACGTGGGCGCATCGGGCACCTGAGGCAGGCGCTTGGCATCCATGACGCCCAGCACACGCATCTTGCCCGCCTTGACGTGCTGCAGCGGGCCGGTGATGGAGGTCCCCTGAATGTCGATCTGGCTGCCCAGCAGCGCCTGCAAGCCGGGCGAATCGCCATTGAACGGAATGTGCGTCGTGCGAATGCCGGCCATGCCCTCGAAGGCCAGCGGCGCCAGGTTGGTCAGGATGGACGCGCCTGGCGAGCCGCGGTTGATCTTGTCCGGATGGGCCTTGGCATAGGCCACCATTTCCTTGATGTTCTTGTAGGGCAGGTCCGAGCGCCCCACGATGATGGTCGGCTGGTAAGCGATCTGCGTGACGGGCGCGAAGCTCTTCACCGGGTCGTAAGGCAGCTTGTCGTACATCACCGTGTTGCTGGCCAGGATGCTCAGCGAGCTCATGAGCACCGTGGTGCCATCCGGTTTGGAACGCGCGACGTTGTCGGCCGCCACGATGCCACTGGCGCCGGGCTTGTTGTCGACGATGGTCTGGGTGCCGCGCTTGGTGAGTTCAGCGGCCAGCAGCCGCGCGTACTGGTCGGTGCCGCCGCCGGCCGCGAAGGGCACGACGATGCGAAGGGGTTGCTGGGCCTGCGCCGTGCCGACGGCGAGGACGAGGCCGAGCAGAAAGCCGCCGAGGCGCTTCCGGGATTGCATGGCGATGTCTCCTGAATGGGGTGCCGAGATGGCTTTCCTCAGTTTAGGAGCGCGGGCTCGGCGGCATGCATCAAGGGATGAAAAGGTGCTTTGTAGTTTCGGGAGGAACGTCCGAGAGGTGTCCACCTACAGTGAACCGCCCTCGGAGGAAGCCACCGGCGCTGCACGGAGACGAAACGCAGCTTCATCTTCGCAAGATTTCACAGCCTCACATCCATCAGAAGGAAAAGCGACATCGTGAACGTCCTGAAACCACTCCTGTGTGCAGCGGCAATCGGCATTCAAATGGCCACCGCTTGCGCGGCGACACCGCAGCCCTTGCTTGAGCGCGCGCTTGCCTTGTCCGATGCGGCCGAGCCCGACGTCATCGCGTGGCGTCGTCATCTCCATCAGCACCCAGAACTTGCGTACGCCGAAGTCGAGACGGCCAAGTACATTGCCGCAGCATTGGGCAAGATCCCAGGTGTCGAAGTCCAGACCGGCATTGCCAAGACTGGCATCAAGGCCGTATTGCGTGGCGGCAAGCCCGGCCCGGTGGTTGCATTGCGCGCCGACATGGACGCCCTGCCTGTCGAGGAGCGCAACGACCTGCCGTTCCGTTCAACGGCCAAGGCCCTGTGGCGTGGCCAGGAAGTTTCGGTGTCGCATGTCTGCGGCCACGACACCCATGTGGCCATGTTGCTGGGCGCGGCTCAAGCCCTGTCGGCCCTGCGAGAGGATCTGCCCGGCACGGTGGTCTTTCTGTTCCAGCCGGCCGAAGAGATCGGCCCCGGCGCCGAAGATCCCAGCGGTGCGCTGGCGATGGTCAAGGCCGGCGTTCTGGACAATCCCAAGGTCGATGTCGTATTGGGCCAGCACATCGGCGCACAGGCGCCCAAGGGCTCCATCTCCTATCGACCTGGCGCCATGCTGGCCAGCATCGATGTGTTCAACATCAAGCTCAACGGCGCTGGCGGGCACGGCGCCGCGCCATGGGCGGCCAACTCTCCCATGTTGGCGGCGGCGGAAATTGCCCTGGGCTTGCAGAACATCGTCAGCCACCGCACCAACCCGACGATCGATGGAGGCGCCACCGTGGTGACGGTCGGCATGCTGCAAAGCGGCAACCGCTTCAACATCCTGCCCGAGACCGCAGAACTCTCGGGCACGGTACGCGCGCTGTCGGCGCAGAACCAGAAGGTCGCCCACGAGCAGATTCGCATGAAAGCCGAGCACATCGCGGCCAGCTACGGCGTCAAGGCCAATGTGCGCATCGATACCGGCGAGGGCTACGGCGTGCTTGTCAACGATGCACCGACCACGCTGGCGCTCGTCGATGCATTGAAGGCTGCAGCAGGAAAAGACAAGGTCGCGGAGATCTTGCCATCAATGGGATCGGAGGACTTTGGCGCCTTCGGCGGCACGGGCGTTCCGGTGGTGTTCTGGATTTTGAACGCCTCGCCGTACCCCGATCGGGCCGGCCCGACCAATCATTCGCCGTTGTTCACCGTCGATGAGTCCGCGATGCGCATCGGGGTGAGAGCCTTGACCAGTGCCACCCTGGCGCAAATGACACGTGCAAGGACAGGCACGCCCTGATGAATCGGATGGTCCAAGCCGCGCGGCACATGCCCTTGGAACTTCGCCCACAACTCGCGGAAGGATTTGCGCATCAGGAGACGCGCCTCCACTGGACGCATAAAGAAAAAGCCGCCGCTCAAGTGAGCAGCGGCTTGATGTGTGTTTCTGTTGGCGACACTCCGATTCGCCGAGCGAGCGCCGGGCCCTTAGCCTAGCCCCAGTGGCCGGTCCATCTCTTTGGGAAATGTCTTCGCGCTCTGGCGGCCGTGCTGACCTCTCAGCGAGGTCGAAGCGCCACGATTGAGGGGGCCTCTAGGTGCATGGGCAGCAGAAATGACGAAGGGGTTAGCAACTACTACGCTGCTAACCCCTGTCAATTTTGGTCGGTGTGAAAGGATTCGAACCTTCGACCCCTTGCACCCCATGCAAGTGCGCTACCAGGCTGCGCCACACACCGAAGCTCTCGATTATAGCGGGCTAAATTCAGTGTCCGACAGTCAGAAGCTCACGAATTTCAAAGAGTTCGCGGCGAAGGTGCAACAACTGCGACAGATCGACGCTCTGCGCGGCCGCCGTGGGCCCCGGTTCCTCGTGCACGGCGGCGTCGAATTCTTCCTGGCCGATCTCGATGGCCTCCAGGCCTTCGAGCGGCACTTCGCCCGCCTTGCGACGGTCGCGCTCGCCCTGCGTGAGTTCCTGCAGCTTGTTGCGCGCACCGCTGATGGTGAAGCCCTGGTCGTAGAGCAGGTCGCGGATGCGGCGGATCATCAGCACCTCGTGGTGCTGGTAATAGCGGCGGTTGCCGCGCCGCTTCATCGGGCGAAGCTGCGTGAACTCCTGCTCCCAATAGCGCAGCACGTGCGGCTTCACACCGCAGAGCTCGCCAACCTCACCGATGGTGAAGTAGCGTTTGACGGGAATCGGCGGGAGCGTTTTCTCCATTGAAATCAAGACTGTGCGCGGGAAACCTCATAGATTACTCTACGCGGCCGCACAGCACCAAGCACTATTCCGCGCCCAGGCTCCACTCGACTTCGGAAGTGCCGCCCTGCGGCTCGACGCTGCCCTGGATCTGCTCCTTGAGCTTCGCACTCGCATGGAAGGTGGCCACGCGGCGCTCGCCGATCGGAATGGCTTCGCCTGTGCGCGGGTTGCGCCCGGGACGCGGCGCCTTCACGCGGATCTGGAAGTTGCCGAAGCCCGAGATCTTCACGTCCGTGCCTTCGATCAGGCTACTGGCCACGAGCTCGAAGAACGCCTCCACCATGTCCTTCGACTCACGCTTGTTCAGGCCGATCTGCTCGAACAACAGGTCGGCCAAGTGCGCCTTGGTGAGCGCCGGCGTTTCGAGGGCTTCGAGCGTGAATTCGGCGGCGTTCATCTTCATCCTCTCAAGCGGCCGCCCAGGGTGGCGCCCAGTTGTTCGACGATTGCACGGACAGCGGGTTCGACCTGCTCGTCCGTCAGCGTGGCGGCATCGCTCTGAAAGGTCAGGCGCACGGCCATGCTCTTCTCGCCCGGTGCCAGCGCACCCGGCGCTGCCACGGCGCCTTCGCGCAACGGCTGCGGACGGTAGATGTCGAACAGCGTCGCATCGCGCAGCAGGCCCGAGGCGGACGCGCCCGCGCGGATGGCCTGCATCAGCGCGTCGTGCGACACCGCTTCGGCCACGACCACCGCGATGTCACGTTCGACGGCCTGGTGCTTGGGCACCGGCTGCGCCACGGGCACGGGCCGCGCCGTGACGGCGTCGAGGTCGAGTTCGAACAGCACGGGCGCCTGGGTGAAGTCCCACTTCTGGCGCCAGCGCGGATGCAGTTCGCCGATGAAGCCGATGGCTTGGCCGTCGAGCAGCACGCGGGCCGAACGGCCGGGGTGCAGCGCGGGGTGCTCGGCCGCTTCGAAGGTCGGCACGCGCGGCGCGAGCAGCGCTTCGACATCGCCCTTGACGTCGTAGAAGTCGGCGCGCTGCGGCTTGCCGTCCCAGCGCGACGCCTCGGCATCGCCCCAGGCCAGGCCCGCCACGCGCATGGGCTGGTTCACGCCGCGCACGGTGCTGTCGGTGGTGACGACGCTGTCGTCGCGCAGGAACACGCGGCCCAGCTCGAACACGCGCACGCGCGGCGCCTTGCGGTCGAGGTTGAACTTGAGCACCTGCAGCAGCGAACCGAGCAGCGACGAGCGCATCACGCTCATCTGGCTGGCGATGGGGTTCAGCAGCTTGACCGGGTTGGCGTTGCCCGCGAGGTCCTGCTCCCAGTGCGCTTCGACAAAGCTGAAGTTGATGGTTTCCTGGTAACCCAGTGCTGCAACACTGCGGCGCACGGCGAAGCGGCTGCGCTGCGCCTCGGGCCGCACGCGGGCCGTGATGGGCGCGAGCGGCGCGGTGGTCGGCAGGTTGTTGAAGCCGATCAGGCGCGCCACTTCTTCGATGAGGTCTTCCTCGATCAGCAGGTCGAAGCGGTGCGGCGGCGGCGTGACGGTCAGCGTGCCTTCGCCTTCGGTGATCGCGAAACCGAGGCGATGGAGGGCGTCGGCACATTGCGCCTGCGTCAGCGGCATGCCGATGACGCGCGCGGCACGGGCCACGCGCAGCGTGACGGGCGCGGCCTCGGGCAGGCGCAAAGTCTGGTCGTCCATCTTGCCGGCTTCGCCGCCGCAGATCTCGACGACCAGTTGCGTGATGCGCTCGATGATCTGCACGGTGCGGCTCGGGTCGACGCCGCGCTCGTAGCGGTGGCCGGCGTCGGTCGAGAAGTTGAAGCGACGCGAACGGCCCTGCACGGCCTCGGGCCACCAGAACGCGGCCTCGACGTAGATGTTGCGCGTGTCGTCGGTCACCGAGGTGGCGTCGCCGCCCATGATGCCGGCGAGCGATTCGACTTCGCGGTCGTCGGCGATGACGCCGACCTTCTCGTCGACGGTGATCGTCGTGCCGTTGAGCAGCTTGAGCTGTTCGCCCGCCTTGCCCCAACGCACCGTGAGGCCGCCGTGGATCTTGTCGAGGTCGAAGATGTGGCTGGGCTGACCGTACTCGAACATCACGTAGTTCGAGATGTCGACCAGCGGCGTCACGCTGCGCTGGCCGCAGCGCGCGAGGCGCTCGACCATCCACGCGGGCGTCGCGACCTTGGTGTTCACGCCGCGCACGATGCGGCCCGAGAAACGGCCGCACAGGTCGGGCGCCTCGACCTTGACGGGCAGCACATCGGAGAACGACGTAGCCACGGCCGCGATGGCCGGCGTCTTCAGCGGTGCGCCGGTGAGTGCGGCGAGTTCGCGCGCCACGCCGTACACGCTGAGGCCGTGCGCCAGGTTCGGCGTGAGCTTGAGCGTGAGCAGCGCGTCGTCGAGCTTGAGCACGTCGCGCACGTCGGCGCCGATGGGCGCATCGGCGTCGAGTTCGAGCAGGCCACCGTGGTCTTCGCTCAGCTTCAGCTCGCGCGCCGAGCACAGCATGCCCTGGCTCTCGACGCCGCGCAGCTTGCCCAGCTTGATGAGGAAGGGCTTGCCGTCTTCACCCGGCGGCAGTTCGGCGCCGACGAGGGCGCACGGCACCTTGATGCCGACGCGCGCATTGGGCGCGCCGCACACGATGTTCAGCAAAGCGCCCTGCCCCACGTCGACCTGGCACACGCGCAGGCGATCGGCATTCGGGTGCTGCTCGGCTTCCTTGATTTCGCCGACCACGATGCGCGTGAAAGGCGGGGCCACCGGACGGCGCTCTTCGACCTCGAAGCCACCCATGGTGAGCGTTTCGGCCAGTGCGGCGCTGTCGAGGGGCGGGTTGCAGAACTCGCGCAGCCAGGATTCCGGGAATTGCATCTCTTCGATCTCGATCTGGTTTTTCTATCTGTGGAGGGGGCGTGCTTACTGGAACTGCGAGAGAAAACGCAGGTCGCCGTCGAAGAACAGGCGCAGGTCGTTCACGCCGTAGCGCAGCATGGTGAGCCGGTCGGGGCCCATGCCGAAGGCGAAGCCGATGTAGCGCTCGGGGTCGAGGCCCATGTTGCGCACGACGTTCGGGTGCACCTGGCCCGAGCCGGCGACTTCGAGCCAGCGGCCGGCCAGCGGGCCGCTCGCGAACTGGATGTCGATCTCGGCGCTCGGCTCGGTGAACGGGAAGAAGCTGGGGCGGAAGCGCAGCACGAGGTCGTCGCGCTCGAAGAAAGTGCGGCAGAAGTCGGTGAAGACAACCTTCAGGTCCTTGAAGCTGACGTTCTCGCCGAGCCACAGGCCTTCGCACTGGTGGAACATGGGCGAATGGGTGGCGTCGCTGTCGACACGGTAGGTGCGGCCGGGCGCGATCACGCGGATCTCGGGCGCCTTCACGGTGCCGGTGGTGTCGGCAGCAGCAGCGGCGAACTCGGCCGCGTACTTCTTGGTGTGCTGGTGGGCGTAGCGCACCTGCATCGGGCTGGTGTGCGGACGCAGGTTGTAGGGAATGCCGTCGTCGCCCTTGAGGTCGACGTAGAAGGTGTCCTGCATCGAACGCGCCGGGTGGTTCGGCGGGTTGTTGAGCGAGGTGAAGCTGTGCCAGTCGCTCTCGATCTCGGGGCCGTCGGCCACGTCGAAGCCCATGCTCGAGAAGATCTCTTCGATGCGCTCCAGCGTGCGGCTCACGGGGTGCAGTCCGCCGCCGGCGCGATGGCGGCCGGGCAGGCTCACGTCGAGCGCTTCGGCGCGCAGCTGCAGCGAGAGTTCTTCATCGGCGAGTTGCTGGCGGCGATCGGTCAGTGCAGCCTCGATGGCCTGCTTGCCGACGTTGATCGCGGCGCCGCGGGACTTCTTCTCTTCGACACTCAGCGCGGCCATGCCCTTCATCAGCTCGGTGATGCGGCCCGACTTGCCAAGGAACTGGGCCTTGGCGTTTTCGAGCTCTGCGGGCGTTTTCGCTTCGGCGAAGGCGGCGCGTGCGGTGTCGACCAGGGAGTCCAACTCGTTCATAGCAACAAAAATCTTCGAGGGGAAATAAAAAAGAGCTGGAGCCTTTTCAAGCGCCAGCCCTTGAGCCGTGGGCGCAAGAAGCCGTCTGGAGACGGCAACCTGCTATGCAAAATCAAGCAGCCAGCTTGGCCTTGACCTGCTCCACGATGCCGGCAAAAGCGGCCTTGTCGTGCACGGCGATGTCCGCAAGCATCTTGCGGTCGATCTCGATACCGGCCTTGCGGATGCCGTTGGCGAACTGGCTGTAGGTCAGGCCCAGTTCACGCGAGGCGGCGTTGATACGCGCGATCCACAGCTGACGGAACACGCGCTTCTTGGTACGGCGGTCACGGTAGGCGTATTGCCCAGCCTTCATCACCGCCTGTTTGGCGACGCGGAAGACATTACCGCGGCGACCGCGAAAACCCTTGGCGAGTGCGAGAACTTTTTTGTGGCGGGCGCGAGCCGTTACACCACGTTTGACGCGAGGCATGTGTGTACTCCTTGTTCGTCTGAGTTAAATGCCACGACCGGGCAGCATGGCGGCGACAGAAACCATGTTGGTCTCATGCACTGCGACTGCACCACGCAGGTGACGCTTGTTCTTGGTGGTCTTCTTCGTCAAGATGTGACGCTTGAAGGCTTGACCGCGCTTGACGGTGCCACCGGGACGAACGCGGAAACGTTTTTTCGCGCTGCTCTTGGTCTTCATTTTGGGCATGTGAATGCTCCTTTAGTTTGTGCTCGTGAGGCGCCGCGGATACTCCACGGACTTGTTGGCCCCGAGACACTTCTTTATCTCGCCCCCGCCTGCACTTCTTGCGAAATGCGGGCCAGGGCGAAATCCCTTCAAAACCCGTCTACTGCAAATGCCTCAGGCGGTTGCCGTGGGCGCTGCTGCCGGCGCAGCATCTGCTGCCGGCTTCGGCGCCGCGCCGCCAACCTTCTTGCGGCCTGGAGCGATCATCATGATCATCTGACGGCCTTCCAGCTTCGGGAACTGCTCGACCATGATCGTGTCGCCCAGCTCGTCGCGAATGCGCTGCAAGAGTGCCAGACCGAGCTCCTGGTGCGTGATCTCGCGGCCGCGGAAGCGCAGCGTGATCTTGCATTTGTCGCCCTCTTCAAGAAAGCGCCTGATGTTGCGCATCTTGATGTTGTAGTCGCCATCGTCGGTACCGGGCCGGAACTTGATTTCCTTGACCTCGATGACCTTCTGCTTCGACTTCGCCTCGGCTGCCTTCTTCTGCTCGTGGTACTTGAATTTTCCGTACTCGATCAGGCGGCACACGGGCGGATTTGCCGCAGCAACGACCTCCACCAGATCCACGTCGGCCTCACCCGCAAGGCGCAAGGCTTCGGAAAGGCTCATGACACCCAATGGCTCGTTTTCCGGGCCGACTAGGCGGACTTCCGGGGCCATGATTTCCCGGTTCAGGCGGTGTTGGCGTTCCTCGCGGTGGCGGCGGTCGCGAAATGCAGTAGCGATGGTCAGAATCCTTCAAAGTTTGCTACAAAATCTGTAGCGATCGCCGCTCAGTCTTCGCGGACAGGCGGCACGAGATGGCAGAGAAACATATGGGGTGTTTCAGAGACAAATCAACGCTTGTCAGCAACGTCCTGGACGAGCCGTTGCGTGAACGATTCGAGGGACATTGCACCGAGGTCTTGATTGCCCCGGGCGCGCACTGCGACGGCACCTGCTTCCTTTTCCTTGTCACCCACGACGAGGATGTAAGGGAGCTTTTGCAACGAATGCTTCCGTATTTTATACGTAATCTTTTCGTTGTGCAGGTCGAGCTGGACCCTAAGCCCTTGATTTTGCAGCGTTTTCGCAACTTGCGCAGCGTAGTCGGCCTGTCCTTCGCTGATATTGAGCACCGCCACCTGCACCGGAGCGAGCCATGCGGGCATGGCGCCGGAGTGGTGTTCGATGAGCATGCCGATGAAGCGCTCGAGGCTGCCGACAATGGCGCGGTGCAGCATCACCGGGTGGGCACGACCGCTCGATTCCGTGACGTACTCCCCGCCCAGGCGCTCGGCCGTGTTGAAGTCGACCTGCATCGTGCCGCACTGCCAGTGGCGGCCGATGGCGTCGCGCAGCGTGTACTCGATCTTCGGGCCGTAGAAGGCGCCGTCGCCGGGCGAGATGACGAAGTCCACGCCCGAGCGGCGCAGCGATTCCATCACCGCGTGCTCAGCCTTGTCCCACAGTTCGTCGGAGCCGACGCGATTCTCGGGCCGCGTCGCGACCTTGTAGAGGATGTCCGTGAAGCCGAAGTCGGCATAGACCTTCTGCAGCTGCGCCGTGTAGGCGATGCATTCGTCGAGGATCTGGTCTTCCGTGCAGAAGATGTGGCCGTCGTCCTGCGTGAAGCCGCGCACGCGCATGATGCCGTGCAGCGCGCCGCTGGGTTCGTTGCGGTGGCACTGGCCGAACTCGCCATAGCGCAGCGGCAGGTCGCGGTAGCTGCGCAGGTCGCTCTTGAAGATCAGCACGTGGCCCGGGCAGTTCATCGGCTTGAGCGCGTACTCGCGCTTCTCCGACTCCGTCGTGAACATGTTGTCACGGTAGTTCTGCCAGTGGCCCGTTTTCTCCCACAGGCTCTTGTCCAGGATCTGTGGGCCCTTCACTTCCCAGTAGCCCGTGTCGCGGTAGATGCCGCGCATGTACTGCTCGACCTGCTGCCAGACCGCCCAGCCCTTCGGGTGCCAGAACACCACGCCCGGCGCCACTTCGTCGATGTGGAACAGGTCGAGTTCCTTGCCCAGCTTGCGGTGGTCGCGCTTCTCGGCTTCCTCGATGCGCTGGATGTACTGGTCCAGCTGCTTCTTGTCGGCCCAGGCCGTGCCGTAGATGCGCTGCAGCTGCTCGTTCTTGGCGTCGCCGCGCCAGTAGGCGCCGGCCAGCTTCGTGAGCTTGAAGACCTTCAGGAAGCGCGTGTTTGGCACGTGCGGGCCGCGGCACATGTCGACGTATTCCTGGTGGTAGTACAGGCCCATGGCCTGCTCGTCGGGCATGTCTTCGACCAGGCGCAGCTTGTAGTCCTCGCCGCGCGACTTGAAGACCTCGATGACTTCCGCGCGCGGCGTCATCTTCTTGATCACGTCGTAGTCCTGCGCGATCAGCTCGCGCATGCGCGCCTCGATGGCGGCCATGTCCTCGGGCGTGAACGGGCGCTCGAACGAGATGTCGTAGTAGAAGCCTTCGTCGATCACCGGCCCGATCACCATCTTGGCCGTCGGGTACAGCTGCTTCACCGCATGGCCGACCAGGTGGGCCGTCGAGTGGCGAATGATCTCCAGGCCCTCGTCGTCCTTGGGCGTGATGATCTGCAGCCTGGCATCGCGGTCGATGATGTCGCTGGCATCGACGAGCTTGCCGTCGATCTTGCCGGCCACCGTCATCTTGGCGAGGCCGGGACCGATGGACTGGGCCACTTCGGCCACCGAAACCGGGCCGGGGAACTCGCGGCGCGAGTTGTCGGGGAGCGTGATCTGGATCATGTGAAAACCTCGGGGAGAAAAACAAAAAAGCGCGGTGGATGCCGCGCTTTGCTTGGTTGATGCGCTGGAAAAACCAGCGAGCGCGGGGCTACCGGCCCTTTCCTTCGAAGAAGAAAAAGCCGCTGAATCCTTGCGGGGTAGTTCGCGGTGTCATAACCAAGGTGCCTTTCTCGCTCTTGTTGAGTGCAGAGTGGGCGATTCTAGCCGCTGCCCGCTTCAGCCGCGCGCCTCGAACAGGAGGCTGGAAACGCACTGCCCGACCGGCCCGTCGCGATCGTGCAGCTGCCCGACGGCATAGCCCGTGCCCATCGGGCCCACAAGCGTGAGGGCGTCGACCAGCACCCAGTCGCCGCGCGGCGCCCTCCGCAGGTTGATCGTCAGGTCGGCATTGACGAAACCCAGCCGCGCCGGATGGGCCCATTGCGAGATGCCCGCCACGAGATCGGCCGCCGAGGCCACCTGGGCCAGCGGCGATGCGGCCTCGGCGTCGACCAGCGGCCGGCCCAGGCGCAACCATGCGGCGGCCGGGCCGGGCTCGAGGATCTGCCCGCGCGCCATGCGCACATCCACGCCGGCAAAGAACGGGCTCATGCGGGACGCCGTCACGGGAATGGGCACGCCCTCTTCCGGCGGTGCGAATGTCGCGGCGGCGAAGGCGCCGGCGGCCGGCAGCGCGGGCGTCTGCCCGCTGCGCAGCAGCAAGGCGGTACACCGCAACACCGACTTGCCGTCCTGGAGCATGTCGAACGCCACCGTGCGCGCCTTGGCGCCGTCGCGCAGCAGCGTGAATTCGAGCGTGATCGGTGCCCGGCTTGCCGGGCGCCAGAAATCGAAGCTCAACCGCGCCACCTCGCGGCTGCGGCTCACCTCGTGCGCCTGGAGCGCGCGCACGAGCAAGACAGCAGTCGCGCTGCCCTGCAGGGCATCGGCGGACCACGGGCCGATGGCCGCCTCGGTGGGCACGAAGCGTTCGCCGTCGCTGACGAACACCGGGTCGCCGACGGGCGTCGTCATGGGCTGCGCCTGCACGCTCACGACGCCGCGGCCGCCACGTTCTTGAGGCCCAGCACCTCGATCGGCCCGATCGAGGGCGGTCCGGCGAACAGCTCGGGCGCCTGCGCCATCAGGGCCTGGGCAATCGGGCCGCTCAGGTGCGCCTGGCGACCGGCTTCGTCCTCGAACGCATCGAACACGCCGAAGGTGCTGGGCGACAGCCGCAGCGCAAACCAGATCGGCGTGGTCTTTTCCTCGCGCGCCATGGCCAGGCCGGCCTCGAGGAATTGCTGGACGGCGGCTTCCTTGCCGGGCTTGGCCTCGAGGCGGGCGAACAGTGCGAACTTGATCATGGGACATCTCCTGGGGTGGACAACAACGGCGCACGGGATTGCGCGGCGCTGGCATGGACTCTAGGCAAGCCCCGCCCTCTGGGCCATTGGCTTTTTTGACATCTTTGGTATCGTTATTGCCATGAAACTCGATGTCCTCGCCCTCGACGGCGTGTTCGACTCCGGCCTGGCCACGGTGCTCGATGTCTTCACCACCGCGAACGAACTCGCCGCCATGCTGCAGCTCGACGTGGCACCTTTCGACGTCACCATCGTGGGCACCCGCAAGCGCGTGCGCACCGCCCAGGGCTTCACCGTGCCGGTGACGCACACGCTGGCCGACACCGGCGCCGCCACCGACTGGCTCATCGTCCCGGCGCTCGGCTGCAAGATGCCCGAGACGCTGGAGCCCGCCCTGCAACGCGCCGACGTCCGCGATGCCTGCGCGGCACTGCGCGCGCGCGCCGAAGACGGCGGCTGCATCGCCGCCGCGTGCATCGGCACTTTCGTGCTGGCGGAAGCCGGCGTGCTCGCGGGCCACAAGGCGACCACCACCTGGTGGCTGGCCACCCTCTTCCGGCAGCGCTATCCGGCGGTGCTGCTCGACGATTCGCGCATGCTGGTCAGCTCGGGGCCGCTCGTCACGGCGGGCGCGGCGCTGAGCCACGTCGACATGGCGCTGTGGCTGGTGCGCCAGGCCAGCCCCGAACTCGCGGCGCTGGTCGCGCGCTATCTGATCGTGGACTCGCGCCCCTCGCAGTCGGCCTACGTGATCTCCGACCACCTCTCGCACGCCGACCCGCTGGTGGAGCGCTTCGAACGCTGGGCGCGCGGCCGGCTGGCCGAGGGTTTCTCGCTCGACGAAGCGGCGCAGGCCGCGGGCACCAGCAAGCGCACGCTGGCCCGGCGCATGCAGCAGGTGCTGGGCAAGAGCCCGCTGTCGTACGTGCAGGACCTGCGCGTCGAACGCGCCGTGCACCTGCTCAAGACCAGCAACAAGAGCCTCGAGCAGATCGCGGGCATGGTCGGCTACGCAGACGGCGTCACCTTGCGCACGCTGCTGCGCCAGCGGCTGGGGCGCGGCGTGCGCGAGGTGCGGCTCGAAACCTGAGCCTGGCCCGTCGGGCGCCCACGAAAAAGCCCGGCACGAGGCCGGGCTTTGGGGGGCGACAGCGCAACGCGCCGTCACTCAGCGATCAGCGAAGGCAGCTCAGTGGAACTGTTCTTCTTCGGTCGAACCGGTCAGCGCCTTCACGCTGGACGAGCCGCCCTGGATCACGGTGGTCACGTCGTCGAAGTAGCCGGCGCCGACTTCCTGCTGGTGCGACACGAAGGTGTAGCCCTTGTCGCGTGCGGCGAACTCGGGTTCCTGCACCATGTTCACGTAGTGCTTCATGCCTTCGCCGTTGGCATACGCGTGGGCGAACTGGAAGGTGTTGAACCAGTTGATGTGGATGCCGGCCAGCGTGATGAACTGGTACTTGTAGCCCAGCGCCGAGAGGTCTTCCTGGAACGAGGCGATCTGCTTGTCGTCCAGGTTCTTCTTCCAGTTGAACGACGGCGAGCAGTTGTACGACAGCAGCTTGCCGGGGCAGGCGGCGTGCACGGCTTGCGCGAATTCACGGGCAAAGCCGATGTCCGGCACGCCGGTTTCGCACCACACCAGGTCGGCATACGGTGCGTAGGCGACGCCGCGGCTGATGGCTTGCTCCAGGCCGTTCTTGACGCGGTAGAAGCCTTCTTGCGTGCGCTCGCCCGTCAGGAAAGGCTTGTCGTTGGCGTCGTGGTCCGACGTGATCAGGTTCGCGGCTTCCGCGTCGGTGCGAGCCAGAACGATGGTCGACACGCCCATGACGTCGGCGGCGAAGCGTGCCGAGATCAGCTTCTCGCAGGCTTCCTGCGTCGGCACGAGCACCTTGCCGCCCATGTGGCCGCACTTCTTGACGGCGGCCAACTGGTCTTCGAAGTGCACACCGGCAGCGCCCGACGCGATCATGTTCTTCATCAGTTCGAAAGCGTTCAGCACGCCGCCGAAGCCGGCTTCTGCGTCGGCCACGACCGGCAGGAAGTAGTCGATGAACTCCTTGTCGCCCGGGTTGATGCCGCGGCCCCACTGGATCTCGTCGGCGCGCTTGAAGGTGTTGTTGATGCGACGGACCATCGTCGGCACCGAGTCGTAGGCGTACAGCGACTGGTCGGGGTACATCGTTTCCGAGGTGTTGCCGTCGGCGGCGACTTGCCAGCCCGACAGGTACACGGCTTCGAGGCCAGCCTTGGCTTGCTGCATGGCCTGGCCGGCAGAGATCGCGCCGAAGGCGTTCACGTAGCCCTTCTTGGCACCGCCGTTGATCTTGTCCCAGAGCTTTTCAGCGCCGCGCTTGGCCAGCGTGTGCTCGATGGGGAGCGAACCACGCAGGCGAACCACGTCGGCTGCGCTGTAGCCGCGCTTCACGCCCTTCCAGCGCGGGTTGGTGGCCCAGTCCTTTTCGAGGGCGGCAATTTGCTGTTCGCGGCTCAGTTGTTCGTTCAGGGTCTGGGGCATGGTCACTCCGTGAGGTTGATTGAAGGTTGGCGTTGCGGCCGTGGGGTTACTGTAATCCGATTGCGGACTCTTATGTCTTATAGAAGACATATTTTTGAACCAACAAAATCAACAACTTACAGAGATATTTCTCAATGAGAAATTATTTTTCTCATATCGAGAAAAAATATTGCGGCGCAGCAGTTCGAGTTTTCGCGATGCGGAATCACTCTTTCGGTTGTGAAAACGAACGCGCTTCCGCCGCGATGTCCGCCGCATGCGCGATCCAGTCGCCGCCGTCGATCACGCGACGGCCCGCGATGCGCGTCGGATGGATCTCGTAGACCAGGCAGTCGATCGATTGCGTTCCCACCGCCACGCGCACGCGGCGCCGGATGTACTCGCCCGAATCGTCGTCGGCCACTTCCTCAAGCCGGTCGAGTTCGCGCTCGACCTCCGGCGCGATGCGGTAGACCTCGCCCTTCACACGCCCCGCACCGCCGAGCACCACGCCCGGGTACGCGCCCAGGTCGTACAGCGTGCCCGCGATGACGGCCTCGCCGACGAACACCGGCGCCGGCCGGTAGCGCGCGATGTCGTTGCGCCCGCCGCGCCGCAGCGTGCCGTAGACAAGAACGTGGGGCATCATCGAATCCATCCGATCAACAACCAGCGCCCAGTCTATTGAACCCCGCCGCATCCACCTCCGGCCGCCTCGTGGCCTACGGCTGCCTGGCCTTGAGCATGTCGCTCGTCGGCATCTACGTCGCCCTCTCCAAGCCACTGGTGGCCGCCTTCCCGGTGCTGCTGCTGGCCTGGTTGCGCTTCGGCATCGCGGCGCTCGCCATGCCGCATTGGCTCCAGCCCACGCCCGACGAGCCGCCCATGAGCGCACGCACGCGCGGGCTCGTCTTCCTGGAGTCCTTCCTCGGCAACTTCCTGTTCTCGATCTGCATGCTGTTCGGCGTGAGCCTCACGAGCGCCGTGTCGGCGGGCGTGATCATGGCGTCGATCCCCGCCGTGGTCGCGGTGGCCAGCTGGCTCTTCCTGCGCGAGCGCATCACGGCGCGCATCGGGCTGGCCATTGCCTGCGCGGCGCTGGGCATCGGCCTGCTCGCGTTCACGCCGACGCATGCACCGACCGCCACCGGCAGCGCGGCCGGTGCGCCGTCGATGCCCTGGCTGGGCAACCTGCTCGTGTTCTGCGCGGTGCTCTGCGAGGCCGCCTACGCGGTGATCGGCAAGTCGCTCACCGGCAAGCTGGGGCCCAAGCGCATCGCGTCGCTCATCAACCTGTGGGGCTTCGTGCTGTCGATGCCCTTCGGCATCTGGTTCGCGCTGCAGTTCGACTTCACCGCCGTGCGCTTCGGCACCTGGGCGCTGCTGGTCGCCTACGCACTGGCCGCCAGCATCTGGACCGTGTGGCTGTGGATGACCGGACTTCGCCACGTACCAGCGGCACAAGCGGGTGTCTTCACTGTGCTGCTGCCCGTCAGCGCGGCCCTCGTGGGCGTGCTCGTGCTCGGGGAAAACCTCACTTCGCCGCAGCTGCTTGCCTTCGCGATCGCCCTCGTGGGCGTGGTGCTGGCGACGTGGCCGGGGCGACGAACGTGAACAACGTCCCTTCTCCCCTCTGAAAAAACAACAGCTCCCAATGAAAAAAGCGCTTTTTCCCTTGGAAACGCGTTTTTTCTCATTTAGCATCCGCATTGCCACTGGAGACGCAAGTTTTTCATTGGTGAACGTTCAACCAAAAAAGGAAATCAACCATGGCAACTGCAAAGAAGGCTCCGGCCAAGAAAGCTCCGGCAAAGAAGGCCGCTCCCGCAAAGAAGGCTGCGGCTCCTGCAAAGAAGGCCGCACCGGCCAAGAAGGCAGCGGCGCCCGCCAAGAAGGCTGCTCCTGCAAAGAAGGCTGCACCGGCGAAGAAGGCTCCTGCAAAGAAGGCCGCTCCCGCCAAGAAGCGCACCCCCAACGCTGCGTTCATGAAGGCCCTGACCCCCAGCCCGGCACTGGCCGCTGTGGTCGGTTCGACGCCTCTGCCGCGCACCGCTGTGGTGAGCAAGCTGTGGGACTACATCAAGAAGAACAACCTGCAAGACAAGGCCAACAAGCGCAACATCAACGCCGACGCCAAGCTGAAGGAAATCTTCGGCAAGGCCCAAGTTTCGATGTTCGAACTGGCTGCGCTGATTGGCAAGCACGTCAAGTAAGCGTTCGGGGGCCTCGTGCTCCTGAGTCAAAAAGCCCGCGTTATGCGGGCTTTTTTTTCGCCTGCAGCAAGCCCTCGCCCGCCTCGAAGAAGCGCGCGGGCGTGCAGCCGAAGTGCTTGCGGAAGACCTCGATGAAGGCGCTCACCGAGCTGTAGCCCACCGTCAACGCCACCGCCGTCACCGACTCGCCCAGGCTCAGCAACTCCACCGCCTTCAACAAACGCGCTTGCTGGCGCCACTGCGCGAAGCTCCAACCGGTCTCGGCAGCGAAGCGGCGTGTGAGCGTGCGACGGGCCATGCCGATGCGATCGGCCCAGTCGTCGATGCTGTCGGGCAGCGCCGGTTCGTCTGCCAGCGCACGCGCCATCGCCACCAGCCGTGGGTCCTGCGGCATGGGCAGGTGCAGCGACTCGCGCCCGCCGGC
The DNA here is from genome assembly GCF_058800845.1 of Variovorax sp. GW822-FHT04E09. NCBI lineage: Bacteria > Pseudomonadati > Pseudomonadota > Betaproteobacteria > Burkholderiales > Comamonadaceae > Variovorax > Variovorax sp. GW822-FHT04E09. The sequence goes on from NZ_JBXAMR010000001.1 coordinate 1,378,011, forward strand.
CGCCAACTCGTCGACCAGCACCCCCACCAATCGCGCGCGGCGGGGCTCCAGCAGTGCGTCGGATGACTCCAGCGACATCAGCCGCGCCACCAACTCCCGCACCAGCGGCGTGGCGGCAAAGACATGCGGCCCCTCCGGCAAGGCCTGCGCCACCGACGCATCGATGTGCAGGTGCCATCCCGCCGTGGCCCCGAAGCTCTGCGCGGCATGGGCGCAGCGCGGCGCGATCCAGCCGATCCATCCCGGCGGCTGCACCCAGCGCCCCGCGGGCGTCTCGATGACCTGCAGGCCTTCGCGCAGCGCGAACAGCTGGCCGGTCTCGTGCGCGTGATAGCCCGTGACGCGCGGCGCCTCGTGCGCGTAGCGCCAGAGCGTGGCGGGCGATTCAGCCGCCATGACTGGCCCGCACGCGGTATCGATTGGCCCCGCGCCACAAGCCGGGGACCGCCCCGCTGCCTAGCATCGAAGGCATCTCCACCAAGGAATCCCCATGAAAGCGCAAGACATCATTCCCGACGGACAGGACTTCACCGTCATCGACGGCCACACCGTGCGCAAGGGCTCGGTCGGCGCCTTCCTCGCCAATGCGCGCGTGCTCGAAGACCCGACCGCCACGGCCGACGAACGCCGCGTCGCCCGCGACGACCTCGCGGCGCTGATTCCCACGCTCGACGCGCTCGGCCTGTTCGACGTCTTCGAACTGCGCTCGCCCGCGCTGCGCGACGAGGTGGCCCGCCATCGCGTGACGCTCAGCCCTGCACCTGCTGCTTCGCCGCGCGCGTGATCGACGCCAGCGTGCCGCGCGTGGTGATCACTTCGGGGTCGAGCGGGATCTCGATCAGCGTGCCCGTGTCGGCCGCCAGCGCACGCAGCAGCGCCGCTTCGAACTGCGCCGTCTCGGTGACGCGCTCGGCCGCGTAGCCGTAGGCGCGCACCAGGGCGCAGAAGTCGGGGTTGCGCAGCGCGGTGCCGCTGGTGCGCTCGGGGTACTCGCGCTCCTGGTGCATGCGGATCGTGCCGAACATGCCGTTGTTGAGCAGCACGACGATGCTCTTGCCGCCGTGCTGCGAGGCCGTGGCCAGCTCCTGCCCGTTCATCAGGAAGTCGCCGTCGCCCGCGATGGTGAAGGCCACGCGCCCGGTGGCGATGCTCGCGGCAATGCCCGCCGGCACGCCGTAGCCCATCGCGCCGCTGGTGGGTGCCAGCTGCGTCTTGGCGCCCTTGGCGAGCCCGTGGTAGCGGAAGTAGCGGTGCACCCAGCTCGCGAAGTTGCCGGCGCCGTTGGTGATGGCCGCATCCGCCGGCAGGTGCTTCTGCAGCAGCGCCACCACGGCCGCCATGTCGACCGCGCCGCGCGGCGTCTCGGCCGGCATGCCGGCGAGCGCCTGCGGCTGCAGCCAGGCTTCGTAGTCCGCGTGCAGCTGCTGCGTCCAGGCTTCCCATGGCAGCGAGGGCGGCGCGCTCAGCACCTCGAGGCTGCGCGCCGCGGCGCTCATGCCGGCGTTGATCGCCAGGTCGGCCTGGTAGACGCGGTTCAGCTCCTCGGCGCTCGCATGGATGTGGACCAGCGTCTGCTTCGCCTTCGGCGCTTCGAGCAGCGTGTAGCCGCCCGTCGTCATCTCGCCCAGGCGCGGGCCGATGGCCAGCACCAGGTCGGCATCCTTCACGTGCTGCGCGAGCTTCGGGTTGATCGCGATGCCCACGTCGCCCGCGTACTGCGGGTGGTGGTTGTCGAAGGTGTCCTGGAAGCGGAAGGCGTTCGCGACCGGCAGGCGCCAGTTCTCGGCGAAGCGCTGCAGCGCCTGCGCAGCCTGCGGCGTCCAGCCGCCACCGCCGGCGATCAGCAGCGGGCGCTGCGACTTCAGCAGCAGCTCGCGCAGCGTGCGCAGCGCGCCCGGGTCGCTCCACGGCTGGACCGCCTCCACGCGCGCCAGCGGCCGTGCCGCCGTCTCGGTGCGCAGCATGTCCTCGGGCAGCACCAGCACCACCGGGCCCGGCCGGCCGTTCATCGCGGTGGCGAAGGCGCGCGCGATGTACTCGGGAATGCGGTCGGCGTCATCGATGCGCTCCACGCGCTTGGCGAAACCCTTGGTGCTCGGCCCGAAGAAGCTGGCGTAGTCCACCTCCTGGAAGGCCTCGCGGTCGCGGAAGTCGCTGCCGACGTCGCCCACGAACAGCACCATCGGCGTCGAGTCCTGGAACGCGTTGTGCACGCCGATCGAGGCATTGGTCGCGCCCGGCCCGCGCGTCACAAAGCACACGCCCGGGCGCCCCGTGAGCTTGCCGTGCGCCTCGGCCATGAAGGCCGCGCCGCCCTCCTGCCGGTTCACCACGAAGCGTGCGCGATCGCGGTACGCGTGGAAGCCGTCGAGCACCGCCAGGAAGCTCTCGCCCGGCACGCCGAAGGCGAGTTGCATGCCTTGTTCGACCAGGCACTCGACGATCAGGTGGCCCGCGGGTTGTGATGTACTCATGGAAAGTTCGAACCTCAGTTGCAAATGTCTCCGGCGATTATGTGTGCCTGCCTTCCACGCCTTGTCTTAATTCCCCAATTGGTTAAATTCGCGTCATGAAGGCCCCCAAGGACTCTTTGCCCGAAACGCTCGAGCCGCGCTCGCGCGACGCCGACCGCTCGCAGCTGGCCATCCTCGCGTCGGCGCGCGACGAGTTCGCCGCACGCGGCCTGGCCGGTGCGCGCATGGACAGCATCGCCGAGCGCGCAGGCCTGAACAAGCGCCTCATCTACTACTACTTCGGCAGCAAGGACGACCTGTTCCTGGCCGTGCTGGAGCGCGTGTACGCCGACATCCGCGCCGCCGAGCAGCGCCTGCACCTGGACGAGATCGAGCCCGTCGAGGCGATCCGCCAGCTGGTGTCCTTCACCTGGCACTACTACCTGGAGCATCCCGAGTTCATCACGCTGCTCAATAGCGAGAACCTGCACGGCGCGGCGCACCTGAAGCGCTCCGACCGCATCCAGGAGATGAACTCGCCGCTGGTGCAGCTGCTTGACACCGTGCTGGAGCGCGGCAAGAAGGACAACCTCTTTCGCGCCGGCGTCGACCCGGTGCAGCTGTACATCTCGATCGCCTCGCTGTGCTACTTCTACCTCTCGAACAACCACACGCTGTCGGCCATCTTCGGGCGTGACCTGCGTGCGCCCAAGGCGATGGCGCAACGCCTCTCGCACATGACCGATCTCGTGCTGGGCTACGTCCTGCACTGAGCCTTCGGGCACTGCAGGCGCCCTTTTCCACGCCTCCGGGTTTTCACCAAGCAGCGTCGGTTGACGCTGCGGCGCAGCCGTTCCTACAATTCAATAATTCACCCACTGGTGAATTGATGACTCAAGAACTGCGGCCCGACCGCGCGGAGACAACCTTGAAGCAACTTGCACGCACCACCCTCCTGGCCTCGCTGACCTGCCTGGCCGCCCTGCTGCCGGGCCTGACGGCCGCGCAGAACGGCTACCCCACCAAGCCGATCCGCGTGATCGTTCCCTTCGCCGCCGGCAGCACGACGGACATCATTGCCCGCGCCATCGCCGACAAGATGGGCACCAGCATGGGCCAGGCACTGATCATCGAGAACCGCGGCGGCGCCAGCGGCACCATCGGCCAGCAGGCGGTGGCCACCGCCGCGCCCGACGGCTACACGGTCATGATCCATTCGTCGTCACACACGGTGAGCCCGTCGACCTTCGCCAAGCTGCCCTTCGACACGGTGCACGACTTCGCGGGCGTCACGCCGATCTCGTCGCTGCCCAACGCGCTGGTCATCTCGCCCAGCAAGAACATCAAGACCCTGCCGCAGCTGCTGGCCGCCGCGCGCGCCAAGCCCGGCAGCATGAACTTCGCCTCGGCCGGCCAGGGCAGCGCCACGCACCTGAACGCCGAGAAGTTCAAGATGGCCGCGAAGATCGATGCCACCAACATTCCCTTCAAGGGATCGGGCGAGGCCGTGACGGAAGTGCTGTCGGGTCGCGTCGACTACTACTTCTCGCCCATCGCACCCGTCATCGGCCAGATCAAGGAAGGCCAGCTGCTCGCACTGGCCGTGGGCTCGCCCAAGCGCGCCGCCGCCCTGCCCGACGTGCCCACCACCACCGAGGCCGGCGTGCCCGGCTCCGAGTTCAACTTCTGGATCGGCATGATGGCGCCCGCCAAGACCCCGCGCGACATCGTCAACCGCCTGCACGACGAAGTGGTCAAGGCCCTGGCCACGCCCGAGGTGAAGGAGCGTTTCCTCAAGCTGGGCGCCGATGCCTGGACGCTCAAGCCCGAGCAGTTCGACGCCTACATCAAGGACGAGATCACCAGCAACGCGCAGCTCGTGAAGGCCGCCGGCCTCGCGGTCCAGCAGTAACAGCAGACACGCCGAGGTCTCGCGCCGCGTCGTGCACGCGGGGCAGCCCGGCCTGCCCCCGGCGTTGCCACGCGCCACGCCGATCGAAGCCCCTTTCTCTTTTCCCCTGCATCTCCCCAAGGAACCCACGATGGCCACCCAACGTCTCGGAATCATCATGCACGGCGTCACCGGACGCATGGGCATGAACCAGCACCTGATCCGCTCCATCTGCGCGATCCGCGCGCAAGGCGGCGTCACGCTGTCGAATGGCGACAAGGTCATGCCCGACCCGATCCTCATCGGCCGCAACGCCGAGAAGATGGAAGCACTCGCCAAGGCCCACAACATCCCGCGCTGGGGCACCGACCTCGACCAGGCGCTCGCGAACAAGGACGACACCGTCTTCTTCGACGCCGGCACCACGCAGATGCGCCCCACGCTGCTGGCCAAGGCCATCCGCGCCGGCAAGCACGTGTACTGCGAGAAGCCGATCGCCACCAACCTCAACGAGGCCGTCGAGATCGCCCGCCTGGCCGACGAAGCCGGCAAGGCCACGGGCCTGAAGCACGGCGCCGTGCAGGACAAGCTCTTCCTGCCCGGCCTGCGCAAGCTCGACATGCTGCGCCGCGCGGGCTTTTTCGGCCGCATGCTCAGCGTGCGCCTGGAGTTCGGCTACTGGGTGTTCGAGGGCGACCTGCAGCCCATCCAGCGCCCGAGCTGGAACTACCGCAAGGAAGATGGCGGCGGCATGATCCTGGACATGATGTGCCACTGGCGCTACGTGCTGGACAACCTGTTCGGCGAGGTGAAGTCGGTGTCGTGCATCGGCGCCACGCACATCCCCACGCGCTGGGACGAAGCCGGCAAGCCCTACGAGGCCACCGCCGACGACGCGGCCTACGCCACCTGCGAACTCACGGGCCACAACGGCGAGCCGGTGATCGCGCAACTCAACATGAGCTGGGCCACGCGCGTGCGCCGCGACGACCTCGTGACCTTCCACGTCGACGGCACCGACGGCTCGGCCGTGGCGGGCCTGTCGAGCTGCCGTGCCCAGTCGCGTGTGGCCACGCCGCGCCCGGTGTGGAACCCCGACGAGAAGCAGACCATGAACTTCTTCGACCAGTGGCAGGAAATTCCGGACTCGCAGGTCTACGACAACGGCTTCAAGATCCAGTGGGAACACTTCATTCGCCACGTGGTGGAAGACGCGCCCTACAAGTGGACGCTGCCCGAAGGCGCCAAGGGCGTGCAGCTGGTCGAGGCCGCGCTCGCGTCCTGGCAGGAGCGCCGCTGGATCGACGTGCCCACGCTGAAGGTCTGAGGAAGAAGACAAAGCCATGGCCCTGTCGCTGACCCTTCCCACCGCGAGCGGCGCGCTCGCGCCCTACGCCCTGCGCGGCACCGCGCCGGTGAAGCCCGACGCGGGCGTGAAGTTCAACCGCATCGCCTATTCCGCCGCCCACGTCGTGGCCGACCCGCTCGCGGCCGTCGACCCGTGGCTGCAATGCGCGGTCGATTGGGACACCACCATCGCCTACCGCCGCCACCTGTTCTCGCTGGGCCTGGGCGTGGCCGAGGCGATGGACACCGCGCAGCGCGGCATGGGCCTCGACTGGCCCACCTCGCTCGAGCTGATCCGCCGCTCGCTCGATGCCGCGAAGGACATGCCCGGCGCGCTCGTCGCCTCGGGCTGCGGCACCGACCACCTGAACATCGACGACGTGAAGAGCGTCGACGACGTGATCCGCGGCTACGAAGAACAGATGGCCGCCATCGAGGCGCTCGGCGGCAAGCTGATCGTGATGGCCAGCCGCGCGCTGGCCCGCGTGGCGAAGAGCCCCGCCGACTACGAGCGCGTGTACGACCGCATCCTGCGCCAGGCGAAGCAGCCCGTGGTGCTGCACTGGCTGGGCGACATGTTCGACCCGGCGCTGGCGGGCTACTGGGGCACGAAGGATGTCGATGCGGCGATGGACACCGCCGTGGCCATCATCGCGGCGCATCCAGAGAAGGTCGATGGCATCAAGATTTCCCTGCTCGACAAGGACAAGGAAATCGCGATGCGCCGCCGCCTGCCGAAGGGTGTGCGCATGTACACGGGCGACGACTTCAACTACGCCGAACTGATCGCCGGCGACGACTTCGGCAGCGAGCCGACGCATGGCAAGAGCGATGCGCTGCTGGGCATCTTCGACGCCATCGCGCCTGCGGCCAGTGCCGCGCTCGGCGCACTCGCGCAAGGCAACACCGAGAAGTTCCACGCGATCCTCGGCCCCACGGTGCCGCTGTCGCGCCACATCTTCGCGGCGCCCACGCGCTTCTACAAGACGGGTGTGGTCTTCATGGCCTGGCTCAACGGCCACCAGAAGCACTTCACGATGGTGGGCGGGCAGCAGAGCACGCGCTCGCTGCAGCACTTCGCGGAGCTGTTCCGTCTCGCGGATGCAGCCAACCTGCTGGAGCAGCCGGAACTCGCGGTGCGGCGCATGAAGACGCTGCTGGCGCTGCACGGCGTGGAAGGCTGATGGCGACCATGCGCGATTTCTCGCAGAACCACGACTGGCTGTCGATCAACACGGCGACCATCCGCAAGCAATCGGGCGCCGAGGTGCCGCTGGACCGCCTCATCGACCAGTGCGCCGAACGCGGCATCCGCGCCATCAGTCCATGGCGAGACCAGGTTGCGGCCGTCGGGCTCGACAAGGTGGCCAGGCAGTTGAAGGCGCACGGCATCGGCCTCTCGGGCTACTGCCGGGGCGGCTTCTTTCCGGCGCCCGACGCGGCCGGCCTGAAGGCCGCACTCGACGACAACCGCCGCGCCATCGACGAGGCGAAGACGCTCGATGCGCCTTGCCTCGTGCTCGTGGTCGGCGCCCTGCCCGGCGCGCTCGATGGCAAGGCCGCATACAAGGACATCGCCCGCGCGCGCAGCGAGGTGCGCGACGGCATCGCTGCATCGCTCGACTACGCGCGCGAGGTCGGCATGCCACTGGCCATCGAACCCCTGCACCCGATGCAGGCGGCCGACCGCGCGTGCATCAACACGCTCGAGCATGCGCTCGACCTGTGCGACGAACTCGATGCGGGCAAGACCGGCATGCTCGGCGTGGCGCTCGACATCTATCACGTGTGGTGGGACCCGAAGTTGCAGCAGCAGATCGCCCGCGCCGGCCGCGAACGGCTGCTGGCGTACCACGTCTGCGACTGGCTCACGCCGACGCGCGACCTGCTCTCCGATCGCGGGATGATGGGTGATGGCGTGGTCGAGCTGAAGAATATCCGCGGCTGGGTCGAGGATGCAGGCTTTGCGGGTTTCAGCGAGGTCGAGATCTTCTCGAACCTGGACTGGTGGCAGCGCCCCGGCGCCGAGACGCTCGACGTCTGCATCGAGCGACACCGCAGCGCGGTCTGATCGATCCGGCCGAAGCGAAAGGCAGCCGCTTGTGCTGCAATCCGCCCCATGGCTGACCCGACCCTCGACGACCTGCGCCGCTACGCCGTCGCGCGCACCCTCTTCACGCCGACGACGCTCCCCGCCGCCATCCGCAAGCTCGGCTTCGTGCAGGCCGACCCGATCCGCGCGCCCGCGCGTGCGCAAGACCTCACGCTGCGCCACCGCGTGAAGGACTACCGCGCAGGCGATCTCGAAAGCCGCTACGCGCGGCTCGCGATCGAGGAAGACTGCTTCGTCAACTACGGCTTCCTGCCGCGCGAACACCTGGCGCTGATGCATCCGCGCGAGGCCAAGAAAGCCTGGGACGCCGACACGCGCCGCAAGGCTGCCGACGTGCTGGCCTATGTGCGCGAACACGGGCCGGTGCATCCGCGCCAGGTCGAGCAGCACTTTGCGCACGGCCGCATCCAGAACTACTGGGGCGGTTCCAGCAACGCCACCACGCACCTGCTCGACGGCATGCATTACCGCGGCCTGCTGCGCGTGGTGCGGCGCGACAGCGGCACGCGGGTCTACGAAGCGGTGAGCCATCCGCCCGCCGACGACAGCCCCGCCGGGCGCGCGCAGCGTGCGGCGGCGCTCATCGAACTGGTGGTGCGCAAGTACGCGCCGCTGCCGGCCACGAGCCTGACGTACCTCGTGCGCCTGCTCGGCTATGGCGCGCCGCACCTGGCCGCGCAGACCCAGGCGGCGCTGCGGCTGGCGCGCGAGGAGCTGGCCAGTTGCCGCATCGACGGCACGACGTGGTACTGGCCCGCCGACGAGAACCCCGCCTCGCGCCGCCATGCGCCCGACGATGCGGTGCGACTGCTCGCGCCCTTCGACCCGGTGGTGTGGGACCGCCGCCGCTTCGAGCTGCTGTGGGGCTGGACGTACAAGTTCGAGGCCTACACGCCCGCGCCGAAACGGCAGTTCGGCTACTACGCGCTGCCGATGCTGTGGCACGACCGCGTGATCGGCTGGGCCAACGTGAGTGCGCCCGAAGGCCGCCTCCAGCCGGCCTTCGGTTATGCCGACGCGAAGAAGCCGCACGGCGCGGCCTTCCGCGCGGGCCTCGATGAGGAACTGCACCGCATGACGCAGTTCCTCGCAGGCCGCTGACGCGGCCTTTTATAATCGCGCGCCTCAGCCAGCCGCCCGCGCCCGCCGCGAGCCCGCCAGCCGTCTTCGAAGGAACGAAGACGCAGCAGCCCGAGCGACGACACATCCCGTCGTCGCCCCCGGCCACTGCCCCCACGACGCCGTAGACACACAACACCAGCCGGATGCGCTTTCCTTTCGGAATGCGCCACGGCACGCGCTCGTTCGTTTCCGTTTTTTTCGATCGCACCCGAGAAGCCATGGCGCGCCTGACCGCGCCGCAGCCACTCCCCCGCCCTAGACACATCCGACGCAGGACACAGGAGAAGCTGCACATGACACTCAAGAATCGCCGCCCCGGAACGCCGCGCACGCGGCGGGGCTATGCCACGCTCGCGATCACCGCCGTGGCGCTCGCCGCCAGCGCACATGCCCACGCGCAAGAAACCGCCGCTGCCGAAGCGCGGCAGGCGCTGCCCACCGTGACCGTCTCGGGCGATGCCGGCGAGACCGCCACCGGCCCCGTGACGGGCTTCGTCGCCAGGCGCGGCAGCACCGCCACCAAGACCGACACGCCGCTGATCGAGACGCCGCAGGCCATCTCGGTCGTCACGCGCGACCAGATCGAAGCCCAGGGCGCGCTCACCCTGCGCGAGACCACCAACTACACGGCCGGCGTGGTGTCGAGCTACTTCGACAGCCGCGTGGATTCGTTCAAGGCCCGCGGCGGCGACGCCGTGCAGTACCTCGACGGCCTGCAGCGCACTTACGGCACCTACAACGCCAGCCGGCCCGACCCGTACATGCTGGAGCGCGTGGAGCTGCTGCGCGGCCCCTCGTCGGTGCTGTACGGCCAGGGCGGCATCGGCGGCGTGCTCAACCTCGTGTCGAAGCGTCCGCAGGCCGAGACGCAGCGCGAGGTGCAGCTGCAACTGGGCAACAACGCGCGCAAGCAGATCGCCGCCGATTTCACCGGCTCGCTCGACCCCGAGAGCAAGTGGATGTACCGCCTCGTGGCCGTGAACCGCGACAGCGGCACGCAGGTCGACCACGTGTCGGACGACCGCATCGCGATCGCGCCCTCGCTCACCTGGCGTCCGAACGCCGACACCTCGCTCACGCTGCAGGCGTCCTACCAGAAGGACAAGAGCGGCTCGCTGATCGGCTTCTTCCCGTGGCAGGGCACGCTGCTGCCCTCGCTGTACGGCCGCATCCCGACCTCGACCTTCACCGGCGAGCCGGGCTTCGACCGCTTCGACACGCGCAGCACCTCGCTGGGCTACCTGTTCAGCCACCGCCTCAACGACACCTGGACGGTGCGCCAGAACCTGCGCTCGACCGAGAGCAAGGTCTGGTACAACACCTCGTACACCAGCTTCACGGCCAACCGCCTCACGGGCCGTCCGGCGCGCCCGGTGTTCAACGCCGACCAGCGCACCATCGAGCGCGACCTGAGCAGCGACATCAACGGCGGCAAGATGCTGCTGCTCGACAACCAGGCCGAGGCGCACTTCAAGACCGGCGAGGTCGAGCACACGCTGCTGCTGGGCGCCGACTTCCAGCGCAACACCACCTCCAAACTCTCGGGCCGCGGCCGTGCGGGCGCGCTCGACGTGTACGCGCCGGTGTACGGCAACTACACGGCCCCCACCAGCTACACGCGCGCGCCCGAAGTGGTGCAGAAGCAGGCGGGCCTGTACGTGCAGGACCAGGTCAAGTACGGCCGCTGGATCGGCCTGCTGGGCCTGCGCCACGACAAGGCCACCACCGACACCGAAGGCCGCCCCGCCGCGGCGGCCGACGACAAGGCCACCACCAAGCGCGCCGGGCTGGTCTACCTGGCCGACGGCGGCTGGGCGCCGTACCTGAGCTATGCCGAATCGTTCCTGCCGCTGGGCGGCGTCGACACGTCGAACAACCCCTTCAAGCCCCAGCGCGGCAAGCAGTGGGAAGCCGGCGTGAAGTGGGAGCCCGCGGGCCAGCGCACCTCGTTCATGGCGGCGGTGTACGACCTGCGCGACACCAACCGCAAGACCACCGACCCCACCAACCCGCTCAACAGCGTGCAGCTCGGCGAAGTGCACGTGAAGGGCCTGGAGCTCGAGTACAAGGGCAGCATCGCGCGCGACTGGGACTGGATCGCCTCGTACGCCTACACCGACGCGCGCGTGTCGAAGAGCAACGGCTCCGACCTGGGCAAGCGCATCTCGGGCGTGCCCAAGCACACGGCCTCGGCCTGGGTGACGAAGCGCTTCTCGATCGGCGGCCTGCACGGCTTCTCGGCCGGCGGCGGCGTGCGCTACCTGGGCAAGTCGTACGACGGCATGGACAACAACCCCGTGCCCGCGGTCACGCTGTTCGACGCGATGTTCGCGTGGGACAACGGCCCGCTGCGCCTGGCGCTCAACGTGGCCAACCTGACCGACAAGGTGCAGATCACCACCTGCCTGGCGCGCGGCGACTGCTTCTACGGCCAGCGCCGTACCCTGACCGCGAGCGCCACGTACCGCTTCTGAAGAAAATCCCCGCGCGGGCGAAGGTCTGGCGCGCGGGTGACAACCCCGCGCTGCACGGGGCTTCTAGAATCGCGCCGTCGTCCGGTTCGCCGGACGGCAAGCGTTCTCAGGGCGGGGTGCAATTCCCCACCGGCGGTGATGGCAACGAAAGTTGCACAAGCCCGCGAGCGCCTCGGACCTGCCACAGGTTCGAGGGTCAGCAGATTTCGGTGCGATTCCGAAGCCGACGGTCACAGTCCGGATGAAAGAGAGCGCGAAATGCGGGCATGCCCGCGCGCCTTGCTTTGCTCTTTTTGGGCAAACCGGCGCGCGAGCGGGCCTGTGGTTTCGTGCGCCCTGATTCAGGAAACCTGCTTTCAAGAGGCACACCATGAGTCAGATCAACGACCTTCCCCTTTCTGCCGTCACCGCGTCGGGTTCGCCGCGCGGCCAGCGCATCGCATTCGTCGAGGCGCAATGGCATGCCGACATCGTCCACCAGGCACGCGACGCCTTTCTCGAAGAGATGGCGCGGCTCGGCGTGGCGCGTGAGCTCATCGACATCTTCGATGTGCCCGGCGCCTTCGAGATTCCGCTGCACGCCAAGCGCCTGGCCAACTCGGGCAAGTACGCGGCCATCATCGGCTGCGCGCTGGTGGTGGACGGCGGCATCTACCGCCACGAGTTCGTCGCCAACACCGTCGTCAGCACGCTGATGTCGCTGCAGCTGGAGACCGACGTGCCGATCTTCTCGGCCGTGCTCACGCCGCACCACTTCCACGAGCACGTGGAGCACCGCAAGTACTTCCACCGCCACTTCGCAATCAAGGGCACGGAAGTGGCCGAGGCCTGCTTCAAGACGCTCGAGGCGCTGGACAAGGTCGACGCGCTGCTGGCCGCCTGAGCCGCCTGAGCGGGTTGGCAAGAGGCGCACGCCTGCAGTAACCTGCGCGGATGGCCTCTCCATCCGCCCCGGCGGTCGCAGCAGCAGCAGCCGACCGCTACACCCTCTATGGGGCGCCCGGCTCGGGCGCCACGCCCATCCACGCCGCGCTGACGCTGATCGGCGCGCAGGTCGACACGATCGACATCGCCCCCTGGAAAGGCGAGTCCGAACGCGAGCGGCTGACCGACGTCAACCCGATGCAGCAGGTGCCCGCGCTCGTGCTGCCCTCGGGCGAAGTCATGACCGAGAGCGCGGCCATCCTCATCTGGCTGGGCGACCGCTACCCCGAGGCCGGGCTCTGCCCCGCGCCCGGCGACCCGCGCCGCGCGCAGTACCTGCGCTGGATGGTCTACCTGCCGGCCTCGATCTATTCGATGTTCTGGGTGCGCGACGAGCCGTCGCGTCTCGCGGCCGATGCCGCCGCGCAGGCCGTGGTGCTCGAGCGCACGGCCGCGCGCATCGCGCACTGCTGGCACCTCATGGACGCGCAGATCGACGAACCCGCGCCCTACCTGCTCGGCGACAAGCTCAGCATGCTCGACCTGTACGTGACCGTGGTGTCGCGCTGGACGCCGACCCGCCGGCGCTTCTACCGCGTGGCGCCGCGCATGGCGCGCGTGGTGCGGCGCGTGGACGCCGACCCGCGGCTGGCGGCGTTCTGGGCGGCGCGCTTTCCGTTCTCGATGGATGCGGACGAAGAGACAAGCTGAGGCCCGTTCTTCTCTTCTCATAATCGACGCCATGACCGCACGCACACCGACCACCGCCTACCCGATGACGATCTACCACAAGCCCAACTGCAGCACGTCGCGCAACGTGCTGGGCTTGATCCGCGAAAGCGGCGTGGAGCCCGAGATCGTCCTTTACCTGGAAACGCCGCCTTCGAAGAAGAAACTGCGCGAGCTGGCGAAGGCCATGGGCCTGACGGCGCGCGACCTGCTGCGCACGAAGGAAGCGCCTTACGAAGAACTGAAGCTGGCGGACGAGAAACTGACCGACGACCAGCTGTTCGACGCGATCGTCGAGCACCCGATCCTGCTGCAACGGCCCATCGTCGTGTCGCCACGTGGCACGCTCATGTGCCGGCCTTGGGAGCGCGTGCGCGAGATTCTTCCCGCTTAAATCGGTTGATCTTCGGGCTGCTGCGCCAGCCCCCACGCGACATGCTCGCGCACCAGTTCGCTCGGATGTCCGGCGCGCGTGGCCAGCGCTTCCTTCGCGCCGCCCTCGCCTGAGCGCACCGCATTGCCCAGCGCCACCGCGATGTTGCGCAGCCAGCGCTCGTGGCCGATGCGGCGGATCGGGCTGCCTTCGGTGCGGCGCAAGAAGTCTTCCTCGCTCCACGCGAACAGCTCGGCCAGCGTGCGGCCCGTGAGCCCCTCGCGCGCGTCGAAGTCGGGCAGCGTGCTCTTCTTCGCGAACTTGTTCCAGGGGCAGATCAGCTGGCAGTCGTCGCAGCCGTAGATGCGGTTGGCCATGAGCGGGCGCAGTTCCACCGGAATGGCGCCGGCGTGCTCGATCGTGAGGTACGAGATGCAGCGGCGCGCATCGAGCCGCTGCGGCGCGACGATGGCGCGCGTCGGGCACACGTCGATGCAGGCGCTGCAGCTGCCGCAGTGCGCGCTGACGGGCTCGCTCGGCGGCAGCGCCATGTCGACGTAGATTTCGCCCAGGAAGAACATCGAGCCCGCGTCGCGGTCGAGCACCAGCGTGTGCTTGCCGCGCCAGCCCTGGCCACTGCGCGAGGCCAGCTCGGCCTCGAGCACCGGCGCCGAATCGGTGAAGGCGCGGTGGCCGAAGGGGCCGACCTCTTCGGCGATCTTCTCGGCCAGTTTGGCCAGGCGGTTGCGCAGCACCTTGTGATAGTCGCGGCCCCGCGCGTACAGCGACACGATGGCCTCGCCGGGCCGGCGCAGCCGGTCGAACTCGATGGCCTGCCACTCGGCGTCGGTGTCGCGCGGCAGGTAGTCCATGCGCGCGGTGATCACGCTCACCGTGCCCGGCACCAGCTCCGCGGGCCGCGCGCGGCGCGTGCCGTGCGTTGCCATGTATTGCATTTCTCCATGGAACCCATGGGCCAGCCATTGCATCAGACCGTCTTCGGCGCTCGACAGATCGACGCCCGCGATTCCGATTTGGGAGAATCCGAGTTCCCGGGCCAAGGCCTGAATACGAGCAACGAGTGGATGGCTGACGATCACTTGCCGATTGTAGAAACGCGCACCCTGCGCTGGCAGGGCGAAGACGACACCGACGCGCTGGCGCGCGCGCTCGCCGCATCGCCCGCGTTGCGCGACGCTTTCATCGCGCTGCAGGGCGACCTGGGCGCCGGCAAGACCACCTTCGTGCGCCACCTGCTGCGCGCGCTGGGCATCACCGGGCGCATCAAGAGCCCCACCTACGCGGTGGTCGAGCCGCACGAGGCGCCCGACGGGCTGGCCATCTACCACTTCGATTTCTACCGTTTCGCCGACCCGCGCGAATGGGACGACGCGGGCTTCCGCGACATCTTCGCGGGCCCGGGCCTCAAGCTGGCCGAGTGGCCGGAAAACGCCGCGGGGCGCACCCCACCTGCCGACCTAGCTATTAAAATAGAAGCAATGACCAACGACACCCGCAGCGTGACCCTCTTGGCGAACACCCCTCGCGGCAGCGATCTGCTGGCGTGCCTGGCCGCATGAAGGCGACCGGCCTGAAACGGCGCGTGCTGCTGCAGGGCGGCAGCATCGCGCTGATGCTGGGCGTGCACCAGATCGCGCGCGGCGCCAGCATCCTCGCCGTGCGCGTGTGGCCCGCCGCCGACTACACCCGCGTGACCATCGAGTCCGACGCCCGCCTCAACTCGCAGCAGCTCGTGGTCGGCAGCCCGCCCCGGCTGGCCGTGGACATCGAGGGCATCGACCTGAACACCGAGCTGCGCGACCTGGTCGGCAAGATCAAGCCCGGCGACCCGTACATCAACGGCCTGCGCATCGGGCAGAACGCACCGAAGGTGGTGCGCATCGTGTTCGACCTGAAGCAGACCGTGCGCCCGCAGGTGTTCTCGCTGGCGCCCGTGGCCGCCTACAAGCACCGGCTGGTGCTCGACCTGTACCCCGAGCAGGCCATCGACCCGATGGAAGCGCTGATCGCCGAACGGCTGCGCGATGCGCCCAAGAACGGCAGCGGCAGCACCACCGCCCCCAGCAACGGCCCTGTCGTCGCCACCGCCCCGCCCACGCCCGCCGCACCGTCGACGGCCCCCGCGCCCGTGCGTCCCGCCATGCCGCCCGGTGACCCGCTGGGCGACCTGATGGCGCAGCAGGCCGCGCGCCCCGCGCCCTCCGGCCCCGCACCGGCCCTGCCGCCCGGCGGCATGCCGCTGCCGCCGGCACCGCCGCCCGTCGTGGCCGCGGCGCCCCCGGCCCGGCCCGTGACGCCGCCCGGCCCGCCGCCGCGCGCCACGGCCAGCCGCACCGACCGCATCATCATCGTGGCGCTCGACCCCGGCCACGGCGGTGAAGACCCCGGCGCCATCGGCCCGAACGGCACGCGCGAGAAAGACATCGTGCTGCAGGTGGCGCACCGCCTGCGCGAGCGCATCAACGCGGCCAGCGTCAACGGCAGCCCGATGCGCGCCTTTCTCACGCGCGACGCCGACTTCTTCGTGCCGCTGGGCGTGCGCGTGCAGAAGGCGCGGCGCGTGCAGGCCGACCTGTTCGTGAGCATCCACGCCGACGCCTTCACCACGCCCGCCGCGCGCGGTGCCAGCGTGTTCGCGCTGAGCCAGAGCGGCGCCTCCAGCAGCGCCGCGCGCTGGCTGGCCAACAAGGAAAACGACGCCGACAAGGTCGGCGGCGTGAACGTGGGCAACCACGAAGCCCAGGTGCAGCGCGCACTGCTCGACATGAGCACCACCGCGCAGATCAACGACAGCCTGAAGCTCGGCGGCGCGATGCTCGGCGAGATCAAGGGCATCGGTGCGCGGCTGCACAAGGCACAGGTCGAGCAGGCCGGCTTCGCGGTGCTGAAGGCGCCCGACATCCCGAGCGTGCTGGTCGAAACCGCCTTCATCAGCAACCCCGAGGAAGAAGCCAACCTGCGCCGCGCCGACTACCAGGAGAACCTGGCCGACGCGCTGATGCGCGGCATCCAGCGCTACTTCGCGCAGAACCCGCCGCTCGCGCGCAGCCGGCAGCTCTAGGCTAGGAGCCCGCCACGCGGGCGACCCACGCGGCCAGGTAAAGACCGACGCCGAAGACGCTGTGCGTGATCAGGCTCTGGAACCGCGCCATCGCAGGGCGCGGCGTGCGGCGCGCCGCAAAGCCCGCCCCCATCGCCGGCTGCATCACGCAGAACGGCACGAGCACGGTGCCGATGCCGACGATCAACGCAGGCACCAGCGTCGGCTGGCGCGCCCATGCCAATCCCCAGCCCGCGAGCAGCACGGCCGCGAACCCGATGCCGAGCAGGTAGTGCGCGCTCCAGCCGATGACGCCCTCGCCCGCCACGCGCGGCGACTTGCCGATGGGGTCGTGAAAGAAGCGCCCGCGCGTCAGGTGCACGAGCCAGCGGCCCACGAGCGCGTAGTCCAGCGCGGGAATGCCGAACAGGCGCTGGCGCAGCACGGCCCACAGGTCCATCACCACGGTCGCGCCGGCGCCGATCCACAGCGTGCGCAACGCGCATTCGACGGCCTCAGACATGGCCACGCTCCTGCCCCGGTGCGCGCGCCGCGATCATCCAGCAGGCCGCGACAAAGCGCACGTCGTCGCCCTGCACATAGGGCGCGAAGGCGGCATGCAGCGTCTCGACGACCTGCGCGCGCGTCGCGGCGTCCACCTCCTGCAAGACCAGGCCGACCGGCCCGAGCCGCGTGAAGTAGTCGGCCAGCGCCGTCGCGGGGAACGCGCACTCGACCTCGAAGGGCTGGATGTCGACCTCGCCCCATCCGCTCGCCGCGAGGATGCCCGCGACCCGCGCGCGATCGGCAAACGCGAACTGGCCCGGTGCGTTCGGCTGGCGCGGCGGCAGGCCGGGCAGCAGCGGCGCGGCAGCGCGTTCGGCCGTGGTCATGAACGGGTTGTCGGCCCCGCCGCGCCAGGCGATGCAGCGCAGGGCCGCGCCGTCGGTCGCGGCGCGTCGCAGGTTCGTGAAGGCCCGCACCGGGTCGTCGAAGAACATCACGCCCAGGCGCGAGATCACCGTGTCGAACGCGGCGGGCTCGAAGGCGTGGCCCTGCACGTCGGCGCAGACGAAGCGGGCCGATGGAAGCACCTCGCGCGCCGCGCGGGCCTTCGCCGCCTCGATCATCGGCGCCGAGATATCGACGCCGAGGCACTGCCCGGTCGGGCCGAGTTGCCGCGCCACGGCGAGCGTCGTGCGGCCGGTGCCGCAACCCACGTCGAGCACGCGGTGGGCGCCCACGGCGCGCACCGCGTCGCTCAACCGCGCTTCGAGCGGCTGGAACATCGCGTCGAGCACGGCCTGCGTCCGGACCCAGGCGCTGCCGGCGTGGCCGTTCCACAGGGCGGCCTGTTCAGCATTGGCGGGAGATGTGTCGTCCATGATCGTTTTCCTTCAGGTGCCTTCAAGCGGCGAAGGCTAGACTGTGCCAATTCAAGTCGACTTGAAGTCAAGAGGGGCCGGCACATGGACATTTCGGAAGTCGCGCAACGCGCCGGCGTTCCCGCCTCGACGCTGCGCTTCTATGAAGAAAAAGGGCTGATCGCCTCGACCGGCCGGCACGGCCTGCGCCGCGTGTTCGCGCCCGAGGTGCTGGAGCGGCTGGCGCTCATCGCGCTGGGGCGCGCCGCCGGTTTCTCGCTGGAGGAAATCGGCCACATGTTCTCGCCCGAAGGCAAGCCGCGCATCGACCGGCAGGTGCTCGCGGACAAGGCGCAGGACCTCGATCGCACGATCCGCCAGCTCACGGCGATGCGCGACGGCCTGCGGCATGCGGCGGTCTGCCCCGCGCCCAGCCACATGGAATGCCCCACCTTCCGCCGCATCCTGCGGGCCGCGTCGTCGGGCGCGCTGGAAGCCCCGAAGAAGAAGACGCCGAAGCCGCGAACCCCCTAGCCACACGTGCTTTCAGGCGTTGCGTTCCGCAACACGCGCCCCTGCGCACAGGCAAGCGCGGCAGGCTCCTACACCGCGAAATGCATACTTTTGACCATGATGAGCCATCACTCTCGAAAGGTGGACCTCATGTTGAAGACACGTCTCTGGATCGCCGCTGCAGCTGCCACTTCGGTCATGACGCTGGCAGGTTGTGCGAGCGGTCCGAACCAGAACCTCGGCACCGGCATTGGCGCACTCGGCGGCGCAGCGGTGGGCCATGCGATCGGCGGCAACACGGGCAGCACGCTCGGCGGCGCGGCCATCGGCGGCATCATCGGCAACCAGGTGGGCCGCAACGTCGACGAGCGCAACTACTACAACCAGCAACGCTACCCGCGCGGCAGTGGCTACTACCCGGACAACGGGCCGCGCTACTGATTGATCCTTCCAACCCTCAACGAAAAAACGCGCCCTCCGGCGCGTTTTTTTCTGGGGCGAGCCGGGAACGGCTCAGGCCTGCGATGCCGCCGCCCGCGCCTTCTCGGCCTTCGAGGCGCGCCACGCGCCGAAGATGGCCAGCAGGCCGGGCACGAAGATCAGCGCCCAGATGATCTTGTCCAGGTGCTGGCGCACGAACGGCAGGTTGCCAAAGAAGTAGCCCGCGGTGGCGATGCCCAGCACCCAGATGAGCGCGCCGCCCACGTTGTAGGCCGTGAACT
Organism: Variovorax sp. GW822-FHT04E09; assembly: GCF_058800845.1. Taxonomy (NCBI): domain Bacteria; kingdom Pseudomonadati; phylum Pseudomonadota; class Betaproteobacteria; order Burkholderiales; family Comamonadaceae; genus Variovorax; species Variovorax sp. GW822-FHT04E09. The sequence goes on from NZ_JBXAMR010000001.1 coordinate 1,397,097, forward strand.
TCGCGCGGTTCATCTCGGCCACGCCAGCCACGAAGGGCGCGAAGGTGCGAATGAACGGCATGAAGCGCGCGAGCACGATGGTGATGCCGCCGTAGCGTTCGTAGAAGCTGTGGGCCTGGTCGAAGGCCTTGCGGTTGAAGAAGCGCGAGTTCTCCCACTGGAACACCTTGGGTCCGAAGTAGCGCCCGATCGAGTAGTTGCACTGGTCGCCCAGGATGGCCGCCGCGATCAGGATGCCGCAGGCCAGCGGAAAACTCATGAGCCCCACGCCGCACAGCGCGCCGACGATGAAGAGCAGCGAGTCGCCCGGCAGGAACGGCATGACCACCGCGCCGGTCTCGACGAACACGATCAGGAACAGCAGCGCATAGACCCAGGGGCCATAGGCGACCACGAAGGCCTCGAGGTGTTTGTCGACGTGAAGGATGAAGTCGACGAGAAAGCTGATGATTTCCATGGGCGCGGATTATCCTTGTTGGCATGTCGCACCTTTTCCGAATCACCCCATGATCCAGATCCGCGAAGCCCTCGATGCCGACTGGCCCGCCATCTGGGCCGTTCTCGAACCGACGTTCCGCCGCGGCGACACCTACACCTACCCGCCCGATGTGACGGAAGAACAGGCCCGCCACTCGTGGACGAAGGTGCCCACCCAGGTCTTCGTGGCCTGCAGCGACGAAGGCGCCGTGCTCGGCACCTATGTGATCCGGCCCAACCAGCCCGGCCAGGGCGCGCACGTGAGCAACTGCGGGTATGTGGTGTCCGAGGCGGCGCGCGGCCTGGGCGTGGCTTCGGCGCTGTGCGAACACTCGCAGCAGCAGGCCCTGCGCATGGGCTTCCTGGCGATGCAGTTCAACTTCGTCGTCTCCACCAACGAGCGCGCGGTGCGACTGTGGCAGCACATGGGCTTCGCCATCGTCGGCACGCTGCCGGGCGCATTCAGGCATCCGCAGCTGGGCTTCGTGGACGCCTTCGTCATGTACAAGCAGCTGCAGCCTTTCCCCGGCGCGGCATGAAGAAGATCGAGCCCCGGCTCCTGCAGGCCTTCGTGGCCGTGGCCCGCGAAGGCTCGGTGTCGCGCGGCGCGCAGCGCCTGTTCCTCACGCAGCCGGCCGTGAGCCTGCAGCTCAAGGAACTGGGCGCGCTGGTCGAGCTGGAGCTGTTCCAGCGCACGCCCACCGGCCTGCTGCTCACGCGCGACGGCGCGGCGCTGCTCAACCACGCGGAGCATGCGCTCGAGAGCCTGAACGATTTCGCGGTGGCCGCCGAGCGGCTCAAGGGCGGCGTGCGTGGCTCGCTGCGCATCGGCACCATCCTCGACCCCGACTTCACTCGGCTCAGCCCCTTCCTCACCGAGCTGGTGGCGCTGGCGCCTGAGCTCGAGACCGAGCTGCACCAGGGCACGAGCGGCGACGTGCTCGCCCAACTGCTGAACAAGGAGCTGGACATCGGCTTCTACCTCGGCGACCCCGAGGCCACCGACCTGCCGCAGGCCAGCGCCGCCTCACGGCGCCACGACGGTGAACTGTTCCATTCGCAGGTGCTGGCGCGCTTCAACTACCAGGTGATCGGCCCGAGCGGCTGGGCGCCCCAGGTGCTGGGCCGCGACTGGCCCGAGCTGGCCTACCTGCCGTGGGTGCTGGCACCGGCGACCTCCTCGCATTCGCGGCTGCTGGCGCCGGTGCTGCAGGCCCACAAGCTGGTGCTGAAGAAGGCCGCGCAGGCCGACCAGGAGATGTCGATGCTGGCGCTGGTGCGCGCCGGCGTGGGCATTTCGCTGGCGCGCGATGCACTGGCGCTGCAGGCCAGCCAGCGCGACGGCCTGGTCATTGCCGACCGCGTGAGCATCGGCTGCGACCTGCGCTTTGTCTGCCTGGCCGGCGCGCTCAAGCGGCCGGAGGTGGACTGCGCGTGGCAGGCCCTGTCGCGCGTCTGGCGACAGGCCTTCTGAACGGCTAGGCGCGCGCCCGGCCGTCGAGCACGGCCGCCGGCGCCGCCGCAGCCCCGCCCTTCTTCGCCACGCGCCAGCCCTTCGGCATGAGCGCCAGCATCAGCGCAGCCAGCAGCGCCGCGCTGCCCAGCGTGTACAGCCCCGCGGCCGAGCCGCCGTGGTTCTGCTCCACGTAGGTCCGCAGGTTGGGCGCCACGAAGCCGCCCAGGTTGCCGATGGAGTTGACCAGCGCGATGCCCGTGGCAATGCCCAGGCCCGACAGCCGCTCCGACAGGAAGGCATAGAAGATCGGCGTGCCCGACAGGTAGGTCGACGCACCGATGGACAGCGCCGCGATCGCGAAGATCGGTGAGCCGTGCGCCGACAGGCACACGCACACGCCGAAGATCGTGTACAGCATGGCCACGGTGACGCGGCGGCGGTCGTGGTGGCGGTCGGACCAGCGCGTGACGAAGTACACGACGAACAGCGCCAACAGCCACGGGATGCTGGTGACGAAGCCGACCAGCAGGCCGATCTTCTGGCCCAGGATCTGCCCCACCTGGGTCGGGAGATAGAAGATGAGGCCGTAGGCGGCGATCTGCACGATGAAGAAGTTCAGCGCAAAGAACATGACCCGCGGATTGCACAGCGTCTGCCACACGGTCTGCGGGCTGTCGGCCGACTTCTCCGCCGCTTCCTGGTCGAGCACGGCCTGCAGTGCGTTCTGCTGCGCGGTCGTGAGCCAGGGCGCGTTGTGCGGCCGGTCGACGATGACGAAGAAGGCCACGATGCCCACCACCACGGCCATCAGGCCCTCGATGAGGAACATCCACTCCCAGCCCTTCAGGCCGCCGATGCCGTTCATGTCGAGCAGCGCACCGGAGATCGGCCCGCCGATGACGAGCGCGCCCGCAAAGCCGAACAGCAGGATGCCGTTGGCCTGCGCACGCACCTTGGCGGGAAACCAGTAGGTCAGCGTGAGCAGCACGCCGGGGTAGAAGCCCGCCTCCGCGATGCCGAGCAGGAAGCGCAGCACGTAGAAGGAGGTCTCGGTGGTCGCGAACATCATGGCCGAGGCCACGAGCCCCCAGGTGACCATGATCCGGCACAGCCAGATGCGCGGGCCCACGCGCGACAGGATCACGTTGCTCGGCACTTCGAAGATCGCGTAGCTCACGAAGAAGATGCCGGCGCCGAGCGCGAAGGCGCCGTTGCTCAGGCCGGTGTCGATCTGCAGCGCCTGCTTGGCGAAGCCGACGTTCACGCGATCAAGAATCGACATGATGTACATGACGATCAGCATGGGCAGCAGGCGCCAGCGCGCCTTGTGGATGGCGCCTGTGACCAGCTCGCCGTAGGGACTCGTGGTTGTCATTGTTGTTGTCTCCTGAATAGGTATGTCTGTCTGAAAGCCGCCGAGGCTAGCCGCGTGCGACCGCGCCGTGGACCGGGTTCGTCACCGAACCCAGCCCGTCGATCTCGACCGAGACCACGTCGCCGCGCTTGAGGAAGCGTGGCGGCTTCAGGCCCAGCCCGACGCCGGCGGGCGTGCCGGTGAGGATCAGGTCGCCGGGTTCGAGCGTGATGGCGCGCGAGAGGTACGCGATGAGAAACGCGACCGAGAAGATCATTTCGCTGGTGTTGGACGACTGCACGGCCTCGCCGTTGACGAGGCAGCGGATGCCCAGCGATTGCACGTCGGTCACTTCGTCGCGCGTGACGACGGTGGGCGCAAGCGGGCAGAAGCCGTCGAGCGACTTGCCGCGCACCCATTGCGCCTCGCCCAGTTGCACGTCGCGCGCGCTCACGTCGTTGGCGGCGACGTAGCCGAACACATGCGAGAGCGCGTCCACCTCGCTCACGCCCTGTGCACGCTGGCCGATGACGACGCCGAGTTCGGCTTCCCAGTCGACCTTCTCGGTGAAGCCTTCGGGCCAGGTGATCGCGTCGCCATCGGCGGCCAGCGTGTTGCTGAACTTCGCGAACACGACGGGCTTCTCGGGGATGGCCAGGCCGGTCTCGATGCAATGGTCGCGGTAGTTGGCGCCGATGCAGATGATGTTTCTCGGTGCGAACGGCAGCGTGGGCTTGACGTCGGCGAGCGGGATCGGATTGCTTGCATCGCTCCAGGCTTTCCCTTCGACGATCTCCTGCATACGGCTCACATTGACGGGCTGCAGTGCGCCGTCCTTGATGTAGCCCACGCGGGGGCCCTGCGGCGTTTGAACGCTCATCCACTTCATGTCTGACTCCTTCTCTTCTGATTTAAAAAATTCTGGGTGCGGGGGCGGGTTCATTCAGGGCGTGTGCTCAGGCCACCGGGTACTTCCCTCCGCGAATGTCCCCCGGGGCTTCGCCCCTCCTCCTTGATTTCGCTGCGGGAAGCACCCAGTGTCCTGAGCACGGGACACATCGCTGGTGCGCGCCGGTCAACAACCGCTCGGCTCGACGATCACGTCGATGGGTGCCTTGCGCAGCGAAATCAAGGGGGAGGCCGAAGGCCGGAGGACATTCGCGGAGCAAGGCACCCGTCGGCGGGATCGCGCCCTGAACAGCAACCGTCCTCAGTGATTCCGACGCGGAATCCCCGCCGTCTGTGCCACCCGCTGGTATTTGGTCGCCGGCTTCAGCACCATGCCTTCAGAGAGCGTGTCCACCATCGCGCGCTGGATCTCCTGCCATGGCGTCTGGCTCGCGGGAATCGGGTAGCCGCCCTTCGCTTCGAGGTCACGGGCGCGCGCTTGCAGCACGGCGTCGTCGACGAGCATGTTGACGGTGCGCTCCTTCAAATCCACGCGCACCTTGTCGCCGGTCTGCAGCAGCGCCAGGCCCGCGCCTGCGGCGGCTTCGGGCGAGGCGTTGAGGATCGACGGCGAGCCCGAGGTGCCCGACTGCCGGCCGTCGCCGATGCAGGGCAAGGCCGACACGCCGCTCTTGAGCAGATGCGACGGCGCGCGCATGTTGACCACTTCCGACGATCCCGGGTGCCCGATGGGGCCGACGCCGCGCATGAACAGGATGCAGCTCGCGTCGATGTCCAGCGACGGGTCTTCGATGCGGGCTTCGAAATCTTCCGGGCCGTCGAACACGATGGCGCGGCCCACGAAGGCGTCGAGGTCGCCGGCCTTGCTGAGGTAGCGCGCGCGGAACTCGTCGGAGATGACGCTGGTCTTCATGATCGCGCTGTCGAACAGGTTGCCCGACATCACGAGGAAGCCGGCGTTCTCGCGCAGCGGCTGATCGAAGGGGCGGATCACGTCGGCGTCTTTCACGGGCGCGTCGGCGCAGTTGACGGCCAGGGTGTGGCCGTTGACGGTGCGCGCGTCGGTGCGGATCAGGCCGTGGCGGTGCAGCTCGGCGACCACCGCGGGCACGCCGCCCGCGCGGTAGAACTCCTCGCCGAGGTACTTGCCGGCGGGCTGCATGTCGAGCAGCAGCGGCACGTCGAGGCCGACCGTTTCCCAGTCCTGGATGTTCAGTTCGACGCCCGCGTGCTTGGCGATGGCGATGAGGTGGATGGGCGCGTTGGTCGAGCCGCCGATGGCCGAGTTGACGACGATCGCGTTCTCGAAGGCCGAGCGCGTGAGGATGTCCGAGGGTTTCAGGTCTTCGCGCACCATGTCGACGATGCGGCGGCCGGTTTCGTAGGCCATCTGGCCGCGCTCGCGGTACGGCGCGGGAATGGCCGCGCAGCCGGGCAGGCTCATGCCCAGCGCTTCGGCCAGGGCGTTCATGGTCGAGGCCGTGCCCATCACGTTGCAGTGGCCGGCCGAGGGCACGGTGGAGCCCACGAGGTCGATGTAGCCGGGGAAGTCGATGCTGCCCTTGGCGAACAGCTCGCGCGCCTTGAACAACGTGGTGCCGGTGCCGGTGCGCTGGCCTTCGTGCCAGCCGTTGAGCATCGGGCCGCCCGACAGCACGATGGCGGGGATGTTGGCGGTGGCCGCGGCCATCAGCGCGGCGGGCGTGGTCTTGTCGCAGCCGGTGGTCAGCACCACGCCGTCGATCGGGTAGCCGGTGAGGATCTCGACGAGCCCCAGGTAGGCCAGGTTGCGGTCGAGCGCGGCCGTGGGGCGGCGGCCGTTCTCCTGGATCGGGTGCATCGGGAATTCCATCGCGATGCCGCCCATCTCGCGGATGCCTTCGCGCACGCGCAGCGACAGCTCGCGGTGGTGGCGGTTGCAGGGCGTGAGGTCGGAGCCGCTTTGCGCGATGCCGATGATCGGCTTGCCCGATTGCAGCTCTTCGCGGGTGAGGCCGTAGTTCAGGAACCAGGCCAGGTGCAGGACCGAGAGTTCGCTGTGTTCGGGGTTGTTGAACCAGGCGGCGGAGCGCAGGGGGCGGGGTGTCGTCATGGCGTCGGCTTTCAGGGTGGTCGGCGAACGCGCGCGGCGGCCCCCTGCGCGGCATGGCGGCGGGCCATGGCGGTGTATTGGGTGTCTCCGGTGCGTTCTTGTTGTGCGAATACGTTGGCGAGAGGGAGCTTAGGTTTTCGCCTTCGCCAAAGCCAATGAGATCGGTTGAGGATCGGTATAAGCGCGCCAAATACACCCCGATACCCCGCCAACCGCCCGACATGCGCCCCGCTTTTAGAATGTTTCCGGTGAGTGCCCTACCCTCCTCCCTCCCCCCCGCCGAACGCCGCCCGATCCGTGAACTCCCCGACGAGCTGATCAGCCAGATCGCCGCCGGTGAAATGGTCGAGCGCCCCGCCTCGGTGGTGCGCGAACTGCTCGACAACGCGCTGGACGCCGGCGCGCGCCAGATCACCGTGCGGCTGGCCTCGGGCGGCGTGCGGCTGATCTCGGTGGAAGACGACGGCCTGGGCATTCCGCGCGAGGAACTCACGGTGGCGCTGCGCCGCCACGCCACCAGCAAGATCGCGAGCCTGAGCGACCTGGAAACGGTCGGCACCATGGGCTTTCGCGGCGAGGCGCTCGCGGCCATCAACGCGATTGCCGAGCTCAGCATCCTCTCGCGCTTCACCGGCGCCGACAGCGCCTTCGTGCTCGACGGCGGCACGGGCGAATTGCGGCCGGTGGCACGCTCCGTGGGCACCACGGTCGAGGTGCGCGAGCTGTTCTTTGCCACGCCCGCGCGGCGCAAGTTCCTGAAGACCGACGCCACCGAGCTGGCCCACTGCATCGAGGCCGTGCGCCGCCATGCGCTGGCACGGCCCGAGGTGGGCTTCTCGGTCTGGCACGACGGCAAGTTGATCGAACAATGGCGCGCCGCCGCCACGCCCGAGCAGCGGCTGGCCGATGCGCTGAGCGACGACTTCGTGTCGCAGAGCGTCTCCGTGCTGCGCGAAGGCGGCCCGGTGCGCGTGGTCGGCCGTGCCGGCATTCCCGACGCGGCGCGCTCGCGCAACGACCAGCAGTTCTTCTACGTCAACGGCCGCTTCGTGCGCGACAAGGTGCTGTCGCACGCGGTGCGCAGCGCCTACGAAGACGTGCTGCACGGCCAGCGCCAGCCGGTGTACGTGCTGTACCTGGAGATCGACCCCGCGCGCGTCGACGTCAACGTGCACCCGACCAAGATCGAGGTGCGCTTTCGCGACGGGCGCGAGGTGCACCAGGCGGTGCGCCACGCCATCGAGGACGCCCTGGCCGCGCCGCGCGCCGGCGATGCCCTGGCACCGGCCGATGTGCCGCCGCAGCCCTTCTTCAAGCAGACCCCGCTGCCGCCGAGCGCCAGCTGGTCGCAGCCCGCGATCCCGTTCCAGGCGCGCGAGCGCGGTGCCGGCGACTTCGAGGCGATGTGGCCGCGGCGCACCGAGGAACAGGGGCATGCGCCGGTCACGGCCCCGTCGCAGTGGCAGACCGAGGCGCCGGCGATGTCGTTCCGCGCACCGGTCGGACTGCCCGACAGCGAGGCCCTGGCCCCCATGCCAGCGCCGGTCATGAACCAGGACGCCTGGCCGCTGGGCCGCGCGCTGGCCCAGCTGCAGGGCATCTACATCCTGGCCGAGAACAGCCAGGGCCTGGTGATCGTCGACATGCACGCGGCGCACGAGCGCATCGTCTACGAGCGGCTCAAGACCCAACTCGACGGCGCGGCCATCACGAGCCAGCCGCTCCTGATCCCGGCCACCTTCGCCGCCACGCCGCAGGAAGTGGCCACGGCCGAGGCCTGCGCCGAGGTGCTGCCCACGCTGGGGCTGGAGATCACGCCCTTCTCGGCCCGCACGCTGGCGGTGCGCGCCGTGCCCGGCACGCTGGCCGACGGCGACCCGGTGGAGCTGGCGCGCAGCGTGCTCGCCGAGCTGGGCCAGCACGACGCAAGCACCGTGGTGCAGCGCGCACAGAACGAGCTGCTGTCGACCATGGCCTGCCACGGCGCGGTGCGGGCCAACCGCAAGCTCACCATCGACGAGATGAACGGCCTGCTGCGCCAGATGGAAGCCACCGAGCGCTCCGACCAGTGCAACCACGGCCGGCCGACCTGGCGCCAGCTGTCGATCCGCGAGCTCGATTCGCTGTTCATGCGCGGGCGCTGAGCCCGTCGTCGGCGGCCACGCCGACATGCCGCAGCGTGACGGCGGCCAGCACCGCCAGGATCGCAATGCTGACGGCGCTGGTGGCTGCGGCTGCATTCAGTCCCGCGAGGAAGGCGGCTTGCGCCTGCTCCAGCACGCCCGCAGGCAGTTCGCGTGCCACCGCGGTGGCGCCGGCCAGGCTGTCCGATACCGCGCGTTGAAGGTTCACCGCCATGCCATCGATCGGGTCGCCCATCCGTGTGCGATACACCGCCGTCGTCAGGCTGCCCAGCGTGGCGATGCCCACGGCGAGGCCCAGCTCCTGCACCGTTTCGGACAAGGCCGAGGCCGACCCCGCCTTCTCGGGTGGCGCGGCGCCCACGACCAGGTCGGTGCCCAGCGCGGCAATCGTGCCCAAGCCGAGGTACACGAGCGAGAACGCGGCCGTCACCAGTGCGATGCCATGCGGCGTGCGATCGAGCTGGCTCAGCACCAGGTAGCCCACGACCGACAACCCCAGCGCCCCCGCCATCACATGGCCCGGCCGGATGCGCCGCGCGAGCAGCGGCGCGGTGATGCCGGTCACCAGCATCGCGAGCGCCGGCGGGCCCATCCACAGCCCGGCGGCGAGCGGTGACAGACCCGCCACCAGCTGCAGATACTGGGTCACCAGCAGCATCGTGCCGCCGACACCGACCAGCCCCACCAGCAACACCACGAGCGCGACGCTGAAGGCCCGGCTGGCGAACAGGTCGAGATCGATCAGCGGATGGCGCAGCCGCCGTTGCCGCCGGACGAACCCCAGCGCGAACGCCAGCCCGCCGACGAGCGCCAGCACGGCCCCGACACCGATCCCGTCCTTCGCGACCTGCTTGATGCCGTAGACCACCGGCAGCAAGGCCAGCAGCGACAGCGCGACGCTGGGCAGATCGAGCCGCCCCTGCTGCGGCGCGCGGTACTCCGGCAGCAGGAACGGCGCCGCCACCAGCAGCAGCCCGACCACCGGCAGCGCGACCAGAAAGGCCGCGCCCCACCCGTGGTGCGCGAGCAGCAGGCCCCCCACCACGGGCCCGGCCGCCATGCCGAGCGCGAACATGGTCGCCCACAGCCCGATCGCCAGCGCGCGCTGGTGCGGGTGCAGGAACATGTTGCTGATCAGCGCCAGCGTCGACGGCATCAGCGTCGCGCCCGCCACGCCGAGCACGGCACGCGCGGCGATCAGCTGGTTGGCGCTGGTCGAACAGGCCGCGATCACCGACGCCACGCCGAACGCCGCCGCCCCCACCATGAGCAGCTTGCGCCGCCCGATGCGGTCGCCCAGCGTGCCCATCGTGACGAGAAAGCCGGCGATCATGAAGCCGTAGGCATCGACGATCCACAGCGCCTGCGCGCTCGTGGGGCGCAGGTCCAGGGCCAGCGCGGGCAGGGCTAGGTGCAGCAGCGTGAGGTCGAGCCCGAGCAGCAAGGTCGGCAGCGCCAGCAGCGCGAGCCCCGTCCATTCGCGGGCGCCTGCGCGGCCTTCGCGCCTCGCAGCGGGAGGGCTGTGGGAAAGAGAAAGTGAATCGCAAGGTGCTGTCAAAAGAGGCCTCCGGGTGCGCGTTCGGGTTGCGGAAGCCCCATCTTCAGGACAAGATCATCACATTACAATTTAAGCATTTATCCTATTACTGGAGACAACAGGCTTGATCGAACGCAGCCTCAGCCGCACCAAGAACGAGCTGTCGGAGTTCCTGACCCGGCACCGCCGCAAGCTCACGCCCGCCGATGTGGGCCTGCCCTCGCAGGGGCGGCGCCGCACGCCCGGCCTGCGGCGCGAAGAGGTCGCGGTGATGGCCGGCGTGGGGCTCACCTGGTACACCTGGTTCGAGCAGGGGCGCGAGATCCAGGTGTCACAGAAATTCCTGCTCGGCGTGGCCCATGCCCTGAAGCTGGACGACGCCGAGTGCAGCCACCTGTTCCTGCTGGCCCACAAGCGCCCGCCGCCGCCGGAGGCCCATCAGCAGGCGTCGGTCACGCCCCGCATCCAGCAGCTCATGGACGAGCTGCCCACCCGCCCCGCCTACGTGTTCAACCTGCGCTGGGACGTGGTGGCCTGGAACGCCGCGGCCGACGCGCTCTTCGGCTTCAGCGCGCGCGAGCGCGAGGCGCGCAACCTCCTTCGCATAGTGTTCGCCGACCCCGAACTGCGCCCGCGCCTGCCCGCCTGGCGCGACGATGCGCCCGGGCTGCTGGCGCAATTCCGATACGACTTCGCCATCGCGCCCGACGATCCGGCCATGCGGGGCCTGGTCGCGGACCTGAAAGCGCTCTCGCCCGACTTCCGCCGCTGGTGGGACACCCCCGACAGCGCGCCCGCCCGGCGCGGGCTCGGATGCGTACAGATGGCCGACAGCGGACCGTTGGAGTTTCACCACGAAACCTTGGTGGTCGACACGCACCGGCACCTGCGGATGGTGGTGTATTTCGTGCAGCCGGCGCCGGGCTGAACACGGGGGCCTGTACGGCAGATAAGCGCCGTCAGCGCCCATTTCGAGGGTTTTCGAGGGTTTTGTGGCGTCATCCACGGTGCGGGCACGCACGTTGCATGGTCTCGTGCCAGGCGCCGGCGAGCGCTGCACAGGGGGAGCTGACACGCGATGCCGACGCGTTTCAGAAAGCAAGCAGATGAACTTTCGGCCGACTTTCGCTGTCCCTCCACCCCATGATCAAACGCTGGCCCCTCCTCGCGTCCATCTTTTCGCTCTGTGCCCTCCTGGCAGCCGGCTGTTCGACCCTCGACGAACGCCAGCGCGAATGGATCTTCCAGCCCAGCGACCGCAGCTGGGGCAATTCGGCCCAGATGACCGAAGGCATGCAGGATGTCTGGATCGACTTCCAGTCGTCCATCACCGGTGAACCGGCGCGCCTGCACGGCCTGTGGCTCGGCGGCGCCCCCGAAACCACCGAGACCCCCGTGCTGCTGTACCTGCATGGTGCGCGCTACAACGTGGCCGGCTCGGCGCCGCGCATCCAGCGCATGCACGAGCTGGGCTTCTCGGTGCTGGCCATCGACTACCGCGGCTTCGGCAAGAGCTCCAAGGGCCTGCCCTCGGAAGCCTCGGCCCGCGAAGACGCCCGCGCCGCTTGGACCTGGCTGGCCGCACGCCATCCGCGCCAGCACCGTTACATCTTCGGCCACTCGCTGGGCGGCGCCATCGGCATCGACCTGGCGGCCACGGTGAACGACGAGAGCGGCACCATCGTCGAGAGCACCTTCACCTCCATCGCCGACGTGGCCAGCAGCTTCAAGTGGGGCTGGCTGCCCTTCGGCCCGTTCATCACGCAGCGCTTCGAGGCGATTCGCACCGTCAAGGACATCGGCGCGCCGCTGCTCGTGGTGCACGGCACCGCCGACAGCCTGATCAACCCGACGCTCGGGCGCAAGCTGTACGACGCGGCCACGGTGCCCAAGATGTTCGTGCTGGTCGAGGGCGGCTCGCACCACAACACCAACTCGGTGGGCGCGACGCAGTACCGCGCCGCGCTGTCGCAGCTGTTTCGCATGAAGCCCGAGGACAGCAGCACCGTGGCAGACAGCCGGCCGCAGCCGCGGCTGGTGTCACCGCGGCCTGCACCGCCTTCCTTGCCTTCCGCGGCGCTGTCGCCACAAGAGGTGCGTGGCGAGGCGCACACGCCCGCCCCCGCCGCCATCTAGCCCGCCTTTTTCAGGCGGTTCCGCTCCCGCGTCAGGCCGAGGCCAGGTCGAACGGCAGCTGGCGCAAGGGCTTGCCCGTCAGCCGCGCCACGGCGTTGGCGAAGGCAGGCGCCAGCGGCGGCAGGCCGGGTTCCCCCATCCCCTTGGGCGCATCGGCACTGGGCACGATGTGCACGTCGAACTCGGGCACCTGCGTGATGCGCGCCACGCTGAAGTCGCCGAAGTTGCCCTGCTGCACGACGCCGTCCTTCAGCGTGATGGCGCTGCCCTGCAGGCAGGTCGACAGCCCCATCACCGCCGCGCCCTGCACCTGCGCTTCCACGCTGCGCGGGTTCACCGCCAGGTTGCAGTGCACGCCCGAGGTCACGCGGTGCAGCACGGGCTGGCCGTCCTTCACCGACGCTTCGACCACATAGGCCACCACCGATTCGAAGGACTCGTGCACGGCCACGCCCCAGGCGCGGCCTTCGGCCAGCTTCTTCTTGCCGTAGCCGCTCTTGTCGACCGCCAATTGCAGCGCGGCGCGGTGGCGCGGGTGCTTGTCGCCGAAGAGGCTCATGCGGTAGGCCACCGGGTCCTGCTTGGTCGTGCGGGCGATCTCGTCGATCAGCGTCTCCATCACGAAGGCAGTGTGCGTGGAGCCCACGCTGCGCCACCACAGCACCGGCACGTTGACCTGCGGGTGGTGCACCGTGAGGCGCATCGGCACGGGGTACGGATCGCGCATGCCCTCCACCGCGGTGGCGTCGATGCCGTCCTTCACCATGGAGCCGGCGAACACCGTGCCCGCGGTGATGGACTGGCCCACGATCACGTGGTCCCACGCGAGGATCTTGCCGCGTTCGTCGAAACCGATGCGCGCGCGGTGCAGGTGCATGGGACGGTAGTAGCCACCCTTGATATCGTCCTCGCGGCTCCACAGCAGGCGCACGGGGGCGTCTTTCAGGCCGGCGGTGCGCGCGGCCTTGGCGATCTCGCAGGCCTCGACCACGAAGTCGCTCGAGCCCACGAAGCGCCGGCCGAAGCCGCCGCCCGCCATCTGCACGTTCACCTTCACCTGCGCGGGGTCGAGCTTCAACGTGCGTGCCGCGGCCTGGCCGTCGAGGTCGGCGGACTGGGTGCCGACCCACAGCTCGGCGCGGCCGTCCGACAGCTTCACGGTGCAGTTCTCCGGCTCCATGGGCGCGTGGGCCAGGTAGGGAAACACGAACTCGGCCTCGAGCTTGTGCGGCGCGCCGGCCAACGGCGCCATGTCGGCGTCGAACTTGCGGTTGCCGGGGCGGCCGGCCAGTTCGCGGTACTGCGCCAGTTGCTTGTCGCTGTCGACCTTCTCCACCGCATCGGTGTTCCACTGCAGCTTGAGCGCGTCGCGGCCCAGCTTGGCCGGCCAGTAGCCGTCGGCCACCACGGCCACGCCCTCGGCGCCGCGGTCCAGCGGAATGCGCAGCACGGCCTTCACGCCCTTGACGGCGCGCGCCGCGCTGTCGTCCACCGAGGCCAGGCGGGCGCCGAACACCGGCGGATGCGCCACCACGGCCGTCAGCTGGCCGGGCTGCTTCACGTCGATGCCGAAGTCTTGTCGCCCGCTGCTCTTGGCGCGTGCGTCCAGGCGCGTGGTCGGGCGGCCGATGATTCGGAAGTCTTTCGGGCTCTTCAGCGTGACCGTCTCGGGCACCGGCAGCGCCATGGCTGCTTCGGCCAGCTCGCCGTAGCCCGCCTTGCGCCCGCCCGGGCCGATCACGGTGCCGGCCTGCGTGCGCAGCGTGGCCACGTCGACCTTCCAGCGCTGCGCCGCGGCCGACAGCAGCATGGCCCGCGCACGCGCGCCCAGTTCGCGGTACTGCGTGTAGCTGTTCTTGATCGAGTTGGAACCGCCGGTCAGGTGCATGCCGAACAGCGGGTCGGCGTAGGCGGCATCGTTGGTGCCGTTGCGGCTGCGCACCAGGGCCCAGTCGGCGTCGAGCTCCTCGGCCAGGATCATCGGCAGGCCGGTCTGCACGCCCTGGCCGAACTCGAGGCGGTTGATGGTGACCGTGACCTCGCCGTTGGGCGCGATCTGCACGAAGGCCGAGGGCTGTTGCGTCGGCTTGAGCGCACCGCCGGCCTTGGCCGGGCCGTCGGCCTGCGCCATGGCCAGGTGCGGAAAGGCGCCGAGCACGAGGCCGCCGGCGCCGGCCATCTTCAGGAAGCTGCGGCGCGGCAGCGTGGCGGCCGCGTCGGCGTCATCGGTCGCAGGCTGGGCCATCAGGCGCTGCAGCGCGCGCGGCAGGTCGTTGTAGTCGATGTGGGGCAGCATGTCGTCGGCTCCTTCAGGCGAGGGTCTTGGCCGCATCGGCCACGGCGGCGCGGATGCGGGCGTAGGTGCCGCAGCGGCAGATGTTGCCGGCCATGGCCGAGTCGATCTCGTCCGTGCTGGGCTGCTTGCCCTTGGGCAGCGACTGCAGGAAGGCGGTCGCGCTCATGATCTGGCCGCTCTGGCAGTAGCCGCACTGCGCGACGTCGTGCTTGACCCACGCGGCATGCACGGCCGCGCCGACGCGGTCGTTGCCGCCGGTCACGGCTTCGATGGTGGTGATCTTCTTGCCCTCGGCCGCCGCGATGGGCGTGATGCACGAGCGGATGGCCTGGCCGTCCATGTGCACGGTGCAGGCGCCGCACAGCGCCGCGCCGCAGCCGAACTTGGTGCCGGTCATGCCCAGCGTGTCGCGCAGGGCCCAGAGGATGGGGGTGCCGGGGTCGGCGTCGACCGTGTGGTCACGGCCGTTGACGTGGAGCGCGCTCATGTTGGTTTTCTCCGTGGGTAGGTGGGATGGGTCGAATTCACTTGGCGCCGTCGAGCACCCATTGCGCGAGCGCCTGCAGGTCCGCGTCGGGGACCTGGGCTTGCGCGGGCATGGGCATCGCACCCCACTTGCCCGAGCTGCCGGCCTTCATGCTGGCGGCCAGCTGCGCGGCCGTGCCCTTGCCGTCGCCGTAGCGCGCGCCGATCTCTTTCCAGGAGGGGCCCACCACCTTCACGGCGGCTTGGTGGCAGGCCACGCACGCGTACTTCTGTGCCAGCGCGGTGCTGGCAAAGACGGGCGCGGACCCGGCCATGCTCGCGCCGATGGCCAGTGCGGCCACGAGCGAGGCGGTGATGCGATGCGGATGTCGTTCGTCGTGGGTCATTTCTTTTTTCATCATCGTGGAGGGGAAGCACGGTCCTCGCGCCGCGCGCGGCAGGACTTCACGGCGGCCAGTGTCCGACGAAGCGCCCGCCGCCACTTGCCCAATCCGCGCGCGTTCTTGCCTGAAACAACGAGACTGCGCCAAAAACGCCAAGCGCATGAGAAGCGCCCGCTAGACTTTGCGCAAGCACCCGAAAGGATTCAGATGGAAGTGCTACAGCCGACGCAGCCAGACGATTCGGCCGTCCTCGGTGCCCTGGCCGCGGCCGTCGGGCGCATTGCCCGAAACGACGGCGACCACGCCACCGCCATTCCCGAACTCTCGCTGCACCGCCGCAGCGCCGCGACCGAGCCCGTGCATTGCATCTACGGCTTCGGCCTGGGCATCACCGTCGGCGGACAGAAGCGCGCGGCGCTCGGCGACGAGATCTATGAATACGGCGCCGGGCAGTCGCTGCTGATCACGGCCGACCTGCCCGTGGTGGCGCACGTCACCCGCGCCAGCGCGGCGCAACCCTTCCTGGGCCTCATGATCCGGCTCGATCCGCGCGCCATCGTGCAGGTGGCGACCGAGATGGCGTTGCCGCCGCCGTCCAGGGAACCCCACAACCAGCGCGCCCTGTCGCTGGGCGCGCTCGACGCGACGCTGCTGGGCACCGTCACGCGGCTCGTCGAGCTGCTGGCCGAGCCCCGGCTCGTTCCCCAGCTCGCGCCGCTGCTGCAGAAGGAAATCGTCGTGCGCCTGCTCGCCGGGCGCCACGGCCCGCAGCTGCAGCGCCTCATGACCGTCGGCTCGCCCAGCCAGCAGGTGGCGCAGAGCCTGGCGTGGCTCAAGATGAATTTCAGGAAGCCCGTGCAGGCGGACGAACTGGCCGCTTCGGCGCACATGAGCCCGTCGACCTACCGCCAGCACTTCCGTGCCGTGACCGGCATGAGCCCGATGCAGTACCTGAAGCAGCTGCGCCTGCAGGAAGCGCGGCAGCTGATGCTGAACCAGAACATCGATGCCGGCACCGCCGGCGTGCGCGTGGGCTACGAAAGCGCCTCGCAGTTCAGCCGCGAGTACGCGCGCCTGTTCGGTGCGCCGCCGCTGCGCGACATCCGGCGGATGCGGGACGCAACCGTCGTCGCCTGACGCACGGCGTCGCAGGCAAGCCCCGCGCTGCTGGCTGGCGCGTGCCATTTGCTACCCTCGACGCATGCCCCCCGCTTCCCCTGTTCCCCCGCGCTACATCGCGCTCGCCGGCCCCACCGCGTCCGGCAAGACCGCCGTCGCCCTGGCCGTGGCCCGGCTGCAGCCGGTCGAGATCGTCAGCGTCGACTCGGCGCTGGTCTACCGCGGCATGGACATCGGCACCGCCAAGCCCACCGCCGCCGAGCAGGCCGCCGTGCCGCACCACCTGATCGACATCCTCGACGCGCGCGACAGCTACAGCGCCGCCGCCTTCGTGGCCGACGCCACGCGGCTCATCGACGCCATCCGCGCGCGCGGCGCGCTGCCGCTGCTCGTGGGAGGCACCATGCTGTACTTCAAGGCGCTGTTCGACGGCATCGACGCCATGCCCGCCGCCGACCCCGCCGTGCGCGCGCGCCTCGATGCCGAAGCCGCGGCGCTCGGCTGGCCCGCCATGCACGCGCGGCTGGCGCAAGTCGACCCCGTCACGGCCGCGCGACTCGCGCCGCAGGACAGCCAGCGCATCCAGCGCGCGCTCGAGGTGTGGGAAAGCAGCGGCCAGCCGCTGTCGAGCTTCCATGCCAGCGACACCAAGGCCGCCAAGGCCGTCGACGGCGGCGTGCTCGTGTCGCTCGAACCCGAGGACCGCGCCTGGCTGCACGGGCGCATCGCCGAACGCTTCGACGCGATGCTCGCGGCCGGTTTTCTCGACGAGGTGAAGGCGCTGCGCGCGCGCGGCGACCTGTCGCCCGACCTGCCCTCGATGCGCTGCGTCGGCTACCGCCAGGCCTGGGAGATGCTCGACGCCTGCGGCGACGCACCGCCCGATGCCAAGGCGCTGGGCGAGCTGCGCGAGCGCGGCATCGCCGCCACGCGCCAGCTCGCCAAGCGGCAGATCACCTGGCTGCGCAGCATGCCGCAGCGCACCGTGATCGCCTGCGACGCGCCCGACGCGGTGCAGGCCGCCGTGCAGCACATCGCGCGGATCGCACGCGGGGCGGCGCCCGCATGACCTTGCACCTCTCCAACCTCGGCAAGCACTACGGCGATGCGCCCGTCTTCGAACACGTGAGCCTGCAGGTCGCGCCCGGCGAGTTCGTCGCCATCGTCGGCGAATCGGGCGTGGGCAAGTCGACCCTGCTCAACTGCATGGCCGGCCTCGACACTTGGGACGAAGGCAGCGTGTCGCACGACGGCACCGACATCGGTGCGCTCGACGGCGAGGCCCGCGCGCTGTGGCGGCGCCAGCATGTGGGCTTCGTGTTCCAGGCTTTCCACGTGCTGCCGCACCTCGACGTGGCGCAGAACGTGTCGCTGCCGCTGATGCTCTTGGGCCGCCCGCGCGAAGACGCACGCGTGGCCCACATGCTGGAGGCCGTCGGCCTGCCCGGCATGGGCGCGCGGTTGCCGCAGACGCTCTCAGGCGGCCAGTTGCAACGCGTGGCGATCGCCCGCGCGCTCGTGCACCGGCCCGCGCTGCTGCTCGCCGACGAGCCCACCGGCAACCTCGACCCGTCCACCGCCGCGAAGGTGATGGACCTGCTGATCGGCCAGACGCGCGAGCACGGTGCCTCGCTGGTGCTGGTCACGCACTCGGAGAGCGCGGCGGCGCGTGCGGACCGGTTGTTGCACCTGACGGTGAGCGGTATCCGGGCCTGAGAAGAATCAGCCGATCAGCGACGCGTAGCGCGACAGATCGACGTTCCCGCCGCTGATCACGATGCCCACGCGCTGGCCTTCGATGGCCTTCGCCGCAGCAATCGCGCCCGCGAACGCGAGGCACCCCGTCGGCTCCACCACCATCTTCATGCGCTCGGCGAAGAAGCGCATCGCCTCGACAAGCTGCTCGTCGGTGACGGTGAAGATGTCGTCGACATCCCTTTTGATGATGCCGAAGGTGTACTCGCCCAGATGCTGCGTCTGCGCGCCGTCGGCGATGGTCTTGGGCGTTTCGATGTGCACGATCTTCCCGGCGCGCAGCGACTGCTGGCCGTCGTTGCCGGCTTCTGGTTCCACGCCGTAGACCTTGCAGGCGGGCGACAGCGCACGCGCCGACAGCGCCGAGCCCGACAGCAACCCGCCGCCGCCGAGGCACACGAAGAGGTGATCGAGCGGGCCGGTCTCTTCGATGAGTTCCTTCACCGCCGTGCCCTGCCCCGTGAGCACATCGGGGTGGTCGTAGGGCGGAATCATCGTCATGCCGCGCTCCTGCGCGAGCCGCTTGGTCAGCGCCTCGCGGTCTTCGGTGAAGCGGTCGTACATCACCACTTCGGCGCCGTAGCCCTTGGTGGCCGCGACCTTGGCGGCGGGCGCGTCCTTGGGCATGACGATCACGGCCGGCATCGACAGCAGGCGTGCCGACAGCGCGATGGCCTGCGCGTGGTTGCCCGACGAGAAGGCGATCACGCCGCCCTTGCGTTGTGCCGCGTCGAACTTCGACAACGCATTGAACGCGCCGCGGAACTTGAACGCGCCCATGCGCTGGAAGTTCTCGCACTTGAAGAAGAACTGCGCGCCCCAGCGCGCGTTGGCGGTGGTCGATTGCAGCACCGGCGTGCGGTGGGCATGGCCTTCGAGCCGCGCGGCCGCGGCGATGACGTCGTCGTAGGTAGGGAGTTGCATGGGTCGAGCTTAGCGGCGGCACGCCGTTCCTTGCAGCCCCGATGGGTAAAAACCCGGGGATGCGCCCTGCCGCCGAAGTCCGTACTCTGTATACAGAGTTCAGAAAAGGCCCGTCATGCCCGCCCAGTTGCTCAGCATCGAAGTCGCCCCCGACCTCGTCGACCAGGTCTACCGCGCCCTGCTCGGCGCCATCAGCAGCGGTGCGCTCGCGCCGGGCGAGCGGCTCACGCAGGAGGACATCGCGGCGCGGCTCGCGGTGTCGCGCCAGCCGGTGCTGCAGGCGCTGCGGCTGCTCAAGAAGGACGGCTTCGTGCAGGACGCGCCCGGTCGCGGCGTGCTGGTGGCGCCGCTGGAGGCCGAGGCGATGCGCAAGGTCTACCAGGTGCGCGGCGCGCTCGACGTGCTGGCCGCGCGGCTGGCGGCGCAACAGCGCTTTCGCATCGACCCCAAGCTCATCGAACGCGGCCGGCGCGCGGCGCGCGGGCGCAATGTCGAAGCCATGATCGATGCCGACGTGGCCTTTCACCAGGCCATCTACGCCGCCTCGGGCAACCCGCTGATCGGCCAGAGCGCCGACCCGCACTGGCGCCACCTGCGCCGCGCGATGGGCGCGGTGCTGCAGGCCGAACCGCAGCGCGAGTCGCTGTGGGACGAGCACGAAGCCATTGCCGACGCGATTGCCGCCGGCGACGTCGAACGCGCCGCGCGCCTGAGCGACGAGCACGTCTCGCGCGCCAGCGACGCGCTGGCCGAGCGGCTCGCGCAGCAGCTGGCGCGCAGGGCATCCGCATCCCCCACCAAAAAAGGAGACAAGGCATGAAGCTGACCCCCGAGCAACGCACGCAGTTCGAGCGCGACGGCTACCTGTTCTTCCCCGGCCACTTCTCGCCCGAAGAGACGAAGGTGCTGACCGAGGCGGTGCCCGACCTGTACAGCAAGCGTGCGGCCTTCAACGTGCGCGAGAAAGGCTCCGACGCCGTGCGCACGAACTTCGCGGCGCACCTCATCAGCGAGCCCTTCGCACGGCTGGCGCGGCACCCGCGCATGGTCGAGCCGGTGATGGACCTGTTCGACGAGGCGGTCTACATGCACCAGTTCAAGATCAACGGCAAGATGGCCTTCGAAGGCGACGTGTGGCAGTGGCACCAGGACTACGGCACCTGGCTCAACGACGACCTGATGCCTACCGAGCGCGCGATGAACGTGGCCATCTTTCTGGACGAAGTGACCGAGCACAACGGCCCGCTGATGTTCATTCCGGGCAGCCACCGCAAGGGCGTGGTCGATGCCAGGCATGACCTCACGACCACCAGCTACCCGCTGTGGACGGTCGACAACGACCTGATCCGCCAGCTGGTCGACCGCGCCGGCGGCACGCAAGGCGGCATCGTCTCGCCCAAGGGGCCGGCCGGTTCGATGATCCTGTTCCACAGCTGCCTCGTGCATGCCTCGGGCAGCAACCTCTCGCCCTTCAACCGCGTGGCGGTGTACCTGAGCCTGTGCGCGGTCAGCAACCACATCCGCCGCCACCAGCGGCCCGAGTACATCGCGCACAGAAACTTCGCGCCCATCGAGGTGCTGCCCGACGACTGCCTGTTGACGCCCTACCCCGTCGAGGTGCCGTGGAAAGACGGCCTGCCCGAGAGCGCGCTGCGCACCTCGCCCGAGCTGATCGAAACCGTGGAAGCTTGACCGCCATGAGCCTGCACACCCGCTTGCAACAACGCGCCGCCGAAGGCCGCCCCATCCGCATCGGCCTGATCGGCGCCGGCAAGTTCGGCGCCATGTACCTGGCGCAGATTCCGCGCACGCCCGGCGTGCAGTTGGTCGCCATTGCCGACCTCTCGCCCGCCGCCGCGCGCGTCAACCTGGAGCGCGTGGGCTGGCAGGCCGAGCGCAGCAACGCCGGCGCGGTGCAGGAGGCGCTGAAGACCGGCGCCACCTGGATCACCGACGACTGGCAGGCCGTGACGCGCGAGCCCAGCATCGACATCGTGGTGGAGTGCACCGGCAACCCGGTCGCCGCGGTCGACCATTGCCTGGACGCCTTTGCGCACGGCAAGCACGTGGTCAACGTGACGGTCGAGGCCGACGCCTTCTGCGGCCCGCTGCTCGCGCACAAGGCGCAGCAGGCCGGCGTGGTGTATTCGCTGGCCTTCGGGGACCAGCCCGCGCTGATCTGCGACCTGGTCGACTGGGCGCGCACCTGCGGCTTTCCGGTGGTGGCGGCCGGGCGCGGCCACAAGTGGCTGCCGCACTTCACCGAATCGACACCCGAGACCGTGTGGGGCAACTACGGCCTCACGCCCGAGCAGGCGAAGCGCGGCGGGCTGAACCCGAAGATGTTCAACAGTTTTCTCGACGGCTCCAAGCCATCGATCGAAAGCTCGGCCGTGGCCAACGCCACCGGCCTGGGCGTGCCCTCCGACGGCCTGCTCTACCCGCCCGCGAGCGTGGAAGACATTCCCTTCGTCACGCGTCCGCGCAGCGAAGGCGGCGTGCTGGAGCGCAAGGGCATGGTCGAGGTGATCTCGTCGCTCGAGGCCGACGGCCGCAAGATCCCGTACGACATCCGCATGGGCGTGTGGGTCACGGTCGAGGCCGAGACCGACTACATCAAGAACTGCTTCGAGGAATACAACGCCCACACCGACCCGAGCGGGCGCTACTTCACGCTGTACAAGCGCTGGCACCTGATCGGGCTCGAGGTGGGCATGTCGGTCGCCAGCGTGGCGCTGCGCGGCGAGCCCACCGGCGTGGCCACCGGCTGGAACGCCGACGTGGTCGCCACCGCCAAGCGCGACCTCGCCGCGGGCGAGATGCTCGACGGCGAAGGCGGCTACACCGTCTGGGGCAAGCTGCTGCCGGCCGAGCGCTCGCTGCGCCTGGGCGGCCTGCCGCTCGGGCTGGCGCACAACGTCAAGCTCGTGCGCTCCGTGAAGAAGGGCCAGAGCCTGAGCTGGGCCGACGTGGCGATGGACACCACCACCGCCGCCTACCGGCTGCGCCAGGAAATGGAAACGCTGTTCACGCCCGCGGTGCGCGCCCACGCGGCCTGAGCGCGGGGCCTGGCGCCCACGTTGCGCCAAAGAGCGAACAGATCAAGAATCTTCTGCTCGGCACCGGTCCGGTGTCGAAATGACCGGTTGCGGGCCGTCATTGTGGTGAGCGCTCTTGCTCGGCAAGCTTTTCCTTCACGGAGAAACACCATGCAGTACATGTTGATGTTCTACCAACCCGCCGCCGAATTCGAACAACGCAACGACGCCTCGTCGCAGGCCTACCGCGCCAGCTGGGTCGCGTATGCCGACGCGGTGCGCCAGTCGGGCATTTCGCTCGGCGGCCACGGCCTGCTGCCGCCCATGACCGGCACCACGCTGCGCGTGCGCGGCGACAAGCGCCAGGTGCAGGACGGCCCCTTCGCCGACACCAAGGAGCAGCTCGGCGGCTACTTCGTCGTCGACGTGCCCGACCTCGACGCCGCGCTCGAATGGGCCGCGCGTGCGCCCTGCGCCGCCAGCGGCGGTGTCGAAGTGCGGCCGGTCTTCACCGCCACCGCAGCGGCGGGCGCGAGCCAGACGTGACCACTCCGGCGGCACACCACGCCGCCGAACGCGCGGCACGCGAGTCGTACGGACGGCTGCTGGCCATCCTGTCTGCCCGCACGCACGACATCGCGGCCTCCGAAGACGCGCTGGCCGACGCCTTCGCCCGCGCGCTCGAGCGCTGGCCCGCCGATGGCGTGCCGGTGCAGCCCGACGCCTGGCTGCTGAGCGTCGCGCGGCACCGCAAGCTCGACGCCTGGCGCCACAGCCGCGTGCAGGACGACGCCACGCAGACGCTGCTTCTGCTCGCCGGCGAGATGGACGAGGCCGACCCCGATGCCGCCACCGTGCCCGATGAGCGGCTGCGCCTGCTGTTCGTCTGCGCGCACCCGGCCATCGACGCCGCCGCGCGCGCGCCGCTCATGCTGCAGACCGTGCTCGGCCTCGATGCCGCGCGCATGGCCGGCGCCTTCCTCACCTCGCCGTCCGCGCTGGGCCAGCGGCTGGTGCGCGCCAAGGCCCGCATCCGCGCGGCCGGCATTCCTTTCGAATACCCGCAGGCACGCGACCTGCCGCACCGGTTGCGCGACGTGCTCGACGGCATCTACGCCGCCTACGGCACCGGCTGGGACGACGTCGACGGCGCCGACGCCCTGCCCCGCGGCCTGACGACCGAGGCCATCGACCTGGGCCGCATCCTGTGCCGCCTGCTGCCCGCCGAGCCCGAGCCGCTGGGCCTGCTCGCGCTGATGCTGTTCTGCGAGGCGCGCACCGCGGCGCGGCGCACCGAGGCCGGCGCCTACGTGCCGCTCGACCAGCAGGACATCACGCGCTGGGACCACGCGCTGCTGGCCGAGGCCGAGCACCATCTGCGCATCGCGTCGGCCATGCAATCGCTCGGGCCCTACCAGCTCGAGGCCGCGATCCAGTCGGCCCACTGCGAGCGCCGTGCGGGTGCACCGGTGCCGCCCGAAGTGCTGGTGTCGCTGTACGAGGGCCTGCTCGCGCTGCGACCCAGCATCGGCGCGCAGGTCAGCCTGGCGTGTGCGCTGGCGAATGCGCGCGGGCCCGAGACCGGGCTGCGCGCGCTCGATGCGATCCCGTCGGACGAAGTGGCGAGCTACCAGCCGTTCTGGGCCGCACGCGCCCACCTGCTCGCGGCCGGTGGCGCGCGTGTGGCAGCGCGGCAGGCCTACGACCGGGCGATCGGGTTGAGCAGCAATGGCGCGGTGCGGGCGTACCTGCACGCGATGTCGGAACGGGCCTGAGGCAATGCGCGCTCAGCGCGCATTGAAAGTGCGCGGAAACAACGCGGCCTGCGAACGGTCTCGCAGCCGGTAGCCCATGGCGGGCCGGCCCAGGCTGCCCGCTACCATGCCCGCCTCTTCCATGAACCCACCGTCCAGCATCCGCTTGCGGAAGGCACTCTTGTCGATGTCACGGCCCAACACGACCTCATAGGCGTGCTGCAGCGACGGCAAGGTGAAAGGCTCTTCCAGAAGAAAGGCCGGCAGCGAGGTGTACTCCACCTTGCTGCGCAGACGTGCAACGGCCGCCTCGAGCAGTTCTCCGTGGTCGAACGCCAGACGTTTGCGCAAGGCCGCATCGACCTCGAACCACGCCACCTCGGCGGCGTTGGCGCCGCTGCGCAATTGCATGGCCTGCGCCGGAATGAGTGCATAGAAGCAGTGCGTGGCCGACCACCCGCGCGGATCGCGCTGCGCCCCGCCCCAACTCCCGAGCTGCTCGAGATAGGGCGTGACCACGCCGGTCTTCTCACGCAGCTTGCGCAGTGCGCAATCGAGCAACGAAGCATCTTCATTGGTGTTGATGAAGCCGCCCGGCAATGCCCATTTGCCAGGAAACGGCTCGTTGCTGTCGGCCGCTCGTTTCACCAACAAGACCTGCAATGCGTCGTCCAGCACAGTGAACATCGCCACATCGACAGTGACCAACGGGCGGGGAAAGGTCAAGGCAGGGAACGTTGAGGCGGGCATGGTCACGATCAGCTTGACTCCGGATTTATTAGTTGTACTATACAACCCATCATTAGTTGTACAGAGCAACTCAATGAGATCGCAAGAAGAACAACAACGAGAGGAACCCAGAACAATGAACAAGCAGACCACGCCGCTTCCCACCGAGCCCCATCTCGCCCAACGCGAGCGCTGGCCGCAGGACGGAAAGCACATCCTGGCGCATCACGATGCCCAGTCCGTCATCGTCTACCAGGCCTACCGCCCCGCCATCGGCGAATACGCGATCCGGCACGGCCGTCTCGACGGACCGGACTTCAGCCTTTCACGGATGAGCTGGATCAAACCGAATTTCCTCTGGATGATGTATCGCTCCGGCTGGGGCACCAAGGAAGGCCAGGAGGTCACGCTCGGGCTGCGGCTGCGCCGTGCGTTCTTCGAACGGGTGGTGCGCGAGGCCGTCCCTTCGACCTTCGATGCCGAGCGCTATCCTGATCGCGATGCGTGGCAGGAGGCGGTCAACCGTTCCGAAATTCGCCTGCAATGGGACCCCGACCACGCACCGGCAGGCAACAAGCTGGAACGCCGCGCCATTCAGCTGGGCCTGCGGGGCCGAACGCTCGCCGCGTTTGCGAAGGAAGAACTGCTCGAGGTGATCGACATGCGCGCCTTCGTGGACGCTCAACGCCCGATGGCGCAGAACGACAACCCCGGGCTGCAATTGCCGGTCGAGCATGTGCTCGGCTTCGAATCCTGAGGACCACAAGGAATGACGACGAACAGACCCCACGCGCTGCGCAGCAACGAAGACCTGCTCGCGCACATCGCCCAAGGCCACAAGATCGACTGCCTGTTCTTCTGGGGCCACCAGGTCCCGAAGGACGGCAGCATCGGCAAGAGCTGCTTCAGCCAATGGTACGAGGCGCCCTTCACTGTCGAAGGCGTCACCTACCGTACCGCCGAGCATTTCATGATGGCCGGCAAGGCGCGGCTCTTCGGTGACGCGGCCACCTGCGAAAAGATCATCGCCGCGCGCACGCCCGGCGAAGCGAAGAAGCTGGGGCGCCAGATCGGCAACTTCGATGAAGCGGCCTGGCTCGAAGCGCGCTTCGACCTCGTGACGCGCGGAAACGTTGCGAAGTTCTCGCAGAACGCGGCGCTCGGCGCGTACCTGCTCGGCACCGGCGGGCAGGTGCTGGTCGAGGCGAGCCCTGTCGATGCGATCTGGGGCATCGGCCTCGCTGCGACGGACGCGGCGGCGCAAGACCCGCGCACCTGGAAAGGCCTGAACCTGCTGGGCTATGCGCT
Organism: Variovorax sp. GW822-FHT04E09; assembly: GCF_058800845.1. NCBI lineage: Bacteria > Pseudomonadati > Pseudomonadota > Betaproteobacteria > Burkholderiales > Comamonadaceae > Variovorax > Variovorax sp. GW822-FHT04E09. The sequence continues at coordinate 1,422,994 of NZ_JBXAMR010000001.1, forward strand.
GATGGCGGCCCGCGACGAACTGAGGGCGGCCCCATGAACGCGGCGCGCTACCAAGGGTGCCTGCTCGGGCTGGCCTGCGGCGATGCGGTGGGCACCACGCTGGAGTTCCGCACGCGCGGCACGTTCGAGCCCGTCACCGACATGCGCGGCGGCGGCCCTTTCGGCCTGATCCCCGGCGAATGGACCGACGACACCTCGATGGCGCTGTGCCTCGCGGCGAGCCTGATCCATTGCCAGGGCTTCGATGCCACCGACCAGATGAACCGCTACTGCAACTGGCGCAGCGTGGGCTACATGAGCAGCACGGGAAGCTGCTTCGACATCGGCTTCACGGTGTCGGGCGCCCTCACCCGCTACCTCGCATCGGGCGATCCGTTCGCGGGCGACCCCGATCCGCGCACGGCAGGCAACGGCGCGCTGATGCGGCTCGCGCCGGTGCCGATGTTCTACGCAGCGAGCACCGAAGCGGCGTGGCGGCAGGCCGGCGAAAGCACACGCACCACGCACGGCGCGCAGGAGGCTATCGAGTGCTCGCAGCTTTTCGCGTTGCAACTGCGCGCAGCGCTGCAAGGCGAAAGCAAGGCGGCGATCCTTGCCACCGCGCCGCTGACACCTTTGAGCGAAAAAGTCGCGGCGCTGGCACGCGGCGACTACGCCTCGAAGCCGATCGAACGCATCAAGGGTTCGGGCTATTGCGTCGAATCGCTCGAAGCAGCGCTCTGGTGCTTCGCGCACACCGACTCGTTCGAGCAGGCGGTACTCGCGGCCGCCAACCTGGGTGACGATGCCGACACCACCGCGGCGATCTGCGGCCAGATCGCAGGCGCCTTCTACGGCGTGGACGGCATTCCCTCCGGTTGGCTGCGCCAGCTCGTGATGCGCGACGAGATCACGCAGATAGCCAACGACCTGCTCGCGCTGGCGCAACGCTGAACGCGCCCGCGCTCAATCCGACGTCACGGCAGCGGCGGCCCCAACTCGCCGCCCTTCGAGCCGGCTGCCACCCTGCGTCAGCGTGACGCCGATCACCTCGCCACCATCCCCACGCCGGAACACGAACTGCGCGCCGATGGCCGTCACCGCAAAACGATCAGGCCCCGTGGGCGTGAGCCCGTTGTAGCCCTTGCCCGATTCACGCGCCAGCAAACGCCCATCTCGCACGGTGAAGCCCAGCACCTGCGCCTTGCCGACGCGGAACTCGCCCGCGTAGTCGGCCAGGCGCTTCGGATCGATCGGCACTTCCGTCGTCGGCACCGGGTAGCGGCTCTTGCCGATGGCGAGCATCACGGGCTGCAGCGGCGCGCGCTGGTTGCTGGCGAGCACGATGAGCGCCTCGCCGGTGTCGGGCGCCAGCAGCCAGAGCGTGCGGTAGCCCTCGGTGACGCCCGCGTGGTAGTAGGTGCGCCGGCCGGTCTCGGGGCCGCGCACCATCACGGCATAACCGATCTCGGCGCCCTCGTAGCGCGCGAGCGGCGTGAGCAGCCGCGCGGCGGCCGGGCCCAGCGGGCCGTGCGCGCCGGCGAGGATGGCGCGGCTGAAGGCCAGCATGTCGGCGGCGGTCGAGCGCAGCGCGCTGGCGGGCGCGTAGGCATGCATGTCGAAGCGGCGCTGGCGCTGGTCGCCCGCGAACGGCGGCGCCATGCGCGAGGCCTTGTCGCCGAGCGGGATCACGGTGTCGTTCATGCCCAGCGGCTCGGTGATGCGCGCGCGCACCAGCTCGCCCCACGAGGTGCCGTAGCGCAGCGCCAGCAGCTGCCCGAGCAGCGCCATGCCGAAGTTGCTGTAGCGCGCCTCGCACGGCGCCGCGACGCCCGTGAGGTGGATGCGCGCGAGCGCGGCCCAGAACATCGGCAGGTCGAAGCTGCGGAACTGCTCGGCCAGCGCGCCGCCGCCGGTCACGCCGTCGGCCATCACGGGCAGGCAGCCGGTGTGGGTGACGAGCTGCCGCAGCGTGATCGCGGCCACGGCGGGCGGCACGCCCTCGGCATGACCGGCCAGCAGCTTGCCCACGCTGTCGTCGAGCGCCACGTCGCCGCGCTCCACCGCCTGCGCGAGCAACAGCCCGGTGAAGACCTTGGTGACGGAGCCGATCTCGAACATCGGCTGCTCCGCGCTGGCCGGCGCAATGGCGCGCGCCACCAGCGGCTCGGGGTTGTGGGCGATGCCGTAGGCGGCCTTGTCGCCGCGCAGCACGCCGACCACCAGCGTGCCGCGCTCGGCGCCGAGCGCGGTGCGGGCCAGCACGGCGGGGTCGCTGGCGAGCGAGAGCGGTGCGGACGGTGGTGCGAGTTGCGCGCTCGCCGCGCCCGCGAGCCAGGGCACGAGAAGCCAGGGCGCCAGCCAGCGGCGGCACCAGGCGGAGGGCAGAAGCCGCATCGTCGGAATCCTCGGGCGTGAAGTCGTCATCGTCGAAAGAGCCGCCATCCTGCCACGGCGGCCACAATGACCCCATGCGTGCATTGCTTTCGACTTTCTCCTGGCAGGAACTGCGCCACCACCCCTGGCGCAACGCGGCGGCCGTGCTGGCCGTGATGCTGGGCGTGGCGCTGGCGTTTTCGGTGCAGCTCATCAACGCGTCGGCGCTCGACGAGTTCTCCAGCGCGGTGCGCTCGGTGAACGGCCAGCCCGACCTCGAGGTGCGCGCCGCGCAGGGCAGCTTCGACGAGGCCGTGTTCAGCCGGCTCGCGCGCCGGCCCGAGGTGGCGCTGGCGAGCCCGGTGCTCGAGTTCCAGGGCCTGGCCCTGGCCCACGACGGGCGCCAGGTGCCGCTGCGCGTGATCGGCGTCGATGCGCTCGCGCTGCCCACCATCGCGCCCGCGCTGATGCCTCAGTCGGCCGCCGGTGCCGACCGCTTCGCGCTGTTCGCGCCCGGCCATGTGTTCCTCAACGCGGCGGCGCGCCAGGCGTTGCAGCTGCCGCTGCAGCCCGCGACCGGTGAGAGCCTGCAGCTGCGCAGCGGCGCCGCGTGGCAGCGCCTCGCAGTCTCTGGCCATGTGACGGCCGGCGGCGCGGCGCTGGCGGTGATGGACATCGCGGCTGCGCAGGAGCTGTTCGGCCCGCTCGGCCAGTTGAGCCGCATCGACCTGCGGCTGGCGCCGGGCACCGACCGCGCGGCCTTCGTGGCCGCGCTCGAGAAGTCGCCCGATTGGCCGGCGGGCCTGAAGTTCGCCGAGCCGGGCGATGCGGCCGAGCGCGTGAGCAACCTGTCGCGCGCCTACCGCGTCAACCTCACGGTGCTGGCGCTGGTGGCGCTGTTCACGGGCGCGTTCCTGGTGTTCTCGGTGCTCGCGCTCAGCGTGGCCAAGCGCGCGCAGCAGTTCGCGCTGCTCGGCGTGCTGGGCCTCACGCCGCGCGGACGGCTGCGGCTGGTGCTGGCCGAGTCGCTGGTGCTCGGGCTGATCGGCAGCGCGGCCGGCCTGGCGCTCGGCACCGCGCTCGCGGCCTTCGCACTGCGCGTGCTGGGCGGCGACCTGGGCGGCGGCTACTTCGAAGGCGTGGCGCCCCGGTTGCACTGGAGCAGTGGCGCCGCGCTGCTGTACGGCGGGCTCGGCGTGGTGGCCGCGCTGGTGGGCGGCTGGTGGCCCGCGCGCGCCGCGCAAGCGCTGCCCGAGGCGCAGACGCTCAAGGGCCTGGGCGCGGCGCCCGCGCAGGGCCGCCACCACTGGCTCGCGCTCGGGCTCATCGGCGCGGGCGCGGCGCTGGCCAACCTGCCGGCCATCGGCGGCATTCCGGTGGCGGCGTACCTGTCGGTGGCCTGCCTGCTGGTGGGCGGCATCACCGCCCTGCCCTGGCTCATCGCGCTGCTGTATGACCGCGTGGCACCGGCGTTTGCGCGGCGCGTGCTGCCGATGCTTGCCGTCGAGCGCGCGCGCCGCATGCGCGGCACGGCGGCCGTGGCGGTGAGCGGCGTGGTCGCGAGCCTGAGCCTCGCGGTGGCGCTCACGGTGATGGTCGCGAGCTTTCGCGAGTCGGTCACGCACTGGCTCGACGTGGTGCTGCCGGCCGACCTGTACGTGCGCGCCACCTCGGGCGGGCGCGGCAGCGGCAACAGCGGCGGCACGAGCAGCACCGACACCGCGACCTTCGCGCCGGCCTTCGTGCAGGCGCTGGCGCAACTGCCCGGCGTGGCGCGCACCGGCACGCTGCGCACGCAGTCGCTGCAGCTCGACCCCGCGCAGCCCGCCGTGACGCTGATCGCGCGCAGCCTCGAAGGCGGCGTGGTGCGCGGGCTGCCGCTGGTGGGCGAGGCGCTGCCGGTGCCGCCCGGGCAGACCGGCATCTACGTGAGCGAGCCGATGGTCGAGCTGTACGGCGCGAAGCCGGGCACGGCGTTTTCGCCGCTGGCCGATGCGATGCGCACGGCGACGCCGCAGGTGTTCTTCGTGGCCGGCGTGTGGCGCGACTACGCGCGGCAGTTCGGCGCGATCGCGATGGACGCGCGCGACTTCGAGCGCATCACCGGAGAGCACGACGTGAGCGACGTCGCACTGTGGCTCGCGCCCGGTGCGTCCGAAACGGAAGTGCAGGCGGCCGTTCGCGCCCTCGCCTCGCGCGCATCACGCGACGGCGCCGTGGAGCTCGCCTCGGTCGGCCAGATCCGCGCGACCTCGCTGCGCATCTTCGACCGCAGCTTTGCCGTCACCTACTGGCTGCAGGCCGTGGCCATCGCCATCGGCCTGTTCGGCATCGCGGCCAGCTTCAGCGCGCAGGTGCTGGCGCGGCGCAAGGAGTTCGGGCTGCTCGCGCACCTGGGCTTCACGCGGCGGCAGGTGCTGGCCGTGGTGGCCGGCGAAGGCGCGGCCTGGACCGCCATCGGCGCGGTGGCCGGGCTGCTGCTCGGGCTGGCCGTGTCGGTGGTGCTGGTGAAGGTGGTGAACCCGCAGAGCTTCCACTGGAGCATGGACCTGCTGGTGCCCTGGGTGCGGCTGCTGGCGCTGTGCGCGGCCGTGGTGGCGGCCGGCACGTTCACGGCGTGGATGGCCGGGCGCGCCGCGGCGGGGCGCGATGTGGTGTTGGCGGTGAAAGAGGACTGGTAGCGCCTCACGTCTGCGCGCGCGGCGCGCCGGCGCGCAGCGGCGCGACGACTTTCTCCTGCCATCGCCGCGAAAGTCCGCGTCGGGGCGAAGCGCCTTCCGCCCGCACGGTGTGACCGGACGCATGCGCGCAGTAGTCCAGGGCTTGGCGAAGCGCCGTGTCCACCCGGCGCAGGGAGATGCAATGCCGGTCTGCCACGTCCTGGCGGGTCATCTCCTCGATCTGCAGTGCCACGAGCACCGAGCGATGCCGATGCGAAAGCCGCTGCATCGCCTGCTCGACGGCCTCCACGGCCGAACGCGCCTCGGCGATGGCATCGGGGCCGGGCGCGTGATCGGCCAGGAGATCGAGGGCCGTGTCCCATTCGCCCACGTACTGCCAGGACCGATCGCTGCGCAGGCGATCCATGGCCAGGTTGCGCGCCGTTCGATAGACATAGGCCCCGGGACTGCGCACGGGCTCCGATGCCGTCATCTCGCCCAGGCGCAGCCAGGCGTCGTGCAGGCACTCGCTGGCCTGGTCGGAGCAGCCGAGATCGCGGGCCAAGCGGCGATGCAGGTACGTGTAGTTCGCCGTCAGGAACGCCCGCAGCGCCACGCTGGTGGGCTCGCCGTGACCCGCGTATGGCTCTTGAAAACAAGGACCGGGATCGAACTCAGCCGCGGCCATCGTCTTACTTGCCGGCATGACGCAACCTGCTCTTCTCGGCGTCGGTCAGCAACGACATCACCGATGCGTCGAACTGGTTGCCGTGCCCAAAGACCTGCACAGGGTTGGCAGGGTCGTACCGAGGCGCAGCGCCCGCCTGCGCACCGGGGCGTGGCGGCGACGATGCACCCGCACCGCCCGGCGGCAGGCTGTCGTTGCCGAAGCCCAGCACCCGCACCGTGAAGACCGAGGGCAGGTTCTGACGTGCCGCGGCCCGCTCCTGGCGCATGGACTCCTGCGCCGCCATGGCCGCCGCCGACGCCGCCGCGCTAGCGGTGGTCAGTGCCCCGATGTTCACCGCGGCCACCACCGGCAGCCCGGTCGTTTCACCCTTGACCTGGATGTTGTCGGCGTTGCGCACCTGCAGTGCGGCAATGTTGAGGTTGCTCGCGACCCGGATGCCGGCATCGCCCGCATCGATGGTGCCCCGGGGCGCGACCAGGTCCACGTCGCCTTCGCCCACGGTGCCGATGCCGGCGCCGCTCATGTCGCGCTTTTCCTGCACGGTGATGTTGCCGTCCGCGTCCGACGTGACTTCCGGCGCCTGCGGGATGCGCACGGTCTTGGCGCCGCGGCCGGCGTCGATGTCGCCCTGGCTGGACCACAACACCTGGTCGCTGCCCAGCGGCTCGGCCTGCGAGACGAAGGACAGGATGCGCGAACGGTTCACGATGATGTCCCGGTCGGTGAACACATTGACCTGCCCCGGCGAGGCCAGCGTGACCAGGCCGTATCCGTCCGGCACCACGGCGCCCAGCCCCGCCACCTGCAGGCCGCCGCCGGGAGTGAAGACGTTGATGTCGCCGCCCTGGTGGGTGCGCGCCGCCATCCGGGTCGCGGCGATGCTGCCCACGCCGGACCAGCTGCTGCGCCAGTTGTCCGGCAGGTCCGCGGCGTAGCGAACGGGCTGGCCTTCGGCCGTCGCTCCGCGGAACAGCGTGTCGATGGCCGCGGAACCGCGGCGGTAGCCGCCGTTGATCGGGCCGTTCTGCCCATCGCCCCCGTTCTGGTCGCGCCCTCCTTCGCGCAGTTCGTAGACAAAGACCTGGCGCAGGAACTGCTCGCGCACCAGGGGCGGCAGTTGCCGGTATTGCTCCCATGCCTGCTGCGGGCTCAGCTTGCCGTCCGCAGTGCCGGTGAGGCTGGCGACCTTGTCGGCACCGAGCATGCCTTCCACGAAGGACACCAGGCCCCGGCGCGCCAACTTGGCCAGGTCGCCGCGGTTTTCCACCCCGTCGCTCAGGTACAGCGGCGCCACGGTGCCGTCGGCCAGGGTGGTCTTCAGATAGTCCGGCATGGCGGCCACGTTGGCCGGGTTCAGGTAGGCCCGCTCGAAGGCGTCGTAGCTGGCGGCCTTGTTCATGCCGGCCATCAGGGTGATGCCGGCGCCCTCGGCGGGCAGGGCCTTGATGACGTTCGATTCTTCGCCGAGCGGCGTTGCCGACACGTAGTCCCAATAGCGATTGGCATTGGTGTACAGCGACAGGTTGTTGCCCTGGATGTCGCGCCCGGCCAGCAGCAGCAGGGATCCCGGCCCTTGCAGCGCGGTGCGGCTGCCCCTGTCGTAGTAGTAGGCCGCCGCGTCGCCGCTGTATCGCGCATATCGGTGCGACAGGAGCCTGTTGGCGACAGCCAGGATGTCGTTGCCCGCCGCCAGCATGGTGGTGTCGGTGGGGCGCAGGTTGCGCGCGCTGAGCTCGAAGTTGCGGATGTCGGTACCGGCCTGCACGTGCACCGATTCCGACGCGATCAGATTCAGGTCGCTGATGGAACCGGTCGCCGCGTACAAGCGGCTGGGCGTGAAGTCATGCACCTGCATCGGCAGCACATCGGGGTTGTCGAACAGCTCCATGCCATTGAGGCTGTTGGTCAGGAACGTGTTCGTCACCGAGAAGCCGCCATAGACCGACTTCAGCGGCGCGCCGAACGCCGATGCCCCGCCCAGCGTGATCGTGAAACCCATCCACGGCCGGAATATCGACGGCCACTTGTCCAGCGTGGTCTGGGTCATGACGATGGCACCCGTGTTCTGCAGGCTGCTGCCGCGCAGGAAGCGCAGGTCTTTCGCGGCCAGCAAAGACAGGTCGCTGCTGTTCGCCGGCGCCATCGCCAGCAGGCCCGCGACGTCGATGTTGCCGCTCAGGGCCGACACGCTGACCTTGGCCGGGTACAGGCCCACCATGTCCGTCTGGAGCTTGGTGTCCGTCATGCCGCTCACCAGCCTGGTGGTGTTCTCCGTGTCGTTTCCTGCCACGAATTCCGACTGGTTGACCAGGCGCACGTTGCCGCCGGTGGACACCAGGCTGACGGCGCTGCGCTCTGTCTGACTGCTCATGAACATCGCATGGCTGGACGCGCCGCTGGTGTCCCGGTCGGCCTGGTCGACGTAGGCACGGCGTATCTGCATCGGGTCGATCACGGTCTGCAGGACCAGGTCGCCCAGCGTCTGCAGCTTGAGCGTGGCGTCCGACAGCGCCAGCACGGGCGCGATGTCGTAGGAATAGGCGGTGTTGGGCCAGCTGCTCGAGATGCCGGTCATGACATAGCCGGCGGCGCTCGTGCCTGCGTCGATCTCGCCGGCGCCGCGGCCCACGTAGTACTGGCCGGCCTTCAAGGCGCCGCCTGCGCTCACCTGCAGCTGCCCGCCATTGCGCGTCACGACGGAGGCCGCGGCATCGCCGGCGGAACGCCCGCCCGTCACGCGCATGGTGCTGGGCAAGGCCACCACCAGATTCACCAGGTCGCCGCCCGCCGACAGCTTCACGTTGCCGCCGCCCAGCGCGCCCAGGCCCTGCTGGAAGCTGGCGTGGTTCACCCACCAGCTCGGTTGCTGGCCCCGGGCGGACATGACCGGCGCCCAGCTCTCGCCCATGTTGTACGCGTCGTAGTAGCCGGTGGGACTGCTGAGATCTCCGCCATAGCGGCCCTGGCGGAACAGCCATTCGGTCAGGATCTGGTCCGAGCGCGCGCCCTGCGCGGTGGGCGCACGCACGCTGCCCTGGACCGCGACATCCACGTGGCCACCTGCGGTGCCGTACTGGGCATCGACGCTGGCGGTGTCGAAGCCGCCGCCCAAGGTGGGATCGGCCTCGGCCCGGCCTGCGGTGTACAGCGCGGACTCCTTGTGCGCCAGCACGAGGTCGCGCCCGGCGCGTACCGTCAGGTCGCCGCTGCCGGTGCGCACCAGCTTGCCGGCGCCCGACTCGGTGCCGGCCGTGCCCACGCGGATCGTGCCGGTGTCGGCTGCAAGCGCGCCCGATGGCCGCGTGGCCAGTGCATCGACCGACCCCAGGTCCGCGCCCGCCACCAGGCGCAGGTTCCACGACGCGGCCTGCTGCAGCCGCGCCGCCCGGCCCGCGCCGTTGTCGCGGCCCGCCACGTCGAAGCCGTCGCTCAGATGGCCATCGATGTTCAGGTTGCCGCCGGCGCGCAGCGTGAGCGTGCCTTCGCGGTGCGCCGCACCGAAGCTGTCGAACAGATTCCAGTCGCGGCCCAGCGTCAGGTCGCCCGGGCTGGTGATCTCGATGCCCGCCGCCAAGGTGTAGGCGGCGGCGTTGCCACCCAGCCTCGCCAGGATGCCGGTGTGGCCTGCAAAGGCATTGGCCTCGGCGATCGCCTGCGGGGCCACGGATTCCACCGTGCCGTCCGTGCTGGCATGGCGGCGCACGCCTTCGAGCACCGCGGAGCGCGCGCCCTGCACGGCGGCGTTCAGCGCCGTGACGTTCAGGCCGTCGTTGCCTGCAGTGCGCTGCGCCCGCAGCCGCAGCTTGCCGCCTTCGCCGCCGCTCAGGTCCAGCGTGCCGCCGGCCAGGTTCAGTTGGCCGTCGACCGCTTCCAGGTCGATGCGGCTGCTGCCCAGACCATCGATGGCGTCGGTGGCATGGGCCGCCAGCACCGCGCCAGGCTGCATCGTCAGCCCCGCCCCGCCGACCAGGCGGATGCTGCCGCCGTAGGCCGCGTTGGCCTCGACGCGCGCCGTGCCGTCGACAGAGATCACGCCGCGGTCGGTGATGACTTCGAAGTCGGCCACGCGCGTGGTGCCCGCGATCGTGAGGTCGCCCTGGCGGACGCGGAACTGGCGCGAGCGGCTGAAGCCCGCATCGTTGAGCGTTCGCGCCAGCGCGCCGAAATCGTCCAGCCGATCGATGGCCAGCGCAAAGTTGCCACCGTTGCCGCCGGCACCGGCCTGCGCTTGCACAGTGCCACCGAAGTGGACCCGCCCGCCGGCCGATGCATCCACCGTCAGGCGGCCGGCGTCGCCACCGCGCGGATGGGCGGACAGGTCCAGCAGGCTGCCCGGGGCCAGGTCGATCAGGCCGCCCCGCGTCGCCAGGCTGATCTGGCCCGCGTCCACGTACTGGGCCGCGTCGAAGAAGACTTTTTCCAGGCCCCCCGCGTGCAGGCGGCCCGACTCTGCAACCGTGAGGTTGCCCGTGCCGGCATCGACCGCAATGCTGCCGCCCAGCGCGAGCACCGGCAGCGCCACGGTCACGCCCTGGCCCGACAGGTTGAGGCGCGCGCCCAGGCTGGCGCGGCCCAGTGCCGCCATCTCTTGCGCATCCAGTTGCGCGTCTTGCTGCAACACCAGTTGGCCCTGCGTTCGCAGGGTCTGGTCAGCGCCGGACACCCCTTGCAGCACCGGCGTGCGCAGCGTCAGCGCCGCCGTCCCGGCGTCCAGGCTCCCGGTGCCTTCGCCGGCGATGCGCCGGCTGGCCGACAGCAGCACCTGGTCGAAGCCGGACATCGTCTTGTCGCCCGCGCCCAGCACCAGTTCGTCTGCCGACAGCGCGAGGCGACCACTGCCTGTGCCCGCGCTGCCGAGCGACGCGCCCGTGTTCTGCAGCGTCAGGTGGGAGGCCTGCACCTGCACGGCATCGGCGCCATGACCCCGCAGGGCTGCGGCGTCGAACACCACCTGCGCCAGGCCGCGCATGTCCAGCGAGCGATAGAAGTCCAGGCTGCCGTAGCTGTGCAGCGTCAATGACTGCGCGCGCGACAGCTGCGCCAGGGCGTCGGCGTCCAGCACCAGGCCGCCGCTGCCGCCGCCGATGCCGATGCGGCTCGCGGCCACCGACAAGGCCTTGCCCGACAACTGCGCGCCCGCGGCCATCTCGGTGTTGTTGGTGGCGTCGAGCAGCAGCGCCTCGCCGCCCTGCAGCAGCGCACCGGCGCCGATGCGCACCTGGCCGCCGACCGTGGTGTCCACGTTCTCGCGCAGCGCCCGCACGGCCTGGCCGCTGCTCACGCGCACCAGCGCACCCCAGTCTTTGGAGGGTGTGACGATGTGGTCGTCGCTGGTGTCGTTCGGCGTGTTGTTGTCGCTCCACACGGCCGCCACCTGCGGCTTGAGCACCAGGTTCGCCTCGTCGCCCGACGCGGCGCCGTGCGCGCGCAGCACGCTGCCCGACTCGATCGACACCGCATTCGCCGCGGCCAGGATCACCTCCGGGCCGCTCAACGCGGTGCCTTCCGTGTTGCGCAGCACCACGTCGCTGGCGGCCACGTCCACCTGCAGGCCGCGCACATTGCCCGTGCGCGTGCCGCCCACCAGCAGGCTGCCCGCGCCGAAGCGCGTCAGGCTGCCGGCATCCACGACCAGGTAGCCGTCGGCGCGCAGGTCGCTGCTGTCCTGCCCCGCGCCGACGATGGCGATCTTCGCGGCGGCGATGTCCACCAGGCTGCCACGCCCGCCCGCATCGGGTTGCGCGCGCAGCTCGCCGTCCAGTGTCAGCGCGCGGTCGGCCTTGAACACCACAGCGCCGCCATCGCGCGCCAGGCGCGGGGTCACGACGTCCTGCCCCGTGAGGCGGTATTGCGTCAGCTTGAACGCATCCGACGAGAAGAAGGCGTTGCCCCGCGCTTCGTTGTATTCACTGACCTTGCGCACCAGGCTGGCGGGCAGCACGCGCCAGCCCGAGGCCGTGGCATCGCGCGCGCCGCTGATCGTGTTCTGTTCCCGTCCGGCCACGATCGTCGAGCCGTCGCGCAGGCTCACCACCTCGCCGCGGGACGCGGCCCACGCCGGCAAGGCCTGGCCCGTGCTCTGCACCGCGAAGGCGCCGGGCAGCAGCGCATAGCGTGCCGGCAGGAGCGTGTACCAGCCGGCCCCCAGGCCACCGCCGGCCAGCCAGACCTTCTGGCCCGCTGCACCGCCCGCCACGGGCGACAGGCCCTGGTAGCCCGGCAGCACGGCGTACATGCCGGGCAGCGTCAGCACGTCGTGCGAGCCGCCCGAGCCGGGCACGTGCTCCCACGCATGCAGATCGCCGCCGCCCGCGATGTCCACCACCGCGCCCGCGGCCATGGCCACATCCGGCGCTTGCAGGAGCACGCGCTTTTCCGGCAGGGACGACAGATAGCGGTTTTCGTCCAGGGAATTGGCATCGCCGGCATTGGCACGATTGCGGCCCTGCGGGTTGGCCGGGTCCAGCCAGTACTCGGCGTTGCGCAGGCTGCCGTAGAGCACGTCCAGGCCCGCACCGGACACCGAGGTCAGGCTGTTCGTGCCCAGCGTCAGGCGCTCGCCGGCATTCAGCGCGATCTGCCCGAAGGGCGCGCGCAGCACGCCGTCCTGCTCGATGACGGGCGCGTTCAGCGTCAGGCTGCCGCCGGCCGACAGAGGCGCCGCGGCGCTCCCGTTGCCGCGCACGGTGATGGAGTGGTCCGAGTTGATTCGCGCCGTGACGGCCGTGGCCGGGTAGACCTGCGCGGCCTTGATCTCCAGCGCGCCCCCCACGTCGAGCGTGGCCCGCAGCTGCGGGTCGTCGTAGTCGGTGCCGCCTTCGCTGTAGGCCCCTGCCACGAAGCGCAGGTCGCCGGTGTCCAGCACCGTGCGTTCGAAGCCGCGCAGCTTGACGTCGACGGGCGATGCGGACTCGCCCTTCGCACCCCTGCCTGCGATGTCGATGGCCTGGGTGGCCGACAGGATCAGTTCGCCCGCATTGCGGGGCGTGGCGCCGACCGCACCGACCGCGCCCACCGCACCTGTCAGTGGGTTCAGTTGCAGATGGTGGGCATGCAAGCGCACCACGCCGCCCAGCCCGTCGCTCTGGATGACCGGGGCGGTGATGCCCAGGCGACCGGCGACGCTCAGATCGACGCCGCCGGCCAGCTGCACGCCCACTTGCGTGGAACGCAGGTCGACCGCCGAGAAGCCCGTGTCCTGCAGCGCCTTCGCCGACACATGCAGGGTGCCGTCCGAGGTGGCGATGTTGCCGATGTGGATCTTGTGGCTCAGCGCCGTTCCGGTGCCGCTCCAGAAGTACTTGTTGAGCAGTTCGACCACCCGCTTGTCGATGGTGGCGTCGTGTTCCCACGGCGCCCTGTCGGCGCCCGGTCCCGCGGCAAGCGCCGCGCCCGCGTCGAGGACGAGCCCCTTGCTGCTGGACACCGACGTCGGCAGCGTGGTGTTGATCGCGGTGCGCATGGCGCTGCTCATCTTGACGTCGCCGGCGTACTCGTCGCGCACGTCGAGGTTGCCGCTGGTGCCGATGATCCGCGCGTACTTTTCTCCGTTGAAGGTGTACGTGCCGGTGGGGCTCTTGTAGTAGAGGAAGGAGCCGATGTCCGGCGCCACCAGGTCCCCGGACGCACGCCCGGCCTCGCTGGTGTCCGTGATGGACAAGGACCCGCCCGCTGCCTGGGCATTGCCGCCGTGCGCGCGCAGCCTGGCATTCATGGCGCCGCCGGCGGCGGCCTCCATCACGACCGCGCCGCCGTCGCTGCCCAGTTCCTGCTCCACGCGCCGCAGGGCGCCGAGCGCCCCCGTGCCGCGGTCCCAATACGCCACCGTGCCCCGCGCGCCCGACACGTCGATCAGCGCACCGGCCTGCGCATCCAGCGTGCCGGCGCTCAGTGTGACCGTGCCGCCCGGCAGCACCTTGCCCTGGGGCAGGCGCATGGCCGGGTCGTGGAAGATCTGCGCCACGCCGGGCAGCAGCAGCTCGGCCCCGTCGGCCAGCGTCAAGGTGTTCTTGGCGCGGATGTTCAGCGTCCCGGCCGGCGCCTGAAGGCGGCCCGCCACCACCACGGAAGCCTGCCCGGACCCGTCCGCGTCCAGCGAGATCGCGCCGCCGGTTTCTGTCTGGATGCTGGCGTTCGCGTCGATGCGGATGCCGCCGCCGGTCGCGCCGGTCGCCAGCGACAGGCCGCCGGGCGCGCGCGCGGCGCGGCGCTGTTCGCTCAGTTCGTCCAGTGCCTTGGGGGCCAGCACCTCGCCCAATGCGCTGCCGCTGGGCAGCGTGCGCAGCGTCGATACCGCGGCGGGCATGTCCCAGCTCGTGGGCTGGATGTGCACCTGTGCGCCTTCCGCGACCACGACGTCCCCGCCGAGCGAACGGATGCCGATCGTGCCGAAGCCGCGCTCGGTGTACAGGGTCTGCGGCAGGTGCAACGGCTTGGCCGCGCCCGATGCCTTGCCGCCCGTTGCGTCGGCCGCGGGCGCGGGCGCGGCGCCGCCCACCTGCACGTCGCCGATCGCCGTGAGCGTGAGCCGGGACGCATCGCCCCCGGCCCAGCCGCGCAGGTCCAGCGTCTCGAGCGCCGTGTTGTCGAACGCCGTGAGGCTGATGGCCCCGCCGTTGCCCGCCTTCACCTTGCCGGCCTTTCCGCCCGCCGTGACACCGGACAGCCAGCCGCCGCCGGACACGTCCAGCGTCGCGCCGGCGGCCACCTCCACGTTGCCGTACACCGTGCCCAGGCCCTCTTTCATCGGGGTCCCCAGTGCAATCGAGCCGCCGTGGATGGCGCGGCCCAGCGTGACGCCTTGGCCGGTGTCGTTGACCCACTGGCCCGCGACGCTCAGCAGGCTGTTCGCCCCCAGGCGCAGCACGCTGTCCGCCTTGCCGCCGGCGCTCAGGGCAATGGAGCCGCCCGGGGCGATGAGCTTGCCCTGGATGTCGAAGTTGCCGGGGATGCCCTGGCCGTCGTAGACCGCGGCCGTGAAGCGCGCCCCCGGCTGCAGAGTCACCACCGCGCTGTCTTCCAGCACGAAGCCGGTGTTGAGGTTCAACTCGATGGCGCCCAGGCCTGAATGGCTCAGCCCCGCGGCGGACAGCCAGGTGGTGCGGCCCACACCCGCGCCGGCACCGGGGGCTTGCCCTTCGGGCTCGGTCAGGAAGGCGTCCTTGCCCAGCGGGCTGTCGATGCTGAAGCCCGCCGGCAGCAACGCGGGCTTGTCGCTGATGACGACCTGGCCCAGGGTCCACATGCCCTCTTGCGCCCGGTTGGAACCCACCGTGAGGCGGCCGGCCCGAGGCAGCTCGGCCACTTCCTGCACCCGGTCGCCGGGCTGCACCGAGCCCCTGAACTCACCCTCCAGGATGAAGGCGCTGCCGGCACGGATGTCGATCGAACCGGCATTGCGGCCTTCCTCGTAGCCCGGCTCCCAGCGCCGCCCCGACAACATCGGATTGACATAGGTCTGCGTGACGCCCCAGCGCGCATGCGCGTGCAGGTACTGGCCCGCGATGCCCGTGTAGGTCATGTCCGCCGGCGCGGACGACATCGTGTAGGTGCGCCCGTCCGCGCCGCGCAGCAAGGTTTCCGTGTTCCAGCCGTCGCTGTAGCGCACCGAGCCGCCGGACACATCCAGGATGGAGCCCGGCCGCGTGATCACCGAGCCATTGGACTGGATGGTGATGTCGCCGCCTCGCGCCGCCAGCTCCGACAAGCCCACCAGGCCGTTGCCCACCCAGCCCGTCACGTCCGCCAACGGGGTGCCGACCCAGATGCCCTTGAGCGCCTTGCCGGACTCGTCGGTGACCCATTCGACGCCCGCCATCAGCCCCTTGAAGGCACCCGACCTGCGTCGATCCACGATGACCTTCCGGCCGTACAGCCAGGTGTTCGCCTGCAGGTGGGAGTCGCGCAGTTCGTTGATGCGCAGTTCGGCCTCGACGAAGTTGCTGGCCATGTCCACCGGCATCTGCATCAGACCCGCGGTGCTGACGGTGGCGTGTTCACCGATGAGGATGCGGCTGCCGTCGCCCACCTGGGTGTTGCGTTGCAGGGCTGCCGGGTTGGCCTGGGCCTGGATGTCGATGTGGCCCGCGGCGGCGGTGACCTGGGCACGGGTCTGCACGTCGATCGTCTTGCCGTAGAGCTCGATGCGCCCGGGCTGGTAGCGGTTGGCCAGCGATCCGCTTTCGATCCGCGTGGTGTCCTGCCAGTCGTTGACGACCTGGGTGATGCTGTCCGGCCCCAGGGTCAGCGTGCCGCCCGACCAGGCCGTCAGGCGCGGGACGTCGGCCGCCAGGTTGATGTCGATGTTGTGCACGCCCTGGCCCCAGGCGCGCAGGCGGATGGAGCCCGTGCGGTTGTTCAGCGCGGTGCTGGCTTGCAGGATGCCGCCCTGGTGGATCTCGCGCGACACCATGGTGATGTCGCCGTGGTCGGCCTGGACGATGCCGGTGTTGTGCACGCTGTAGCCGACCTGGGCCGCGCGCTGCTCCATCAGCGGCAGGATGTCGGACACGATGCGCCCGATGAGATAGGGCTGGAAGGCGGGCGCTGTCTGCGGATTGATCAGGAACTTGGCCGGAAAGAGCCAGGGCCGCACCGACGAGGTGACGGCATCGAAGCCGCGCACGGTGGGGCTGATTTCCTTGGCTTCCAGCCACACGTTTTCGCCGGCGCCCAGCAGCGTCTGGCCGCTCGGCGTGCGGATGCTGCCCGCATTGCTGACCTTGGGTGCGAACATCAGCACGTGCCCCCCCTGGCCCGTGATCTGCGCACCGGCCAGCACCTTGACGTCGCCCGGCGGCTTGCCCGGATCGAAGGCCGGGCCCATGTCGGCGAACTGCACGTTCGAATCGGCCGGCATCTGCTTGGAGTTCTCGCCGAAGGTGGGAATCCCGACGCCCACTTCGAGGCCGCTCCAGTAACCGGGGTCACCCGATTTCGCGCCCAGGCGCGTGTTGAGACCGGCCTTGAACTGTTCGTCGCTGAGCTTCAGGCTGGAGGCGACCAGGTTGCGCACGTTGACCTGGCTGCTGCCGGTGAACAGGATGCCGTTGCGATTGATGAGGTAGACGCTGCCCTCGGCCTCGATGCGGCCGGCGATCTGGCTGGGTCGGCCGCTGGGGTCGTTGATGCGGTTGAGCGCGATCCACTCGTTGGCGCCGGTCTTGGCGTGGGTGCCTGCACGCTGGTCGAACTTCACCGTCGTGTTCTTGCCGACGTTGAAGGTCTCCCAGTTCAGGATGGCCTTGTCGGCGGTCTGCTCGATGGTGACCGTGGTCCTGCCGTTGGCTGCGGACTGGACGGGGTCCCTGGCGTTGAGCCAGCCGGCGGTCAGCGAATTCGTGTCGACCTTCAGGCCGCCTTCGGCCAGGCCGTCCGGCGCGGACTCGCCGCTGGCCAGCGCCTCGGCCCGCTTCTGTGTCTGCTGCGCCTGCTGCGCGGCGATCGCGCGCGCGGCCAGGTTCAGGTTGGTGATGGACGTCTGCAGCTGCTGGCTCGCCGCCGACGACGGTTGCGTCGGGTGGATCAGGCTGGACGCCGGCGCGCCGTTCGGCAGCTTGCCCGTGGCGATCGCGCCCGCCTGCGCCGCACCCTTGTCGGCGAACCACGCCGGACTGAACGCCCGCTGGGCGTGCGCGCTGCCGAGGACCCCACCGGCAGCCAGCGCCACCGCGATGGCCCGCGCAAGGGGCACCCTCCTGAAAACCTGCTGCGCCGCACGCGCTGGTCGCTTCTTTTCGTTGCACCCACTGATGGTCATTTCTCGTTCCCGCCGAAGTAAAGCCTGTGCCGAAGGGGCTGCGCGCGCCGTGCAGGCACGCCCCATTCAAGAAGCCCCTGCGATGGCGATCGAAAGCCAAGGCAACAGGAGCCGTCAGTTTCTTGACGGGACGGAAACGTCGAATTCCAGAAGAATATTTTTGGCCTCGTTGTGGGCGCGCGCCTGCTGCTGCGGCCTCGGTCCGGAAAGTCCTTGCAGATCAACAGCGTGGACGCGCTGCACCTCGGCAAAGTCACGAAAGCTTCACAGTGGCTGCGCACGCCAACCATGGGAAGCCGCGACATCGAGACGGGGTCACCACCCAACCCCGGTGGCCAACGCTAGCTCAGGACCAGCACGCCGGCAGGGAGCGACCGGGCGTTCAAACCGAAAGAGCGCTGCATCTGGAGCAAGGCCAGATCGAGTCGGTCGAGCTTGAAGGTCGCGGTGACCGTTTTCCCCCGCAGCGAATCCACCATCAGGACCACACGCCCGGGGCGGTAGCGATTGATCTCGTCCAGCACCGCCGACAAGGGAGTCTGCTTGAACACGAGTTCACCGCGCCGCCAGGCAGAAGCCACCTCGGGGTCTGCGGCGGCGATGCCGCTGATGGAATGATCGCGGTAGACCGCTTGCTGGCGTGCCAGCAGCACACGGTCGCCGGCCGGATGCTCGATGCGCACGCGTCCCGCCAGGCAGGTCACGCACACCCGCCCTTCCAGGCGGCTGATCTCGAAGCGCGCCGATTCGCCAATGCTGCGGCCGGCGCCGGCCACGACGCTGAAGGTGCGCGCACTGGGCAGCATCTCGATCGCCGCTTCGCCGTTCAGCAATTCCAGCCCCTCGGCCTGGTCGTCCGAGGCCACCCGGCGGATGCTGGTGCGGGTGTTCAAGGTCACGTCGATCTGGTCGGACCACGCGATCGCACGCTGCTCGCCGGCGGCTGTGCGCCAGTCCGCATTCCACTCGTTGGCCGTGGGCCACAACCCCAAGGGCGAATAGACCGCCACCCCCGCGACACCGGCCGCGGCGGCTGCGCCGGCCACGCCCAGGAAGGCCCGACGGCTCGCCGCGGGCTTGCGCAGGGTCTCGCGGTGAAGGCTCGCCGCTTCGGCGTCGGTGCGCACCAGCCGGTTCAGCGCGGGTTGAAGCACGCGCCACTGCTGCCGGGCCTCGATGAACGCCGCCTGATGCAAGGGACTCGCGTCGCGCCAGCGGCGGAACGCCTGCGCCTCCCACTGCGTTGCGGCGCCCGAATGCAGCTTGCGCACCCACGCGCGCGCGTCTTCGCGCAGCGTCTCGGGAAGCGTCGGTGGTGAAGGGTGCGTCGTCATGTGGGTTTCAGGGGCCCCGTACTTGATAGACGGTTGCCGACGCCGCAATCCGCAAACTATTTCTTCGTGCCGTCATGAAGACCTGCCAGGGCGCGGTTCCAGTCGCGAGAACAGAAGATCCTGCGCGGCCTTCAGTTCGTACTCGACGGTCCGCACAGGAATGCCAAGCCGCGTGGCCACGTCCCGCTGCGACCAGCCCTCCAGGCGAACCAGCAGCAGGATCTCGCGGCGGCGCGGCGGCAGGCGCGACAGCAGGCCGTCCAGCGCCTCCAGCTGCGAACGGGCTTCGGCGACCTCGGCGGGACCGGGCGTCGGGTCCGGCAGCTCGTTCATCAGCATCTCGATGTCGTCGGACAGCAAGACCTGGCTCTGTGCGCGCCGGACGTCGATCGCCAGGTTGACCGCCATGCGCAGCAGGTACGCCTGGGGCGTGGCAATGGGGCCCGCCATGGGCTGGCTGCGCTCCAGCTTCAGCCAGGTTTCGTGCAGGGCGTCTTCCGCCAGTTCGCGATTGCCCAGCCGCACGGCCAGGCGTTGCCTGAGCTGCTCGTAGCGTTGCACCAGGAAGCTGCGCAGCAGCGGGATGACGTTCTCCGTCATGCGTCAGTGCACCGTGGCACAGCGGGGCCCGGGCAACACGTCGTGCGGGAGGATGGCCAGCGTGAGCGGCAGCGCCAGGTCCGCCGGCGGAGGATGGTCCATCTTCAGAGGAGCCAATGCCGCGAGCATGGCGGCGTCCCGCCCCGAGTCTCCCGAAGACGACACCAGGCGGGCCTGGCTGATGCGGCCCGACGCGGTCACCTGCAGTTGCAGGATCGCGCGGTAGTGGCCGGGGGCCGTACGCAGATCGGCGCACAGCGCGTCCCAGACACGGGCCTGGACCAGGGCGTCGTACCCGCGTGGCGAGCCACCAGTCGACGCCACCCCGGGCGCCGCTGTGACGCGCTTCAGGATGAAGGCACCGGAAAGCTGCGTGTCCACGTCATCCGCGGTGAAACCCGTGCCGGCCAGCAAGGCCCGCAAGGCGGCATGCGGCGTATGGCGCCCGCGCACCGGGGCGGACGTTCGCCCCGCCACCCACTCGTCGATGAACATCACCGATCGCCCCGACACCGCGGCGTATTGCGCCAGGGCAGCCGCCAAGGGCTGCGCCGGCAGGTCGAAGTCGAGCATCTGCGCTTCGGGCGACGCGCGGGTGGCGGCATCTGCCGACTGCACCTCGGTGCCTGTGGCCACGGCCTTCGCTGTCGATCCCCAGGCGATGCAGACGCACACTGCCGTGCACGTGAGGCCAGAGACAAAGGCCCGCACGAGCCTGTCGTCCCTGCCCCGGCCCAAGCCCCGTCCAACCACTCGCCCACGACCACCATGCGCTGAAGTCAACAAGGAAGAAGTGGATCGTGTCAGCAAGCTTGTGGGCAGTATTTCAACTCCTGCAAGCATCACATCGGCGAATGACGACCGCGTGACGACCGGCAGGGCCGGGCGCGCCGCCGCGGGGCGCGGGGCAGCGCCCTCTTGCGTGACCGGTCCTGCTAGCGCCCCGGCGTCAGCTGGATCCGCTCCACCGTTTCTTTCTCGACCGCGCCGCGGCTGTAGACCAGCGGCACGTACTTGCCTTCGAGCCACAGCGGCGCCAGGTCGCGGTAGTTCGGGCTGTCGGGGTTGCCCGACTGGCCCGGCGTGTTGATGACGCGCGAAGCGTCCCAGTTGCCCACGTCGAGCACCATGCGAAACGACGCGCCCGAGGTCAGCTTGTAGTCGTTCGCGCGGTAGGTGGCCGCCATCGGCGTGAACGACGAGCCGGACATCGGCCAGTCGCCCACCTCGAGCTTCTTGCGCGTGGCCGCATCGACCACGCCGCCCAGCGGATGCCGGAACTCGGCGCGGTGCAAGGCGCCCCACTTCCACGCCGCCGGGTCGGGCCCGAGCTTGGCGGACAGCTCCTGCATGGCGGCGGGCAAGGTCGTCAACAGCAAGGCGTCGCGCTGCGCGTTGCTCACCCAGCCGGACGGGTTCTCCAGCAGCAGCACCATGCGCGTGTTGTCGCCGGGTGCGGCCAGTGCGGCAGCGGCATCGCCCGCCCCGGCCTTGAGCACGGCCTGGCGCAGGAACTTGCTGCTCCACACCTCGTACAGCGCGGCGGCTGCGCTGTCGCGGTCCATGGCGCCGTCCCAGCCCTGCAACAGGCGCAGCGCCGCCGCGGTCTGGGCGTCGTCGCTGCGCTGGCCGGCCAAGAGCTTCAGCACGCGCTGCGCCGGCGTCGCGACGATGTCGTTCTGCATGCGCTCCGAGTCTTCGATGGTGAAGCGCGAACCCGCCGCCACCTTGGCCGCGAACAGTTCCTTGAGCCGGCGCGCGCGGGCCGCATCGCTCCACTCGTAGCCCACGCCCTTCTTCGCAGCCGGATGGTCGGGCGGGACGTTGTTCTCGTTGGCCGTGACCACGTAGCCGCGCGCGGGGTTGAACTCCGAGGGCAGCTCGTCGCCGTTGCGAAAGCCCGACCATTCATAGCGGCCGTCGCCCGGCACGGGCAGGAGGCCGTCCCAGTTCGGGCGAATCGGCGTGAGGCCGCCCGGAATCCAGCCGACGTTGCCGCTGCTGTCGGCATACACCTGGTTCTCGCCCGGCGCGCCCCAGCGGTTCATGGCGGCGCGGAACTGGTCCCAGTTGCGCGCGCGCATGTAATCCATCGAACCGAAGTACGGCGCCATGCCGGGCTCCAGCCAGGCGGCGCGCAAGGCGAAGGCGCGGCGCTTGCCGGGCTCCGCGACCAGCACGGGGCCGTGGCGCGTGAAGGTGTTGACCACCTCGCGCGGCGCGGCCTCGCCCTTGACCGCGATGCGCTCGGTGACGCGCGTCATCGGCTCCCAGCGGCCCTGGTAGCGGTACTCCTCGGGGTTGCCCGGGTTGAGCTCGTACACGTACAGGTCTTCCTGGTCCATGTAGAAGCGCGTGAGGCCGAAGGCGATGGTGCCGTTGTGGCCGATCGACAGGCCCGGCAGGAAGGGCTCGCCGGCGCCGATGGCGTCCATGCCGGGCGCGCTCAGGTGCGTCATGTAGCGCAGGCTCGGCGCGCCGTGCGCGCGGTGCGGGTCGTTG
This sequence comes from Variovorax sp. GW822-FHT04E09, assembly GCF_058800845.1. Classification (NCBI taxonomy): domain Bacteria; kingdom Pseudomonadati; phylum Pseudomonadota; class Betaproteobacteria; order Burkholderiales; family Comamonadaceae; genus Variovorax; species Variovorax sp. GW822-FHT04E09. The sequence goes on from NZ_JBXAMR010000001.1 coordinate 1,444,894, forward strand.
GCCAGGATGGGCCGGCCCGTGGACGTGAGCTTCGGCGCGATGACCCAGTTGTTGCTGCCGTAGGCGGCCGTGGGGTCGCCCTGCGCCGCTTCGTCCTGCTCGGCCTTCGCGGCCATCGCCTCCGCACTGCCCGGCAGCAGCGCGACCGGCGCGGAAGACGCGCCCGCGTTCATGCCCACGCGCGTGTTCTCCTTGGTGAAGCGCGGCGCATCGGTCGCCCGCAGGTAGGCCGCGCGCAACTCCGCCGCCGGAAGGCTGCAGGGATCGAAGCCCTCGGGCACCTTCGGCGTCACCGGCGGATCGAGCTCGCGGCGCAGCCAGTCGGCCTTGGCGCCCGGCGCGCCGGCGCAGAAGGCGCGTGCGCGGTCGACCTCCGACGTGAAGTTGAGCGTGAGCCCGTGGTGACGGATGCGCACCACGTCCTCGGGCGACCACGTGGCCGGCTGGTAGCCCAGCAGCGCGAACTCGGTGGGCAGCAGCGCGGGCTGCGCACGCACCTGCGCCACGTAGGCGTTGACGCCGGCCGTGAAGGCCTCGGCCACGCGCTTGGCGTCGGAGCCGTAGGCCAGCCATTCGCGGTACATGTCGCCGCGATAGAGCACGGCGCGCGCGGCGCGGTCGCTCTCGACCCAGGCGGGGCCGAAGTCCTTCGCCATCTCGCCCAGGCCGCGCTTGCGCCACAGGTCCATCTGCCAGAGCCGGTCGCGCGCGGCGATGAAGCCCTGCGCCACGAAGGCGTCGTAGAGCGTGCCGGCGTACAGGTGCGGCACACCCCAGCGGTCGACCAGCACTTCGGCGGGCTTCTCGAGGCCGGGCACCGCGAAGGATGAGGAGGGTCGCGTGGGCGTGTTCACGCCCGGGGCATTGGACGCACACCCTGCGAGGGCGAGGACCGCCAGCGACACGGCGCCCAGGGAAAGCCGATGGTTCATTCTCTTCATGCAGTTCGTCTCCGGTCTTGTTGTGGATTGGCAGCGGGCAGTATCCCGATTTCTGTCACCCGCCGGGTTACAAGGCATGACTTGTAGACTGGCGCGCTATGCAGCCCACCACCCCTTCAACCTCCTCCTGCGACAGCTGGCTCGCCGGCGCGATCCGCCGCATCGAAGCCGACTACCAGCGCAGTGCCGACACGCACCTCATTCCGCTGCCGCTGCCCGCGCTGGCCGCGCACGGCATCGACCTGTACCTGAAGGACGAATCGACGCACCCCACCGGCAGCCTCAAGCACCGGCTCGCGCGCTCGCTGTTCCTGTATGCGCTGTGCAACGGCTGGGTGCGCGAAGGCACGACCATCGTCGAGGCCTCCAGCGGCTCCACCGCCGTGAGCGAGGCCTACTTCGCGCGGCTGCTGGGCCTGCCCTTCATCGCCGTGATGCCGCGCAGCACCTCGCCCGAGAAGGTCGCGCAGATCGCCTTCTACGGCGCGAGCTGCCACTTCGTGGACCACGCCGCGCAGGTGTACGACGAGGCCCGCGCGCTCGCCGAGCGCACCGGCGGCCACTACATGGACCAGTTCACCTACGCCGAGCGCGCGACCGACTGGCGCGGCAACAACAACATCGCCGAGAGCATGTTCCAGCAGATGGCGCGCGAGCGGCATCCGGTGCCCGCGTGGATCGTGGTGGGCGCCGGCACCGGCGGCACCAGCGCCACCATCGGGCGCTACCTGCGCTTTCGCTGCCACGACACGCAGGTGTGCGTGGCCGACCCCGAGGGCTCGGTGTTCTCGGCCTACCACCGCAGCGGCGACGCCACGCTCACGGCGCCCGGCTCGCGCATCGAAGGCATCGGTCGCCCGCGCGTGGAGCCCAGCTTCGTGCGCACGCTGGTCGACCGCATGCTCGAAGTGCCCAACCTCGACTCGGTGGCCGCCATGCATGCGCTGTCGGCGCTGCTGGGCCGCAAGGTCGGCCCGTCGACCGGCACCAACTTCGTCGGCATGCTGGCCGTGGCGCACGAGATGCGCGCGGCCGGCCAGCAGGGGTCGATCCTGTCGCTGCTGTGCGACGCGGGCGAACGCTACCTGCCGAGCTACCACGACGCCGACTGGGTGCGCAACGCCTTCGGCGACATCGCGCCGGCGCAGCAACGCATCGACGCGCTGGTGGCGGGTTGACGATGGCCATGCGCGCACCCGGCGGCCTCATCGCGCGGCGGCAGCTCCTGCTGCTGGCCGCGCTCGCCGCCTCGGGCGCGCCGCACGCCGGCTGGGCCCTGCCCGCGAAGGCGCTGCAGTTTCCGCGCGACTTCGGCAGCCACCCCGAGCTGCGCACCGAGTGGTGGTACATCACCGGCCACGGCCAGACGGCTGCGGGCCGCGCATTCGGTTTCCAGGTGACCTTCTTCCGCTCGCGCGTCGACGCCACGCAGGCCATGCGCTCGGCCTTCGCCGCCAAGCAGCTGGTGTTCGCGCACGCCGCCGTCACCGACCTCGAAGGCCGCGTGCTGCGGCACGACCAGCGCATCGCACGCGCGGGCTTCGACGTGGCCTCGGCCAGCGAGGCCGACACCGACGTGCGGCTGCGCGACTGGTCGCTGGTGCGCGACGCCGGCAGCGGCGCCTACACCGCGCGCATCCCCGCCGGCGAATTCACGCTCGACCTGCGCTTCGCGCCGTCGCAGCCCGTGCTGCTGCAGGGCCGCGAAGGCCTGTCGCGCAAAGGCCCCGAGCCCGAGCAGGCGAGCTACTACTACAGCGAGCCGCAGCTGCAGGCGCAGGGCCGCCTCACCTTGCAGGGCCAGGCGCCGTTCGAGATCACCGGCACCGCCTGGCTCGACCACGAATGGAGCGAGGCGCTGATGCACCCCGAGGCCGTGGGCTGGGACTGGATCGGCATGAACCTCGACGACGGCAGCGCGCTCACCGCCTTCCACCTGCGCCGCCGCGACGGCAGCGCGCTGTGGTCGGGCGGCTCGTTCCGCCCGCAGGGCGGCGCGGCGCGCATCTTCCAGCCCGGCGAGGTGCGCTTCGACGCGCTGCGCAGCTGGACCAGCCCGCGCACGCGCGCGAGCTACCCGACGCACTGGCGCATCGACACGCCCGCGGGCCGCTTCGAGGTGCAGGCCCTGCTCGACGACCAGGAACTGGACAGCCGCGGCTCCACGGGCGGCGTGTACTGGGAAGGGTTGAGCGAGCTGCGCGATGCGCAGCAGGGCCAGCGCGTGGGGCGCGGGTACCTCGAGATGACGGGGTACGCGGCGCCGCTGCGGCTGTGAGCCGAAGCCCGGCGCGATGGGTTACTTCACGCCCTTGCTCAGCGCCTGCGCCGTGTTGCGCGACAACGCGCGGACGTGGTCGTCGATCGCCGAAGCGACGGGCGCGAACTCGGCAGCGCTCAACCGCTTGAGGTCGCGCGGTTCCTGGAAATCCTTGAGCTGCCGCACCCGTTGCCGCTGCTGGGCGAGCATCGGCTCGTAGGCCGCGAGATTCAGCGGCGGGTCCATGACGAAGACCTTGGCTTCGATCGCGGGCACCGCGTAGTACCGCGTCGACCCCAGCATGCCGCGCGTGAAGAGGCCCGAGTTCTGCATGACGCTCTCGCCACAGGGCCCGCCGGTGCACTCCATGCGCGCCTGCGTTCGCGTCGCCTCGACGAGGACCACCGCGGCAATCTGGTCGTCCTTCAGCTTGCGTGTCGCCCACGCTTGCGCAGGATTCGCGATCCAGCGATCGTGCTTGAAGACGGCCAGCGCGTTGACGGAGGTCGTGGCAAAGCTCGTCAGGCGCACCACCTGGAAGCCGGCTTTTTCGAGCTCCGACGTGAAGGCCTCGTAGACCTTGGCCGTGGGGTTCCAGGGGAACGGGTACGTGGTCGAGAAATTGTTGAAGACGGTCGTGCCCACGTGCATGTGTTCCGCAGAGGCGGTGGGGATGCGCACCAGCAGGCCGACCTTCGCGCCCTTCGCGAGCTGGCCGCCGTTCGGCGGCAGCGGCGGTGGGGTCATGCACCCTGTCAGCGCGAGCGCCACGAAAAGTGCGAGCAGCCGTCTGCGCATGGGGGTCTCCTCCATCTTCTTGTCGGTGTAGGCCTGTGCGGCCGGGTGCGGATGATTGTGCCGAGCGCTGCATGCGGCGTCGCCACGGGAACCGGTGGTTTTGGACAGCATCGGCTTGTCAGTGCCGATGAGGGCCGCGACTCACGCCGAGACCGTCACCCCATTGCGCGCCAGCAACGCCAGCAGCTTCGGAATGTCGGGCGCCGGCCCGACCGGAATCTCGCGATCGATCGCCGCGAACATCTGCGCAGCCATCGCGTCCTGCCCCGTGATCTCGAGCATCTGGCCGCCGCCCTTGCCGTAATGAAAGCCGTGCACCGTGCCGCGCGGCACGTGCACCAGCGTGCCGGGCTGGCACCGATGCGCCTGGCCGTCGCAGAGGAATTCGACCTCGCCGCCGAGCACGTAGAACGATTCGTCCCAGTCATGGCTGTGCGGTGGCGGGCCCGTGCCTTCGTCGCCGCGCTGGAAGGTGACGCCGTAGCTTTGCGTCGAGGCATTCGACGCCAGCACCGTCACCTGCGTGCCGAGCACGTTCAAGGGCGTTTCGCGCCGCTCGGGCGTGAGGACAAAGTACGGAAGAAGGGCCATGGCCGGCTCCTCGAAGTGGGAGCCGGATTCTGCGCCCCGGCCACAGGGGGCACAAGCGGTGGCGCCGCAGGGAGGGTAACCTCCCCGCCGCCGCGCCACCGGCATCGCTACTTCGCGCGGCGGCGCTCGATGAAGGCGATGATCTCGCCCATGATGCCCTTGCGGAAGGCCAGCACGCAGATCACGAAGATCAGGCCCGTGACCATGGTGACCGACTCGCCCAGCGTGTTGAACCAGTCGACGGTCGTGATGCGCGCCAGGAAGTTGCCGAGTTCGCCGATCTTGTTCTCGAGCAGCACGACCACCGCCGAACCCACGATGGGACCCGACAGCGTGCCCAGGCCGCCCACCAGCGTCATCAGGATGACCTGGCCCGAGGCGGTCCAGTGCACGTCGGACAGCGTGGCAAAGCCCAGCACCAGCGTCTTGAGCGAACCGGCCAGGCCCGACAGCGCGGCCGAGATCACGAAGGCCAGCAGCTTGAAGCGGCTCACGTCGTAGCCCAGCGAGAGCGCGCGCGGCTCGTTTTCCTTGATGCCCTTGAGCACCTGCCCGAACGGCGAGTGGATGGTGCGCACGATCAGCAGGAAGGCCGCGACCACGATCACCAGCGCCACGTAGTACATGGTGAGGTCGTTCGACAGGTCGACGACGCCGAAGAGCTTGCCGCGCGGCACGCCCTGCAGGCCGTCTTCGCCGCCCGTGAACTTGGCCTGCAGCGCGACGAAGAACATCATCTGCGCGAGCGCCAGCGTGATCATCGCGAAGTAGATGCCCTGGCGGCGGATGGCCAGCACGCCGAACAGCCAGCCCAGCAAGGCGCCGGTGAGCGTGCCCGCGATCAGGCCCAGCTCGGGCGTGAGGCCCCAGACCTTGATCGCATGGCCCGCCACGTACGCGGAGCCGCCCAGGAAGGCCGCGTGGCCGAAGGACAGCAGCCCGGTGTAGCCCAGCAGCAGGTTGAAGGCCGCGGCGAACAGCGCGAAGCACATGAGCTTCATCACGAACACCGGGTAGGCGCCGAAGAACGGTGCGAGCACCAGGGCGACCAGCAGCAGCGCGTAGACGACGGTGGAGATTTTTTTCATGTTCATGCCGCTCGCCTTATTTCTCTTTGCCGAACAGGCCGGCGGGGCGGATGAGCAGCACGATGACCATGATCACGAACACAACCGTCGAAGAAGCCTCGGGATAGAAAACCTTGGTGAGCCCCTCGATCACGCCCAGGCCCAGGCCCGTGAGGATGGCGCCCATGATGGAGCCCATGCCGCCGATCACGACCACCGCGAACACCACGATGATGAGGTTCTGCCCCATCAGCGGCGACACCTGCATCACCGGCGCGGCCAGCACGCCGGCGAAGGCGGCGAGCGCACAGCCGAAGGCGTAGGTCAGCGTGATCATCAGCGGCACGTTGACGCCGAAGGCTTCCACCAGGCGCGGGTTCTCGGTGCCGGCGCGCAGGTAGGCACCCAGGCGCGTCTTCTCGATCACGTACCAGGTCGCAAAGCAGATCACCAGCGACGCCACGACCACCCAGGCGCGGTAGTTGGGCAGCACCATGAAGCCCAGGTCGGTGGCGCTGGACAGCAGCTCGGGCGCATCGTAGGGCAGCCCCGACACGCCGTAGACCGAGCGGAACACGCCTTCGATCAGCAACGTGAGGCCCAGCGTGAGCAGCAGGCCGTAGAGGTGGTCGAGCTTGTAGATCCAGCGCAGCAGCAATCGTTCGATGACCACGCCGAACAGGCCGATGAGGACCGGCGCGGCGATCAGCATCACCCAGTAGTTGACGCCCAGGTACTCCATCGCCATCCAGGTGAGGACGGCCCCGAGCATGAACAGCGCGCCGTGCGCGAAGTTGATGACGTTGAGCAAACCGAAGATCACCGCCAGCCCGAGGCTCAGGATGGCGTAGAACGAGCCGTTGACCAGCCCCAGAAGGAGCTGGCTCAACAAGGCGGGAAGGGAAATGTTCATAAGCGTTTCAACGAACCCGGGCGCCGCAAGGGCGCCCGCGGGAGGTCACTTCCAGAGGGCGCAGCGGCTTTCGGCCTTGGTCGTGAAGACTTCTTCGCCCTTCAACTTCTGGACCACCTTGTAGTAGTCCCACGGCTGCTTGGATTCGGCCGGCGACTTGACCTGCACCAGGTACATGTCGTGCACGAAGCGGCCGTCGGCGCGGATGCTGCCCTTGGCGTAGAAGTCGTCGATGGGCGTGGACTTGAGCGTGGCCATGACCTTGTCGGCATCGACCGTCTTGGCGGCCTGCACGGCCTTCAGGTAGGTCATGGTGGCCGAGTAGTCGGCGGCCTGGATGTCGGTGGGCATGCGCTTGGTCTTCTCGAAGAAGCGCTTGCCGAAGGCGCGCGTCTTGTCGTCCAGGTTCCAGTCCCAGCTGGTGGTGAGCAGCAGGCCTTCGGTGTTCTTCAGGCCCAGGCTGTGCACGTCGGTCACGAACACCAGCAGGCCCACCATCTTCATGCTCTTGGTGATGCCGAACTCTTTCGCGGCCTTGATGCTGTTGATGGTGTCGCCGCCGGCATTGGCCAGCGCCAGCACCTGCGCCTTGGAGTTCTGCGCCTGCAGCAGGAAGGACGAGAAGTCGGAGGTGTTGAGCGGCGCCTTCACCGAGCCCAGCACGGTGCCGCCCTTTTCCTTCACGACCTTGGTCGCGTCGGCTTCGAGGGCCTGGCCGAAGGCGTAGTCGGCGGTCAGGAAGTACCAGCTCTTGTCGCCACGGCCGATCACGGCCGCGCCGGTGCCCTTGGCGAGCGCGACGGTGTCGTAGGCGTAGTGCACGGTGTAGGGCGAGCACTGTTCGTTGGTGAGCGCCGAGCTGCCGGCGCCGTTCACGACGAAGACGCGCTTCTTCTCCTGAGCCACCTTGGCCATGGCCAGGGCCGTGCCGGAGCTGGTGCCGCCGAACAGCATGGTCAGGCCCTGCGTGTCGATCCACTCGCGCGCCTTGGAGGCGGCGATGTCGGCCTTGTTCTGGTGGTCGGCCGTGAGCAGCTCGATGGGCATGCCGTTGACCTTGCCGCCGAAGTCGTCGATGGCCATCTGGATCGCCAGCGCGCCGTTCTTGCCTTCGACGTCGGCGTACAGGCTCGACATGTCGGTGACGAAGCCGATCTTGACCTTGTCCTGTGCCTGGGCGGCACCGGCGGCCAGCGCGGCGGCGGCGAAAACGGCGGAGAGAGCGAATGTGGTGGTCTTCATGGATATTGTTCCTGTGGGGTGTTCGGTGGTGTCACTTCCAGAGCGTGCACTTGGACTCGGCCTTGGTGGTGAACACCGTGTCGCCGGGCAGCTTCTTCACGAGCTTGTAGTAGTCCCACGGCGTCTTCGATTCGGCGGGCGACTTGACCTGCATCAGGTACATGTCGTGCACGTAGCGGCCGTCGGGGCGGATCTGGCCGGTGCCGAAGAAGTCGTTGAGCTTCATCTTCTTGAGCTCGGCCATGACCTTGTCGGCATCGTCGGTCTTGGCGGCGTCCACGGCCTTGAGGTAGGTCATGGTGGCCGAGTAGTCGGCGGCCTGGATCTCGGTGGGCATGCGCTTGGTCTTGTCGAAGAAGCGCTTGGCGAACTTGCGGGTCTCGTCGTTCAGGTCCCAGTACCAGCTGGTGGTGAACTGCAGGCCTTCGGTGTTCTTCAGGCCCAGGCTGTGCACGTCGCTCAAAAAGATCAGCAGGCCGGCCAGCTTCATGGTCTTGCCGATGCCGAACTCCTTGGCCGCCTTGATGCTGTTGACGGTGTCGCCGCCCGCGTTGGCCAGGCCCAGGATCTGCGCCTTGGAGTTCTGCGCCTGCAGCAGGAACGACGAGAAGTCGGACGCATTGAGCGGATGGCGCACCGCGCCGACGATCGTGCCGCCCTTGGCCTTCACGACGGTGGAGGTGTCGGCTTCGAGCGCGTGGCCGAAGGCGTAGTCGGCCGTCAGGAAGAACCAGGTCTTGCCGCCGCCGTCGACCACCGCGGCGCCGGTGCCCTTGGCGAGCGCGACGGTGTCGTAGGCGTAGTGCACGGTGTAGGGCGAGCACTGTTCGTTGGTGAGCGCCGACGAGGCCGCGCCGTTGTTGAAGTACACGCGCTTCTTCTCGGCCGCGACCTTGGCCAGCGCCAGGCCCACGCCCGAGTTGGTGCCGCCGAAGACCATGCTCAGGCCTTGCGTGTCGATCCACTCGCGCGCCTTCGAGGCGGCGATGTCGGGCTTGTTCTGGTGGTCGACGGTGAGCAGCTCGACCGGCTTGCCGGCCGCCTTGCCGCCGAAGTCGTCGATGGCCATCTGGATCGCCAGCGCGCCGTTCTTGCCTTCGAGGTCGGCGTACAGGCTGGACATGTCGGTGATGAAGCCGATCTTGACCTTGTCCTGGCCTTGCGCCTGGGCGGACGCTGCGAGCGCCAGTGCGCTGAAAGCCAGGGCGAAAGCGGTGAGCTGATTTTTCATGGGTGTCTCCGGCAGTAGCAAGAAGGGGTGAAAGAACTCAGACGCCGAGCAGCTCGGTCAGCACGGGCATCTTGGCTTCGAGCTCGGCAGCGCCGAACTTCTCGACGATGCGGCCGTGCTCCATCACGTAGAAACGGTCGGCCAGCGGCGCGGCGAAGCGGAAGTTCTGCTCGACCATGACGATGGTGTAGCCCTTGGCGCGCAGCGTGGTGATCATGCGGGCCAGCGCCTGCACGATGACGGGCGCCAGGCCTTCGGAGATTTCGTCGAGCAGCAGCAGCTTGGCGCCGGTGCGCAGGATGCGCGCCACGGCCAGCATCTGCTGCTCGCCACCCGACAGGCGCGTGCCCTGGCTGTGGCGGCGCTCGGCCAGGTTGGGGAACATGGCGTAGATCTCGTCGACCGACATGCCCTGCCCCGCGCCCTTGAGCTCGGGCGGCAGCATCAGGTTTTCTTCGCACGAGAGGCTGGCGAAGATGCCGCGCTCTTCGGGGCAGTAGCCGATGCCCAGGTGCGCGATGCGGTGCGTCGCCATCGAGACGGTCTCGACGCCGTTGACCTTGATGCTGCCCTTGCGGGCGCCGGTGAGCCCCATCACGGCGCGCATCGTCGTCGTGCGGCCCGCGCCATTGCGGCCCAGCAGCGTGACGACTTCGCCCGGCTGCACGACCATGTCGACGCCGTGCAGCACGTGCGATTCGCCGTACCAGGCCTGCAGGCCCTTGATTTCGAGTGCAGCGGTCATCAGTGAGCCCCCTGCATTTCGCCGTCGGTGGTGCCCATGTAGGCCTCCATCACCTGCGGGTTCTTCGAGACTTCGGCGTACGGGCCTTCGGCCAGCACGGCGCCGCGCTGCAGCACCGTGATGGTGTCGGCGATGGTCGAGACCACGCTCATGTTGTGTTCGACCATCAGGATGGTGCGTCCGGCCGACACGCGCTTGATGAGCTCGGCCACGCGGTGCACGTCTTCGTGGCCCATGCCCTGCGTGGGTTCGTCCAGCAGCATCAGCTCGGGCTCCATGGCCAGCGTGGTGGCGATCTCGAGCGCGCGCTTGCGGCCGTAGGGCAGGTTCACGGTCTGTTCGTCGGCCAGTTCTTCGAGGCCCACCTCGGCGAGCAGTTCGCGGGCGCGCGCATCGAGCGGCTTGAGCGACTTCTCGCTCTTCCAGAAGTGGTACGAGGTGCCGAGCTTGCGCTGAAGGCCCAGGCGCACGTTCTCGAGCAGCGTGAGGTGCGGGAACACGGCGGAGATCTGGAACGAGCGGATCACGCCGCGCCGCGCAATCTGCGCCGGGCGTTCGCCCGTGATGTCGTGGCCGTTGAACAGGATCGTGCCGGCCGTGGGCTCGAGGAATTTGGTGAGCAGGTTGAAGCAGGTCGTCTTGCCGGCACCGTTGGGGCCGATGAGCGCGTGGATCGAACCGCGCTTCACCGAGAGGTCGACCTTGCTGACCGCGGTGAATCCCTTGAATTCCTTGGTGAGCTGGCGTGTTTCAAGAATGACGTCGCTCATCTCGCGGCGTCGTCCGTGTGCGGAAAAAAGAAATCGGTCATGCGGTCCATCTCAATGCGCCACCATCGAGCGCGGACCGATTGTTGGTGGCTGCTATGCAATTGCATACTGGGGCAAATGCCTATGCTGCACTGCAACCATTCACAGAGTGCGCCCCCTCTGTGCGAGCGACTGTCGTCCCGACGACATTGCGCACCGCAGCACGCACACCTGCAAACGCGCGATGCATGCACGCGCACCATCATGAGGATGTCGAGCACGCATGCACGCTTCGTGAAAAACTGGCGTGCCCGCTGCGCTGCAACGATGCGCTTTCACCCGGATTGAATCCATCACCGCCATGCCGAACTTCCGCTCACCCGAATTCCTTGCCGACCACATCGCCCACACGCTGGCGTTCTACGCGCCGCGCAGCCGCGATGCCTCGGGCGGCTTCTTCCATTTCTTCACCGACGATGGCACCGTGTACGACCGCCGCACGCGCCACCTCGTGAGCAGCACGCGCTTCGTGTTCAACCACGCGATGGCGTGGCGCCGCTTCGGCCGGCCCGACGACCTCGCGGCGGTGCGCCACGGCCTGGCGTTCCTGCAGACCGCGCATGCGCAGCCGAATGGTGGCTATGCATGGCAGATCGACTGGGATGGCCATCAAGCCACCGTGCAGGACGGCACGCAGCATTGCTACGGCCTGGCCTTCGTGCTGCTGGCGCACGCGCATGCGCTGATGGCCGGCGTCGAGGAAGCACGCGCCGGCCTCGCGCACACCCGCGATCTGATGGAACGGCATTTCTGGGAACCGGCGCACCAGCTGTACGCCGACGAGGCGACGCCGAGCTGGCAGGTCGGCCCCTACCGCGGCCAGAACGCCAACATGCACGCCTGCGAGGCGATGCTCGCGGCCTACGACGCCACGCGCGAGCCCTTCTACCTTCAGCGCGCGCGCACGCTGGCCGAAAGCATCACGGGCCGGCAGGCCGCGCTCGCCGACGGGCTGGTGTGGGAGCACTACCGCGAGGACTGGTCGGTCGACTGGGACTACAACCGCGGCGACAAGACCAACATCTTCCGGCCCTGGGGCTTCCAGACCGGCCACCTCACCGAGTGGGCCAAGCTGCTGTTGCAGCTCGAGGGCCACCTCGGCCCCGACGCGCCGGGCACCGAATGGATCGTTCCGCGCGCGCGCCACTTCTTCGACACCGCGATGCAGCGCGGCTGGGACGCCGCGCACGGCGGGCTGGTCTACGGCTTCGGGCCCGACGGCGCGGTGTGCGACGGCGACAAGTACTTCTGGGTGCAGGCCGAAAGCTTCGCCGCCGCCGCCCTGCTCGCGGTGCGCACGGGCGACGCCGGCTACTGGGACTGGTACGACCGGATCTGGGCCTACAGCTGGGACCACTTCGTCGACCACGCGCACGGTGCGTGGTATCGCATCCTCACGCCGCAGAACGCGAAGATCAGTGACGAGAAGAGCCCGGCCGGCAAGACCGATTACCACACGATGGGCGCGTGCCACGACGTGCTGAAGGCGCTGGGACACGGCGTCAAATAGCCGCGTCACCCTTCAATATCCGCACAAATCTTGTGCGGCGGCGCCCCTACCCCGCAGCCCGCGGGCTGCCTACGCTTCAGGCCTTCTTTCACTCACGCAGAGAACGCATGAAGCACCCCAGCATTCGCAGCCTCACCGGCGCTGTGCCGACGAACCGCCTCGATCCCGCCAGCACGGCGCTGGTCGCGATCGATTTCCAGAACGAGTACTTCGACGGGCGCATGCCCATTCCCGACGGCCTGGCCGCCCTGCGCCAGGCGCGGCGCCTGATCGATGCCGCCGACCGGCATGCGGTGCCGGTGTTCCATGTGCAGCACGTGGCGCCCGCCGACAGCCCAATCTTCGCGGACGGCAGCCACGCCTTCGACATCCACGACGAACTGCGCCCTGCCCCACAGCACACGGTGCTGCGCAAAGCCACGCCGAGTGCTTTCGCCGGCACCACGCTCGAGGCCGAACTGCAGGCGCGCGGCATCACGACGCTGATCCTCACGGGCCTCATGACGCACATGTGCGTGTCGGCCACGGCCTTCGACGCCGCACCGCGCGGCTACCAGAGCCTCATCGTGGGCGATGCCTGCGCGACGCGCGACCTCGACCTGGAGGAAGGCGGCGTGCTGGGCCACCGCGAGCTGCATCGCGCGGCGCTGCGCGGCGTGTCGGATGTGGTGGCCGAGGTGCGCTCGACCGACGAGGTGCTGCAACTGCTGGAAGCGGGCCGCTGACGCCCTGCCCTTCACATGCACCCACGAATCCACCCTCTTCGATCCATGACCATGAAACGCTCTTCTGCCTTGTTCCTCGCCCTGTCCTGCGCCCTGAGCGCGTCGGGCCTCGCCACTGCCGCCACGCCGGCACCCCGCACGCCGATCTCGGCACCGGCCGACACGCTGCAATGGCAGGCCCTCGCGGGCGGCATCCGCTACGCCAACGTGCGCGGCAACCTGACGGGCAATGGCCCGTACGAAGCTTTTGTCGAATTCCCGGCCGGCTTCGACAACCCGCACCATCGCCACACGCAGGCGCTCCCGTCCGTCGTGCTCTCGGGCGTGTTCTACGCGATCTTCGATGACGGCAAGAAGGTGCAGTACCCGGCCGGCTCGTACTACCTGCTGCCGGCGCGGCTGCCGCACCGCAGCGGCTGCGAACCGGGCGCGAACTGCCTGTTGTTCCAGTACCAGAGCGACCGTTTCGACCTGGTGCCGACTGCGGCGAAGTAAGGCGCGGCTGCTGCGCTCAGTCGCCCTGCCCGTCCGCGGGCAGGTAGCGCGCAGCGGCAAAGTCGACAAACGCCCGCACCTTCGGCGACAGGTGCCGGTTCTGCGGATACAGCGCGTACAGGTTGAGCGGCTGCTGGCGGAATTCGGGCAGCACGCGCACCAGCTCGCCGCGCGCCACAGGGTCGCGCACGAGGAAGGCCGGCGACGCCGCCAGCCCCGTGCCGGCCAGCGCGGCGCTGCGCAGCACGAGCCCGCTGTTGGCCTGCAGCCGCCCGCCCACATCCACGGTGTGGACGCTGCCGTCCGACGCGGTGAAGCTGGGCTGGGCGGCCTTCGCGGCCAATGAATAGTTGAGGCAGTCGTGCGCCGCCAGGTCGGCGGGCGTGCGCGGCGTGCCGCGCCGCTGCAGGTAGGCGGGCGATGCCACCCACCATTCCTCGAAGCTCGCGAGGCGCTTGACGATCAGCGTCGAGTCCGAGAGTGCATATGCCAGTCGCAATCCCACGTCGAAGCCCTCTTCGATCAGGTCGACGAAGCGGTCGTTGCACACGAGGTCGGCCTTGACCTGCGGGTGGGCGTCGAGAAAGGCTGGCAGCCACTGTGCCAGTTCCTCCAGCCCGAAGGACATCGGCGCGTTGATGCGCAGCAGGCCCGTGGGCTCGACCTGGTGCTGCGCCACGACCAGCGCCGCGGTCTCGACCTGGTCGAGGATCTGCCGCGCGTGTTCGTAGTAGGTCTGGCCCGCCTGCGTGAGCGCGAAGCGGCGCGTGGTGCGGTTCAGCAGCTGCACGCCCAGCGCCGTTTCCAGCTGCTTGACGTGGCGCGAGACCACCGTGTGCGACACGTCCATCGCGTCGGCCGCGGCGGTGAAGCCGCCGGCCTCCACGACGGCGCGGAACGCCTTCATGGCCGCGAACTGGTCCATGCGCGAGCGCTGCCTGTTGTCAGTGCGCGCCGGCGGCCGCGTCGCCGCCCGCGCCGCCCTTTTGCGGCCGCGCCAGCCACACCAGCGGAATCAGCAGCAGGAACAGCACCGCCGAGGCATAGAAGATGTCGTTCGTCGCGAGCATGAACGACTGCTGGTCGACCAGGCGGTTGATCTGCCCGAGCACCTGCTCGGAACTGAAGCCGCTGCCGGTCAGCCCCGAGATGGCGCTGGTGGCCGCGCTGTTGCCCGGGTTCACCGACTCCACGAGCTGCGCGTGGTGCAGGGCCGCGCGGCTGTCCCACAGCGTGGTGGCGATCGAGGTGCCCATGGCGCCCGCCGTGATGCGCAGGAAGTTCGACAGCCCCGACGCGGCCGGGATGCGGTCGGGCGTGAGGCCCGACAGCGTGATGGTCACCAGCGGAATGAAGAAGAACGCCATCGCGATGCCCTGGATGATCGTCGGGATGATGATCGTCACGAAGTCGGCCTGCGTGTTGAAGTTCGAGCGCATCCACAGCACCAGCGCGAACACCAGGAACGAGAAGGTCGCGTAGCGGCGCGGGTCGATCTTGGACACCGTGAGGCCCACCACCGGCGAGAAGAAGATCGCCAGCAGCCCCACGGGCGCCATGATCATCCCCGCCTGCGTGGCGGTGTAGCCCATCCACTGCTGCAGCCACAGCGGCAGCAGCACCACGTTGCCGAAGAACAGGCCGTAGGCGATGGCCGTGGCCACCGCGCCCGACCAGAAGTTGCGGCGCTTGAACAGCGACAGGTCGACCACCGGGTGCTTGTCGGTCAGCTCCCAGACCAGGAAGAACGCGAAGCCGACCACGGCCACCACGGCCATCGTGACGATCTCGGCCGAGTGGAACCAGTCGAGCTCCTTGCCCTTGTCGAGCATGAGCTGCAACGAGCCCACCCACAGCACCAGCAGCGCCAGGCCGATGGCGTCGATCGGCACCTTGTGCGTCTTGCTCTCGCGCTTGTGGTACAGCGTCCAGGTGATGGCCGCGGCCACGATGCCGACCGGGATGTTGATGTAGAAGATCCACGGCCACGAGATGTTGTCGGTGATCCAGCCGCCGAGCAGCGGCCCCATCACCGGCGCGACCAGCGTCGTCATCGACCACATCGCCATGGCCAGGCCGGCCTTGGCCTTCGGGTAGCTCGACAGCAGCAGCGTCTGCGACAGCGGGATCATCGGCCCCGCCACGAAGCCCTGCAGCGCGCGAAACAGGATGAGCGTGGTCATGTTGGGCGCCAGGCCGCACAGCAGCGAGGCGACCATGAACAGGATCACGCTGGCCATGAACAGGCGCACCTGGCCGAAGCGCTGGGTCATGAAACCCGTGAGCGGCACCGCGATGGCGTTGGCCACCGCGAAGCTGGTGATGACCCAGGTGCCTTGCGTGGTGCTCACGCCGAGGTCGCCCGAGATGGCCGGCAGCGACACGTTCGCGATCGACGAGTCGAGCACGTTCATGAAGGTGGCGGCGGACAGCGCGACCGTGCCCCACACGCGGGCGGAGCCCTCGAGCGGGGGGTGCGCGATGTAAGCGGGAGCAGCAGTGGCCATGGCGCGAGCTGTGAGGGTTCAGCGACAGGCTGCGATCAGCCCGGCTGGCCCTGCGTGGCGGCGTGCACGGCCGGTGCGGCGGCGGACGCTGCCGGACGGCTCACCGCCGCCGTGGGCGTACCACGGCCGAGGTTGGCGGCCACGATGCGGTCCACCTCGGCGTCGGCGCCGCGGTCGAGCTGGCTGTAGACCTGCGTCTGCGCGAAGGCGGTGCTGCGCGGCGCGTCGGCCAGCATCTTGCCGGTCTTCTGCGTGATGTCGATCTCGGCGTCCATCGACAGGCCGATGCGCAGCGGGTTGGCCTTGAGCTGCTCGGGGTCGAGCGCGATGCGCACGGGCACGCGCTGCACCACCTTGATCCAGTTGCCGGTGGCGTTCTGCGCCGGCAGCAGCGCAAAGGCGGCGCCGGTGCCCACGCCCAGGCCGGCGACCTTGCCGGTGTACTCGACCTTCTTGCCGTACACGTCGGCCGTGAGCTTCACGGGCTGGTCGATGCGGATGTTGCGCAGCTGCACTTCCTTGAAGTTGGCGTCGACCCACAGCTGGTGCAGCGGCACGATGGACATCATCGGCGTGCCGGCGGCCACGCGCTGGCCCAGCTGCACGGTGCGCTTGGCGACGTAGCCGTCGACCGGCGCGGGCATGGCCACGCGCTGCGTGGCGAGGTAGGCCTCGCGCACCTTGGCGGCGGCGGCCAGCACGCTCGGGTGCTGGGCCACGCTGGTGCCTTCGGTCAGCGACTGGTTGCTGGCCAGCGCCTCGCGCGCGGCGACCACGCCGGCCTGCGCAGCGGCCAGTGCGCTCCTGGCGTTGGCCAGTTGCGTCTCGGCGTGGTTGAGTTCTTCCTTCGACACGGCGCCGTTGCCCGACAGCGCACGGCGGCGCTGCAGGTCGTCCTGCGCCTTGGCGATGTCGCTCTGGGCCTTGGCGATGTCGGACTGGCGCAGCGTGACCTGCGCGGCCAGCGAACCGTTGTTCGCGTACAGCGTGCGCACCTGGCGCACGGCCTGCGCGAGCGCGGCCTCGGCCTGCTCGAGCGCGACCTTGGCGTCGGCCGGGTCGAGCTGCACCAGCGGCTGGCCGGCCTTCACGAAGTCGGTGTCGTCGGCGCCGATGGCCATGACGGTGCCGCCGATCTGCGGCGTGATCTGGATGACGTTGCCCTGCACGTAGGCGTTGTCGGTGTTCTCGTAGTGGCTGGCGACCAGCCATTCGTACAGGCCCCAGCCGCCACCGGCGACCAGCACCACGGCGGTGAGAACGGTGAGTGCGCGGCGGCGCTTGCCGTTGCTTGCAGGCGCCTCGGGCGCTGCGGTGGTGGGCACGGGGGAAGCGGATGTCGGAGTGTTGTTATCGCTCATGATGGAGTTCTTTCCGAAGAAGGCGGATCAGCAAATCAGTTCTGGGTGGCGGCCGTCGGCGCCGACGCCGTCGCGGTGGCCGGCGGCTGCCAGCCGCCGCCCAGGGCGCGCGCCAGGCCCACCTGCGTGTCGAGGGCGCGGGCCGCCAGGTCGACCGCGAGCCGGCGCTGGGCCAGCACGGCGGTTTCGGCGGTCAGCACGTTGAGGTAGTTGCCCAGGCCCGCGCGGTAGCGCTGCACGGCAATGTCATAGGCGCCTTCGGCGGCCGTCTGCGCGGCGCGTTGCTCGGTCTGCTGGCGCACGATCGACTGCGCGCTCGACACCTGGTCGGCCGCATCGCGCACCGCGTCGAGCACGGTGGCGTTGTAGCTTTCGATGGCCACGTCGAGGTCGGCCGACTTGCCGCGCAGGTTGGCGCGCAGGCGCCCGCCTTCGAAGATCGGCAGGTGGATGGCCGGGCCCACGCCCCACTGCTCGCTGCCCGACTTGAGCAGCTTGCCGAAACCCAGGCTCTGGAAGCCGGCAAAGGCCGTGAGGTTCACGTTGGGGTAGAACTGGGTCTTGGCATTGGCCACGTCGCTGGTGGCCGCTTCGACGCGCCAGCGCGCGGCGGCGATGTCGGCGCGGCGGCCCAGCAGGTCGGCGGGGATGTTCGCCTGCAGCGCCATCGGCTTCACGCCGGCGAGCACCGGCGGCTTGAGCGAGGCCGACACGTTGGGCTGGCCCACGAGCGCGTCGAGCGCGTGCTGCTGCAGCGCGATCTGCTCGTTGAGCGCTTCGATCTGCTGGCGGGCTTCGGGCAGGCCGCCTTCGCTCTGGCGCAGTTCGAGGCGGGTGTCCAGGCCGGCCGAGACGCGGTCGCGCACCAGCTTGAAGGTCTCGTCGCGCTGGGCCAGCGTGCGCTTGGCCACCTCGACCTGTTCGTTCAGGCGTGCCCACTGGAAGTAGCTGCGCGTCACGTTGCTCGCGAGCAGCACGCGCGCGGCATCGGCGTCGGCCGCTGCTGCGTTGGCCGCGCCGAGGGCGGTGTCGAGCGCGCTGCGGTTCTTGCCGAAGAAGTCGAGCTCCCAGCTCGCGCCGAGCTGCAGCAGGCCGATGTTCTGCGTAGAGCCGCCCAGCGGCGCCGGGTAGATGTAGTTGCTGTTGAACTTCTGGCGGTTCAGGTTGAGGTCGGCGCCGACCTTGGGCAGCAGCGCCGCACCGGCGATGTCCGCCGAGGCCTGCGCACGCACGAGGCGCGCACGCGCGACCTGCAGGTTCGGGTTGCCGGCCACGGCCTGGTCGACCAGCGCATTGAGCTGGCTGTCGCCGAAGGCCTGCCACCACTGGCTGTCCATGCTGGGCACATTGGCGCGCGCGGGGTCGGCTGCGATGCCGAGCGTGGTCGCATCGCGCAGCGTGGCGTGCGAGCCGATGCCGGCCATGTCGGCGCAACCGGCGAGCGCGACCACCGCCAGCGCGGCGGCCACGACGGGCGTGCGGCGCAGCGCGCGCACGGCGAAAGACTCAGTCATTCTTCTCTCCACGGGCCGCAAGGCCCTGTGCGTTGTCGAGGATGCGGCGCAAGTAGTCCTTGAGCTGCTCCCATTCTTCGAGGCTGAAGCCGGCCAGGTACTCGTTCTGCACCCGGCTCAGCACATAGGGCACTTCCTTCGCGGCCGCGCGGCCTTCGTCGGTGAGTTCGATGTTGACCACGCGGCGGTCTTCGAGCGAGCGCACGCGCCGGCACAGGCCCTTGGCCTCGAGGCGGTCGAGCAGGCGCGTCATGGCGCCGGTGTCGAGCTCGCAGGCGCGGGCCAGTTCGGCCACGGTGGTGGCGGCGCCGACGTGCAGCTTGTACAGCGGCACCCACTGCGGGTACGTGGGGCTGCCGGGCTCGCACATGCGCGTGCCGACGGTCTGACCCACGGACGTGACGATGCGGCGCATCAGGTAGCCGATGCTCTCTTCGGCGCGGTAGTCCTCGGCGCGATAGAAGGCGACCGGCGGGCGCACGGCCTCGTCGGGCGTCGGAGGGACCGGGGAAATGGGGGCATCGCTCATGCCCGAAATATTAGTTGTCATGGCAATTACTGTCAAGGCGACCTTTGTGGGGGCAAGGGCTCGGTAGAATTCGCGCCCATGGCTTCTTCCCCTCCGTCGTCCTCCGCAGCCAAGGGTTCGCCCCGCTCGCTGTCGGGGTTGCGCCCCTTCCTTCGCCCCTATCGCGTGCAGATCGTGCTGGCGGGGGTCTTCCTGGTGATGGCGGCGGTCACGACGCTGGCTTTTCCTATCGCCCTGCGCAGCCTGATTGACGGCGGCCTGGTCAGCGCCGACAAGGGCGCCCAGACCATGGCGCTGCGCGAGCACTTCGGCGCCCTCTTCGCGGTGGCCGTGGCGCTGGGCCTGTTTTCGGCCGCGCGCTTCTACACGGTGAGCTGGCTCGGCGAGCGCGTCACGGCCGACCTGCGCAACGCGGTCTACGGCCATGTGCTGCAGCAGAGCCCGGCCTTCTTCGAGACCACGCAGACCGGCGAGGTGCTGTCGCGCCTCACGGCCGACACCACGCTCGTGCAGACGGTCGTCGGCTCGTCGCTGAGCATGGGCCTGCGCAACGCCGTCATGGGCGTGGGCGCGCTGGCGGTGCTGGTCTGGACCAACCCTTATGTGATGGTGCAGGTGCTGGGCATCCTCGTGCTGGTGGTGCTGCCGAGCATGTGGTTCGGCCGCCGCGTGCGCAAGCTGTCGCGCGCCAGCCAGGACCGCGTGGCCGACTCGAGCGCCATCGCGGCCGAGGTGCTGAACGCGATTCCGGTGGTGCAGAGCTACACGGCCGAAGGCCGCGAGGCCGACCGCTTCAACAGCTCGACCGAGAACGCCTTCCATACCGCCGTGCGCCGCACGCGCGCGCGCTCGGTGCTCGTGGCCTTCATCATCATTGCCACCTCGGCCGCCCTGCTCTGGGGCCTGTACGAAGGCACGCAGGCCGTGCTGCGCGGCGACATCACGGCCGGCCACCTGGGCCAGACCGTGGTCTACGTGGCGATCCTGGCGAGTGCCACGGCCGTGCTCGGCGAGGTGTACGGCGACCTGCTGCGCGCCGCCGGTGCCACCGAGCGCCTGATGGAACTGCTGCATGCACCGACGGCCATCGCCTCGCCCGCACGGCCGGCAGTCGCGCCCGTTCCCGCCGCGGGCAGCGCCATCCGCTTCGACGCGATCACCTTCCACTACCCCTCGCGGCCGGGCACGCCGGCGCTGCGCGACTTCAGCCTGGACATCGCACCGGGCGAGACCGTGGCGCTGGTGGGATCGAGCGGCGCCGGCAAGAGCACGGTGTTCCAGCTGCTGCTGCGCTATTACGACCCGCAGTCGGGCCGCATCGTGCTCGACGGCGCATCGCTCGATGCGCTCGCGCTGCACGACCTGCGCACCCGCATCGGCCTCGTGCCGCAGGACGCGGTGATCTTCTCGGCCAGCGCTTTCGAGAACATCCGCTACGGCCGGCCCGACGCCAGCGCCGACGAGGTGCACGCCGCGGCGCGCGCCGCCTTCGCGCACGACTTCCTGCAGGCCCTGCCCGAGGGCTACGACACCTTCCTGGGCGAACGCGGCGTGCGGCTGTCGGGCGGCCAGCGCCAGCGCATCGCCATTGCGCGGGCCATCCTGAAGAACCCGCCGCTGCTGCTGCTGGACGAAGCCACCAGCGCGCTCGACGCCGAGAGCGAGCGCATGGTGCAGGCCGCGCTCGAGTCGGCGATGGAAAACCGCACCACGCTCGTGATCGCCCACCGCCTGGCGACCGTGCAGAAGGCCGACCGCATCATCGTGCTGGACCACGGCGGCATCGTCGAACAGGGAACGCACGCGGCGCTGGTGGCGCAAGGCGGCGTGTACGCGCGGCTGGCCGCGCTGCAGTTCACGGCCTGACCCGATCGGGTCAGTCGTCGGTTACTGCAGGGTTTCCTTGAGCGCCGCCGGAATCGGCAGCGCCATCACCGGAATGCCTTCATCGAGCAGCGCCTCGGTCTGCTCCGGTGTGGCCTGGCCGCGGATGCCGCGCTCGGCGGTTTCGCCGTAGTGCATCTTGCGCGCCTCGTCGGCAAAGCGGTCGCCGACGTCTTCGGTCTTGGCCAGCACTTCGCGCACGGCGCGCATCCAGCGGGCTTCGGGCGAAGTCGAGGTTGCGGATACTTGCGTGGAAGGCGTTGCGGGTGCCGCCGGCGCGCGGGCCGCGTCGCCACGCCCTTCTTCCTTCGGCGCCTTGGCGTTGCTCAGGTTCAGGCGGGGCGCGCTCAGCAGCTTGACGATGGCGGTGTCGCCGCAGACCGGGCACTCGACCAGGCCGCTCGCGAGCTGGCTGTCGAACGCCTCGTTGGACGCGAACCAGCCCTCGAAGCCGTGGCCGTGCGTGCAGCGGAGATCGAGGACCTTCATGCGCGGATTATCCCGCGCCGCCTTGCGAGGCTGCGGCCTGCCAATCCAGTGCCCATGCGCCCGACAGGACGTTCTGCAGCCACAGGGCGCAGGTGAGCGTCTTGGCGTCGGTCACGGTGCCGTCGCGGCACCAGCCGATGAGCTCCTGCGGCGTGGCAGTGAACACGTCGAGAAACTCGCCGTGGTCGAGCTGGCGCTCGCCCAGCGAGAGGCCGCGTGCGAAGTAGATGTGAATGATCTCGGTCGAGTACGCCACCGCCAGGTGCGTGGCGCCCGCATGCGCCCATTCGCGCGCGGTGTAGCCGGTTTCCTCGAGCAGTTCGCGCTGGCCGCACAGCAGCGGATCTTCGCCGGCGTCGAGCTTGCCCGCGGGAAACTCGACGATCACCTGGTCCACCGGGTAGCGGAACTGGCGTTCCAGCACCACGCGGCCGTCATCGAGCAGCGGAATCACCACCACCGCGCCCGGGTGCACCACGTACTCGCGCGTGGCACTGTGGCCATCGGGCAGGCGGATGGTGTCGCGCTTGGCGTGCAGGAACTTGCCCTTGAAGAGCTCTTCGCTGCTGACGAGCGCTTCCTTCAGATGCGAATCGGTGGCGGAAGAAGTCATGTCGGTCAGTGCCTGTGCTTCATCAGGTAGCGCCAGGTGAACCCCGGGAAGGCCAGCACGACGAACAGCGAAGCCGTCACCGCGTAGAACTCCCAGCCCTGCGCCGAAATCTGCCCTGCCCTGCGCTCGAACAGCAGGCCGATGCCGCCGGCGATGAAGTACAGCACCACCAGTTCGCCGAAGCGGATGGCGAGCGACTTGTGCGCGGTCGACAGCGGCACCGCCCCGAACAGGCGCTCATTCAGGAACGGCAGGTTGGCGGCCACCAGGGCCACCAGCAGCACCACCCAGACCGACGCGGTTTGCGACACCGTCTGCGGGCCGCGTCAGTGGGCCAGCGTGGCCGCGATGGCGTCGTAGCACAGCGTCATCAGACCGCCGGGCAGCACGCCAAGAATGAGGATCAGCGCGCCGTTGATCGTGAGCACGGTGCGCACGTCGAACGAGGCCGACACGGTGGTCGCCGTGACGGGCGCGTCGAAGTACATGACCTTGACCACGCGCAGGTAGTAGAACGCACCGATCAGCGAGGTGATCACGGCGAACACGGCCAGGCCGATGTAGATGGCAGCGCCCGAGGCGATCAGCGCCTGCAGCACGGCCAGCTTGGCGTAGAAGCCAACGAGTGGCGGCAGGCCGGCCAGCGAGAACATCGCGATGGCCATCACGCCGGCGTACAGCGGGCTGCGCTGGTTGAGGCCGGCCAGGTCGGTGATCTCTTCGCTTTCGAAGCCTTCGCGCGCCAGCAGCAGGATGATGCCGAAACTCGCCAGCGTGGTCAGCACGTAGGTCACGACGTAGAACATCGCGGCGCTGTAGGCGGCCTGCGCGTTCTGCGTGCCCTGCAGGTCGGAACCCGCCACCAGGCCCAACAGCATGAAGCCCATCTGCGCGATGGTCGAGTAGGCCAGCATGCGCTTGAGGTTGCTCTGCGCGATGGCGGCCAGGTTGCCGATCACCAGCGACGCCACCGCCAGCACGGCGAGCATCTGTTGCCAGTCGATGGCCAGCGGCTGCAGGCCGTCGACCAGCAGGCGGATGATGATGCCGAAGGCAGCCAGCTCGGGCGCGGCGCCGATCAGCAACGTGATCGCCGTCGGCGCACCCTGGTAGACGTCGGGCACCCACATGTGGAACGGTGCAGCACCGACCTTGAACGCCAGGCCGGCCACGATGAAGACCAGGCCGAACACCAGCACCTGGTGGTTCACCTTGCCGGTCGAGATCGCCTTGAACACTTCGTTCAGGTCGAGCGAGCCGGTCGCGCCGTACATCATCGACAGGCCATACAGCAGGAAGCCGCTGGCCATGGCGCCGAGCACGAAGTACTTCATGGCGGCTTCGCTGGCCACCGCGTTGTCGCGGCGCAGCGCCACGAGCGCGTAGCTCGAGAGCGTGAGCAGTTCCAGGCCGAGGTAGATCAGCAGGAAGTTGCTGCCGCCGATCATCACGAACATGCCCAGCAGGGCCAGCATGCTGATCGTGAACATCTCGCCGCCGCGCAGCATCTCGCGGTCGGCCGCGTAGGGACGGCCGTAGACCAGCGTCACCATCAGGGCCAGCGAGGCGAAGCACTTGAGCCAGTTGCCCATCGTGTCGCTCACCACCATGCCGCCGAAGCCGTAGGAGGTCTTGCCGCCGACAGCGGCCAGGCCCGTGAGCACGGCCACCGCCGCCAGCGTGAGCAGCGTCAGGATGTAGGTGCGGGTGCGGCGCGGGCTCGTGTCCGACAGGTCGACCAGCGCAATGATGCAGGCCATGACCAGCAACACGATTTCGGGGTAGATCGTCACCCAGCTGAGTTTGTCAATCATCTCGTTCTCTTCTTCAGCGTGGCATCAGACGGGCAGCTTCGAAATCGCCACGTGGCGCAGAAGCTCGACGACGGAGGCATCCATCGCGTCGGTGAAAGGCTTCGGATACAGGCCCATCCACAGCACGGCGATCGCCAGCAGCGAGAGCATCAGGAATTCGCGGGCGTTGATGTCCTTCAGTTCCTTGACGTGGTCGTTGCCGACCGGGCCCAAGTACACGCGCTTGTACATCCAAAGGGTGTAGGCAGCGCCGAAGATCAGTGCGGTGGCAGCGCCCAGGCCGACCCAGAAGTTGGCCTTCACGGCGCCCAGGATCACCATCCATTCGCCCACGAAACCGGCGGTGCCCGGCAGGCCGCAGTTGGCCATGGCGAACAGCAGCGCGAACGCGGCGAACTTGGGCATGGTGTTGACCACGCCGCCGTAGTCGGCGATCTGGCGCGAGTGCACGCGGTCGTACAGCACGCCGATGCCCAGGAACATGGCGCCCGACACGAAGCCGTGGGCAATCATCTGCACGATGCCGCCGGACACGCCGAGCTCGTTGAAGATGAAGAAGCCCAGCGTCACGAAGCCCATGTGGGCGACCGACGAGTACGCCACCAGCTTCTTCATGTCCTGCTGCACCAGCGCCACCAGGCCCACGTAGATCACGGCGATGAGCGACAGCGCGATCATGAGCCACGCCCATTCGTGCGAAGCGTCAGGCGCGATGGGCATCGAGAAGCGCAGGAAACCGTAGGCACCCAGCTTCAGCATGATCGCGGCCAGCACGGCCGAACCGCCCGTGGGGGCCTCGACGTGCACGTCGGGCAGCCAGGTGTGGACCGGCCACATCGGCACCTTGACGGCGAAGGCCGCGAAGAAGGCAAAGAACAGGAAGGTCTGCGCGGTCGAACCCAGCGGCAGCTTGTGCCAGCTCAGGATGTCGAAGCTGCCGCCCGACTTGTTGTACAGGAAGATCAGCGCGACCAGCATCAGCAGCGAGCCGAGCAGCGTGTACAGGAAGAACTTGAACGCCGCGTAGATCTTGTTCGGGCCGCCCCAGATGCCGATGATCAGGTACATCGGGATCAGCGTGGCTTCGAAGAACACGTAGAACAGGATGCCGTCGAGCGCCGAGAACACGCCGATCATGAAGCCCGACAGGATCAGGAACGCGCCCATGTACTGGTTCACGCGCTCGGTGATCACTTCCCAGGCCGAGATCACGACCACGACCGTGATGAACGAGGTCAGCAGCACCAGCCACAGCGACATGCCGTCGATGCCCAGGTGGTAGTTGACGTTGAAGCGCGAGATCCAGCTCGTCTTCTCGACGAACTGCATCGCGGCGGTTCCGTTCTGGAAGCGCGTGAACAGCGGCACCGTGACCAGGAAGCTCACGATGGCACCGACGAGCGCGACCCAGCGCACGCCCTTGGCGTGCTCGTCGCGGCCAAACGCCAGCAGCACGGCGCCGAATGCGATCGGCACCCAGATGGCAAGGCTCAACAAACCCATTTTTCTTTTTCTCCAGCGTTCGGGCTCAACGTTTGAACCAGACGAAGTACGTCATCAGGATGAAGATGCCCAGCAGCATCGCAAAGGCGTAGTGGTAGATGAAGCCCGACTGCAGCCAGCGCACGACGCCGGCCACGCGACCCACCACCTTCCAGGAACCGTTGACGAGCGCGCCGTCGATCAGCGCCTGGTCGCCGCCCTTCCACAGGCCCGTGCCGAGCAGGCGCGCACCGCGGGCGAGGATGTTCTCGTTGATCCAGTCGAGGTAGTACTTGTTCTCGAGCAGGTTGTAGATCGGGCTGAAGGCGCGCTTGATGGCGGCCGGCAGCGCCGGGTTCATCATGTACATGTAGTACGAGAGCGCCACGCCGGCCAGCGCCAGCCAGAACGGTGCGGTCTGCAGGCCGTGGATCGCCATGGCGACCGGGCCGTGGAAGGCTTCCTTCAGCTCGCCCATCGCGTGGTGCTTGGCACCGTCCACGAAGATCGCGTCCTTGAAGAAGCTGCCGAACAGCATCGGGTCGATGGTCATGAAGCCGATCACCACCGAGGGGATCGCCAGCAGCACCAGCGGCAGCCAGACCACCATCGGCGATTCGTGCGGCTTGTGGGCGTCGTGGCCATGGCCGTGATCGTCGTGTCCGTGCGCGTCGTGCGCATGGTCGTCATGGTGCGCGTCGGGGTTCTGGTCGTAGCGTTCCTTGCCGTGGAAGACCAGGAAGTACATGCGGAACGAGTAGAACGCCGTCACGAACACGCCGGCCAGCACCGCGTAGTAGGCGAACTGCGCGCCCCACAGGTGGCTTTCGTGCACGGCCTCGATGATGCTGTCCTTCGAGTAGAAGCCCGAGAACAGCGGCGTGCCGATCAGCGCGAGCGAACCCAGCAGCGAGGTGATCCAGGTGATGGGCATGTACTTGCGCACGCCACCCATCCAGCGGATGTCCTGGTTGTGGTGCATGCCGATGATCACCGAGCCCGCGCCGAGGAACAGCAGCGCCTTGAAGAAGGCGTGCGTCATCAGGTGGAACACCGCGACCGAGTAGGCCGAGGCACCGAGCGCCACGGTCATGTAGCCCAGCTGCGACAGCGTCGAGTACGCGACCACGCGCTTGATGTCGTTCTGGATGATGCCCAGGAAGCCCATGAACAGCGCGGTGATGGCGCCGATCACGAGGATGAAGCTCAAGGCCGTGTCGCTCAGCTCGAACAGCGGCGACATGCGCGCCACCATGAAGATGCCGGCCGTCACCATGGTCGCCGCGTGGATCAGCGCCGAGATGGGGGTCGGGCCTTCCATCGAGTCGGGCAGCCACACGTGCAGCGGGAACTGCGCGCTCTTGCCCATCGCGCCGATGAACAGGCAGATGCAGATCACCGTGATGAGCATCCACTCGGTGCCCGGGAAGGTGATGCCGGCCAGCGTGTGCGCCTTGGCGAAGGCTTCGCCGTAGTTCAGCGTGCCAGCGTAGGCGGCGATCAGGCCGATGCCCAGGATGAAGCCGAAGTCACCCACGCGGTTGACCAGGAAGGCCTTCATGTTCGCGAAGATGGCCGTGGGCTTGTTGAACCAGAAGCCGATCAGCAGGTACGACACCAGGCCCACCGCCTCCCAGCCGAAGAACAGCTGGAGCATGTTGTTGCTCATGACGAGCATCAGCATCGAGAAGGTGAACAGCGAGATGTACGAGAAGAAGCGGTTGTAGCCGTCGTCTTCTTCCATGTAGCCGATGGTGTAGATGTGCACCATCAGCGACACGAAGGTCACGACGCACATCATCATGGCCGTGAGGCCGTCGACCAGGAAACCGACTTCCATCTTCAGGCCGCCAACCATCATCCATTCGTAGATGGTCTGGTTGAAGCGGGCGCCGTCGACGATGACCGACTTCAGCGTCATCGCCGAGATCACGAAGGCGACGAACACGCCCAGGATGGTCAGCGAATGCGTGACCTTGCGACCGATGTGGTTGCCGCCGAACTTCGTGCCGAACAGGCCGGCAAGTGCGGCGCCGACCAGGGGTGCCAGCGGCACGGCCAGCAAGGTGGATGCGGAAAGGGTTGCGCTCATACTGCTGTCAACCCTTGAGCGAGTTGAGTTCGTCGACGTTGATGTTGGACTTGTTGCGGAACAACAGGACCAGCAGCGCCAGGCCGATGGCCGATTCGGCCGCCGCCACCGTCAGGATGAAGAACACGAAGATCTGGCCGTGCATGTCGCCCAGGTAGTGCGAGAAGGCCACGAAGTTCATGTTGACCGCCAGCAGCATCAGTTCGATGGCCATCAGCAGCACGATCAGGTTCT
Source organism: Variovorax sp. GW822-FHT04E09 (assembly GCF_058800845.1). NCBI lineage: Bacteria > Pseudomonadati > Pseudomonadota > Betaproteobacteria > Burkholderiales > Comamonadaceae > Variovorax > Variovorax sp. GW822-FHT04E09. The sequence continues at coordinate 1,472,740 of NZ_JBXAMR010000001.1, forward strand.
TGCGGTTCAGGAAGATGCCGATCACCGACAGCGCGAAGAGCATCGCGCCGAGCGAGAGAAAGTGTCCGAGCGTGAGCGTCATGCCTTGTTTTCCTTTGCAGCGGCATCCGCTGCCGGGGCCTCAACCACCGGCTCGGCCGCACGCGTGACGGGCATCTGCACGATGCGCACGCGGTCGCGCGCCTTCACGCGCACCTGGTCCGACGGGTTGACGTACTTGCTGTCCTTGCGGGTGCGCAGCGTCAGTGCAATGGCGGCAATGATGGCCACCAACAGGATGACCGCGGCGATTTCCAGCGGATAGAGGTATTCGGAGTACAGCAGCTTGCCCAGCTCGAGCGTGTTCGAGCTGTTGGGCGAGGTCGTCGCCATGGCGCGCGGGCCTTCGCCCAGGCGGAAGCCGCCCATGAGCACGGCCGCCATTTCGAGCGCGATGAGCGCACCGATGCCTGCCGCCAGCGGGAAGTGCTTCCAGAAGCCCTCTCGCAGGCCGTCGACGTCGATGTCCAGCATCATCACGACGAACAGGAACAGCACCATCACGGCGCCGACGTACACCAGCACGAGCGAGATCGCCAGGAACTCGGCGCGCAGCAGCAGCCAGATGGCCGAGGCCTGGAAGAAAGCCAGCACCAGGTACAGCGCGGCGTACACGGGGTTGCGGGAGGTGATGACGCGGAAGGCTGCAAACAGCAGCACCGCGGCAAACAGATAGAACAGACCGGTCTTGACGTCCATTGGAATTCGATTGGTACGGGTTTCGAGCGGAGCCGGCTCAGCGGTACTTGGCGTCGGCCGCCTTGTTCGCCGCGATTTCTTTTTCGTAGCGGTCGCCCACGGCCAGCAGCATGTCCTTGGTGAAGTACAGGTCGCCGCGCTTTTCGCCGTGGTATTCGAAGATGTGCGTCTCGACGATCGAGTCGACCGGGCAGCTCTCTTCGCAGAAGCCGCAGAAGATGCACTTGGTCAGGTCGATGTCGTAGCGCGTGGTGCGGCGCGAGCCGTCGTCACGCACGTCGGATTCGATGGTGATCGCCAGCGCGGGGCACACGGCCTCGCACAGCTTGCAGGCGATGCAGCGCTCTTCGCCGTTCTCGTAGCGGCGCAGCGCGTGCAGGCCGCGAAAGCGCGGCGACAGCGGCGTCTTCTCTTCGGGGAACTGGACGGTGATCTTGCGCGCGAAGGCGTACTTGCCCGTGATGGCCAGGCCCTTGAACAGTTCGAACAGCATGAAGCTGCCCAGGAAGTCCTTGAGCGAGAACGGTGCGGAGGCCAGCTTGGAGGTGCGTCCGAGCCCTCCGGCGGTGTGTGAAGCAGTCATGATGTCGTCGCTTCCTGCTTATTTCCAGATGTTGAACGGCGTCTGCATCCAGCCACCGACCACGACCAGCCACACCAGGGTGACGGGAATGAAGATCTTCCAGCCCAGACGCATGATCTGGTCGTAGCGGAAGCGCGGGAACGTCGAGCGCACCCACAGGAACATGGTGACCACGCAGAAGGTCTTCAGGCCCAGCCAAATCCAGCCCGGGATGAAGCTCAGGAACTCGAACGGCGGCAGCCATCCGCCGAGGAACAGCACCACGGTCAGGATCGAGACGAGCCACATGTTGGCGTACTCGGCCAGGAAGAACATCGCGAAGCTCATGCCCGAGTACTCGATCATGTGGCCGGCCACGATTTCCGATTCGCCTTCCACCACGTCGAACGGGTGGCGGTTGGTTTCGGCCAGGCCCGAGATGAAGTACACGACGAAGATCGGCAGCAGCGGCAGCCAGTTCCACGACAGGAAGCCGATGCCCATGTCATGGAACATGCCCTTGCCCTGCACCGTCACGATGTCGGACATGTTCAGGCTGCCGGTGACCATCAGCACCACGACGAAGCAGAAGCCCATCGCGATTTCGTAACTCACCATCTGTGCCGAGGCGCGCAGCGCGCCCAGGAAGGCGTACTTCGAGTTCGAGGCCCAGCCGGCGATGATCACGCCGTACACCTCGAGCGAGGTGATGGCCATCACGAACAGCAGGCCGGCGTTGATGTTGGCCAGCGCCACGTCGGGGCCGAAGGGAATCACGGCCCATGCGGCCAGCGCCGGCATGATGGTCATGATCGGGCCGAGCAAGAACAGGCCCTTGTTGGCGACCGTCGGAAGAATGATTTCCTTGGTCATCAGCTTGAGCGCGTCAGCGATCGGCTGCAGCAGGCCCAGCGGCCCGATGCGGTTCGGGCCCACGCGGATCTGCGTGAAACCGATGGCCTTGCGTTCCCACAGCGTGAGGTACGCCACGGCCAACATCAGCGGGATCACGACGACGATGATCTTGATCAGCGTCCAGACCACGGGCCAGACGACGGACGTCCACCAGCCTGCGGCGACCAGCCCCTGGCCGAAGCCATGAATTGCGTCGATCATGCCAGGGCCTCCTCGCCACGAGCGGGTGCGGCCTGTGCGCTGTGGCGCGCGTCGGCGGTCAGCTGCAGCGACGGTGCGCGGCGGACGATCGAGTCGAGCTGGTAGATGCTCGCGACCACGGGCGCAGCCACGACGCCGCTGGCCGCGACGGCCTTGGCGAACGTGGCATTGCTCAGCGCGTTCGCCGGCACGGTGCCCTTGTCACCGATGGTGGCCAGCACCTCGGCGGTCGATTCGAAGGCGAAGCCCGGCAGGCCGAGCAGGTTCGCCAGCACGCGCAGCACCTTCCACGCCGGACGCGTTTCGCCTTGTGGCTTCACGACGGCATGGAAACCCTGCAGGCGGCCTTCGGCGTTGACGAAGGTGCCGGGCGTTTCGGTGAACGGGGCGATGGGCAGCAGCACGTCGCTGAATTCGAGGTTGGCCTTGAAGGGGCTCAGCGTGACCACCATCTGCGCATTGCCGATGACATCGGCGGCGGCAGCGCCGGCGGCCGAGTCGAACACCGGTTCGGTGTTCAGCAGCAGCACGGCCTTGAGGCCGGAGCCGGCGGCGAGCATGCGGCCGGCATCGAGGCCGCCGTTCTGCGGGAAGGCGCCGACGAGCTGTGCGCCCACGGTGTTGCCCGCTTCGGTCAGGTAGCCGACGGTGGCGCCGGTTTGTGCGCCGATCCAGTTCGCGAGGGCCAGCAGGCTGCTGGCTTGCGCGTGGTGCGCGGCGGCATTGCCGAGCAGGATCGCCTTGCGCTCGCCGCTCAGCAGCGAGGCTGCGATGGCTTGCGCGGCGGCGTCGGGCGCGTTCTTCGGTGCCAGCGGCGCGGCGGCACCGTTGGTCTGGCCGATGGCAGCAGCCACGGCGGCCAGCGCCTCGACCCACTGGTCGGCTTCGACGATCGACGCTTGCGCCACGTCGATGGCCCAGGCACCGCGGTCGGCCATGAGGCTGGACGAGGTGATCACCGACAGCGCTGCGCCCTTGCGCACGGCCTGGCGGATGCGCTGTGCGAACAGCGGGTGTTCCTTGCGCAGGTTCGAACCGACGACCAGCGCGCGCTGCACTTGCGTGAGCGAGGCGATCGAGGTGCCGAGCCAGCGCACGCCTTCGAAGGCCGTGAACTCGGCGTTGCGCAGGCGGTAGTCGATGTTGTCGCTGCCCAGTTCACGCGTGAGCATGGCGGCAAGCTGCAGCTCTTCGAGCGTGCTGTGCGGGCTGACCAGTGTGCCGATGCTTTGCGCACCATGGTCGGTCTTGATCTGCTTGAGGCCGTTGGCGACGTACTCGAGCGCCGTCTGCCAGTCGACCTGCTGCCATTGCCCGCCCTGCTTCAGCATGGGCTGCGTCAGGCGTTCCGTGCCGTTGAGCGCTTCGTACGAGAAGCGGTCGCGGTCGGCGATCCAGCATTCGTTGACGTCTTCGTTCTCCAGCGGCACCACGCGCATCACGCGGTTGTTCTTGACCTGGACGATCAGGTTGGCACCGGTGGAGTCGTGCGGGCTCACCGACTTGCGGCGCGACAGTTCCCAGGTGCGGGCGCTATAGCGGAAGGGCTTGCTCGTGAGCGCGCCGACCGGGCAGATGTCGATCATGTTGCCCGACAGCTCGGAGTCGACCGAGTCGCCGAGGAAGGTTTCGATTTCGGAGTGCTCGCCACGGTGCGACATGCCCAGCTCCATCACGCCGGCCACTTCCTGGCCGAAACGGACGCAGCGCGTGCAGTGGATGCAGCGGCTCATTTCTTCCATGCTGATCAGCGGGCCGACGTCCTTGTGGAACACGACGCGCTTTTCTTCTTCGTAACGCGAAGAAGAACCGCCGTAGCCGACGGCCAGGTCCTGCAGCTGGCATTCGCCGCCCTGGTCGCAGATGGGGCAATCCAGCGGGTGGTTGATCAGCAGGAACTCCATGACGGACTGCTGGGCCTTGATGGCCTTGTCGCTCTTGGTGCGAACGATCATGCCCTGCGTGACGGGCGTGGCGCAGGCCGGCATCGGCTTGGGCGCCTTTTCCACGTCAACCAGGCACATGCGGCAGTTGGCCGCGATGCTGAGTTTCTTGTGATAGCAGAAGTGCGGGATGTAGGTGCCCGCCTTTTCGGCCGCATGCATCACCATGCTGCCTTCGGTCACTTCGACCTTCTTGCCGTCGAGTTCGATTTCGATCATGTCTGTGTTTCTTCTCGCACTCAGGCCTTGACGGGCGCCGTCGGGACGTGGCCCGGGATCAGGGCCTCGAACTCATGGCGGAAGTGCTTGATCATGGCGCGCACGGGCATGGCTGCCGCATCGCCGAGCGCACAGATGGTGCGGCCCATGATGTCGCCGGCCACGGAGTCCAGCAGCTGCATGTCGCTGGGCTTGCCCTGGCCGTTGTGGATGCGGTCCACCACGCGGTAGAGCCAGCCCGTGCCTTCGCGGCAGGGGGTGCACTGGCCGCAGGACTCGTGCATGTAGAAGTACGAGAGGCGCTTGAGCGACTCGACCATCGAGCGGCTGTCGTCCATGACGATCACCGCGCCCGAACCCAGCATGGAGCCGGCCTTGGCAATGGAGTCGTAGTCCATGGTGCAGGCCATCATGATGTCGGCCGGCAGCACCGGCGACGACGAGCCGCCGGGGATCACGGCCTTGAGCGTGCGGCCCTTGCGCACGCCGCCGGCCAGTTCGAGCAGCTTGGAGAACGGCGTGCCCATCGGCACTTCGTAGTTGCCGGGCAGCTCGACGTCGCCGCTCACCGAGTAGATCTTGGTGCCGCCGTTGTTCGGCTTGCCGCACTCGAGGTAGGCCTGGCCGCCGTTGCGGATGATCCAGGGCACCGCCGCGAAGGTCTCGGTGTTGTTGATGGTGGTCGGCTTGCCGTACAGGCCGAAGCTCGCCGGGAACGGCGGCTTGAAGCGCGGCTGGCCCTTCTTGCCCTCGAGCGATTCGAGCAGCGCGGTTTCTTCGCCGCAGATGTAGGCGCCGAAGCCGTGGGCGGCGTGCAACTGGAAGTTGTACGTGCTGCCCATGATCTTGTCGCCGAGGTAGCCGGCGGCACGTGCCTCTTCGAGGGCGGCCTCGAAGCGGTCGTAGCTCTGGAAGATCTCGCCGTGGATGTAGTTGTAGCCCACGCTGATGCCCATCGCATACGCGGCGATGGCCATGCCTTCGATCACGATGTGCGGGTTGAACTGCAGGATGTCGCGGTCCTTGCACGTGCCGGGCTCGCCTTCGTCCGAATTGCAGACAAGGTACTTCTGGCCCGGGAACTGGCGGGGCATGAAGCTCCACTTCAGGCCGGTCGGGAAACCCGCGCCGCCACGGCCGCGCAGGCCCGAGGCCTTCACTTCGGCGATCACCTGGTCGGGCGTGAGGCCCTCGGTGAGGATCTTGCGCAGCGCCTGGTAGCCGCCGCGCGCTTCGTAGTCGGCCAGGTGCCAGTTGGTGCCGTCCAGGCCTGCATAGATCTGAGCGCCGATGTGGCGGTCATGGAAGCAGGTCTGGACACCGGTGGCCTGGAATTGCGAGAGAACCTGTTCGGGCGTCATCACGAAGCCTCCCCTGGCTTGGCACTGCGCAAACCGTCGATGAGCTGGTCGAGCTTGTCGTTGCTCATGAAGCTGCACATGGTGCGGTCGTTGACCAGCATCACGGGCGAATCGGCGCAGGCGCCCAGGCATTCGCTCTGCTGCAGCGTGAACAGGCCGTCGGCCGTGGTCTCGCCCATCTTGATGCCGAGCTTCTTCTCGAGGTGCACGAGCGCCGTGACGCCATCGCGCAGCTGGCACGGCAGGTTGGTGCACACGTTGAGCTTGAACTTGCCCACCGGATGCTGGTTGTACATGTTGTAGAAGGTCGTCACTTCGTGCACGGCGATGGGCGCCATGCCGAGGTAGGCGGCGATCTCGCGCTCGCGCTGCACGCTCACGAAGCCTTCGTCCTGCTGGACGATGGCCAGGCAGGCCATCACGGCCGACTGCTTGCCGGCTTCGGGGTACTTCGCGACCTCGCGCGCAAAGCGCTCGAGGATGGCAGCCTTCAGCGGCGCCGAGGGCGCCGCGTCATGGTGATGGGTTGAGGAAGTCGTCATTCGCTCTTTCTCACCTGTCGATTTCGCCGAACACGATGTCCATCGTGCCGATCACCGCGACAGCGTCGGCGATCATGTGGCCGCGCGACATTTCGTCGAGGGCAGCGAGGTGCGGGAAGCCCGGGGCGCGGATCTTCAGGCGGTACGGCTTGTTGGCGCCGTCGCTCACGAGGTAGATGCCGAACTCGCCCTTGGGGTGCTCGACGGCGGCATACGCCTCGCCTTCGGGCACATGGAAGCCTTCGGTGAAGAGCTTGAAATGGTGGATCAGCTCCTCCATGTTCGCCTTCATCGATTCGCGCGCGGGCGCTGCGACCTTGTGGTTGCTGGTGATGACCGGACCCGGATTTACGCGCAGCCATGCCGAGCACTGCTGGATGATCTTGTTGGCCTGGCGCATTTCTTCCACGCGAACCAGGTAGCGGTCGTAGCAGTCGCCGGTCTTGCCCACGGGCACGTCGAACTGCATCTGGTCGTAGACGTCGTAGGGCTGCTTCTTGCGCAGGTCCCATTCGACGCCCGAGCCACGCAGCATCGGGCCGGTGAAGCCCAGGTTCAGCGCGCGCTCCGGCGTGACCACGCCGATGCCCACGGTGCGCTGCTTCCAGATGCGGTTGTCGGTGAGCAGCGTCTCGTACTCGTCGACCATCTTCGGGAAGCGCTTGCAGAAGTCGTCGATGAAGTCCAGCAGCGAGCCCTGGCGGTTCTCGTTGAGCTTCTCGATGGCCTTCGCATTCTTGATCTTGCTGACCTTGTACTGCGGCATCGAATCCGGCAGGTCGCGGTAGACGCCGCCCGGACGGAAGTACGCCGCGTGCATGCGCGCGCCGGACACGGCTTCGTACATGTCGAACAGGTCTTCACGCTCGCGGAAGCAGTAGATGAGCATGTTCATCGCACCGCAGTCGAGACCGTGCGCACCGAGCCACAGCAGGTGGTTCAGCAGGCGGGTGATCTCGGCGAACATCACGCGGATGTACTGCGCACGGATCGGCACGTCCAGGCCCATCATCCGCTCGATGGCGAGGCAGTAGGCGTGCTCGTTGGACATCATCGACACGTAGTCGAGGCGGTCCATGTAAGGCAGCGACTGGATGAAGGTGCGCGATTCGGCGAGCTTCTCGGTCGCACGGTGCAGCAGGCCGATGTGAGGGTCGGCGCGCTGGATCACTTCGCCGTCCAGCTCGAGCACCAGGCGCAGCACGCCGTGTGCTGCGGGGTGCTGGGGACCGAAGTTGAGTGTGTAGTTCTTGATTTCGGCCATATCTGTCAGTGCAAACCGCCGCCGTAGTTGTCTTCGCGGATCACGCGCGGCGTGATTTCGCGCGGCTCGATCGAGACCGGCTGGTAGACCACGCGCTTCTGCTCTTCGTCGTAGCGCATTTCGACGTGACCCGACACCGGGAAGTCCTTGCGGAACGGGTGGCCGATGAAGCCGTAGTCGGTCAGGATGCGACGCAGGTCGTCGTGACCGTCGAACACGATGCCGTACAGGTCAAAGGCTTCGCGCTCGAACCACGTGGCAGCGCTCCAGACGGGCTGGAGCGAGTCGATCACGGGCAGGTCTTCGCTGGTCGCGAACACCTTCAGGCGCACGCGCTGGTTGAGGCTCACGGAGAGCAGGTGCGAGACGACGCCGTAGCGTTCGCCCTGCCACTCGCCTTCGCGGTAGTCGGAATAGTCCATGCCGCACAGGTCGATCAGCTGCTCGAAACGGCAGCCGGGCGCATCGCGCAGCAGCAGCGCCGCATCGATGTAGTCGGCAGCGCTGACCACGACGGTCACTTCTTCGAGCGCGATCGTCACGCTCTTGGCCTTGGCGCCGAGCGTCTCGGCAATGGTGGCGCGCAGCACCTCCGGCGAAATTGCAAAGTCAGTCATCGTCGGCAATCTCTCAGGCGCGGGCAATGGTGTTGGTGCGGCGAATCTTCTGCTGCAGCTGGATCACGCCATACAGCAGTGCTTCAGCGGTGGGCGGGCAACCCGGCACATAGACGTCGACCGGCACGATGCGGTCGCAGCCACGCACCACGGAATAGCTGTAGTGGTAGTAACCGCCTCCATTCGCGCAGGAGCCCATCGAGAGCACCCAGCGCGGCTCGGGCATCTGGTCGTAGACCTTGCGCAGCGCCGGCGCCATCTTGTTGCACAGCGTGCCGGCCACGATCATCAGATCGGACTGGCGCGGGCTGGGGCGGAACAGCATGCCGAAACGGTCGATGTCGTAGCGGGCAGCGCCCGCGTGCATCATTTCGACCGCGCAGCATGCGAGGCCGAACGTCATCGGCCAGAGAGATCCGGTCTTCGCCCAGTTCACGACCGAGTCGTAAGTCGTGGTGACGAAGCCTTCTTTGAGAACGCCTTCAATGGCCATCGTGTAGCTTCCTTGTCATTCCCAGTCGAGCGCGCCTTTTTTCCACTCGTAGACGAAGCCCACGACGAGGATGGCGAGAAAGATCATCATGGCCCAGAAGCCAACAGCGCCGATTTCCTTGAGCGCAATGGCCCACGGAAAGAGAAAGGCAATCTCGAGATCGAAGAGGATGAAGAGAATCGCGACGAGGTAATAGCGCACGTCGAATTTCATGCGCGCATCCTCGAAGGCCTCGAAGCCGCACTCGTAGGGCGCGTTCTTCGCAGCGTCGGGCCGATTGGGCCCGAGGATGTATCCGATGACTTGCGGGGCGACGCCTACGCCGACCCCGACCAAAATGAACAAAAGGACGGGAAGGTAGGAATCGAGGTTCATCGAGAAATTTTCACCGCTTGCCACCGACAGAAGAGCCTCTGGAAAGAGATCTTCTGCCGGTGAGATTTGGTGCGGTCGGCGAGACTCGAACTCGCACAGCTTTCGCCACTACCCCCTCAAGATAGCGTGTCTACCAATTTCACCACGACCGCGGTTTTTAACTGTCCAGATGGCATGAGGTGCCGTTGAGGCATTTGGCTTTCTGAACAGATTTAGAGTTTACCCTGAAATGAAGCCGTTTCTCACGAACGACTGCATGAAAACAACCTGATTACTTGGATGGAATCTGGCCGGTGCCCGAAACGGGTGCAGCAGGCGCCGAAGCGGCCTTGGCAGGCGCTGCTGCAGCGGGGATTTCGCCCGCAGCGCCAGTCGCAGGCGCGGCCGGTGCAGCAGGCGCACCCACGGCTGCGCGCTCGAGCAGGCTGCCACCGCCCGCAGGACGTGCGTGGCTGAAGTAGGCCAGCAGCAGCGTGCAGGCAAAGAACACCGCAGCCAGCACGGCCGTGGTGCGCGAAAGGAAGTTGGCACTGCCGCTGGCGCCGAACAGGCTGCCTGCACTGCCGCTGCCGAAGGCCGCACCCATGTCGGCACCCTTGCCGTGCTGGATCAGGATCAGGCCGATCATTGCCAGCGCCGCCAGCATTTGCACGCCGACCAGAAGATTGAGGACCACGTTCATTCGTTCTTACTCCTAAGTGATGGCTGCCGTTGCCGCGATCAGCGTGCAGCGGCAGAAATGATCTGCAGAAAGTCGGGCGCCTTGAGCGAGGCGCCACCGATGAGGCCGCCGTCGATGTCGGCCTGCGCCAGCAGTTCGGCGGCATTTGCCGCGTTCATGCTGCCGCCGTACAGAATCTTGATGCCCGCGGCGTGTTCGCTCGCGGCATGGTGCAGTTGCGCACGCAGCACGGCATGCACCGCCTGCGCCTGTTCGGGCGAAGCCGTCTTGCCCGTGCCGATGGCCCAGACCGGCTCGTAGGCCACGACGATCTCGCTGATGCAGTGGCCGTTCACATGGATCACCGCAGCCAGCTGGCGCTTGACGATCTCTTCGGTCTGCCCTGCTTCGCGCTCTGCCAGCGTCTCGCCGACACAGACGATCGGCGTGATGCCGTTCGCCAGCGCCGCCGCCGTCTTGGCCGCCACGGCGTCGTCGGTCTCGCCGTGGTACTGGCGACGCTCCGAATGGCCGACGATGGCATAGCGCACGCCGAAGTCCTTCAGCATCGCCGCCGACTGCTCGCCGGTGAACGCACCTTGCGGGTGCGCCGAAATGTCCTGCGCACCAAGGGCCAGCGACGGCGTGCCCGCCAGCAGCGATTGCAGCTGGGCGAAGTACGGCGCAGGCGCGCACAGTGCAACACCGCAGGCCGCGGGGCTGGCGGCCAGCCCTTGCTGCAGGGCCTTCACCAGCGCCTCGTTGGCGGCCAGGCCGCCATTCATCTTCCAGTTGCCGGCAATCAGTTTCTTGAAGGTTGTCATCGCGTTGTTCGTCTCACCAAGTCAGCACGATCTTGCCGATGTGCTGGTTCGATTCCATCAGCGTGTGAGCCTGGGCCGCGCCGCTGGGTTCACCTGCTGCCGCATAGGTGCTGTGGATCACGGGCTTGACCGCGCCGCTTTCGAGCAGCGGCCAGACCTTCTCGCGCAGTGCCTTGGCGATGGCGCCCTTGAACGCCACCGGCCGCGGACGCAGCGTCGAGCCGGTGATCGTGAGTCGCCGACGCAGCACGAGGCCCGCGTTGATCTCGCTCTTCACACCGCCCTGCACCGCAATGATCACCAGCCGGCCGTCTTCGGCCAGGCACTCGACCTCGCGGGCCACGTAGTCGCCAGCCACCATGTCGAGCACCACGTCCACGCCCTTGCCGCCCGTGAGCTGCTTCGCCACTTCGACGAAATCGCTCGTGCGGTAGTTGATCGCGTGGTCGGCGCCGAGTTTCAGGCAGGCTTCGCACTTGTCGTCGCTGCCGGCCGTGACGATCACGGTCGCGCCGAGCGCCTTGGCGATCTGGATCGCCGTGACGCCGATGCCGCTCGAGCCGCCCTGGATCAGCAGGGTCTCGCCCTTCTGCAGGCGGCCGCGCTCGAACACATTGCTCCAGACGGTGAAGAAGGTCTCGGGCAGCGAGGCCGCCTCGATGTCACTCCAGCCCTTGGGCACCGGCAGGCATTGCGCCACGGGCGCCACGCACAGCTCGGCATAGCCGCCACCAGCGACCAGCGCGCACACGCGGTCGCCGACCTTGAAGCCCGCATCGGCCAGCGCCTTGGCGTCGCCCGACACGATCTCGCCGGCCACTTCGAGGCCCGGCAGATCGGAGGCGCCGGGCGGCACGGGGTAGTGCCCCATCCGCTGCAGCACGTCCGGGCGATTCACGCCGCTGGCCGCCACGCGGATCAGCAGCTCACCCTCGCCCGCCACCGGGTCGGGACGCGCAGCGACGCGCAGCACCTCGGGGGCGCCGTACGAAGTGATCTCAATGGCTTTCATGGGGGTCTCCGAGGCTCGGATGCCCGCACGGGGCGGGCATCACCACTGTCCACGCGAGAGGCGACGGCACGGGCCGTCGCGCCTCACTGCTTACTCCTGCGGTTCGCGCGGCGCTTGCTGCTGCGACTCGCCGGCGGGCTGCTGTTGCTGCTCGCCGCGGGGTTGCTGCTGCTGGTCGTTGAAGCGCGGTGCGCGCTCGCCACGATCGCCGCTGCGGTCACCACGGTCCGAACGCTCGCGGCGGTCGCCACGGTCGCCGCGATCACCACGGTCTTCGCGCGGCGGGCGCTCGCTGTATTCCATGCCGGCCGGACGCTCGGTCAGGGCCTTCATGGACAGCTTGACGCGACCCTTCTCGTCGGTCTCGAGAACCTTGACCTTCACGATTTGGCCTTCGCTCAGGTAGTCGGTCACTTTCTCGACGCGCTCGTGCGCGATCTGGCTGATGTGCAGCAGGCCGTCCTTGCCGGGCAGCAGGTTGACCAGCGCGCCGAAGTCCAGGATCTTGGTGATCGGGCCTTCATAGACCTTGCCGATTTCGACTTCAGCGGTGATCTGCTCGATGCGCTTCTTGGCGAATTCGGCCTTTTCCGGATCGGTCGAGGCGATGGTGATGGTGCCGTCTTCGTCGATGTTGATCGTCGTGCCGGTTTCTTCCTGCAGGCCACGGATGACCGCGCCGCCCTTGCCGATCACGTCGCGGATCTTCTCGGGGTTGATCTTCAGCGTGGTCAGGCGCGGTGCGAACTGCGACACGTCGGCCTTGGCCTCGCCCATCGCTTCTTGCATCTTGCCCAGGATGTGCATGCGCGCTTCCTTGGCCTGCGCCAGTGCGACCTGCATGATTTCCTTGGTGATGCCCTGGATCTTGATGTCCATCTGCAGCGCGGTGATGCCGTTGGTCGTGCCGGCCACCTTGAAGTCCATGTCGCCCAGGTGATCTTCGTCGCCCAGGATGTCGGTCAGCACCGCGAAGCGGTTGTCTTCCTTGATCAGGCCCATGGCGATACCCGCCACGTGCGCCTTCATGGGCACGCCGGCGTCCATCATCGAGAGGCAGCCGCCGCAGACCGAAGCCATCGACGAGGAGCCGTTCGACTCGGTGATTTCCGACACCACGCGGATGGTGTACGGGAATTCTTCCTTGGTCGGCAGCACGGCGACGAGCGCGCGCTTGGCCAGACGGCCGTGGCCCACTTCGCGGCGCTTGGTGGAGCCCATGCGGCCCACTTCACCGGTGGCGAAGGGAGGCATGTTGTAGTGGAACAGGAAGCGGTCTTCGTACTCGCCGGCCAGCGCGTCGATGCGCTGTGCGTCGCGCTCGGTGCCGAGCGTGGTGACGACCAGGCCCTGCGTCTCGCCGCGCGTGAACAACGCCGAGCCGTGGGTGCGGGGCAGCACGGAGTTGCGGATTTCGATGGGGCGCACAGTGCGCGTGTCGCGGCCGTCGATGCGCGGCTCGCCTTGCAGGATCTGGCCGCGCACGATGCGCGATTCGATCGCGAACAGCAGGTCGCTGACCTTGCCGGCGTCGAATTCGGCGCCTTCGGCCTTCAGGGCCGTGAAGACGCTGGCATTGGCTTCGCGCAGGGCTTGCGTGCGGGCTTGCTTGCTGCGGATCTGGTAGACGGCGCGCAGCTTTTCTTCGGCCAGGCCGTTGATCTTGGCGATGAAGTCTTCGTCCTTGGCCTCAGGCACCCAGGTGCCTTCCTTGAGCCATTCCGGCTTGCCGGCGTCACGCACGAGGTCGTGAATCGCGTTGATCGCGATGTTGGCCTGCTCGTGACCAAACACCACGCCACCCAGCATGATTTCTTCGCTGAGTTGCTGGGCTTCGGATTCGACCATCAGCACGGCGGCTTGCGTGCCGGCGACGACGAGGTCCATCTGCGAATCCTTGCGGGCCGTGGGACCCGGATTCAGCACGTACTGGCCGTTGATGTAGCCCACGCGGGCGGCACCGATCGGGCCGCTGAACGGGATGCCGGAGATCGACAGGGCGGCGCTCACGCCGATCATGGCGGCGATGTCGGCGTCGACTTCAGGGTTCAGCGACACGGTGTGGATCACCACGTGCACTTCGTTCAGGAAACCTTCGGGGAACAGCGGGCGGATCGGACGGTCGATCAGGCGGCTGGTCAGCGTTTCGTGTTCGCTGGGCTTGGCTTCGCGCTTGAAGAAGCTGCCGGGGATCTTGCCCGCGGCGTAGGTCTTCTCGATGTAGTCGACGGTCAGCGGGAAGAAATCTTGACCGGGCTTGGCGGTCTTGGAAGCGACCACGGTCGCCAGGATCACGGTGCCGTCGATGTCGACCAGCACGGCGCCGGTCGCCTGGCGGGCGATTTCACCCGTTTCCATGACGACGGTCTTGTCGCCCCATTGGAAGGACTTGGTGATTTTGTTGAAGAGGCTCATTGTTGCTCCTATTTTGATAGCGAATCACACGGGATTCGCAAAGGGCGGAGGCTGCTCAGAACACGATGCCATTCCAGCGAAGCTCGGGACGAACTTCATTGGAATGACACAGCTTCGCTCTGTTGGGCACTCCGAAAGTGGGTCGCGAAGTAAAAAACGCCTGAGCTAGCGGACTAACCCAGGCGTTTTTTCATGCGATTCGAATTACTTGCGCAGACCCAGCTTGGCGATCAGCGCGGTGTAACGCTCGGCGTCCTTGGACTTGAGGTAGTCGAGCAGCTTGCGACGGCGGCTGACCATGCGCAGCAGGCCGCGACGACCGTGGTGGTCCTTGGCGTGCGTCTTGAAGTGGGGGGTCAGCTCGTTGATACGGGCGGTCAGCAGTGCGACTTGCACTTCGGGGCTGCCGGTGTCGTTGGCTGCACGGGCGTTGTCCTTGACAACTTCGGCCTTGATGGAGGCTGCGATCATGTTGAATTTCCTTGTTCCGGGATGTTTGACTTGCGGTGAGCACTGGAACTGCCCTCACCGTGCGCCTTGCGACATGCAAAGCTTTGGGAGTATACATCGGCCGGCTTGACCGCTCCTTCCCGCCGCCTTCCGTCAAGCGAAACCAGCCCCACCGCACCCAGCACGCAGGCACCGCCGGCGATCTGGGCCCACCCCACGGCCTCCCCCAGCCACCACGCGGCCAGGACCAGCGCCGACACCGGCATCAGCGCCGTGAACAGCGCCGCCTCGGCACCGCGCAGCCGGGCGGCGCCCGCGTACCAGAGCAGGAAACCCGCCACCGTCGGCACCAGCGCGTAGTAGGCCACCCCGGCCAGCGCCTCGGCCGGCACCGGCTGAAGCCAGGCACGCTCCAGCAGCGCGGGGATCACGGACAGCAGCAGCCCCAGCGCCACCATCGCGGTCGATTGCACGAGAGGCGCCAACGGCACGCGCAGCCGCTTGTTGAGCAGGATGAACAGCGACTCGAGCGCCACCGCCCCCAGCACCAGCAGGTTGCCGAGCAGCGCGGTCGACGTGCGCTCGCCACCTCCGTCGCCCGGGCGCAGCGTGATCGCCAGTACGCCCAGGCTCGCGAGCACGATCCCGCCCACCAGGTAGCGCCCCGGCCGCTCGCGCAGCGCCAGCACGGCCACCAGCGCGGCCATGGCCGGCAGCGTGCCGGTCACCACGCCCGCGTCGGCGGCCGGCGCCCAGCGCACGCCCAGGATCAGCAGCACCGTGTAGCCGACGCTGCCCGCCGCCGCCTGGCACAGCAGCAGCACGGCGTCGTGGCGGTCCGGGCGCGCCCAGCGCACGCGCATGAACCCCATCAGCGCCACGAACACGGGCAGCGCCAGCGCAAAGCGCAGCGCGGTCGCCGTGAACGGCGGCAGGCCGCTGGCGATAAGCTTGCTCGCGACCACCGTGCTGCCGACCGTGACCATCGCGAGCGCGCACAGCCACATTCCCTTGCTTCGTTCCGACATCCTGATCGCCTTCCGTTCTGCAGAAAGCGCGAGCGTCTCCCGCCAGGGGCGCGGCGGTCTTGAACGAAATTGCAGGAATCGAGCTAGCGCGCCGCCGCATACGCCCCGGGCGTGAAGCCCAGGAAGCGCACGAAGGCCCGCGTCATGTGGCTCTGGTCAGAGAAGCCCGCGCCGGCTGCGGCATCGGCCAGCGCCCTGCCCTGCGCGATCAGCCGGCGGGCGCGCGACAGCCGGCATTGCTGCAGCCAGGCATGCGGCGGCAGCCCGAAGGCGGCCGCGAAGCCGCGTAGCAACTGGTAGCGGCTCAGGCCGGCCTCACGCGCCAGTTCGGCGAGCGTGGGCGCGTGGAGGCAGTCGTCGGCGATGCGTGCACGCGCACGCTCCATCGCTGCCGGCGCCACGCACCGTGGCGACTCGGGAGCCCGTGCGCCGGGTGCATCGCGCAGCAGTTGCAGCACGCCCTGCTCCAGCGCCAGCGCGTCGTCGCCTTCGACGACGGCCGCGAACAACCGGTCGAAGCCCTGCCGCAGCGCCGGATCGCTCAACACCGGCCGCGTCAGCTCGAACCCCGGCGGTGTGCCATCCGACAGCAGCCCGGGCGCCAGATGCAGCATGCGCCAGGCCCGCGCTTCGCCGCGCATCGCGACACCGTCGTGCACCTCGCCCGGATTCACCGTGATGACATCGCCGCGCACCGCCTCGACCGCGCCACGCCCGCTGGCCGAGCGCTGTCCACCGCGGTCCATCACGCCGATGCCGAACACGTCGTGCATGTGGCGCGGAAAGCTGCGCTTCGATTCGGCTGCGATCGCCTGCAGGCCCGGCAGCGCCGAGCCGCGGATGCGCACGGCATCGACAGGCGCGGACCTCGATGCCATGCCGGAAAACCTCAGCGCGCCTGCTTGGCCAGCCAGCCGCGCAGCCGCTCGACGCCCTGCACCAGCCGCTGCGGGTCTTTCGACGCGAAGCACCAGCGCAGCCAGCCCTGCGCCTCGGGCGCGAAGGCGTTGCCCGGCGCGAGCCCCAGGCCCGCTTCGGCGACGAGGCGCTTGGCAAGCTCGAGCGAATCGCCGAAGCCTTCGAGCCGGAAGAAGGCATACATGCCGCCCTTGGCCGGCGCCACCTGCACGCCCGGCACCGCTGCCAGCAGCGGCACCAGCGTGTCGCGGCACTGCTTCAGGTGCGCGACCACGCGCGGCGTGATGTCGGCCGTGTGCTCCAGCGCCGCGATGGCGGCGCGCTGCGTGAACACGCTGGCGCACGAGGTGTTGAACTCGATCAGCTTGCCGATGCCGTCGACCATCGCCGGCGGCAGCACCAGCCAGCCGAGGCGCCAGCCGGTCATGAGGAAGCTCTTCGAGAAGCTGTGCGTGACGACGAGGCGGTCATCGGGCGTCGAGATGTCGAGGAAGCTCGGCGCGCAACCGTTCGGCGTGGGCTCGAAGTACAGGCGCTCGTACACCTCGTCGGCCAGGATCCAGGTGCCGGTCTGGCGGCAATGGTCGAGCACTGCCTGCTGCTCGTCGCGCGTCATCGTCCAGCCCGTGGGGTTGTTCGGCGCGTTGACGATCAGCAGCTTCGTCTTGGGCGTGACCGCCGCGCGCAACGCGGGCAGGTCGAGCGTCCACTGGCCGTTCACCGGCACCAGCGGCACGGTGCGCACGTGCGCGCCCATGATCGCCGGCTGCGCCGTGAGGTTGGGCCACACGGGCGTGACCGCGACCACGTCGTCGCCCGCGTCGACCAGCGCCTGCACCGCGAGCATCAGCGCACTCACGCCGCCCGAGGTGACGGCGATGCGCGAGGCGTCGACCGTCGGGTGCAGGCGGCTGGTGTAGCGCGCGATGGCTTCGCGCAGCTCGGGCAGGCCGAGGTTGTGCGCGTAGAAGGTTTCGCCGCGCTGCAGCGACTCGATGGCCGCCTGGCGGATCACCTCGGGAGTGACCTCGTCGCTCTCGCCGAACCAGAAGGCGAGCACGTCGTCGCGGCCCATGCCGGCATTGGCGACTTCGCGGATCTTCGAGGCTTCGAGGTGGTGGATGGCTTCACGCATGTCTGGGGGTTCCTGTGCTGTCGGGTGTCGTCTGCCTCAAGGGCGCTTCATCTTGCAGGACGTGGGCTGCTCGGCGCGCTCGGGCGCGATCGTCTTGATCACGCGAAAGCCATAGCCCGAGCCCTCGACGTCGAACTGCACGCCGGGCTTGCCCTGCTTGTCCATCACACCGACCACAAGCTGCTGCTGGAACTGGTGGTCGGCCGCGCGCATGCGGCCGCGCTGGCCGTACAGGCTCACGTCGGCCTGCTCCAGCGCGCGCGCCAATGGCACGGCCTCGGTGCTGCCCGCGCGTTCCAGCGCCTGCGCGAGCGACTCGACCAAGAGCTGCATGCGCATGTGTACGTAGTCGTCGGCCGGGCGCGGAAAGCGCGTGCGGAAGGCGCGGTAGAAGGCTTCGGACTGCGGCGTCTGCACGTTCGGCAGCCAGTCGGCCACCGCGACCACGCGGCCGATGCCTGCATCGCCGATGGCGGCCGGCGCGCCCAGCGCATTGCCGTAGAAGGTGTAGAAGCTGCCATTGAAACCGGCCTCGCGCGCGGCCTTCACGAGCAGCGTGAGGTCGTTGCCCCAGTTGCCGGTGACCACCGCCTGCGCGCCGCTGGCGAGGATCTTGGTGGCGTAGGGCGCGAAGTCCTTCACCTTGCCCATGGGGTGCAGCTCGTCGCCGACGATCTCCACGTCGGGGCGTTGCACGCCCAGCTGGCGGCGCGACTCGCGCAGCACGGCCTGGCCGAAGCTGTAGTCCTGGCCGATCAGGTAGACGCGCTTGAGCGCCGCGTCGTCCTTGACCACGTCCATCAGCGCGGCCACGCGCATGTCGGCGTGGGCGTCGAAGCGGAAGTGCCAGAAGCTGCAGCGCTCGTTGGTCAGCACCGGATCGACCGCCGAGTAGTTCAGGAAGACCGCGCGCCGCGACGGGTCGCGCTCGTTGTTCTTGTCGATGGCATCGATCAGCGCCGCGGCCGTCACCGACGAATTGCCCTGCAGCACGATGCGGGTGCCGTCGTCCATCGCTGCGCGCAGCGCCGACAGCGCCTCTTCGTTCTGGCCCTTGCTGTCGTAGCGGTCCAGTTGCAGCGGCCGCGCGCCGCCCGGCAGCTTCACGCCGCCGCGCGCGTTCACGCGCTCCACGGCCCACTGCAGGTTGCGAAACACGGCCTCGCCGGTGTTGGCGAAGGGGCCGCTCATGCTCTCGATGAGCGCCAGTCGGATGGGGGCGGGTTGCGGGGCCTGGGCCAGGCCGGCGAACGGGGTCGCGCATAGCGCCGCCGCTGCGAATTTCAAGGCCCGGCGGCGCCAAATAAAGGGGGTTTTCATTGTCTTGAAACGCGTGCCGATGCGCCTAGATGAGGTGTCAAGCGGCACTCACGATGGAAAGGCCGCGCAGTGTAAGGGACACACATTCCATGTCCCCATTGTGTTCATTCACCCAGGAGTTTTCGCCATGTTCTTCACCCCCACCCACCGCGCGCATTTCGCTCCCCGTGCCCACGACCGCGCTTTCGAGCGCTTCGTGAACGAGGCTTTTGCCGGCGCCCGCCGCTCGCCCCTGGTCGAGCAGGACGACAAGAGCTGGACCCTGTCGCTGGACGTGCCCGGCCTGTCGCGTGAAGACCTGTCGGTGGCCATCGAAGGCGCCGTGGTCCGCATCGAAAGCAAGGCCGAAGCCAAGCGCCAGATCAAGCTCGCCTACGAGCTGCCGCAAGCCATCGACCTGGCCACCAGCGAAGCCAAGCTGGAGAACGGCGTGCTGACCCTGAAGCTGGGCAAGCTGGTGCCCGCAAGCCAGGTTTCGCACTTGCAGATCAACTAGTCCCGGCGATGCCCCCACGAAGAAAATGTTAGTGACAGCTTGTTTTGACTTTAAACAAGCGCCGTATTCACAATAGTGCCGGATAACGTCACATGATGTGACGATTTATTAGTACTTTCTTCTTCGTGGGCATCTCGTAAACGCATCGAGTTCCCGGGCGGTGCGGACAGCGGGTGTGCCTCAAGGCACCATGAAAACGCACCTGCAGTCAGCCAATGACAATGAACGGTCCGACACGCTCCTGATCTTCCTGCCAGGGGCCTACCTCAAACCCGAAGAGTTCGAGCGCGAGGGTTTCATCAGCGCCGTGCGCGAGCGGCACCTCGCAGCCGACGCACTGCTGGTCGATGCGGACGTCTCCTACTACTACGACCAGACCCTCAGCGAGCGGCTGCATGCCGACGTCATCGAGCCGCAGCGGGCCAAAGGCTACACCTCGATCTGGCTGGTCGGCATTTCCATCGGCGGGTTCGGCGCGCTGATCCACGAACTGGCGCGGCCGGGCTCGGTGGATGGCATCGTGGCGCTGGCGCCCTACCTCGGGCGCCGCGTGCTCGGCGCGGAAATCAAGAAGGCCGGCGGCCTGCGCGCCTGGCAGGCGCCCACCGGGCCGCAGCCCGACGAGGAACCCGACCGCAAGCTCTGGCCCTTCTTCCAGCAGTACCTGGCGCCGAAGCCTTCCCAGGACCTGCCGCCGCTGTACCTGGGTTTCGGCCTGGCCGACCGCTTTGCCAGCAACCACAAGCTGCTGGCCGACGCCCTGCCCCCGGGGCGCGTGTTCACGACCGAAGGCGGCCACGACTGGCCCGAGTGGCGCCAGCTCTGGCGCAACGTGCTCGACGTGCTGCCGCTGCCCTCGCT
Source organism: Variovorax sp. GW822-FHT04E09 (assembly GCF_058800845.1). Lineage (NCBI taxonomy): Bacteria > Pseudomonadati > Pseudomonadota > Betaproteobacteria > Burkholderiales > Comamonadaceae > Variovorax > Variovorax sp. GW822-FHT04E09. The sequence goes on from NZ_JBXAMR010000001.1 coordinate 1,493,090, forward strand.
GGGGCGCGCACGGCCGCAGCCGGCTACGCGGTTTCCGGCAGCGGCGTCTCGGGCGTCATCAGCGATGCCATCGGCCATCGCGGCTTGACGTCGAAGGCGTAGCGCTCGCTCGCCTGCGACAGGCCTGACTGCAGCCGCATCGCGGCGGCCATGGCGATCATGGCGCCGTTGTCCGTGCACAGGTGCAGCTCGGGGTAGTGCACGCGCACCTTGCGCTTGGCGCAGGCCGCGTTCAGTTGCTCGCGCAGGTTCTTGTTGGCCCCCACGCCGCCGGCGACCACCAGCCGCTTCAGGCCGGTCTGGTCCAGCGCCGCGAGCGACTTCTTCAGCAGCACTTCGACGATCGCCGCCTGCGTGGAGGCGGCCAGGTCGGCCTTGCGCGCCTCGAGCTGGTCGCCGAGCTTCTTGGCCTGCGTGAGCACGGCCGTCTTCAGGCCGGCAAACGAAAAGTCGAGGTCGCCGCTGTGCAGCAGCGGGCGCGGCAGCTTGAAGGCCGCGGCGTCGCCGCCTTCGGCCAGCTTCGCGAGCCAGGGGCCGCCGGGGTACGGCAGGCCCATGAGCTTGGCGCTCTTGTCGAAGGCCTCGCCGGCCGCGTCGTCGATGGTCTCGCCGAGCAGTTCGTAGCGGCCCACGCCGTCGACCCGCATCAGCTGCGTGTGGCCACCCGACACCAGCAGCGCCACGAACGGAAATTCGGGCGGATCGGCACTCAGGAACGGCGACAGCAGATGCCCTTCGAGGTGATGCACCCCCAGCACCGGCTTGCCCAGCGCCACGCCGAGCGCGCAGGCCACGCCCGCGCCCACGAGCAGCGCGCCGGCCAGGCCGGGCCCGCGCGTGTAGGCCACCACGTCGATCTCGGCCAGCGAGCGACCGGCCTCGGCCATGACGGCTTCGGTGAGCGGCAGCACGCGGCGGATGTGGTCGCGGCTGGCCAGCTCGGGCACCACGCCCCCGTAGGCCTGGTGCATGGCGATCTGGCTGTGCAGCGCGTGCGAACGCAGCAGCGGCAGCGCGTCGCCGTGCGACTCGACCAGCGCCACGCCGGTCTCGTCGCAGGATGATTCGATTCCCAACAAGAGCATGGCGCCGAGTGTAGGGGCCGCCCGCCGGCGGCGCCCGCGAAGGGGCAAGCGAGGCACGGAAGTTGCACGAGCGGAAGGCGCCCCTTCTGCGCCCCCACGAATGACTTCCGGCCTGAGCTTCCTGATCGCCGCGCGCCGATGCGAGATCGACGCGCTGGACCAGCTCGCGCGCACCAGCGAGCTGGTCGGCGCGATCGGGCGGCTCGTGCATGCGCTGCAGCGCGAGCGCGGCATGTCGAACGTGTTCCTGGCCTCGCACGGCGGGCGCTTTGCCGACCAGCGCGGCCCGCAGATCGCCGAATGCCTGGCGCTCGAGCAGCAGGTGCGCGCCGGCTTCGACCGGCTCGAGGCCGAGCACCACCGCGCGGTGGGCGCCGGCCACGGCGCGCGCCTGTTCAGCCGCATCGCCTGGGTGCTGCCGGGCCTGGACGCCCTGCCTGCGCTGCGCCGGCGCATCGACGCGCTCGAACTCCAGCCGGCGCAGGCCGTGGCCGCCTTCGCCAAGCTGGTGGCCGGCCTGCTGGCGGTGGTGTTCGAGGCGGCCGACGGCGCCACCGACCCCGAGATCTCGCGCCTGCTGGTGGCGATGTTCAACTTCATGCAGGGCAAGGAGTTCGCCGGCCAGGAGCGGGCCTTCGGCGCCGCCGCGCTCGCGCTGGGCCGGGGCGACGACGCGCAGCGCCAGCAGTGGCGCCACCTCATCGAGTCGCAGGAGCGCTGCTTCCAGGTGTTCATCGATTTCTCGGGCGACGCGGTGCGCACGCTCTGGCACGACAGCCAGTCGGACGCCGTGCTGGCCGAGCTCGAGCGCCTGCGCCGCAAGGGCGCCACCTCGGTGCCGGCCGACGCGCTGCTGAGCCAGGCCTGGTTCGACTGCTGCACGCGGCGCATCGACGCCATGCAGACGGTCGAGAACCGCCTCTCGGCCGACCTGCGCGCGCTGTGCGACCACAAGACCGCCCAGGCGCGCAGCGAGCTGGCGGCCTACCGGCAGCTGCTCGGCACGCTGGCCCCGCAGGCCGGCGGCGCGCTCTTCTTCGACGATGCCCAGCAGGCGCAGGACGCCACGCCGGCGCAGCTCGGGCGCCACCTCGAGCGCTCGGTGCTCGACATGGTCCAGGAGCAGTCGCAGCGCCTGCAGGCCATGAGCGACGAACTCGACACCGTGCGTGCCTCGCTCAACGAACGCAAGATCGTCGAGCGCGCCAAGGGCCTGCTGATGGCGCACCGGCGCCTGAGCGAGGCCGAGGCGCACAAGATGCTGCGCCAGACCGCCATGAACCAGAAGCGCCGCCTCGTCGACGTGGCCGAGTCGATGCTGGCCATGGCCGACTACCTGCCGCTCGAACCTGCACCGCGGCGCTGACCCCAGCCGCTTGGATTGGTGCAGCGCACAACAGTTGTGCGTAGCCCGGTTTCGCAGGCCGGCTGGAACTTTCCCCTGCACCGGCGCGCCCTGCCAGCTATCTTTTCCATAGCCTCCAACGGCAGGTTCGAGCTGGCACGTCGCTTGCGTAGTCCTTGGCACGGGACCGCAAGGTCTCAAAGGCAGGTTGCACCCAACGGCGGGTGCGGCCCACCGAACCGGACAAAGGCGTCCCCATCCCGCAAGGGCTCGTTCACGAGCAGCCCCTGCGCGGTGCGGACGCCTTTTCGTTTTTGTCTTTCACTTCTGGAGCCCCGCCATGTCCGATCTGCTGCTGAAAACCAAACTGAGCCGGCGCCGCGTGCTGCAGGCCGCCGCCCTCGGCGCCGTGGGCATCGACCCCGCGCTGCGCGCCGCCGTCTGGGCCCAGGGCTCGGACAAGCCCGAGAAGGAAGAAGTGAAGATCGGCTTCATCCCGCTGACCGACTGCGCCAGCGTGGTGATGGCCTCGGTGCTGGGCATCGACAAGAAGTACGGCGTGAAGATCGTGCCGAGCAAGGAAGCCAGCTGGGCCGGCGTGCGCGACAAGCTCGTGAACGGCGACCTCGACATGGCGCACGTGCTCTACGGCCTCGTGTACGGCATGCACCTGGGCGTGAGCGGCCCGAAGAAGGACATGGCCGTGCTCATGACCCTGAACAACAACGGCCAGGCCATCACGCTGTCGAAGAAGCTGGCCGACAAGGGCGCGGTCGATGCCGCCTCGCTCGCCAAGCTCATCGCCAAGGAAAAGGGCGAATACACCTTCGCCCACACCTTCCCCACCGGCACGCACGCCATGTGGCTCTACTACTGGCTCGCCTCGGCCGGCATCGACCCGTTCAAGGACGTGAAGAACATCACCGTGCCGCCCCCGCAGATGGTGGCCAACATGCGCGTGGGCAACATGGACGGCTACTGCGTGGGCGAGCCCTGGGGCCAGCGCGCGATCATGGACGGCATCGGCTTCACCGGCATCACCACGCAGGACATCTGGAAGGACCACCCCGAGAAGGTGCTGGGCTGCACCGCGGAGTTCACGAAGAAATACCCGAACACCGCGCGCGCCGTCACGGCCGCGATCCTCGAGGCCGGCAAGTGGATCGACACCGGCCTGCAGAACAAGAACAAGATGGCCGAAACCATTGCTGACAAGAGCTACGTCAACACCAGCGTGGACGCCATCAACCAGCGCATCCTGGGCCGCTACACCAACGGCCTGGGCAAGAGCTGGGACGACCCCAACCACATGAAGTTCTACAACGGCGGCGCCGTGAACTTCCCGTACCTGTCGGACGGCATGTGGTTCCTCACGCAGCACAAGCGCTGGGGCCTCTTGAAGGAGCACCCCGACTACCTGAAGGTGGCCACCGAGATCAACCGCATCGACATCTACAAGCAGGCCGCCGCCGCCACGCAGACGCCCGTGCCCAAGGACGTGCTGCGCACCAGCAAGCTCTTCGACGGCACCGTCTGGGACGGCAAGGACCCGAAGAAGTACGCCGAGTCTTTCAAGCTCCATGTCTGAGGAGAAACGCACCATGGTCAGCGCTGTCTTCCATTCCCCGCTCGACGCCGTGACCTCGCAGGTCGCCGCGCCCGTGGTGTCCAGGCCCCTGGCACCCGCCCCCGCTGCGGCCGTTGCGGCGGCGGCACCAGTGCCCCGCACCCGCACGCCCCTGGACCTGCGCGCCTTCTGGATGCGCGTGCTCCCGCCGTTCCTGGGCTTCGGCCTGCTGGTGCTGGTGTGGGAGATCGTGGCCATGAAGAGCACCACCGGCTTTCCCTCGCCGCTGGCCACCTGGCAGCAGGCGCTCACGGTGTTCAGCGACCCGTTCTACAGCAAGGGCCCGAACGACCAGGGCGTGGGCTGGAACGTGCTGTCGTCGCTGCAGCGCGTGGCGCTGGGCTTCGGCCTGGCGGCGGCGGTCGGCATTCCGGCCGGCTTCGCCATCGGGCGCTTCGAGTTCCTCTCACGCATGTTCAACCCGCTGATCAGCTTGTTGCGTCCGGTGTCGCCGCTCGCGTGGCTGCCCATCGGCCTCTTGGTGTTCAAGGGCGCCAACCCGGCCGCGATCTGGACCATCTTCATCTGCTCGATCTGGCCGATGGTCATCAACACCGCCGTGGGCGTGCAGCGCGTGCCCAGCGACTACATGAACGTGGCGAAGGTGCTCAACCTCAGCGAATGGAAGATCCTCACCAAGATCCTCTTTCCGGCCGTGCTGCCCTACATGCTCACGGGCGTGCGCCTGGCGGTGGGCACCGCGTGGCTGGTGATCGTCGCGGCCGAGATGCTCACGGGCGGCGTCGGCATCGGCTTCTGGGTGTGGGACGAGTGGAACAACCTCAACGTCGCCAACATCATCATCGCGATCTTCGTGATCGGCATCGTCGGCCTGGTGCTGGAGTTCGCGCTCATCAAGCTCGCCACCGCATTCACGTTCGAAGAGGTGAAGTCATGAACGACGATTCGAAGTACATCGAGATCCACGGTGTCGAACAGGCGTTCAAGACGCCCAAGGGCCGCTTCGTCGCGCTGCGCGACGTGAACCTGAACGTGGCCAAGGGCGAGTTCGTCACGCTCATCGGGCACTCGGGCTGCGGCAAGTCGACGCTGCTGAACCTCATCGCCGGGCTGACCACGCCCACGCAGGGCGTGCTGCTGTGCGCCAACAAGGAGATCAAGGGCCCGGGGCCCGAGCGGGCCGTGGTGTTCCAGAACCACTCGCTGCTGCCCTGGCTCACCTGCTTCGAGAACGTGTACCTCGCGGTCGAGCGCGTGTTCGCGGCCACCGAGAACAAGGCGCAGCTGCGCGAGCGCACCGACGCGGCCCTCGCACTGGTGGGCCTCACGCCCGCCGCGCAGAAGCGCCCCGGCGAAATCTCGGGCGGCATGAAGCAGCGCGTGGGCATCGCCCGTGCGCTGTCGATGGAACCCAAGGTGCTGCTGATGGACGAGCCCTTCGGCGCGCTCGACGCCCTCACCCGCGCCAAGCTGCAGGACGAGCTGCTCGCCATCGTGCAGAAGACGCGCAGCACGGTCGTCATGGTCACGCACGACGTCGACGAGGCCGTGCTGCTCAGCGACCGCATCGTGATGCTCACCAACGGCCCGGCCGCCACCATCGGCGACGTGCTGGCGGTGGACATCGCGCGGCCGCGCAACCGCGTCGCGCTGGCCGAAGACCCGGCCTATGTGCATGCGCGCAAGGCGGTGATCGATTTTCTCTACACGCGCCAGGCGCATGTGGAGAAGGCCGCGGCCTGATCCAGCAGGTGCCGCACAACCGGCGTCAGGACATGATGACCTGCAGGCTGTGCTCGTACCACCCGGTCAGGCGCTCGAAGGTGTCGACCAGCGCCTCGCTGGAACGCACCAGCGTGGCGCGCCCCTCGGGGCTGTCGAGCGCCTGCACGCCGCCGACGAGGCGCAGCCACTCGTCGCGCGCGCTCGCCAGCCCGGCACGGATCTCGGGCGAGCTGAGCGGCGCGCGCTCCAGCTCCAGCAGCGCGGCTTCGAATTCGTTCATGGTCGGCAGCAGCCGCTCGCGCGAGGCACCGGCCGCGAGTGTCGAGGCCAGCAAGGCGTCCTTGGCCAGCCGCTGCGCGCGCATGCGCTGTCGCCCGCAGATGTTGACGATGCGCAGCGCGCGCCGCGCACCCGAGGCTTCCAGCGCGTCCGTCAGGGATTCGGCCGCCGACAGCAGGGCCTCGCCGCGCGCATCGATCGCAGCAAGCCCCGTCGACGCAGGCTTGGCGGTCAGCAACGCGGCCAGTCCGTTCCAGGCGGCTTGCACCTCGCCGAGCGCCTGCACGCCGGCCGGCCCCAGCTCGAGGGCCGCCAGATGATCCAGCGTCTGCTGCACCCGCTCGGTCGACTGCGTGCGCAGCACGCGCGCACGCTGCGCGTCGATGCCGGCCGCGAGCTGCGCCGCCACGCGCACCAGCCGCTGCGAGAGCATGCGCAGCTGGCCCGCGCGGTTGATCGCCTCGGCCCACTGCGCGGCCTCGATGACCGAGCGCGACACCTCGCCCAGCCGCAGGTTGGCGTGCATCGCGGCGCCGCGCAGCAGGCCGAAGGCCTCGTCCTCGCCGATGCCGCGCGCGGACATCAGCAGGCCCTTGGCACGGTCGACCCACTTGCGCTCGTCCATGCGGGTGCGCAGGGCGTCGAGTTCGGTGCGCAGCGCGGCCTCGCGGGTCCAGCGGGCCTGCGCCTGCGCGATCAGTGCGGCGAGCGCATCGGTGCCATCGATGGGTACCCACCCGTGCACGCCCGCGGCCACGAGCGCCGCGTGCTGCGCGCCGTCCAGCGGCGCGCTCATCACGCCCAGGGCGCACGGCGGTGCGCCGCCCCAGGGGGCCAGCGCTTCGAGCAGCGCGTCGAGCTGCGGCTCTGTTTCATCCAGATGCACCAGGACCATCGACGGTGCGAGCGCCTGCGTGCGCTGCACCAGCGTGTGGCAGCCCGCACGCCCGAGCACCGCGACGCCCGCGGCATCGATCGACTGCTGCAGCGGCGCCGGCAAGGGCTCGCCTTCAGCGGGTTCAGGGGAAAGGACGACGAGAAGGGACATGGCGGCAAGGTGTGGCAAGGCCCGGGAAGCATAGGCCACGCCAGCCTGCATTCGCAGGCACGCCTCTTGCATCGAAGGGGGCACGGTGTAACGAAGCACCGCTTTGGTGAGGCTGCAGGTTCCTGCATCCAACCCGGCCCTCCTCAGGCCGGGCTCACCCCCATGCCGACGGCATTCGCCGACGGTACCCCGACTCCACCCCTGTCCGTCGACACGGCCGCCTCCCGGTCGCGCCGCGGCTTTTTGCACCTTTGAACACCATGTCCGGTTTCAGGAATTTCTTGCAGTCAGGCCACAGTCCGACCCTGTTCGCGGCCTTCCTGTACTTCTCGTTCTCCTGCTGCATCTGGGTGCTCAACGGCGCCATGGCGCCCTTCATCGGCGAGACCTTCAACCTCTCGCCCGCGCAGAAGGGCCTGATGCTGTCGGTGCCGATCATCGCGGGCGCGCTCATGCGCTTCCCGCTGGGCCTGCTGTCGCAGTACATCGGCCGCAAGAAGGCCACGCTGGTCGAGATGGGCCTGATCGCGGTGGCGATGCTGTTCGGCTTCTTCTTCGTGAAGAGCTTCAACGACCTGCTCGCCATGGGCGTGCTGCTGGGCATCGCCGGCGCGAGCTTCGGCGTGGCGCTGTCGCTGGGCTCGGGCTGGTTCCCGCCGCAACACAAGGGCCTGGCCATGGGCCTGGTGGGCGCGGGCAACGTGGGCACGGCCGTGTCGGTGCTGGTGGCGCCGCCGCTGGCCAACTGGCTGGGCTGGCAGGCGGTGTACGGCGTGGCCGCCGTCGCCATCCTCATCCCGATGGTCGTGATGGTGTTCTTCGCCAAGGAGCCGCCGGACGTGGACCCGCACGGCAGCTTCCGCGCCCACATCGCCTGCCTGTTCGAGAAAGACGGCTGGGTCTTCAGCCTGATCTACGGCGTGACCTTCGGCGGCTTCATCGGCCTCACGACCTTCCTGCCCTCGTACTACTACGACCAGTTCGGCGTGAGCAAGGTGCAGGCCGGCCAGCTGACGATGCTCGCGGCCTTCATGGGCGCGGCGGTGCGCATCGTGGGCGGCTGGCTGTCCGACCGCTGGGGCGGCGTGAACACGCTCACGGTGGTGCTGCTGGTGGTGGCCGTGGGCCTCGTACTGGTGGGCTTCTCGTCGGGCTCGCTGGCGCTCACCACGCTGCTGCTGATCGTCTGCTTCGCGGCGCTGGGCGCGGGCAACGGCGCGTTGTTCCAGCTGGTGCCGCTGCGCTGGCCCACGAGCACGGCCGTGGCCGGCTCGATGATCGGCGAGATCGGCGCCCTCGGCGGCGGCCTGGTGCCCAACGCCATGGGCCTGTCGAAGCAGTACCTGGGCAGCTATGCCTGGGGCTTCGTGTTCTTCGGTGCACTCTCGCTGGCGATGCTGGGCGTGATGCGCGTGATGCAGATCCGCTGGACGCGCACCTGGGCCGAAAAAGGCGGACGCGCGCGCGTCACGCCGGCCCCTGCGGTTGCCAAGCCCTCGCCCGTTCGCAAGGCCGCCCGTTCATGACCCGCTTCGCCCGCCCCCGCTCAGCGTGGCAGGAAGAGAAGCCACACGATGAGCAGCACGTTGAACAGCACCGACACGCCGAGCGCGAGCTGGTACAGCGCGAGCGGGTCGCGGCGGATCAGCGGCGTGGCGGCGGGCGCGTTCACGGGGCGCGAGGCGCCGCGCTCCAGCGCGAGCAGCATCTCCTCGGCGGTCTCGAAGCGTTCGCGCGGGTCGCGGGCCACGGCCTTGCGCACCAAATGGTCGAGCCACACGGGCACGTCGGGCCGCAGGCGCGAGAGCGCGACCGGGTCGCGCCGGTAGCGCGCCACCTGGTAGGGCTCGATCTCGCCGTAGGGCAGGTGCCCGCCCAGCCACTGGTAGAGCGTGGCGCCGAGCGCGAACAGGTCGCTGCCCGCATCGGCCACGCCGCCCTCTTCCCACTGCTCGGGGTTGATGTAGCTCGGCGTGCCCGCATGCAGCTCGCGCTGCGCCGCGCCTTCGCGGCCCGAGATCGCCACGCCCAGGTCGAGGATGCGCCAGCGCCCGTCGTCGCCCCGGTGCAGGTTGCCGGGCTTGATGTCGCGGTGGACCACGCCGTGGCGGTGCAGCCGCCCGAGCGCGCGGCTCACCTCGATGGCCGCGGCGACCACCTCGGCCACGGTGCCGCGCGTGCCGTCCTTGCGCATCTGCTCGAGCGTGCGCCCGCCGTGCCAGTCGAACACGATGTACAGCGCGCTGGCGTCGGGCGCACGCTCGTGCACGCGCACGAAGCCGCCGCCCTGCCCCACGCGCTGACCCAGCCAGGCCTCGTGCGCCAGCATCGCGCGCTCCTGCGGGTCGCCGGCGCGCGAGGGGTGCAGGGTCTTGAGCGCAACCAGTTCGCGCGTGACCGGATGGCGCGCCTGGTACAGCAGGTGCACGCCGGTGTCGGCCACCAGGCCGGTGACGACGTAGCCGTCGAGCACGTCGCCCACCTTGAGCCACGGCGGCGGCGCCAGGCGGCGGCCGTCGCCGAGTTCGTCGTCGAGCTGGCGCGCGTCGAGCCCCACCACGCGGATCACCAGCGCGGTCGCGTTGTCGCGCGTGCCGGCGTCGAGCGCCGCCTGCACCAGCGCCTCGCTCGCGGCCTCGGCGTCGCCCTGCAGCGCGAGCGCGGCCACCTGCTGCGGCTTGAGCACGCCGTGCACGCCGTCGGTGCTGAGCACGAAGCAGTCGCCCACGCGCACGTCGCCCTGCAGGTAGTCGACACGCACCTGGTCGTCCAGGCCGATGGCGCGCGTGAGCCGGCTGCGCATGTCGGGGTGGTCGAAGGCGTGGTCCTGCGTGAGCAGCTGCGCGGGTTCGCCGTCGGCGCGCACGCGCCAGGCGCGCGTGTCGCCCACGTGGGCCAGCGTGTAGCTCTGGCCGTGCAGCACCAGCGCGGTGAGCGTGGTGAGCGCCGTGCCGGCGCCCTCCTGTTTTCCCTGGCGCCGGCGGTTGTGGTCGGCCAGCCAGCCGTTCTGCGCGCCGATCAAACGGTCGAGCGCGGCGGTCGGCTCCCAGGTCGCGGGCGTGGCGAAGTAGTCGGCCAGCAGGCCCATCACCGTGGTCTGCGCCGCTTCGCGGCCGCGTCCGCCGCTCGAGACCCCATCGGCAATCGCCGCGATGAGCCCGCGTGCCTCGTCGCCGGCCGGCGCATGCACCGTGCCGGCGAAGTCTTCGTTCGCGTCGCGCGGCCCGCGCTGGCTGCTGTAGCCGATGTCCACTTCAAAGCTCATGGCGCGATTCTGACCGCGCGCCGCGGGCCGTCGTTCGGTTGATTTCCCTGAAAGGTCCCGCCCCATGAAGAAAATGAAACTCGTGATGGTCGGCAACGGCATGGCCGGCGTGCGCACGCTCGAAGAGCTGCTGAAGATCGCGCCCGACCTGTACGACATCACCGTCTTCGGCGCCGAGCCGCACCCCAACTACAACCGCATCCTGCTGTCGCCTGTGCTCGCAGGCGAGCAGACGGTGGACGAGATCGTGCTCAACAGCTGGGAGTGGTACTCGGACAACCACATCACGCTGCACGCCGGCAAGAAGGTGGTCGAGGTCGACCGCGTGAACCGCATCGTGCGTGCGGAAGACGGCACCGAGGCGCCCTACGACCGCCTGCTGATGTGCACCGGCTCGAACCCCTTCATGCTGCCCGTGCCCGGCAAGGACCTGAAGGGCGTGATCGCCTACCGCGACATCGCCGACACCGACTACATGATCGAGACCGCGCGCACGCACAAGAACGCGGTGGTCATCGGCGGCGGCCTGCTCGGGCTCGAAGCCGCCAACGGCCTGATGCTGCGCGGCATGACCGTGACGGTGGTGCACGTGATGCCCTGGCTCATGGAGCGCCAGCTGGACGACGTGGCGGGCAAGCTGCTGCAGAAGTCGCTCGAAGACCGCGGCCTGAAGTTCCTCATGGGCGCGCAGACGCAGGACCTCGTCGGGGGTGACGATGGCCGCGTGAAAGCCATCCGCTTCAAGGACGGCACCGAGGTCGCCGCCGACCTCGTGGTGATGGCCGTTGGCATCCGCCCCAATGTGGAGCTGGCCGAGAAGATGCGCCTGCACTGCAACCGCGGCATCGTCGTGACCGACACGATGCAGACCGTGACCGATGCGCGCATCTACTCGGTGGGCGAATGCGCGGCGCACCGCGGCATCGCCTACGGCCTGGTCGCACCGCTGTTCGAGCAGGCCAAGGTGGCGGCCAACCACCTAGCGCTGTTCGGCATCGGCCGCTACCTCGGCTCGCTCACGTCCACCAAGCTCAAGGTGACGGGCATCGACCTGTTCAGCGCCGGCGAGTTCATGGGCGGCGAAGGCACCGAGGAGATCGTCATGAGCGACCCCTTCGGCGGCGTCTACAAGAAGCTGGTGCTCAAGGACGACAAGCTCATCGGCGCCTGCCTGTACGGCGACACGGTGGACGGCAGCTGGTACTTCAAGCTGCTGCGCGACGGGCGCAGCGTGCACGACATCCGCGACAAGCTGATGTTCGGCGAGTCGAACATCGGCGACACCGGCCACGAGGGCCACAGCAAGGCCGCGAGCATGCCCGACGACGCCGAGGTGTGCGGCTGCAACGGCGTGAACAAGGGCACCATCTGCAAGGCCATCAAGGAAAAGGGCCTGTTCACGCTCGACGAGGTGAAGAAGCACACCAAGGCCAGCGCCAGCTGCGGCTCGTGCACCGGGCTGGTCGAGCAGATCCTGATGTTCACGGCCGGCGGCGACTACTCGGCCACGCCCAAGAAGAAGGCGATCTGCGGCTGCACCGACATGAGCCACCAGGACGTGCGCGACGCGATCCGCAAGGAGCACTGGCTCACGCACGACGCGGTCTACCGCGGCATGGGCTGGCGCACGCCCAACGGCTGCGCCACCTGCCGCCCGGCCGTCAACTACTACCTCATCAGCACCTGGCCCAAAGAGGCGAAGGACGATCCGCAGAGCCGCTTCATCAACGAGCGCAGCCACGCCAACATCCAGAAGGACGGCACTTACTCCGTCATCCCGCGCATGTGGGGCGGCCACACCACGCCCGACGAGCTGCGCCGCATTGCCGACGCGGCCGACAAGTACAAGATTCCGACCGTCAAGGTCACGGGCGGCCAGCGCATCGACCTGCTGGGCGTGAAGAAGGAAGACCTGGAAGGCGTGTGGAAGGACATCGGCATGCCCAGCGGCTTTGCCTACGCCAAGTCGCTGCGCACGGTGAAGACCTGCGTGGGCAGCGAGTGGTGCCGCTTCGGCACGCAGGACTCCACGCAGATGGGCAAGGACCTGGAGCGCGCGCTGTGGGCCATGTACTCGCCGCACAAGGTCAAGCTGGCCGTGTCGGGCTGCCCGCGCAACTGCGCCGAGGCCGGCATCAAGGACGTGGGCGTGATCGGCGTCGACTCGGGCTGGGAGCTGTACGTGGGCGGCAACGGCGGCATCAAGACCGAGGTGGCGCAGTTCCTCGTGAAGGTGAAGACCGCCGGGGAAGTGATGGAACACGCCGGCGCCTTCCTCCAGCTGTACCGCGAGGAAGGCTGGTACCTGGAGCGCACCGTGCATTACATCGGCCGCGTCGGCCTGGACTACGTGAAGAAGAAGATCCTCGAAGACGCCGAGGGCCGCAAAGCGCTGTGGGAGCGGCTGCAGTTCGCGCTCGACGGCGAGCCCGACCCTTGGTTCGAATCGGCGCAAGCGTCGGTGGATGTGCGGCAGTTTGCGCCGCTGAGCGTGTGATCGGAGCGACCGCTTGAAACGACGACTCTTCATCGCCTCTTCCGCCCTCGCCGCACTCGCCCCGGTGGGCGCCCGTGCACAGGTGGCCGACCTCAACGACGCCATCAACAAGGCCGGCCGCCAGCGCATGCTGTCGCAGCGCGCGAGCAAGGCCTACCTGGCGCTGGTGCAGAAGGTGGAGCCGCGCAGCGCGCAGCAGGTGCTTGACCGTTCCGTGGCGCTGTTCGAGCGCCAGCTCGGCGAGCTCAAGGCCTTTGCACCGACGCCGACGCTGCGCGCCACCTACGACGGGCTGGACGGCGCCTGGCGCGCGTTCCGCACCGAACTGGCCGACGCGGCGCCCGGCCGTGAAGCCGCCGCGCGGGTGGTGGCGCTCGACGCTGCCGTGCTCGCGCTGGCCCACCAGGGCACGGCGCAGTACGAGGCCGCCTCGGGCAAGCCGGTCGGGCGGCTGGTCAACATCGCGGGGCGCCAGCGCATGCTGTCGCAGCGCATGGCCAAGTGCTACCTGGCCGCGGCGATGCAGATCGACCCGGCCGGCAGCACCGCCGAGATCGCCAAGGCGCGCACCGAATTCCTCGCCGCGCTCGAGCTGTTGCGCAACGCGCCCGAAGCCACCGCGCAGATCCGCCAGGAGCTGGTGCTGGCCGACGCGCAATGGATGTTCTTCAACCGCGGCCTGCAGCGCCTGGACGGTGCGGGCGCCTCGCCCGCGCTGATGTCCGACGTGTTCGTGAGCAGCGAGAACCTGCTCGCGATCATGGACCGCGTGACCGGCCTGTACGCCGAGATCAAGACCTGACCCGCGCCCGAACACAAGACAAGAGAGCCCCACCATGAGCGATTGGAAAGCCATCTGCCGCCTCGACGACATCCCCGTGCTCGGCGCCCGCCGCGTGATGCGGCCCGCCGGCCTGGACGTGGCCGTGTTCCGCAATGCCGAGGACCAGGTCTTCGCCCTGCTCGACCGCTGCCCGCACAAGGGCGGTCCGCTGAGCCAGGGCATCGTGTTCGGCACCAGCGTGGCCTGCCCGCTGCACAACTGGGCCATCGGCCTGGACGACGGCTGCGCCCGCTCGCCCGACGAAGGCTGCACACCGAAGTTCGCGGTGAAGCTGGAAGACGGCGTGGTGCACCTGGACGCCGGCGAGCTGGCCACGCACGCGCTCGACCTCGAGCGCCCCGTCGCCGGGCCGCAGCGCCTGGCCGCCGTGACGGTCCTGTCCCCGGAAGAAGGTTGAGGCCCGCATGACCCAGGAGACGCGCTCCACCTGCCCGTACTGCGGCGTCGGCTGCGGCGTCATCATCGAATCGCAGGGCGACCAGATCACCGGCGTGCGCGGCGACCCCGACCACCCGGCCAACTTCGGGCGCCTGTGCACCAAGGGCTCGACCTTGCACCTCACGGCCAGCGCGACCGTCACGCGCCAGACGCGGCTGCTGCAGCCCCTGCAGCGCCTCGCGCGCAAGGAGGCGCCCGCGCCCGTGACGTGGGACCACGCGCTCGAGCTCGCCGCCGGCAAGTTCGCGCAGGTGGTGCGCGACCACGGCCCCGACGCGGTCGGCTTCTACGTGTCGGGCCAGCTGCTCACCGAGGACTACTACGTCTTCAACAAGCTGGCCAAGGGCCTGGTCGGCACCAACAACATCGACACCAACTCGCGCCTGTGCATGAGCAGCGCGGTGGCCGGCTACAAGCAGACGCTGGGCGCCGATGCGCCGCCGGCCTGCTACGACGACCTGAAGCATGCCGAGTGCCTGTTCATCGTGGGCAGCAACACGGCGTGGGCGCACCCCATTCTTTTTCGCCGCATCGAGGACGCGAAGGCCGCGAACCCGGCGCTGAAGATCGTCGTGGCCGACCCGCGCCGCACCGACACGGTCGAGATCGCCGACCTGTTCCTGCCGATCCAGCCCGGCACCGACGTGATGCTGTTCCACGGCATGCTGCACCTGATGCTGTGGGAAGGCTGGACCGACACCGCCTACATCGCGGCCCGCACGAACGGCTTCGACGCGCTCAAGGCCACGGTGCGCGACTGCACGCCCGACACCGTGGCGCAGGTGTGCGGCATTCCGAAGGACGACCTGCTCGCGGCGGCGCGGCTGTTCGCCACCTCGCCCGCCACGCTGAGCCTGTATTGCCAGGGCCTGAACCAGTCGTCCAGCGGCACGGCGAAGAACGCGGCGCTCATCAATCTGCACCTGGCCACGGGCCAGATCGGCAAGCCCGGCGCGGGCCCGTTCTCGCTCACGGGCCAGCCCAATGCGATGGGCGGGCGCGAGGTGGGCGGGCTGGCCAACCTGCTGAGCGCGCACCGCGACCTGGCCAACCCCGAGCACCGCGCCGAAGTGGCCGCGCTGTGGGGCGTGCCCTCGGTGCCCGAGAAGCCCGGCAAGACGGCCGTGGAGATGTTCCAGGCCGCGGCCGACGGCGAGATCCGCGCGCTGTGGATCGCCTGCACCAACCCCGCCCAGTCGATGCCCGACCAGGCCACGGTGCGCCGCGCGCTCGAACGCGCCGAGTTCGTCGTGGTGCAGGAGGCCTTCGCCACCACCGCCACCTGTGCCTTCGCCGACCTGCTGCTGCCCGCCACCACCTGGGGCGAGAAGGAAGGCACCGTGACCAACAGCGAGCGCCGCATCTCGCGCGTGCGCCCGGCCGTGCCGGCCCCGGGGCAGGCGCGCAACGACTGGTCGATCGGCGTGGCCTTCGCGCGCCGGCTCGAAGCGCAACTGGGCCGCACGTTCACGCTGTTCCCGTACGAGAGCGCCGAATCGGTCTGGAACGAGCACCGCGAATCCACGCGCGGGCGCGACCTCGACATCACCGGCCTGAGCTACGCGATGCTCGAGCAAGCCGGCCCGCAGCAATGGCCGCTGAAGGAAGGCGAGCGCACCGGCCGCGTGCGCCTGTACGAAGACGGCGTGTTCCCCACGCCCGACGGCCGCGCGCGCTTTGTCGACACGCCCTACAAGCCCGTTGCCGAGGCGCGCGAGGCGCGCTTTCCCTTCTCGCTGAACACCGGCCGGCTGCGCGACCAGTGGCACGGCATGAGCCGCACCGGCACGGTCGGCAAGCTGTTCGGCCACGTGGCCGAGCCCGTGGTGCAGATGAACGCGCAGGACATGGCACGCCGCCAGATCGCCGAGGGCGACCTGGTGCACCTCACATCGAAGCGCGGCTCGATCCTGCTGCCGGCGCGCGCCAGCGCCGAGATCGGTATGAGCCAGGCCTTCGTCGCCATGCACTGGGGCGAGGAGTACCTGAGCGGCTGCTCGTCGACCGGCGTGCGGCTCGCGGGCATCAACGCGCTCACCACGCCGGCCTACTGCCCCACCTCGAAGCAGCCCGAGCTCAAGCACACGCCCGTGAAGATCCTCAAGGCCGAGCTGCCGTGGTCGCTGCTGGCCATGGCCTGGCTGCCCGCTGGCGACGCGCTCACGGCGCAGCGCGCACTGCAGCCGCTGATGGCGCTGTTCCCCTTCGCCACCTGCGTGCCGTTCGCGAGCAACGCGCAGGGCGAAGAAGAACGCAGCGGCGTGCTCTTTCGCGCCGCCGCGCACGACGCGCCCGATGCCGCGCTGGTCGAGAAAATCGAAGCCCTGCTGGGCCTGCAGACCGCCGACACCCTGCGCTACGCCGACCACCGCCGCGGCCAGCGCCGCGCCGCGCGGCTGGTGCGCCGCGCCGACGGCAGCGCCGGGCTCGAAGCCTTTTTGCTGGGCGGCGACACCAGCGCCGAAGCCTGGATCGCCACCCTGCTGCGCGAGGAGCTGCCGGCCCAGAGCTACGGCCGCCTGCTGCTGTCGCCGGGCGCCCGCGCGCCGGTGGCGGTGCAGTCGCGCGGCAAGCCGGTGTGCGCCTGCTTCAACGTGACCGACCGCGCCATCGAGGCCGAGCTGGTGCGCTGCACCGGCAGCGCCGACGAGCGGCTGGCGGCGCTGCAAGGGGCGCTGAAATGCGGCACCAACTGCGGGTCGTGCGTGCCGGAACTCAAGCGCATGGTACGGGCCACCCCGGCCGAAGCACTGGCCGTGGGGGCATAAGCCGACTCACATTCCGGCATAAGCGTTGCGGGACAATCCGCTTACCCATGGGAATCAGCCACTACATCAAGGAAATCGGCCGCGGCGCGCGGGGCGCCCGTCCGCTCACGCGCGAGCAGGCCTGCGACCTGTTCGGCCAGGTGCTGGACGGCACGGTCACCGACCTGGAAATCGGCGGCTTCTGCCTGGCCATGCGCATCAAGGGCGAGACGCCCGAGGAGATGGCCGGTTTTCTCGACGCCACGCATGCGCGGCTGAACCCCGTGACGACCCGCGGCGGCCCGCTGATCGTGCTGCCCAGCTACAACGGCGCGCGCAAGCTGCCGGTGCTCACGCCGCTCCTGGCGCTGCTGCTGGCGCGCGAGGGCCTGTCGGTGCTGGTGCACGGCAGCGCGAGCGAAACCTCGCGCGTACTGGCATCGAACGTGCTTTCAGCCTTGGACATGCCCCCGATGACCACGCTCACCCCTCTGGCCGCCGGCCAGGTGGGCTTTGCCCCGACCGAGCTGCTGAACCCTGCGCTCAAGCGCCTGCTCGACGTGCGCCGCGTGGTGGGCCTGCGCAACCCCGGCCACAGCGTGGTCAAGCTCATGCGCCCGACCACCGGCCCCTGCGTGGTGGTGGCCAGCTACACGCACCCCGAATACGCCCGCACCATGGGCGAGACCTTCGAGCTCACGGGCATGACCGCCCTGCTCTCTCGCGGTCTCGAAGGCGAGGTGGTCTCCGACCCGCGCCGCACCGCGCAGATCGACGGCTTCGTGCGCGGCGTGCGCAGCGAACTCCAGGCCCAGGCCGCCGGCACCGCCGCCGACGTGCCCGGGCTGCCGAAAGAAATCGACGTCGCCACCACGGCCGACTACACGCGCCGCGTGTTGGCCGGCGAGCTTCCCGTGCCCGAAGCCATCGCGACGCAAGTCAGGCACATCACCGAACTGGCCTCCCACGCATGAACACCCCTTCCACCCTCATCACCGGCCGCTGCACGCTGGTGGGCGCCGGCCCCGGCGACCCCGAGCTACTGACTGTCAAGGCCGTCAAGGCGATCCAGGCCGCCACGGTGCTGCTGGTCGACGACCTCGTGAACGACGCCGTGCTCCAGGCCTACGCCCGGCCCGGTGCGCGCATCGTGCACGTGGGCAAGCGCGGCGGCTGCAAGAGCACGCCGCAGGCCTTCATCGAACGGCTCATGATCACGGCCGTGCGCGAAGGCGAAACCGTGGTGCGCCTCAAGGGCGGCGACCCGTTCATCTTCGGGCGCGGCGGCGAAGAGGTGGAACACCTGCGCGACGCCGGCATCGAATGCGCGGTGGTCAACGGCATCACCGCCGGCCTGGCCGCCGTGACCTCGCTGGGCGTGCCGCTCACCCACCGCGACCACGCGCAGGGCGTGGTCTTCGTCACCGGCCACGCCAAGACCGGCGCGGGCGCGGCCGAAGACCCGACCGACTGGCGCGCGCTGGCCGCCACGGCGCACAACGCGCGCCTGACGCTCGTGATCTACATGGGCGTCTCGGGCGCCGGCCACATCGAGCGCGAGCTGCTGCACGGCCTGCCGGGCGACACGCCCGTGGCCGTGGTGCAGCACGCGAGCCTGCCGCACCAGCGCCACCTCGTGACCACGCTGCAGGGCCTGCAGGCCCGCATCGCCGAGGCCGGGCTGGCCAGCCCGGCGGTGATCGTGGTGGGCGACGTGCTGCAGGGGCTGGCTGCAGCCGCGCTGCAGCCGGGCGACGCCGGCCGGTTCGGGACCTAGCCAGGCGCCTCTCAGCGCGCAGCTTCGAGGTGCGTGACGGTCGGCTTGCCCTTCACCACCTCGACATGAAACCGGACCTTGTCGCCGGGCTTGACCTGTTCAAGCATCTGCTTCTCGGCCACATCGAAACCCATCGTCATCGGCGGCATCGCCAGGTTGGGGATGTCGCCGTGCTTCAACACGATCAGGCCGCGGGCCGGGTCGATCTTCTGGACCACCGCATCGGTCAGCATGCCCGGCGCGGACGCCTTCGCGGGCGGTGGCTCGCTCTTCGGCGCCTGGGCCTGGGCGGCACCGGCCAGGCCGGCGATCAGTGCGAAGGCAAGGGGATGGAGGATGTTCATGAAGTGACTCCTTGATGAGATGAGGGGTTGGAAACAGCAGACGACAAAGGGGCGCGGCGGCGCAGCAGATACCAGGCCGCGGGCACGACCAGCATGCTCAGCAGCGGTGCAGTGACCATGCCGCCCACCATGGGCGCGGCAATGCGGGTCATGACCTCCGAGCCAGTGCCGCTGCCCCACAGGATGGGCAGCAGGCCGGCCATCACGACGGCCACGGTCATGGCCTTGGGCCGCACGCGCAGCACGGCGCCTTCGCGGATCGCGGCCAGGAGCGTCTCGTCGTTCATCGGCTCCCCGGCGTCGAGGCGCCGTGCCAGCGCGTTCTTCAGATAGACCAGCATCACCACGCCGAACTCGGCCGCCACGCCGGCCAGCGCGATGAAGCCGACCGCTGTCGCCACCGAGACCGAATGGCCCAGCGCCCAGATGAGCCAGAAGCCGCCGACGAGCGAGAACGGCACGGCCGCCATCACGAGCGCCGCATCGGCGAACGAGCGGAACAGCAGGTACAGCAGCACGAAGATCACCGCCAGCGTGGCCGGCACGACCAGCTTCAACCGCTCGGTCGCGCGCGCCAGGTACTCGAACTGGCCGGACCATGACACCGCGTAGCCCGCGGGCATCTTCACGGCCCGGTCGACGGCCGCCTGCATGTCGTGGACGGCGGAGCGCAGGTCGCGCCCGCGCACGTCGACGTAGACCCAGCCCGACAGCCGCGCGTTCTCGCTGCGCAGCATCGGCGGGCCGTCTTCGATGGCGATGCGCGCGACGTCGCCCAGCAGCAGCTGCGCGCCCCTGTCGGTCACGAAGGGCAGCTGCCGCAGCCGCTCCAGCGAATCGCGGATCTCGCGCGGGTAACGCACGTTGATCGGATAACGCTCGCGGCCCTGGATCACTTCGCCCACGTTCTCGCCGCCGATGGCCGTGGACACCACGGCCTGCACGTCCGCCACCGAGAGGCCGTAGCGCGCGGCAGCGAGCCGGTCGACATCGACGTCGATGTAGCGCCCGCCGGTGAGCCGCTCCGCCAGCGCCGACGACACGCCGGGCACGCCCTTCACCGCCGCCTCGATCTGCGTGGTGAGCGCGTCGATGGTGGCCAGGTCCGCCCCCGCCACCTTGATGCCGACCGGGCTCTTGATGCCCGTGGCCAGCATGTCGATGCGGTTGCGGATGGGCGGCACCCACACGTTGGTCAGGCCCGGCACCTTGACCGCGCGGTCCAGTTCCTCGATCAGCCGGTCGGGCGTCATGCCGGCGCGCCACTCGCGCTTCGGCTTGAACTGGACGGTGGTCTCGAACATCTCGAGCGGCGCGGGGTCGGTCGCGGTGTCCGCGCGGCCGGCCTTGCCGAACACGCGCGCGACCTCGGGCACGGTCTTGATGAGGCGGTCGGTCTGCTGCAGCAGCTCGGCGGCCTTCGACACCGACAGCCCGGGCAGCGCCGAAGGCATGTAGAGCAGGTCGCCCTCGTCCAGCGGCGGCATGAACTCGCCGCCCAGGCGCAGCAGCGGCACCACGGTCAGCGCCAGCAGCACCGCGGCGACGGCCAGCGTCCCCTTGGGAAAGCGCAGCACCAGCTCCAGCGCAGGCCGGTACACGGCCATCAGGAAGCGGTTCACGGGGTTGGCGCCTTCGTGCGGAATGCGCCCGCGCACCAGGTAGCCCATGAGCACGGGGATCAGCGTCACCGACAGGCCCGCCGCGGCGGCCATCGCATAGGTCTTGGTGAAGGCCAGCGGCGAGAACAGCCGCCCCTCCTGCGCCTCGAGCGAGAACACGGGCACGAAGGACAGCGTGATCACCAGCAGCGAGAAGAACAGCGCCGGCCCGACTTCCACCGACGCGTCGGCCACCAATCGCCATCGCTCCACCACCGTCGGCTGCCTGCCCTGCGCCGTCTCGAAGGCCTCGATGTGCTTGTGCACGTTCTCGACCATCACGATGGCGCCGTCCACCATCGCACCGATGGCGATCGCGATGCCGCCCAGCGACATGATGTTGGCGTTGACGCCCTGCCAGTGCATCACGATGAAGGCCGCGAGCACGCCGATCGGCAAGGCCACCACCGCCACCAGCGCCGAGCGCAGGTGGAACAGGAAGACCGCGCAGACCAGCGCGACGACGATGAACTCCTCGATCAGCTTGTCGCGCAGGTTGTCGACGGCGCGATCGATCAGCAGCGAGCGGTCGTAGGTCGGCACGATCTCGACGCCCGGCGGCAGGCCGGGCTTGAGCGTTTCCAGCTTGGCCTTGACGGCCTCGATGGTCGAGCGCGCGTTCTTGCCCGAGCGCATGACGATCACGCCGCCCGCCACTTCGCCCTCGCCGTCGAGTTCGGCGATGCCGCGGCGCATCTCGGGGCCGATCAGCACGGTGGCCACATCGCGCAGCAGCACCGGCGTGGCGCCCGTCACGGCCAGCGGGATGGTGCGGAAGTCGTCCAGCGAACGCAGGTAGCCACGCGAACGCACCATGTACTCGGCCTCGGCGAGTTCGACGACCGAGCCGCCCGAGGCCTGGTTGGCCTTCTGCAGCGCCGCCACGACCGCCTGCTGCGTGATGCCCAGCGCGCGCATGCGGTCGGGGTCGAGCACCACCTGGTACTGGCGCACCATGCCGCCGATGCTGGCGACCTCGGCCACGTCGGGCACGGTTTTGAGTTCGAACTTGAGGAACCAGTCGTTCAGCGCACGCAGTTGCCCGATGTCGCGCGTGCCCGTGCGGTCGACCAGCGCGTACTCGTAGACCCAGCCCACGCCCGTGGCATCGGGGCCCAGCGAGGCGTTCGCGCCGGCGGGGAGCCTGCCCTGCACCTGGCTCAGGTACTCGACGACGCGCGAGCGCGCCCAGTACGGGTCGGTCTTGTCGCCGAACAGCACGTAGACGAACGAGTCGCCGAAGAACGAGTAGCCGCGCACCGTCTTGGCGCCGGGCACGCTGAGCATGGTGGTGGTCAGCGGGTAGGTGACGAGGTCTTCGACCACCTGGGGCGCCTTGCCGGGGAAAGGCGTGCGGATGATGACCTGCGTGTCCGACAGGTCGGGCAGCGCATCGAGCGGCGTGCGCACCACCGACCACCACCCCGCGGCCACCAGGAACAAGGTCGCGATCAGCACCAGGAAGCGGTTGCCGATCGACCAGCGGATGACTGCGGCGATCATCGCTTGGCGCCCTGTGGCATGCGCTGGACGGAGACCAGCTCGTAGCCCGTGGGACCGCCTTCCTTGAACTCGAAGCGGACTAGGTCGCCGGGCTGAATGTCCGGGAACGCCTCGGGCGATGCCTTCGCAAAGCCCATCGTCATCGACGGCCATTTGAGCGTGGCGACAGGGCCGTGCGAGATCGTGAGGCCGTCGGGCGCCACGCTTTCGACCTTGCCTTCGGCCTGGTGCAGCACGGCGGCCGGCGCTGCGGCCGTGACCGCAGGCGACGCCATGCTGCCCAGCACCGAGCGCAGCCGGGCCTCCGAGTCGATGAGAAACTGGCCGCTGGCCACCACCTGCTCGCCTTCATTCAGGCCGGAGATGACTTCGGTGTCGTCGCCCAGGTCCGCGCCAGTCGACACGTCGCGCGGCTCGAACGCGCCGTCGGCCTTGCGCACGATGACGACCGCGCGCTTGCCGGTGCGGATGACGGCTTCGGACGGCACGACCAGCCGGGTGCTGGCGGGCCCCGTCACCTGCAGGCGCAGCAGCATCCCGGGCGTGAGCTTCCCGTTGCTGTTGTTGACCTCGAAGCGGGCCTTCAGGGTACGGGTGGCGGCGTTGACCTCGGGCAGGATCTCGTCGAGCGTGCCGTCGAACGACTGGGCGGCATCGGCCTGGAGGACTGCCCTGACCTTCTGGCCGCGCGCGAGCCGCACGGCCTGCGCTTCCGGAATCTCGGCCACCGCCCAGACCTTCTCCAGGCCCGCGATGCGGAACAGCGTCATGCCAGGCGTGACGGCGACGCCTTCGCGCACGCCCAGCTCGGCCACCACGCCGTCGGACGGCGCGGTGAGCACGTAGCGCGCCTGCGCCGTGCCGGTCTCCTCGCTGCGGCGGATGAGCTCGGCGGGGATGGACAGGGCACGCATGCGATCACGCGCCGCGGCGACGAGGTCGGCGGAAACGCCCGATCGTTTGAGGGCCAGCAACTCGTTCTGCGGGCCCAGCCATTCAGGCGCGAAGACCGTCGCCAACGCCTGCCCCTTGCGCACGCGCTCCATCGGCGCACGGACCGACAGGCGCTCGACGTAGCCCGCCACGCGCGTCTGAACGACGACGTTGAGCCGCTCGTCGAACTGCACGGCGCCGACCGCGTCGAAGGACGCGGAGGTTTCCGCCCGCCGCACGCCGGCATACCGGATGCCGAGGTTCTGCTGGACCGTGGGGCTCACCTGCACGCCGCCTTCGCTGCCCGTGCCGGTGGCGCTGTCGGCGTACATGGGCACCAGCTGCATGTCCATGAAAGGCGACTTGCCGGGCTTGTCGAAGCGCGGGCCCGGCACCATGGGGTCGTGCCAGTAGAGGACCTTGCGGCCGTCCGAGGTGGACGGCGTGGTCGCCGACGCCTCCGTGGACGGGGCTGTCGTGCGCCCCAGGTAGAAGGCGCCTGCTGCGAGCAACAGGGCGGCCAGCAGCGCTGCGCCGATCGTGCGTGTGCGGTTCATGGGGCCCCCTCGGTGGTGAGCGGCCGGAAGGCCAGTTGGACGTGGGTTCTGGCCAGGTCGCGCTGCAGCGTCAGCAGCTTGCGCTGCGCTTCCACTTCGGCATGGCGCGCCTCGAACAGCGTGACGAGGCTGCCCTGGTTGGAGCGGTAGGCCGCCGTTGCGGCCGCGGTTCTCTGGCCGGCCGGAACGACCACGCCCGTGCGGTAGCGGTCGATGCGTTGCTGCAGGCGTTGCGCATCGCTGCGCAGCGCCTGGTATTCGGCGGTCGCGGCCCGGGTGGCTTCGGCCAGGTCGGCCTCGGCTTTCTCGACCAACGCCAGCTTGGCGGCGGTGTCCCGGTCCTGCCGCTCGCCGGGCGCCACGGGCAGAGGAATGCTCAGGCCCACCGACACCATGTCGGCGTAGCCGGTGCGCTGGCCATAGGCAAGCTCCCAAGTCCAGTTCGGCTTGCGGTTGGACGCGGTGACGGCCGCCGTCTGCCTGGCCACGTCGACATCGCGCTGCATGGCTGCGACCGTGGGGTGCGCGGCCACGTAGGCCGCTTCGGATGGCACGGCGATGGCGCCCGGCGACTGCAGTTCGTCGGGCGGTACGCCGACCCAGCGCTGGAAGGCGACGCTGGCGGCTTCCTGCTGCTGCAGGAGGTCGGCCGTCTCGTCTTCCGCGATGCCTCTGGCGCCGGCCAGGGCCAGCACGTCCTGGCTGCTCCCTGCGGCCGACGACAGGCGTGCGCGCGAGGCTTCCAGTTCTTCGTGCGCATGGTGTTCCATGCGCCGCGCGAGCTTGATGCTCTCGCCGGCGTAGAAGGCGTTCACGTAGGCGAGCGCGGCCTGCCGGCGGGTGTCGGCCACGGCGGCCTGCACCCGCACCGCTTCCACCCCGACCGACGCCTCGGCGGCGGCCTGCCGCGCGGCGCGCTTGTCGGCGGACAGCCATTCCTGGCTGAGGCCGATGCGCTTCATCGTCATCGAGTCGCGCGTGGTGTGGAAACGGTCCGCGCCCGTCGCGGGCAGGTTGTCGACGCCGATGCGCAGCGTGGGGTCGGGAGGCTGCGGGGCCGCGGAGGCCGCCGCCGTGGCGCTGGCGACGCCGGCACGGGCGGCGCGGGCGGCTTCGGAGCGTTGCGTCGCCCGCTGAAGCGCGTCCTCCAGGGACAGGGGGGCCGCCGTCGCCAGGTACGGCACCAGCGCGGCAGCCCAGGCGGCCGCGCGCGAAAAGGAAATGAACATGAAAACTCCGCAAACGAACGAGCGAATCGCTGGCGGGCGGACGCGCCGCATCAGCACCGGTCAGTCGACGGAGATGTCAGACGCGCAGTCGGCGCGTGGCGAGAAAAACGGGATCGGGCGGTGGATGCTGCCGCTCCGGCACGGCCTGCGGCGGAAGGACATGGCCTTCCGACACCAGCACCAGCGGCATCACCACGAGCTGCACGATGGCCGGCAGCGAAGGCGTGGTCAGCTTCACCGGCTCGAAGGACAGCGACAGGTCGGCGGCGTGCTGGAAGCACAGCACCGGCTGGGCCATGTCCATGCCTTCGCAGGGCTCGCCCGACGCCATCATGTCGGCCATCGAGCCCGGGCTGTCCGACGCGCCGGGGCAGACATAGCCTGCCAGCGCCAGCTGCGAGAACAGCAGCGACAGGACCACGAAAATCGCGGTCGTGCAGCGACGAAGGGAGCGGCGGGCCATGAGGAGCCGCAGTGTAGCGCCGCCGTCCGGGCGCCGCCTAAAATCCCGCCCGGCCCAACGAACAAGAAGGAAGAGGCAGGGATGCTCGACAAACTCAACGAATTCACCGAAAGCCACGGCGAGCTGCGCCGCGGGCGCGGGCTGGTCACGGGCACCATCGCCTTCAGCCTCGCTGCCCTGTGCTTCCTGGGCGTGCTGGCCTTCCACTTCCCGCAGTACCTGACGACGCCCGAGCTGCGCAAGAGCTACAACGTCGACGTGATGCGCGTCATCCTGCTGACGGCGCTGGTCATTGCGGGCGGGCTCTCGCTGGTCAACATCATCTTCAACCGCTCGCGCTGGCTCTCGTCGGCCGCGTTCCTGCTGGTGGCGGTGTCGGCGCTGCTGGGCGGGCACAAGGTGCCGGTGCACGACTTCGCGGACCACACGCCGTACATCGGGCTCGATTGGTTCATCCTCGACCTGCTGGGCTCGTCGCTGATCTTCATCTTCATCGAGAAGCTCTTTGCACTGCGCAAGGACCAGCCGGTGTTCCGCGAAGAGTGGCAGACCGACTTTCACCACTTCGTGGTGAACCACATGATTGTGGGCTTCGTGCTGCTGGCCACCAACCTCATGGTGCACAAGCTCTTCGGCTGGGCCGCCAACGACGGCATCCGCGGCTGGGTAAGCAACCTGCCGTTCTGGGCCGGCATCCTGCTGATCATCCTGGTGGCCGACCTCGTGCAGTACTGGACGCACCGCGCGTACCACGAGGTGCCGGTGCTGTGGCGCCTGCACGCCGTGCACCACAGCGTGAAGAGCATGGACTGGATGGCGGGCTCGCGCCAGCACATCCTGGAGCTGCTGATCACGCGCACGCTGGTGCTCGCGCCCATCTACGTGCTGGGCTTCAGCAAGGACGTGATCGACGCCTACATCGTGGTGGTCGGCTTCCAGGCGGTGTTCAACCACTGCAACGTGAGCGTGCGCCTGGGGCCGCTGCGCTACCTCATCGTGACGCCCAACTTCCACCACTGGCACCACAGCCAGGACATCGAGGCGCTCGACAAGAACTACGCGGCGCACTACGCCTTCCTCGACTACATCTTCGGCACCGCGGTGAAGAGCACCAAGCTCTGGCCCGAGAAGTACGGCGTGCTGGGCGACTACGTGCCCAACGGCTTCTTCAAGCAGCTGAAGTTCCCGTTCGTCTGGAAGGGATGAGCATGGCTTCCCTTCTTCGCGCCGTGGCGCTCGCCGCGGCGCTGCCGCTCTTGCTCTCGGCCTGCGCCACGCGCATCGAGATGCCTTCCGAAACCTCGGGCCTGCGCCTGCGCGTGCAGAGCTCGGTGATCGCCCCCGGCAACGGCGGCGAGCTGATCGGCGCCGAGGTGCTGGCGCCCGGCGACATCCTGCTGACCTCGATCGCCACGGTGAATTCGTTCGGCATCCGCCTGGGCACTTTCTCGCCCGTGAGCCATGCCGTGCTGTACCTGGGCGACGGCCAGATCGCCGAGGCCGTGGGCACCGGCGTGCGCGCGCGGCCGCTGGCCGAGGTGGTCGACGAAGAGCAGATGGTCGTTGCCTTTCGCGTGCCGGGCCTCGTCGAGGCCGACGTCGAGAAGATGCGCGAATGGGCGCACTCGCAGGTCGGCACCCGCTACAACACCGCCGGCGTGCTGCTGAACGCGCCCTTCGTGCTGAACCGCCGGCTGTGCGAGCTGCCGCTGATTCCCTCGGCCGTCAGCGCGTACTGCATCAGCGGCCTGGCCACGGTGCAGCTGGGCGCCAGCCGCAACGACCAGTTCTTCTGCTCCCAGTTCGTGCTGGAGGCCTACCGCCAGGCCGGCGTGCCGATCACCGACGCCGACCCGCGCTGGGTGAGCCCCGCCGACCTGCTCCACATGCGCGAGGGCGACGTGCCCTCGATCGCCGCCACGCAGCCGCTGCGCTACGTGGGCCACCTCAAATACAACCCGCCGCCGGTGCTGGCGGCGGACGGACCCGCTTGAGCTCTTCCCCTTCTTCCTTTGACGTCGTTGTCGTCGGTGCCGGCGCCGCCGGTCTCTTGTGCGCCGCACTGGCGGGCCAGCGCGGCCTGCGCGTGCTGCTGGTCGACCACAGCGAGAAGGTCGGCGAAAAGATCCGCATCTCGGGCGGCGGCCGCGCCAACTTCACCAACCGCGACCTCGACGTGCGCGCGCCGCAGCGCCATTTCGTCGGCGACAACCCGAATTTCTGCCGCTCGGCGCTCTCGCGCTACGCGCCGCAGCAGTTCATCGACATGGTGCAGCGCCACGGCATCGCGTACCACGAGAAGCACAAGGGCCAGCTGTTCTGCGACGGCTCCTCGCAGCAGATCGTCGACATGCTGCTGGCCGAGTGCGCCGCCGGCAACGTCGAACGCTGGCAGCCGTGCAAGCTCGGCGACATCGCCTTTGTCGACGGGCGCTACCAAATCAGTAGCACGCGCGGCCCGATCGACACGCCCAAGCTCGTGGTGGCCACCGGCGGCCTGTCGATTCCCCAGATTGGTGCCAGCGACTTCGGCTACCGGCTCGCCGAGCAGTTCGGCCTGCGCCTGGTCACGCCGCGCCCGGCGCTGGTGCCGCTGACCTTCGGCGGCGACGCCTGGGCGCCCTACGCCGGCCTGGCCGGGCTGGCGCTGCCGGTGCGCATCGAGACCGGCGGCAAGAAGGACAAGATGGCCTTCCTGGAAGACCTGCTGTTCACCCACCGCGGCCTGTCGGGCCCGGCAGTGCTGCAGATTTCGAGCTACTGGAAGCCCGGCGCCCCGCTGACGCTGGACTTTGCGCCCGGCACGGACGTGGCCGAGTCGCTGTCCGACGCCAAGCGGCGCTCCAAGAAACGCATCGCCAACGAGCTGGCCGCGCTGGTGCCCTCGCGCCTGGCCGACGCCTGGGTCGGCGAAGACCCGGCCCTGCAGCGCCCGGTCAACGAGGCCACCGACAAGGCGCTGGCGGCGCTGTCCGAGCGCATCGCCCGCTGGCAGATCACCCCCAGCGGCACCGAGGGCTACAAGAAGGCCGAGGTGACGGCGGGCGGCGTCGACACGCGCGATCTGTCGTCCCAGACCATGGAATCGAAGCAGCCGGGCCTGTATTTCATCGGGGAAGTGGTCGATGTGACCGGCTGGTTGGGCGGATACAACTTCCAATGGGCCTGGGCGAGCGCACATGCGTGCGCACAGGCACTCTGAAGGCGCCCCTGAGGTTTTTTCCAGGACACCGAGGAACCGGCTTTGCCGGGCCTCAGGTGTCGCCCCCGGCGAGGGGGTTGGAGAAGCGACACGAAGTGCGCGCAGCCTGGGGGAGTGCTATACTCGCGGGCTAACTTTTGGCCTTCCCTCAACGGCCACAAAATTTTTCAGTTGAGGAACCCCGGCTTGGGGCCTCGATCTCCCCCGGCCAAATCCATTTCAACGATTCATCAATGACCACCATCCGCGTTAAAGAAAACGAGCCCTTCGACGTCGCCCTGCGCCGCTTCAAGCGCACCATCGAAAAGCTCGGCCTGCTGACCGACCTGCGCGCCCGCGAGTTCTACGAGAAGCCGACGGCCGAGCGCAAGCGCAAGAAGGCAGCTGCGGTCAAGCGCCACTACAAGCGCGTGCGCAGCATGCAGCTCCCCAAGAAGCTGTACTAAGCAACGCCCAGGGTGGCTGGCCCCGACGAAAGTCCCCGCCAGCGCCCCGTTGCACCAGCCGCGCCAGGGAAACCTGCCGCGGCTTTTGTTTTTTCCGAAAGGTTGCGAAGAATGACTCTCAAAGAACAAATCACCGAAGACATGAAGACGGCGATGCGCGCCAAGGATTCGGAGCGCCTGGCCACCATCCGCCTGCTGCTCGCCGCCATGAAGCAAAAGGAAGTCGACGAGCGCGTGGAGCTCGATGACGCCATGGTCGTGGCCATCGTCGACAAGATGGTCAAGCAGCGCAAGGACTCGATCGCCGCGTTCACCACGGGTGGCCGCGCCGACCTGGCCGACAAGGAAGCCGCCGAGATCAAGGTGCTCGAGGTCTACCTGCCCCAGCGCATGAGCGCCGATGAAACGGCCGCCGCGGTGAAGGCCATCGTGGCCGAACTGGGCGCCTCGGGCCCCGGCGACATGGGCAAGGTGATGGGCGTGGTCAAGACCCGCCTGGCCGGCAAGGCCGACATGGGCCAGGTCAGCGCCGCGGTCAAGGCCGCCCTCACGGGCGCCTGAGGCGGCCACCGCCATGAAGAACGGCAGCAGCCCGCTCGGCGCCGCCCCCGTCGCGACGATCCCGAAGGCCTGCGCCTGCCTGGTCGATGCGCAGGGCCGGCTGCTGGTGTTCCGTCACCCCGAAGACGGCAACATGCAGCTGCCCAAGGGCACCATCGAGCCCGGCGAGTCGCCCGAGGCGGCCGTGCGGCGCGAGCTGCTCGAAGAGTCGGGCCTGGTGTTCGCCGGCCGGCTCGAATCGCTGGGCACGCTGGAGCGCGAATGCGAAGCCGGCGTCGAAGGCAACACGCACCGCCACCCGCAGCGCTGGCACATCTTCCTGATGCGCGACCACCGCGCCCTGCCCGAGACCTTCGAGCACATGGCCACGGGCAGCCCCGAAGAAGAAGGCCTGGTGTTCTCGTTCTACTGGCTCGAGGCCGACGCAGCCATCGAGGACTTCGCCCTGCCCTACCGCCAGACCATCGAGCGCGTGCGCGCGGCCCTGCTGGCCGCCAGCTGACCGATCACGGGATCAGGCGGACATGACGGCGCGCAGCGCCATGTACGCCCCCAACAGCGCCAGCCCGATCAGGAAGCAGCGCCGGAACACGGCGACCGGCAGCCGCTGCCGCAACCAGGTGCCCAGCACCATGCCGCCGACCGCCGGCACCAGCATCGCCAGCGACCCGCCCAGCACCGCCGCCGGGTAGCTTCCGTTGGCCGCCAGCCCCAGGGCCAGCACCACGGTCGAGGTGGTGAACGAGATGCCCATGGCCTGGATCAGCGCATCGCGCTGGAAACCCAGGGCCTGCAGGTACGGCACGGCCGGCACCGCGAACACGCCGGTCACGGACGTCACCAGTCCCGTCGCAGCGCCCACCACGGGACCGAGCCAGCGCGCCTGCGCGTCGCTCACGTGCAGCTGCCGCCCCGTCAGCCCCCACAGCGCATAGATCACCAGTGCCACGCCGAGCGCCAGCGAGGCCCAGGCCCCGGCCGGTACGCCCAGCCACCACGCCCCAGCGAGCGTGCCCACCACGACACCGGCCTGCATGCGACCGATGCGGCGGAACACGGCACCGAAGCTGGTGCGCGGTCCGGTCTGCCAGAGGTTGGTGACCAGCGAGGGCACGATCAGCAACGCCGCCGCCTGTGCGGGCGACATCCACAGCGCGAGCAGCGCCATCGCCACGGTCGGCAGCCCCAGGCCGATCACGCCCTTGATCAGGCCGGCCAGCAGGAACACCGCGGCCGCCGCCGCCCACAGGCCCATTGCATCGTTGGAAATCGTCATCGCCGCGGAGTCTGCCGACCGACTCACCGGCTGGAAATGCGGCTTTCGCGCAGCCAGCCTCAGGCACAGGCTGAGGCTGGCGTGCTACCTTGCGGCCCATCATGCGATTCGATCTGACCGACCTGCGGCTCTTTCTCCACGTCGTCGAAGCCGGCAGCCTCACGGCCGGCGCCGGCCGCTCGCACATGACGCTGGCCTCGGCCAGCCAGCGCGTGCGCGGCATGGAAGACGCGCTCGGCACCCCGCTGCTCACCCGCCACGCACAGGGCGTGCGCCCCACCGAGGCCGGCCGCACGCTGCTGCACCATGCGCGCGTCGTGCTGCAGCAGATGGAGCGGCTGCGCGGCGAACTCGGCGAGTACGGCCAGGGCCTGAAGGGCCACGTGCGCTTCATGTGCGGCACCTCGGCGCTCACCGAGCACCTGCCCGAGGTGCTGAGCCGCTTCCTGGCCGAGCATCCGCGCATCTCGGTCGACCTCGAGGAGCGCGCCAGCCCCGACACCGTGGAGGCCCTGCGCAGCGGCCTGTGCGACATCGGCATCGTCTCCGACGCCATCGACAGCGACGGCCTCGAATGCCACCCCTTCCGCCGCGACGACCTCGTGCTCGTGATGCCGCGCGGCCACGCGCTGGCGAGCCGGCGGCGCGTGCACCTGGCCGAGGTGGTCGACAGCGAGTTCGTCGGCCTGCCCGCCGACAGCGCGCTGCAGCAGCTGATCACCGGGCACGTGCGCGCGCTCGCCAGGCACTTGGCCTACCGCGTGCGCGTGCGCAACTTCGAGGCCGTGTGCCGCATGGTCGAGTACGGCATCGGCGTGGGCATCGTGCCGCAGACCGCGGCCGAGCGCTGCGCCCGTTCGATGAAGATCGCGCGGGCCTCGCTGGCCGATCCGTGGGCCGAACGCACGCTCATGGCCTGCGTGCGCTCGTCGCAAGACCTGCCGCTCAATGCGCGGCGCATGCTCGACTACCTGATCGCGCCACCGCCGCCGGCGGACGCTACACGCAAGTGACCGGCCGCCCCTGCCGCGCACGCGCCGCGATGAAGGCCTCGAAGGCCTCGCGGCTGGTCTTGCGCGGCACGTAGCCGAACTGGGTCTTCAGCGCGGTGTTCAGCAGCACCGGCCGGTAGCGCAGGAAGTCGAGCTGCTCGGGCCCGTAGCGGCTCACGCCCAATGCCGAGCCCGCGGCCAGCGCCGCCTGCAGCACGCCGGCGGGCCAGGCGATGGCGCGCTTGCCCAGGCGCGCGGCAATCTCGTGGATCGTGAGCGCACCGTCGCCCGCGAGGTTGTAGCAGCCGGGCGGCGCGCCGCCGAGCGCATGGGCGATGGCGCCGGTCACGTCCTCGTCCCACACGAACACGAAGGGGCTGTCGCTGCCGCGGATGGCGATCAGCCGCTTCTTCTCGAACAGCGCCGTGATCTGGTTGTCGACGCGCTCGCCGAGGATGGTGCCGATGCGCAGCACCGTCTGCGCCAGCGCGGGATGTTGCACGCGGCAGTCGGCCAGCATTTCTTCCACCTGCCGCTTGTGGTCGGCATAGGCGAACACCGGGTTGCCGCGCAGCGGCTGCGACTCGGTGATCCAGGCCGGGTTGTCCGCGTGGTAGCCGTAGGCCGCGCCGCTGGACGACACCACGATGTGCCCCACGCCGCGCGCCACGCAGGCGTCGAGCACGTTGCGCGTGCCGCCCACGTCCACCGAATGCTCGAAGGCGCGGTTCGAGTCCTTGCCGGGGGTGACGATGGATGCGAGGTGCACCACCGTGTCGATCGCGTGTTCGGCGAGCACGTCGGCGATGCCGTCGTCGCGCACGTCCTGCTGCAGGTAGACCACGCCGGGCAGCCGCCGCTCGGCGGGCACCTCGCGCACGTCGAGTGCCACCAGCCTTTCGAAGGAACCTTGCGCGGCCAATGCGGCGAGCACGCTTCGCCCCAGAAAACCATCGCCGCCCGTCACCAGCACGCGCCGCGCGGACGCCTTCCAGACCTCGCTCATGGCGTCGCAGGCTTGCGCCCCCACCAGCTCGCCAGCGCCAGGCCCGCGATGATGTCCCAGAAGCCCCACACGCCGGCCACCACGGCCATGCCGCCGAGCCCGCCGAAGAAGCTGAAGATCAGCACCAGCCCGAGCCCCGCGTTGCGGATGCCCACCTCGATGGACACCGCGCGCCGGTCGTAGTCGCCCAGCCCCGAGAGCCGCGCGCACAGGTAGCCCGTGCCGAAGGCCAGCGCGTCGTGGATCACCACGGCCATCAGCACCAGCCCCACATAGTCGAGGAAGTAGCGCCAGTTGCCCGCGATGGCGCCGACGATGAAGGCGATCAGCGCCAGGAAGCTCAGGATGCGCGCCGGCTTCTTGATGCGCGCCGTGAGCCCCGGCAGCTTGTGCGCACAGGCCACGCCCAGCACGAAGGGAATGCCGATGATCATCACGATGTGGCCCAGCATGTCGAAGGGGTCGAGCGCGATGGTCTTGAGCAGCACCGAGGCCGTGGGATGCAGGCCGCCCCAGAACGCGAAGTTCAGCGGCATCACCACGATCGACAGCGCGTTCGAGATCGCCGTCATCGACACCGACAGCGCCACGTTGCCGCCCGCGCGGTGCGTGAGGATCTGCGAGATGTTGCCCGGCGGGCAGCAGGCCACGAGGATCATGCCCAGCGCGATGCTCGGCCCTGGCTGCAGGATCAGCGTGAGCACAAAGGTCACGGCCGGCAGCACCACGAACTGCGCGCCGATGCCCACCGCCATCGCACCGGGCATGCGCGCCACGCGCTTGAAGTCGTCGATGCGCGTGTCCAGCGCAATGCCGAACATCAGAAAGCCCAGCACCACGTTGAGCAGCACCAGCGAGGCCGGGTTGAAGTGCAGGCGGATCTCGTCGACAGGCAGCATGCGCGGAACCTCTTGTAGAAAGACGATCAGTCGGCCAGTGCGGCAGCGGCCTGGCGCACGGCCGCGCGGTAGGTGTCCTTGTGGACGTAGTAGGCCATGCGCTCCAGCTGCAGGTACTTGAAGCCGCCCGACAGGTCGGGCGGCGGCCCCTGCACTGCCGTGCGCAGCGCCGTTGCCTTGGGCGAGCCCGCAGCCTGCGCGCGGAAGTAGCGCGCCAGCAGCTCGGCCTGCTCGTAGCGCCCCTGCCAGCCGATGCCGCTGGCCTCGATCATGCCGAGCACGCCCAGCGTCTCGAAGCGCGGCGAGAAGATGTTCAGGTACAGGCGCGGCGCCATGCCCTGCCAGTTGAGCAGCTCGCGGTCGATGAACGGGTAGTGCAGCGCGTAGCCCGTGGCCGTGAGGATCAGGTCGTAGTCGCGCGCGCTGCCGTCCTTGAAATGCACGGTGCGCCCGGCGAGCCGCGCGATGTCGGCGCGCACGCCGATGTCGCCGTGGCCCACGTGGTGCAGCACCAGCGAGTTCACCACCGGGTGCGACTCGTACATCTTGTAGTCGGGCTTCGGAAAACCGAAGCGCACCGGGTCGCCGGTGAACCACTGCAGCACGGTGGCGTCGACCTTCTGCTTGAGCCACGGCGGCAGCGGGCGCTTGCCGCCCAGCGTGTCGGCCGGCTTGCCGAACACGTACTTGGGCACGAAGTAGTAGCCGCGCCGCACCGAGATGTCGACGCTTTGCGCGTAGTGCACCGCATCGACCGCGATGTCGCAGCCCGAGTTGCCGGCGCCGACGATCAGCACGCGCTTGTCCTTGAAGAGCTCGGCGTGCTTGTAGCTGCTGGTGTGCAGCAGCTCGCCGTCGAAGTGGCCTTCGAACTGCGGATGCTTGGGCTCCGACAGCGTGCCGTTGGCGATCACCACGCCCTTGTACTCGTCGGTCTCCACGGTGCCGTCAGGCGCCTCGACGCTGACGCGCCAGCGCGTGTCGGGCGCGTCGCTCACCGGCTCCACGCGCAGCACGCGCGTGCCGAAGCGGAAGTGCGCGCGCAGGCCGAAGCGGTCGGCAAAGTCGCTGAAGTAGCGGCGCAACTCGCGGTGGCTCGGATAGTCGGCCACGGTGTCGGCCATCGGGAACTCGGCGAACTCCGTCGTGCGCTTGCTCGAGATCAGGTGCGCCGAGTGGTAGACCGTGGAGCGCGGGTTGTCGATGTCCCACAGCCCACCCACGTCGCTGTGCGCCTCGAAGCCCTGGAACGGAACGCCGAGCTTCTGGAGATTGCGCGCGCCCGCCAGGCCCGAGGGGCCGGCGCCGATGAGGGCGATCTGTTCGTGTGTCGGAACGGCAGTGTCAGAAGACGTCATCGGCGAGGAGGTTCTTTCTGGGAGTTCAGGCCGGGGATGGCGGTGGCGCCCGCCTCGCCCACGCGCGGCTTGCGCGGCTGGCCGCGCAGCAGGCGGTCGTGCAGCGGTGCGGGCAACAGGCCGAGTGCTTTCGACAGCCAGCCGATGCGCCGCGGCAGCACGATCTTTTCTCGCCGGGCCGCCAGGCCCGCCAGCAGCTGACGCGCCGCCGCGTCGGCCTCGAGCAGCCCCGGCATCGCGAAGCGATTGCCGGCCGTGAGCGCGGTCCGGATGTAGCCCGGGCTCACCGTGTGCACCGTGAGCCCCGTGCCACGCAGCTCGGCGCGCAGGCTTTCGAGATAGCGGATCAGCCCGCCTTTGCTCGCGCAGTAGGCGCCGTTGCCCGGCATGCCGTGCCAGCCCGCGATGCTGGCCACGCCGACGAGCGCGCCGCGGCCCTGGTCGCGCATCGGCTGCACGAAGGGCTGGAAGGTGGTGGCCGCGCCGAGCAGGTTGATCTCGAGCATGCGGCGGAACACGGCCAGGTCGTCGGCCTCGGCGGTGTCGTAGCCGCCGGCCACGCCCGCGTTGGCGATCACGAGGTCCGGCGGGCCGAAGCGCTGCATCCAGTCGGCCGCCATCGCCTGCATGGCGGGGCCGTCGGACACGTCGGGCGTGTAGGCCTTGCAGCGCCCGTCACCTTGGGCAGCGAGCGCGGCGAGGCGTTCGGTGTCGAGCCCCACCAGTGCCACGCGCGCACCGCTGTTGATCAGCGCTCGCGCCAGCGCCTGCCCCAGGCCACCGCAGGCACCGGTGAGAACGACATTGCGAAACGGCAAGAGCATGGGCAGGGAGGCGCGCAGGGCTGCGAGTGGCAAAACGCAGCCACTGTAGCCGCGCCCTGCCGGTGCACTCCCCAGCGTTTCCCCTTGTCCCGCGCCCTTGCGGGCCGTTCAGGCGGCTTCGGCGGC
This sequence comes from Variovorax sp. GW822-FHT04E09, assembly GCF_058800845.1. Classification (NCBI taxonomy): domain Bacteria; kingdom Pseudomonadati; phylum Pseudomonadota; class Betaproteobacteria; order Burkholderiales; family Comamonadaceae; genus Variovorax; species Variovorax sp. GW822-FHT04E09. The sequence continues at coordinate 1,529,108 of NZ_JBXAMR010000001.1, forward strand.
GGGAAATTCGATCTGGATCTTCACATCCGTGACGCGCCCGGCCGCAGCCTCCTCGAAGGCGGCGATGCCGTCCTCGAACGCGAAGGTGCGCGAGATGAAGGGCTTCACGTCGACCTGCCCCGACGCGATGAGCGCCAGCGCGCGCGAGAAGATGTTGGCGTAGCGGAACACCGACTCGATGCGCGCCTCCTTCGCCTGGATCGCGACGATGTCGAAAGGCACCTTCGCGGCGGGTATGCCCACCAGCACGAGGCAGCCGCCGGGGCACAGCAGGTCGAACACGTTGTCGAAGGCGCGCGCGCTGCCGCTGGCTTCGAAGACCACGTTCGCGCCCCAGCCGTCGGTGAGGGCCTGCACGGTGTCGGCGAGGCTCGTGCTGCGCACGTCGACCGTCGTCACCGCCGGGTTGTGGGCGAACAGCGCCAGCTTCTCGGGCACGAGGTCGGCCAGGATCACGCGCGCCGCGCCGCCCGCGAGCGCGGCCAGCGCCGTCATCGCGCCGATGGTGCCGGCGCCGATGACCACCGCCACGTCGCCCGGCTTCAGCGCCGCCTTCTTCGCGGCCTGCAGGCCGATGGCCAGCGGCTCGACGATGGCGCCTTCGCCGAAGCTCACGTTGTCGGGCAGGCGGAAAGTGAAGGCCGCCGGGTGCACCACGTAGGGCGTGAGGCAGCCGTGGATCGGCGGCGTGGCCCAGAAGCGCACCGCAGGGTCGAGGTTGTAGAAGCCTTCGCGCACGGCGCGCGAGTCCATGTCGGGAATGCCGGGCTCCATGCAGACGCGGTCGCCGGGCTTCAGGTGGGTGACTTCGGCGCCCACCTCGGCCACCACGCCCGAGGCCTCGTGGCCGAGGATCATCGGCGCATCGACGACGTACGGGCCGATGCCGCCATGCTGGTAGTAATGAACATCGCTGCCGCACACGCCCACGGTGTGCATGCGGATCTTCACGTCGCGCGGGCCGACGTGCAGCGGCAGCTCGACATCGCGCAGCGTGATCTCGTGCGCCTTTTCCAGAACCAGTGCTTTCATTGCATCTTTCTCAGAGGGTTGAAACGGGGGCCGCCATTCAGTGCAGCACGGCGTCCGGACGCAGCAGCGAGGCGCCCGTCGCGATGTCGAACAGGTGCACCTGCTGCGCATCGGCCACGAAGCGCAGCGGCTCGCCGAGCCGGGGGCCCGCTGCGGACGGCAGGAGCACGGCGATCTCTTCGCCGCCCTGCCCCACGCTCACCAGCACTTCGTTGCCGAGGTATTCGATGAGCTGGACCTCGCCGGCAAAGCCTTCGCCGTTCGACTTGGCGGTGTCGAGGTGCAGGTGCGCCGGGCGCACGCCCAGCGTCACGCGCGCGCGGCCTTCGAGCGCGAAGCGGCGCGCATCGACGCGCACCGAGCCACCGCCTCCGCGCAGCTCGCACTGCCCACCATCCAGGCCGTGCACCGTCATCTCCATCAGGTTCATCGGCGGCGTGCCGATGAAGCCGGCCACGAAGGCCGAGCGCGGGCGCTCGAAGATTTCCTGCGGCGTGCCGACCTGCTCGATGCGCCCGTCGCGCAGCAGCACGATGCGGTCGGCCAGCGTCATGGCCTCGTGCTGGTCGTGCGTGACGTACACGGTGGTGGTCTTCAGCGTCTGGTGCAGCTTCGCGATCTCGATGCGCATGTGGTTGCGCAGCTTGGCGTCCAGGTTCGACAGCGGCTCGTCGAACAGGAACACCTTCGGCGTCTTGATCATGGCGCGCGCAATCGCCACGCGCTGCTGCTGGCCGCCCGACAGCTCGGTGGGCTTGCGTTGCAGGTAGCGCTCCAGGCCCAGCGTGTCCGACACCTCCTTGATGCGGCTGTCGATCTCGGCCTTGGGCACCTTCAGGCGCTTGAGCCCGAACGCGATGTTGTCGCGCACCGTCATGTGCGGGTACAGCGCGTAGTTCTGGAACACCATCGCGATGCCACGCTCCTGCGGCGGCAGGTCGTTCACACGTTGGCCGCCGATGTGCAGGTCGCCGCCGCTGATGTCTTCCAGGCCCGCGAGCATGCGCAGGATGGTCGACTTGCCGCAGCCCGAGGGGCCGAGGAACACGACGAACTCGTTGTCGGCCACGTCGAGATCGAAGGCGTGGACGACCTGCGTTTCCCCGTAGCGCTTGATGAGGTGGTGACAGCGGATGGCAGACATTTTTTGTTCTGGAGAAAGAGAGGTGATGGCGCTCATGCAGCCTCCCGCTTGCGCTTGAACGCGGCATTGAGAAAACCGCTGAGCACGCCCACCATGAGCAGCGGCGGCAGCGACAGCAGGATGACCGAGGCATTCAGGATGCCCCAGGGCACGTCGCGCCCGAGCTGGCTGAGCTCCGACGCCACGATGGGCAGCGTCTTGGCCTCGGAGGTGGTGAGCATCAGCGCGATGAGGAACTCGTTCCACACCAGCACGAAGCCGAAGGCGATGGCGCCCACCAGCGAGCGTGCGGCAATCGGCAGCGCGATGCGAAAGAAGATCGCGTAGGGCCCGTAGCCGTCGACGCGGCCTGCTTCTTCCACTTCCTTCGGCACTGCCTTGAAGGCCGGAATGGCGAGCCAGATCACGGTCGAGAGCGTGAGCAGCGTGTAGGTGGCGATGAGCGCCACGCGCGAGTCGTACAGCTCCAGCTGCAGCCAGATCACCATGAGCGGAATGGCCACCGCCACCGGCGGCAGGAAGCGCATCGACAGCACGAAGAACTGGATGTCGTTGCCCCAGCGCAGCGGGTAGCGCGCCAGCGCATAGGCGGCCGGCAGGCCCAGCACCGCGCCGAGGATCACCGCCGCGCCCGCCACCACGATCGAGTTGACCAGCCCCGCGGCCACGGCCTCGCGGTTCAGCACGTAGAGGTAGTTGTCGAGCGTGGGCGTGAAGAAGAACTTCGGCACGGCCGAGACGATGTCGACCCGGTTCTTGAACGAGTTGAGAAAGGTCCACAGCACGGGCACGAGCGCCGAGAGCCCGGCCGCGATGAGCGCCAGCCGCGCCAGCAGCGTTCCGATGGCAAGCTTCTTCATGACGGTTTGGTCCATTTCCAGATGTAGGTGAACGCGACCGTGGAGGCGACCATCATCAGCACCGCCATGCTCGACGCGTACGAGATGCGGCCCGACTCGATGAAGCCCTGCGAGAAGGCGTACATGTCGAGCGTCTCGGTCGAAATGCCGGGGCCGCCGCGCGTCATCACGTAGATGAGGTCGAAGGCACGCAGCGACTCCACCATCTTCACGAAGGCCAGGCTGATGAGCGGCGCCTTCAGCATCGGCAATGCCACGTAGGCATACACCTCCCACGTCTTCGCGTGGTCCAGCCGCGCCGCCTCGAAGGGCTGCGGCGGCAGGGTCTCGAGCAGCTTCAGCACGATGACCCCGAAGAACAGCCCCCACTGCCACACGTCGACGAAGGCCACCGTGAGCAGCGCCAGCACCGGGTCGGCGAACAGGTCCAGCGGCTCGCCGGTGATCGCCTTGTACGGCCACGTGATGAGGCCGAACAGCGGATGGAAGGCGAACTTCCAGACGAAGGCGGCCGACACGCGCGGCAGCAGCACCGGCACGATGAACAGCATCGACAGCACCTGGCGCCAGCGCGGCGTGGCGCAGCGGTGCATCAGCGTGCCCATGAGCACGGCCAGGGCCATGGTGGCGCTGACGGTCAGCACCTCCCACACCAGCGACACGCGCACCGAGTTCAGAAAGCGCCGGTCGGAGAACAGCTGCACGTAATTGCTGAACCAGACCCAGGCCGTGTCGGCCTGGCCCAGCTCGCGGTCCTGCAGCGAGATGGCGATGGCGAACACCGTCGGCACCAGCGCCAGCACCGCCAGCACGAGCAGCCCCGGCCCGATGAACACGGCCGGCAGCCGTGTGGTGTGGGAACGCATGCTCACTTCTTGCGACGCGCGATCAGCTGCTTGGCATAGGCGTCGAGTTCGTCGAGCCCGCCCTGGATGTCGGTGCGCGAGCCGGTGATCAGCTCTTCCAGAATGATCCCCCAGCGGTCGCCCAGGTCGGGCCAGGCCGGGTCTTGCCAGAAGTTCACGGCCGTGACCTTGCCGGTGTCGGCCAGCGCCTTGCCCAGGTCGGCGCCGTAGCGCTTGGCGAACTCGGGGCTGCCGAGCACGCTGGTGCGGTTGAGCTCGCCGAACTGCCCTTGCGCGAGGCGGCGCTGCTCGTTCTCCTTGGACGTGGCCCAGGCGATGAAGAGGCCCGCGCACTTCTTCGCCTCTTCGCTCTTGTTGGCGCGCGCGCCGATGGCCAGGCCGTGGCCGTAGCCGCCGCCGGTGAGCGGCGTGGGCGGCACGGCGTAGGCGATCTTGCCGACCACGGTCGACATCTTCGGGTCGAGTGCGTTACCCGCCAGCGGCGTCGATTCGACCAGGATCGCGACCTTGCCGGCCAGGAAGGCGCCGGTGGACTCGTCCCATCCGCCCGTCTTGGTGCCGGGCGCGGAGTACTTGAACAGATCGAGGTAGGTCTGGGTCGCCTTCACGGCGGCGGGCGAGTTGAAGACCGGCTTGTCGCCGTCGAACCACTGGCCGCCGTAGCCGCGGAAGAACGGCATCCAGCGCCACACGTTGGCGCCCGAGCCGCGCTGCCCGCGCAGCGCCACGCCGTAGACGCCGTTGGCCGGGTCGTTGAGCTTCTTCACGGCCGCCACGAACTCGTCGAGCGTGGCCGGCGGCTTGATGCCCGCCTTCTCGAGCAGGTCCTTGCGGTAGACCATGAGGTCGCCGCCGCCGGTAAGGGGCGCGAACCAGGCCTGGCCGGCAAAGGTCGCGACCTTCTGGCGGCCGGCGTCGAAGTCGGCGTAGTCGTAGCTGGCCGGGTAATACGGCGTGAGCGGCACGATCCACTTCGACTGGACGAACTGCGCGACGTTGGCCTCGTCGACGTAGTACACGTGGTACTTGCCGACCGTGGACGCATCGGCGCGCGACTTGGCGCGGCGGTCGTTCTCGTTGAGGTTGTCGATGCTGAACGAGGCGCCGCTCAGGCGCTTGAACTCGTCCTTGGATTTTTCGAGCAGCGTCAGGCCTTCGCGCGGTTGCGACAGGACGCGCACGTCCTCCTTGCAGACCTGCGCCAGCGCGGCGGGCGCCAGCGTGGCCAGCGCGAGCGCGAGGCCGGCCAGACGGTGGGAATGCGGAATCGGCATGCTTGTCTCCTTCGTTGTTCGTGCAAATTGCCGACGAAATGCCGGCAAATGCAACGAGACGAAGGTTAGGAGGCCGATCCGAAGGGCCTCCTACATGCCCACCGGGCACCTGATACTTTGCTGCCAAACCGTCTCGGGGTTTAGCCCGAGAGGCAAGTGCGTATCAGTCGCCCATCAGGCAGCGAGTGGCGTGTGCTGCGCGCTGCGCAGGCCGAAACGCTCCTGCGCCTGCTGCCGGTAGGCCGAGGGCGTCATGCCCTTGAGCTGCAGGAAGCGGCGGTTGAAGTTCGCGAGGTTCGAAAAGCCGACCTCGTAGCAGATGTCGCTCACCAGCCGGTCGGACACCTGCAGCATCTCGCAGGCCTTGGTGATGCGCAGCCGCGTGACGAAGTCGGTGAAGGTGCTGCCCATGTGCTTGTGAAAGTAGCGCGAGAAGCTGCTCTCGGCCATGTTGGCGACGCCGCACACGGTGGGCAGCGAAAGCTCTTCGGCCAAGTGCGCGTGCAGGTAGTCGAGCACGCGGCGCATGCGGGTGTTGGCCGTGGGGTCCTCGTCGCTCGGGTCGGCGTTGCTCGAGATCTGGCGCCAGTCACTCCAGCTGGCGAGTTCGTGCAACAGGCCGATGAACTCCGACAGCCGCGCCATGCCCTTTTGCTTCTGCACGCGCCCGAAGCGCTCGCGCACGAGGTCACCGATGCCGAAGAACTCGATGCCCAGCTTGGCGCGGTCGAGCATCGGCAGCACGGTTTCCAGCTCGGGGAACAGGTCGACGCCCTGGCGCAGGGGCGCGTCGCGGAAGTGGATCACCATGCTGCGGTCGGCCACGCCCTCGGGCGGCACGTCGTGCGAGATCCAGGTGTGGGGCAGCCGCGCGCCCACCAGGGCGACATAGCCGGGCTCGAAGCGGCCGATGTGGTTGCCGACGAAGGCGTCGCCGCTGGTGCGGTTGATGCACTGCAGCTCGTACTCGTCGTGGTAGTGCCAGCAGTCGAAGGGCCAGGGCACGCCGTGCTGCAGGCAGCGCACCGAGCTGCTGCCCGCCGGCTCGAAGCCCAGGCGCGGATCACGCAAGAGTTCGTGTTCGAGGGCCGGCTTGCGTACGGCGCTGTGTTTGCTCATGTCCTGTCCCCCTGTCCTTGAATGGAGGGGTCGTCGAGCCAGCGCCGTTGCGAGCGGCAGGGCCTGTCAGGCGCCCGCCACCTTCATGCGGTTGACCAGGATCGACCCCGTGGTTTTTGCGCCGAAAGTGTAAGCATCTGCGCCAATCGCTTCAATTCCCATCAGCATCTGACGCAAATTGCCGGCAATCGTGATTTCCTGCACCGGATAGGCGATGCGGCCGTTTTCCACCCAGAAACCGCTGGCGCCGCGCGAATAGTCGCCTGTCACGTAGTTGACGCCCTGCCCCATCAGCTCGATCACGAACAGGCCGGTGCCGAGCTTGGCGAGCATCGCGTCGAGGTCGTCGCCGTGCTTCGTGAGGCGCGAACTCAGCGTCAGGTTGTGCGAGCCGCCGGCGTTGCCGGTGGTCTTCATGCCCAGCTTGCGCGCCGAGTAGGTCGAGAGAAAGTAGCCTTCGAGGCGGCCGGCATCGACCACCTTGCGGGCGCGGGTGATCACGCCTTCGTCGTCGAAGGGCGAGCTGCCCTTGCCGCGCAGCACGTGCGGGTCTTCGGCCACGTCCACGTGCTTGGGCAGCACCGGCTTGCCCAGGGAGTCGAGCAGGAAGGTGCTCTTGCGGTACAGCGCCCCGCCGCTCACGGCCTGCACCAGCCCGCCCAGCAGGCCCACGGCCAGCGGCGACTCGAACAGCACCGGGCATTCGGTGGTCTTGATCTTGCGCGACTTGAGGCGGCTGAGCGCGCGCTCGGCGGCGTAGCGGCCCACGGCCTGCGGGCTGGCCAGTTCGTCGGCCGAGCGCATCGAGCTGTACCAGGCGTCGCGCTGCATGTCGTCGCCCTTGCCGGCGATGGGGGCCACCGAAATCGAGTGCCGCGAGCTGGCGTAGCCGCCGCGAAAGCCGTGCGTGTGGGCGCTGAAGAAGTGGCTCTGCTGCGCCGAGACGCCAGCGCCTTCGCTGTTGGTGATGCGCTTGTCGGTGGAAAGGGCTGCCGCCTCGCATTCGAGGGCCAGCTTGGCGGCCTGCTCGCTCGTCACGTCCCAGGGGTGGAACAGGTCGAGCTCGGGCTGCACCTTGGCGATGTCTTCCTCGTCGGGCAGGCCGCTCACCGGGTCTTCGGCCGTGAAGCGGGCGATGTCGTAGGCCGCCTGCACCGTGCGGGCGATCGCCGCCTCGGAAAAGTCGGAGGTGCTGGCGTTGCCGCGGCGGTGGCCCACGTAGACCGTGATGCCCAGCGACTTGTCGCGGTTGCGCTCGACGTTCTCGAGCTCGCCCTTGCGCACCGAGACGCTCAGGCCGCAGCCCTCGGAGGCCTCGGCGCCGGCGTCGGTGGCCCCGAGCTTTTTGGCGTGGGCCAGGGCCGAATCGACCAGGTTTTCGAAGAAGGAGCGGCTGTAGGCGAAGCCGGAATCGGCGCGCGAGGAGGATGTCGTCATGTGGTGGCTATGATACTTGCGCCCCCTGTTTCACGTTTTCCCTTCCGCGCCCCCTGTGCGCGTTGCAGCGCCGCACGGCGCGGCCCAGAATCCACCCCATGTCCCGCAAACCCAAAAAAGGCTATTTCGTCCGTGGCCACTTCGTTGCCGAAGGCAGCGAACTCGACCTGGAGCTCAAGCGCGAGCTCAAGGGCGGCACCGACGAAGCCAGCCGCACCGAACTCAAGCGCGAGAGCGCCGAACTGCAGAAACTGGGCGAAGAGTTGCTCACCCTGCGTGCCGGCCTGTTCGACGCCCTCCCGCTGAGCGAGAAACTGGTCGATGCCATCGCCGAGGCGAAACGCATCACCAATTTCGAGGGCAAGCGCCGCCAGATGCAGTTCATCGGCAAGCTCATGCGAGCCCTCGACCCCGAGGTGCTCGAGGCCGTGAAGCAGGCGCTGACCGAGCAGAACACCGTGCCGGCCGCCGAAGCCGCTGCGCTGCACGAGGCCGAGCGCTGGCGCGAACGCCTGATCGCCGACGACGACGCCCTCGGCGGCTGGATCGAAACCCACCCCGCCACCGACTCCCAGCAGCTGCGCGCCCTCGTGCGCCAGGCCCGCAAGGACCTGAAGTCCGGCCCCGCCGGCGAAGCACCGCGCCAGGGCAAGGCCTACCGCGAGATCTTCCAGCTCGTGCGCGCGCAACTCGCGGTGCATGGCGGCGACGATCACGCCGAAGCGGCTGCGGCGCAAGACCGGGAAGAAGACGCATGAGCGACGGCGGCTTCGACGCGGTGCGCATCGGCATCGTCTCCATCAGCGACCGCGCCTCCAGCGGCACCTACGAAGACAAGGGCCTGCCCGCGCTCAAGGAATGGCTGGGCCGCGCGCTGAAAAACCCCATTGAGTTCGAAGCCCGCCTGATCCCCGACGAGACTGCGCGCATCAGCGCCACGCTCATCGAGCTGGTCGATGCTGGCTGCTCGCTCGTGCTCACCACCGGTGGCACCGGCCCCGCGCTGCGCGACGTCACGCCCGAGGCCACGCTGGCCGTGGCCCACAAGGAAATGCCCGGCTTCGGCGAACAGATGCGCCAGATCAGCCTGCGCTTCGTGCCGACCGCCATCCTCTCGCGGCAGGTGGCGGTCATCCGCGACCAGAGCCTCATCATCAACCTGCCGGGCCAGCCCAAGTCGATCGCCGAGACGCTCGAAGGGCTGAAGGACGCCGACGGCACGCAGCTCGTGCCCGGCATCTTCGCCGCCGTGCCCTACTGCATCGACCTGATCGGCGGGCCGTACCTCGAGACCGACGACACGGTCTGCAAGGCCTTCCGGCCCAAGTCGGCGATCCGCGCCGCGCGCTGAGCCTCTCCGCCGCCGGTTCTCGCGCGGCGGCTTTCACCGAAGACTTTCTGCTTCGCCGATGCGCGAAGGGCGCGCTCGCGCCCGCATCGCTCGCTCCGGCTTTTATCGGACCCGTCCGATGGTTCCGCTCCCCTGTTCTTCCTAGAGTTCCTGACGCCCGGGCCGCCGGATCGAACAGCGTGAATTCGCTGCCCGATCCGATCTTTCTTTCCCTTTTCAGAGCATAGGAACTGCATGGCATCCAAAAAGGCAAACGTCTTCGTCGACAACCCGAGCATCGATCAGACAGCACGCGCACAGGTCTTCGCACCACAGCCGCCCACCATGGACAGCGTCATCGACGACGCAGGCGACATCATGGGCACCCTCGCCTCCGGCGGCGTCACGGACGACCGCCAACCCGAGTTCCAGGGCCAGGGCACGCCGGGCGACACCATCCTCATCAGGAACAACGGCGTCGAGATCGGCCAGACCGTCGTGGACGAAGACGGCCAATGGGCCTTCACGCCGTCGACCGACATGAATGAAGGCCACCACGCTATCACCATCGTGGCGCGCGACCCCGCCGGCAACGAGAGCGAGCCTTCGGGCCCGTTCAGTTTCGAGATCGACGTCACGCCACCCAACGCCAGCAAGCTGTCCATCACCGGCGTCCTCGACACCGCAGGCGGCATCACCGGCAACGTGGCCGCCGGCAAGACCACCGACGACACGCGCCCGCTGCTCACTGGCACGAGCACCGGCCAGCCCGGCCACACCGTCACGGTGATGGTCAGGGACAGCACCGGCACCCACGCGCTGGGTGAAGCCGTCGTCGGCGACAACGGCCAGTGGTCGCTGCAGGTCATGGCGCCACTGGCCGCGGGCCTGAACACCTTCACGCTCGTGGAGAAAGACGCAGCGGGCAACGAGACGGCGCCGACAGGGCGCTACCAGGTGACCATCGACACCAGCAAGCCGACGCCCCCGGTGATCGAGCACGTCTACGACGACGTGGGCGTGCCCCACATGCTGGCCCCCGGCGAGGTCACCAACGACGCCCGGCCGACCCTGCACGGCACGGCCCAGCCCGGCCATACCGTGACGTTCCACGACGGCACCACCTTCCTGGGCACCACCCAGACCGCTGCCGACGGCACCTGGGCGTTCACGCCCAAAGACAACCTGGGCGAGGGTGCGCACCACATCACCGCCACGGCCACCGGCCCGGTGGGCCAGACCGGCGACGCGAGCAACGGCTGGCACTTCGAGGTCGACACCCTGGCGCCCACGCAGACCCCCACCGTCTCGGGCATCGGCAAGGACAGCGGCATGGACGCCGACGACCGCACCACCAACGACGGCAGCGCGGGGCGCCTCATGACGGGCCGCCTGAGCGCATCGCTCGCGGCCGGCGAGACCTTGCAGGTGTCCACCGACGGCGGCCAGACCTGGAAGACCGCCTTCGTGAATGGCACGCAATGGAGTGCCCAGGACGACCACAGCCATGCGAGCGACTGGACGGTGCAGACGCGCGTGGTGGACCCGGCCGGCAACGTGGGGCCGGTGAATTCGCAGGCGGTGACCCTGGACACCGCCACGCCCCACACGCCCACTGCGGTCGTGCTGGGCAACGGGCAAGTGACCGTGAGCTTCGACAAGGCCGCGGTGTCGCCGGGCGACCGGATTCACCTGCTCAACGGCAAGCAGAACGTGGACTACCTGCTGGCGGCGGCAGACATTGCTGCGGGCCAGGCCACCATCGCCGTGACCGACGTCTCACTGAATCTGGCCGCGTCGGTGGTCAGCGCAACGGGCAATCATTCCCTCTACCTGGTGATCCGGTCGAACACCGAACAGGAAGATTTCGATGCCGGTGAGACAGTTCAACTTGCGCCGGGGCAAGCAGCCGATGCCGGCATGCTGCTCCTGACAAGAAAAGACGCGGCGGCCGACGCTTCGTCGAACAACGGCGTTTTCGACAGCGCCTCGCCCGACCATGGGCAGGCATGGCACATCAGCGGCACGACCAACGCTTCACTGAAGGGCAACCACTACAACGCCATCGAATTCGACTGGCGGCATTCCCAGGCCACACAGTCGGTCACCTTCTACGACGCATCGGGCAAGGTCATCTTCGAAGGCACCTTCGGAGAAAGTCACAGCCTTCCGGCCGACGGACACGCGAAATTCATCATGCCCGACGGGCTTTCCTTTGCCTCCTTCGACATCCGGACCGGGCTCGTCGACGGCATGGAAACCGACTGGATCGAGGTCGACAACCTGTCCCTCGCCGTGCTGTACCCGCACCCTGAACTGGTGGACATCCCCACCCTGCAGGAAATCCAGGCAGGCTCCGACGTCCACTACGGCGGGGCGGGAGACGACGTGTTCCTGGTTCCCGACGTGTCGTACTTCGAGGGCAGCCATGCGAAGGTCATCGGCAACCAGGGACTGGACACCCTCACCCTGACCGGCGCGGACCAGACACTCGACCTGAGCTCGGTCACGGGCAAGCTCAGCGCCGTCGAAGTCATCGACCTTACTGGCACGGGCGACAACACCTTGAAGCTCTCGCTGGCCGACGTGATGGAGAACGGCGCGGTCGATCAGTTCGTTGCCAACGGCCGCGTGCAGATGCTGGTCAAGGGCGACGCCGGCGACGCGGTGACGCTGTCGGACGCACTGCCCAACGGTACCGACCCCGGCGACTGGGTGAAGGGCGCCAACGTGACCATCGACGGCGTGGTCTACGAGGAATACGCGCACTCGGGCTTTGACGCCGCACTGCTGGTGCAGCAGGGCGTGACTGTCAACTTGCAGAACACGCCCGTCACGTTCAGCGATGCCGGACCCGGGGCAACACCAACGCTCACCGACAGCGACGAAACACACATCGCCCGGTTCGGTTATGCAGACCGGCTGGAGGACGGCGCGGGTGACGACACCGTCCGCCTCCATGGCGACGGCGACTTCGCGCGCGTCCCTGGCGGCCTGGGCGTCGGCACCCTCGTGATGGACGGCAAGGCCATGCACATCGACCTGTCGGCCCTCGACCTGAAGACGGCGCAGGGCGCGCAGAACCCGGTGTCTCCCGACGGCACGGTGCAGATGCAGGCCACCGGCCCCCACGGCGAGGTCGACCCGCTCGACGGCGGCGGGGTCCACGGCAGCGATGCCGCGGTGAGCGGCACCGCCGACCACATCTACTCCAACCTCGCCGGCACTGCACTGCTGGTCGAGGACAAGGTCCACGTGACGATCCTTTAGGCCTCCCACTCGCCGGCGCACCCAGCGCCGCGTGCAGCCGACAACGCGACAGCCGCCCCGTGCAGCTGTCGCGTTTTTTCATTTCTGCCTGGCAACACATCGCCTTGTGCCCTTCGGCACGACTTTGTTCGCGCTTTCAGCGCCGACTGACTTCTTCGCGTGCCGCTTTCAGATTCGTCCGATGGCCTTGCACAGGGCTTCTTTCTAGAGTGCCCTACCCCACCAGACCCCACGATCGGATTGCGTTCGCTCGCATGCCGATGCGGTCTGGTTTCTTCATTTCAGAGCACAGGAATTCCATGGCACTCGAGCAGACGAACAGCGTCGCCCCTTTCCAGAACATCGACCTCGCATCGACCTTCGCGCCCCCGCCTCCTCATGTGGGCAGCGCCGCCGACGACGCCGGCGACATCCTGGGTAGCATCGCCCACGGCGGCGTCACCGACGACCGCCAGCCCGAATTTGGCGGCCGGGGCACGCCAGGCGACACCATCGTCATTCGCGACAACGGCAACGAGATCGGCACCACCGAGGTCGACGCCAACGGCAACTGGACCTTCACGCCCTCGACCGACCTGCTCGAAGGCCAGCACGCCATCACCATCGTCACGCGCGACGACAGCGGCAACGAGGGCACGCCTTCGCCCGCCTTCAACTTCGAGATCGACGTCACCCCGCCCGACGCCAGCCGGCTGAACGTCAGCGGCTTCACGGACAACGTGGGCGGGGTCACGGGCAACGTGATCTCGGGCGGCACCACCGATGAAACGCGCCCGCTGCTCAGCGGCATCAGCAACGGCACGCCCGGCCACACCGTCACCGTGATGGTGAAAGACGCCACCGGCACCCATGAGCTGGGCCTGGCCACCATCGGCGAGAACGGCCAGTGGACCTTCCAGGTCGAGGCCCCTCTGGCTGCCGGCCGGAACACCTTCATGCTCGTGGAACGCGACGCCGCCGGCAACGAGACCGCGCCCACCGGGCGCTACCAGGTGAATGTGGAGACAGGGCGTCCGGAGGTTCCGTCGATCCAGAACGTCAAGGACGACGTGGGTGAGGTGCACATGCTGCAAAAGGGCGAAGTGACCGACGACGCCAGGCCCACCATCATCGGCACGGCACAGGCAGGCACCACGGTCAAGGTCTACGACCACGGCACCTACCTGGGCGAGACCGTGACCGACCCCACCGGCACCTGGCACTTCACGCCCGACGTCCCGCTGGCCGATGGCCCGCACGACATCACCGCCACCGCGACCAACGCGCTGGGCCAGACCAGCGATGCGACCGGCATCTGGAATTTCTCGGTGGACACGCAGCCCCCCGGCCAGGTCACGGGCCTGGAGGTGATCGACGACGTGGGCAGCAAGACCGGCCCTCTCTCGAACGGCGACACCACCGACGACAACAAGCCCACCCTCAACGGCAAGGCGGAGCCCGGCGCGACGGTGAACGTGTACGACAACGGCGTGAAGATCGGCGATGCACCGGTCGACGCCCACGGCGACTGGACGTTCACGCCGATCACGCCGCTGGCGGACGGCCCGCACGCGCTGACCACCGGGGTGGTGGACCCTGCAGGCAACAGCAGCGGCCAGGGCGAGCCTTTGAACCTCGTCATCGACACCAAGAATGTGACGGTGTCGATCGACCGGGTCATGGACGATCAGGGCAGCGTCAAGGGCCCGATCGCGGCCGACGGCCTGACCGACGACCTGCGCCCCGAGATCCAGGGCTCGGGCAAGGCCGGCAGCACCATCAAGGTGTATGCCAGCGGGTACTTCCTGGGCAGCACCGTCGTGCAAGTCGATGGCACATGGAGTTTCACGCCCTTGACCGACATGGCCCAGGGCCGGCACAACATCACCGCCACCGCCACCGACCTGGCGGGCAACGTGAGCAACCCGACGCCGGTCTTCGGCTTCACGATCGACACCGTGGCACCGAACACGCCGACCATCGACACGGCGGTCGACGACGTGGGCAGCAAGCAGGGCCTGCTGCCCAACGGCGGCGTGACCGACGACCCCTCGCCCACGCTGGCGGGCAAGGCCGAGCCCGGCAGCACCGTGACGGTGTACGACGGTGCGATCAAGCTCGGCACGGTCGTGGCCGACAGCAGCGGCAACTGGAACTGCACGCCGACGTCGCCGCTGGCCGAGGGTGAACACAAGTTCACGGTCACTGCGACCGACAAGGCAGGCAACGTGAGCGCGCCGTCCACCGAGTTTGTGCTGAGCACCGACTACACGGCGCCTTCAGCGTCGGACGCTGTACTGACTGACGATGCCGGGGCGATTCAAGGCCCCATTTCCCATGGTTCCGTCACCGATGACATCACTCCGACGTATTCGGGCAAGGCCGAGCCGAACACCACCGTCTTCATCTACGACCACGGCAAGGAAATCGGCCACACGCAGGCCAACGACACAGGCGACTGGACATTCACGCCCTCCGTGCCGCTGGACCTCGGCCAGCACAGCTTCAGCCACACGGTCGTCGACGCGGCGGGCAACAGCAGCGCGCCCTCCAAGGCGATCGATTTCAGCGTGGACAACAGCGGCGACGACTACGCCAGCCTGCTCGAAAGCAAGAAGTCGATCAGCGTGACCTTCGTTGCGGACGTTTCCAGCAGCATGGCGGGGGCCAAGAGCGCGAACCAGGTCCAGTCCATGCGGGCGCTGGCCGAGGCGTACGCCAAGATGAACGTGCCAGCGACGTTCAGCCTGATCGCGTTCGGGAGCAGCGCGACCCACGAGGGAACCTTCACCTTCAACGGCGAGAAAGACCCGAACTACATCAAGCTGCTCGCGGCCATCGATTCGACGGTCTCGCGCAGCGAAACCACCAACTTCGATGCTGCGCTGACCCTGGCAAGCCAAGTCATCAAGGCGGAGTACGCGGCTGCGGGCAATAACCCGTTCAAGACGAAACAGGTGTTCTTCCTGTCGGACGGCCACCCCTACCCCTACGCCACCAGCGCCGCAACGCTGAAGCAATGGCAGGCCTTGATGAGCGACCCGGACGGCAAGACGGCGACGGCGAACCAGATCGAGGTCACCACGGTGGCCATCGGCTCGGACGCCGGCCTGGCCGCCCTGAACCAAGTGTCGACCAGCGGAACGACGGTGGCCGTCGCCGATCCGGCCAAGCTGAAGGACACGGTGATCGACCAGATGTTCGTGGCCTGGGCCTACGGCAGCCTGCTGGAGAACGACACGCAGGTGGTCATGGACGCCCAGTCGAAGATCAGCCAGTTCACCATCGGCAACGAGGTGTTCCGCATCACCGCCGCGGACAAGCTGGTGGTGGACAATCCCAGCGGCAAGGTCACCGCGCTCTACGACGCGGCGTCCGGTGTGCTGACACTGCGCACCGATGCGGGGCAACTCACCGTGTACATGAAGACCGCGAGTGGCCATGCCGCAGGCGACTACATCTTCCGCAAGTATGCGAGCGACACGCTGCAGCTGGTGGACGACATCGAGTACGTCTATGGCTACACCGCCGTCAACAGCAAGGGCGAGAGCCAGACGTCGAAGCTGTACATCACCGACAAGGCGCCGGCGCTCGGCGCCGACGCGGTCACAGTGACCCTGGTGGGCAAGGACGAAGGGGTGGCCGGCAACCACGTCACCGCGGACGACAGCGCCGGCCGCCTTATTGCCGGCACCCTCAAGGCCCCGCTGGGCAGCGGCCTGTCGCTGCAGGTGTCGACCGACGGTGGCGCCAGCTGGCACAACGCGACGCTGAACGGCGGCCACTGGGCTTTCGTCGACATGCAGGCACACCCGGGCGACTGGAAGATCCAGACCCGCATCGTCGACGACAAGGGCCGCACCAGCGGCGTGCTGGCCAGCCAGGACGTGACCTGGACGGCCCCGGCGGCGGCACCCGCCATCCTGCGCATTGCGGACGCCGAAGGCACCTACACCACGGCGAAGGCCCAGGACGGCTCGCAGGTGGCGCTGTCGCTCACCGGCACGGGTGCCAAGGCCGGTGACACCGTGCACATCCAGTGGGGCATGAGCACCTACGACCAGGTGCTGACACAGCTGGACATCAACACCGGTCTGGCCACGATCAACGTGCCCTCGACAGTCACGTACTCCTACCAGGGTGCGGCCAAGGACTTCGCGGTCACCGCGCAGATCATCGGCAAGGATGGTGCGATCGGCGCGGTGTCCAACCCTTACGAGGTGGTAGGCACGGCTGCGCTGACGGCGGTCGGCGACACCTTGCAGAAGGCACCTGTCGACGACGTGTACGCCGGCACCGGCTTCAAGGTCACGACCACCGGCACGCTGGCCAAGACGGCCGCGACCACGACGGCACTGGCGGGCCTCACGCTGAACGACGCCACGCAGGCCAACGCCCTGTTCACCCTGGACAAGCCGGCGAACTACTTCACGCTGCGCCTGACCGGCATCGACAACGCCATGGGCGCCCAGATCCAGGTGTTCGACGTCAAGGGCAACCTCATCCACACCGAGAACTTCATCGGCGGCACGGATGCCCGCCACACCAAGGTGTTCACCTACACCTCGGCGGAGCTGGTGGACATCGGCTCGTTCAAGGTCATCTCGCTGAGCACGAGCGTGACGCTGGACGCGTTCAGCCAGCAGGTGGTGAACCACGTGGCGGAAACGCGCGACCCGAATCTGATCGAGTACGCCCCCGAGACCTTCTACGGCGGCACTGGAGATGACGCGGTGTCGCTGTCGGTCAGCGCTACGACCTACTTCAACCAGGCCACGGCGGGCATCCACGGCGGCAGCGGCATCGACACGCTCAAGCTCGAAGGCTACGCGCACGTGCTCGACCTGACCAAGGTCGGAAGCAAGCTCAGCTCGATCGAGGTCATCGACATCACCGGCAGCTACTACAACACGCTGACGCTGTCGCTGGCCGAAGTGCTGAACAACGGCGGGGTCGACCTGTTCTACAAGGGCGACAAGAGCCGCGTGCAGATGATGGTCAAGGGCAATGCCGACGACACTCTGAACCTGAGCGACCTGCTCGCCGGTGGCATCGACCAGGGCGACTGGGTGAAGAAGGTCGGCGTGGTCACGCTGGGCGGCATCGTGTACGACGGCTACCAGCACTCGTCACTCGGCGCCGAACTGCTGGTGCAGCAGGGCGTGGTCGTCAAGGTCACCAACTCGACGCTGGTCGGTGCGATCGGCACGTTCGAAGCGCCGTCGGATGCCGTGGTGGGCGCCCTCCCCGACGACGAGGTGCTGAGCCACTCGACCCAAGGCTACACCCATGGCGACGACGCGATCATCGCCAAGCTCGGCTTCGCGGACCGCCTCAGCGGCGGCGCCGGCAACGACACCTTCACGAAGGTCGGCACGGGCGACACGGTGCACGGCGGCGCAGGCGACGACACGATCCGCATCAACAGCGGCGACTTCGAGCGCGTTGAAGGCGGTCTTGGCATCGACACCCTGGTGATGGACGGCAAGGCCATGCACATCGACCTGTCGGCGTTCGGCCTGAAGATCCAGGGCATCGAGAAGTTCGACCTGGGTGCCGGCGGCAACACGCTGGCCCTGCACGCCAGCGACGTGCTCGCCGGCGGCATGCGCGACATGGTCACGGCCGACGGCAAGGTGCAGATGCTGGTCAACGGCGCCAACGGCGACGTGAACCTGCTCGGCGGCAACGACAGCTGGACCCAAGGCGGCAACACCACGGTGGGCGACGTGACGTACAGCGTCTACACCAACCTCGCCGGCACCGCCGAGCTGCTGGTCGAAGACAAGGTCCACGTGACCATCCTCTAAGCCTGCAGACAGGCCACGCGGCGCCATATCGGCGCCGCCCTCAACGCGACAGTTGCCCCGTGCGACTGTCGCGTTTTTTCTTTCCGGACAGCAGCCCCGTTCGCCCTTGTGCCTTCGCCCGCGACTTTGTTCGCGCTTCGGCGCCGGCCTATGCCTTCGTGCCTGTCTTTCAGACTCGTCCCATGGCCTTGCCCGCTGCGCCTCCCTAGAGTGCCCGCTCCCCCAGACCGTGATCGAAGCGCGCGCATGAGCACGCCGATCCGGTCGCCCCCCTTTGAGAACACAGGAACTGCATGCCCTCCCCGAGAACAAGCGTCGCCCTCGACGACAACAACAGCAAGAACATGGACCGCACGCTGAGTGCAGACGGATGGGCCACGGCCTCGTCGCCGATGCCCCCTGACGAACGCACACCATTCGAAGCCGACACCGGCCGCAGCGCGCCGACCCGTCCCGTGATCGACGGCGCCCTCGACAACGCCGGCGACATCCAGGACCCGATCGTCCACGGCGGCGTCACCGACGACCGCCAGCCGGACTTCCATGGCCAGGGCACGCCGGGCGACACCATCCTCATCCGCGACAACGGCGTGCTGATCGGCATCACCGAAGTCGCCGAGAACGGCCAGTGGGAGTTCACGCCGTCGACCGACCTGCTCGAGGGCCTGCACGCCATCACGGTCGTCGCGCGCAACGCGGCCGGCGAAGAGAGCGAGCCCTCCGCCGCGTTCAACTTCGAGATCGACGTGACCCCGCCCGACGCCAGCCAGTTGAGCATCACCGGCGTCGCGGACGCCGTGGGCAGCGTCACCGGCAACGTGGCCTCGGGCGGCACCACCGACGATGCCAGCCCGGTGATCAGCGGCGCCAGCTCCGGCGTGCCCGGCCACATCGTCATCGTGATGGTGAAGGACGCGAATGGCGAGCGCGAGTTGGGCCACGCCACCATCGGCGAAGGCGGCCGCTGGACGCTGCAGGTCGACCCGCCGCTGGCTCCGGGCCTGAACGTGATCCGTGTCTACGAGAAGGACGCGGCGGGCAACGAGACCGCGCTCACGGCGCCGTACCGCGTGACGGTCAACACCGACGCGCCCCCGCCGCCCGTGATCGAGAGCGTGTACGACGACGTGGGCACGCCGCACATGCTCCAACAGGGCGAAGTGACCGACGACGCCCGGCCGGCCCTTGCCGGCACGGCGCAGGCGAACCACACCGTCAGGCTCTACGACGGTGCGACCTTCCTGGGCGAGGTGACGGCCGATGCCAACGGCCGCTGGACGTTCACGCCCACGGCCGCGCTGCCCGACGGGCCGCGCCACATCACCGCCACCTCGACCAGCCCGCTGGGCCAGACCAGCGACGCCAGCAACGCCTGGGACTTCGTGGTCGACACCACGCCGCCGCAGGCGCCGGTCATCGTGTCGGTGGCCGACGACGTGGGCAGCATCGTCACCCAGAACATGGCCGACGGCGCGATCACCGACGACACGCGCCCCGGCTTCACCGGCACGGCCGAGGCCAACAGCACGGTCGTCGTGTACGACGACGGCGTGGAGATCGGCCGCGTGCCGGCCGACGCCTCGGGCCACTGGACGTTCACGCCGACTACCGCGCTGAGCGAGGGCCCGCACCGCATCACGGTGGCCGCCATCGACCGGGCGGGCAACACCAGCGCACCGTCCGACCCGTTCGGTTTCACCGTGGACACGACGGCGCCGACGCAGACCGCCACGCTCACCGCCCTCGGCAAGGACAGCGGCACGAGCGACAGCGACTTCCTCACCAACGACGGCAGCGCGGGCCGCCTGATGCGCGGCAGCCTGTCGGCGCCCCTGGGCGCGGGCGAGACCCTGCTGGTGTCGACCGACGGCGGCACCACCTGGAAGCCGGCCATCGTCACCGGCGACAAGTGGAGCGCGCAGGACGACCACAGCCACGCCGGCGGCTGGACGGTGCAGACACGCGTCGTCGATGCGGCAGGCAATGCAGGCCCCGTGAACTCGCACGCCGTGGCCCTGGACACCACCGCACCCGCAGCACCGACCTCGATGACGATCAACGGCTCGCAGGCGACCGTGGCGTTCGCCAAGGCCAACGCCGAAGTCGGCGGGCGCATCACCCTGACCCAAGGCGACAAGCGCTACGACCACGTGCTGACGGCCGCGGACGTGGCGGCCGGTCGCGTCGTCATCAACGCGCCCTTCGCACTGGGCAGCCAGACCACCGCCGGCCTGGTAGACAAGGCCGGCAACGTGTCGGCCGAGTCGCTGCGGGAGTCGGTGTACCTGGAGAACTTCAACGCCGTCACCGGCGCGATCAGCCTGCCGACGGGCGCCTCCTACAAGCTCGGCAGCCTGACCTTCTACAGCCTGTCCTCCAGCGGCGGCTCGGTCAACGGCATGACCTACCCGCAAGGCCTGTATTCCAGCTACTACACCCCCTACATGCACCAGAAGCCGTACTCGAACGCGCTCTGGGTCGCAGGCAGCATCCGCGTGTCGCTCGACGGCGGCCTGGTGGGCGACAAGCTCAGCTTCTACATCGGCGACAACAACAACTACGCCACCATCCGGCTGTACGCCAAGGACGGCAGCCTGTTGCACAGCGCCAGCATGGCGCCCCTGAACGGCACCATCAACATCGATGTCGCGTCGACCGGCAAGTCGTTCTCCAGGTTCGAGATCGTCACCTACTACAACGCGGGTCAGCGCGGCAACGACCAGCTGTGGATCGACAACATCCAGATCTCCAGCAGCGGCAAGGTCGCCACGACGGGCGTGTTCACGCTCACGGCCGACAGCGCGGCCGTGCTGAACGGCGATGCGGGCAACAACGTCTTCAAGGTAGGGGCCGTGGCCGACTTCAGCGACTCGGGCATTGCCGGCAACGGCGGGCTCGACACCCTGAAGCTGACCGGCGCCAACCAGGTGCTCGACCTGGTCGCGCTCGGCGCGAAGCTCAGCTCGGTCGAGGTCGTCGACCTCACCGGCACGGGCAACAACACGCTCAATCTGTCGCTCGCCAACGTGATGGAGAACGGCACGGTCGACCAGTTCGTGGCCAACGGCCGCGTGCAGATGCTGGTCAAGGGCAATGCCGGCGACGCGGTCACGCTGAGCGGCCTGCTGCCCGACGGCACCTTCCCGGGCGACTGGGTCGAGAACGGCACCGTCACGCTCGACGGCGTGGTCTACACCGTGTACGCGCACTCGGGCTTCGGCGCCGACCTGCTGGTGCAGCAAGGCGTGACGGTCACGCTGGGCGTGGGCACGACGCTCACCATCGACAGCCTGGGCAAGGACAGCGGCATCGCCACCGACTTCGTGACGGCCGACGGCAGCGCGGGCCGCGTGGTCACGGGCAGCCTCAGCGGCGTCCTGCCCTACGGCCTGAAGGTCCAGGTGTCGGTCGACGGCGGCCAGACCTGGCACGACGCCGCAGTCAACGGCAAGGCCTGGGCCTTCGTGGACACCCAGGCGCACGGCGGCGACTGGCGCGTGCAGGCGCGCGTGAGCGACGGCCAGGGGCACAGCAGCCCGGTGGTCGAGCGCGAGGTCACGCTGCTCGACGCGCCCGGGGCTCCCGTCATCACGCGCATTGCGGAGGCCGAAGGCATCTACACCACCACGAAGGCGCAAGACGGTTCGCTGGTGAACGTGTCGCTCGCCGGCACCGGCGCCCAGGCCGGCGACAAGGTGCATGTGCAGTGGGGCATGAGCACCTACGACCAGGTGCTGACGCAGGCCGACATCACCAACGGCACCGCCACCCTCAAGGTGCCGGCGACCGTGACCTACTCGTACCAGGGTGCGGCCAAGGACTTCGCGGTCACCGTGCAGATCGTCGGCAAGGACGGCGCGCTGGGCGCAGTGTCCAAACCTTACGACGTGGTGGGCACGGCCGCGCTGACGGTGGTGGGCGACACCCTGCAGAAGGCGCCGGTGGGCGACGTGTACGCGGGCACCGGCTTCACGGTCACGACCACCGGCACGCTGGCCAAGACGGTCGTGAACACGAAGGCACTGGCCGGCCTCACGCTGAACGACACCACGCAGGCCAACGCCCTGTTCACCCTGGACAAGCCGGCGAACTACTTCACGCTGCGCCTGACCGGCATCGACAACGCCACGGGTGCGCAAATCCAGGTGTTCGACGTGAAGGGCAACCTGATCCACATCGAGAACTTCATCGGCGGCACCGATACCCGTCACACCAAGGTGTTCGCCTACACCTCGGCGGCGCTGGTCGACATCGGCTCGTTCCAGGTCACGGCGCTCAGCCCGAGCGTGACGCTCGACGCGTTCAGCCAGCGCGTGGTGAACCACGTGGCGGAAACGCGCGACCCGAACCTGATCGACTATGCCCCCGAGACCTTCTACGGCAGCGCGGGCGACGACGTGGTGTCGCTGCAGGTGAGCGCCACGACCTACTTCAACCAGGCCACCGCGGCCATCCACGGCGGCAGCGGCATCGACACGCTCAAGCTCATGGGCTACGCACACGTGCTCGACCTGACCAAGGTCGGCACCAAGTTGAGCTCGATGGAAATCATCGACCTCACGGGCACGGGCAACAACACGCTGACCTTGTCGCTGGCCGAGGTGCTGAACCACGGCGGCCTCGACCTGTTCCACCAGGGCGACAAGAACCGCGTGCAGATGATGGTCAAGGGCAATGCCGGGGACATCGTGAACCTGAGCGACCTGCTGCCCAACAAGAACGACCAGGGCGACTGGCTCAAGAAGGGCAGCGTCACCGTGCAGGGCGTGGCGTACGACGTGTACCAGTTCTCCACGCTCGCCGCCGAGCTGCTGGTGCAGCAGGGCGTGACCGTCAAGCTCAGCAACGTCGCGCTCAAGGCGTTCAGCCTCGATCTCGTATCGGACGGTGCGCTCGACCACGCGACGCAGGCCTGGACCGATGGCGACGACACGCTCATCGCCAGGCTCGGCTTTGCCGACCGCCTCGAAGGCGGCGCCGGCAACGACACCTTCACCAACGTCGGCACGGGCGATGTGGTGCATGGCGGCGCGGGCAACGACGTCATCCACGTGCTCAGCGGCGACTTCGAACGCGCCGACGGCGGCCTGGGCATCGACACCCTCGTCATGGACGGCACCGCCATGCGCATCGACCTGGCGGCCTTCGGCCTGAAGCTGCAAGGCTTCGAGAAGTTCGACCTGGGCGCGGGCGGCAACACGCTGGCGCTGCACGCCAGCGACCTGCTGGCCGGCGGCATGCGCGACATGGTCACGGCCGATGGCAAGGTGCAGATGCTGGTCAACGGTGCCAACGGTGAGGTCGACCTGCTGGGCGGCAGCGCAGGCGACGGCGGCTGGAGCCAAGGCGGCAACGCCACGGTCGGCGGCGTGACCTACAGCGTCTACACCAACCTCGCAGGCACCGCCGAGCTGCTGGTCGAGGACAAGGTTCACGTGACGCTCATGTAAGCCACCCCACTCACCGGCGCAACCCGCGCCGGTGCACCGACAACGCGACAGCCGCCCCCAGCGACCGTCGCGTTTTTTGTTTCTGCTGCGTGGCAGTGGCCCGCGCGGAGCCACCACGCCCGGTTGTGCCTTCCCACACGACTTTGTGCGCGCTTTGAGCACCGACTTATTCCTTCGAGCTTAGGTTTCGGACTCGTCCGATGGTCCCGCAGGGCCGTTCTTCCTAGAGTGCTCCATTCCCCCAGACCGTTTGATTGCGCTGCGTTCATTTGCGCGCCGATGCGGTCTTTTCTTTCCTTTTCAGAACAGAGAATTCCATGCCCTCCGAGAAAACTCAGGTCGCCATCGACCACCCGAGCACCACCTTCGCCGCCCCTCCCGCCATCGTGAGCGGCGCCCTCGACGACGCCGGCGACATCCAGAACCCCATCGCCCCCGGCGGTATGACCGACGACCGCCAGCCCGGCTTCCACGGCCAAGGCACGCCGGGCGACACCATCGTCATCCGCGACAACGGCAACGAGATCGGCACCACCGAGGTCGACGCCAACGGCAGCTGGACCTTCACGCCCTCGACCGACCTGCTCGAAGGCCAGCACGCCATCACCATCGTCACGCGCGACGACAGCGGCAACGAGGGCACGCCTTCGCCCGCCTTCAACTTCGAGATCGACGTCACCCCGCCCGACGCCAGCCGGCTGAACGTCAGCGGCTTCACGGACAACGTGGGCGGGGTCACCGGCAACGTGATCTCGGGCGGCACCACCGATGAAACGCGCCCTCTGCTCAGCGGCATCAGCAACGGCACGCCCGGCCACACCGTCACCGTGATGGTGAAAGACGCCACCGGCACTCATGAGCTGGGCCCGGCCATCATCGGCGAGAACGGCCAGTGGACTTTCCAGGTCGACACCCCGCTGGCCGCAGGCCTGAACACCTTCATGCTCGTGGAGCGCGATGCCGCGGGCAACGAGACCATGCCGACCGGGCGCTACAAGGTCACCGTCAATACCGACAAGCCGAACGCGCCCGTCATCGACAGCGTGTTCGACGACGTGGGCGAGGCGCACATGCTGCAGCAAGGCGAAGCCACCAATGACGCCAGGCCGACGCTGGCGGGCACGGCCCAGGCGAACCACATCGTCAAGTTCTACGACGGCGCCACCTACCTGGGCCAGACCGTGGCCGATGAGAGCGGCAAGTGGAGCTTCACGCCCCAGACCAATCTGACTGACGGCGCACACGGCATCACCGCTACGTCGACCAGCCCCGTGGGCCAGACCAGCGATGCCAGCAGCGCCTGGAACTTCGTGATCGACACCACGCCCCCGACGCAGACCGGCACCGTCACCGACATCGGCAAGGACAGCGGCTTCAACGCCGACGACTACCTGACCAACGACGGCGGCGCCGGACGGCTGCTGCAGGGCAAGCTGTCGGCCGCTCTGGGCGCCGGCGAGACGCTGCAGGTGTCGACCGACGGCGGCACCACCTGGACGACCGCCTTCGTGGCCGGTGATCAATGGAGCGCGCAGGACGGCAACAGCCATACCGAAAGCTGGACCGTGCAGACGCGCACGGTGGACGAGGCCGGTAATGCGGGCCCGGTGCAATCGCAGGCGATGGCGCTGGATACCGTCGCCCCTGCGGCGCCGACCGAGGTGGCCGTGGTCGCTGGTGGCGTGGAGGTTCGATTCAATCCGGCGGATGTGGCTGTGGGCCACAAGCTCAGCTTGGTTCTGCGTGGCGATCATTTCGACTATGTACTGACCGCTGCTGACATCGCGACAGGAAAGGTGCAAATTGCAGATCAGTCTCCTCCAGTTCTTTTGAATTTCAACGGATTGAAAGAAACAGTCAACTCAAAATCCATGACATTTGGCGATCTGACAATCAAATGCGACAACGGCGTTCGAATTTGGATTCCGACACCTACCAACAACGACCCACGCCTTTGGATCGGGACAGTTGGAGGCGTAAATTACTCCAGTGAATATTTGATTAAGAATGGAGCCAATCATGTTTCCTTTGATTTAAATGGAATCAACGGAGACACAGCAGGGAAGGAGTATTTGGTCTATTTCGACGTAGATGGACAAAAGCTGGGGCAATTAGATCTACAGTATCCACTGGGTTCCGTTCAGCGGGTTTCTTTTGACCCCCCTCCTGGCAAGATGATTGGCAGCTTTATCATTTTCACACCAAGAGGCGAAACGGATGGTTATACGGTTGATGACATCAAAATAGGCAAGCCCTTGTCAGAATTCGAAATAACCGCTGCAATTTCCGATCCTGCCGGCAACATATCGAAATACACATCCTCCAATCTTCGAGGGAAAGATTCTTTTGACAATCTATCCAAGATTAATGCAGGCACATCGCATACGACTGCCAAGGGCGTCGATATTGAAATGGTTCAAGGTTTTGTGGAGCCTTCCAATTACTCCAGCCTGTACCTTTCGGCTCAGGGCATCGTGAGCTTCAAGATTCCCACGCCCGCCAAATCGGTGGAGATCGAATATGGGAACACGCACGGGGCGCCTTACGGCAAGGTCGAGTTCTATTCGGCAGAAGGCGTCTTGCTGGGCACGAAGAACATGGTCGCCCACCCGGATTCGTCGGCTGGCATGGCCAAGATCGGCTTCTCGTCGAACACCCCCATTTCCTACATCAAGGTGTACGGCCAGGACAGCGGAACGGCGCCGGGGGTCAACGACGCCATCCTGATCGGCGACCTGAGCTGGAGCGGCGTCGACACGGGCTCGAGTCCTGCGCAGCAACAGACGCTGACCGAAGGATCGGTGGGCACGCTGCATGGCGGTTCGGACAACAACGAATTCGTCGTCACCGACATCAAGCACCTGTCCGATTCGGCCATCTCCGGCAACGGCGGCATCGACACGCTCAAGCTGACCGGCGCCAACCAGGTGCTGGACCTGACCGCGCTCGCGGGCAAAGTCAGTTCGGTTGAAATCATCGACCTCACCGGCTCGGGCAACAACACGCTCAAGCTGTCGCTGGCCGACGTGATGAACAACGGCGCCATCAACCAGTTCGTGGCCGACGGTCGCGTGCAGATGATGGTCAAGGGCAATGCCGGTGATGCGGTGACGCTGTCCGACGTGCTGCCCAACGGCACCGACACCGGCGATTGGGTCAAGCAGGCCAACATCTCGGTGTGGGGCGTGGTTTACGAGGTGTACCAGCACTCGGGCTTCAAGGCCGACTTGCTGGTGCAGCAGGGCGTGACGGTCACGCTGCAGAACACGGGCGCTGGCACGTTCCACATCAGTCCCGAGGCCGAGGTCCATGTGCTCGACCACGCCACGCAGACCTACACCGACAGCGACGACACGCTCATCGCCAGGCTCGGCTTCGCCGACCGCCTCGAGGGCGGTGCCGGCAACGACACCTTCATGAAGGTGGGCACGGGCGACACGGTGCACGGTGGCGCGGGCGACGACACGATCCGCATCAACAGCGGCGACTTCGCGCGCCTCGACGGCGGCCTGGGCATCGACACGCTCGTCATGGACGGCACCGCCATGCACATCGACCTGTCGGCCCTCGGCGCGAAGGTGCTGGGCTTCGAGAAGTTCGACCTGGGCGCAGGCGGCAACACGCTCGCGCTGAGCGCGCAAGACCTGCTGGCCGGTGGTGCACGCGACATGGTCACGGCCGACGGCAAGGTGCAGATGCTGGTCAACGGCGCCAATGGCGATGTGAACCTGCTCGGCGGCGACGACGGCTGGACCCTGGGCAATGCAGCCACCGTCGGCGGCGTGACCTACAGCGTCTACACCAACCTCGCAGGCACCGCCGAACTGCTGGTCGAGGACAAGGTCCACGTGACCATCCTCTAAGCCTGCAGACAGGCCACGCGGCGCCACATCGGCGCCGCCCCCGACGCGACAGCCGCCCCGTGCGACTGTCGCGTTTTTTCCGTGCCCTGCCCTCGCGTCAGCCCGCCGTCACCGCAGGCCCGAACCCATGGGTCTCCCCCGCCTGCTCGCAAGGCACCCGCTCCACCTGCACGGTCGAATGGTGAATGTCGAACGTCTCGGCCAGCAGCGCGCGCAGCCGCAGCATCAGCGGCGCCAGGTCGACCACGTCGGGCGTGCACACCACGTGCACGCTCAGGCTCACCTTGCCGCTGGACAGCGCCCACACATGCAGGTCGTGCAGGCCGGCCACGCCCGGCTGCGCCTGCAGCGCGCGCTCGACCTCGGGCAGGTCGATCTCGTCGGGCACGCCTTCGAGCAGCACGTTGAGGCTCTCGCGCAAGAGGCGCCAGGTGCGCGGCAGCACCCACAGGCCGATGGCGACGGCGATCACCGAGTCGACCCAGGCCCAGCCGGTGAAACGGATGACGAGCGCGCCGGCGATCACGCCGACGGAGCCGAGCATGTCGGCCCACACTTCGAGGTACGCGCCCTTCACGTTGAGACTTTCGTCCTTGCCGCTGGCCAGCAGGCGCATGCCGATGAGGTTGACCACCAGGCCGCCGATGGCCACGAGCAGCATCATGGTCGACTGGATCTCGGCCGGCTGCGAGATGCGCCGGTACGCCTCGTAGAGCACGTAGATCGCCACGAAGAACAGCAGCACCGCGTTGACCACGGCCGCCAGGATCTCGAAGCGGTAGTAGCCGAAGGTGCGGCGCTTGTCCGCCGGCCGCTTGCCCAGCCAGATGGCGGCCAGCGAGATGGCCAGCGCCACGGTGTCGGTGGCCATGTGGGCCGCGTCGGACAGCAGCGCCAGGCTGCCCGACACGAGCCCGCCGATCACCTCGGCGACGAGGTAGGTCGAGGTCAGCGCCAGCGCCCAGCGCAGCGCCTTTTCATTGCCACCTACTGCATGTGAATGCTCATGGGCCATGGGAACCTTGCAGTGCGGGATCGAGAGGTGCGCCATGTTGCTGCTCTGCGTTGGCTTCCTGCACCTCGTCTTCATCGCGCCGGTGCGCGATGCGATACAGCAGCGGCAACACCAGCAGCGTCAGCGCGGTCGACGACAGGATACCGCCGATGACCACGGTGGCCAGCGGGCGCTGCACTTCGGCGCCGGTGCCGGTGGCGATGGCCATGGGCACGAAGCCCAGCGAGGCGACCAGCGCGGTCATGAGCACGGGGCGCAGCCGCGTGAGCGCGCCTTCGCGAATCGCTTCGTCCAGCGGCAGGCCGCCCTCGCGCAGGTTGCGGATGAACGAGATCATCACCAGCCCGTTGAGCACGGCCACGCCCGACAGCGCAATGAAGCCCACGGCCGCCGAGATCGACAGCGGAATGCCGCGCAGCCACAGCGCGACGATGCCGCCCGTGAGCGCGAACGGAATGCCGGTGAACACCAGCAGGCCGTCCTTCAGGTTGCCGAACATGGCGAACAGCAGCGTGAACACCAGCAGCAGCGACACGGGCACCACCACCTGCAGGCGCTGCGTGGCCGAGGCCAGGTTCTCGTACTGGCCGCCCCACACGGTCCAGTAGCCCGGCGGAATGCGCACGGCGCGCATGGCCTCCTCGGCCTCGGCCACGAAGGAACCGAGGTCGCGACCGCGCACGTTGGCACTCACCACGATGCGGCGCTTGCCGTCTTCGCGGCTGACCTGGTTGGGGCCGGGCGCGAGGTCGAGCGTGGCCACTTCGCCCAGCGGGATGAAGCTGGTGCGCAGGCCTTCGCCGCCCGCACCCTTGGGCAGCGCGATCGGCAGCCGGCGGATGGCGTCCAGGTCGGTGCGCAGGGTCTCGGGCAGGCGCACGAGGATGTCGAAGCGGCGGTCGCCGTCGAACAGCGTGCCGGCCTCGCGCCCGCCCACGGCGGTCGAAATGGCGTCCTGCACGTCGCCCACGTTGAGGCCGTAGCGCGCGGTCTTCTGGCGGTCGATGTTCACGGTGAGCATCGGCAGGCCGGTGGTCTGCTCCACCTTCACCTCGGCGGCGCCGGGCACCTTGCCCAGCACGCTCGACACCTGCGCGGCGGTCTGGTTGAGCACGTCCATGTCGTCGCCGAAGATCTTCACGGCCACGTCGCTGCGCACGCCCGAGATCAGTTCGTTGAAGCGCAGCTGGATCGGTTGCGAGAACTCGTAGTTGTTGCCCGGCAGCTTCTCGACCTCTTCCTGCACGGCGGCCAGCAGCTCGGGGCGCGTGCGCTTCGGCTTGGGCCATTCGCTCTCGGGCTTGAGCATGATGTAGCCGTCGGAGATGTTCGGTGGCATCGGGTCGGACGCGATCTCGGCCGTGCCGGTGCGCGCGAACACGCGCTCGATCTCGGGGAACTTGTCTTTCAGCGTGCGTTCGAGCTGCTTTTGCATCTCGACCGACTGCGTGAGGCTGGTGCCCGGAATGCGCAGCGCCTGGATGGCGAAGTCGCCCTCGCTCAGGCTGGGCACGAACTCCGTGCCCAGGCGCGTGGCCAGCAGGCCCGAGAGCACCACGGCCACCACCGCCGTGGTGATGACCAGCGGCTTGGCATTCATCGCACGCGACAGCAGCGGCGCGTAGCCGCGCTTGGCCCACAGCATCAAGCGGTTTTCCTTCTCGGCGACCTTGTTGCCGATGAACAGCGCCACGGCGGCCGGGATGAAGGTGATCGACAGGATCATTGCGCCCAGCAGCGCAATCACCACGGTGAAGGCCATCGGGTGGAACAGCTTGCCCTCGACGCCGGTGAGCGCAAAGATCGGCAGGTACACGATCATGATGATCAGCTGGCCGAACAGCAGCGGCCGGCGCGCCTCCTGCGAGGCCGCGAACACTTCATGAAAGCGCTCGCTGCGCGTGAGCGCCCTGCCGTGTTTCTCCTGCGCATGCGCCAGGCGCCGCACGCAGTTCTCCACGATCACCACGGCGCCGTCGATGATGATGCCGAAGTCGAGCGCGCCCAGGCTCATGAGGTTGGCACTGACCTTCTGGTTCACCATGCCGGTGAAGGTGAAGAGCATCGACAGCGGGATCACCGTGGCGGTGATGATGGCCGCGCGGATGTTGCCCAAAAACAGGAACAGGATCGCCACCACCAGCACCGCGCCCTCGAAGAGGTTCTTCTTCACGGTGGCGATGGCCTTGTCGACCAGCACCGTGCGGTCGTACACCGTCACGGCCTTCACGCCCGCGGGCAGCGTGCGGTTGATCTCCTGCATCTTCTTGTCGACCGCCTGCGAGACGGTGCGGCTGTTCTCGCCGATGAGCATGAACACCGTGCCCAGCACCACCTCGCGGCCGTTGTCGGTGGCGGCGCCGGTGCGCAGCTCCTGGCCGATGCCGACCTCGGCCACGTCGGACACGCGCAGCGGAATGCCGCCGGCGTTGCCCAGGATCACGTTGCCGATGTCTTCCACCGACTTCACCTGCCCCGGCGCGCGAATGAGGTACTGCTCGCCGCGCTTCTCGATGTAGCCCGCGCCCACGTTGGCGTTGTTGCGCTCCAGCGCGGTGACCAGGTCGGTCATCGTGAGGCCGTGCGCCAGGAGCTTCGCGGGGTCGGGCGCGATCTGGAACTCCTTGGCGTAGCCGCCGATGGAGTTGATCTCGGTCACGCCCGGTACGTTGCGCAGCTGCGGCTTGATGATCCAGTCTTGAATCTCCCGCAGGTCGGTGGGCGTGTAGGGCTTGCCGTCGGCCTTTTTCGCGCCCTCTTCGGTCTCGACGGTCCACAGGTAGATCTCGCCCAGGCCGGTCGAGATGGGCCCGATCACCGGCGACACGCCGGGCGGCATGCTCTCGCGCGCCGACTGGATGCGCTCGTTCACGAGCTGGCGCGCAAAGTAGATGTCGGTGCCGTCCTTGAAGATCACGGTCACTTGCGACAGGCCGTAGCGCGACAGCGAGCGCGTCTGCTGCAGGCCCGGCAGGCCGGCCATGACGGTCTCGATGGGGTAGGTCACGCGCTGCTCGGCTTCGAGCGGCGAGTAGCCGGGCGCGGACGTGTTGATCTGCACCTGCACGTTGGTGATGTCGGGCACGGCGTCGATCGGCAGCTTCTGGTAGCTGAAGACGCCGAGCGCCGCCATGCCGAGCACGGCCAGCAGGATCAGCCAGCGCTGCTCGATGGAGAAGCGGATGATGCGTTCGAACATGCGGTCGTCCTCAGTGGGTGTGCGTGGCCGAGCTCTTGCCCTGCTGCGACTTCACGACGAAGCTGCCGCTGGCCGCATAGGCCGCGCCGGGCTTCAGGCCGCCCACGATCTCGATGCGCTGGCCGTCGCTGCGGCCGGTCTTCACGTGCTGCGGCACAAAGCCGCCGGGCACGCGCAGGAACACGGTGGGCTGGTCGTCCACGGTCTGCACGGCTTCGGCCGACACGGTGACGGGCGCATCGGCTTCCGACGCCACCAGCTCCACGTTCACGAACAGGCCCGGGCGCCAGGTGCGCTGCGGGTTGGTGAGCGTGACGCGCGCGGTGGCGGTGCGCGTCTGCGCGCCCAACAGCGAGCCCACATACGACACGGTGCCGCGCGCGGCCTGCTCGAAGGAACCGGCGCGGATGGTCACGGCCTCGCCGACGCGCACGAGGTTCAGGCTGCTGGCGGGCACGCTGATCTCGGCCCACACGGTCGACAGGTCGGAAATGGTGAACACGTTGACCGCCTCGCCCACCGATTCGCCCAGCGAGATGTGCTTTTCGACCACCATGCCGTCGAAGGGAGCGCGCAGCTCGTAGCGGCCCAGTGCCGACGAGCCGGGCGTGGCGCCCAGCGCCAGCAGCTTCTGGTTGGCGTTGGCCACGGCGATCTGCGCCTCCTGCATGGCCTGCTCGGCCTGCAGGTAGTCCTGCTGCGGCGAGATCTTTTCTTCCCACAGTTTCTTCTCGCGGTCGTGCGTGGTGCGCGCCAGCGCCAGCCGGCGCTGCGCCGTCTGCAGCTCGCTGCGCTGCTCCGAGAGCGCGGGGCTGGAGATCACGGCCAGCACCTGGCCGCGCTTGACTTCCTGGCCCAGGTTGGCCGACACGCTGTCGACCACGCCCGCCACGCGCGGCACCACGTGGGCCGTGCGGTCTTCGTTGAACTTGATCTCGCCGGGCAGCTGCAGCGACGTCTTGATGCGCGCCGGGCCGACGCTGTCGATCGCGATGCCGGCGGCCTTGACCTGCTCGTCGGTGAAGGGGATCTTTTCCTCGTCTTCCTTGTGGGCGTTGGCGGCGGCCTTCTGCGGCTCTGCCGATGCAGGCGTTTCCTTGCCTGCGTCCTTGCCGGCATCCTTGCCTTCTTCCGCGTGGTGTTCCTTGTCGCCATGGCCTTCGTCGTGCGAATGGCCGTGGTCATCTTCCTTACCCTTGGCGTGGCCCCTGTCTTCCTCGTGGTGCTCGCCGTCGGCATGGCCGGCGGACTCCGAGTGCCCGCCCGCCTCGGGCTTGGACGGCGCGGTGCGCAGGATGAGCGCGCCGGCAACGAGGCCGGCGAGCAAAACGGCGGCAATGGCGATCCACTGTTTGCGGCCGGCGGACGATGTGCGGTTGTGTGGTGTGGTCATGGTCGGAATCGGTTCGGTGTTCTTCATCAGCGCACGTTCGGCGTCACGTTCAGCGTCGCGTTCGAGGCGATGTCGTCGCCCTCCGTGCCCAGCAGGCGGTCGAGCTCGCCGGCCGCGCGGTGCGCCTCGGCCAGCGCAACGAGGTACTGGTTGCGCACCTGGAACAGCGTGCGCTGCGCGTCGAGCGCCTCGAGAAAGCTGAACTTGCCCAGCTCGAAGCCCTTGGTGGCGGCGCGGTAGGCGGTCTCGGCGCCGGGCAGTGCGTCGCGCTGCAGCGTCTCGGCGGTGGCGCGCGCGGAGCGCAGGCGCTCGCTGGCCTGGGCCACGTCGGCGCCCAGTTGCAGCTCGGCGGCGGCGAGTTCGTCGCGCGCCTTGTCTTCGCGGCTCAGTGCTTCGGCGATGTTGCCGCGGTTGGTGTCGAAGATCGGCAGCGGCACCGACAGGCCCACCACCACCTGGTTGCGCCGGCTGCTGCTCACGGCCTCGCCGCCCTCGCCTTCGGACGCGGGCACGCGCTTGACGCCGAGCGACACGGTCACGTCGGGAATGCGCTTGGCCTGCTCCAGGTCGCTCAGCGCGCGGCGGCGCTCGACCTCGAGGCGGGCCTGGCGCAGCACGGGCGCATCGGGCAGGCGGCGCGCCACCTCGGGCGCGGCGGCCTGGGTGGGCAGCTGGTCGACCGCGCCGTCCACCTGCGTGAAGCGCGGCGCCGGGTTGCCCCACAGCGCGGCCAGCAGCTGGCGCGACGCGCGCAGCGTGCCTTCGGCCTGCAGCAGTTCGACGCGGATGCCGGCCTCGGCCACGCGCGCCTTGGTTTCTTCGAGCGGCGACACCTTGCCGGCCGCCACGCGGTTGGCCGCGGCGCGGGTGGCGATCTGCGCGAGCCCCACCGAGTCCTGCGCGAGGCGCAGGCGCTCCTGCGCGGTCAGCACGTCGAAGAAGGCAGTGACGGCCGCGGCACGCAGTTCGGCGCGCCGCGCCGACAGCGCCGACGCCGCCTGGTCGCGCGCACGCTCGGCCGCCGTGACGCGCGCGGCGCGCTTGCCGCCCAGCTCGAGGGGCTGGCTCAGCTGCAGCGTGGTCGTGCGGTTGTTGCGGCGCAGGTCTTCCAGCTGCGTGTCGAGCGTGGGGTTGGGCCAGGCGCCGGCCTGCACCACGGCACCGTCGGCGGCGGCCTGCTCATGGCGCGCGGCCGACAGGCCCGGGTTGGCCTGCAGCGCCAGCGCCACGGCGGCGCGCAGGGTCAGCGGGCCTTCGGGCTCCAGCGTGCGGGCGGGTGCCGACAGGGACGACGAGGGACCGGCCGCCTGCGGGGTCTGCTGTGAAAAGGCCGGGGGTACCGCCAAGGCCAACACGGCCAGCGGCACGAAAAGCGTGCGCATCGAATTCTCCTGGGTTGCAAAACAACGGACGGACGAATTCGGCGAGGAGCGCTCAGCTGATGAGTGAGATCAGAAAAAGAAAAAGGGGCTGTGCTCTCGCCGAATCAGGCGGCGAGCAACCAGTCGGGGCGCACCGGCACTTCGGCGATGTGCGAGGCGAAGCGTTCGGTGGCAGTGGCGCGCAGCGCCTGCGAGGCGATGGGCGATTCGGCCGGCAGCGCGGCGGCGGTGTCCGCATGCTGGGCCTGCCCGAAGTGGGCAACGATGCAATGGCCGACCGCCGCGTTGGGCTGGCGGGTGCTGTCTTTCTTGGCGCCGTCGCCCGCGTGGGTGCGGTCGGTGCCGCGCGGCTCGTCCTCGTGGTGGCCCCAGTGGCCGCTGCCCTTGTCGCCTTCGTGCAGGCAATAGGCGGCCGACACCGCCCAGCTGTACTGGAAAGGCAGGAGAAACAGCAGGAAAATCAGGAGCCAGCGGCGCATTGTTGACAAAAGTATATCGACGGGGCGTGGCGCGCCGACCAAGAAAAGCCCTGCGAACCGAGGGCCCGGCCCACTGTACGACAGCGTGTCGGCGCTTTGTCCTTCAATAGGATTACTAAATCGTAACCAGCGTCTCGAAAGGCCTTGGGTACGATCCGTACCATGCGAATTCTTGTCATCGAAGACGAACCCAAACTGGGCGATTACCTGAAAAAGGGGCTGGAAGAGAACGGCTACGTGGTCGACATCGCCCGCGATGGCATCGAAGGCCGCTACCTCGCCACCGAGGGCGACTACGCGCTCGTGCTGCTGGACGTGATGCTGCCCGGCATCGACGGCTTTGCCGTGCTGCAGGCCATTCGCCGCACGAAGAACGTGCCGGTGCTGGTGCTCACCGCGCGCGACAAGGTCGAAGACCGCGTGCAGGGCCTGCAGCAAGGCGCCGACGACTACCTGGTGAAGCCCTTCTCCTTCTCGGAGCTGCTGGCGCGCGTGCAGGCGCTGCTACGGCGCGGCAAGACGCAGGAGCCCACGGTGCTGCGCCTGGCCGACCTGGAGCTGGACCTGGTGAGCCGCAAGTGCATGCGCAACCGCACGCGGCTGGACCTCACGGCCAAGGAGTTCACGCTGCTGGTGGTGCTGCTGCGCCGGCGCGGGCAGATTCTGTCGCGCTCCACGCTCGCCGAGCAGGTGTGGGACATGAACTTCGACAGCGACACCAACGTGGTCGAGGTGGCCATCCGCCGCCTGCGCAGCAAGATCGACGACCCCTTCGACGTGAAGCTGCTGCACACCGTCCGCGGCATGGGCTACGTACTCGAAGACCGCTCGTGGGCATGAGCCCGAAGCCGCATTCGATCCAGAGCCGGCTCTCGTTCTGGTTCGCCGCGCAGACGCTGTCCGGCCTGAGCATCATCTGCCTGGCCATCTACCTCGTGACCGCCTGGAGCTTCGGCGCCAAGCAGCGCGACGCGCTCGACCAGAAGACGGTGCTCGTCGAGCACCTGCTCAAGGAGGCCGAGAAAGGCGGCGACCTCGTCTTTCTGCGGCACAAGCTCGACGACTTCTTCTCGATGCAGGACGACGTGACCCTGTCGATCGCCAACGCCGGCAAGCCGCTGTTCCAGTCCACGCCGCCGCCGCAGGGCCGCTGGCTGCGACGCGCCATGGTCGTGCCCTGGCAGAACGGCGACTTCCACACCGACCTGTCGGTGCAGGTCGGCGTGAACATCGCGCAGGACTCCCGGCTGCTCGAACGCCTGGCCTGGACGCTGCTGGGCGCGGTGGTGCTGGGCACGGCGCTGGTGTCGCTCACCGGCATGTGGCTGGTGCGGCGCGGGCTGCGGCCGCTGAAGGCGCTGGCCGAACGCACCGCGGCCATCACGCCCGACCACGTTCACCAGTCGATCGACCCCGGCGCCTTCGCGCAGGAGCTGCGGCCCTGGATCACGCAGTTCAACGCGCTGCTGGCACGGGTGCAGCGCGCCTACGTGCAGCTGGAGTCGTTCAACGCCGACGTGGCGCACGAGCTGCGCACGCCGCTGGCCAACCTGCTCGGCTCGACCGAGGTGGCGCTCACGCGACCGCGCAGCAACGAGGAGCTGCAGGCCGTGCTGGCCTCCAACCTCGAGGAGATGGGGCGGCTGTCGGGCATCGTGACCGACATGCTGTTTCTTTCGAAGGCCGACCGCGGCACCTCGGCACGCTCGATGGCCCCGGTGAGCCTGGCGGAGCAAGCGCGCGACGTGATCGACTTCTACGACGCCATGCTCGACGAGGCCGGCCTGCGCGCCGAAGTGCATGGCGAGGCCGTGGCCGAGGTGGACGCGGGGCTGATCCGGCGCGCCCTCTTCAACCTGCTGGGCAATGCGATCCGCTTTGCCGAACCGGCCTCGACGCTGCGCATCGAGATTGCGGCCGCCCCTGGCGGAGAACACCACACCATCGCCGTGATCAACCGCGGCGCGCCGATCGACCCCGAGGCGCTGCCGCGCCTGTTCGAGCGCTTCTACCGCGCGGCCCAGGCACGAGACGGCTCCACGCGGCACCACGGGCTGGGCCTGTCGATCGTCGAGGCGATCGCGCGCATGCACGGCGGGCAGGTGTTCGCGTCGAGCCAGGGCGGCCAGACGCGCATCGGGTTCAGCGTGCGCCGCGGCAGCTGAAGGGGTTCAGGGCTCGGCGTGCGCCGCCGTCTCGGCGGGCTTGGGCTTGCGGCCGATGCACAGCGTCATCAGCGGCCCGGTCATCGCGGTGGTGGCCAGCGCCATCACCAGCAGCATCGTGAAGAGCTCGGGGCCGATCAGGCCGACGTCCAGGCCGATCTTGATGACGATGAGCTCCATCAGCCCGCGCGCGTTCATGAGCGAGCCGGTGGCCAGGCTGTCGCGCCAGCTGTAGCCGGCGATGCGCGCGCCCGCCGCGCCGCCCGCGATCTTGCCCACGGTGGCCACGCCCACGATCAGCAGCATCGCGCCCAGGCTCGCACCCGAGAACGCGTTGGCCGTGGTGCCCAGCCCCGCGAGCGCGAAGAACAGCGGCATCAGCACCACGATGGAGATCGGCTCGATGCGCTCGCTCAGCGAGCGCAGCAGGCGGTCGTCGCGCGGCAGGCAGGCGCCGAACAGGAAGGCGCCGAACACCGCGTGCAGGTGCAGCCATTCGGTCAGCAGCGCCGTGACCAGCAGGCCGATCATGAGCGCGGCCATCAGCGTGGTCGACGGCTCGCCGTCGGGCGCCTTCACGCGCAGCAGCCACGCAAAGGCCGGCTTCAGCCCGAGGAACAGCACCGTGAGCATCACCACCACGCCGACCGTGATCTTGATCAGGCCCGCGTAGCCGTCGCTGGTGCCCACCAGCGCGACCACGAAGGCCAGCAGGATCCACGCGAACACGTCGACCACCGCCGCAGCGCTCAGCGAGAGCTGGCCGAAGGGCGTGCGCGTCATGCCGCGGTCTTTCAGGATGCGCGCCATCACCGGAAAGGCCGTGATCGACAGCGCCGCCGCCATGAACAGCGCGAAGGGCCAGAAGCCCACGCCGGCCGGCGCGAGCGTGGGGTGCAGCGCCGGCGAGATCGCCAGGCCCAGCACCAGCGGCACCAGCACGCTGAGCACGCCCACCGCGCCGGCCGCCTGCAGCTGCGCGCGCATGTTGCGCGTGGCCCGCAGCTCCAGGCCCACCACGAACATGAACAGCACCAGCCCCACCGTCGCCAGCGACGACAGCCCCTGCAGCGACTCCTTGGCGAACAGCTGCGCATGCAGCGACGGGAACAGCAGCCCCATGACCGCCGGCCCGAGCATCAGCCCCGCCGCCATCTCCCCCACCACGCTCGGCTGCCCCACATGGCGCAGCACCCAGCCGCACAGGCGCGCGGTGGTGAGGATGACGACGAGTTGCAGCAGGAGGGTGGTGACGGACATGGGCGGGGGCGCGGAGTGGGCGAAAAACTCGCCTGATGTTAGTGAGTTCCATGCGCCCGGCTCAAGCCAGCGGCCGACAGCGGCCGGCCAGAACCTCCGACCCGAAAGAATTTTGGGGCTCGCTGGCCCCGGGAAGACTCAGGAGGGCAAGCGTTGGTACGTGACCCGGCTTGAAACGTTCATCATGAACGACTGCCCCACCAGCGACGGGTACTTGCTCGCGTCGAGGTCGATTGATACATCCTCGGAAAAGCTCTGCGTGAAAGCCTTCTGGAAAATGGACGTTCGTTGAGTGGCCCCTGAAGCAGCAAGCGTTTGAATGGTGGCATTCACCGTGACTTCCACATTGGCCTTCCATCCCGCAGGAACCATCTGCGGCGACATCTCACCGACGATCTTGTAGGTCGCCAAGCGCGGGGCGCCCGGAGGAAGCGGCGAGGAAATCGATGCCATCCCGAGCGTGTCGCTGCCGTAGTTCCACCCTGCGCTCTGTCCGACAGGCATCGTTGCCAGGCCCCTCGGGTTCGCTTTCAACCGGTATTCGATGCCTCTGCGCGGGTCGATCGAACCGGGCAGCGTATCGAATGGCTCCACCAGCGTCGTGTGGTTCTTCCGCGGTGTGAAGCTCAGCTGATTGCGAAGTGACACAAACGTGCCCTCCGCACCGGGATCGGTCCAATTCACCTCGAAGTTTGGAAACACGCTGTCGTTCAACATGGCCCCCGCCGGGTAAAAGGCCCAGAAGTCCGCAAGAAACTTCTCTGGCCTGTAGAACTCCCTTGCTGTGACGGCCCACAGTGATGAGACCCCCGGAGCAAGCGTCATCGCCGTCGTGTCCTGTATCGTCAGCGTCAACAATGGGCCGGCAACCGGGGGCGTCGTGGCCTTGAGGGTCGCGTACACCGGCTCGCTGTAGATCCCCCGGTCGCTGACCACGAGCCTCAGCACATACTCTCCCGCCACATCAGGGACGAACTCCGGGCTCTTCAGGAGTGGGTCGTTCAACTCGGCCTTGCTGCCGATTGGCTTGGAGCGCAGCAGCCACGAATAGTCGAGCTTGTGCCCCGACGCACTGGTGCTCTGGGCCCCATCCAGCTTCAAGACCAATCCGATGTCCGCGCTGGACGGGCTGGTGATCACCGCCGTTGGCGCGCTGGCCGCAGAACCGTTGTCGGTGGTGGGCGGCGCAACAGCCGGCAAGGGCAGGAACTGAACCCCGCCATTGCCGTCGCCTCCACCGCCGCATGCACTGACCAACGCCACGGCCGAAACGACCAGCGCCCATTTCATTTTCTGAAGCATCCCCACCCTCCTCCATTGACAAAAGAAAGCCAGCCTGCGGGAAGTCCCCGAGGCTGGCGATGGTTCGAATCGTTGTTCGAAAGGGCAGTGTAGATCGTTACATGGGTCGAACTCAGTAGCCGAGAGAACCTTGGGGTCGGACAACGTCGCCGCGCAACGCGTCGATCACCTCATTTAGGCATGCGCATCAACCGCAGCCCGTTCGCCACCACCAGCAGGCTCGCCCCCATGTCGGCAAACACCGCCATCCACATGGTCGCGCTGCCGAACACGGCGAGCACGAAGAACACGCCCTTGATGCCGAGTGCGAGCGTGATGTTCTGCCACAGCACCGCATGCGAGCGGCGCGACAGGCGGATGGTCTCGGGGATGCGGCGCAGGTCGTCGTTCATGATGACCACGTCGGCCGCTTCCATCGCGGTGTCGGTGCCGGCGCCGCCCATGGCGAAGCCGATGTCGGCCCTGGCGAGCGCCGGGGCGTCGTTGATGCCGTCGCCGGTCATCGCAACGGCGCCGTAGCGCTGCTGCATCGCCTGGATGGCGCCCAGCTTTTCTTCGGGCAACAGGTTGCCGCGCACGTCGTCGATGCCGGCGTGCGCGCCGATGGTCTTCGCGGTGGCGGTGTTGTCGCCGGTGAGCATGACGGGCGTCACGCCCAGCGCGCGCAGCTCGGCCACGGCCGCCTGCGACGAGGGCTTGATGGTGTCGGCCACCGCGAACAGCGCCAGCACCGACTTTTCCGATGCGAGCAGCGTCACCGTGCGGCCGGCTTCTTCGTGCCGCTTCAGCTCGGCTTCCAGTGCCGGGGAGCACAGGCCGCGCTCCTCGATCAGCCGGTGGTTGCCCAGCACGTAGCTCTGGCCCGCGTGCGTGGCCTGCACGCCGCGTCCGGGCAGCGCGGTGAAGTCGCCGACCTCTTCGACTGCGCCGCCCAGGCCTTCGGCAATGGCCTTCGACACCGGGTGGTCGGAACGGCCGGCGATGTTGGCGGCCAATGCGTACACCGCGCCTTCATCCCTGCCCGCCTTGTCGATCAGCACCGACTCGACCAGCTTGGGCTTGCCCTCGGTGATGGTCCCGGTCTTGTCGAGCGCCACGGCCTTGAGCTTGCGCGCCTCTTCGAGGTAGGTGCCGCCCTTGATCAGGATGCCGCGCCGCGCGGCCGAGGCCAGCGCGCTCACGACCGTCACGGGCGTGGAGATGACCAGCGCGCACGGGCAGGCGATGACGAGCAGCACCAGCGCCTTGTAGACGGCCTGCACCCAGGTCCAGCCCAGCAGCCACGGCGTGAGCACCGCGATGGCCAGCGCCAGCACGAAGACGGTGGGCGTGTAGATGGCAGCGAATCGGTCGACGAAGCGCTGCGTGGGCGCGCGCGAACCCTGCGCCTCTTCGACCGCGTGGATGATGCGCGCGAGCGTGGTGTTGGCCGCCACGGCCGTCACGCGGAACACCAGCGCGCCGGTCTGGTTGATGGTGCCGGCGAACACCGCGTCGCCCGCAGCCTTGTCGACCGGGATGCTCTCGCCCGTGACCGGCGCCTGGTCGATGGCACTCGTGCCTTCGAGCACCACGCCGTCCAGCGGCACGCGCTCGCCGGGGCGGATGCGCGCGACGGCATCGAGCGCCACCGCGTCGGCGCGCACGGTCAGCCAGCTGCCGTCGGGCTGCCGCACCTCGGCCTGTTCGGGCGCGAGCGCGAGCAGGCTCTGGATGGCGTTGCGCGCACGGTCGACGGCGCGGGCCTCGATGAGTTCGGCGATGGCGTAAAGCGCCATCACCATCGCGGCCTCGGGCCACTGGCCGATGATGAAGGCGCCCGTGACGGCGACGGCCATCAGCGCGTTGATGTTGAGGCGCCCGCGCACCAGCGCGGCGAAGCCCTTCTTGTAGGTGTCCAGGCCGGCCAGCGCGATGGCCGCGAGCGCGAGCCCCATCTCGGCGGCCATGAAGCCCACGCCGTCGAGCGCCAGGAAGGACACGGTCTCGGCCGCAATGGCCAGCACCAGCGCGGCCACGAGGCGCGCCAGCCCGGTCGACATGCCGGCGAAGCGCGCGGGCTCGGCCTTCTGCCCCGTCGACGACGCCACCGGCTCGGGCTTGAAGCCGGCCTGGCGGATGGCTTCGAGCGCAGCGGGCAGCGCGCCGTCTTCGGTGGTGAGGGCCAGCGTGCGTTCGCTCAGGCGAAAGCGCAGGGCCCTCACGCCCGCGACGGGCTCGAGGGCGCGGCGGATCTCGGACTCTTCGACCGCGCAGTCCATGGTGGGAATGCGAAACAGCACGGCGCCTTTCGGCAGGTCGGCCGGCTCGGCCGATGCCGGCGTACTGCCGCACACCGCGCTGCCGCAGCAGGCCGTTGCCGGCGCGGCGGGGGCG
Organism: Variovorax sp. GW822-FHT04E09; assembly: GCF_058800845.1. Classification (NCBI taxonomy): domain Bacteria; kingdom Pseudomonadati; phylum Pseudomonadota; class Betaproteobacteria; order Burkholderiales; family Comamonadaceae; genus Variovorax; species Variovorax sp. GW822-FHT04E09. Next base: position 1,571,113 of record NZ_JBXAMR010000001.1, read on the forward strand.
TGATCGTGGGCATGGTCGTGCCCGTGGTCGTGCGCGTGGTCGTGTCCGTGGCTGTGCCCGTGGTCATGGGCGTGGTCATGCGGCGCAGCGCGCGGCACCGGCGGATTCAGGGTGTTCTGATTCGTCATGCATTCATTGGAAACCCTGAAGCAGGTGTAGAGTCAACCGTTGATTACCACTTCCTTGAGATGCCGCATCATGAAAATCGGTGAACTGGCCAAGGCCACGAACACGCCGGTCGAAACCATCCGGTACTACGAGCGCGAACAGCTGCTGCCCGCGCCCGCGCGCACCGACGGCAACTACCGCATCTACGACGACGAGCATGCCCAGCGCCTGGGCTTCATCCGCCGCTGCCGTTCGCTGGACATGACGCTCGACGAGATCCGCAGCCTGCTGAAATTCCGCGATGCGCCGCAGGACGACTGCGGCGAGGTGAACCAGCTGCTGGACGACCACATCGGCCACGTGGCCTCGCGCATCGCCGAGCTGAAGACGCTCGAAAAGCAGCTGAAGGCGCTGCGCCTGCAGTGCGGCGGCCCCGAATCGGCGAGCGCCTGCGGCATCCTGCAGGAGCTGGACACCGCCGCACTCTCGCCCGAGACCTTCGGCCAGCACGCGGGGCATGTGCACGGCACGCTGCACGCGCCGGGCAAGCGGGCCGGCTGATCGGCTCTTACTTGCCGATCAGCTGCGTCAGCTTGTCGGCCTCGAACGACTCGCCACGCGCCGCGTCGCCCGGCACGCAGTCCTTGGTGCCCGGCTGCGCCGACAGCTTCTCGATGGCCTGCCACAAGAGCGCGATCTGGTGCTCCTGGCTCGAGGCGTTGTCGATCAGGCCGCGCATGGCCTGGCTCAGCGGGTCGTCGTCCTGCGTGATGCCGTAGGCCGAGAACTTCTGCGGCGCGGCCACGTCGGCGCTCTCGCCCTCTTTCGACGGGATGATGCGCGCCGGAATGCCCACCGCGGTCGCCCCGGCCGGCACCGGCTTGATGACCACCGCGTTGGAGCCGATCTTGGCGCCGTCGCCCACGACGAAGCCGCCGAGCACCTTGGCGCCCGCGCTCACCACCACGTTCTTGCCCAGCGTCGGGTGGCGCTTGGTGCCCTTGTAGAGCGAGGTGCCGCCCAGCGTCACGCCCTGGTAGATGGTGCAGCCGTCGCCGATCTCGGCGGTTTCGCCCACCACCACGCCCATGGCGTGGTCGAAGAACACGCGCTCGCCAATCTTGGCGGCCGGGTGGATCTCGATGCCCGTGAACGCGCGCGCGCAGTGCGCGATGAAGCGGGCCGGCCACTTGAAACCGTGGGTCCAACAGGCGTGCGCCCAGCGGTGCAGCACCACGGCATGGAAGCCGGGGTAGACCGTGATCACTTCCCAGGCGCTGCGGGCGGCCGGGTCGCGTTCGAGGATGCACCGGATGTCGGCGCGCAGTCGAGAGAACATCGCTGCCTTTGTTGTCGTTATATCGATAGGGGCCGGGCAGTCTAAAGCCGGGCGTCTTTGCTTACGCGCGATGGGGTTTTGTGACGGTTCAGCTGTCGCGCGGCGGCCGGGTCGCGTCGCTCATGGCCTTGGCGATGCCGCGCAGGATGTGGATTTCTTCCGGCGTGGGCTGCGCGCGATTGAACAATTGCTGCAGCCGCGGCATGAGCTTCTTGGGCGCCGCCGGGTCGAGAAAACCGATGTCCACCAGCGAGCGCTCCCAGTGGTCGAGCATGCCGGCCACGGCCTGCGCGTCGGCCGCCTGCACCGGGGCGATGGCCTCGCGCACGCCGTAGCCGCCCAGCGCCAGGCGCCATTCGTAGGCCACCACCTGGATGGCCGCGCCCAGGTTGAGCGAGCCGAACTTCGGGTCGGTCGGGATGCTCAGGGCCACGTTGCAGCGGTAGACGTCCTCGTTGCGCATGCCGAAGCGCTCGGAGCCGAACAGGAAGGCCACGTGCTGGTCGCCCTGCGTGGCCAGCGGCTCCAGGTGCTCGCGCGGCGTGCGCGTGGGCGGGCCGAAGTCGCGCGGGATCATGGCCGTGGCGCACAGGTGGGTCACGCCGTCGAGGGCTTCATCGAGCGTTTCGACGATGCGGGCGTTGTTCAGCACGTCCAGGGCGCCACTGGCGCGCTGGATGGTTTCCTCGCGCCGCAGCACGTTGGCCCAGCGCGGCGCGACCAGCACCAGGTCGTCGAAACCCATGGTCTTCATGGCGCGGGCGGCGGCGCCCACATTGCCGGCGTGGCTGGTCTGGATGAGGATGAAACGGGTGCGCATGACGGGTGGGGAAGACACAAACGGGCTGAGCCGGTAAAATGCCCGATTCTCGCCGCCCGCATCGCCGGACCGCAGGGTCGCCCAGATTGCATTCTTGGGGACCTCTCCCACCCGTTCTTCTCACAATCCAGAATGTCGTCCCCCAACCTGCATCCCATGCTCAATGTGGCCGTCAAGGCCGCACGCGCCGCCGGCGCCATCATCAATCGCGCCGCCCTCGACGTCGAGGCCGTGCGCATCTCCCAGAAGCAGGTCAACGACTTCGTCACCGAAGTCGATCACGCCAGCGAAAAGGTCATCATCGAGACCTTGCTGGGCGCGTACCCGGGGCACGGCATCCTGGCCGAAGAATCGGGCACCGAATACGGCGCCAAAGACTCCGAATTCGTCTGGATCATCGATCCGCTCGACGGCACCACCAACTTCATCCACGGCTTCCCGGTCTACTGTGTGTCGATCGCGCTGTCGGTGCGCGGCAAGATCGAGCAGGCGGTCGTCTTCGACCCCTCGCGCAACGACCTGTTCACGGCCACCAAGGGCCGTGGCGCCTACATGAACGAGCGCCGCATCCGCGTGTCCAAGCGCGTGAAGCTCAGCGAGTGCCTCATTTCCACCGGCTTCCCGTTCCGCACCGGCGACAACTTCAAGCAGTACCTGGCCATCATGGCGGACATGATGCCCCGCATGGCCGGCCTGCGCCGCCCCGGCGCCGCCGCGCTCGACCTGGCCTACGTGGCCGCCGGCTTCACCGACGGCTTCTTCGAGACCGGCCTGAACCCCTGGGACGTGGCCGCCGGCTCGCTGCTGGTGACCGAGGCCGGCGGCCTCATCGGCAACTTCACGGGCGAGCCCGAGTTCCTCGACCAGCGCGAATGCCTGGCCGGCGCCCCGCGCGTGTACGGCCAGCTGGTGCCACTGCTCGCCAAGTACTCCAAGTTCGCCAACGTGGACGACAAGCTGCGCGCCAGCGACCGCGTGCGCGCCGTCTCGGCCTCGACCAAGTCGAGCCCCGCCGACGCCTCGGTCGACCTGTACGCCCGCAGCACCGTGACCGAAGCCACGGCCGCCCCGCTCGACGGCAGCGCCGAAGCCCCGGCCGCCGCAGCCCCCGCCGCGCCGGCCGCCCCGCGCAAGCTCACCCGCATCAAGCGCGAGGCGCCCGCCGAGGGCGACGCCTCCGCCAAGTGATGACGGGGCCGGGCGCCGCCTCGCGGGTTCGCGCGGCGTTGCGCATTGCGCTGAGCCACTACGTCGCGAGCGGGCTCACCGTCGCGCTCGGCCTGCTCGTGATCTCGGGCGGGGTGCACCTGTGGCTGGGCACCCTGGCCGCCTCGGCCGCCGCCACCGGCGTGATCGTCACGGCGCCGCCCGACCTGCCCGGCCCGCGCCGCGGCAAGTTTTTGCAGATGCTGCCGGCGCCGCTCATCGGCCTGCCGCTGTTCTTCGCGGTGCAGATGCTGCACGGCGCACCGATCCGCCTCGGGCTGCTGCTGGTGCCCGCCACCTTCATGGCCTTCGTGGCCATGGCCTGGGGCAAGCGCGGCATTCCCATCGCGATCGCGGTGATGTTCTCGATGGTCTTCTCCATGGCCACGCCCGCGCCCGCCGGGCTGTCGGACGCCATCGCGCGCACCACCGAATTCGGCCTGGGCGCCGGCCTGTACGTGGTGTGGGCCACGCTGGCCAACCTGCTGCTCAACGGACGCTTTCGCACGCAGTCGATCGCCGACGTGCTGTTTTCACTGGCCGCGCTCATGCGCACCGAGGCCAGCCAGTTCACGCCGCAGGACGAGACCCGCGACATCCGCGACACCCCCGCCTCGCTGCTGGGCCAGCTGCTGCGTGAGCAGGCCGCGCTGGCCGACCAGTTGCAGGCCACGCGCGACATCGTGCTCGAGTCGCCACGCACGCCGCGCCGCCAGCGGCTGGCCGGCATGCTCGTCATCGTGCTCGAGATGCGCGACCAATTGCTCGCCAGCGAGCTCGACCTCGACGCCCTGCGCGCCCATCCGTCGCACGCGCAGGCGCTGGTCGAGATGCGCCGCATCCTCGAAGAGCTGGCCGACGAAACGACCGGCCTGGCCGATGCGCTGCTCATGCGCCGCCACCCCGCCGCCGTGGCCGACCGCCGGCCGCGCCTGGCCGCGATCCATGTGACGGCGGACGACGAAGACACGCACGGCCAGATGGGCCCCTCGGCCGCCATGCTCGCGCGCGGGCTGGCCAGCCGCATCGGCCACATCAACGACGAGGTGCTGCGCCTGGCGGCCATGGCGCGCGGCGACGCCGAGCCCAACCTGGCCGTGGTGCGCGCCAACTGGCAGCTCTTCGTGAGCCCGACCGACTGGTCGCTGCGCCCCTTCCTCGCGCTGTGGCGCTGGGACGCGCCGCCGCTGCGCCACGCCATTCGCGCGGCGCTGGCCATCGCGGCCGGCTACGGCATCGCCGTGTCGATGCCCTGGGGATCGCACGACTACTGGATATTGCTGACCATCGTGGTGGTGCTGCGCGGCAGCCTCTCGCAGACGCTGGAGCGGCGCAACAGCCGCGTCGCCGGCACGCTGCTGGGCTGCGTGCTCGCGGTGGGCCTGCTGTCGGCGCACCCGTCGCCGCTGATGCTGCTGGTGACCGTGACCATCGCGCAGGCCATTGCCCACAGCTTCGCGGTGCGGCGCTACCTCGTCACCGCCGTGGCCGCCACCGTGCTGGGACTGCTGCAGGCCCACATGCTGAACACCGGCACCGCGCCCATCTTTGCGCTGTTCGAGCGCATCGCCGACACGCTCATCGGCGCCGCGCTGGCCTGGGGCTTCTGCTACGTGCTGCCCTCGTGGGAACGCACGCAGATTCCGGCGCTGGTGGCGCGCGTGCTCACCGCGCAGGCGCGCCATGCGCGGCTCGCGCTCGGCCTGGGCCAGCTGCAGGCCATCCAGAGCAGCCCCGAGCTCGAATGGCGGCTCGCGCGCCGCGAGGCCTACGACAGCCTCTCGGCGCTCGTGCAGGCCACGCAGCGTTCGCTCTCCGAACCGCGCGCCGTGCAGCCACCGCTGGAGCCGCTGGAGCATCTGCAGGCCCACAGCTACCAGCTGCTCGCGCAGCTCAGCGCCGTGAAGTCGATGCTCGTGCTGCGGCGCGACCGCCTCACGCCGGGCGACATCGAAGGCCCGCTCGTGCGCACCGCACAACGCATCGAGGCCGCCCTGGGAACCATTCCGATCGCAGGGCCCTCTCACCCCGAGAGCACGGGGGCCACCACCGTCGGCGGCCCCATTCCACTGCCTGACCCGTTCGACAACGACATCAGCCCCTGGCTGGTGCGCCGGCTCGACCTGGCCACGGCGCTCGCCACGCAGCTGCGCGACGACGCAGCGCGCATTCTTCAACCACTGAACGACACCACCCCAGAAGCAAAGACCACCCCCGCCTGATGACCCAAGAGCTCCTCGCACACCCCTGGTTCGGCACCTGGATTGCCGCCCTGATCGCCGCGCCCCTCGCCCTTCTCGCCCACCGCATCGGGGGCATGGTCCTCAGGCGGATCACCCGCCCGGCGCCCGCCGTGCATGCGATGGTGCTCAACTGCACCGCCCCCGCGCGGCTGGTGCTGCCGCTGGCGGCGCTCATGATGGTGTGGCAGGCGGCGCCGGACGACCTGCGCTTCATCGGCAGCGTGCGGCATCTCACGGGGCTGCTGCTCATCGCGGCCAGCACCTGGTTCGTGCTCAAGGCCATCAGCGGCTTTGCCGACGGCGTGCTCGCGCAGCACCCTTCGGACATCTCCGACAACCTGCAGGCGCGGCGCGTGCTCACGCAGACCCGCGTGCTCGCGCGCACCGCCATGTCGGTCGTCGTCGTGGCCGGCGGCGCCATGATGCTCATGACCTTCCCCGGCGCACGCCAGGTCGGCGCCAGCCTGCTGGCCTCGGCAGGCGTGATCGGCATCGTGGCGGGCCTGGCGGCCAAGCCCGTCTTCAGCAACCTCATCGCCGGCCTGCAGATCGCGCTGTCGCAGCCGATCCGCATCGACGACGTGCTCGTGGTCGAGGGCGAATGGGGTCGGGTCGAGGAAATCACCGGCACCTTCGTGGTCGTGCGCATCTGGGACGACCGGCGCCTGATCCTGCCGCTCACCTACTTCATCGAGAAGCCGTTCCAGAACTGGACCCGCCACTCGGCCGAACTGCTCGGCTCGGTCTTCTTCTACCTGGACTACGGCACGCCGCTGGCGCCGCTGCGCGCCGAGGTCGAACGCCTCGTGAAGGCCGCGCCTGAATGGGACGGCCGCTTCTTCAACCTGCGCGTGACCGACGCCACCGAACGCACCATGCAGGTCCGCGTGCTCTGCACCGCCGCCACCTCCGGCCTGGCCTTCGACCTGCGCTGCTACGTGCGCGAAGGCGTCATCGACTTCATGCAGCGCGAGTACCCGCAGTTCCTGCCGAAGATGCGCTTCGAGGGCAACGATCCGGCGATGGGGCAGCCGCCGGTGATGCAGGGCGCGACGGCGGGCTGAAGCTCCCGCCGCCGTCTTCTTTCTTCTCCCCTACCGCGCAGGCGCCGCCGCAGGCAACACCATCGGCGCCCCCAGCCGCGAGGCGCGCTCCCAGCCCGGTTGCGACTGCGCGCGCTCCAGCTCGGCCACCACCTCGGCGCGCGTGCGGGGTTGCGTGGCCTTCACGGGGATCGGTGCGCCCCAGCGCAGCACGCCGGCCCACTCGGGGCTTTGCTGCGCGGCGCGCAGCTCGGCCACCACCTGGGCGTCGGTCTTGCCCGGGCCGGCGTTTTCGGGGTGCTCCTTGATGCCGGCTTCGGTCGCCGCGAAATGCGCCGGCCCCTCGACGTGCTGCTGGCTGGTTTGTGCGCCAACCACCAGCGGGAGCGCTGCGGCGGCCATCGCCGCCAGCGCAAAGGCCATCTTCCTGTTCGTCATGTGTCATCTCCTTCGTTGAACGCCGAAGAGGACCACCCGCTTCGGCGATGGCGGTTTTGCTTCGCCATGCCGACACGCTAGAAATTCGGACCGTCGCCGCGCGAACGGTTCAATTACAAAAACGACAGGATGAAGACCAATTCATCAATTCCCTGCAAGCGGCAAGCGGAGCTTTCCAATTCGTAATCCGGCTGCACGGAAAACGTAATTGAAAAAGGCGGTTTCGGTCTTTTCCTGTCGCAATCGATCGATATGATTTGCCCAGACGCATGAACCATGCGGAAGGCAGAAGAAATCAATTGAATTTATTTCCGCATGCCGAACCGGAGCTCCCACGCGGTGCGTGGGATCGATGAATTTCATATTCAATTCAAGGGCAACAATGAAAAGACAATTCCTCACGGCCGCCGCACTGTTCGGTGTCGGGTTCGCCAATGCGCAGTCTTCCGTCACGCTGTTCGGCGTGGTGGACACGGGCATCAGCAATTACTCGTCCAAATCGCAGGACATGAACGGCGCCACGCTGTTCAACCCGTTCTACGTGAACCAGGGCACGCGCACCGCGAGCCAGACCGCGCTGAGCTCGGGCGGCTATTCCACGAGCCGGCTGGGTTTTCGCGGCACCGAGGACCTGGGCGGCGGGCTTGCGGCCAGCTTCTGGCTCGAGGCGCCGATCAGTCCCGACGACGGCAAGACCGGCATCACCACCTTCCAGCGCCGTTCCACGGTCAGCCTGTCGGGCGGTTTCGGTGAGTTGCGCCTGGGCCGCGACTACGTGCCGACGGCCTGGAACGACATCGTGTTCGACCCCTTCGGCATCGTCGGCGTGGGCCGCAGCCTGATCTTCACCGCCGCCAACACGAACGCCGGCGGCGGCTCGGGCGGGTTCGGGGGCGACCTCAATTACAACCGCGCCAGCAATTCGATCGGCTATTTCCTGCCGAAGAATCTCGGCGGCTTTTATGGTCAATTCATGTACGCGCTGCATGAAAACACCAAATACGACCCCGGCACGGCAACGCCGCCCGGCGTCAATGCGTCGGGTGCGCTCAATTCGAGCAATTCGGCCGCATCGCGCGCGGGGCGCTACCTGGGCGGGCGTGTCGGCTATGCCAATGGTCCGTTCGATGTGGCGGTGTCGTATGGCAACAGCACGGCGGCCGACAATTTCTATGCAGGCACCACCGACAACGTCAAGACCTTCAATCTCGGCAGCTCCTACGATTTCGGCGCGATCAAGCTGTTCGGCGAATTGTCGAGAATCAAGAAAACGCGCGATTACGCCGTCACGCCGCTGGTCGGCGGCGTGCCGGACGTCGACCTCACGGGCTACCTGATCGGCGTGACCGCGCCGGTCGGCCCGGGCCTGATCCGCGCCTCGTACTCGCAGGTCAAGTACGACCTCAACACCGTCAACCTGCCGTTCACGCCGTCGGTCGCCGACCCCAAGGCCAACAAGCTGGCCATCGGCTACATCCACAACCTGTCCAAGCGCACCGCCCTGTACGCCACCGTCGCGCGCATCAGCAACAAGAACGGCGCGGCGCTCACGGTCGGCGGCCCTGCCTTCGTGAACACCGGGGTGTTCGTGCCCAAGACCTCGACGGGCTACGACGTCGGGCTGCGCCACTCGTTCTGATCAGGGAAGACTGTCACGCGCAAAGAAGCAAGCAAGTGAGTGAATGACCGCGGGCGGCCCTGCGCCCGCGGATGTTCCGTTTCTCCAGGAGCCCGTCAGGCGGGTCCATTCGGTCCGCCCTGGTGCGGACCATTTTTTTGGGGCAAGAGAAGCGCGCCTCAGTCGGGCACGGTGCCCGCCGGCGCCGCCACCGCGCGCGCCGCGATCGGCACCGACATCACGATCGAGGTGCGCGTCTCGCCCAGGTGGTTGATGCTGCTCACGAAGGCTTCGAGGTGCTCGATGTCGCGCGCGACCACCTTCAGCACGTACGAGTCCTGCCCCGTGACGTGAAAACACTCGAGCACTTCGCGCCGGCTGCCGAGCAGTTTCAGCAGCCGGGCTTTGTCGGGCTGCGCGGTGGTGATGCCGACCAGCGCGGTGACGGTGTAGCCCGCCTTGCGCGGTGGCACCACGGCGCGATAGCCCTCGATGACGCCGGCTTCTTCGAGGCGCTTCACGCGCTCTGAGGTCGAGGGCACCGACAGCGCCACCTGCCGTGCGAGTGCCGTGAGCGAGGTGCGCGCGTCCTGCTGCAGCGCATCGAGGATCTGCCAGTTCTTGGCGTCGATTTCCATGGATTTCAGGCCCGATTGAGAATTTCGCTTCCGATTTCAGGCAAGGCATGCCGTGCGCCTGAATTTCGCCATTCTCGTCATGCGGGCCGCATCGAACAATCGTCGGCATGGACTTTCCTCTCTTTCTCAAGGCCCTTGTCATCGGGCTCTCGATTGCCGCACCGGTCGGCCCCATCGGCCTGCTGTGCATCCAGCGCACGCTCGCGCATGGCCGCACCATCGGCTTCCTCAGCGGCCTGGGCGCCGCGCTGGCCGATGCCTGCTATGGCGCCATCGGGGCCTTCGGCGTGTCGGCCGTGGTGTCGACGATGGTCGCGGCGCGCGTGCCGCTGGCGCTCGGCGGCGCGGCGTTTCTCGCGTGGATGGGCGTGCAGTTGCTGCGCGCGCCAGCGGCCACGCAGGCCCGGGCCGCGGAAGACGCGGCCACGCCGGTGAAGGCGCTGCTGTCGGTGTTCGTGCTCACGCTGGCCAACCCGATGACGATCCTGTCGTTCGTCGCGGTGTTCGCTTCGCTCGGCAGCGGCCATGTGGGCAGCGGCAGCGGTGCGGCGCTCACGATGGTGATGGGCGTGTTCCTCGGCTCGGCGCTGTGGTGGCTGGGGTTGTCGAGCGTGGTGTCGATGGTGCGGCACAAGCTCGGCGCGCGCGTGCTGCAGGGCATCAACAAGCTGTCGGGTGCGCTGCTGCTGGGCTTTGCGGTGTTTCAGCTGTCGACGTTGCTGTCGCGCTGAGGAATCGACTAGATGGCTTTGGCTGCCGGCTTGCGGCGCGCGGGCTTGCGCGCACCCAGCGCGCTCGCCAGCGCCTTCGTCGCCCAGTCGCGCAAGGCGTGCGGGTCTTCGAGCGCGTCGACCGGCGCCTCGTAGTAGCTCGCGACCTTCACGGTCGAGGCGCTGGTCGCGTACGAGAACGGCACCGCGCCCAGGCGCTCGAAGTCCGGCCGGGTGGCGTCGTCCACGCGCAGGTACAGCGTGCCCTTCATCACGAAGGCGAACTGCACGCCGGCCTGCACGAGGCCGAAGCCGCCGAAGAAGCGCTTGACCTCGATGGGGCCCATGGCGCCGAGCGACTCGGCCAACTCGAGCGCTCGCCCGTGCGAACGCTCGGCACCGCCGACGGCGGCCGCACCTTTGGCGCGGCTCAAACGACCGCCTTGCGCCGCGCGTCAGTCACCGGCGCGCCGCCATGCACTTCGAGCAGTCGCAGCAGCGCCTCGGAACTGTGGGCCTTGGCCCAGTCGCGTTCGGAATCGTTGATGCCGACGAGGTGCAGAAAGTCGAAGCGGCCCGAGTCGAGCTGCGCCGTCGCGGGGTAGTGCTTCGGCTCCATCAGCACCACATGGCGCAGGGCCACGGTGCCTTTCTCGCGGATCGCCTCGCCGACGGGAATGCGGTCGCCGTAGTCGAAGGGCTGTTTGTCTTCACCGAAGTGCGAGTGCGCGAGCAGCACGTTGTAGGCGAGCAGGCGGCGCAGCAGCTTGATGGCCCATTGGTCCTGCGGCTGAGAGGGCACTTCGATGACCAGTTCGGAGCCGATCCACGAATAGTCCTCGGGCTCGTAGTCGGCCGGCTCCGTTTCCCAGGGCGTGGAGCCGCCCGAGGTCACGTACAGCCAGGTGTTGCGCACGGGCGTGGGCGCGAACTCGAACACGCCCAGGTGCAGCCAGCGCGGATCGACGTCTTCGGCGCCCAGCGCCTTGAAGTCGTCGAAGTCCAGCACGTAGATGCCGGTGCGCTCGGGGCCGAACAGGCGCGGGTAGAGCGTCTCTTCGCGGTAGGCCCACACGTCTTCCATGGAACTCATCGGCGCATCCTCCTCGTTGGAACGAGGGCATTCTCGTCGCTCAACGTGACCCTTGCATACGCCGCAGGGCGGGCCATTCGAGGTTGGTGAAGGCGCGCAGCACCCACTCCACCGGGCCGTACGCAAAGCGTGCCAGCCACCAGCGACTGACCAGCATCTGCGCGCCGAAGATGCCGAAGGCGACCATGAGGCTCATGAACGGCCCGAACTCGCCGATGAGCCGCAGCCCGTACGCCAGGAAGAGCCACGCGCACACCGCCGACTGCAGCAGGTAGTTCGACAGCGCCATGCGCCCCGCCGGTGCGAGCGCCTGCGCCAGCCAGCCGCCCCAGCGCGACTGGAACAGCAACATCATCGCGCCCACATACGTCGCCGTGAGCAACGGCGAGGTGAAGACGCCGACCGCCAGGCCGAGCACGTCCCAGCGCGAGCCCGGCACGACGGACGCGGTCCACGCATACACGGCCGCGCCCGGCAGCCCCAGCACCAGCCCGGGCACCAGCAGGCGCTTGAACAGCGGGCGGTAGCGGTCGGCTCGCGCGAACAGGTTGCGGCGGCCTTCGATGACGCCCGCGAAGAACATCGCCAGCGCCATCGGCGCCTGGACCAGCCCGAGCACGATCCACACCTGCGACAGCTCGCGCAGATGCTGGCGGATGACCGTCGCCGCCGTACCCCGGTAGGCCGCGAGCGCCGAGGCCGCGTCGGCCCTCGCGGTGCGAAGAACGTCTTCGGTCGCCGGGCCGCCCAGCATCGCGAGCATGCCGATGGCACCCCACACCATCGCGGTCGCCAGCACCAGCCGCAGCGCCCACCGCGCCAGCACCGCGTCGCTCTGGTGGCGCAGCGCCAGCAGCACGGCGCCGAGCACCGAGTAGGTCGTGAGGATGTCGCCATGGAACAGCAGCACCGCATGCAGCGCGCCGATGCACCACAGCGCCACCAGCCGGCGCGCCAGGCGCGGCACGAAGGGCTTGCCGCTGCGCTGCGCCGACTGCATCTGCAGCGTGAAGCTGTAGCCGAACAGGAACGAGAACAGCAGGTAGAACTTGGTCTCGAACAGGAAGGCAACGGCAAAGGCCGCCACGCGGTCCAGCCCCGAACGCATCATCGGGTCGGGCAGCGGCTGGCCGTAGTACGGCGAGGCAAAGGCCGCGATGTTCACGACCAGGATGCCCAAGAGCGCAAAGCCGCGCAATGCATCGACGAGCGACTGGCGCTCGCCCGCTACTGGAGTGGGGTTCATGCGCCCCGCCCCGGCTTCGCGAGAAAGCGGCCCACCACGCGCCGCAGCATCGGTGCCTCGCGCGCGGGGTCGAAGCCCGTGTCGAGCGCCAGGCGCGAGAACACGCCGTCGATGAGCGCGGCGATCCAGTTGGCCGATTGCACGGGGTCGAGCTCGGGGTCGATCTGCCCGCGCGCCGCGGCCTTGCGCAGCAGGGCCGCGAGACCGTCGCGCATTTCGGTGTCGCCCGCGGCCACGCTGGCGCAGACCACCGGGTTGCGCAAGGTCTCGGCCGCCACCTCCAGCGCCAGCCGGGAGTAGCTGCGGTCGGAGGCGAAGACCATCACCACGTCGAGGAACGACAGCACCACCTCCAGCGGGTCGGGCGGGTCGTCGTCGATCGCGGCGAAGTACGCGGCCGTGTCGCGCCACTCCTCTTCGGCCAGGGCCTCGATGATCGCGTTCTTGCTGGGAAAGTAATGAAAGAGATTGCCGGGGCTCATGCCCGCGGCGGTGCAGATCTCGGCGGTGGTGGTGGCATGGAAGCCGCGCCGCGCAAAGCAGTCGCCCGCGGCCTCCAGGATCTGGCGGCGCTTGGCCTGCTGGCGTTCAGGGTCAACTTTGCGCACGGTGGTTCTCGCGGAATTCGGTCATGCCCGAATTATTAGACCGAGCGCTCGATCTATTCTGAAGGAAGCCTGAAGAAACCCTTCAGGCAGCGCGTGTGGCCGCAATGCCCCGGATGGTGTCCAGCAACAGCCGCGCGCCCTCGCCCGTCTCGCTGCCGCGCCGCACGGTCACGCCCACGGGGCCTTCGGTGCTCGCCGTGTCGATGGCCACGCGCTTGAGTTCGCCGCGTGCCACGAAGCCCTCCACCGCGCCCTGGGGCGCAAACCACACCGCGTCGGAGCGCTGCAGCAGGCCCACCGCAAAGCTGGTGTCCGTCGCCTCCACCAGGCGGGCGGGCAGCGCCAGCCCCTGCGCGATGAGGAAGGCGTCGGCCGTGTGCCGGATCAGCGTGCCCGACACGGGCAGCACCAGCGGGTAGGCGGCCAGCGCGTCGAGCGTGGGCTTGCGCCGCGACGCCAGCGGATGGCCGGGGCGCACCACCAGCAGCAGCACCTCGCTGTACAGCTGCTCGAAGGCCAGGTCGGCCATGGCCGAGGCCTGGGCGAGCCGGCCAAGCACGAGGTCGATTTCGCCCTGGCGCAGCTGCGTCATGAGCTGCGCGTTGGTGCCGCTCACCACACGCACGCGCATCGCCGGGTGCGCCGCATGCAGCCGCGCGACGGCTTCGGGCAGCAGATGCGCCGCCATGTTCGGCAAGGCGCCGACCGCCACGCGCAGCTGGTCGGCCTCGGGCTGGTCCATGGCCAGGCCCAGGCCTTCGCGCAGGCCGCGCAGCGCCGACACCGCGTGGCGCACCAGCACCTCGGCGGCCGGCGTGAGCTCCACGCCGCGGCGGCGGCGCAGCAGCAACCGGCGGCCCACGATCTCTTCGAGCTCGGCCACCGTCTTCGACACCGCCGGCTGCGTGAGCGACAGCGCCTCGGCCGCGCGCACCAGGTTGCGCTCCTGCGCCACCATGACCAGGCATTGCAGGTGGCGCATCTTCAGGCGCTCAAAGTTCATGGCTGACATGCGGTTCTCCTCGAAGCCATTGGGGCGATGTGCTTTCAAATATAACCAGAGGGAATAGCTGGCGGAAGAGACTTCAGTTGTGCCGCGCCGCGCAGCCTTCTAGAGTGCCGTGGATACGGAGACAGACACAGCAGCCATGACCACGATTTTTTCCTCGAAACCTTCCTCTTCCTTTGGCGCGCGCCGCCGCCTCACGCTCGCCGCCGCCTGCGCCGCACTGGCCCTCGGCCTCGCCGCCCCGGCCGCGCAGGCCCAGGCGAGCTACCCCGCCAAGCCCGTGAAGTTCCTCGTCAACTTCCCCGCCGGCGGCCCCATCGACATCCTCGGGCGCGCGCTGGCCGACGCGCTGCAAAAAGACCTGAAGCAGCCCTTCGTGGTCGACAACCGCCCCGGCGCGGGCGGCAACATCGGTGCCGACGCCGTGGCCAAGAGCCCGGCCGACGGCTACACCGTGCTGCTGGGCATCGACAGCACCTTCACCATCAACCCGCACCTGTACGCGTCGATGCCCTTCGCGGCCAAAGACCTCAAGCCGCTGATGATCTTCAGCTCGTCGGGCCTGAGCTTCACCACCGCCGCCTCGGTGAAGGCCAGGACGCTGCCCGACTTCATCGCGCAGGCCAAGGCCGAGCCCGCCACCTTCAGCTCGGCCGGCAACGGCAGCCCGGGGCACATTGCCGCCGAGATCTTCGCGAGCGCCACGGGCGCGAAGATCGTGCACGTGCCCTACAAGGGCAACGCCCCGGCCGTGATGGCCATGCTCGGCAGCGAGGTGCAGGCCGGCATCGTCGCCACGCCCGGCGTGCTGCCGCAGATCCAGGGCGGCAAGTTGCGCGCCCTGGCCGTCACCGGCCGCCAGCGCGCACCGCTGCTGCCCGACGTGCCCACCGTCGGCGAGCTGGGCCTGAAAGACCTGGAGTTCGAAGTGCTCTACCTCGCCATGGTGCCCGCCGCCACGCCCGAGCCCGTGATGCAGACCCTGCGCCAGGCGCTGCACAAGGCGCTGGCCCTGCCCGAACTGAAGGCCCGCCTGGCCTCGCTCGACATGGTGCCGCTGGCCGAAACCGATGCCGCCGCCACCACGCGCCTGGCCACGGCGCAGGCGCGCTACGGCCGCATCGTCAAGGCGACCGGGATGAAGGTGGACTGACGGCCTTGCCGCTGCGCGCCGTGCTGTTCTTCTTGCCGTTGCCTGCTGCCGCTGCCGCAGCGGCCGCCGCGTGGCGCCCCCGGTCGGCCTTGGGCAGCACCGCCTGCGCCACCATGGTTTCGGCATGCGCCTGCAGCCGGTGCAGCGCGTCGTCGAAGCGCGCGGCATCGTCCGCGTCGAGCGTGCCCATCAGCTCGGCGTTGATGCGCGTCACCAGCGGAAAGAGTTCGTCGTACAGCGCCTGCCCCGACGCCGTGAGGCCCAGCCGCACCTGCCGCCGGTCGCCCGCCAGCGCCGTGCGCGACACCAGCCGCTTGGCCACCAGCGAGCCCACCGCCTTCGAAGTACGCGCCCGGTCCAGCTGGGCATGCTCGGCCAGCTGCGACGAGCCCAATTCGCCCCGGCTGGCCAGCACCGCGATCAGGCGCCACTCGCGCCGCGTGATGCCGAAGCGGCCCTCGCACAGCCGGATCACCATGCTGCCCGCCACCGCGAGCAGGCGCGACAGCCGGTACAGCAGCAGGTCGTCCAGCGGGCGGCGCGGCGAGGTGGCGGCGTCTTCGGCGGTCATGGGGCGGGGTCTCGAAAGGCCGGGTAAATCCGGGCGATGGTTGATTTGATCAATCGAATGTAGCGTCTCCAGAATCGTCCGCAGCCGCGGCCACCCGCCCCGGCCACGCACAGACCCTGCCGAACGCCGAACGAGACCCCGGAGAGATTGACGATGCCCCAGCTTCCCGACCCGACCCGCCGCCGCACCCTGACCACCCTTGGCGGGCTGGCCCTTGCCCCCCTTGCGTCCTTCGCACCGCTTGCGTTCGCGCAGCAGCAACCCGCCGCCTTCACCCCCGGCCAGCCGATCAAGGTGCTCATCGGCGTGCCCGCCGGCGGCACGCAGGACGTGCTGACCCGCGCCATTGCCCACCAGGTGCGCGATTCGCTGGGCCCGCTCATCATCGACAACCGCTCGGGCGCCGCCGGCCGCATTGCCGTGGAGGCCGTGAAAACCGCGCCGCCCGACGGCCACACCCTGCTGCTGGGCACCGCGAGCATGATGACCATGTTCCCCAGCGCCTACCGCAACCTGTCGTACGACCCCATCAAGGACTTCGTGCCGCTCGTGAACGCCGCGCGCTTCGAGCTGGCGCTCACCGTGCACAAGGACGTGCCCGCCAACACCCTGGCCGAGTTCATCACCTGGGCCAAGGCGCAGGGCGACAAGGTCAGCTTCGGCTCGTACGGCGCCGGCACGCCCTCGCACTTTCTGGGCGAAATGCTCAACCGCGCGGCCGGCCTGAAGATGGTGCACGTGCCCTACCGCGGCTCCACGCCCGCACGCCAGGACGTGATGGGCGGCACCGTGCCCGTGTACTTCGACACCATCGGTGGCGCGCAACAGATGCTGCCCACGGGCCGCGTGAAAGTGCTGGCCACCAGCGGCGACAAGCGCTCGCCGCTCATGCCGCAGCTGCCCAGCTTCGTGGAGAGCGGCTACAAGGACGTGGTGGCCACCGCGTGGTTCGCCTACTACGCGCCGCTGAAGACGCCGCCCGCCACCGCCGAGAAACTGCGCACCGAAATCATCCGCGCCGTGAACTCGCGCGACGTGCGCCAGCTGCTGCTGCAGAACGGCATGTACCCCGTGGCCGACGGCCCCGAGGCGCTCGTGAAGACCATGCGCGAAGACATTGCCCGCTGGGCCGGCATCATGAAGGCCGTGAACTTCCAGGCCAACGACTGACCGACCGATCGACAACAAGGACACACCCTTCATGATCCCGCGCGCCCTCCCCGCTTTCGCTTCTTCCTTCAACCCGGCCCGCCGTCGCCTCGCCGCCGTGCTGGCCATGGCCGGCCTCGTGGCGGCCATCGCCGCCCCCACGCTCGCGCGCGCACAGGCCGCCCAAGCCGCACTCGACAGCCCGCTGCGCATCGTCGTCGGCTACGCGCCCGGCGGCGCCACCGACCGCGTGGCGCGCATCGTGGGCGACAAGCTCGCGGCCCAGCTCGGCGTGCCCGTGATCGTCGACAACAAGCCCGGCGCGGGCGGCCGCCTGGCCGCGCAGCAGGCCAAGGCCACGCCCGCCAACCAGAACGTGCTGATGCTCGCCAACCCCGCCGTGATGGTGGTGGCGCCACTCGTCTTCAAGGACAACGGCTACGACGCCGAGCGCGACTTCGTGCCCGTGTCGCACGTCAACGCCTACGACTTTGCGCTGGCCGTGTCGCCCACCCTGCCCGTGCGCGAGCTGAACCACCTGCTCGCATGGATGCGCGCCAACCCGCAGCAGGCCAACGTGGGCGTGCCCGCCACCGGCAGCCTGCCGCACTTCTTCGGCCTCATGGTGGGCGAGAAGGCCAAGGTGCAGACCCAGGTGATTGGCTACCGCGGCTCCGCCCCGCTGCTGAATGACCTGATCGGCGGCCAGGTGCCCATTGCCGTCGACACCGAAGACGTCGTGCTGCCGCAGCACACCGCCGGCAAGCTGCGCATCCTGGCGCTGTCGGGCGAAAAGCGCTCGCCCTTCGCGCCCACCATTCCGACCTTCAAGGAAGCCGGCCTCGACCTCGCCGCCACCGGCTGGAACACCTTCTTCGCGCCGGCCAGCATGCCCAAGGAAAAAGTCGAACGCCTGGCCACCACCATCCACGCCGTGATGCAAGACCCCGACACCCAACGCAAGTTCAAGGACGCCGGCATGACGCCGGTGGTGAGCACCCAGGCGCAGACCGCCGCGATGCTCAAGGCCTACAAGGCGCAATGGGCACCTGTCGTGCAGAAGTCCGGCTACCAACCCTGATTGAAACCCTCCAGCGATCTATGACGACACGCAGCACCCGCCCCAACATCATCTTCATCGTGGCCGACGACCTCGGCTATGCCGACCTCGGCTGCTACGGCGGCCGCGAGGCGCCCTTTGGCCGCGTGTCGCCCGTGCTCGACGGCCTGGCCGCCAACGGTTTGAAGCTCACACAGGGCTACTCGAACTCGCCCGTGTGCTCGCCCACGCGCTTCGCGATGATCACCGCGCGGTATCAGTACCGCCTGCGCGGCGCGGCCGAAGAGCCCATCAACAGCCGAAGCCGCGGCAGCACCACGCTGGGCCTGCCCACCGAGCACCCCACCCTGCCGTCGCTGCTGAAAGACAGCGGCTACAAGACCGCGCTCATCGGCAAGTGGCACCTGGGCTACCCGCCCAGCTTCGGCCCGCTGCGCTCGGGGTATGAAGAATTCTTCGGCCCCATGTCGGGCGGTGTCGACTACTTCACCCACTGCGATTCAGCCGGCCGCCACGACCTCTGGTACGGCGAAGAAGAGCACAAGGACGACGAGGGCTACCTGACCGACGTGCTCTCCAAGCGCGCCGTCGACTACGTCGAACGCATGGCCACGCAAGAGGCGCCCTTCTTCCTGAGCCTGCACTACACCGCCCCCCACTGGCCGTGGGAAACCCGCGACGACGCCGACAAGGCTCCGCTCGTGAAGGACAACCTGTTCGACCTGTCGGGCGGCAACATCCACGTGTACCGCCGCATGATCCATCACATGGACGAAGGCATCGGCTGGATCATGGCCGCGCTCGAAAAGCACGGCATGGCCGACAACACCCTCGTCGTGTTCACCAGCGACAACGGCGGCGAGCGCTTCTCGGACAACTGGCCGCTCGTCGGCGGCAAGATGGATTTGACCGAAGGCGGCATCCGCGTGCCATGGATCGCGCACTGGCCCAAGGTGATCGCCAAGGGCGGCGAGAGCACCCAGCTGTGCATGACCATGGACTGGTCGGCCACCATGCTCGACGCCGCCGGCGTGAAGGCCGACGCGGCGTACCCGTTCGATGGCGTGTCGCTGATGCCCGTGCTGAAAGACGCCACCCACACCTTCCGCCGCCCCCTGCACTGGCGCATGAACCACCGCGGCCAGGAAGCCATGCGCGACGGCGACTGGAAGTACCTGAAGGTCGACGGCAACGAGTACCTGTTCAACATTCCGGCCGATGAGCGCGAACGCGCGAACCTGGGGAAGAAGGAGCCGCAGCGGCTGGAGGCGATGCGGGCGCAGTGGCAGGCTTGGAATGCGACGATGCCGGGGATTCCGGAGGATGCGACTGTGAGTCTTGGGTATTCGGTGAAGGATATGCCACAGCGATGAAGCGCTAAGGCCGGAAGTCCATCGCTGAAGAGCGTTGATTTCCGAGCTGCCCTCGCCTCCCCCCCCCCGAGTACGGCCTCCAGCATCGCTTAAGTGGCCGCTTCAGACTGGGTGCAGCCGATCAGGTTCAGGGACCGAGTGACTGCGACTACCGGGACCTGTCATTCAAGATCCGGTGCTGTGCCATCGGACCTGCCGGCATGTCTGCGACCAAACTGGCGACATCAGCGTCCTCCGACGCTGCTAGGCGACCAACGACAGCTTCGGCTGGCTGCCGAGGGTGCTGTCGACCCGATGCGGCCCTAGGCTTCAGCTATCTCGACGTCCGAGAGCCGACGTTCAACGTCGAAGTTCAGCGGCACGCTTATGGGCACCCATGGTGCGATGACCATGCCCCTTCCGACCACACAAAGCTAACGCTGCGATAGCTGTATAGCCCAATGCGCCAGAACCCTTTCTGTGCGGGCGCCTGACGGTCAACCCTTGAGAAGGTCGTTGAAGGTCTTGAACACTGCCTCGGCCCGGTCCAGCGTCTCGTCCACTTCAGGCGACGTCGCATCGAGAATCTCGCCATGTCGTACAAGCCAAGCGGCCGGTGCGAAATGATCCAGCATGTCGATCGTGTCGGGCAACAGCTTGAAATACGCCTCAGCCTTCTTGATGAGGCGGGAACTGGATTTGTCGGCGTCATCAAGCTTCTTCGTCGTGAGCTGGTGTTTGCCTGATAGGTGATACGCGGCATTCAGGATATCGACCAGCAGACCCGGAGCCAAAAGATCTTCGATATCTGCCTCAGGACGCCCAAGTAAGTCAGCGACAGTGTGGAATTGACCCGCCTTAAGAATCTGGGATTTCCGTAGATCGTCAATCTTGCGTTTGTCGCCCGCTGCTTGGTCGGAAAGCACGGCAATATTTAACGCGTTGCCAGCAAAAAGTGATGCGAACGGTCGGATCTTGTCGATGCCTCCAGCAGGGCAGATGGTCCAGCGCGCATCAAGCCCGCCTCGCTTGCGCCGACGGAGTGCGTCGCTGAATGCTTGCATGTAAAGGATGTCGCCGGGACCTTCCACCAAAAGCGTGTTCTTCCCAATAAACAGTGATTGGGTCAGCTCATAGCCTAACGCTGCCTGCAAGGGAAAGAGTGTGTCTGGGTCTTGTGTCAAGACGTCGTCGCGGACTTTCGTGCCAAGTGGAACTCGCCGAGCCCCCTTTAACTCGATCATGTCCTGAACCACGCGCACTGAAGCGATATCTCCGACAGGCACCATAAACGGTGAGTGCGTGGAGAAGATGACTTGGTGGTGCGGTGCGAGCTTGTCGTTAAAAAAGCGCAGAAGGTCTGCCTGAGCTTTTCCGTGCAGTGTGAGGCCAGGCTCGTCCAACAGCAGAATGACAGGCGCAGCCTCGTTCTTGACCTGGGCAAACTTAACCAGGAACGAGAAGAACCAGACAAACCCCGCGCTACGCTCCGAGAAGGGGGTGTCGACGCGATGAAGCGCGTTGTAAATCCGCGCGCGAGCAACAGTTCCTTCGTTGAAGGGCGCAGGGTCACCGGTCATCCCTGTCGACACCTTCACCTCGACAGTTAGATCCGGATTCTGAGTCCAGTACTCGAGGATTTGGTCCGTTATCTTGTTAGAAGCGGCCTGCAACAGCGCGTTGTACGTTTCATACGTGTTCTGCTTCAGCAACTCCGACAAAGAGATACCTGCATACTGAAGGAACTCTAGGAACAGCTTCTTTCCTCTGTGCTCCTCCCGATCGAGAGCATTCTGACTTTGCAGCGTTTGAACAAGCTGAAACTGCACGGTCCCGTCCATCCGGTCGTACGAGGAAACATACATGAATCTCGGAAGGCTTCGGGCAACAAAGTTGTTGACCTGCGCAGTCGCCGAGCCTTCGGCCTCCAAGTAAGCATGCAGCTTGGACTGTGATTCGGTGCGCGTCTGGACGGCCTTAAGCGCATTCAACAGCTGATCGGTCGTCGTGGCGGCACTCAGGGGAGCGAGGTCGTCCCCGGTAACCTCGAATTTCTCGAACAGGTGGCTGAGGACCTTCTTAAAGTCAATGCTGGGGGCAGATGTGAAATTCGCACCATATCTGCGCTGAACTTTCACCCGACGCTCCACGGCCCCCTTGCCCAGCAAGGCGTCAAGCTCGGCCAGTTCTTTATCCTCAAAATCCCATTCGGTCTGAATGGCAACCGCACCGTCCTTGGGATGCCGATCGGCGTACGACGCAAGATGACGCCGGGGATAGTCCCGCTCCTTGTCGAAGGTCTGCGGGGTGGATGGGTGCGGATTCAATGCTGCAAGCGCCTGCAGAAGCGCGCTCTTGCCGGCTTCATTCTTTCCGACGAGGCAAATGACCTGACCGATTTCGAATTCGCCGCTATCTTCCGCCGACCGGAAGTCGGTCACATGCGCCTTGACGAGCTTCATCTCACCTCCGTGATGATTCACATATTGTTTCAGAGTCTACCCAGTTCCCAACCGCAGGGAGGACCTTACCGAATCTACTGGGCTTAGGGAATGTGGCTATATGCAGCCTCGTTGGACGTATTGATGACACTCCTGCGCCGCTTGCTTGATCTAAGCCTGTAGGGCTCCTCGAATGGCGGCAATGATCTCGAACTTCACCGGGTGCTGGGTCCTGTGCTGCATAACAATGGCGCCTGCCGCCAGTTGGTCACCATGACACACGTCCCGGACCTTGAGAGGGAAGACGTAGCATCCACGCTGCTTGCTATCGATGCTGAGATTCAAGAGTGCGGGCTCGCGCACACGACCCTCTATCTGGAGGCGCTCGCGCAGCACCCAGATATCTTTGAGCTTGAAGGGCGCCTTCTGCCCGATGATCTTGCCCTTCTCCCACGGCTCCTGATAAACAGCATTGCCTACGGCTCCCATGATGGTCTCCCATCGAGTTGATGGATCTCGTAGGACGCGCCCAAGAGGCACCGGGCTGCTGTCTTACATCAATCCCGGGCTAAGCGAGGCTGAAAGGCTGCATCGCAGCGCTCCCACCTCGCATGCACTCTCGACCGGGAGCGGGCGTTCCGCAACTGAAGAAGCGGTTGCTCGACGCTCGGGCTAAGCGGGCGACGACTGTATGACCCCAGGCCAAGACTGACGAACATGTACGACATACCACCAGCCCGGACCTGATGGCCTGCCTGGGGCACTCCGCTTGAGCGAGGGGGTAGGCCTCTTTCCAGCGGTGGTCACGAGCGAAACGGCTCTGGAGGAATGATTGACGCGCGCATATCGCGATCCGTATAGCGGCGCGTGACTGTTGCAGCTGTGAGTTGGGTCAGGGTTGCGGCCTGCCAAACACTCGTGCTGGACCAATTTGTGTCGTCGTATCTTGCTGATACCGGGGGATATAGCAAGGCGCGCTTACCGATCTCCTCAAACAACTTCTCCTTGGTGGCGTCAGCACATGCATTCGCTGCCTCTTCCAGCTTGTGACTTATCTTCATCAGTTGGTTTTCGGTGAGGTTGCGCTCCTGAACCAAGACCATTTTGAGGAAGATCTCAGTTGCCATGCGCATGCCCAGGATGGCTTTCACGTTCGGACGATGCTCCAGAAGCTGAGCATTGGCACCAACAAGCTCGGAGTGAGCTGCCCCGAGTAGCTTTGAGGCTCTGGGCTGAAGCCTAGATGTTCCGCTCAAATCTTGCCAGCCATAGCTATAGTCCACGCAGTTTGCCCAGTGGACTACGTACGTCCAGATGTCGTGGTGAGTTTTCTCGATTTTTCTCTTTATCTGAGCGGGCATGGTTTCCAGGCAGTCAAGCGCATTCACACTGCCTTCGCCGAAGATAAATGGCACGTGGACTGGCCAGAAGGCGGTGTCATAGAGATAAACACCTGTATAGACTGACCCTACCTGATGGGCTCCAGGTGGACTGTTCTCGTAGAACCAATCGAAGATCTTCTTGGTCATGGGATCGTCCATGGCCAGTGAACAATTGTGTTCGCGAGTGAAATCGCTCATGGCATAAAAGGGACGTCCCTTGTGGGGGATTCCCTCTGCGCCATACCGTTGATTGGCGGCACTCAGCCAAGCGAGAAGATCAGTCGTGCTTCGCATCTTGATCGAGATATCTACGTTTGACATGAAAGGCAGCGCAAGGGCTTAGCCTTTTTAACGTCCTTCGATGGAAGGGTTCGGCTGCACCGAGGCCCCTAGCGATAGGGCATCGAACTGACAAACACGCGGAGATCGACGCCGAGGTTTGCGGCGAGCCCCATGACCTCGATTGCGTGCTTGTGATCAGCTTTGGGACCGAAGTACAGAATCGAGTTGTTAGAAACAAGGCCAGGATTGCCATCGATGTAGGCGCGCTTCGGTTCGCGTTGATCAAACAAGACACCAGATGCGGTAGCGTAATCTGGCTTGTGAACAATCGACCTCACCTCGCGCTCCGCTGCGTACTCGGACGATTTGAATAGGAACAGTAGGGGGTGTGTCGCTTGAATGACCTCTTCCAAATCTTGCATCGCGTTGCCGTATGAACGCCGCAGTGCATTGAGCCGGTTCGTTAATCCGTCCTTTAGTTGTCGTATGGGTCGCTCTGCAGCAGCGGCCCCTCCACCACGCGACTCTGTGCCATAAGTGACATGAAAGAGTTGATCTGGAAAAATTGGGAGGAGATTTTCCAAGGGAACCATTAAGCAAGAACCCCTTCCGTCGTCTCCATAGAAGCGCCAGTGATTCAACGAGTCACTTGAATCTTCTAACCCCGGCTTGATCTGTGTAATCGTCCAGCATGAGAGAAAAGTAGCTTTCCGATATGCAGAGTAAAGGAGACGGGACTCCCGCAGTTTGGTGAGGCGCTCGACAAACACACCCTTGAACTGGTGAGTGCAGGCTTGCGCGGCGGCGATCATGACATCGACAACGTAGCGCCCCTCTTCCGGATCGTTCATGTAGTCACCGTCAAACTGCCGCATCTTGTTTTCTGCGGCTGACTGCAATAGGTATCTCGGTGTCTGAGCGTTGGTGTAGTGGGCGGCGTACTCGCCAGGCACGGCATCGGCAACGCGCAGTCGCTCAAGCAATACATCAACGTGGGTTCGATACTCGACAATATTCATGAAGGTCACGCCATTTGGTTGTGCGGCCTAACGTTCGAGTTAAGCAGGAGACACCAGCAAGACGCCAAGCGCCACATGATGCAGGATATACCACACCAGCACGCGGGCTTGGCGTCTTGCCGGTGTGGGGCCAGCTCGACGGAAGGGCCAGCACGCCACCGACTTATCGGGGACGAAGATATCGCCAATCTCGTTTCGGCCCAATCCCCGTAGCACTCGCTCGCCACGCACTGAAGGCGCACAGAAACATCCGCACAGTTCAGAGTCATCTGCGGCGCGCTGACGTTTCAACGACGATGATGTACACGCCGAGTTCAAGGTGGCCACGGGCGGTACGACCAACCGACTGGATACACCGGCGCTCGGGCATCAATGGACCGATCGCCCGAGGTTGCCTTTTCCGGATCGAGGGTACCTATTCGCAATTGCGGGAAGCAGACGTTCGAGATACCGCTCTGCAGGGGTCCCACACCGATTTCGGCTGCACCTCCGGAGCCGGCTGTCGGGCCCGCGAAAGCGCTGGCTCCCGGATGACCGCTGCGGACCAGGGACCACGAGGTCGCTGTGCGGCCACGGCCGACAGCAACCACTGCAAGCGGTCAAACCTCGATCGAGGGGTGACAACACCCGGCCCTTGCTACGTTGAAGGAAGTTGGGAAAGTGAGCCACCGCCGTCACAAGGACACGGCGGCTGGCCGGTAGTCCCTACCCCCTCCCACTCTCCCCCAACAACCTCTCCGCCTCCCTCGCCAGATCCGCCGCGATCCACAGCATGTGATCCCGGTGTTTCTCCCCGGCTTCCTCGAACCACCCGTTGCCGTCGCCGTAGCAGCACCACAGCAGGGAGTTCAGCTGGGCCAGTTTGATTTCGAGGAGGTCTCGGGCGTCTTCGCCTGTGGGGGTGGACGAAGGGGTCGCGCCGCGTGTGCGGCGGGGAGATTGGGGCGTGGAACGCCCGGCCATAATTCGATCAGCCATTTGTTGTGCTCTCTTTCCAAAGTGGTTGCACGTCATGTGGTTAGACGGTCAGGGTGTTCACGCACCCTGGCCGTCGCCTTTTGTGCCTCACATTCGTGTCGCTGCTTCACAAAGAGACATCGACACCCGCCGTGAGGCAAGGCGGTTCATTCGCTCGCACGAATCAATCGATCGATCAATCAATGTCTGGGATGAAGGCGTTTCCTTTCACGGGGTTCGTCGGCCGCTACAGCGGGCCGTCTTGTCGCGGGGGCATTCACTGTAGAGAAGCGAAGCCGCGCAAGAGAAAAGAATTCGTCGACGATTTCTCGAATCGACGAGATATCTGAGGCGCCCCGGTTTTTCTGCTTCGCCAGAGGCGAGACGCGGCGAAGCAAGACTCGGTGCGGGGCCGGCCGCCAGCTAGTGCGCGTGCGTGGCGCGCTCGGCTTCGCTGTCGCGGTGGTCCTGACTGACACCTCGCGCCGGCAGCGCGTCGGCCGCCAGCGCGAGGAACACGGCAAGGAGCAGCCACAGCGCCACGTCGCTCAACCGGTAGAGGTTCTTGCGAAAGCGCTTGGTGCGGCGGATCACGGCGTGCCTCCCGGGGCGGCCGTGCGGGCGTTGTCGTTCAACGCCAGAAGAAGACAAGGCCCCATGCAGCGGAACGCATCCACCGCGAAGGCCGCGTCGTCCACCTCAGCCATGGGGCATGAGGTGGTACAGCTGCGGCAGAAAGCCGCCGGGCGCGGTGAGGCGCGACTTGAGCCGCACGACCAGGTGCAGGTCGTCCACCAGATGAAGGTCGCCGCCGCGGTTGGTGAGCTGCAGCTTCACGGCCAGCAGGCCCTGCAGCTTGGCGCGGTGCCATTCGGCGGCGTCGGCGATCTGCGCGCGCGTCATGGCCGCGATGCCGATGCCGTGTTCCAGTTCGGCCGCACGCAGGCAGGCCACGACGCGGTCGACGCTCTTCAGCGTGCCCTCGATCACCTCCAGGCAACGCTCGGCCAGCCGCGTGGGCTCGTCGGCGGAGTTGCCGTACACGAAGGCCTCGTAGGGACGGGGCGCGCGCGTGGAATCGCGAGGCATGGGCTGCGGGCCGACGTTGCGGCTCAGCGCGGCAGCAGGTCCAGGCATTGGCGGCGGCGCCACACGGCGCTGCGCACGGCCTGGCTGTCGTCGAACACGACCTTGTACTGGCACACGAGGTAGTTGGCCGACTGGGGCATCTGGAACTTGAAGTGGTAGTCCCACTCGGTGCCGAGCGCGCCGCGCTGCTGCTTCAGCGCCTGCCCGAGCACGGCGAGCACCTGGGCCTGGTTGAGGCCGGGCTTGATCTCGCGAAAGCGCTCGGGCCGCGACACGACGCCGTCGCGCAGAAAGGGCTCCTTGAAGTCGGGGCGGCGCGCCTCGACGTCGCGATAGTCGAGATTGTCGGGGTTACTCACGGGGTCCACGGGGTTGTCGCGGGCCACCGCAGGAGCGGCGGCGCCGAGCAGCGCGGCAGCGAGCACGAAGGCGGCAGCGGCGGGGGATGCGTGCGGGGTGGTTTTCATGGCTAGCGTCCTCTTGGGTCGGATGGGTGTCGGATGGGTTTCGTGGGGAAATGAGCGCGCGCGGGTCAGCGCTCGCGCATGGCTTCGCGCGCCTTGTTCAGCGGCTTGGTCAGGTAGTCCCACACGGTCTTGCGGCCGGTGCGGATGTCGGCGGTGGTCACCATGCCGGGCACGATGGGCATGCGGCGGCCGGCCTTGTCGGTGAGTGCGTCGGAGTCGGTGCGCACGAGCACGGGGTAGTACACGATCTCGGGCTTGACCTCGTCGCGCTGGGTGTCGGGCGCGATGGTCACCACGCGGCCCTTGAGGCCGCCGTACACGGCGTAGTCGTAGGCGGTGATCTTGATCTGCGCCTCCTGCCCGGGCCGCATGAAGGCGATGTCGCGCGGCGAGATGCGCGCCTCGACCAGCAGCTGGTCGTCCAGCGGCACCAGCGTCAGCAGCGAGCCGTTGGGCGGCACGACGCCGCCGATGGTGGTGACCTGCAAGCTCTTGACGATGCCGCGCACGGGCGAGTTCAGGGTGAGCCGCTCGAGCGAGTCGGCGCGCCCACGCACCACGGACGACAACGACTTGACCTCGGCATCGGCCTTGGCCAGCTCTTCGCGGCTGCGCACCATGTAGTTGGCGCGCGCCTCGGCAATCTTCAGCTCCAGGTCGGCGGCCTGGCGTTGCAGGCGGATGAGCTCGACGTTGCTGGCCGCGCCGCTCACCTGCAGCGAGCGGGTGATGTCGAGCTCCTTGCGCACGAGCGAAAGCGCCTGGCCCAGGCCGGACACGGTGTCGCGCAGGCTGCCCTGGCGCGAGCGGAAGAGCGCGCTTTCGGAATCGACCAGTTGGGCGTAGGCCTTCAGCTCGGCGGGGAACTGCAGGCTGCCCTGCCCTTGCACCTCGGCGCGCAGGCGCACGCTGCTGGCCAGGGCGGCGCGGTAGCGCGCGGCGGTTTCTTCCACATTCGATTCGCCGCGCGTGGGGTCGAGCTGCGCGAGCACCTGGCCCTTCTCGACGATCTGGCCTTCGTGCACGCGCAGCTCGGCCAGGATGCCGCCTTCGAGCGACTGGATGCGCTGCTCGCGCGAGCTGGGAATCACCTTGCCCATGCCGCTGGACACCTCGTCGATCTCGAAGACCCAGGCCCACACGAAGAAGGCGAGCAGAAAGAGCGCGACGAACCACACGACGCGCGCGGAGCCGCTGGCGCGGGCTTCGTCGAAGTCGTCGGCGCCGCCGGGGCCCCACACGGTGGCGGTGGATACGGCCGGTGCCTGCGCGGCGGCTTGCACTTGCGCCTTGGTCAATGTCACGGCGTTCATGCCTGCCCCTCCTTGCCGCGGCCTGCGGAGGCCATCGCCTCGCGCGAGGCGACCGCGCCTTGGCGCAGCCGCGCCATCACCTGGTCGCGCGGCCCGTCGAGCACGACGGCGCCGCCGTCCACCACGAGGATGCGGTCGACTGCCTCGAGCACGGCCTGGCGGTGCGTGGCCAGAACCAGCGTGCGGCCGGCGGGCAACGCGCGCAGCTGTTCGATCACTTCGCGCTCGGCCACTTCGTCGAGCGACGCGGTGGGCTCGTCGAGCAGCAGCACGCCGGGGCGGCGCAGCAGGAGCCGCGCGAGCAGCAGGCTCTGGCGCTGTCCGCCCGAGAGGCCGCGCCCGCCTTCGAGCAGCGGATGGTCCAGCCCGGTGGGCAGGCGGCGCACGAAGGCCCAGGCGCCGGTGGCCTGCAGGGCCGCCACCAGTTCGGCGTCGGTGGCGTGGGGGGTGCCCATCTGCAGGTTCTCGCGCAGGGTGCCGTGGAACAGGCGCGCGTCCTGTGCGAGCAGCCCGACGTCGCGGCGCACGTCGGCGGGGTCGATGTGGGCCATCGACACGCCGTCGAGCAGCACGCTGCCCGCGCGCGGTTCGATGAGGCCCGACAGCGCCTGCAGCAGCGTCGACTTGCCCGCGCCGTTGCGCCCGAGCACGGCAATGCGTTCGCCAGCGCCGATGTGCAGCGCCTTCACGTGCAGCGCGGTGGTCTGGCCGTCGTGGCTGAAGACGGCGTCGCGCAGCGTGTAGTCGCCCTGCACGGCGGGCCGGTGCACGCGCGTCTCGTGGGGCGGGTGGTCGACCGGCAGCTTCATGAGCTGGTCGAGCGCCTCGCCGGCCACCTTGGCCTGCTGCCAGCGGTTGAGCACCTGCGTCACGCCGGCCAGTGGCGCGAGCATGCGGGTCGACAAAATCGATGCGGCCACGAGCACGCCGGTACTCATGTGGCCGTCCATCACGAGCGGCGCGCCGAAGAACACGACGAAGGCGAAGGCGGCGCCCTGCACGGTCTGGGTCCAGTTGCTCAGGGTGTTGAGCAGCGCGCGCAGTTGCAGGCCCGAGTCGGCGTTCACGGCGTTGTAGTGGTTCCACTGGTTCTGGAAGCGCGGCTCGGCCTGCAGCCCCTTGATGTCGTCGATGCCCTGCACGGCCTCGACCAGCATGGCGTTGCGCAGCGACGATTCGCGCATGCCCGTCTGGGCCAGCGCACGCAGGCGCGGCTGCGCCAGCAGGCTGGGCACGATCAGCAGCACGCACGCGGCCAGCGGCACCAGCACGAGCCAGCCGGCAATGAACCAGAAGAGCACGCAGAACACGAAGAAGAACGGCAGGTCGGCCACGGCCGCCACGGTGGTCGACGTGAGCATTTCGCGCACGGGCTCCAGCTCGCGCAGCTGCGAGATGAAGGTGCCGGTGGCGCGCGGGCGCGCCGAGCCGCGCACGCGCAGCGCGTGGCCGAACACGCGGTCCGAAATGCGCAGGTCGGCGCGCTTGCCCACCACGTCGGTGATGCGCATGCGCGCGCCGCGCATGACCCAGCTGAACGCGATCGACAGCAGCACGCCGCCGAACAGCACATGCAGCGTGGGCAGCGACTGCGCGGGCACGACGCGGTCGTACACCTGCATGGAGAACAGCGTGCCGGCCAGCGCCATGAGGTTGTAGGCCAGCGACGCGACGAGGATGTGCGCGTACGGCCGCCAGTCGGCCAGCACGATCTGGCGCAGCCAGTGCGGCTCCACCGGGCGGATGTAGGCATCGACGCGCGAGTCGGGCGCCGACTGCGCGGGCCGCAGCACGGCCATGGCTTCGAGCGCGGGTTGCAGCTCGTCCACGGTGCAGACGGTTTCCGCGCCCTGGTCGCCACCGAGCATCACGCGCAGGCCCTGCGCCGAGATGGCGGTGACCACGGCCACCTGCCCGTCGCGCAGCTGCAGCACCACGGGCAGGCGCCAGGGGCTCAGGGTGTCCAGGCGCGGCACGACCTGGCGCACGGTGAGCCCGGCCTGGCGAGCCATCTGGCGCACGCGCTCGCCGATGTCTTCGTGGTCGCTCCACGCGGCGGCGCCGCGGATGCGCTCGCGCGAGGTGTCGAGGTGGTAGTGGGCGGCCACGGCCAGCACGGCGTCGACCCAGCCGGCGAGCAGCTCGGGGCCGCGCGCGGCGGACAGTTCGGGCACGGTGGTGGCGGTCATGGCTGGCCTCCGGCAACGAGCTCGCCCGCGTCGACCAGCCCGAAGGCCTCGCGCAGGCGGCCCGACTGGTACAGGCACTCGACGGCGAGGCGCTGCACTTCGTGCGCGCTCTCGGCCTGCTCGAAGCGCGCGCCGTGGAACTCCTGCTCGGCATTGAGCAGGTCGAGCAGCGAGCGCGTGCCCAGCTGCAGGTACTGCTCGCGGTACAGGTCGCGCGTGCGCTGCGTGCTGTGCACGCGCGCGGCGAGCACGGGCAGGCGCAGCGCGTGGCCTTGCGATTGCACGCGCGCGTCTTCGAGGCGCTGGCGCACGCTGAGTTCTGCATAGCCCAGCGCGGCCTCGGCCGCCTCGACGGCGTGCGCGGCGGCGCGCTGGCGGGCCTGGCTGCGCCCGCCTTCGTACAGCGGTGCGGTGAAGTTGACGGTGAACGTGCTTTCGTTGGCGGACTGACCGGCGGGCCGCCCGCCCGATTCGAGCCCCCGGTTGACAGCGGCGTTGAGCGACAGCGTGGGCAGCAGCTGCGCATCGGCACCGCGCAGGGCGGCCTGTGCCATGTCGCGCTCGGCCTGCGCCATCTGCACGGTCGGCGCGGGCAAGGCCGTCTGCGGCAACGCGGCGCAAGCGCTCGCGAGCGGCGCGGGCGCTTCGCCGGCGATGTCGGCCGGCGCGCGGCCCTGGGTCAGGTGCATGAGGTTGAGGCGCCAGCGCTCGGCCTGCGACGCGGTGTTGAGTTGCTGGGCGCGCGCGGCCTCCAGGCGCGACTGGGCCTGCGCCACGTCGGACTGGCTGGTGGCGCCCTTGGCCTGGCGCTCGCCCACGAGGCCGGCCAGCGACTGCACGCCCTTCACCTGGGCCTGCGCGATCTCGCCGAGCGCCTGCTGGCGATGCACTTCGATCCATGCCTGCGCGGTGTCGCGCACCACGTCGTCGACCGCCACGAGCAGCTTGGCGCGCGCGGCGGTGGCCGAGGCTTCGGCTTCGCTCACGGCGCTCGACACCTTTCCGAAGTCGTACAGCAGCTGGGTCACCGACAGCGAGGCCTGGTGCACCTGGCGGCGACCGTCGGCCTGCAGCTGGCGGTTGCCCGTGCGTGCGCTGACGCCGGCGCTGACCTGCGGGTAGTAGCCCGAGCGCGCGGCCGCAATGCCCTCGCCCGCCTGCAGCGCCTGGCCGACGGCGTTGCGCACGGTCGGGTGCGAGGTGGCGGCCAGGCGCACGGCCTCGGCCATGCCCAGCGGAGCGGCGGTGCTCGCTTGCGCAAGCGCCGCCGATCCGGCGAGCAGGAAGAAAAGGCCCGCGGCAGCAGACGAAAGATGACGGGAAGCAAGCATGCGTGAAGACGTGCAGACCACCAGGGCCGACGCCGCAAGCGGCGCCGGCACGCCGGTCGGTCAGTGGTGAAGCGCGAGGCCCATGTGGAGCTCGTCGGCGAGCGATGGCGCCACGGGCGGTGCGTAGGCCGCGAGCGAATCGGCCGACGACGCCAGCGACAGCACCGTGGGAGACGCCTGCGCGCCCCCGAAGGCCGGTGGGAACGCGGCCTGCAGCAGCGCGTGCAGCGACTCCGCGGCGCCGAAGCCCTGCAGCATGTCCGACAGCTGCAGCCCGCCCCACGCCGGGCTGTCGCCGAAGGGGAAATGCGGCGCATCGTGCGGTTGCTGTTGCTGCTCGATCGACACCGTGACTTCGTCGACGCCAGCCAGGCCCAGCGAGTCGGCCGAGCTGAAGAGCGCTGCCGCCCCCGCTGCAGGCGTGTAGTTGACGTGCAGCGTCTGCGTGGCCACGTTGCTCGCATCGCCGTCGCGGTCGACCACCTGGTAGCTGAGCGTCTCGTCGTAGTTGTGCGAGGTGGTGGTGCGCGGTGCCACCTGGTAGCTGAACTCGCCCGTGTCGAAGTCCACCACCAGCTTGCCGCCCTTGTCGGTGGCAATGGTGACCTGGTGCGTCGCCTGGTTGTAGCTGTAGTCGCTGCTGGTGGCCGGGCCGGTCTTCGTCATCAGGCCCGTGCTGCTGTCGAAGGCGTAGACGGTGCCGTCGATGGTCAGCGTGGACACATGGCCGCCGTCGGCACCGAAGCCCGACGAGCCACCGAGGCCGCCGGTCAGCAGGTTGCTGACGGTGGGCGGCACGCTGATCGTGCCTTGCAGCATGTCGTTCAGCTGGCTCGTGTCGGTGACGATCTTGCCGTTGGTGTTCGTGCCCGTGTTGCCGTTGTAGGCGATGGGGTCGATGTAGGCCTGCTCCGTCGGGCCCAGGCTAGAGCCCAGGCCCAGTGCGAACGAGTTGATCTTGTTGGTGGTGAGGAAGGTCTTCCAGATCGCTTCTTCCGCTGCCTGGATGCCCTTGTCAGCCGCGTTGCTGCTGCTGCTGTTCCCGAGCTGGTCGGGATTGCCGTCCCCACGCGTCGGCTCGCCGTCCGTGAGGAAGTAGGACACGTTCTGGGCACCCTGCAGCTTGCCGCCAGCCGAGAAACCGCTCATCGCCGAAGCCAGGGCAGCGTCGTAGTTGGTGCTGCCACTGGCCTGCAGGTCCTGCACCAGCGCCTTGGCGTCGGCTGCCGTCATCCAGGCTTGTTGTGCGTGCCCGGTCGTGCTGAAGGTGACGAGCTGCACCCGCACATCGCCGTACAGGTCGTAGCCGTCGATCAGGTTCTGGACAGCCGCCTTCGCACGGGAGAGCCGCGTCGGCGTCTCCTCCTCCATGCTCCCGGAGAGGTCCAGGATCACCATCAGGTTCGTGTTGATCGGTGCCACGTCGACGGACTGCTCGCCGTTCACGAGCACCGGCGCATCGTCCTTGACGGGCACGTTGAAGCCCACCGGCGCGCCGCTGAGCTGGCCATCGCTCACCACGGCCTCGAAGTGCAGGTTCGACACGCCCTCGCCGTTGCCCGCCGGGTGGTCGATCGGCGCCTTCAGCGTAACGGTGTAGCCCGCCTCGAACTGCCCCGCGCCCGTGGCGCTGACGTTGCCCACCGCCACGGTCATCACCTCGGTGGTGACGCCGTCGACGGTGACGCTGCCCGTGAGCGTGTGCGTGCCCGCGTCCCAGGTCCACGACACCGGCTGGCCGCCGGAGGTGACACCGGCCGGGCCGCTGAGCGACACCGACAGGTCGCCCACCAGGCTGTCGGGGTCCGCGATGGAGATCTTGCCGGTCGATTGCACCGGCGGCTCGTCCGCCGCCGCAATGCCGCCGGGCAGGCTGCCTTCGGAGACGATGCCGGCGTCGGTCGCCGTGGCCGTCGGCGCGTCGTTCACCGGGTTGACGGTCACGGTCACCGTGCTGGTGGTCGTGCCGCCATGGCCGTCGCTCACCGTGACGGTGAAGCTGTCGGTGCCGTTGAAGTTGGCGTTGGGAACGTAGGTGTAGGTGCCGTTGGGGTTCACCGTCACCGTGCCGTTCGACGGGTTGCTGCCCTTCACGTAGGTGAGCGTGTCGCCGTCGACGTCGCTGCCGATGATCTGACCGCTGACCGGCGTGTCTTCGTCCGTGGTCTTGGTGTCGTCGGGCGCCTCTGGGGCCTCGTTGACGTTCTGCTCGTTGAGCGTGACGGGGATGTTCGTCGTGATGGTGCCGTCGCTCGCACCGACCACCAGCGCGTGCGCGTTGGCGCCTGCTTCGTAGTCGTTGACGAAGGCTGCAGCGCCTGCCGGCGTGAGGCTGATCGCGCCCGTGACCGGGTCGATGGCGAAGTAGCCCTGGTCGTTGCCCGAGAGGATGCTGTAGGTGACGTTCGCGCTGTCGATGTCGGTGGCGTGGACCGTGCCGAGCACGGTGCCTGCGGGGCGGTTCTCGTCGTAGCCGAAGACGTAGCCGGTGGCGCTGTCGACCGGCGTGCCGCCGCCATCGACGAACACGGGGGCGTCGTTGACGGGGTTGATGGTCACGGTGACGGTGCTGGTCGTCGTGCCGCCGTGGCCGTCGCTGACCGTGACGGTGAAGCTGTCGGTGCCGTTGAAGTCGGCGCTGGGCGTGTACGTGTAGGTGCCGTCGGCGTTGACGGTGACCGTGCCGTGCGATGGGTTGCTGCCCTTGGCGTAGGTGAGCGTGTCGCCGTCGACGTCGCTGCCAACGACCTGGCCGCTGACGGGCGTGTCTTCGTCCGTGGTCTTGGCGTAGTCGGGCACCGTCGGTGCGTCGTTGATGTTCTGCTCGTTGAGCGTAACGGGGATGGTGGTCGTGGCCGTGCCATCGGTCGCACCGATCACCAGCGAGTGCGCGTTGGCGCCTGCCTCGTAGTCGTTGACGAAGGCCGCTGCGCCTGCCGGCGTGAGGCTGATCTCGCCGGTGACCGGATCGATGGCGAAGTAGCCCTGGTCGTTGCCAGAGAGGATGCTGTAGGTGACGTTCGCGCTGTCGATGTCGGTGGCGTGGACCGTGCCGAGCACGGTGCCCGCGGGGCGGTTTTCGTCGTAGCCGAAGACGTAGCCAGTGGCCGTGTCGACCGGCGTGCCGCCGCCGTCGACGAACACGGGGGCGTCGTTGACGGGGTCGATCGTCACGGTGACGGTGCTGGTGGTGGTGCCGCCATGGCCGTCGCTCACGGTGACGGTGAACGTGTCGGTGCCGTTGAAGTTGGCGTTCGGGGTGTAGGTATAGGTGCCGTCAGCGTTGACAGTCACCGTGCCGTGGGCTGGATCGCTGCCCTTCGTGTAGGTGAGCGTGTCGCCGTCGATGTCGCTGCCGACGACCTGGCCGCTGACGGGTGTGTCTTCGTCCGTGGTCTGGGTGTAGTTGGGCACCGTCGGCGCGTCGTTCACCGGGTCGATCGTGACCGTCACGGTGCTGGTGGTCGTGCCGCCGTGGCCGTCGCTCACGGTGACGGTGAACGTGTCGGTGCCGTTGAAGTTCGCGCTGGGGACGTAGGTGTAGGTGCCGTCGGCGTTGACCGTGACGCTGCCATTCGCAGGGCCGCTGTCCAGCGCATACGTCAGCGCGTCGCCGTCCACGTCGCTGCCGATCACTTGGCCGTTGACGGGGGTGTCTTCGTCCGTGGTCTGGGCGTAGTTGGGCACCGTGGGGGCGTCGTTCACCGGGTCGACGGTGACCGTGATGGTGCTGGTCGTCGTGCCACCGTGGCCGTCGCTCACCGTGACGGTGAACGTGTCGGTGCCGTTGAAGTTGGCGCCGGGCGTGTAGGTGTACGTGCCATCGGCGTTGACCGTGACGGTGCCGTGCGCCGGATCACTGCCCTTCGTGTAGGTCAACGTATCGCCGTCGACGTCGCTGCCGACGACCTGGCCACTGACCGGCGTGTCTTCGTTCGTGGTCTCGGTGTAGTTGGGCGCTGTCGGTGCGTCGTTGACCGGGTTGATGGTCACGTTCACCGTGCTGGTGGTCGTTCCACCATGACCGTCGCTCACGGTGACGGTGAAGCTGTCGG
The DNA here is from genome assembly GCF_058800845.1 of Variovorax sp. GW822-FHT04E09. NCBI lineage: Bacteria > Pseudomonadati > Pseudomonadota > Betaproteobacteria > Burkholderiales > Comamonadaceae > Variovorax > Variovorax sp. GW822-FHT04E09. The sequence goes on from NZ_JBXAMR010000001.1 coordinate 1,607,042, forward strand.
TTCCGTTGAAGTTCGTACCCGGGGTGTAGGTGTACGTGCCATCAGCGTTGACCGTGACCGTGCCGTGCGCGGGGTCGCTGCCCTTCGTGTAGGTCAACGTGTCGCCGTCGACGTCGCTGCCGACCACTTGCCCGCTGACGGGTGTGTCTTCGTTCGTGGTCTCGGTGTAGTTGGGGACTGTCGGTGCATCGTTGACCGGATCGATCGTGACCGTGATGGTGCTGGTCGTCGTGCCGCCGTGGCCGTCGCTCACCGTGACGGTGAACGTGTCGGTGCCGTTGAAGTTGGCATTCGGGGTGTAGGTGTAGGTGCCGTCCGCGTTGACCGTCACCGTGCCATGCGCCGGATCACTGCCCTTGGTGTAGGTCAGCGTGTCGCCGTCGACGTCGCTGCCGACGACCTGGCCGTTGACGGGCGTGTCTTCGTTCGTGGTCTCGGTGTAGTTGGGCACCGTCGGAGCGTCATTCACCGGATCGACCGTGACCGTCACCGTGCTGGTCGTCGTACCGCCATGGCCATCGCTCACCGTGACGGTGAACGTGTCGGTGCCGTTGAAGTTCGGGTTCGGCGTGTACGTGTAGGTGCCGTCGGGGTTGACGACCACCGAGCCATTCGAGGGATTGCTGCCCTTCGTGTAGGTCAGCGCATCGCCGTCCACGTCAGCGCCCGTCACCTTGCCGTTGACGGGCGTATCTTCGTCCGTGGTCTGGGTGTAGTTGGGCGCCGTCGGTGCGTCGTTGACCGGATTGATGGTCACGTTCACCGTGCTGGTGGTGGTGCCGCCGTGACCGTCGCTCACCGTGACGGTGAAGCTGTCCGTGCCGTGGAAGTTCGCCCCCGGGGTGTAGGTGTAGGTGCCATCGGCGTTGACCGTCACCGTGCCGTGCGATGAATCGCTGCCCTTCACGTAGGTCAGTGCGTCGCCATCGACGTCGCTGCCGATCACCTTCCCGCTGACCGGCGTGTCCTCGCTCGTAGTCTCGGTGTAGTTCGGTGCCGTCGGTGCATCGTTCACCGGGGTGACAGTCACGTTCACCGTGCTGGTGGTCGTGCCGCCGTGGCCGTCGTCGACGATGACGGTAAAGCTGTCGGTGCCGTTGAAATTCGCGCCGGGGGTGTAGGTGTAGGAGCCATCGGCGTTGACCGTAACCGTGCCGTGCGCCGGATCGCTGCCCTTCGTGTACGTCAGCGCATCACCATCGATATCGCTGCCGATCACCTTCCCGCTGACCGGCGTGTCTTCGCTCGTTGTCTCGGTGTAGTTCGGCGCCGTCGGCGCATCGTTCACCGGATCGACCGTCACGGTCACCGTGCTCGTCGTCGTACCGCCGTGGCCGTCGCTCACCGTGACGGTGAACGTGTCGGTGCCGTTGAAATTCGGATTCGGCGTGTACGTGTAGGTGCCGTCGGGGTTGACGACCACGGAGCCATTCGAAGGATTGCTGCCCTTGGTGTAGGTCAGCGCATCGCCGTCCACGTCAGTGCCCGTCACCTTGCCGTTGACCGGTGTGTCTTCGTTCGTGGTCTGGGTGTAGTTGGGCGCCGTGGGGGCGTCGTTGACCGGGTTGATGGTCACATTGACGGTGCTGGTGGTGGTGCCGCCGTGGCCATCACTGACGGTGATCGTGAAGCTGTCGGTGCCGTTGAAGTTGGCGCCAGGGACGTAGGTGTACGTGCCATCGGGATTGACCGTGACCGTGCCGTTCGCTGGATCACTGCCTTTGGTGTACGTCAGCGTGTCGCCATCGACGTCGCTGCCAACAATCTGGCCGCTGACCGGCGTGTCTTCGTTCGTGGTCTGGTTGTAGTTGGGCGCCGTTGGTGCATCGTTCACCGGATCGACGGTGACCGTGATGGTGCTCGTCGTCGTGCCGCCGTGGCCATCGCTCACCGTCACGGTGAAGCTGTCCGTGCCGTGGAAGTTGGCACCCGGGGTGTAGGTGTAGGTGCCATCGGCATTGACCGTGACGGTGCCGTGCGCCGGGTCGCTGCCCTTCACGTACGTGAGCGTGTCGCCATCGACGTCGCTGCCAACCACTTGCCCGCTGACGGGTGTGTCTTCGTTCGTGGTCTTGGTGTAGTCGGGCACCGTGGGTACATCGTTCACCGGATCGACGGTGACCGTGATGGTGCTCGTCGTCGTGCCGCCGTGGCCATCGCTCACCGTCACGGTG